>CAWIWT010000007.1:0-500823 GCA_963839725.1 uncultured Alphaproteobacteria bacterium | reverse complement strand
CTAGGCTCGCTGCCTTCACCTCAATGTGCTGGTCGTGAACGGTGCCGCTCGCTATCCAGACGGACATGGACCTGTGGGAGATGTCGACCTCGACCTCCCTACCCCAGACAGTGACTTTCCTCGTGTACTCTCGCCCGATCATTGCCCTTGGCCTTCTTCACTGCGGAGCATGCGCACGTCTGTAGGTAGGCGGCAAGTTATTCGGCTGACCCTCGTGCGCAGCACCTAGCGTTTACCGCGCTTGGCAATCAGGTTCAGGTGCTCGGCCCGCACGGTATCGGGTAGTCGTAGCCCTTCAGGCGGACGGTCACCTTGCCGTCATCGTGGACGATCTCCACCTCGCCGATCATGCCGTGTCGCCCTCGCGCAGCCTGAATACCCCTTGGCTACTCAAGTGTGCCTGAGCCAGAGCCAGACTAACACGCCGATAGCGCATGCGAGTGGGAGCAGGCTTAGCACCAACACCCAACAACATGCCCCTGGCCGGCGTTATCCGCCTTTTGCCTGTTTTCCTCGTCATGCGGCATGGCCCTCAACCGAAGCGAAAGACGTTTGTTCCAGTCAGGTCAACATCAGACGCGGTCCCTTTGGCTGCCGCACAGCGAATTACGATCTGGCAGCGGAGATTTGATCAGCTGCCAGATTGCTTCAACGCTGGTTTACTTAACTTGCCGGGGCCTTATAGGAAGATTGGATTTTAGCCGCCTTTTTTTGGGCGGCCTTGAATTCCGCGCCCGTGTATGCTCGCACGGTTTTGACATTCGATACCGCGCCCGACGCGGTTGTTACGAGCACTGCGGGGATCATGTCGGCACCGTCGTCAAATTCCACGATTGCCATCCAATCGGTTTCGCCGGTTGTGACGTAGTAGGAATGCAATTTCCCCCCTGCTGCTTCAATTATCGAGCGAGAGGCCTTTTCTCAATTCGACGGGTCGTTAATCATGCCCTTCGCTGCGGTGACTGAGTAGCACCCTGTGATTATGAACTGTGGCATTTGACGTCCTCCCTCAATAGGCAGATCGATCTGCCTATTGCATCATACCTCAAAGCTGTAGCGGGGAGAATTTGGGTGTTGTGACGGCAGGGACGTTAGGGAGTTCGGGCGCGCCTATCGTCACCACAAGGGGACGTGGCAGTTATTCGGGCGGCTCTTGGTGCGCAGCACCCTTCTGCGACGATCGCGCTATGGGTTCCGTGACTTCAATCGCCGGCTCGTACTTGGTGAGCGGATGTGCGTAGCCGGTTATCGTGAAGGTCACCCACTCCTTGTCGATGCGGGTAACCTTTACCGGATCGTGCCCTTGTCGCCGACTTTCAGGTTGTGCGCCACGCGTGCCTCCACCGTTCGATGCGCGGGATAACGTACGTCGTGCCGGTGGGTTCGCGCAAATGCGGGCCGCCTAAGTGTTATCAGCCTGTCATAAACCAGTCGCATACTTACGATTTGCATACTAACCCGCCTATTGGCCTCGCTCCCTGCGAGGCCCTTTTGTTGCCCGTGCGTCTGCCCCGCACATCCGTCGCGCTGGCTCCCCCACGTTGCAGCGCGACGGGGGCAACTTTCCTCAAAACCGTCGCAAAGTGAAGCGTGGCAGGGATCTTCGTCGTTTTAGCAAATTTAAATGCGTGACACATTTCACCGCTATACAGGTGGCGTGTGCGGTGAATTCTAGGGAGGCTGCACCCCGTCGCGCTGAAGCCAAGCCCCAAGCTCATCGGCGCGACGGGAAACAATGGAACGCTCATCTCTAACTAGTTAAATGCGCGGAATTGCGCGCTAAGGTAGATTATTGTTCGTACGGATTTTTCACCTGGTGTCCGTATAGCCCCGTCGCGCTGAACCCCAAGCCAACAGTCCGAGGGAACATTTCACGAAATCGGCACACTGTGCGCTGACCCCCTGCCCCTCATGCATGCCCACGGCGCGGCGGGAACATTTTATCAAGATCGTTGTTAGACGTGCGTGCGGCGTCCTCGACTACCCGCACACCCCGCTGCACCAACCCACGTCCAATCCCTCACTAAGGTTGAACGAAGCGCAGCGGGCCGGAACATTTTAGAGACGTTGATAGTTAAGGGCACGTGCGGCTTTCCACCCCGCAACATATCCCGCCGCGCCGGCCCGCCGACGTCCCCTCTAAGCTCCAGCGCGGCGGGAAACCTTTTTCGGGAACCTTTAGACATTTCAGTAGTTTGTGGGTGTGCGGCAGTCTCACCGGGCCGCACCCCGCCGCAGCTGATTCCTGGGGGTATTCAGCGTGGCGGGGTTGTCCACTGGGAACAAATTTGCCAGCTTTGTAGTTTGATGCGCGGTGCGGCTTTTCATCCCCGTCGCTGGTGCACGCAAACACATGTCAGACTCCTGACGACATCGCGGCGGGGCCCGAAGAACATATGGTCGTCCATGACCGTCTTCGGGTAGCGTTTGAGCGGCATTTTGCGTTCGCCCGGCGAGCCGTTGCGGGCGAACGGTTGTTATGAAATGGCCGGCGGCCGGCGGCGGACCGCAGGTGCCGGTGGCTGGGACGGAACTTGGTGGGGAGCGATCGCCAACGACATCAATGACAGCGGTGACATTGTCGGGGGTAATAGAGTCATCGGCCCGACAAGTGTGAATGGGTCGACCAGCGATGGGAAAGCATGGCGTTGGACCCTGGCCGGCGGGTCATTTGTTATGGTCGAAAATCCTCCACAAACTAGAAGCCAAGCGATGCGCGTGAATAACGCCGGTTTGGCTGTCGGCACTGCTGGCTCCTTTCTTAGCGACGGCGTCGCGTATTATACCAGCGCCAGTTCGGGGTTACTTGTTACGCCGCCGCCGACGCAGACGTGGGTGGACAGTATCGTGGGCGTCAACGATCGCGGGCAAATCGTGTTCACCCCCAACGACGGCCCTTCCATTTTCGATGTCGGCGATCAACACACGACAAATCTTGGGGTGGATCCCGCTGGCTGGGCGAACGCTATCAATAACCATGGGCAGGTTGTTGGTAGTGACGGGGCCCGCGCGTTCATTTGGGATAACATTGTTGGGAAGCAGGATCTGAATAAGTTGATCTTTCCTTGCGATCCGCTGGCAGGAAAGCTCGTCCTGTATTCCGCGCGCGCGATTGATGATCGGGGACAGATCGCCTCATACGAGATTGGTGGCCGAGCGTTTCTTCTCGAACCGACGACGGCGCGCTGCGTCTTCGAGCCGCAGCCTGAGTTTGCGGCCTGAAAATTGAGAATTCGATCCGTCGAACAACTGCCGCGCCGAGCTATGCAACCCAAAAGTGGATCTCGGCCATTGTCGAAACGTCGCTGGAACAGATAGGTGGCGGCCGCCGGGCATTAACAGCTCGGTCTCGGCGCTGCGTTTCTTCTTCACCGTGACGCTTGATCGGCCCGACCTGTCTCGCCGCCTCACGATCGTCCACCAGCCACGCAAGTTGGCTCGAATGATACTTGAAAGGCATGGCGGCAATCCGAAAACTGGAAACGCTGACGCCTTTCCAACGATCAGATCCTAATCAATCGTTATTGCCGCACCAAAGCCGCATTTCCACGAACAGGTGTTGTATTCTCGGAGACAGTCTCTGGCCCTGTTGGTCTTGCACATACTGTAGACTTGTACGCAATCCGACACGCAGCTTTTATGCTCGCTGGCGTGTGCTAGAACACCGTCATCGATGTTTTTCTTGGAAGTCACGCTACATTGATGCGCATAACCCGGCAGGCCCGATGACGCGGACATGTCGCTGCATTGTTCGGCGGCAATAGCCGAGACATTTGCAAGGACAAGAAAAACGAGTGAGGCCAAGCTTCCAATTGATAGACAATGCATGGTTTGCTCCTTGACGTCGATGAATTAAAATGGAAGAACTGGAAGAAAGACAGAATTTTGTCTTTCTTTGTCTTTGGAGAATCAATGTCGCTTGGAGATATTGCCACCTTCGCCATGTATAGTGGCAGGAATGAATTATCCCGATGACGGTGCTGCTGTCTTGTGCTATGTTTTCTTCAGCCTGCTGCAAAAATTGCAGCGGTGATGCGGAGGCTGCCGATGCGTTACCTGAACTCCGCTCACTATATCAATGTGGTTGCCAAGACCGGTTCGATCCGCGCCGCCGCGGAATTGCTCGCCATAACCTCGACGGCGCTCAACCGCCGTATATTGGCGATGGAGGCCGAACTCGGCGTTGCGATTTTCGAGCGACTGCCGCACGGCGTGCGATTGTCCAGCGCCGGCGAGCTTCTGGTGCATCACATGCGCAACCAGTTATCCGATATGGAGCACGTGAAATCGCAGATTGCCGACCTTGCTGGCGCCCGGCTCGGCCATGTGGCGATCGCCTGCAGCCAGGCGCTATTGCCCTACCATCTGCCGATCCAGATCTCACTCTACCGGAAGGAACATCCGAATGTGACCTTCGGAGTGCACCTGCGCGACCGGGAGGAGGCCGAGCGTGCGTTGGTCGATCACACGGCCGACATCGCCATCGTCTACGAGCCGGCGCGGCTGGCTGCTTTCATGACGCTGATGCGGGTGCACCAGCCGGTGCATGCGGTCATGCGGCCGGATCATCCGCTGGCTTCTCACGAGACGGTGCGGTTGCGCGCTTGCCTCGACTATCCAATCGCGCTTCCCACATCAGCTTACGGCGTGCGCTACCTGCTCGACATCGGGGCGCAATCGTCATCGCTGCAGCTGGAGCCAGTGATTCAGTCCGACAGCTTCGAATTCCTGCGCAACCACGCAATCTCGGAAGATATCATCACCTTCCATTTCCCAATTGGCCTGTCCCACCAGACGATGACCGGTGACATGATCTCCCGGCCGCTCGACCCGCGCGACGTGCCCGCTGGCGTGCTCTATGTCGGCCAACTCAAAGGCCGCACCCTGCCGGTGGCCGCCGCCCGTTTCGCCGACCAGCTTTCCGCCTCGCTGGCGCAGCAGTATGACGTGTCGTGATGGCACTGTCACATTGTTTGGAGGCTAGTCGTGCGAAAGGCATGTGCCTCTTTTCAGGCAATCTAGCCGCCGATTGCTTTCCACTCACCCATGGCATGCAGGCGGCAATTCGGCCGGCTGACGACAGGTGGCTTCGGTCAGAGAGTGCGCCTACGACGCGATATGCTGCCGGTAAAGCACGATATCAATCCATATCTGCCGCTACTGGACGTGGACGGCACGCTGGTGCTGGTCGAGCAGATCGGCCCGCTTGCCGAGCCAAGCACAGTGCCGCTGCTGATGGGCCGTCGTAGGATTGCAGGTTCGCCGATAGGCGGTATTGCGGAGACGCAGGAGATGCTCAACTTCTGCGCACGCCGCTTGACCCCTCGCGAAGGAGCTAACGATCAAAAATGGCGCCCGGCTGGCGAATTCTAATGATCCCGCCTTAAAACAGGGACCTTGATTTGCCGACGATCGTCGAGCCCGCAAAAATCGCGCTGGCCTCACTCACGATAGAGACATGGGATTTTGCGGCAGCTGATGCAGCTGCGCCATCGCCGCGCAGGATCGCATTGACGATGGCGTCGTGCTCTTGCCATGATTTCGATAGCCTTCCCGCCAGCCTGAACTGTGCCCGGCGAAACGGGGCCAGCCTGCTGCGCGTCAACGTCGTCAACTCGTGGATGTGCGGACTTCGCGCGCCGGCGTAGAGGCGCGAGTGAAACTCCGTATTGAAATATTCGTAGTCCTCCGCGGCGCCGAGCCGCACGAGCCGAGCAGAATCCTGATGCTCCTTCTCGAGCGCGCGCCGATCCGCAACGCTCATTCGCTCGGCCGACAATCTGGCGCAGACCGCCTCCAGTTCGGCCATGCCCTCGAACATCGACGCGAGGTGTTCCGCTGTGACCTCGGCCACCGTGGCGCCGCGGTTTGGCCGGCGATCGACCAGGCCCATCGCGCCAAGCTGGCCGAGCGCTTCACGAACGGGGGTGCGGGAAACGCCATATCGCTCCGCCAGCGCGACTTCGTCGAGCTTCTCGCCGGGTCGGAGCGCCCCGGTGACGATACGGTCGGATATCGCCCGGACCATCTGGTCGACCGTCGTGCCCGCCCTGATCAGTCTTTTCTGCCGTTGCAAACCATTCATCCACGCTGCTGGTCGAACTGCCACGAATCGCTCGCGAGCCGCAGGCGCTGATCTCTATGCCTGCAATTTAATCTCTATGTCAATATGCCTTATAATTAGACATAAAGTGCATACACTTGCTTGTGAATTGTGCATCGCACAATCATGAAACCTCTATAATTATTGAATTTATTGCGAATTTCGACTTGGCACAGTCATTGCATGCACTTTCTTAACAGACATCTAATTGCCATCGAACTCAGGAGACTTGAGATGCCGTTCGTGCTGGATCGTCGCCACTTCCTTCGCTCCTCTTCCGCCGCCACGCTGGCCCTTGCATCTTCGGCGCTACCGTTCCGATCCGCCTTCGCGGCGGGCGCCACCGTAGGCTTCATCTATGTCGGCCCCAAGGACGACTATGGATACAATCAGGCGCATGCCGAAGGCGCCGCGGTTCTCAAGGGAATAGACGGACATCACGGTTATCGAGGAGGAGAATGTTCCCGAGACCGTCGACGTTCAGAAGACCATGGAATCGATGATCAATCTGGATGGCGCTACGCTCGTTTTCCCGACCTCGTTCGGCTACTTCGACCCGCATATGCTGGCCATGGCCGCCAAGTTTCCGGATGTGCAGTTCCGCCATTGCGGCGGGATGTGGACCGAGGGAAAGCACCCTATGAACACCGGATCCTATTTCGGCTATATCGGCCAGGGCCAATATCTCAACGGCATCGCAGCCGGACACGCGACCAAATCGAAGAAAATCGGGTTTGTTGCCGCAAAGCCGATCCCGCAAGTGCTGCTCAATATCAATTCGTTCCTGTTGGGCGCACATTCAGTTGACCCGACAATCACATGTCAGGTGATCTTCACCGGCGAATGGTCGCTGGCAGTAAAGGAGGCGGAAGCCACCAACGCACTGATCGACCAGGGGATCGATGTTGTTACCTGCCACGTCGACAGCCCGAAAGTCATCGTTGAGACGGCTGCCGGCCGGGGCGCTTTCATCTGCGGTTATCACGCGAACCAGTCGCCGCTCGCGCCGGAAAAGTACCTCACCGGCGCCGAATGGAACTGGGCCAGTGTCTACAAGATGTATGTGGAGAAACTGACGGCCGGAGAGCCGTTGCCGAACTTCACGCGTGGCGGCCTGGCCGATGGGTTCGTCAAGATGAGTCCGCTTGGACCAGCGGTGAGCGACGCATCGAAAAAGCAGTTCGAAGCGACGCTGTCCGAAATCATGAAGGGCGGATTCTCCGTGATCAAGGGACCGCTGAAGAACAACAAGGGCGATGTGGTCGCGACTGAGGGCCAGGCCTTCGTGGAGACAGCCATCGAGCTCGAAAGCATGGATTATCTGGTCGAGGGCGTGATCGGCGCGACGTCCTGAAGCTGGGCGGGCGGCGTATGGCTGATATCACGAGCGGCCCCGTGGGGCCTGCGGGAATTCAATCGCCGACCCTTGCGGCCACGGCCCGATGGATCGCGCGGCGGGCGGAAGGTTTCATCATCCCGCTCGGCGCGCTGATCGTCGGCATGGCGCTGTTCAGCGTCTTTATCGCCCTTCTGGGAAAATCGCCGGCGCAACTCTTCGACCTGATGTGGCGCGGCGGCTTCGGCTCCTGGTTTTCCATCCAGAACACGCTGTCGCGCGCCGCGCCGTTGCTTCTCGCGGCGCTGTGCGTTGCGCTGCCGGCCCGTCTCGGCCTCGTGGTGATCGGTGGCGAGGGCGCGATCGTCCTTGGCGGCGTCGCGGCGGCGGCGATGGCCGTGGCGGTGGCCGGCGCGCCATCATTCGTTGGAATTCTGCTGATGGCGCTTGCGGGCATGGCGGTCGGAGGCCTCTGGATCGGCGCTGTCGGAGCGCTGCGCCATTACCGCGCTGTCAACGAGACGATCTCGAGCCTCCTTATGGCCTATATTGCGATCGCGCTGATGAACCATCTGGTCGAAGGGCCGTTGCGCGATCCGGCATCGCTCAACAAGCCCTCGACGCATCCGATCGATCCGGCATTCGTCGTCGGCCCCATTCCCGGCATGGATGCCCATTGGGGCCTTGTGGTCGGTGTCGTCGCTTGCATCCTGTCGTGGATTCTCATCGAGAAGACGCGGTGGGGGTTCGCTGCACGGATCGCCGGCGGCAACGTCCGGGCGGCACAGGTACAAGGACTTGCGGTGGGGCCGCTGATTGTCGGCTTCTGCGCCCTTGCCGGAGCCTTCGCCGGACTGGCCGGCATGATCGAAGTCGCCGCCGTACAGGGTAACGCCAACGGCTCGCTCGCTGCGGGCTTCGGTTATACCGGCATTCTCGTTGCCTTCCTGGCGCGACAGAATCCGCTGGCCATTATCCCGGTGGCGATCCTGTTGGGCGGAATCGATGCTTCCGGCGGCCTGCTGCAGCGGCGCATGGACCTGCCGGATGCCACGGTGCAGGTGCTGCAGGGAATGCTGTTCATCGTCATCCTGTTCTCCGAGACGCTCTACGGCCGTTTTAAGATGTTCAATCCCGATCTTTGGAAGGGGAAAGCCTGATGGAGGCAGATATTGGTCTCTGGGGCGTCCCGCTAGCGATCCTCGGTGGCGCGATCCGCGTTTCGACGCCGTTCATCTTTGTGTCGCTCGGCGAGGCGATCACCGAGCGTTCCGGCCGAATTAATCTGGGTCTGGAGGGCACGCTGGTGTTCGGCGCCATGACGGCCTATGCCGTCGCGGTGCTTACCGGATCACCTTGGCTAGGCGTGCTGGCGGCAGCGGCGGCGGGCGTTTGCTTTGGTCTGTTCCATGGCTGGATCTGCAGGTTCCCGAAAGTGAACGACATCGCCATCGGTATCGCCTTGATGCTGTTCGGCTCTGGCCTCGCCTTCTTCTTTGGCAAGCCGTTCATCCAGCCCTCGGCGCCGGACCTCCCGGCAATCCCCTTCGGAGGATGGTCGGACATCCCGCAGGTGCAGGCGGCGCTCAACATCAACGTGCTATTCCTGATTGGAGCCTGCCTTGCCGTTTTCCTGTGGTGGGCGTTTAGGAACACGCGTGCGGGACTGATCCTTCGCGTTGTTGGCGACAGTTCGGACGCGGCGCGAGCCATGGGCCTCAACCCCGACACCGTACGCTTGTTGGCGACCGGGGTGGGCGGCGCTCTGGCGGCAATCGGTGGTGCCTATCTCTCGCTCTACTACCCTGGAAGCTGGAGCGAAGGCGTGTCCTCCGGCCAGGGCCTGATGGCTGTGGCGCTGGTTATCTTCGCGCGTTGGAATCCCATCGGCTGCTTTGCCGCAGCATTGCTTTTCGGTGGCGCCGGCGCGCTCGGACCGGCCCTTCAGTCGGTCGGCGTAACGCAGGGCTACTATCTGTTCTACGCCGCCCCTTACATCCTCACCCTGATCATCATGATTGCGACATCGTCACCGGGACGCGCACTCGCTGGCGCGCCGGGCGAGCTGTCGATCACCAAATGACCGGAGCCGTCATCATGAACGCCAGACCGGAGATCACACTGAACCATATCGACGCCGATCCGTACCCTTGGCCCTATAACGGCGACCTGCGGCCGGACAACACGGCACTGATCATCATCGACATGCAGACCGATTTCTGTGGACCGGGCGGCTATGTCGACCACATGGGCTACGATCTTTCACTGGTGCGGGCACCGATCGAACCGATCAAGGCGGTGCTCGCCGCCATGCGCGCCAAAGGCTATCACGTCATCCATACACGCGAAGGCCATCGCCCGGATCTTGCCGACCTTCCAGCCAACAAACGCTGGCGCTCTCGCCGCATCAACGCCGGGATCGGCGATCCCGGCCCGTGCGGACGCATCCTGGTGCGCGGTGAACCGGGCTGGGATATTATCCCGGACCTCTACCCGATCGAGGGCGAGCCCATCATCGACAAACCGGGCAAAGGCTCGTTCTGCGCCACTGACCTCGAGCTGATCCTCAACCAGCGCGGCATCGAGAACATCGTGCTTACAGGCATCACCACCGATGTCTGTGTCCACACCACGATGCGCGAGGCCAACGACCGAGGCTTCGAGTGCGTAATGCTCGAGGACTGCTGCGGCGCCACCGATTACGGCAACCATCTCGCCGCGATCAAAATGGTCAAGATGCAGGGCGGCGTGTTCGGCGCCGTGTCGAATTCGACGGCATTCGTGGAGCAACTGCCATGATCATACCTCCGCCAGCGCCACCATCGAACAAGGCCGTTGGAGTCGAGACGAGCGGCATGACCATGCGATTCGGCGCCTTTACTGCGCTGGACGAAGTGTCGATCAAGGTGCCAGCGGGTTCGTTCCACGCATTGCTTGGCGAGAACGGTGCGGGCAAATCGACCCTCGTCAAATGCATGATGGGTTTTTATCATCCGACCTCCGGCCAGATCATGGTGGATGGCAAGGAAGCCAGGATCGAAAGCCCCAAGGACGCGTCGGCGCTGGGTCTGGGCATGGTGTACCAGCATTTCACGCTTGTGCCGTCGCTGACCGGTGCCGAAAACCTGGTGATTTCGAGACAGGACGTCCCGAGCGTCATCGACTGGCGAAAGGAGCGGGTCGCTCTGGTTAAGTTCATGGAGCGCATGCCGTTCCGCTTGCCGCTGGACTCGCCCGTCAGCACCCTTGCCGCGGGTGAGAAACAGAAGCTGGAAATCGTCAAGCAGCTCTATCTCGGCCGCAGTTTCCTAGTGCTCGATGAGCCGACGTCGGTCCTGACGCCCGGCGAGGCGCAGGAGGTGCTGGGGCTGGTGCGGGGGATGACGGAAGCGGGCGACCTGACCGTCCTGATGATCAGCCACAAGTTCCACGAAGTTACGGCCTTTGCCGACGATGTTAGCGTTCTGCGCAAGGGCAGGCTGACAGGTACTGGCAAGGTAGCGGACCTCGACCACAAGGCGCTTGCCGCGATGATGATCGGCGACCAGCCGATCGCCAAGCTGGATAGCCGGCTGGAAAGCCGCGCCGAGGCTCCGGTCGTGCTGTCGGTCAGGTCGCTGAAAGCGCCGGACCGGACAGGCCTCAAGTCTATCGATATCGGTGAACTCGATGTACGGTCGGGCGAGATCGTCGGCATCGCCGGCATATCGGGCAATGGCCAGAAGGAGTTTCTCGAGGTTCTCGCCGGTCAGCGTCAGCGCGATGCGGGCGCGGTAACCGTCAAGGCCGCGCCCTACAACTCGACACGGGCGGAAGCTCGTACGCTGAACGTTCGTTTCATCCCGGAGGAGCCGTTGCGCAATGCATGCGCGCCAAGGATGACGGTTGCTGAAAACATCGCCTTCCGCACCTTCGACGTCGGCGACAGCGGCAAGCCCGTGAGCTGGATCAGCAGCGGTGCCATCCGGGCCTATGCCGCGCGACTGGTCGAGCAATTCAAGGTCAAGACAGCTTCCCTCGCTTCGCCGATCGCATCGCTTTCGGGCGGCAATGTGCAGCGCGCGGTATTGGCACGCGAACTGACCGGCGAGGTCGATCTGCTTATCGTCTCGAACCCCTGCTTCGGGCTCGATTTTTCCGCTGTCGCCGAAATCCGTGCGCGTATCATGAAGGCGCGCAACCTGGGCGCGGCGGTGTTGCTGCTGTCAGAGGATCTCGATGAACTCCTCGAACTGTCCGATCGGATTCTGGTCATGTCGGACGGTGCGCTCGTCTACGAGACGCCGATCGCAGCGGCAAGCGTGCAGACCATCGGGCAGCATATGGCAGGGCACCACTGATGGCCGAAATCGAGGCATTGCCGTTTGCCTTTCGCATTCAAACCGCAGACCATGGCGCTCGTGGTCATCGACATGCAGCGCGATTTCGCCGAGCCGGGCGGATTTGGCGCGAGTCTGGGCAACGACGTCTCTCGTGTGCAGGCGATTGTGCCGACAGTGAAGCGCTTGATTGAAGGCTTCCGCGTGGCGGGTTTGCCGGTCATCCACACGATGGAATGCCATCGCCCCGACCTTTCCGACCTTCCGGCGGCCAAACGCAACCGCGGCAATCCGACAATCCGCATCGGCGACGAGGGTCCAATGGGGCGCGTGCTCATCGCCGGCGAGCCGGGCACCGCCATACTCGACGAACTCGCGCCGCTCCCGGGTGAGGTCGTTATCGAAAAGCCCGGCAAAGGTGCGTTCTATGCGACCAGCTTCGGCGACGAGTTGAAGAGGCTCGGCGCCGCGCAGCTGGTCTTCGCGGGCGTGACGACCGAAGTCTGCGTACAGACGACGATGCGCGAGGCCAATGACCGCGGCTACGAATGCCTGCTCGCGGAGGACGCGACCGAAAGCTATTTTGCCGAGTTCAAGGCGGCAGCACTCGCGATGATACGGGCGCAGGGCGCTATCGTCGGCTGGACGGCCACCACCGACCGGGTGCTTGAGGGAATTGCGAATGCCTAACATTGCTTATGCCGGCCTGATCGGCGGCGGCTGGCGCGATTTGGCGTTCGAGCATTTTCGGGACGGAATAGCTGCGCACTGGCTTCTCAAGGGCGGGTTTGCGGAGCCATCGGTGGCGATACTGAAATACCAGCCCGGTGCGAGTGTACCGCGCCATCGCCATGCCGGGTTGGAAACGATCGTCGTCCTGGAAGGCACACAGAGCGACGAAAGCGGCGACTATCCTGCGGGCAGCATCATCTTGAACCCGGTCGGTACCGAACACTCCGTGTGGACGGCGACAGGCTGCGTTGTCCTGATACAGTGGAACCTTCCGGTGGTCATCCTTGGGGAGGAAAGATGAGCGACATCCGCTTCGACATTCAAAGCCTCCATTCGGCGTATGCCGCGGGGCTGCCGATCTCGGATGTCGTGGACGCCATATATGCGCGTATCGAAGATGCCGGTGATCCGGGTATCTTCATTCACCTTTCCGAACGATCCGAGTTATTGGCCAGGGCCCTAGAACTCGGCCCGTTCGACCCTGTCGCCAAGCCGCTCTGGGGCGTTCCGTTCGCAGTCAAGGACAACATCGACGTTGCCGGCATGCCAACCACGGCGGCGTGTCCTGAATACGCCTTTCACCCGCGCCGGGACGCGGCTGTGGTTGCCCTGCTGAAAGCCGCGGGCGCGCTAGTTGTTGGAAAGACCAATCTCGATCAGTTCGCCACAGGTCTCGTCGGCGTTCGCACACCCTATCCGATTCCGAGGAACGCCATCGATCCGACGCTCGTGCCCGGCGGCTCCTCCTCCGGTTCGGCGGTGGCAACGGCGCGCGGCATCGTCTCCTTCGCGCTCGGCACCGATACCGCAGGCTCCGGGCGTATTCCGGCCGGGTTGAACAACATCGTCGGGTTGAAGCCGACGGTCGGGGCGCTTTCAGCAACCGGCGTCGTGCCCGCCTGCCGAACCCTCGACTGCGTCTCGATCTTTGCACTCACCGTCGACGACGCCTATGCGGTCTTCGGGATCGCGGCCGCCAGGGACGATGCCGATCCTTACTCGCGCGCCGTTAACGTGACGCCGAGTGTCGCGCGTCCGCCGGTTATGACGGTCGGGGTTCCCGCCACCGCCGACCGGAAGTTCTTTGGAGACGAAGCCATGCGATCAGGCTTCGATGCTTCGCTCGACGCGCTGGAACGGCTTGGCTGCCGGCTCGTGGAAATTCCCTTTGAGGACTTCTACGCCACTGCCAACCTGCTCTACGAGGGCGCCTGGGTGGCCGAACGTTACGCGGCGCTCCAGGATTTCATGGAAACCAATGAAGCCGCCATGCACCCGGTCACCCGCAAGATCATCGGCGGGGCGAAGGCGCTGTCTGCGGCCGACGCCTTCAAGGGTCTCTACGCCCTACAGGCCTACAAGGCGCGGCTGGCGCCAGTCATCGGCTCGGTCGACCTCCTGTGCGTGCCGACCGCTCCCACGCATTACAGATTGGACGATGTTTTCGCCGATCCGATCGTCACCAACAGCCGCCTCGGCACCTACACCAACTTCGTCAACCTGCTCGACATGTGCGGGATCGCCGTCCCGACGGGGAAACGCCGCGACCGCCTGCCGATGAGCGTCACGCTGATTGCTGCGGCTGGCAAGGATCATCTCACTGCGGCGCTCGCGCGCGACCTTCATGCGGCAAGCGGAGTCCCGCTTGGCGCGACGGGCTGGCCACAGCCCTCGGCGCACGCCAACAGCGAATTGGACGACAACATGATCGAACTTGTCGTTGTCGGAGCCCATCTTTCCGGGATGCCTTTGAACGGACAGCTCAAGGAGCTTGGCGCGCGCTTTTCAAGGGCAGTCAAAACCCTGCCTGCCTACAAGCTCTATGCGCTCGCGGGACAGTCCATGCCCAAACCAGGCCTCGTCCGCGTGGTCAATGGCGGGGGCGCGATGATTGAAGTCGAGGTGTGGCGACTTGCTCCGGATGCCTTTGGGCGTTTTGTGGCTGCTATTCCTTCGCCACTCGGCATCGGCACTGTTTATCTGGAGGATGGAACCGCCCCAAAGGGTTTTCTCGCGGAAGCCGCAGGCCTGATGGATGCAACCGATATCTCGATTTTCGGCGGCTGGCGTGGGTTCCTCGCACAACCAACGGCCAGAAGGACTGGAACCGAGCGCTAGCTGCTTGAACGCAGATAGAGATCGGCTGCGCTCGCGGCGCGCCGTTCTTCAACCAGGTTTTGCGATGAGAGGCATGTATTTGGCGAAGGCAGAAAGCCCTCCCGCCATGTGCTTCAAGGCCTGCGAGAGGTCGTTGAGCTCAACCAGGAAAGTCGGGGTATGGCGGACCGCATCGAGCTCGAAATGTTCGACGGCACGCAACTGGCCGGCAAGGCGGCGCAGCGGCCGCGCAAACAAGAGGTTGGCCAAAAGCACTGCGGTGGCAGCCGCGAGCAGAGCCATGGCGCCAATGACAACGAAAACACGTTGCGTGCTCCGATCGATCTCTCCAGCGAAGACGGAGCGGGGGATTGAAGTCAACAAACGCCATTCCTGAAATGGCAGTCGGAGGACGAAACAAAGACCGGGCCAAGCGCCGATGTGTCCACCTGCGTGCGGTATTCGTCGCGCTTGCCATCATCCGCGCGGGCAACAGCCGCCGCAAGCGCGTCGGTTCGTGGATAGTCGGAGAGATGAGCGGCGATGATGCCATCATCCGGACTGGAGGTCGCCAGAACCATGCTGTTCGCGCCGATGGGGCCCGCCCAGGCTTATACAGGACACGCGCGGCGGGACCTGCGGACCTTTTATTTGACCGCCTAATTGCTACTGCTGCGGACCCGTGGCCGGCGCCAGGTCGATCACCGTCGTCAACCGTGACCCGGCGCGCGGGCACGCGGTGGCAGACCTGCTCAACCAACGCACGGCCACTGATGCACAACTGGTCCGGTGGGCAAGCACCTATCGGGTGCCCGACGGTACGGACATCGTCATCAATGCAACGTCGATCGGCCTATTCCTGGCGTCGACGAGACGCTCGACCTGGACATGAACTCGTTGGGGCCGAGCACGGTCGTGGCGGACATCATCCCCAATCCGCCGCGCACGCGGCTCGTGGTGGACGCGGAGAAGCGCGGCTGCAAGGTAATCGACGGGTTGGTGGATGCTGGTGAACCAGAGCGTGATCGGCGTCAAATATTGGACCGGGATAGATGTCGATCCGGCAGTGATGCGCAGGACGATCGCTGATCTTTTCGGAGTCTAAAGTCCTGTTGCGATGATAAGCGAACAGATGCAGATGCGAAGGGCGTTCGTGGTCAGCTGAAGGTGAGCTGCAATGCCGGAGGCCCGTCCCACCATGCCGTCAAGCAGATGTTCGTAGACAATGGTCCGTACAACGCCGTGGTGGACCCGGAGACGGGGCTGACGCGGGTGTTCATTCCGGCCAGGGTCAGCGACAACCCGGCCTTGCTCGAAGCCGATCCGCGATATGTCGATCGCCTGAACAGCGTCGGCTCGCCAGAGCGCTTGCGAGCCTGGTTGGAAGGCGACTGGAATTTCGTCGAGGGCAGCTTCTTTCCGGAGTTTACGCATCGGGCGGCGATCATGGGCCGGCTCGCCGACATCGAGACGCAAGTCTAGGATTGTGGCATAGTACTGTCATCAGGCGGAGACCTTATCATGTCGATACGTTTCGCAGGCCTTCTGATCATCGGTTTGTTGACTTCCGGCCTCGCCCGCGCGGAGACGCTGCCGCTTCCAGACAATCTCACGGGGTTTGATTCCGATCCCGGCGAACAATTGCTCGTCGATGCCGATGCGCGCGAGGCCTACTTTCCGCTCGCGAGCAACTTTGTCACCCAGAAAAACCAAGCCTATTGCGGCGTTGCCAGCATCGTCATGATCCTCAATTCGATGAAGGTGCCGGCACCATCCGTCCCGGAATACGAACCGTACAAGACCTTCACCCAGGACAACGTGCTTGATGAACGTACTGACAAGGTGCTGCCTCGCAGTGTTCTCATGGAAATCGGCATGACCCTGGATCAAATTGGCGGGATCCTGACAACGCAACCCGTGAAAGCGGAAGTCCACCACGCTGCGGAGAGTTCACTCGAAGAGTTCAGGAAGGCGGCTATTTCTTATCTCAACCAACCCGGCCGATACGTGATCGTGAACTACCTGCGCAAAGCAATCCAGCAAGAGAAGGGCGGCCATATCTCCCCGCTTGCGGCCTATGATGCCGAGTCCGATCGCTTCCTCATTCTCGATGTCGCGCGGTACAAATATCCTCCGGTATGGGTCAAGGCGTCGGAGCTTTTCGACGCCATGAATACCACCGATAGTGACAACAATGGTCTGACTAGGGGGTATGTCCTCATTTCAGGTGCCGCGGCCCAATGACCCTTCTAAAGCGCGTCCGGCCGACACGCTCATCAGTTCCCTGCGGCCTAGTAATCCCATTCAGCCTGCTCCTTGGCGGCTGTGTGTTCATTCAGTTTGGCTTGATACTCCCGGACTGAAAGACTTCCAGAACTGTTTGACGGGGTTGATGCCACGCCGCCGGGACGCGCTCCTGCATATATCGATCTTATCGTACTTGTGGACACAATCCCAAAGCTGTTCGAAAGGTTGCCGGACGCTAGCTAGCACCCCGTCCCAGCACTCGGCCGCCTGATGTATCCCAGACTTTTCCGAGGTCGAGGAACGTCTATTCCATTCCCGAAGCGCGCTCTAGGATCGCAACCTCTGAATGGTCATATGGCTTACATTGAACGATCGTGCGATGTCGCTATGTGACTCGCCATTTTCCTTGCGGGCCAAAGCCTCCGCGCGCTGGGCCGACGTGAGTTTTCGTGGCCGGCCCATCCGCTTTGTCGATCGCGCACGACCCTCAGCCGTGCAAGTCAAGATCATCTCGCGTTCGACGTCTGCGACCCCGCCCAGCACCGCGAGAAAGAGCCGACCGGTGCTGGTTGTGCTGTGAGCCATCGGCTGCGAAAGGGACAGGAAATGGCCTCCGGAATCGAGCACACGCTTGACAATGCCGAAGAGGTCGAAGACCGATCGAGCGAGACGGTCGATGCGTGTGACTACCAGCTGATCACCAGGCTCGATCGCCTTAAGCAGGCGCATAAGCTCCTTGCGATCTGCCCGCGCGCCTGTGACCTTCTCCTTGAAAATGGTCTCGCAGCCTGCTGCCTTCAATTGCTCCAGCTGAGATTCAAGAGTCTGGCCCACAGTGCTGACGCGAGCGTAACCAATCCGTCGAATAGGTGGGACAATTTTGTTCATGATTAATGTGCACCGTAACTCACTGTTTGCCCTATGCCAAGGGAGTTGCACATAACTTGTGAATTAAGTGCATCGGGCCTTGGTCGCTCTCAACGTGATCGAGGGGGTGCGCCATCACTGTCGGGTTCCCCGCGGCATGCTGGAGACCCCGACGCGTCAGCTCGGCGGATTTCCGCATGTCGTCCGGCCCGAATGGGCGGCCAGCCCATCGCACGGCGATAGTTGAGCGCCCAGGCGGCGTGCGAAAGGCGCAGGGCGTTGTCGGGTTCGAGCGCGAGGCCCTCGGTGAGCAGCGCGTAGGCCACGCGACTCAAGGCCGCCGAATGGCGAACCTGAGTTCAGCGGATTATGCGTTGCCCGTTACCATAAGAATGAACCGGAGCAGAAAGCCAGTCGATGTCCCCAGTATCGACGAAATAACACCAAGATTTAGACCGAACTGCGAACCCGCCAACGGCAAAATAATCAGAATTCCGATCAAAATCAGCATTCCGTACGGCTCCAGGCGCGACAGCGGGTAGGCCAGTACGTTTGGCAGTAGCCCGACCGCGACCCGTCCGCCATCGAGCGGAGGGATGGGGAGCATGTTGAAGATTGCCAGCACGATATTGATGAGGAGTGCATTCTTCAGGTTGTCGGCGATCCATTGTGTGGTGCCGGCCGGAGCAAGGTCCAGGGCATGAAATGCCAGTGCCGCCAGCAGGGCCAGCACAATGTTGGTGGCAGGTCCAGCCAAGGCCACCCAGACCATGCCGATCCGCGGGCTGCGCAGCGCCGAGAAGTTCACGGGCACCGGCTTGGCATAGCCGAACAGAAACGGCGAATGGGACAGCAGCAGCATCGCCGGCAGGATCACCGTGCCGAAGGGATCGATGTGCTTTGCGGGATTGAAGCTGACGCGGCCGAGGTTCCAAGCGGTATTGTCGCCGAGGCGATGGGCGACAAAGCCGTGGGCCGCCTCATGAAAGGTAATGGCGAAGACAAGGGGCAGCACCCAGACCGAAACGTCGTAAATCGAGAAGTTCAACCGGATGCCCCGCTGGTCTGCCCTGATGCGGGCAACGCTACCACAAATTGACGCCGACAGTGCTGCTCGACGGCCAGCATCGCTTGCAGGCAATTCTCCTATCAGGCACGGCAATCACGATCTTCGTCGTGACCAACTTGCCGGCGCATCCGCATCTGTTCGCTTATTCGACAACTTCTCAAGGCGCGCGGCCAACCAAAGGGATCTTGAATCCCTCACAACGCAACAGGCTTTAGACTCCGAAAAGATATCGATCGTCCTGCCGATCGACATTCAGGTCAGCAAGTTTCACACGACACGCTACTGGATTGCTCGCGGCACGTGGAATGAAACTGTCGTAATCGTGATATCCCCCTCTGGAAGTCTGTTGGTCAAGCTCGACACGGCGGCGATAATTTTAGGCGAAACACCCTCTTCCTTCAGCCGATCGAAAGTCCATCCGAGCCCACCCTCGCCCACATCATGAAGCACTGCCGCCATCATCTCAGTCGGGCTGAATGCGCCGGTCGTGAAAAGAGGGCGTGTGACTAGCCGCAAGGGCGCGGCAGCGCAATGCGCTAAACCCAATTGTCAAACACGTGCTCAATCGCATTCTGCTTTCAAAATTCTCGCAATTCATCGACCGCATGTATTCGACCCGTGTATCGGTCACGCAAGAGCGCAACGCCAGCTGTCGCATGGCATGAGGTTTCATCTCGACCCAAAATTCGTAGTCATCATCACCCCAAATTCGCTCTACGGTGGGTCCGTTGTCGTGCGCCGGGACCCCACCGCCCTCCAATTTGAGACCGACTGATCGGTGCTCGATCGCATTCTGCTTGCAAAATTCTCGCAATTCATCGACTGCATGTTCTCGACCTGCGTAACGGTCGCGCAACAGCGCAAACGCCAGCTGTCGCATGGCATGAGGTTTGATCTCGACCCAAAATTCGGACCCGGTTGTAAATCCCGTCGCGGCCAGCCGAGAACCTGCACCTGCTCGCCAAACTTCTCGATGTAGCTGGCGACGGCGCCGCTCTCGATGAGCGCGTCGAGCTTATCGGCGAGTTTCACCGATTGTGCGGCCTCAAGCCCGTCGCCATCGTTGGTATGCCAGTCACGGCAGCCGCTGGCTTCGAGAGGTGCGAGCGCGAGCACGCAGTCGGCGAGCGGGTGCCGGGCCCATGCGGGGCGGCCGAAATACATGCCAACTTTGGATGTCGGCTTCTTGCCACAAACGTCCATACCCATGTTCATGTCTCCTTGTTTCTTGAGGCGAATGTCCGAAGACGGCTAACGCAGTGTGAACCGCGCAAAACTTGGTGCGGACCTCCACGGCCGCATTGCGAATTCGTCCTGATTGACCGCTTCGCTTCGTTGAGGTTGAACGTAGTTCGCTTGCAGTGCGGGCAGGTCCAGTTGGGCGCGGCTATATCCGGTGGCATCATGGCTGTTGTCCTCCTGTTGATCGTGGCCGATACGGGCGCAGTGGTGGCGCGACGTCAGGGTCGTCGGGGTTGCAGCGCCGACAGTGCCGGTGTTGGATTTCGTTGCGGTTGCGTGTCACCCACCCGCAATGCGGACACCGGCGGCTTTCCGGGAGTTTCAAGGCCTATCTCCTTCCGATTTTTTTGTTCATCTGTCAGACCTCCGTTCCCCTAGCGGGACGTTTTTTGAAAGATTTCGGCTGAAAGCCTTGCGCCATAAGGGTTTGAGCTACTTTCATGGCATCTGTCCCAGGCTGTATTTCTTGTCTTCCGTGCGATGCACTTCGCCGGCCCTGCGCATGCGTGAAAGATGAATGTCGACGATGTTCCGGGTGAGCCCCGAGAGCCGCATGATCTCGGCCGGCGACAGCGGTTCGTCGCTCTCGGCGAGCACCGCCAGAATGCGGTTCTTGGAGCGGTCGGCGGACGAAGATCTGTCGAGCGTCCAGCGACAGGTTTCCGCCGAGAAGGTGGCGCCGAAGGTCTGTTCCTCAATGTCACGGCTTCTCAGGCAAAGCTCGGCCTTGCTGTGGCCTCCGCCGTTATCGTTGCTGCTTCGAAGCACCAGGTAGGCGTCGACGGCCGCCGTTAGTCCGAGCGTGCCCGAGATTTCATCGCCGAAGTCGTCGGCCCCGGCTTTCCGGAGGTGATGCACGACGAGAATCGCGATGCCATGGCGGCCGGCCAGCTGCTGCAGTCCGGACAACGCCGCGTAGTCTTCCATGAATCCGTAGTCGGTCTTCAGGGGCCGGATGGCGCTGAATGTATCGATGACGATCAGCCGTGCCTGCGGATGCTCTCCAAGCCATGCAGCGAGGTCGTCGATGCCGCCCTGGTCGACCCGACGCCACGCATGGATGATGGTCAGGCGTTCCGGCCACGGCACGTCGTCGTCGAACAGGATCTGCTTGATGCGCCGCTGCATGCGTCGCTGGTTGTCTTCGAGCGCGATGTAGAGCACGTCGCCGCGATGTGGCAGGAATTCGCCCAGACAATAGCGGTGAGCTGTGGTGGCGATGGCGATATCGATCGCCATCCATGTCTTGCCCTTCTTGGGCTTGCCGGCAAGCAGGGTCACGCCTTCGGTGAGCAGCCCCGGAATGACATCGCGCATCGGAGGGAAGGTCTGTGTCTTGAGGTCTTTCGCGCTATAGGCGGCTTCCCTCCAGTTGAACGGCGGACCGTTGTCGCGTGGCGGCTTGCGCGGGGTGGCTCTCAGCTCCTTGAGGATCTGGCGCAGTGCCTCGCTCATCCCTTCCATGTCAGGCGGCCTCCTTCAACTTGAGGACGACCTCGCGCAGAATGATGCGGTCGAGGATCCGCAGCAGTTCGGCCTCGGCGAGCGGCGGCCGGCAGTAGGTGAGATTCCAGGCGTGCAGCAGGCCGGCCACGAAGCGCAGATCGAGCGAGACCGCGGCGACGAGCTTGCCGACGACCCGCCACGCATGGCGCTGACGATCGCGCCCGAAGAACAGTCCGCCGCGGTTCCGGAGCGCCGGCTCGTCCGGCCCGACCGGCCACCACCAGTCGGGGATGGGCTGCAGCGGATATTTCCTGTCGGCGTAACCGCCCGGCGCCCAGTAGCGCTTCGAATCCGCGCGGGCCATCGCCGCTGCTTCCGCGAACATCGCCGATTTGGTGATGTCGTCGGGCATCACGTCTCCCCGCCGGCCCATCGCCGCAGCAGTTCGCGCTCGCTTTCCTCGGCGAGTTTCAGGATTTCGAGCTGTTCACGCGGCAGCCATTGCTCGATTGCTTCGCGCACGAGCGAGCGCAGGTCGTCCGGCGCGATGGCGTCCAGCTCGACGCTGTCGCCGGTCCAGCCGCGATTGTGCGAGCTCTGCTTGGTCGGCTGCCCCGGCAGGTTCCACTCGACAATCTGCTCTGGCGTTACGGCGAGCCGGATAAAATGAATTTCGGCTTCCGGTGCCCGATCTCGCAGCGCCTCCTCGATCTTCTCGCCGATCAGCACCCCCGACGGGTCGTAGTCGCCGAGGTAATAGATCACCGTGGGCTTTTCGTAGGACGCGATCTCCTCGGCCGCGTCGTTGGCGAAGGATAGCGAGGTGAAGCCGCCGGCCGGATAGAGCGCGACGTCGTATTCGCGAACGATCGGCCAAAGAACACCGATCAACGCCTTTTTCTCGACCCAGATCTCGATCCGGACCGGCACGTCGACCCAGAGCGCCTTGCGGTAGGAATTGGCGGTCGCCTGCATCGCCTCGGTAACCGTCGCGTAGCTTCGGACGTGATAGACGGAGCGCGAGTGATCGGTCAGCCAGCCATAGGGCAGTTCGCCGGCCCGGCGCATGTCGACGAGAGTTTGCTGGACCTTGTCGTAGGTCGATTGGCTGTTCGGCATCAGGTCGCGGACGACGACCTAATAGAAGACCTGCCTGACCGCCATCGGCTGCTGCTCGGCGACAATCTCGTAGAGAGCGGCCTTGCGGTCGTCCATTTCGGCCCTGGTGGCGCGAGCCGTTTTATCGGGCCTGCCTGATAAACCTCGCCCATCACGACCTCCGGCGCGGCACGGCGCCGAGGAAGTGTTGACTGCGCCATGCGCGAATTTGCGCCGCGGCATGGGCCTGCGCCGCATGCTCCGAGAGCGCGAGCGATGTCGCGGGCATCGCCGGCGGAAGACCGAGCGGGTGCCGCTTGATGGCGACCCAATTTCCGCCCAGATACAGCGGGAATGACACTCTCGGCACATCCAGCCAGAAGATGGTCTGACGCTCGGGATCGATCAAGAACGTCCCGCGGCCAGTGGAATGTGCCAAGGCCGAGATACGATCACTCCAATTCCCGCATGTCGGTGAGTATCTCACTCCGACCTCCTTCGAAGGCCGGGCGGGTTGGACGCGGTGCCGAAAATCTCGTATGCTCAAATGGGTTTGTATCTGGATTTTCGGCCCGTCGCGGTTTTCCCACCCGGCGGGCAATTTCTTTAGCTGCCAGCGGCGGGATCGAAACGCCGTGCTGCGAGCCACGCGACTACATCGCAGGCGCGATAACGCACCATGCGCCGGGAAATACGAATCATCGGCGGGCCCGTGCCCCTATAAGCCGCAAGCTCAAGCCAACGCTTCGGCAAGCCGAACACCTGTTCGACTTGGCTGCGATCGAGAAGAGTTTGCGGGTTGTCTGCTATCCGGGCTGCAAGGGTTACAGCCGCTGAAGGTTCTCTGCCGCTGAGGTTCAACGGCGCCTGTCGCCCGATTGGGGAGCTTCGCCCCGTTTGGCGCGGTGGGAAACGTCGGCTGGTGATCAACCTTTTGTTCGGTCGCAGGGATAACTCCCAACTGCGCTGCCAGCAGAGAGGAGCAGGCTCCTTGTTGAGATTTCTTGCCCATGCTTACAGCCATCCCTTGTTTCGGATGGCTGCGCATTTACCATCAGCGGCGGACTGACATCGCTAGCGTTGTCGCTGTTTTCTGTTCCGATAATACAGTCGCTCGTTCGCACTCCTTGGACGTACCGAGATTGTGTTTCGTGTGCACTATGTTCGCCGCTGACGATACTGACTTCCCCGCCTCAATCAGCGACTTCATCAGCGACACTATCTTGGCTGACTTAGGCTTCTTTGTCTTGCGCCCGCCTTCGACCCGCTGCCTCTTGGCAGTACGGCCGTAAGTTAGGTCGGAAAGATCAATCCGATGCGAAATTGCCATCCTGACGCAGTTCGCCAAGCTTCACTGCCAGGAACATTCGTCGGTTGGCATCCATTTCCTCAAGGATCATCAAAGATAGCCAAGAGAGTCGAGCAAGCCACCAAGCTTCGGTAAGCGGCTTCACACGCAAGAGGATGAAGTCGCATCCATGCTCGACGGGCCGCCCCATCGCGATTTCGAGCGGAATTTGTGGATCATCTGGCGAGAGTTCGGTCCATCGCTTGCCATCAACGAGCACTAGTCTGCCTGGGCTGGGCCAGCCAAGTTGCACCAATCGAGCAGTCCACAGGTCGAGATCCGCGGCGAGTGTTTCGTTGAAAGGAGAGCTCAGAGCATTCTTGGATAATGGTGAAAGTAACTCGTCTACTTCTGCGATCGTCATTTCCGCCGGGTCGCGACGTCGTACGCTGCGGCGTACAGCGAACATCTCGTCCTCACCAATGAGGGTTTCAGTGTCAGCGGCCGCGCGGCGTTTATCGGCCGAGTTCATCGACGGAGCCTTACGACCGCGCCTGTTTCCCCATCACCCATAGCAGCAGAAATCCTACCACCAATATCCGCCGCAGCTGCTCGGACCGGATCATCGGCAAGGTGCGCGTAGCGGGCTGTCGTGCTGACCTGTGAGTGGCCGAGGAGGGCTCCTATGATTTGTAGAGAAGTACCGCCAGCCGCTCCAACGCTTGCAAAGCTATGCCGTAGATCATGGATTCGCACATCACTGAGCCTAGCGGCTTCCCTAATCGCCAGCCAAGGAGCCTTCAGATTTATCAGCGGCGCGCCCGACTTGCCGCCAACGACCACATGCGCGTTTCCTTCGACTCTCGGTAGTGCTTCAAGCACCGCCAATGCGGGCGGCGGGAGAATGATGATTTTCTCGCCCGTCTTGCTATCGGGAAGGCTTGCCCGACCGTGCTCCAAATCTATCCACGCCCATTTCAGTCCAAGGATTTCGGATTTGCGTGCACCAGTTAGGACCAGAAGCCGGATAGCCGCCACCGCATACCGCGACACCGGTATTCGTAGGCCTTTCTTGCCTATGCCCTCATTCGCCGCGAGAATGATTGCGCCGTCTCGCTCGGCGAGACGCAGCGTTTCACCCAGCGCTGCTAGTTCCTTTGGTGACAAGAATCGCTTTCGCTTCTTTTCGGCGAACTTTGAAACGTGACGGCATGGGTTTGATGCGTCGAGGCGCCAGCCCCAGACTTCTGCCAAGTTGAATGCCTTTGAAAGCAAGGCTAGAGATCGGTTGGCGCGATAGGGTTTATGCGACAACTGTTTGTGAAATTTGTCGACGTCGGCTCTTGAGACTTCCGCGACTTTGCGCTTGCCAAAGGTCGGCGAGAGATAGTCGCGGATCAACCGCTCATCTTCTGCCAGGCTCGCCGGCTTTTTGGTCGGGCGCGCGTGATCCGTAAGGTACCGAGCGAACATTTCCTCCATCGTTGGAGCCGCGCGATACTCTTTTCGCGCTCCGCCGGGATCGCCCCCTTTTCTAACCTCGGCGCTCCAGTCGCTGGCGATACTGCGGGCCCTTTCAACTTTCATCGTCGGCCAGTCGCCGATTTTAGGCTCACGGATCGTCGCTCCACGGCCCCCGCCAACGCGATAGCGCAGAGCGAAGGACTTGCGGCCGCTCGGCGCCACGACCATCCAGAAGCCGGGGATCTCCGTGTCAGTCAGAACGTATCGAGTCGACTCAGCCGCGGCTTTGTCGGCTACAGTTTGGGTGATTTTCACCCTTCGATATGTACTACTCATTGTCTGGCTGCCGTATCTGCCTATCACCTGCCTATCACACCAGGCGAAGCTAAGCGAAACTGCGCGAAACACGGTTGCTTGAGAAAGCCATGAAAATCAAGGAAAAAATGAAATCTCGAGAACCAAGCGAAACTACTGGAAATCAGTAACCTAAGACTACGAATTTGGGGGTCAGGAGTTCGAATCTCTTCGGGTGCGCCATACTAACCAATTGACATTTAAAAGATTTCTGGATCGCGCCTTTTCGACTCTACAGCGGAATGCTTCGGGGCGTCACCGGGGCGTCACCGCCGTCAATGTTGGTGCTCGGCGCCCGCATCCGGCAAGCGTTGCTGCGGTGCCGCACTGCAAGCTTCTGGACGGCACAGTGCCGGAGCGAGCCCTCTGCCTCCGGGTCGAGGTATGCAAGGGGCCGCATAAAGCAGCGAGAGCGGCATATCGCTCAAAACATACTGTTGGGTTCTTCATAGGCGAGGCGCAGGCTTCAACCGCAGCGTGGCAACAACAACATTTCGGGCGCTATAACATCAGATGGGAACGACCGATTACAAGGTAGAAAAAATGCATCGACCGGTTGGCCGAAATCCTTCGGTCCGAAGCGGGTCTGCGTGTTCAGATCGGTATTCTACGTCCGGGCTGACTGCGCGGCGATCCATTTGGCGGTGACCTGCTGGACCGCCGAGATAAAAAGGGCCGTTGTGATCCCGAACATCATCAGACCATTGGCAGCCTGAAGCGGCCCAAGCAGCCGCATCCGGCCATCCAGCACGACATCACCATAACCGAGCGAGGTGAAGGTCACGCCCGAAAAATACATTGCCGTTTCAAAGTCCGCAAATGCACCGAGCAGACTGTAGAGCAATGCCCAAAACGCAACCTGGACGATGTTGCCGATCATGAGCACCATCATCAGGATCGAGAACTGCAGGAAAATCCCCCTCAACGGCTTAGGGCCAAGCGGTTGCTTGGAGGCCTGGGCGAAGTAACGCGCGGCGAACACCGATGCCAGCACCTGAAGTGCAAGGCATGCCAACATCGCCAGCAAGCCGAGGGTAATAACCGCGATCATGGCGACGGATCGTCGGTCTGCGGCCCGCCAGGGCCATACCGCAGCCACTCCATGAGCAGTACGTAGCCAACGGCCAGGAGCACGGGGCCCACAAACAGGCCGAGAAGGCCGTCGGCGACCATGCCGCCAATCACACCAATGAGAATGACCGGCATTGGAACTTCAAGTCCGCGTCCGAGCATCAATGGTTTGAGGAGGTTGTCGCTGAGCCCGGCAATGACGGTCCAGATCGAAAAGATGATCGCCGGCGTGGTCGCTTCGGTCGCAAGAACATAGGCTATGACAGGCAGCGTTACCAGCACTGCCGGCACCTGCACGATAGCAAACAATAGCACCACGAGTGTCAAAACTCCGGCTGACGAAAGACCTATGGCGAAAAAGCCTACCCCGATCAGCAGCGACTGGATGACCGCTACGCCGACTACGCCGACCGCCACACCGCGGATCGTAGCGGCGGTCATCTCGACCAGCCGCGGGCCTTGAGCCTTGCTACCGGTAATACGTTCCAACAGACGACTGGCGAATTCGGTGGCGCCGTCGCCATAGGCGATGAGCACGGCAGCGACCGCGAACGAAAGTACGAACGAAAGCTGACCGGCGGCTAAACCGCCCGCGAACGACGCCAGCCATGCTGCAATCCCACTTAGCTGCTGGCCGTACTTCGCAAGCGCCGCCGACATGTTTGTGGCCACGAGCGCCCATGCCTCGGTTAGTTTCTGGCCGACCAGCGGCAGATCTGCAAGCCGTGGGGGCGGTGGTGGTACGATCAGGCTGCCGTCTTGCAAGCCGGAGACGAACGCAAGAATAGAAGACCCAAGCGACGTCACCACCATTACCAACGGCACCAACATCAGCGCAACGCTGACCAACCCGATCAACGTCGCCGACCAGCGATTACCGACCCGGACGACCAAGCGTTGGTGCAGCGGATAAAGCATCACCGCGAGGATTACCGACCAGAGCAGGATGCCAGTAAAGGGGAGTATGATGCGGCTACAGGCAAAGATCAGTAAGGCCACAAGTCCGATCTGAAGCGCCGCATCGAGCATTCTCAACAGCGACGGCGCCCGTTCGGTGGTTGTCGCGTTCGGGTCCATGTCGCTGCCCCTCCCCAGCCATGCCTGGATTCCCCAGGTAGCTCCATGCTCAAGATGACTATTTACCTGTTTCGGCCTTCCCGCAAGACAGAGGCAAAGTGCCCACGAGGACGCGCGCGTCGGACAGGCCATTGAGAGGCCGGACGTAGCCTCACACTGCCGTGTTATGTGAGCGGATTCCTGGATCGGGCATCGCGTTGGTGCCCGTTGCGATGCCGACAACTGAGGACTAAGTTGCAATTCCAACGCAGGTGCCGGCGCTCGATCACATCAAGCCGCGGCGCGACGGCCGCGTGATCTTAAGGGGAAACATCATGGCGTCGGATGCAACTGGAGCCTCTCATGATCATGCTCCAAATGCAGTGGGCGCGCCCCTAAAAGAGAGAAATCCGCAGCGCACGCTCGCAATTACCGTGCTCCTGGCAGCTTTCCTGCTGTTCGTCGTGACGGTTTTCATGGAGCGGCGCACCCCTTCGTCCTCGCAGGCGACCGTCAGTGCCTATGTCGTCGGCATAGCGCCGGAGGTTACCGGGCGGGTCATTGAAGTGGGCGTGAATGACAACAGCGCCGTGACGCCCGGCCAGATGCTGTTTCGCCTGGACCCGGAACAGTACCAGCTTGCCGTGGCGGAGGCGGAAGCACGCCTTGCGGGGGTAGGTCAGTCGATCGGGGCTTCGACGGCGTCCGTCGATGTCGCCCAGGCTCAGGTGGTGGAGGCGAAGGCAGTCCGCGACAACGTCCAGGATCAGGCCGCTCGCGCCTTGGAACTGGTCAGGCGCGGTGTTTACGCCCAGGCGAAGTATGATGAGGCCACGGCCGCGCTGGATCAGGCAGATGCCTCAGTGGTTGCAGCCGAAGCCGATCTCACGCGGGCTCAGGAAGAGCTTGGACCCGCAGGAAAGGACAATCCCCAGTTGAAGGAGGCTCTCGCAGCGCTTGAAAGCGCTCAGCTTGATCTGCTGCACACGACGGTTGCAGCGCCGGCGGAAGGCGTCGTCACTAACCTTCAGCTTTCCATCGGAGGCATGGTCAGCGCTGGCCAGAGTGCAATGACCTTTATCGATACCGGCACGATTTGGATCACGGCCGCGTTTAAGGAAAACAGCCTCGAGATGGTTACCGCCGGCGACCGTGCGGAGGTACTTTTCGATGTTCTCCCCGGACAGATTTTCGCCGCCACCGTTGAAGGCATCGGATTGGGGGTGGCTCAAGGAAGTATCGACCCGGCGACCGGCCTGCCGAAGATGTCCACCGACAGTGGATGGGTGAGAACACCGCAGAGCTTTCCAATTCGGCTGGTTCTCGACGAAGGGCGGCCCAAGGGCGTGCGGTACGGGTCACAGGTGAATGTGGTCATTTACACCGGGGACCATCCGGTCACCAATGCGCTCGGCAGCATCTGGATCCGTATTCTGTCGGTCCTTACCTATGTCAGCTGACAGGTATCTATCGCTCGAAGACGACCGCGTTAATGTAAAGCGCAAGGGTCTACGCATAGCGCTTGCCGTTGCGGTCGGCTTTTCCTGGTTGGTCTATTCGGGGGCTATCATCCCCTTCCTTGGGCCATTGTTTGCGGCACAGTTTCTGATCTCCAGTTCCCGCCCGCTGCCGGTGCAAAAAGCGTTGGCAATAACGGTATTCATTCTTGTCGTCGGAGCACTTCTGCAGTTCGTGGCGGTGCTGACTGGCGACCGGCCGCCGGTTCTGTTGCTGCTGCTCGGGCTGATTTACTTTGGATGTTTCTACCAGCAGGCAAACGGCAAGGGCGGCCCCACAATCTTTCTTGCCCTGGTCATTGCGGTTATGGTGCCGCTACTCACAATTCTGAACGAAGATCTCGGCGATACTATTCTTATGATCCTGGTTCAGAGTGTGGTGACCGGAATGCTTTTGATGTGGGCGGCCCATGCCTTAATCCCAGACAAAGGTAGCCCCCCTCTTGTGGCCGCGACGGCGACGACATATCCGCGTGCGGCACGCTACGCTGCTGCCAACACCGCCATACTCCTGATCGCGGTAGTTGCCTGTCTGACACGCGACGGGCTGGCCACGGCGATCGTCATTCCAATAACAGTCGTGTCACTGCTCTCACAATTCGACGTCGCAGCCAGCACGCGCGCGGCTTTGGGGATCGTGGTAACCAATATTACTGGAGGCTTGGCGGCGTCCGTCGCATTCGCGATGCTTCAGGTGCGGCCGTCCTATATTTTCCTCTTTCTATTGGTACTGCTAGCCGGCTTGGTATTTGGCGGTCGTGCTGCCATGCGTCAGCCCGCCGCCAAACTTTACGCGGGCGCCTTGACGATTTTCCTCCTCGTATTCGGAACAGGTGTGTCACCGCTTCCAGGGTCTGCTGCCGAGTCCTTTTCCACTCGGGTCAGTTACATACTGGCGGCCATCGCCTATGCGATCTTCATGACAACGTTGCTTTGGCCTCGGCAGGAAGGCAAGCGCGCATGAACGTCTGTGGGCTACTCGCAGTCGCAATCAATACCCTCGTACGGAGCTAGGATTTTCGCCTTTGTGGTGAAGATGAAAAAAGCCGGGCGTTTCGGCCCGGCCTAGTTACCAAAAGTGACCAACGGCCTGCCCAAAAATTTGCTGCCAGGCCCAGCGACGCTTGAATTGCGGACCGAAAGGTACGGAAACAAAGGACTGCTGTCGCAGTTGGTTTGTAGAAGGTAGATCAAAGATCGACGCGATGACGGCACCGCGAGCGAGATGAGTTCTTGAAAAGAAACCGGACCTTCACCGCGACCGGCACTATTTGAGCTTTCATGGCCGACGCCATTGCCGCAACCCGGTTCACCGAAAAGTCACCGCATGGATCCTGATGCCTGACCTGAGAGGCGTGGATGCGGGATAGTTAGCCCCTGCAGCAAAATGCGATCCGGGCAAGCCGGAGTCAGGGCGACGGGCGGACGTTATGGTTCACTCGGAACACGTTGCCTGGGTCGAACTTCTTCTTCAAAAAGGCGTTCGTAATTATTGCCAAATGTTGCCTTGAGGCGTGTTTCACCCTCATCGTCCATCGTGAAGTTTAGATAGGCACCGCCGAGAAAAGGCTGCGAAGTCTCAGCATCTGCCTCTGTCGCCGTTCTCATACCTGTCGGTGGACCGCAATTTGTGGAGGCCGCGGTTTGAGCGTTTGACCCGGCAGCCATTCTCGACAGCAAACTCGCTGGGCGTCACCGGGGCATTGTTCCGTCCTTCATTTAGCCGCGCAACCGCCAGAGTTCATGGCCTCTGGTCGGGATCACTGGCCTGTTGCAGCCAACCTGCTGAGTGACCTGCTCGGCGCAATCCTTCCACTATCGGCGCTAGCCGAAGTTCGCCGGGGCGTCGGGTTATGCTCGTCTCACAGTCTGAGTTGGATTGCAGTTCAACTCAAATATTGTCGCCTTCCGTTGAGGTTTTCCGGGACACGCCGGCGGCCCCCTTCAGTCCCCACTTCCAGCCGCTGATGGCCGGCATGTCGTCGCCGTGCTCCTCAATGTACTGCCTGTGTTCAATCAGCTTCTCATGAATTGCCTGCTTGAGGTACGCGGCGCGCGCTCCGAGTTGCGGCAGCCGGTCGATCACGTCCTCCACCAGATGGAAGCGGTCGAGGTCGTTCAGCACCACCATGTCGAACGGAGTACTCGTCGTGCCTTCTTCCTTGTAGCCACGGACATGCAGATTTTCGTGGTTCGTCCGGCGGTAGGTCAGCCGATGGATCAGCCATGGGTAGCCATGGAAGGCGAAGATGATCGGCTTGTCCTTGGTGAACAATGCATCGAAATCGTGATCAGACAGGCCGTGTGGGTGTTCGCTCTGCGGCTGCAGTTTCATCAGGTTCACGACATTGACCACCCGCACCTTCAACTCCGGCAGATGCTCGCGGATCAGCGCAACCGCCGCCAGCGTCTCCAGTGTCGGAACGTCGCCGCAGCATGCCATGACGACGTCTGGCTCGCTGCCCTTGTCGTTGCTCGCCCACTCCCAGATGCCAAGGCCCGCCGCGCAGTGCTTCACAGCCTGATCCATGCTGAGCCATTGCGGTGCGGGTTGCTTGCCGGCGACCACGACATTCACGTAGTTGCGACTGCGCAGGCAGTGGTCTGTCACTGAAAGGAGCGTGTTGGCATCGGGCGGCAGGTAGACCCGGATCACCTCTGCTTTCTTGTTCACAACATGGTCGATGAACCCAGGGTCCTGATGGCTGAAGCCGTTGTGGTCCTGGCGCCAGACGTGAGAACTGAGGAAGTAATTTAGCGAGGCGATCGGCCGGCGCCACGGAATTTCATTGCAGACCTTCAGCCACTTGGCGTGCTGGTTGAACATCGAATCGATGATGTGGATGAAGGCTTCGTAGCAGGAGAAGAAGCCATGCCGGCCGGTCAGCAGGTACCCTTCCAGCCAGCCTTGGCACTGATGTTCGCTGAGCACCTCCATTACGCGGCCGTCCGGCGCGAGGTGATCGTCCTCCGGGTAGATGTCTGCCATGTAACAGCGGTTGGTGACCTCCAATACGTCCTGCCAACGATTGGAGTTGTTTTCATCCGGGCTGAAGAGGCGGAAGTTCTTGCTTTCCAGGTTGAGCTTCATGACGTCGCGGAGAAACTTGCCCATCGCGCGCGCGGACTCCGCCGTGACCGCACCCGGGCTCGGCACGTCGACCGCATAGTCCCGGAAGTTGGGCATCCTGAGATCCCGCAGAAACAGTCCGCCATTCGCGTGCGGATTGTCGCTCATCCGGCGCTGGCCTTTGGGCGCGAGCGAAGCCAGTTCGGAGTTCAGCCGCCCGTCGGCGTCAAACAGTTCCTCTGGCCGGTAGCTCTTCATCCACTCTTCAAGGATCCGGATGTGCGCCGGCTTATCCATGTCGCTCATCGGAACCTGGTGTGAACGCCAGTAATCTTCGCATTTCTTGCCATCGATTTCCTCCGGACCGGTCCATCCCTTTGGCGTGCGAAAGACGATCATCGGCCATGCAGGTCGCTTCAAGTTGCCTTTGTCGCGAGCCTCGGCCCAGATCCGCTTGATTTCCGCCACTGCGGTGTCGAGCGCGCCAGCTAATTGCTGGTGTACGTCCGTGGGATCGTGGCCCTCAACGAAGTATGGCGTGTAGCCCATGCCCTCGAAGAACTTTTGCAATTCCTCTTTGGGGATCCGCGCAAGGAAACACGGATTGGCGATCTTGTACCCGTTGAGGTGAAGGATCGGCAGCACGCAGCCGTCGCGTGCCGGGTTCAGGAACTTGTTGCCGTGCCAGCCAGTCGCAAGCGGCCCGGTCTCCGCCTCTCCGTCGCCGACGATACAAGCGACGATCAGGTCCGGATTGTCGAAGGCGGCACCGTAGGCATGGCTCAGTGCATAGCCGAGTTCGCCGCCTTCATGAATGCTGCCCGGCGTCTCCGGGGCAACGTGGCTGGGAATGCCGCCAGGGAAGCTGAACTGCATGAACAGCTTCTTCATTCCCTCTGCGTCCTGAGTGATATTTGGGTAGACCTCGCTGTAAGTACCCTCCAGATAGGCGTGAGCAACCAGGGACGGGCCGCCGTGTCCCGGCCCGATGATGTAGACCATGTTGAGGTCATCGCGTTTGATCACCCGATTGAGGTGAACGTACAGCATATTCAGGCCCGGTGACGTTCCCCAATGGCCGAGCAGCCGTGGCTTGATGTGCTGGCGCTTAAGCGGCTTTTTCAGCAACGGATTTTTGAGCAGGTAGATCTGGCCGACCGACAGGTAGTTGGATGCCCGCCAGTAGGCATCCATCGCCTGCAGTTCGCCGGCGGAAAGCGGGGCGCCAGCGGCCGGCGATGCCTTGCCAGTGGAATGCCTTTTGTCGGTTGTGGTATCGGTCGAAGCCATGGGGGCACTCCTGTTTCAAGTTCGAGACCATCTTGCGTTGACTGGGGCAGGTTAGATTCGAAGAGGAAATCGGGGCAGATCAGATCCTCATCACCACGCGCCCGTCGATCTTGTTTTGCCGCAACTGATGACGGACCAACGCGCCGCTCATTGTTTCTGCCAGACGATATCGGGGACGGCAGAACCTGCCGCCAAGGCCGCAAGTGCAATTACCTGCCGGAGAATGGATCTGCGGGCGAATGACGGTGCCATGGCGTGCTCCTCGGAGCCTGCGCGATCTGACTAGTTTCCACCGTAAGCTTTACCCTGCGCTTCGAAGTATCGTGAGTCAATGTGGAAGCCAATCTTGCTTAGTCACAACCGGCTTTGCCAGGATAGCCGCCACTCATTGCGGTGGTGCAAGATATCCCCCGCCGCTCGCGACAGGGCCGAGGTCAGCCGCACGGGGTCGTCTTGCCTGATGGGGTGGCGAAAGCTTATAGCAAACGCGAATGGTGGGACGTGAACGCCTTCGACAAGCGATTTCAGCCTCCACAATGCAGTTCGATATTGCCGACTTGTTGCTTGAGGCTGGCGGCGAAGCGTTGGCGGCCTGCTGCGAAGGATGGCTCGATTCTAGAAGGCCTGATGATGCCGACATAGGCCCAGCAACGATGGCGGACTCCTGTGTGTAACCTCTACAACGTCACAACCAACCACGAAGCGATCATCCAGATGACGCGTGCTATGCGCGACCATGCCGGCAACCTTGAGCCGGAACTGGATGTCTTTCCGGACCTGCCCGCGCCGATAGTTCGCAACGCGCTGGATGGTCAGCGCGAGTTAGTGCGCGTCCGGTGGGGGATGCCAAGCTCAAAGCAGGCCCAATATCAAGCCGCGTCAAAGCGGGCAGACAAGTTGCGGTCGCAGGGCAAGCCTTTCGACTTCGACACGCTGCTCAAGATGGAACCCGACCGGGGAACCACCAACATCCGCAACACAACGAGCAAGCATTGGTCGTCGTGGCTCGGGCCGGCAAACCGGTGCGTTGTGCCCTTCACCTGCTTTGCCGAACCGGATCCCGTCCGAAAGGCCGAAGGCGGGCCGGTGCCGAACGCCTGGTTTGCCGTGAACGACGACAAGCCGCTCGCGTTCTTCGCTGGCGTTTGGGTTTCTCAGTGGGAGAGCGTGCGTAAGATCAAGGAGGGTCTTTTGGCGCTCGACCTCTTTGCTTTTCTGACGACGGAGCCGAACGGAGTTGTCGGACCGGTCCATGAAAAAGCGATGCCAGTCATTCTGACCGGTCTGGACGACATCGAGACCTGGCTGACAGCGCCTTGGAATGAGGCCAGGCGGCTGCAGCGCGCTTTGCCCGACGATCAGCTGAGGGTCGTTACTCCGCCACCCTCGATGGAAGAAGACACCGGAACGCCGCGGAAGGTGGTGTGATGTCCAGCGGCCTGGGGTAGGGCTGCGGGCCGCCAATCCAAAGCCTTCAAATCTAACCTGCGGCCAATACCGTCCGAGTGCGGTTGCCGGCGGCGTCAGGAGCCGTATTCATCTCTCGAAGCCTGGTCATGAATTGTTGCGGCCGCAACCAGATAGGAGGGGTCTTGAAACCCATGGAACGCGCAATGTCCGCAGTAAAGGCGTTGCAGTTGTAGACAGACGCTTGCCAGACCGGTGAACTGGCTTGCAGCTTGCGTATGTTCGCAACGACCTTCGTATACTGGGCTTCGTTCAGCATGATCCGCCAACTCGCCGATCTGTATGGTTCCTCCAGATCACCGTCGCTCCACCCCGTTTCGGAGGGTACTGGCACGAGATGGCCCAGAACGTAAGGAACGGCGCTCTTTGACGCTGGGGCAAGACCAGCAACTTCGGGATCGACCATTTCACCGGCTTCGTTCACACGTCCGAAAACAACGAAGGAATGGCCATAGCTCAGGGCATAACGGGAGCGGAACTCGATGAAGTATTTGTCGTCTTTTTCTTGAGGAGTTGATTCAGGCGCAACAGCTTCAGCCGCCACGGCTTTGGCTGGAGTTGCCAACGGCGCGGCGGTCAGCGGGCCAAGACCATAACCGACAGACACGAACGGCGGCTTGGCACTTGTATCCTCCGACTGGCATCCAGCCGACACGAGCGCCAGCAAAAGCACAACGTAAGGGCAGCCGCTTGCGAGCGTCATGCTGATTCCCGAATTGCGAACAGCGCGAATCAAATACCTTCTCCAAGTAGGCGGTAAAGTCGAGCCTCGATCCATCCCACGCTATGACGAACTATGGTAGATTCGGATTCTCAGCCTAGTGCGGGAAAGAGACAGTTGGTAACAGATTCGTTTGATCAACACATGCGGTAAACTGCAACAGTCCTGAGTTCTCAACGGGGCTCCAATGGTGTCCGACTGGACTATAACCCCGCTCTTAGTGCCCGAGCCGCTCGGACGCGCGGGCGGGACCAGACTATGTGCCAGCACTCGCGTCTACTGCAATCTCCGGAGGGGTGAGAGATTTACCCCTACGCGTGATGCGGTGTTGCTCGACGATCCGCAAGCCCAGCGGGTGGCGTCCGGATGGGGGAGCCGCCGCACGGAACAGGGAAATGGGAACCGGCGCGGCGGCGGTCTCGCATGAGTGCGCTAGCTATCGCTCGATAGAGGTGAGCGCGGTATTGTAGCGGGCCTAAGATTGGGCTGTTGAGGAACACCGACCCTCTCTCGCCCACAAGTTCACCCCTCACCTTACTGCTTAGACGTGCAAGTCGCCTTGCGCTGTGTCTCGATGAGGGCCGCAAGGCTTCAACTTCTGTTCGCGAGCAGCAGCCCGGATCAGCCGGCGCTTTTCGTCGCGCGAAGCTCGCACCTATGAGGGCAGGCGTTGCCTTGGCGAAAGGGCATCTGGCGAGCGTCGAATCGCTTTCGTCTGGCACGCGAACTGAAGTTGAATTAGCATGTCTTGAAAAGGCGCGGCACCAAGAACGCATTCCCGGAAATCCGGGCAAGGGGCGGCGATGCAGATCGGCAAGGGCAGGCGAGCGGTCTCCAGTATCTGCGATGCGCAGGCCGACCGCATCGAGGTGCGTGGCCGCGACCTGACGTCCGACCTCATGGGACGGGTTGGCTTCACCGATTATTTTTTCCTTCTGCTCACCGGCAAGGAAGCAAGCGAGAAGCAGCGCTTCTTCCTGGACCTTCTCCTGGTGGCTATCGCCGAGCACGGACTGGTGCCGACGGTTCAGGCGGCGCGCATGACGCTCGCCGCAGACCCGGGATCACTGCAGGGAGCAGTGGCGGCAGGCATTCTGGGCGCAGGGCCGGTGATCCTCGGAACATCGGAACTCTGCGGCAGGCTGTTGATGGAAGCCGATGCGAAGGTCGCCGAAGGCGGCGAGCCGGATGCGGTGGCGATTGCGCTGGTTCGCGGCATAAGGGATGCAGGCGGAAAGGTACCCGGCTTCGGCCACCCGCTCCATAAGCCGGTGGATCCGCGCACCGTGCGCATCCTTGTCCTCGCCGAAGAACGCGGCGTGGCTGGACGGCATGTCGTCATGGCGCGACGCATTGAAAGAGCGGTGGCTGAGGTGTGGGGCAAGCCGCTGGTAATGAACGTCTCGATGCCGATCGCAGCGGTGCTGCTCGACCTAGATTTTCCCGCGGCCATGATCAAGGCGATCCCGCTCTTGGCACGCACCGCCAGCCTTCTGGCGCATCTGGCTGAGGAGCAGAAGAACCCGATAGGATTCCTGATGGCCGACCAGGCGGAGGCGGCGGTCGCCTACGAGACAGACGATGCCGGCCATGCTTGAGCCGGAGGTCGAGACACGTACGGCTGAAGACCAGTTCCGGCTGGACGACATCTATTTCCGTCGCCAGATGGCCTATCTTCTCAATCACTCGTCATTCTATCGCGAAAAGCTCGCCGATGCGGGCTTTGCGATGGCCGAGTTGATCGGCGGGCTGGACGTGATCGCGAGCCTGCCATTTACCGAAAAGCAGGAAATCCGCGCAAGCTGCACAGTGGAAAACCCTATCGGCGCACATCTCGCCGTTCCGCTCGACCGGCTGGTCCGCATCTATTCGACCAGCGGCACCACTGGGACGCCGAGCTACATCCCGCTGACCCGACAGGATCTCGACAACTGGGTAACGACGTCGGCTCGCAGCTATTCGGCCTCGGGGATTGCCGCCGGCGAGACGATCGTGTCGACGTATAATGCCGGGCCTTTCGTCGCCGGTGCCGCCCTTGCCGCCTTCGACCGGCTGGGGATGTGCCACGTTCCGATCGGCACCGGCAACACCGAACGGCTGATCGCCGCGATCCGGCTGTTGAAACCGACCGCGGCGGTGATGACGCCATCTTATGCGGCGCATCTGATCGAATGGGCGGCCGAGCGCGGCTTTGATCTCCAGAACTCCAGCGTCGCGCGGCTCCTGGTGGCGGGCGAGCCGGGCGGCGGCGAGCCGGCGATGCGGGCGCGGCTGGAACGGGGCTGGGGCGCCAAGGTCACCGAGGCCATGGGCATCGGCGACATTGGCGTCTCGCTGTGGGGCGAATGCGAGGAGCAAAACGGCATGCATCTCGGCGGGCGCGGCTTCGTCTATCCCGAGCTGATCGACCCGACGACGGGCGAGGCGCTTGCCATGCAGGACGGGGCGCACGGCGAACTCGTGCTGACACATTTAAGGCACCAGGCCGCGCCGCTGCTCAGATTCCGCACGCGTGATCATGTCGAGGTGTGGACCTCGCCTTGCCCCTGTGGGCGCAGGGCGCTAAGGCTGCGCTGCGTGGGCCGCACCGACGACATGTTGATCGTACGCGGCGTAAACGTGTTCCCATCGGCGATCCGCGAGATCGTCGGAGAGTTTTCTCCGGCCGTGAGCGGCGCTATCCTAGTAAGAGCGGCTGCGTTGGGCTTCAAGCAGGAGCCACCACTGCCGGTGGTGGTCGAGCTTGCCAAGGGCGGCGAGCCGGATCCGGGACTTGCCGACCGGATAAAGAAACGTCTGCGCGCGGCGCTGGTTTTTTCAGCGGCTGTGGAGCTTGCGCCATTCGGAACGCTAGAGCGCAGCGAATACAAGTCGAAGCTTGTCAGGCAGTGACGCGGATCGGGAGGAAAGCATGCAGAAACTTCAGTCCCAGGGCGTGCATCACATCACTCTAGTCGGCGCGGATAGGCAAACGTCGATCGATTTCTGGGAAGGCGTGCTCGGCATGCCATTCATCTTCGAGCAGCCCAACCTCGACAAGGCCAGCGAGAGCCATCTCTATTTCGATCCCGGCGACGGGCGGCTGATCACAGTCTTCACCGACGAAAACCGCAAGCCCGACCCAAGCCGCACGTCGACCGACATTGGCTGCGTCCACCACATCGCCTTTTCTGTCTCGCGCGTCACTTTCCTTCAGGCGGTGGCGCGACTCGACGAGCGCCGGATCGAAAACACCGGGGCCAAGGACCGCGGTTTCATGGATTCGATCTATTTCCAAGATCCGCTCGGACTCCTGGTCGAACTCGCCAGCTACCGGTTCGAACCGCCGCACGGCTTCACTCATGCAGACGTGCTGATGGAGGCGCACAAGATCCGCGTGGCGCGCGGCGACTACGCTATCGCCGAGGTGCATCTCGCTGATGCGATCCAAAACCTGGTGGAATTGTCGCGTCCGACCCTTTCGAACGACCGCTCGCCGAAGAACCCTTACTAGAACGCTAAACCCCGAGGGAGGAACACATGGCCAAAAAGACTACAAAAGCCGCCACCAAATCCGGAACGAAGCCCGCCGCGAAACCTGTCAAGGGGGCTGCCACAAAGACAACAAAGAGCGCAGGGGCCGCCAAACCAGCGAAGAAGCCGGCGCTGCACCTCAACGTGCTGAAGCCGAGCGTCAACAACATGTCGGTGCGGGTCTTCGTGCGCGCCGCCGGACTGGATTTCGCAGAAAGCGACGTCTGGGGCTCCACGCGCACGCCCGAATTCCTCGCCCGGAACCCGGCGCACCTGACTCCGATGCTGGAGGACAAAGGCCTGCCCAATGGCGCTCTGTGGGAGAGCTGCGCAATCATGCAGTATCTCTCCAACAAGCATGGGCTGGAGAAATTCTACCCCAAAGCGCCAGCAAAGCGGGCGATGATCGACAGCGCTATGTTCTACCTGATCGGCACGCTCTATCCTTACGTGGCTCGCGCCACCTATCCGATGCTCGGATTCCAGCAATATGCCGGCGAGGTCGGGGCCAGCGACGCCGACTCCGGGAGGAAGACGGAAGCCGCAAAGGCCGCGGAAGCCGCGATCTCCGAGCCGCTCGATGTGTTCCACCGATTCTTCATGAACAAATCGCCTTTCATTGGTGGAGCAAGGCCGTCGATCGCCGATATCAGGCTAGCGGCGACGCTCGAGTTCCTGGCGGCTATCGACTACCCGCTGCCAGCCTGGGCATCGTCTTACATAAAGGCGATGGAGAAGAAGCTCGGCAAGGCCTATTCGGAACCCGCCGCCGACGTGCGCGGCTATGTAGACCATGTAAAGTCGCAGCAGAAATAGCGGCGTAGCCCGCCCCATGACGCGGCCCTCCTTGCGGCGGGCCGTTCCTAGTCGCCGCAAGTTGGCGGCAAGGATGTCGCTCGCCAGTGCCTAATGCTGCGTCAAGGCCTGTCCTCGCCGAGGCGCAGCCATGTACTGACCGTATCGGCAATTAGCGCCGGTTGGCTCAGCGCCGCGCGTCCTTTCGGACGCGCAAAGGACGCTGTCTCTTTGATACTACGCATCGTGCTTTCCGAAAATCGATTCCGATTTTCGGGCCGAGGCGGTAGACGGACCTTTGAGACGCAAGGGCGGGATGTCCGGCTCTGGCAGCTTAGGGATGTTCCAGCGTTGGCGGCTAGCGACGCTAGACAAACGAGTAACCGTCGCCATTGTGACCGGTGCGATAATGTTCGCGAAGGAAAGCCATTACACAGCCTCGCGATCCACTCCAGGCGTTCTTGACCGCGAGTTTACTCGTCTCTTGACGATGTGGTCCACTAGAAGGTCCGCCTCCTCGGCAACCGCCGGTATGGTGCCTGATTTCCGCGTTGACGCAAAATCGAGACCGGCGAAATAGAGCCCGGGAACGGTGCCGATACCATCCTCGTGTATGGGTTGGCCGGCCGCATCGAGGGCGCCGGGAAGCTTCACCCATGAAAAGTCGCCCGAGAAGCCAGTGCACCAGATTATCGAGGAGATGCCGCTTGCGGCCAAGTCGATCGAGCGGATCGGCGGGCTCGGCACGCACGGCGCAACCGTTTCGGCTGGATCATCCTCAGCCGGCGGCGCATCGAGGCCGGCGCGCTCGATGTACTCGTCGATCACCCGCTTCGCCTCCGCCGAGGCCTCGTCTGCGAAGCGCATGTGGTCGCCGACCTGGTCGCCGAAGGCGAGGCTGCCGTTCACAACGCCTCTGAAACGGCCGAGCAGTACCACCCCTTGCGCGCTCAACGATTGCAGGCTGATCGTGTGGGTCGCCCCGAGCAGCGGGCGCGGCGGCAGCCTGCCGTTTTCCAGGATGAGCTCCCGGCGCGGGACGTCGGCAAAGCCGGATACGGTGAGCCAGTTGAACGAGTTGCCGCCGCGATAGCGGCGTACCAGGCGGCCAGTTCGGCTTGTCGCCAGGAACACCCGACGTCCGGCATGCACCAAATCCTCGGCAATCTGGCCGCCCGACTGGCCACTCCCGACCACCAGCACGGCGCCCTCAGCGAGCTCGGCCGCGTTGCGAAAAGCAGAGGAATTGACCTGGCGAACCGCCGTTGGCAAGTCGGACGACCAAGGCGGCCGGACCTGGCGGTTCTGGTTGCCGGTTGCAATCACGATCGTGCGAGCCAGAAGCGTCTCTCGATCAGTCGTGACTTGGTAGGCTCGGTCCTCTCGAACAAGCTGCTCAACCGCCACTCCTGTGCGCACCGGCAAGCGGTGCCGGTCAACATAGCCTTCCAGATAGGCGACGAATTCGTGGTGCGTTATCGCACCCCAGGGGTCCTGCCCGTCATAGGAATCGCCGGGCAGCATGGTGCGTATGTTCGTCGAGTTCAGCCGGAAGGAGTCCCAGCGCTGCGTTCGCCACGTCTCTCCTATGCGGGTTCGCTCGAGAACATGGTGCGCGCAGCCACGTTGTTGCAGGAAGTAGCTGACGCCAAGCCCGGCAGAGCCAGCGCCTATGACGATCGCATCAAGAATCCCTCTCATGCGTTCCCCCCGGGCCAAAATTGTGCTGCCGATAACGATGCCATCGAGGGCGAACTGCATTACGCTCACCCCTACAAATGCGGCAGCATACTGCAAAGAGCTAATTCCAGGAATTCCGAAGGACAGAAGTCACCCCAGGGCAAGTGTCTCCGAACTCTGTCGACTGTATCGACTGCCAGGCAACGCCCGCTGCGAGCGCCGCCATGCCGGGACGCTGCAAAGGATCGATGCCGAAAACGCCGTCTCTATGCGTTCAGCAATGCAAAGCGTTCGCAATGCTGAGCAAGGCGAACCGCTGCACCGGTCGGCATCCTGCCCATCATCTTGCGCGGCGAACTCACGTGAGGCGAACTGATACGCAATACGGGTAGGACCATGCCGTACGATAGGGATCGTCGGCGGGTGCGCTCCTTCCGCCAAGGCAGGAGACATGGAGGCAGGCGTTGACTAGCAATTGTACACGCCGGCAGCGCAGCGCCGAGTTGTTCGCCGCGCAACCCCGGCCACGCTCACCGGAGTCAGCGGTCGACCAACTTTAGCAACAGCAGAAGAGACTACGGTAATCGAAGCAATCTCCCAATCCCTCGCCACATCGCCGACGCAAAGCACAGACACCCAGGCAAGGCAGATAATCCCTGCGCGTTTCCAAAAAGTCATTTTCCGTCTCCTTTAGCGAAGTTCTCCGGCGATCACCGAGCTTACCCTTAGGTCGTTCACATCGATCTTTTCGGCATTGGTCCTTAAAAAGTCATTTTCCGTCTCCTTTAGCGAAGTTCTCCGGAAGATCACCGAGCTTACCCTTGAGGTCGTTCACATCGATCTTTTCCGCATTGGGTGGCGTCTTGAAGCTAAAGTCGTCCGCCATAACCGCATCCCCGGTCTTCCAATCTCTGACCTGGACGCTGTATTCCGGTCCACCAGCAACCTGGCTGGAAGTGATGGTAAGGCGGCAGGGGTAAGGTTGTTCTCCTTGGGCGACCCAGATCTGGAAATCCACGTCGTCCTTGCGGAACGCGAGAGAATCGCACTCCACACCATTGATGACGCCGCTTCCCAAGTCCTTGGAGTCGTAAACGCCCTGCATCAGTTGGTCGTATGAATTGGTCATTAACAAGTCAGCTGCTGGTAAGGGCAATCCATACTTGTCTTTCAGCTCGTCCACTAGATGGTCGACCGTGCCAGGAATATCGACTTGAGTATATTTGTTGGCATCCTTGCCGAAGAGCGTGAGCGTCTTGCCGTCGAAGTTGTCTCGACGTCGACAAACCCCCCAGAGCGGGTTGTGCGAACTTTATCAGGCCGGCTGAGGGTCACGGCGCCGGAACTTGCCAGCCCAAGTTTTTGATCAGAATTGGTGACTACCTGGAGGTTGGCATCGTAGCTGAACGATATCGCCTTCTGGGCTGCCAGATAATCGGACATCGCCTTGAGCAGCTTTTTGGCTTCCGTCGAGTCGGTAAACCTCACGAGCTCAACTCGACGGTTGAGAGCCCGTCCTTCAGGCGTCTGATTGCTGGCAATAGGGCGGTTCTCTCCAACGCCCGCCGCCTGCAACCTATCAGCAGTGGCCCCTCGGTCGACAAGCGCCGCCTTGATGGCGTCGGCGCGCTGAACTGAAAGAACTTCGTTGGCTTCTGGATCGCCGGTTGCGTCAGTATGGCCGACAACTCTGAGGCCCCAATCGGGGAAGTTCTTGAGCGCAGTCGCTATGTCGTCGAGCATCGGTCCTGCGGCTGGGTCCAAAGTTGACTTGTCGCTTTCGAAATGTATGCCATAAAGGTCGTAGCGCTCTCTGGTCTGGAGCGCCTGTTGCATTTTCTCCCTATTGTATTCTTTCTCTAAGTCTTCTGCTGTCTGAGACCATACTGGAACAGTGGTGGCTGCAACCAGAACAAAAGCCACAAGTATTTCTTTCGTATCTCTTATAAATTTGAACTTGCGCGAGATGTTCTGATTGTCACCGAGAATATTCTGCATTGACAAGTCGATGCTTTGGATGGACATGATAAGATCCTCCCTATGTGGCTTTTGATCCCACTATTCAGAGCTTTTGTTTTGCTTCTGTCAAAAGAAGTTCTTCAAGCTTAAATTGCAATCTCGAAAATCAGGTATTGGCGGTCGTAGTGGCCGGCAATTAGTGCTGTAGGGAAAACATAAGCACGCAGCCCATCATTTCCCTCCACTGGCCCAATTTTTCTTTGTCGCCCAGCATTCTGGGCTGACGTGTGGCGTCGAGCATTCCACAACTTTTAATGTATGGCCGGATTGGAACTAATCGTCACGCCATCTGAAGAATTTACTTTGCGCGTCAACCTTGAAAATGTCGAGTCAGACGGCGCGAGAGCGATGGAGTCAGCGCGTGGATCCTACACGACGAGCTGCCCGCCAACGAGCCGGCTTCAGGCCACACCGAAGAAATACCGGACGCCCTACCTGTATGCTTTGCCGCATTGCACAAAATTGGCGATTGGCCAGAATGGCGGCATGCATGCCACGTCCCTGACAATCCTTGTGATCGACGAAAACCGCATCCGCTCTTCGATTATCGAAGCGGGCCTGCGAGACGCCGGCCACGACCGAGTGACCATTGTCCACGATGTGACCGGCATCGCGAAGCGGATCGCGGAAATCGAGCCCGACGTCATCGTCATAGATCTTGAGAATCCCAATCGCGATATGCTGGAGAATATGTTCCAGTTGTCGCGTGTGGTGAAGCGGCCTATCGCCATGTTTGTCGACCGGTCGGACACAGCCTCGATCGAGGCGGCGGTGGATGCCGGAGTATCGGCCTACATTGTCGACGGACTGAAGCAGGAACGGGTGAAGCCTATCCTTGACATGGCGATCAGTCGTTTCAACGCGTTTTCGCGCATGGCGCGGGAACTGGAGGAGGCTCGCAGCGAACTTGAAAACCGCAAGCTGGTCGATCGCGCCAAGGGACTATTGATGCGGTCGCGCGGCCTCTCCGAGGGAGAGGCATACGCGCTTCTGCGCAAGACGGCGATGAACCAGAACCGCAAGATCAGCGAGATCGCGCAAAGCCTGATCACTGCCGCCAGGTTGCTGGCACCGGGAGACGATGCATGACAACGCGACACGCGATCACGGCAGGATTCCTGCCTCTCCTCGACAGCGCCCTGCTCGTCGTCGCGCACGAGAAAGGCTTCGCGGAAGAGGAAGGAATTGCCTTTTCCCTGGTGCGCGAAAGTTCCTGGGCGAGCATCCGCGACCGTCTCGCCGTCGGCCATTTTAATGTTGCCCATATGCTGGCGCCAATGCCGATCGCCTGCAATCTTGGACTGACACCGCTCGCCGCGCGCACGCTGGTGCCGATGGCGCTCGGCCTCGGCGGCAATGCGGTTACCGTGTCTAACGCACTCTGGCAGGCCATGCGAGAACACGGCGCCCGCGGCGATCTCGACCCCCTTTTGACCGGCAACGCATTGCGGCTCGAAATTAAAGCTCGCGCGCGGCTCGGCAACGAGCCCTTGCGCCTTGCCGTCGTCCATCCGCATTCAGGCCACAACTACGAGCTCCGTTACTGGCTCGCGGCCTGCGGCGTCGATCCTGATCGCGACGTTGAAATCGTCATCTTACCGCCGCCTCTAATGGCCGATGCGCTCGGGGCCGGTCGCATTGATGGATATTGCGTAGGCGAGCCGTGGAACACCGCCGCCGTGGCAAAAGGAGTCGGCAGGATTGCGACGGTCAAGGCGGCTATCTGGAAATCAAGCCCGGAAAAGGTACTTGGTGTCGCGGCATCGTGGGCGGAGGCCAACCCTGACGCCCTGGCGGCGGCGCTGCGCGCACTTTATCGTGCCGCGAAATGGTGCGGAACGCCTGGCAACCGAAGCGAGCTCGCGAGGCTTCTTGCGGCTACCCGATACATCAACTGCCCGTCCGAGTGGCTCCATCCCGCGCTCGACGGCGCGATTCGCATAGGCAGCACGGATGTCATCGATGTAGCGGATTTCTTCGTGCCACATGACAAGGCCGCGACCTTTCCGTGGAAAAGCCACGCGGTTTGGTTCTACTCCCAGATGGTGCGCTGGCGTCAGGTCGCAGCAACCGATGCCAACGAAGCGATCGCGCGCGAGACCTACCGTCCGGAACTATATAGGGGCGCACTGAAGCCGCTCGGCGTCGCGCTCCCTGCTGCGAATGCCAAAGTTGAGGGCGCGCTGAAGACCGCAACCCCGGTAGGGTCGGCCGGCGCCAGCCTGGTGTTGGGACCGGACGGATTCTTCGATGGCGCGGTCTTCGATCCAGACATGGTCGAAGCCTACATCAATGGCCGCCCCCCCTCACTCGACCGTCACTGACCTATCAATGTGCAGAATGGTGCAATGCACAATAATTGTGCATTGCGACTTCGGTTTTGCCGCATTGTTCGACAACTCGGTTGAGTTTGACATGGGCATGTGTCCGCCAACTAACTGATTTTGCTTCTTTCATTGTAATCTCGAAAAACTGGCACACTTCCTGCTTTGTAGATGCCAGGCCCGACGAGGGGCCACGAGATTTGCGTCCAACGATGGGCGCTCCAGGCAGAGCTGCCGATCAGGTCACTTCGCGCTCCCGATTGGCGGATGCGAAAGCACCTGGCCGGCAGCTTTTTCGTTTCGAATGACCTCAAACGACGGGTTCCTCCCAGACCCGCTACCACCGGAGACCGAGATGACTGATCGCATCGATCCCAAGAGACAGTTCCGCGCCACCCGCCGTACTTTCCTGAAACAGGCCGCGGCCGCCACGGCCCTGATGGCTGCAGCGCGCGAATTGCTGCCCTACGGCGCCTATGCATCACCGGCCGTCCCGGAGGTTGCCGGCGCCAAGCTAGGTTTCATCGCATTGACCGATTCGGCCCCTCTGATCATCGCCAAGGAGAAGGGCCTCTACGAGAAATACGGTGTGCCGGACGTAGAGGTACTCAAGCAGGCCTCGTGGGGCGCGACGCGCGACAACATTGCGCTCGGCGGCGAGAACGGCGGCATTGATGGCGGCCACATCCTGCGTCCGAAGGTGCATCTCTATTCGTCCGGCGCTGTCATGCAGAACAAGCAGAAGCTGCCAATGTACACGCTGATCAACCTCAATGAAGACTGCCAGGCGATCTCGGTCGCGCAAGAATACGCGGACACCAACGTCCAACTCGATGCGGGCGCGCTGAAGGAAGCTTTTGACAAGAAGAAGGCCGGCGGCAAGGCCGCGACCGTCGCGGTAACGTTCCCTGGCGGCACGCATGATCTGTGGATGCGCTACTGGCTCGCCGCCGGCGGCATCGACCCGAACGCCGACGTCGAGGTGATCGTCGTGCCGCCGCCGCAGATGGTCGCCAACATGAAGGTCGGCAACATGGACGCCTTCTGCGTCGGCGAGCCCTGGAACGAACAGCTTGTCCACCAGAAGATCGGCTTCACTGCGCTGACCACCGGAGAACTCTGGTTCAGGCATCCCGAAAAGATCCTCGGCATGCGCGCCTCCTTCGTCGATGCCAATCCGAAGGCCACCCTCGCCATCATGATGGCGGTCATGGAGGCACAGCAGTGGTGCGACAAGATGGAAAACAAGCAGGAGATGGCCGAGATCGTTGGCAAGCGGCAGTGGTACAATGTGCCGGTCGCCGACATCATCGGCCGCATCAAGGGCGACATCAACTATGGCAACGGACGGACCGCCACCGGCACCAATCTGCTGATGAAATTCTGGGGAGAGAAAGGCGAGACCTCGTATCCGTGGAAGAGCCTCGACAGCTGGTTCGTCGCCGAGAACATCCGCTGGGGCAAGTTCCCGGGCACGACCGACATCAAGGCGATGGTCGACGCCACCAACCGGTCGGACCTATGGCTTGAAGCCGCCAAGGGCCTCGGCCTGGCCGACATGCCTTCGGGCGACAGCCGTGGCGTCGAAACCTTCTTCGACGGCAAGACTTTCGATCCGGCGAATCCGTCAGCCTATCTCGACAGTCTCGCGATCAAGGCGATGGCCTGACTATGCCGGCCGATCCATTCCTTCGACAGAGGTGAACCCCATGTCCCTTCCCGCCGCCGTGAGCGACGTGGTCGTCGCCGGCCCCTTCAAGCAGCGCCCCGCAGCCATCGTGCCACTCGCCGTCAAGACGAAACGCTTCGATATCAATGCAATCGCGGTAAAGCTGCGCAAACGATCCTGCCGCCGCTGGTGGTCCTGGCGATAATCCTCGCCATCTGGCAGGCCGCCTTCTCCGGACCGGAAGCTTCCCTGCCGCCGCCCTCCGAAGTCTGGGCGCAAAGCAAAGACCTGATCATCGATCCGTTTTTCATCAACGGCTCGCAGGACATTGGGCTCGGCCTGCGCGTGCTAGTGTCGCTGGAGCGCGTCGCCTACGGATTTGGGCTCGCCGCCGTCATCGGCGTGCTGCTCGGCGCATTGATCGGGCAGTCTGTCTGGGCGATGCGTGGACTGGATCCCATCTTTCAGGTCCTGCGCACGGTGCCGCCGTTGGCCTGGCTGCCACTGTCTCTCGCCGCATTTCTCGATTCGCGCCCATCGGCGATTTTCGTGATCTTCATCACGTCGATCTGGCCGGTGATCATCAACACCGCCGTCGGCATCCGCAATATCCCCGAGGACTACCGTAATGTCGCACGGGTGCTGCGGCTCAATCAGATCGAGTTCTTCTTCAAGATCATGGTGCCGGCGGCAGCACCCTACATCTTCTCGGGCCTGCGGATCGGCGTCGGGCTGTCATGGCTCGCGATCGTTGCCGCCGAGATGCTAACGGGGGGCGTCGGCATCGGCTTCTTCATCTGGGACGCTTGGAACTCGTCGCGTCTCACCGACATCATCGTGGCGCTGATCTACATCGGCCTCGTCGGCTCTATGCTCGACAAGCTGGTCTCGTTCGTCAGCGTCATCGTCACCCGCGGCACCGCATCGAACTGAGGATTCCTGACCATGAGGGCCTATCTCGAACTCGACCACATCGGCAAGACCTTCACCCGGGGCTCACTCTGCACCGAAGTGCTACGCGACATCCGCCTTGCCATAGACAAAGGCGAGTACGTCTCGATCATTGGCCATTCCGGCTGCGGCAAGTCGACTTTGCTCAACCTGGTCGCCGGCCTGACCCAAGTGACGACTGGCGCCGTGCTGCTTGAAAACCAGGAAGTGAACGACCCCGGTCCCGACCGCGCGGTGGTGTTTCAGAACCATTCGCTGCTGCCCTGGCTTACCGTCTACGAAAACGTCAATCTCGCCGTTGCCAAGGTGTTTGGCCGGACGAAGAGCAAGGCCGAGCGCCATGCCTGGATCATGGAAAATCTCGATCTCGTGCAGATGGCCCATGCGAGGGACAAGCGGCCGGCCGAGATTTCGGGCGGCATGAAGCAGCGCGTCGGCATCGCCCGCGCGCTCTCCATGGAGCCGAAAATCCTACTGCTCGACGAACCGTTCGGCGCGCTCGACGCGCTGACACGAGCGCATCTCCAGGACCAGATGATGGAGATTCACACGCGGCTCGGCAACACGGTGATTATGATCACCCACGATGTCGACGAGGCCGTGCTGCTCTCGGACCGTATCGTGATGATGACCAACGGTCCCTCGGCGCGCATTGGTGAGGTGCTCGACGTACCGCTTGCCAGTCCGCGCCGCCGCATCGAGCTGGCATCGGACCGGACCTATCTCAAATGCCGCGAGGCCGTTCTGAAGTTCCTCTACGAACGCCACCGCTTTGTCGAAGCGGCCGAATAGGAAGTCGCCATGACCGAGAAACTTGTCATCGTCGGCAACGGCATGGCGCCTGGGCGAATGCTCGAGCATCTGCTGGAAGCCGCACCCGACCGCTACCAGGTCACCATCTTCAATGCCGAACCCCGGGTCAATTACGACCGTATCATGCTGTCGCCGGTTCTGTCGGGCGAGAAGGCGTTCGAGGAAATCGTCATCCATGGTGACGGCTGGTACATCAAGCATGGCATCACTCTCTACAAGGGCCACAAGATCGTCGCCATCGACCGCGAGGCGAAGACCGTGACGTCCGACCAGGGCGTGGCGGAAGCCTACGATCGGCTGGTGATCGCAACCGGCTCGGTGCCGTTCATCATCCCGGTCCCAGGCAAGAACCTGCCGGGCGTGCTGACCTATCGCGACCTGGATGACGTCAACGCCATGTTGTTGGCGGCGCAGTCGCGGGCAAAAGCAGTCGTCATCGGCGGCGGCTTGCTGGGTTTGGAGGCTGCTGCGGGCCTCCGGGAACGCGGCATGGACGTCACCGTGCTGCACGTGATGCCGACGCTGATGGAACGCCAGCTCGACCCCGCCGCCGGCTATCTGCTGCAGAAGGCGGTGGAAGCGCGCGGCATCAAGGTGATGACCAAGGCGAACACCAAGGCAATCTGTGGCAATGGCAAGGTGGAAGGCGTCGAGCTCGCCGACGGCACCATCATTCCAGCGACATTGGTGGTCATTGCGGTCGGCATCCGCCCCAATGTCGGACTGGCAAAAGAAGCCTTGCTCGAGGTCAATCGCGGCATAGTCGTCGACCATCGCATGCAGACTTCGGATCCATCGATCCTCGCATTGGGCGAATGCGCGGAAGTCGGGGGTAACGTCTACGGCCTCGTCGCGCCGCTATACGAGATGGCGCGCGTCGCAGCCGCCAGCCTGTCGGGCGACGGTACGGCTCGTTTCGTGCATTCCGACACACCGACCAAGCTCAAGGTCACCGGCATCGACCTCTACTCCATAGGCGACTTCGCAGACGGCGACGACCGCGAGGAGATCATCCTGCGCGACGCCTCGGCGGGCATCTACAAGCGGGTGATCCTGCAGGACAACAAGGTCATCGGCACCGTGCTGTTCGGCGAGACCGGCGACGGTGCCTGGTTCAACGATCTCAAGAAGAAGCAGACCGACATATCGGAGATGCGCGACACACTGATCTTCGGGCAGTCGTTCCAGGGAGGATCACCGCTGGACCCTTTGGCGGCCGTTGCGGCACTGGCGGATGATGCGGAAATCTGCGGCTGCAACGGCGTTTGCAAGGGCAAGATCACCGGCGCGATCACGAGCAAGGGCCTGACAGGCCTGGACGACGTACGCGCCTACACCAAGGCGTCCGCTTCCTGCGGTTCGTGCACCGGCTTGGTCGAGCAACTGCTGAAGCTGACGCTTGGCGACAGCTACAACGCCGCCGCCGTCCAGCCCTTTTGCTCCTGCACGACCCTTGGCCATGACGATGTGCGCCGGCTCATCAAGGCCAAGGGGCTGAAGACCATACCCTCGGTCATGCAGGAACTGGAATGGAAGACCTCCTGTGGCTGCGCCAAATGTCGCCCGGCGCTCAACTACTACCTGATTGCCGACTGGCCCGATGAATATGCCGACGACTATCAGTCGCGCTTCATCAACGAGCGCGTCCACGCCAACATCCAAAAGGACGGCACCTATTCCGTGGTCCCGCGCATGTGGGGCGGCATGACCTCTTCAAAAGAGCTGCGCGCCATCGCCGATGTCGTCGACAAATTCGACATCCCGGCCGTCAAGGTCACCGGTGGCCAGCGGATCGACATGCTGGGCGTCAAGAAGGAGGACCTGCCGGCGGTGTGGGCCGATCTCGGCGAGGCCGGCTTCGTCTCCGGCCACGCCTACGCGAAGGGACTGCGCACGGTAAAAACCTGCGTCGGTTCGGACTGGTGTCGCTTCGGCACACAGGATTCGACCGGTCTTGGCATCCGCATCGAGAAATTCATGTGGGGGTCGTGGACGCCGGCCAAGGTCAAAATGGCGGTGTCCGGCTGCCCGCGCAATTGCGCCGAGGCCACCTGCAAGGATGTTGGTGTAATCTGCGTCGATTCCGGCTTCGAGATCCATTTCGCAGGCGCCGCGGGGTTGGATATCAAGGGCACCGAAGTGCTCGGTCTCGTGCGCACCGAGGACGAGGCGCTCGAAGTCATCGTCGCGCTGGTGCAGATGTACCGCGAGCAAGCGCGTTATCTCGAACGCATCTACAAATGGGCGAAACGCGTCGGCATCGCCGAGATCAAGCGCCAGGTTCTGGATGATGGGGAGCGGCGCAGGACGTTGTACGAGCGCTTTGTGTTCAGCCAGAAGTTTGCCCAGATCGATCCATGGTCGGAGCGCGTCTCCGGCAAGGACAAGCATGAGTTCAGCCCCATGGCGGTGGCGGAATTCGCGCAGGCGGCGGAGTGACGGCCATGGATTGGATCGATATCGGCGCAATTGCCGACATTCCGCCGCGCGGCGCCCGTTGCGTGAACACGCCGCAAGGCAAGATCGGCGTCTTCCGAACTGCGGACGACCGTATCTTTGCGCTCCTGGATCACTGTCCGCACAAGGGCGGCCCACTGAGCCAGGGCATCGTGCATGGCACGGCGGTCACCTGCCCGCTGCACAATTGGGTCATCTCGCTGGAAACCGGGAAGGCTCTCGGCGCTGACGAAGGCACGGTGAACACCATCCCGGTCAAGGTCGAGGCTGGCCGCATCGCCCTGGCGCTGGGTCGGCAATTGATGGCGGCCGAATGATGGCGCTTTCGAACATGGCAGCGGCCGAGGTGAGGACGACCTGTCCCTATTGCGGGGTGGGTTGCGGCGTGCTGGCGAAGGTCGCCGCGGACGGCAACGTTGCTGTCCGCGGCGACCCCAAACATCCGGCCAATCGGGGCAAGCTCTGCTCGAAGGGATCGGCGCTGGGCGAGACCATGGGGCTCGGCGGCCGTCTGCTCCATCCCGAGATCGGCGGCAAGCGCACCACTTGGGAGACAGCACTCGACCAGGTCGCCGATACCTTCGCCGACACCATTGCCAGGCATGGGCCGGGCTCGGTCGGCTTCTACGTTTCTGGGCAGCTCCTGACCGAGGACTATTACGTCGCCAACAAGCTGATGAAGGGGTTCATCGGCTCCGGCAACATCGACACCAATTCGCGGCTGTGCATGGCCTCTTCCGTCGCCGGCCACCGGCGCGCGTTCGGAGAAGATATCGTTCCCGGCGTTTACGACGACTTCGATTGTGCCGATCTGGTGGTGCTGACCGGCTCCAATACTGCTTGGTGCCACCCGATCCTCTATCAGCGACTGCTGACCGCCCGTGCAAGGCGAGGCACGAAAATCGTAGTAATAGACCCACGACGCACCGCAACCGCAGAGGAATGCGACTTGCATCTGGCGGTCGATCCGGGAACGGACGTGCTGCTTTTCAACGGGCTCCTCGCACATCTGGTTCGCGGCGATCACGTCGACCGCGAATTCGTCGCACGGAGTACATCGGGGTTCGAGGCCGCCGCGACGCTGGCAAGTGCAGACGCGCCCTCAGCCGCGCGCGTCGGCCGCGGGCTGTGGTCTCGATACCGGCGACCTGGGGCATTTCTTCGATCTCTTCGCCGCGACTAAGAAGACGGTGACTGTCTACAGTCAGGGTGTGAACCAGTCCGCGCATGGCACTGACAAGGTCAACGCCATCATTAATTGCCATCTGGCCACAGGGCGCATCGGCAAGCCGGGCACGGGACCGTTTTCGGTGACCGGTCAACCCAACGCCATGGGCGGGCGCGAGGTCGGAGGCCTTGCAAACCAGCTTGCCGCGCATATGGGCTTCGAAAAACCCGACGATGTCGATCGCGTCGCTCGCTTTTGGCAAGCGCCTGACATCGCTGGCCAACCCGGCCTCAAGGCCGTCGACCTGTTCCAGGCCGCAGGTGACGGCCGGATCAAGGCGCTGTGGATCATGGGCACCAATCCCGCTGTCAGTATGCCTGATGCCACAAGGGTCCGTGCGGCGCTCAGATCCTGTGATTTCGTCGTCGTGTCGGACGTCACGCGCACGGACACGACACGTTTTGCCGATGTGCTGCTTCCCGCCGCAGGTTGGGGCGAGAAGGACGGCACGGTTACCAATTCGGAGCGCCGCATTTCGCGACAGAAGCCGTTCAGGCCCGCGCCTGGCACGGCCAGGCCCGACTGGCGGATCATCTGCGACGTTGCCTGCCGGATGGGTTTTTCCGAAGCCTTTTCGTACGCATCGGCGGCCGAAATCTTCCGAGAGCACGCATCGCTGTCCGGCTTCGAGAACGATGGCGAACGCCTGTTCGATATTAGCGGCCTGGCTGCGCTTGACGACGACGGCTATGAGAATTTTTCGCCACGGCACTGGCCGGTTGCCGAGCGAGAAACGGCGGACGCGAGACTGTTCGGCAACGGTCGTTTCCCAACCCCCGATGGCCGCGCCCACTTTGTTGCGGTTCGACAAGAGGGCACAGCTCTGACCGTCAGCACCGCCTACCCGCTCGCTCTCAATACGGGCCGCCTGCGCGACCAGTGGCACACGATGACCCGGACCGGCAACGTGCCCCGGCTGATGTCCAATGCTCCCGAGCCACAGTTGGACCTTCACCCACAAGACGCAGCGGCGCTGAAGCTCGGGGACGGCGATCTCGCTCATCTCTCGACGCGCTACGGCTGGGCGCGGGCGAAGGTCCGCATGACAGCCAGCCAGCAGCCCGGCCAGGTATTCCTGCCGATGCACTGGAGCGGTGTCTTTGCTGGTAACGCGGCTGCGGGTCCACTTACGTCGCCGATCACCGATCCGCATTCAGGCCAGCCGGAACTGAAGCATGTGCCGGTGCGCGTCACGCGCGAAGTCTCGGCCTGGACAGGCGTCCTAATGACGCGGCGCGACCTTCGGCCGACCGGCTTTGTTCATTGGAGCCGCGCAGCGGTCGATGGCGGCTGGGTCTACGAACTCTGCGGCATCGAAACGCCGGACCAGGGCACGCTGCTCGCCCGCGGTCTACTGGAAGTTTCTCGGCGAGACCAATTGCTGGAATATACGGATCGGCGCGGACAGACGTTTCGCGCCGCTGCCCTGGATGATCGCGGCGGCCTTGCCGAAGCGCTGCTGGTCGGCCCGCCCGGCCTGCTGCCTGGGCGCGAATGGCTGCTGTCGCTGCTTGCCTCGCAGGAGCCGCTTTCGGAGCTCGATCGCCGCGCGCTGCTGTCAGGCCGTCCGCCGCTGCCAATGCCGGCGGTCGGCCGCATCGTCTGCTCCTGCTTCAATGTCGGAGTCAACCAGTTGGCCTCGGCCGTCGCCGCCGGCTGCTACAGTCTGGACGCGATCGGTTCCACTTTGCGCGCCGGCACCAACTGCGGCTCATGTCGCTCCGAGATAAGGAACATAATCGATGCAGGTCGTGTCCAGGCAGCCGAGTGAGGCAACTCCTGCGCGCATCCGGCCGCTGAGTGTCTTGCCGGTCTTCATGAACCTTGTCGGCAAACGCGCCGTCGTCGCCGGTGGCACGGACGCTGCCGCATGGAAAGCCGAGCTTCTTGTTGCCGCCGGCGCCGATGTCCACGTCCATGCGCCAACGAGCGAGGTTTCCGATGAGATGTCGCGATTCATCGATCGGGAGCCGGCCGTCACCCTTCACCAGAGCATCTGGAATGCAGCTTGTCTCAGACACGTAGCCGTCGCGGTTGCCGATGCCGCCGATGAAAAGGAAGCCGCTCGTTTCGAGGCGGCCGCGCGATTCCTGTTCGACGATCTCGTTTCCGACGAGGTACTGGAGTTGGCGCGCCGCGAAGCGAAGCGCATCCTGGTCGGCAAACGGGCCGGGCGCCCGAGCTGCAAGCAGCATGAGATCAACGAAACGATGGTCAGGCTGGCGAAGGCCGGACGGCGCGTTGTCCGCCTGAAATCGGGCGACCCGATGATCTTTGGCAGGGCGGGCGAGGAGATCGAAGTTTTGGAGCGCGAAGGGATCGCTTATGATGTCGTTCCGGGCATCACGGCGGGCATTGCGTTGGCCTCTGCACTCGGCGTCTCGCTTACCCATCGCGACCATGCCAAATCCGTGCGCTTCGTCACTGGCCATTCGAGCGCCGGCGGACTGCCGGAGGATGTCGACTGGCGCGCAATCGCCGATCCGTCGGCCACGACCATCTTCTACATGGCCAGACGCACCGTGGGCGAAATTGTTGCGCGGCTGGTCGCCATGGGCTGTTCCGCGCAAACCCCTGTCGCGATCGCGGCATCGCTGGGACGTCACGATCAGGTCCTGCACAGGACGACCTTGCAAGGGGTTGGCGCAACAGTCGAAGACATTGGTCTCTCAAAGCCGTTGATTGTTGGCATCGGCGAGGTTTTCGCTGCGGCAGCCCGCAGTTGCGGTCTCCGTCATCAACGCCACACAGGCGATGTAAACTCGCGACGTGGAATTCGCGTTAGAAAAATGCCAGGGACCTCAGGCCGGCAAGGGTCATTGATCCCAGGTGGTCCAGTGCGGCGACCGCGCGATCCTTTCGAGGCGGTCGAACACCGCCGCCGCCGGCAGCGCCCCTCCCTCGAGTTCGGGTGGAACCTTCCAGCCGGGATCGACCCCTTCCATGTTCGGAAGCTCGTGGGCTATCCCCTTGTGGCAGTCGATGCAGGTTGCTTCCCCCGAGAGGAGATAGCGGGTGTGGATCGTCGCCGCGCGCGCCGTCTGCTTGGACAGGTCCATTGCCACCGACGAATGGCAGTTGCGGCATTCCAGGCTATCGTTGGCCTTCAGCCGCGCCCATTCGTGCTGTGCCAGCTCAAGTCTATGGTCGAGGAACTTCCGACGCGTGTTGATCGTGCCGAAGATCTTACCCCAGACCTCCTTCGACGCCTGCATCTTCCTGGCTATCTTGTCGGTCCACTCGTGCGGGACGTGGCAGTCCGGGCACGACGCCCTCACTCCGGACCGATTCGAGAAGTGTATGGTACGGGTAAGTTCCTCGTAAACGTTCGTCTCCATTTCGTGACAGGAGGTGCAGAACTGCTCGGTGTTGGTCAGTTCAAGGGCAGTGTTGAACGCACCCCAGAACATCACCCCCCCGACGAAGCCGCCGAGCGTCAGGAAGCCCAGGCTCAGCGTCGCGGCGGGCGTCGCCAGGATGCGCCAAACCCACAAGGCAGCAGCCTTGAGCCGGGACCACACCCTATTGGTCTCCCGCGTGATTGACGCCCAGCTTGCTCATGTCAGTGAACGTGTTGCCCACGAGCGGCGTGGTGTCGGCCTGCGGCACGTGGCAGGCCGTGCAGAAATACCGCCGCGGCGAGACGTCGGCCAGCATCTGTCCCTCGCGGGTGATGTAGTGCGTGACGCTGATCATCGGAGCGCCCGACCCCTGAGTGAACTCGCGCTTGTGGCACGACAGGCAGCGGTTCGTATTGACGGAAAGCTGGTAACCTTCGATCGAGTGTGGGATGACGGGGGGCTGGTCGGGATAGGCGCGCATCTGGCGGATGTCGTCGACGGTCCATTTCGGCGTTGAAGCCGCCGGCAGGTCCTCCATGGGCTGCGCCGCCCCGGTAAGCGGCGGGATGGTTTGGGCCGACATCTGCGCCAGCGCCGTAGTGCCAGCGGCGAACAGGACCCCGGCGACAAAGGCGACGTGCGCGCGGCGCGTCAAACGGGAATGACCTTGACCGCGCATTTCTTGAAATCCGTCTGTTTGGAGATGGGATCGGTCGCGTCGAGCGTTACCTTGTTGATGAGCTTGCTGGCGTCGAACCAGGGCACGAACACCACGCCACGCGGCATGCGATTTCGCCCCCGGGTCTCGACCCGGACCCTGATCTCTCCGCGCCTCGAGACAACCCGCACCTCCGCGCCCTGGTTGATGCCGCGCCGACGCGCGTCGTCGGCGTTCATGAAGCACACCGCGCTCGGGAACGCCTTGTAGAGTTCGGGCACGCGCATGGTCATTGAGCCGGAGTGCCAGTGCTCGAGCACACGCCCGGTCACCAGCCAGACGTCGTATTCATCGTCCGGCGATTCCGCGGGCGGCTCGTAGGGCACGGCGAGGATGACGGCCTTGCCGTCCGGCTTCCCGTAGAACCTCACGCCTTCGCCGGGCTTCACGTAAGGGTCCAGGCCCTCGCGGTAGCGCCACTTCGTCTCCTTGCCGTCGACGACGGGCCAGCGCAGCCCCCGCACCTGATGATAGGTGTCATATGGCGCGAGGTCGTGGCCATGGCCGCGACCGAACTCCGCGTATTCCTCGAACAGGCCCTTCTGGAGATAGAAGCCGAACTCCCTCGACTCCCGGTTCTCGTACTCGCTGTCGAGGTCCGCGAGAAGGAAACGATCGACCTTGCCGTTCTTGAAAAGAACGTCGAAGAGGGTCTTGCCTTTGTACCCTGGATTGGCGTTCAGGAGGTCCGCTGGCCAGACCTCCTCCGTGGTGAAGCGTTTCGAGAATTCCACGAGTTGCCAGAGGTCGGAACGCGCCTCGCCGGGCGCGCTCACCAGTTGATGCCACACATGCGTGCGGCGTTCGGCGTTGCCGTAGGCGCCCTCCTTCTCCACCCACATGGCCGCGGGCAGGATCACATCCGCCGAAAGCGCGGTGACGGTCGGATAGGCGTCGGAGACAACGATGAAGTTGTCCGGATTGCGGTAGCCGGGATAGGTCTCGTTGCTGCTATTAGGCGCGGCTTGGACATTGTTGTTGACCTGCACCCAGTAGAAGTTGAGCTTGCCGTCGTGAAGCATCCGGTCCTGCTGTACGGCATGGAAGCCCGGCTTTTCCGGCAGCAGGCCGTGCGGCAGCCGCCAGATCTCCTCGGCGTGCTCCCTGTGTTCGGGATTGGTGACCACCATGTCGGCGGGAAGCCGATGCGCGAAGGTGCCGACCTCACGCGCTGTTCCGCAGGCCGACGGTTGCCCGGTCAGCGAGAAGGGACTGTTGCCGGGTTCCGAGATCTTTCCAGTCAGGAGGTGGAGGTTGTAAACCATCTGGTTAGCCCACACGCCGCGGACGTGCTGGTTGAAGCCCATGGTCCACAGCGACATGACCTTGACGTCCGGATTGGCGTAAAGCTCCGCGAGTTCCTCAAGGAACGCCGGCTCCACTCCGGAAAGCTCCGAGACCATTTCGAGCGTGTATTCCGAAACCATCGTCCTGAACGCCTCGAAGTCGATTGGCTCCGTCTTTCCTGGATCGGCGGCTCCCTTGGCGGCCATCTCGACGGGATTGTCGGGCCGCAGTCCGTAGCCAATGTCGGTGGCCCCGCTCATGAACACTGCGTGGTCGCGCACGAAGGCTTCGTTGACCCGCCCCGTCTGGATGATGTGGTTCGCGATGTAGTTCAGGATCGCGAGATCGGTGCCCGGCTTGAAGACGATCGGGATGTCGGCAAGGTCCATCGATCGGTGCGTGAATGTCGAGAGGACCGCGCACCGCACGTGCGGATGCCCCAGCCTGCGGTCCGCCACTCGCGTCCACAGGATCGGGTGCATCTCCGCCATGTTCGAACCCCACAGCACGAACGCGTCGGCGTGCTCGAAGTCGTCATAGCAGCCCATCGGCTCGTCCATGCCGAACGTGCGCATGAAGGCGACGGCGGCAGAGGCCATGCAGTGGCGCGCATTGGGGTCGAGGTTGTTCGACCGGAAGCCGGCGCGCATCAGCTTAGTCGCGGCATAGCCCTCGAAGATCGTCCACTGGCCGGAGCCAAACATGCCGACGGCCTCGGGGCCCTTCTCGCGCAGCACCGCCTTGCACTTCTCGGCCATCAGGTCGAAGGCCTCGTTCCAGGAGACAGGCTCGAATTCGCCGTCCTTGTCGTAGACGCCGCCGCGCTTGCGCATCAGCGGCATTGTCAGGCGGTCCTCGCCATACATGATCTTGGAGAGGAAATAGCCCTTTACGCAGTTGAGGCCGCGGTTGACCTCGGCCTGCATGTCACCGTGCGTGGCGACGACATGTCCGTCCTTCACGCCAACCATCACGCCGCATCCGGTCCCGCAGAAGCGGCAGGGAGCCTTGGACCACTTGATCTCGAGCGCTTCGACCCCGCCGGGAACGGGCTGTGCGGCCGCCGGAAGCGCGATTCCCGCCGCCGCCGCGGCGAGCGACGCCGCATGCGCCTTCAGCAGATCGCGACGGTTGATCGAGGCCGTCATGACCTTCCCTCCTCCCACTGCTCGATGTGCTCGAAGACCATGTTCGCCGAGATCACGCCGTCCATCATGGAGATGTTGGTCAGCGTCTCGCCGAGCATGCCACTGCTCGGCCCTTCGATCGTGACGACAATCCGGCTGCCGTCGCCGGCGTGAACTTCCACTCCCTGCATGGCGGCGAGACGCCTGCCGACCTCTTCCCGGCGCGCGGGGAGCGCGACGACGACCGCGCTCGATATGTGATGCCGCGCCGGAATGCCGCCTCCAAGAAGAGATCTGCGATTTATCTTGGGACTATCGCGCATCGGCTCACCCTCCCGGCGGGCCTGGCGGACCGAACACGATCTGGTACATCCAGACAAGGAAGCCGTAGCCGCCAACCACGCCGACGGCGACGACGGGCCAAATGCCGAATGCGAGAACGAGAAACGCCAGCAACTCCCTGCGCCTCGTCTTCGTGTGCGAAGGTCCCGGCTCCGAAAGGGTCTGGCTGTCCTGGGTCATGACGTCCCTCATGGGCCTTGGACTGGTCGGACGCTGCGGAGCGTCAAGCCGATGGAAAGCGTAGCCTCATAGGTTGCTTTTGCAATATGTTTTTTGAGGTTTCTCTATGGCTGTATGACCGGTGCTCGGCCCGGTGCTCGGCAAGGAATCGAGCGCGTTTCCCGCCGAAGCACCACGTCGGCCAAAGCGGCAGTTGTCGCCGATAGCGGCCAAGAGGTTGGACAGAGATTTTCCCCGTTGCTAGCATGCAGGCGAAGATTGTCGCTGGGGGAACCGTGACTCAAAAATTCCAGAAGGTTTTCGGCGCCGGAAAGCCGGTGATCGCCATGGTGCATTTCGGCGCGCTGCCAGGTTCGCCGCTCTATGATGCAAAGGGCGGGCTTGGCGCACTGCTGGATGGCGTGACCAAGGATCTGGACGCGCTGCAGAAGGCTGGCTTCGATGCCATCATGTTCGGCAATGAGAACGACCGGCCATATGAATTCCAGGTCGACACGGCTTCCACCGCGACCATGGCCTATGTGATTGGCCGTGTCCGCGACAAGATCACGATACCGTTCGGCATCAACGTCCTGTGGGATCCGATGGCTTCGGTGGCCCTGGCCTCCGCCACGGGTGCTGGATTTGTGCGGGAGATTTTCACCGGCACCTATGCCTCCGACATGGGGCCGTGGACGCCGGACGCCGGCAAGGCGATGCGCTACCGCGACCGGCTGCATCGCTCCGACCTGGCGCTGCTCTACAATGTTTCGGCCGAATTCGCCTATTCGCTGGACCAACGGCCGCTGGCCGACCGGGCGCGCTCGGCGGTGTTTTCGAGTATCCCCGACGCCATTCTGGTTTCGGGCCAGATCACCGGCGAAGCCGCGTCGATGAGCGACCTCGAGGCCGTCAAGAAGGCGCTGCAGGGTACGCCGGTACTTGCCAACACGGGTGTCAAGCACGCGACCGTCGCCGATGTCCTGAAGATCGCCGATGGTGTCATTGTCGGTTCGTCGCTGAAGGTCGACGGCAACACCTGGAACGCGGTCGATCCGGACCGCGCCGCCGAGTTCATGCGCCTCGCGCGCGGGGCGAGGGACGGGTGATGGCTGTTTTGATGCTTATCGGTCGCTCGGGAGTAATTCGTCGCTGCCAAGCTGGTCTTCCCGCCATCAAGGACATTTCTCCCACCCAGCGTGGCCGTCATGCCTAGTGAAACGCCCACCCTGCGCGAGCGCCTGAAAACCCACCTGCACAATCTCATGCTCATTCCGGGCCTCAGCGGCTATGAGGGGCGCGTTCGGCTGCACATTGCGCGCGAACTGAGCCGGTTCGGCATCGACACGCGCACCGATCGGCTTGGTAACCTCATCGCCACGATGGACGGCGGGGCCGGCGCGCCAAGCGTCATGCTGTTCACCCATATGGATCAGCTCGGTTTCGCCGTGCGCAAAATCGAGCCGGACGGCTTTATCCGTATCGAGCGCCTGGGAGGCGTGCCGGAGCGCGCTCTTCCGTCGCAAGCTGTGCTGATCTGCATCGGCGAAGGTAGGGACCGCGTCGGCGTGATCGCCAACAAGAGCCATCACGCGACCACGCCCGAGGAAAAATACAGGGTCGTTCCATATCAGGATCTTTGCATCGATGCCGGCTTTTCGTGCCGCGCCGAGGCGGAAGCGGCAGGCGTACGCATCGGTACGCCCATCGTTTATCGCCCGCAGGTGCTCGAGCTTTCCGAAACGCGCATCGCCGGAACCTCGGTCGATGACCGCGCCGGCTGCGCGGTGATCATCGAGGTGGCGCGATCGTTCGCCAAGAGCGAGCAGCGCCCGACCGTGCATCTGGTGTTTTCCGTACAGGAGGAATTCAATCTGCGCGGCGCGCTGACTGCCGCGCAGGTGCTGAAGCCGGACATCGCCATTCAACTCGACCTGCTGCTCGCCACCGACACGCCCGACATGGCGTATCGCGGCGATGTAAAGCTTGGCGGTGGGCCGGCGATGAGCCTCTATTCCTTCCACGGGCGAGGCACGCTGAACGGCACGATCCCGCATCCGGCTCTGGTGGCGTTGTTCGAGACGGCCTCGCAGCAGACTGGCATTCCATTGCAGCGCAGCGCTCATACCGGCGCGCTGACGGATTCGTCATATGTGCAGTTTGTCGACGGAGGCGTCGCCTCGATCGATATGGGCTTCCCGATGCGCTACTCGCACTCCTCGCTGGAGGTCTGCGACCTTGGCGACATTGAGCAACTGACGCGGTTGCTCATCGCCGGCATCACGACGATCGACCGCAATTTCAGCCTCGACCGGGACGACTACATCGCATGAGCTACACACTCGGCATCGATATCGGCACGTTTGAATCCAAGGGTGTGATTGTCGACGGCTCGGGCAAGATCGTGGCGACGGCCTCGCGGCCACACAAGATGCTGGTGCCGCAGCCGGGCTGGGCGGAGCACCGGCCAAAGCAGGACTGGTGGGGCGATTTCGTCCATATCTGCAAGGCGATGCTGGAGAGTTCGAAGATTCCGGCAGCAGAAATCCGCTGCGTCGGCACCAGCGCCATCGGGCCTTGCATGCTGCCGGTGGACCCCAGGGGCGAAGCGCTTTGCAATGCCGCGCTATACGGGGTCGATGCGCGGGCGGCAAAGGAGATCGAGGAGCTCAACGCGGCGATCGGCAAGGATCTCATCCTCGCCGCGTGCGGCAATGCGCTGACGTCGCAATCCGTCGGTCCGAAAATCCTATGGCTGAAGAAGAACCGCCCCGAGATTTTCGAGAAAGCTGCGAAGATCGTTACGTCCACCACCTATCTCGTCCAGAAACTGACTGGCGAGTGCGTGATCGACCACTATTCCGCCGCCAATTTTTCGCCGCTCTACGTCATAGGCAAGGGTTGGAGCGACGAACTCTCGCAAGGACATTATCGGCCTCGACCGGCTGCCCAGATTGATGTGGTCCACCGAGATCGCCGGGCATGTCACCAGGGCGGCGGCGAAGGCCACCGGCCTTTCGCCCGGAACGCCGGTGATCGCCGGCACCATCGATGCGGCAGCGGAAGCGATCAGCGTCGGCGTCGCCAGGGCCGGCGACATGATGGTGATGTATGGCTCGACCATCTTCACCATCATGCTGTCGAAGGCCCGCATCGAGGACCCTCGTCTTTGGTATGCCCCCTGGCTCTATCCGGGTGAACATGCTTCGATGGCTGGCCTGGCTACCAGCGGCACGCTTACCCACTGGTTCCGCGATGTCGCGGCGCGCGACATCGATCAGGATAAGGCCTTTGGTATTCTGGCGCGTGAGGCGGAGGCGACGCCGCCGGGAGCGGAAGGCTTGGTCATGCTGCCGTATTTTTCCGGCGAGCGCACGCCGATCCATGATCCGCATGCCAAGGGCGTCATCTTCGGCCTCAACCTGATCCATAAGCGCGGTCACCTTTACCGGGCGCTGCTGGAAGGCATCGCCTGCGGCACCAACCACATTATCGAGACCTACCGCGATATCGGCGAGGTGCCGAGGAAGCTCCTGGCGGTCGGTGGCGGCACCAAGAACAAAGTCTGGTCGCAGGCGACGTCGGATGTCTCAGGTTTGCCGCAGAGCGTTTGCGAAAGGACCATTGGTGCCTGTTACGGCGATGCATTCCTCGCGGCGTTGGCGATCGGCGCGGTAAAGCGCGGGGACATCTTGTCGTGGAATCCAGAGGAACGGCGGATTGCGCCCAACCGCAAGCATCGCGTTGTTTATGAGCGGACCTATAGGGTTTTCAAGGATCTGTACGGCCAAACGAAGACCCTGATGACGGAGCTGTCGTGAGCGCGGGGAAGAGCGAATTCCAGATCGCGCTCGATGAATTGGGCGTCGTATTGGGCAAGATGGACGAGAAGGCGGTGGATGCCGCCTATGACAGGCTCGCCAAGGCTAATCTTACCGGCGTCTATGGCTGCGGCCGCGAAGCCTTGCAGCTCAAGGGATTTCGCCATGCGGCTCTTCCATCTCCGCCTGCCGGTCTCGGTGGTTGGTGATATGACGATGCCGCCGCTTGGGGCGAAAGATGTGTTCCTCACGAGTTCTGGTCCGGGCGAGACGACGGTTCTCACCTTGATGCAGGTGGCGAACAAGGCGGGCGCTTCGAACCTGCTGCTGACCGCCGAACCCGATGGCAGCGCGGCAAGCTTGCAGACCACAAGCTGCTGATCCCGGCGCAGACCATGGCCAGCGATCAAGGGACGGCGAAGACGTCGGTGCTGCCGATGGGCTCCGTTTTCGAGGGCGCGCTGTTTATTCTGTTCGAGGTGATGGTTTTGAGGCTGAAGAAACTTCTCGACGCTTCACCGGAAGCAATGGGCGCGCGTCACACCAATATGGAGTAGCCGATGCGCTACGAATTGATGCTGCCGCACCAGATCCGCACGGCGATTGCCGGGAATTGGCCGGTTGTGCTGCCTCTCGGCGTCCTCGAATATCACGGCGAGCACATGGCGGTCGGCATGGACACGCTGGCCGTCATCAAGATGCTTGAACTGATCGAGCCCGAGATGCCGGTCATCATCCTGCCGCCGTTTTATTACGGCGCCGCGAGCTATGCTGTGGAACCGCCGGAAGGCAACGGTTCCGTGCAGGTCGAAGGGCGGCAACTCGCGCCATTCGCCGAGGACCTTTTCTACTCGCTGCTCAGGATCGGTTTTCGCAACATTCACGCCATCATTCACCACCAGACCGAGAATTTCGTTGCCGGCATGCCGACCGATCTTGCCTTCAAGTCGGCGGGCCGCCAGGCGATCTTCCGTTTCCTCGAACGCGAGCATGGCGAAGGCTGGTGGGGTAACGAGGCTTCCGCCAATTACTATGCCGACCATGCCGCCGGCGCTAATCCATTCAACTGGGTGCAGGTGCACCCGCTGATGACGTCCGAGATTCTGGCCGAGTATCCGTTCGATCACGCTGGGCAGGGTGAGACCTCGCTGATGATGGCGCTGTGTCCCGAGGCGGTAGCCATGGAGAAGTTCGGCGACAACAAGGGCTGGTATACGGCGACCGCAAAGGACGCGTCGGCGGAGTTGGGCCGCAAGGGCCGGGATCTGATTTTGCAGCGGCTGCGAGCGTTGCTAGGGCCAAGCTAAAAACAAGATCTTATGTCACGCGACATGATACAAGTTCGTTATGATTGTGTCGTTTCGTCACCGGGGGTTGAAACGCCTTTTATGAAGATGACGACCGAAGCAAGCTGTCCGCTGATATGGTGGAGAAAATCGCGATGGTTCTAGCTGCGCTCGATGCTGCAAATGAGCCTTCGGATGTTGATCGGCCATCCTTCCGGCGCTGCATCCGCTAAAGGGAAACCGTGATGGTCAATGGGCGATCACGGTACGCGCGAACTGGCGGATCGTTTTTCGCTTTGAAGATGGAAACGTTTGCGACGTCGACTTGGTCGACTACCATTGAGGAACAACCATGCCGATGAGAAATCCGCCGCACCCGGGCAAAGGTTTGCGTGAAGATCTTGAAGCTCTCAATCTCTCCGTAGCCCAAGCAGCCGCTGCGCTAGGCATCAGTCGTGCGCAATTGCACCGTGTCGTTGCTGGAGAAAGTGCGATATCGGCTGAGCTCGCTTTGCGGCTCGAAACGGTGGTCGGCGGAACAGCTGAAACCTGGCTGCGGCTGCAAGCGGCTTATGATGCGACGCAGGTCAGGGAACGGGCGGCAGATATCCTAAAAGGGCTGACCCGTGCCGTTCGTCCAGGCACTGGCGGCAACGACAAAGCTGCCTGACGCTACTTCACCGCGCCGGCCGTCATCCCCTTGATCAGATAGCGCTCGAGGAAAACGCCGATGATCGCCAACGGCGCGATCGCGGCGGTGGAGAGCGCGGCCATCGACCACCAGTTGATGCCTTGCGAGCCGGTCTGGCTGGCTACCATCACGGGGATGGTGTTGGCGTTGGTCGAGGTCAGCAGCGCCGCGAAGAAATACTCGTTCCAGCACAGCACAACAGACAGGATGAAGGCCGCGACCATGCCCGGAAGCGCGATGGGCAGCACGATCTGGAAAAAAGCGCCCCAGATCGACAATCCATCGACGAGGGCTGCCTCCTCCAGTTCGATCGGGATCGAGTTGAACTGATCTCGCATGATCCAGATGACGATCGGCAGCACCATCAACGTATAGAGCAGGATCAGCCCGATGCGCGTGTCCAGCAGGTTGAGTTCCTTGTAGAGAACCAGAAAGGGCAGCGCGAGAACGACCGGCGGCAGGATCAGTTGCGATAGAAAGAAGAAGGAGATGTCCTCATTCTTCATCCACCCGAACTTGTAGCGGAAGCGCGTCAGCCCATAGGCGGCGAGGCTGCCGATTATAATGGCCAGCGTCGAAGCGCCGAGCGAGGTGATTACTGAATTGGTGAAGCGTTTCAGAAGCTCGTCGCGCACGGTCGAGGTGGTGCCGATCGTGTCGGGCGACAGCCCGAGCGAGCGCCAGCCGCGCCAATTCGGCTCGAAGTCAACCCACGGGATCAAGTGCCCCTGCGTGACGTTTACGGCCGCCTTGAACGAGGTGGACACGGTCCAATAGAGCGGGAAAAGGCAGATGAATGCCCAGAAGATCAAAGCACCGTAAATGAAAACGCGGCTGGCGTAGAGCGCCGCCGGCGAACGGACTTCCGAAGGGGCGTGTTCGATCGCTTCGCTGCTCATGCCGCGCTCCTCAAGTTACGTTCCGCACGAAGCGGTTCGCGAGTTTCAAGAGCAGTGTGACGAACACGATGATGATGATCAGGTAGACCATGGCGAGCATGGTGCCGTAGCCGACATTCGAGCGGTCGCGGTACTCGCGGAAGATGAAGCTGGTCACCGTGTCGGTCGCGCCGCCCGGCCCGCCCGATGTCACGGTGATGACGATGTCGGCCAGCTTCAGCTTGAAGATGATGCGCAGGATGACCGCCGTGATCGATACCGGCAGCATCAGCGGGAAGATGACGCCCCAGAATGTCTGCCAGGCGTTCGCCCCGTCGACCTTTGCGGCCTCCAGGATGTCGCGCGGCAGCGCCTGCAGGCCGGCGAGCAGCATGATCATCAGAAACGGGATGAAGGTCCAGGCGTCCATCAGCATGATCGAGAGCTTCGCCGTCCATGGGTTGGCGAAAAACGCAGGATTGTCCCAGCCGAGCTTGCGCGCCAGCGTCGCGGCCGGGCCGAAGCGATACTCCATCAGCGACTTGCCGATCATCCAGGAGACGGCGACCGGTGACAGCATCAGCGGCAGCAGGAAGACGACGCGGAAGAATTTTCGCGCCCGGATCTGGGCGTTGAGCAGCAGTGCCAAACCGAAGGCGATGACGTATTCCACGGACACGGCCAGCACGTAGAAGATCATATTGAGCAGGGCGTTGATGTAAAAGGGATCGCGCAGCATCTGCCAGAAATTATCGAGGCCGTTGAATTTCGGCGTGCCGCTGAGGTTCCAGTCGAGCGTGGCGATGTAGAAGCCGAACAGGGTGGGGAACACGACCATCGCGACGGTGAACAGCACGGCTGGCAGCAGGAACAGCGCGCGATGGCCCTCCTCGCCGCGCGTCAGCACCTGGCCGACGCCGAGCGCCACGCCCCAAAGCACATAGGCATAGAGCAGCGGCCGCCAGTTCGAAAAACCCAAGCCGATGGCGCCGGCGGCGTAGAGAATCTGGATGAGGGCGACGACAGCGAGGCCCGCCGTGGCGAGCACCATGAGGGCGCGGCCGAGTTTCCTGCGACCGGGCGTGATGGTGTCGAGCGCGGCACCGAGCGAACTGTTCTGCGCGATTGCCGTGGCTTGTTCGGACACGCGGAGTTCCCAATGATCCCTGCGAAGAGCCTAGCGCGGCTCTCCTCTCAAAAAAAGCCCGGCGGCAGCGCCGCCGGGCGGACGTACGAGCTTTCGCGCCGGTCTACATCCCGAGCGAAGCCTTGTAGAGCTTGATCTGGCTCTCGCGGCCGATCTGGTCGGTGATCTTCTCCCAGGCGGCGGCGATGGCGTCCGCGGTCTCCTGAGCCGACTTGTACTGACCGTCGACGCCCTTCATCAGCTCGTCCTCGGCAATCGAGTAGTACTGGAAGATGCCGGGGATGCGCGGCTCGATCGCGGCGTTCGGATGGTTGTAGCTGTCGGCGTTCGAGCCGAGATAGTCCTCGAGGAAGGCGCGATCGTAGCCTCGCCGCCTCCTACTCTTCGTAGTTGAAGTGGCGTTCCGGTAAGGCTGGAAGCCCGACGGATAGGCCGCCATCCAGAGCGAGAGATCCTTGCCGCCAAGATGCGCGGCAACGCGACCACGCTGCCTTGCGCTTCTTCTCGTCGCCGGAGACGCGGTTGGTCACGTAAACGCCCCAGCCGATATAGGCCATGTTGGGCGCGAAGTTCGGCGTAGCGGGGGTCTCCCAAGCAGCCGTCTTGGAGTTGTAGACCTTGTCGGCACCGGGATTGATCGAGAAGCCGGTAACATCGCCCACGACCGAACTGTCCAGTGTCTTGCGCCTGCGATCCGACGTCGCCCCACCAAGTAACCATCGATCCCGTGCCGGCAAGGAACTGCGAGAAGGCCGTACCGTTTGGATCGGTGTTGACCTGGTCCGGCGGATAGACGCCGGCCGCAACAAGGTCCATCACGTCCTGGATCGCCTGCACCCAGCCGGGGTTGTTGACGCGCGGCTTCATGGTGTCGGGGTCGAAGAGCCACGCCGGATCGTCCGGATGCTTGGCGTAGGCTGCCGCGCGGTCGGCGAGGAAGTAGTAGCCGAAGCCGCCCCACTGGTACTTCAAGGGATCAAGGAAGCCATAGGCGGGCTGGCCGGTGAGCGGGTCCTTCTGGCCCTTCACCTTCTTGGTGAAGGCATCGACCTTGGCCCAGGTGTCCGGCACTTCGGTCATGCCCGTGGCAGCGGTGATCGCGGCGTCGGTGAAGTAGTCCTTGCGATAGGACAGGGTGTGGCAGTCGCCATCGATCGAAACGCGGTAGGTCTTGCCGTCCCAGGTGCCGACCGGGGCTTTCAGGTAGCTCACGTAGTCGTCCATATCGATCTGGGTCTTGACCCAGTCGGGCATCTCGTCGAGCAGGCCCTTGCCGGCGGTGTCGCCCTCAAGCGGTGCGCCCATGGCAAGGATGTCGAAATCCACCGTGCCGGTCGCGATCGACTGCTGCAGGCGTGGGTTGTAGTCGGCCTGGGCCAGATCGATCCAGTTGATCTTGGCGCCGGTGTAGGCCTCCCACGGCTTCAGCAAGCCGCGGAACAGCAGGTTATGAAGGTTCTGGTTGTTGATGCCGAAGAAGGTCAGTTCCACCCCGGCGAATTCGCCCTCGGCGACATTGGCCTTGGTCGGCCCCATGCAAAGCTCGCCAACCTTCTGCCAGTCGGCGTCGGTCGGCGACCCCTTGTTTACGCCAGGAATCTTCAGGATCTCGGCGCGTAGATTGCCCTGCGCCGAAGCTTCGCTGGTCAGCGCACTAAAACCCGCGGACGACGTGGCGGCGATCGCGGCCACGCTGGCCGCGCCTTTCAAGACTTCGCGGCGTGTCGCGCCCATACGTACGAGTTGGTTGTAGAGACCTACTTTCATGTTTGCTCCTCCCAGAGATTCATTCGAAATTGGTATGGCCAATAGTACGCCACTGCTCGTCGGTTTGCACCAGCGTCTTCACCTGAAACGGCTTAGCCTCCCCGCCATCCGTTCACCTGCGCATTGAATCTTCATGCGTGCAGTATCGCCCTGCACTATTCGCACAACGCGGTTCGCTGTCAACGAAGATGGGCGAATCTGGTCGCGCCAGTTTCTAGCAGTGGACTTGGATGCGTCACTTGGCTAGCTTCGCCCCGAATGGCGGAACATCGGTGGGGAGACGATGGCTCAAGTCGCGATCAAGGACGTTTCCAAAGCCTTCGGCGCTGTGAGCGTCTTGCACGCAGTAAGCGTTGACATCCCCGACGGAGCGTTTGTCGTGCTGGTCGGGCCGTCCGGCTGCGGGAAATCCACATTGCTGCGCATGGTGGCCGGTCTGGAGAGCGTGAGCAGCGGCACAATCGCCATCGGCGAACGCGTTGTAAATCATTTGCCGCCAGCCAAGCGCGACATCGCCATGGTGTTCCAGAATTACGCGCTCTATCCGCACAAGACGGTAGCGCAGAACATGGCATTCGCACTGAAACTCCGGAAGACCGATCCGTCGAAAATCGCCGACAGCGTGAAGAAAGCCGCGGATATCCTGGACTTGACGCCATACTTGCAGCGCTACCCACGCCAACTGTCTGGCGGCCAGCGCCAGCGCGTCGCCATGGGACGGGCGATTGTACGCGATCCTCAGGTTTTCCTGTTCGATGAACCGCTGTCTAACCTTGACGCCAAGTTGCGCGTACAGATGCGCACCGAGATCAAGGAACTGCACCAGCGCCTGAAGACGACCACGATCTACGTCACGCACGACCAGGTCGAAGCGATGACCATGGCTGACAAGATCGTGGTGATGCAGGCCGGTCGTATCGAGCAGGTGGGTGCGCCGCTCGAACTGTTCGACCGGCCGGCCAACATCTTCGTCGCCGGCTTCATCGGCTCGCCGTCGATGAATTTGCTGAAGGGCAAAGTCAGGGGCGGCGGTGTCGAGATTCACGGTGTCAGGCTGCCGATACCGGCGGGCGCAAAAGTGACGGAAGGCCAGGACGTGACATATGGCGTGCGGCCCGAGCATTTTGATCTGGCTGCGGACGGCATCCTTGCGACCATCAAAGTGGTCGAACCAACCGGCTCGGAGACCATGGTGTTTCTGCGGTTCGGCGAAAGCGATCTCGTGGCGCTTTTCCGGGACCGGCACAATTTCAAACCCCGTGATACTCTGAGGCTGCGGCCGCGCGCCGAGCTCGTTCACCTCTTCGATCCGCAAAGCGGCAAGCGACTTTAGCAGCCAAGTCCTATTATGCTCGCCCCGCCTTGAATTGCTCTTCGCGGCAACCGCCAATGTCATGTCAGCGCAGGCGCAAGCACCAAATTCGCTGTTCCGTAAAATTGAAATCATCGTGTTTGGAGCGTTGAAACGTTCGTGCTCTAAAGAAGCGCCATGCGAGCGAATTACAACCATAGCCACCAATTGGACCACGATGACCAGCAGCTATCGAAGTTGCGGACCTATGTGGTTTCCCTTGTCATGATTGTGGGCGCGGCAGGCGTCGGCTCATTCGCGCCCGACAATTGGATCCGCACCATCAGTTTCCACGCAGACAATGCGATGGCCTATGTTCAGAACTCTGCTTGCAGTGTGAAGTAACACTGCTCAGCCTTCGGCGCGGCTGCAGCGATACAGGCACCCAAATTTCATCATCTCCGCGCTTCAGTTTCCTTCCCCACTTTTTCGCGCAAAACCCGAATTGGCAGCGTTGGTCCTCCGGACTGGCTACGGGGCGTGTTCCGCACGGGGCTTCGGCTTGACCACTGTCGCCAGCACCAGGCCGCCGACAATAAAGGCCGCGCCTATGAGGTCGTAGTCGTGCAGGCTTTCGCCGAGCAGGAGATAGGCGAGCACGGCGACGAAGAGTGCCTGCAAATAGAGCAGCATGCTGGCGCGGCCAGCGCCGAGCGTCTCAACGCTGCGATTGTAGAGGTAGTACATCAGCGCACCGCCCGGGCCGACCACGTAGGCGAGTGCCAGAAGGCCGTTCGGGTGCAGTGCCGAGCGTTCGCCGGAAGACAGTTCCCATAGGTAAAACGGAAGTGCGGCCACCGCACCGGCGCCGAGCAGGAGGACCACCATTGGCAGAAGCTCGATGCCGAATCTGGAGCGGCGCAGGAGAACGGTGTACAGGCCCCAGCAGAGTGCGCTGCCCACGATCCACAGCTCGCCGGGGTTGAACTGGAGCCGCATCAGCGCAGCGAGGTCGCCCCGCGCGACGATCACGATCATGCCAGCTAGGGCGAGTAGCGCTCCGAGCGCCTTCCAGAGGCCGAGCGGCTCGCCAAGTACTATCCGGGCAAGCACCATCGTCATGATCGGCGACAGCGCCATTATGATGCCTGCGGTGGTCGCGCCAGTGTAGTTGAGGCCGGTATAGATCATCCCCTGGCACAGCGCCAGGCCGATGGCGCCTATGAGCAGAACCTCCAACGGCCTCGACCGGATCAGCAAGATCATCGCGCCGTGGTGGTGATGAACGATCGGCAGCAGGATCGCGCAGGCCAGAGCCAGCCGCCAGAAGCAGAGCGCCCAGGGCGGCATCTCCGGCGCAACCCATTTGGCCGCAATGTAGACGCCAGCAGAGAGCAGCCAGCACAACACCCCGGTGGAATAGGCAATCGGTAGCGAACTGCCGGCTGTCGCCTTCGCCTCATCCGGATGTGCTATCGGCAGCGATTGAATGTCAGTGCCCTCCGACTTCAGTCCAACCTTAGCGCGACTTCGGCGATTTGCCGAGCGGGGGCTGCCGGTATTCCACGATCTCTTTCGACAGGAAATCAAAGCTCCTGAAATTCGGCGCCACCTTGCTATCCAAACCCGACCTCCGTGCGGAAGACTACGCTGCGGCCGCGCGTGCATGGCCGGCGATTTTGTCGACAGGGGTGCGAGCATAGCGCCATGGGCAACACCAGTCTCGTCAGTGGCATCAAACTGCATTCGAGATCGCGGTGGACGATCAGAATGTCGATCCTTCCAGCATGATCGAGGATAGGGCGTTCCGCTGTGAGTAAGTCGGCGGCGGCCACTGCCTTGCGTTACGGAAATCTGTCAATATGGTGACAGTGCAGCACCGCACCGGCTTTTATTTGCACGATCATGAAAACGGCAGCGGCTGGGACAGGAGAGCCAATATGAGCGGCGACAAGCAACAGCGCATCAAGCAGCGTGCCTATGAAATTTGGGAGACGGCGGGACGCCCGCATGGCGCCCAAGAAGTCCACTGGCTCCAGGCGACGAGCGAGATCGAAGCCGAGGATGCAGTGCCTGCTGGCAAGCAGAAGCGCGCCAAGGCTGCTGCTCCAAAGGCGGCGGCTCCCAAGGCGACCGCAGCTCCCAAGGCGGCCGCAGCCCCCAAGGCTGCGGCTCCAAAGGCCGCCGCCTCCAAGGCGCCTGCGAAGCCGAAGGCCAAATCGAAAGCCTGACCGGCGCCGGAAACTGTTGATGATAGACTGCCGTCCATTTCGTCGTGGACTTGGCCGCAGATGGAATGACGCGTTGATGAAGGTCCGCCGCACACGGGGTGGATGCGACGGACCTGTTGCCTGGGCGCCGAGGCGCCGCGGTACACGATACTAACCCGCAGACCCCCAACATCCTCACCGGTGGTAAACATATGCTTAATCCGGCGGCCACCTCGCGTCGTTTGGCGCACCGCATTCCAAATCGGCGCATCTTGCTCTAAGACGCGGGCCGAATCCGATCGCCTCCCAAGGACCTCCCGCCATGGATATTGCTGAAACCGCCGAAGCTCAGGCCGCGCTGCTTTCCCGTGCCCTGCCCTATATGCAGCGTTACGAAAACAAGACCGTCGTGGTGAAATATGGCGGCCACGCAATGGGCAATGCGGCGCTCGGCCAGGCCTTTGCCCGCGACATCGCGCTGCTGAAGCAATCCGGCGTAAACCCGATCGTCGTCCATGGCGGCGGACCGCAGATCGGTGCCATGCTTACCAAGATGGGAATCGAATCGAAATTCGAGGGTGGCCTCCGCGTCACCGACCAGAAGACGGTGGAGATCGTCGAGATGGTGTTGGCAGGCTCGATCAACAAAGAGATCGTGGCGCTGATCAATGCCGAGGGTGAGTGGGCGATCGGACTGTGCGGCAAGGACGGCAACATGGTGTTCGCCGAAAAGGCGCGCAAGACTATCAAGGATCCGGATTCCAACATCGAGCGCGTGCTTGATCTCGGCTTTGTCGGCGAGCCTGTCGAGGTTGACCGCACACTGCTCGACCTGCTGGCCCATTCCGAGATGATCCCGGTGATCGCGCCAGTTGCTCCAGGCCGTGACGGCCACACCTACAACATCAACGCCGACACTTTTGCCGGCGCCATAGCCGGCGCGTTGGAAGCCAAGCGGTTGCTGTTCCTGACCGACGTTCCCGGGGTGCTCGACGCCGACAAGAAACTGATTGACGAGTTGTCGGTTGCGCAGGCCAAGGGGCTGATCATGGACGGCACGATCTCGGGCGGCATGATCCCCAAGGTCGAGACCTGCATCGAGGCGATCGAGCGTGGCGTCGAAGGTGTCGTCATTCTCAACGGCAAGACCCCGCATGCGGTGCTGCTTGAACTCTTCACCGAACACGGAGCGGGCACGCTGATCGTGCCGTGAGGCGCAGGCATGCCGGTCATCTTGCGACAGAAGGGTTTTCGCTTTCTGTCGCTTCTAGCCTCGTTCGGCTTCAAACCGGATGAGATCGCAACCTTCAACCGATCGGCGCACCCGGCTTGTCTTGCTACCCCGGCACTCTGATAGTTCCGTGACCGACGCTACTCGGCAGGATGCTGCGCCTTGTCGGTGGACAGCCGTAAAGGCAAGTCCTCGCCTTCCATGACCTTGACGCGCTGGTCATAGTCTGGCGCGATCGTCCCGAACACGCGATCCCAGAACGAAAAATAGTTTCCGTAGTTGTAGCGGAATTCCGAATGATGCTGGTCGTGGAAGAACACGCTCAGCATGGGCGACGGGAAGCGCGAAGTCGGCGAGGCGAAATATTCGAAGCCGGCATGGCCGAAGGTGCCATTGATCTGATCGTAGGCGCGGTTGGCAAGAATGATCAGCGGCGGGAACGGGATCAGGAAAACCATCAACGTGTGATGAGCCTGGCACAGCGCGGTATCCACCACCGTCATCGAATCATGGCTCCACGCTGTCGGCGCGACGCTTCGGTGATGCCAAGCGTGATGCTTGTAAAACAGCTTGGTGTGCAGCAGGCGGTGCGCCGCGTAGAACCACAGGTCGGATATGACCATGCAGAGGAAGTATATCGGCAGCGCGTTCCACCAGGTCAGCGTCCACGGTGTCGGCGTCCAGCCCATGTGCTGGGCGAATAGGCCAAAGGCGACCGATGTAGAGGTGACAAGGATGGAAATCATGCTCTGGCGGATTTCGGCCCACATCCGCTTCTCGCCGCGTCGCGTCTTCTGAATGCGCCGCTCCGGATTGCGGCTGTTGAGCCACGCGATACCGACCCCGTAGATGAAGTAGAGCGCCACGGTCACGCCATAAATCGCAGCGAGCAGCGTCAGGAAGGTCAGCAGCGGATCGATATAAGCAGTCATGATCTCTATCGCGATGCCGTGTACGGCAAGATGCAGCCACAGCGGTAAGCCTTCCACCAGCTGAAGCTCGAGGGCGTCCAAGCCTAACCCTTGTACTGAACCAAAAGCCCGATCGCAACGGACAGGCAGGTTTAGGCCGTGGACTCATAGTATGATCGAAATGGCGCCTGAAACGGCAAAGAGATGCAAGGAGGAGCGCGAAGGGCGGGGTTTGTTCCCGGGCCGAGCGGTTCGACGCGGCAGGTCGCAGTCGTTTCGGCGTCCTTCGGATTTCGCCGCGCCTGGTACCGGCTTCGGCTGCCGTGGGAGGCGCTGGCTAAAATCCTCCCGCCGGCAGAATCCCGGTCTGAGCCGAATGGCATAACGGAATCCGGTGGAAACTTTGTCCCATCTCGCGATATAGCCGCCACAGCCTGAACCGCGAGAAGTTGCGGCTCACAACAACAATGATGTCGAGATGCTACATTGGTGCCCGATGGCGGCGCTGCGCGTCTCGCAAGGGAGTTATCCATGAGCATCAAACAGGAAACCAACGAACTTCTCGGCCGCCTGGGCATAGCTGCCGGTCGGCTTTCGGGTGGCGATCTGATTGTACGGAGCCCAGTGACGGGCGAGGAAATCGCAGCGCTCAAGACCATTTCGGCTGCCGGCACCTCCGCTGCGATCGAAGAGGCCGACAAAGCCTTCCGCGTGTGGCGCAATGTGCCTGCGCCGAAGCGCGGCGAATTGGTCCGCCTGCTCGGCGAGGAACTGCGGGCCGCCAAGGCTGATCTCGGTCGGCTCGTCTCCATTGAAGTCGGCAAGATCCCGTCCGAAGGCCTCGGCGAGGTCCAGGAAATGATCGACATTTGCGACTTCGCCGTCGGCCTGTCGCGCCAGCTCTACGGCCTCACCATCGCCACCGAGCGCCCCGGCCACCGCATGATGGAAACCTGGCATCCGCTTGGCGTCGTCGGCGTCATCTCGGCCTTCAACTTCCCCGTAGCCGTGTGGTCGTGGAATGCGGCGCTTGCGCTGGTTTGCGGCAATGCGGTCGTCTGGAAGCCATCGGAAAAGACGCCGCTGACCGCGCTCGCCTGCGAAGTGATCTTCGCGCGGGCCGCCAAGCGCGCCGGCGACGTACCGGCTGGCCTGGTGCAGGTGCTGATCGGCGATCGCGCAGTCGGCGAAGCCATGGTCGATCATCCGAGGATCCCGCTGGTCTCGGCCACCGGCTCCACCCGCATGGGCCGCGACGTCGGCCCGCGCCTCGCGAAGCGCTTCGCCCGCGCCATCCTCGAACTCGGCGGCAACAATGCCGGCATCGTCTGCCCATCGGCAGATCTCGACATGGCGCTGCGCGCCATCGCCTTCGGCGCCATGGGCACGGCCGGCCAGCGCTGCACGACGCTGCGCCGCCTGTTCGTTCATGACAGCGTCTACGACACACTCGTCCCCCGGCTGAAGAAGGCATACGAAAGCGTCTCGGTTGGCAGCCCGCTGGAAACCGGCGCGCTGGTCGGGCCGCTGATCGACAAGGCCGCGTTCGACGGCATGCAGAAAGCGCTGGATGCCGCGAAGGCCGAAGGCGGTAAGGTGACAGGCGGCGAGCGCGTCGAGAACGGCCATGGTGGCGCATATTATGTCCGGCCGGCGCTGGTCGAGATGCCGAAGCAGGCCGGCCCCGTGCTGGAGGAAACCTTCGCGCCGATCCTCTACGTCATGAAATACAGCGACTTTGACGCCGCGCTCGCCGACCACAATGCGGTCGGCGCCGGCCTGTCCTCGTCGATCTTCACCCGCGACCTGATGGAGTCGGAGCGGTTCCTGTCCGTCGAAGGTTCCGACTGCGGCATCGCCAACGTCAACATCGGTACGTCGGGCGCAGAAATCGGTGGCGCGTTCGGCGGCGAGAAGGAGACAGGCGGCGGCCGAGAAAGCGGCTCGGATGCTTGGAAGGCCTATATGCGCCGCGCCACCAACACGGTGAACTATTCGAAGGCGTTGCCGCTGGCGCAGGGCGTTTCGTTCGACATCGATTGAGCGCCCGGAGCGTTTCCAGGAAAAGTGCGTGGCGGTTTTCCGGTTCGGAAGCGCGACAAACCAAGGATTGGGGCGGTTTCATCAATTCCGTGAAATGATGAGCCGCTCCAGAGCGTTTCCAGGAAAAGTGCGTAGCGGTTTTGCGGTTCGAAAACGAGACAAACCAAGGATTAGAGCGGTTCATCGACGCCGTGAAATGATGAACCGCTCTACAGCGCCGCGCGTCCTTTCGGACGCAAAGGACGCTGTATCTCTTTGATACTACGCATCGTGCTTTCCGAAATCGATTCCGATTTTCGGGCCGATGCGCTAGTCGACGGCGTCAACAATGATGGCGTTGCAGGTCATGCTGCTCAAGCGAAGCGGCAGAATGTCCTGATAGGCCTTCGAGTTGTACCAGCCCTCGGCTTTGTCTCGTGAGGGGAATTCCAGCACTACGGTCCGTTCGAACGGCCAGTCGCCTTCGATCACCGTGGATGGGCCTCCCCTCACCAGAAGTTTTCCCTCGAACGGCGTCAGCGTCGCCATTACAAGCTTGCGATAGGCCTCGAACTGTTCATGATCCCGCAGATTCTCCTGGAATATGAAGAGCGCACGCATTCGATGATCTCCAGAGCAAGGGAAGGCCGTTCGACAATCCCGCGAAGCATACGGAAGCTTGGCCCGACTTCCGATCAGCCCGCCGTTGTTCCGCGCGCAACCGCCAAGCAAAAGGCCACCACATGACCACCAATACCATCATCGCCCCGTCGATCCTATCGGCGGATTTCTCGCGGCTCGGCGACGAGGTCGAGGCCGTCGTGCGGGCGGGCGCCGACTGGGTGCATCTCGACATAATGGATGGTCATTTCGTCCCAAACATCACCTTCGGCCCGCCGGTTGTGAAGGCGATCCGCAACCGCACCGACAAGGTGTTCGATTGCCATCTGATGATTTCGCCGGCTGACCCATATATCGCCGCCTTCGCCGAGGCCGGCGCCGATATCATCACCATCCACGCCGAGGCGGGGCCGCATCTCGACCGTTCGCTGCAGACGGTAAAGCATCTCGGCAGGAAGGCCGGCGTGTCGCTCAACCCTGCAACGCCGGAAAGCGCCATCGAGCATGTGCTCGACCGGCTCGACCTGATCCTGATCATGACCGTCAATCCGGGTTTCGGTGGCCAAACCTTCATTCCGGCAATGCTGGAAAAGATCCGCGGCGTAAAGGCGATGATCGGTAGCCGTCCAATCGATATCGAGGTCGATGGCGGCATTGCACCCGACACTGCGCCGCTGGTGGTGGCCGCCGGCGCTAACGTGCTGGTCGCCGGCTCGGCGGTATTCAAGGGCGGCTCGGAAGCCGCCTACCGCGCCAACATCGACGCGATCCGGGCGGGAGCGAAGGGGAGGCAGTTCAGCCGCCTTGCTGATTAGCGCGAGCACCTCAACCGCGTCATCCCGGAAGCCGGGCGGAGCGAAGCGACAAGCGGCTATCCGGGACCCATTCCGTAACGCTGCAAGGCGCCACACGTGCCGAGATACACGCAAGTATTTGAAAAGTTACGGAATGGACCCCGGCTCGCGGTCGCTATGCTCCCTTGGCCGGGATGACGAGTTGAGATGCGCGGCGTCAATCGTCACGCTCACAGATGATGATGCCGAGAAAGAGTGCGGCAGCCATCCTCATCAGTCCACCGTGTGATATCTGCCACCTCTCCTTGCATCAAAGCACACGCCATGATTGCATGACAGAATGACAGGTTATGTCTACATCCTGGCGTCGAAAAAGGATGGTACGCTCTACATAGGCGTCACCTCCGATTTGTCGCGCCGTGTCTGGGAGCATAAGCAGCGACTGGCCAAAGGATTCACAAGCCGGTACGGGGCGATCCGCCTGGTCTGCTATCAGGAATATGTCGATATCGGCGAGGCAATAATTGCCGAGAAGCGCATCAAGCGATGGCGTCGCGCGTGAAAAATCCAAATGATTGAAGATATGAACGCGGACTGGCAAGAGTTGTACGGCGGATTAGGCTGGTAAAGCCTGGGCCAACGATCCGCTACGAAACGCGCGTTCCACCAATCCAAGTGCCCCTCACCGAGAAATCCTCGCCCAGATGCACGATGTCGGCACGCGCACCTTTGCCGAGATGGCCGAAAGTTTGGTCGAGCCCCATTGCCCGCGCCGGATAGAGCGTCGCCATGTTCAACGCCTGCGGCAGCGGCACGCCCATCGTCACATGCATGAAGCGAACAGCGGAAGGCAGATCGAGATCGGCGCCCGCCAGAGTACCGTCGGAGAGCGTCAGGCGGCCGTTGCGGCGATGAATGGTGCGGCCATTCAGCGTGAAGGACGTGATGTCGCTGCCAAACGGCGCCATGGCGTCGCTGACCAGAAAGATCGTGCCCTCGCCCTGCTTGGCACGCAGCGCGATGCCGATCGTGGCGCGGTCGACATGGATACCGTCGGCGATCAGCCCGGCGTGTAGCCTGGGATCGTCGAGCGCAGTGCCCGCCAGTCCCGGCTCGCGATTGCCGATCTGGCTCATCGCGTTGAAAAGATGCGTCACCATCGATGCCCCCGCATCCGCTGCCGCTTTTGCGGCTTCGTGGCTGGCGTCGGTGTGCCCAAGACTGACGATCACGCCAGCCTCCGACAGCGCCTTAATCTGATCGGGCCGCACCGATTCGACTGCGACGGTCGTCAACAGATTGGGCAGGCGCTTGCGCGCCGCAATCAGCTTGGCCAGATCGGCATCGGTCATGGGCCGTATCAATGCCGGATCGTGCGCGCCCTTGCGCGTCCTCGACAGATGCGGACCTTCGAGATGAAGGCCGAGAAACCCCGGAATTGCGCGACGCGTTGCCTCGGCGCCGGCCTCCAGAACAGCTGTCGTTATTTCCGGCGTGTCGGTGATCAATGTCGGCAGCACGGCTGTCGTACCATAGCGCGCATTGGTCCGGCAGATCGTCTCGATGGTCTCGACCGTCGGATGGTCGTTCAGCATCACGCCGGCAGCGCCGTTGACCTGCAGATCGATGAAGCCATGCGACAGAAATCCGCCCTTTAAGTCAACGCGCTCCATCCCGTCCGGGACCGCGTTTCGCGCAGCGAGCCGATCCACCATTCCGTCGCTTATGATCAGCGCCGCATCTTCATGCCAGGCCTCGCCGTCGAAGATCGCGTCGGCTGAAAGGGCAGAGCTACGGCTCATCGTGTTTCGGTCACTTTGCGCAAGTTTCGCGGCTCGTCCGGGTTGAGGCCAAGCCGGCACGCGAAGGCTTCAACGAAGGCGTAGAACGAGACGATCAGCGGCAGCGGGTCTGTTAACGGATGGCCGGTCGCGACATGCGGCAGCTGCCGTGCCTGACCGGTGCGCAGCGACGTCACGAACACCGTCGCGCCCTTGGCGGCCAGCGCGTCGGCGGTCTCGGCAACCGAGGCTTCCGAGGCGTCGCGGGCGGCAAGCGCCAGCACCGGAAAGCCAGGCCCGACCAGCGCGAGCGGCCCATGCATGACCTCTGCCGCGCTGTAGGCCTCGGCATGCATGCCGCAGGTTTCCTTGAACTTCAGCGCGGCCTCGCTGGCGATCGCATAGGACGGGCCGCGTCCGAGGATGAACAGTGAGCGTTCCTCTACCAAAGCCTCGGCGAGCTCCATCCAGTCGCATTCGACGGCAGCGCGCAGTGCAGCCGGCAGGCGCTTCAGCGCGGCAAGCAGTTGAGTATCTTCGGTGCAATGCGCCATTAGCGCCAGGCCCGCGATCGCCGAGTTCACAAAGCTCTTGGTGGCGGCGACGCTGCGTTCCGGCCCGGCGAGAATGTCGATGGGATAATCGGATGCCCGCGCCAGCGGAGAGTCAGGAGTATTGGTCAGCGCAACCGTCATCGCGCCGCCCGCTTTGGCTTGCCTGGCCATGGCGACGATGTCAGGGCTCTTGCCCGATTGCGAGATCGACAGGCAAACAGTGCCGTCCAGCCTCAACTTGGCGCCGTAGATCGAGGCGATCGACGGGCCGACCGACGCCACCGGAATTCCGGCGGTAAGTTCGATCGCATATTTGAGGAACGACGCAGCATGATCGGACGAGCCGCGCGCCACGCTGACAATGAAGCGCGGATTGCGCTCGCGTATGCCCCTTCCGGCTTCGGCGAGCATTTGCTCCCCACCATCGAGCAGCCGGGCCGCGGCATCCGGGATCTCCACGACCTCGCGGCGCATGTGAGTTGCTTCGATCATGTGCCTGCCTCCGCGCTGGCGGAAGGACCGCCAAGCCTGAGTTCGGCGACGAAATCATAGGCGTCGCCGCGATAGATTGAACGGGTGAACTCGACCACTTTGCCGGTGGCGAGATACGATATGCGCTCGATGTGAAGTCCGGCAGCCCCCGTCGGAACATCAAGCAAGCGCGCATCCGCGGCCCCAAGATTGGCCGCCGAAATGCGCTGCACGGCGCGCACCGGCCGGCTGCCGGTCGTCTCGAGAGCCGCGTACAGCGACGAGCCTATCGCCAACGGGTTCGGCATCACCGCCGCCGACAGCGAGGCGCGCTCGATCGCCAGCGGCGTCCCGTCGGCGATGCGCAGCCGGCTGACCCGCGCCACTTGTTCTTTCGAAGAGAGGCCCAGCACCATCATCTCATCCGGAGACGGGGCGTAGATGCCGCGCTCCAGCCATTCCGACCTGAGCGTCATGCCGCGCCGCGCCATATCCTCGGTGAAGGAGGTCAGCAGCGACAGCGATTGCTCGACGCGTTCGACCGGGCGCGCCACGAAGGTGCCCGAACCGTGCCGCTGGATCAGCAGGCCGGCGCGCACGAGATCCTGCACGGCCTTGCGCACCGTCACCCGCGAAATATCGGCCCGTGCAGCAATATCGCGCTCGGAAGGCAGCGCATCGCCGGGGCGGATCACGCCGCGCTGCACCGCGTCCTCGATCGAACGCTTAAGCTTCAGATAGAGCGGCATGCCATTGGGCCCTGCCCGCTTCAAGTTCGCGAATATCTCGATGGCGAGGTCATCCATTGGCGGCCTTCCCGGCGCTGAAGCGCCTGACCGCCATCGCCACGGCTCCGCCAAGTGCATCCTGGGCCGGTGCCAGCATGCGCGCGCGATAGCGCTCGGAAAGCCGGGGCGCATAAAGCGCTGCAAGCCCGCCAAGTAGGCAGAGCGGTTCATCGTCCCGCAGGTCCAGAACCCCGAGCGACGCCTCGATATCGGCGACGGCGCGCGACAGGATGAACTCGGCGACCTGGTCGCCCTTCGCTGCGTGTTCGAACACCATCGGCGCGAAGCCACCGAAATCGCCGGGCTTGGCAGTCGTGGTGAACTCGACCACATCGCGTGGATTGTCGCGGAAAACAGCGAGAAGCGCGCGTGTCAACGGCGAGGCCGGGCGGATGTTGTCGTAGCCGAGCAGTGTTTCTTCCAGCAGGTCACGGCCGATGCGGGCGCCGCTGCCCTGGTCGCCAACCAGGAACCCCCAGCCGCCGACGGTACGCGCCACGCCGCCGCGTCGCAGCATATAGGCGCTGCCTGTTCCGAGGATGGCGATTGCGCCGTCGCCGCTGCCCAGCGCGCCTTCCAGCGCAATGAGCGCATCGCTCTCGACAGCACATTTCGGAAAAGGCAGTATGGCCTCGAGTTGCTGGCGGTAGGTGCCGACATTGCTGCCCGCAAGTCCGAGCAGCGCAGGGGTCCGGTCGATCAATTCCGGATCGATGCCAGCCTCGGTGAAAGCCAACTGTGCCGCCCTTACGATACTGGAGCGCGCGCCCGTAAGGTCGGTTCGTATGTTGGCGGCGCCGCTCTTGGCACGCCCGAGTATGACGCCAGCGGCAGTGGCCACCGCCGCGCGGCAACTCGTTCCGCCGCCATCTATGCCTAGAACCAGATCCACGCTGCTTGCTCCTCGCGAGCGAATGATACCAATAAAATACCAATATCCAAGCGTTAATTTTTTAACGCCACAGAATTTTGGCAACACATTGTAATTTAATTGGTTTGTCCGCAATCGGTCAGTCGTTCCACAAATATTCGTTAACGCCGCTGGACAAGTGGTATTTTTTTGGTATTGTCCAAAAAGGGAGTGAAGATCGATGGCGCTTGCCAATACCGAAGCAGTGAATGCGAAGGCCAAGGGGCTCGATTTGCAGCCGCCCGTACCAATCCTGCGCTTGTTGGCCGAGGCTCAGGTCGAGGCTGCGAAGAGCGTCCAGGGCGCCGTCGACCCCATCGCCAAAGCCGCCGAGATCGCCGCAGGCCGCCTAGCCTCGGGCGGCCGCCTTTTTTATGCGGCGGCCGGAAGCTCCGCGCTTATGGCGCTGGCCGATGCGCTTGAACTGCCCGGCACCTACGGCATTTCGCATGATCGCGTCGTGGTGCTGATCGCCGGCGGCAGGCAGGCATTTGTCGATCTCGCGGGCGGCCCGGAGGATGATCCCGAAGAGGTCGTCTCGGAACTGCGCACCCGCAAGCTCGGCAAGAATGACTGCCTGCTCGCGTTGTCGGCGAGCGGCACCACGCCTTATTCCGTCAGTGCGCTTGACGAGGCGATCCGCTGCGGCGCCGCGACGGTCGGCATGGCCAACAATGGCGGCACCCCGTTGGTGACGAAGGCCGATGTCGGCATCGTGCTGGCGACGCCGCCGGAAATGATCGCCGGTTCGACCCGCATGGGCGCCGGCACCGCGCAGAAGATCGCGCTCAATATGTTCTCGACTCTGGTCGCCATCCATCTCGGCCATGTGCATGATGGCTACATGGTCAATTTGCGACCCGACAATATCAAGCTTCGCGGCCGAGCCGCCCGCATCGTAGCGGCGATCGCCGGCTGCAGCCAGGATGACGCCGCCGGCTGGCTTGAGAAAAGCGGCGGGCAGGTCAAGCCGGCGATCCTGCTGGCGGCCGGCGCCCGCGACACGGCCGCGGCGAATGGACTTCTGGAGAGCAACGGTCAAAAGCTTCGGCCGGCGCTCGCCATGCTGGCGCATGATCCCGAGAAGTTGCAGACTTCTCGGACAAAGATCATGCGCGAACACAAAATTTAGGGCGAGATGGCGAAACGTCATTGAGCCCTAGAGGGGAGCGCGAGCTCTCATCGAACTTAAACAAACAAAAAGTGGGAGACTTCAATGAAAACTAGAGTTTTGACCGCGCTCCTTCTGAGCTCCAGCGCACTCGGCTTCGCCGGTTCGGCGCTTGCCCAGGACAAGACAATCACCATCGAGAGCTGGCGCAACGACGACCTCGCCATCTGGCAGGAAAAGTTGATCCCGGCTTTCGAGAAAGCCAATCCGGGCATCAAGGTCGTGTTCTCGCCTTCGGCGCCGACCGAATACAACGCCGCGCTCAACGCCAAGCTCGACGCAGGTTCGGCGGGCGACCTGATCACCTGCCGTCCCTTCGACGCTTCGCTCGATCTCTATACCAAGGGCCATCTCGCCGACCTGACGGCGGTGCCCGGCATGGAGAACTTCTCCGACGTCGCCAAGTCCGCCTGGCAGACCGACGACGGCAAGGCGACTTTCTGCGTGCCGATGGCCTCGGTCATCCACGGCTTCATCTACAACAAGGATGCATTCGACAAGCTCGGCATCGCCGTCCCGGCGACCGAGGCCGAGTTCTTCGCGGCTCTCGACAAGATCAAGGCAGACGGCACCTACATCCCGCTCGCAATGGGCACCAAGGACCTCTGGGAAGCCGCGACGATGGGCTACCAGAACATCGGTCCGAACTACTGGAAGGGTGAAGATGGCCGCCTGGCGCTGATCAAGGGCGAGCAGAAACTCACCGACCCGCAGTGGGTCGAGCCCTATGCGACGCTCGCCAAATGGAAGGACTATCTCGGCGACGGCTTCGAGGCCCAGACCTACCCGGACAGCCAGAACCTGTTCACGCTCGGCCGTGCCGCCATCTATCCCGCTGGCTCGTGGGAGATTTCCGGCTTCAACACCCAGGCGCAGTTCAAGATGGGCGCGTTCCCGCCGCCGGTGAAGGCCGCTGGCGACACCTGCTACATCTCCGACCACACCGACATCGCCATCGGCCTCAATGCCAAGAGCCCGAACGCCGATGCGGCAAAGGCCTTCCTGTCGTGGGTCGCTTCGCCGGACTTCGCCACCATCTATGCCAACGCGCTGCCGGGCTTCTTCAGCCTGAACAACGCGCCGGTGAAGATGGACGATCCGCTCGCCCAGGAATTCGTGTCCTGGCGCGAGAAGTGCAAGCCGACGATTCGCTCGACCTACCAGATCCTGTCGCGCGGCACGCCGAACCTCGAAAACGAGACCTGGGTTGAATCGGCCAACGTGATCAACGGCACCGACACGCCGCAGGTTGCCGGCGAGAAGCTGCAGAAGGGCCTCGACGCCTGGTACAAGCCGTCGAAGTGAGGCACCTCTTACCCTCCCCCTTGTGGGGAGGGTCGCGGAGAAAACCGAGCTGTAAGCGAGTTTACGACGCGGGGTGGGGGTTCCGAATCAACCCCCACCCCGCCTCACAATTCTTCACTTCGTTCAGAAATGCTCGTCGACCCTCCCCACAAGGGGGAGGGTAAAGGCGCCGCACACGCGGCCCCCTCAAATCAAGCTTGAGTTCCAGTCCGTCGCGTATCGGTAAAGATGGCGTGAAAAGCGATTGAGGACTAGTTTCTACGCTTCCTGATACTTGCGCACAGGGCGGATCATGACAACGGACAGTGACTCCATTCGCAGACCAATCCGCTGGCACATCCTGGTGTTCCTGGCGCCCGCACTGCTCGTCTACACCGCCGTCATGATCGTGCCGCTGTTCGGGACGCTGCAGCTTTCGCTGTTCCGCAGAGTGGATCAGCAGTTGGTGTTCGTCGGCCTCGACAATTTCCGCATGCTCTTCGGCGACGAGCGCTGGTCCGTGGGTTTCTGGAACGCGCTGCGCAACAATGTCTGGTTCTTCATCGTCCATATGCTGGTTCAGAACCCGATCGGCGTGCTGCTGGCGGCGCTTCTGTCCAGTCCGAAGCTGCGCTTCAGCGCGTTCTACCGCACCGCGATCTTCGTCCCGACGATCCTGTCCTTCGTCATCGTCGGCTTCGTCTGGAAGCTGATCCTGTCGCCACTGTGGGGCGTGGCGCCTTACTTGCTCGATGCGGTCTGGCTCAAAAGCCTGTTCACACCTTGGCTCGGCAAGGAAGAATACGCGCTGACGGCGCTCAGCCTGATTTCCGTCTGGCAGTTCGTCGGCATCCCGATGATGTTGATCTATGCCGCATTGCTGTCGATCCCCGACGAGGTGATCGAGGCCGCCGAATGCGATGGTATCACCGGCTTTTCGCAATTCTGGAAGATCAAGCTGCCGCTCATCCTGCCATCGATCGGCATCATCTCGATCCTGACCTTCGTCGGCAATTTCAACGCCTTCGATCTGATCTACACGGCGCAGGGCGCGCTGGCCGGCCCGAACTTCTCCACCGATATTCTCGGCACCTTCCTTTACCGCGCCTTCTTCGGTTTCCAGCTGCAGCTTGGCGACCCGAACATGGGCGCGACGATCGCCACCATGATGTTCTTCATCATCCTGGCCGGCGTTTCCGTCTACCTTTTCGCGATCCAGACGCGGCTTACGCGGTATCAGTTTTGAGGGGGATGGAGATGACTGAATGTTTCGAAACTCAGCGCTCTATGTTGCCCCCCTCTGTCCTGCCGGACATCTCCCCCACAAGAGGGGAGATCACGCGCTCCACCGGCTACGCGTCCTCACAAATGTTGAAGATTTGCGGCGACAAAAATGAAGCGATGATCTCCCCCCTTGTGGGGGAGATGTCCGGCAGGACAGAGGGGGGCAACGTAGAGAACCAAGTTTGGCCGGCGAGCCGAGCATCAAAGCCATGAGCAGCGCCACTCACTCTCCTGCCCGTTCCATCGGCGCCCACGCGGTGCTGATGGCCTATACGATCATCGCGCTGTTCCCGGTCGTCCTGATCGTCGTCAACTCGTTCAAGGCACGCAACGCGATCTTCCGTTCGCCGCTCTCTCCGCCAACGCCCGAAACCTTCGATCCGGTAGGCTACACCACCGTCATGGCGCAGGGCGACTTCATCCAGTATTTCCAGAACAGCCTGGCCGTCACCGTCGGCTCGCTGTTCTTCGTCATCCTGTTCGGCGCAATGGCTGCGTTCGCGCTGTCCGAATACCGCTTCCGCGGCAACACGCTGATGGGGCTGTATCTGGCGCTCGGCATCATGATCCCGATCCGGCTGGGCACCGTCGCCATCCTGCAGCTGATGGTGGCGAGTGGGCTCGTCAACACGCTGACGGCGCTCATCCTCGTCTACACCGCGCAAGGCCTACCGCTCTGCGTCTTCATCCTGTCGGAGTTCATGAAGACCGTTTCGGACGATCTGAAGAATGCCGGACGCATCGACGGCCTGTCGGAGTATCGCATCTTCTTCCGGCTCGTCCTGCCGCTGGTGCGTCCAGCGATCGCCACCGTTGCCGTTTTCACGATGATCCCGATCTGGAACGATCTGTGGTTCCCGCTGATCCTCGCACCTTCGGAAGGCACCAAGACGGTGACGCTCGGCGCGCAGATCTTCATCGGCCAGTTCGTCACCAACTGGAACGCCGTGCTGGCGGCATTGTCGCTCGCCATCCTGCCGGTGCTGATCCTCTATCTCATCTTCTCGCGGCAGCTGATCCGCGGCATCACGTCGGGAGCGGTGAAATGAGCCGGCGCCGCACGAATTCCCCCATGTGCGCCGGACCGAGAAGCGGAGCAACCGATCATGCTTGGCGTCATCCCGGAACGCGAAGACGCGTAGCGGCGCAGCGTATCCGGGACCCATTCCGGAACGCAGCGAGATCACGGAATGGATCCCGGATAGCCGGCCTTCGCTACGCTCCAGGCGGCTTCCGGGATGACGGCGGTGCGGCTGTGGCTATGACCCCCGTAGAGGCGCGACCTCGCACCCCCCTCTGACCCTTCCGGAGATACTTCATGGGCTCGCTGACCATCGAAAATGTAAAGAAATCCTTCGGCAAGGTCGATGTGCTGAAAGGCATCGACCTGGGGGTGAAGGATGGCGAATTCGTGGTTTTCGTCGGGCCCTCGGGCTGCGGAAAATCCACCCTGCTGCGCGTCATCGCCGGCCTTGAAGACGCAACGTCCGGCAAGGTGTTGATCGACGGCACAAACGTCATCAATACGCCGCCGGCCAAGCGCGGTATCGCCATGGTGTTCCAGACCTATGCGCTCTATCCGCACCTGTCGGTGAAGGACAATATGGGCCTTGGCCTCAAGCAGGCCGGCACGCCCGCGCCTGAGATCAACAAGCGCATCGACATCGCCTCTGCCATGCTGTCGCTTGAGCCTTATCTGCAACGCCGACCCGCCGAGCTTTCGGGCGGCCAGCGCCAGCGCGTCGCCATTGGTCGCGCCGTCGTGCGCGAACCAAAACTGTTCCTGTTCGACGAACCGCTTTCGAACCTCGACGCTGCGCTGCGCGTCAACACCCGGCTGGAGATCGCCCAGCTTCACCGCCGCCTCAAGGCGACGATGATCTACGTGACCCACGACCAGGTGGAAGCCATGACGCTCGCCGACAAGATCGTCGTGCTCAGCGCCGGCCGCATCGAGCAGGTCGGCGCGCCGATGGAGCTCTACAATGATCCGGCAAACGAGTTTGTCGCCGGCTTCATCGGCTCGCCGAAGATGAACTTCATCGACGGCGCCCGGTTGGGCGAAACGGCGAAGACCATCGGCGTACGGCCCGAACACCTGACTGTCAGCGCATCATCCGGCACTTGGAAGGGCACGGTGATCCATGCCGAGCATCTCGGCCCCGACACCAACCTCTATCTCGATTGCGAAAAGGCCGGGCTGATCACCGTTCGCATCTTCGGCGTCTACAACGCCGAACCGGGTGCCACGCTCTATGCCACGCCCGATGCTGGAAGGACCTACCGCTTCGACGCGCAGGGTAGGACGATACGCTGATCCTACGTGCCTGGAGCTGTTCTCGACTTGGCGTGGACGTTGGTGTCTACGGGGATGATTGGCGTCGGGCCTCTCCACGGGGGTCATCCCGGCCAAGGGAGCGGAGCGACCGCCGAGCCGGGACCCAGCGTAACAATCGCCAAAGGCGCTTCATTCGCGCCGATGCGCGATAATGCGGAAGGACTGGTCGCTGGATCCCGGGCCTGCCCTCGTTTCGCTCGGTTGCCCGGGAAGACGAGGTTGAGAGGCACGGCGTCAATCGTCACCCTTAGAGTTGATAACTGGCGCTGCACATTATCAACTCTGGCTCTGGCGCTCGTTTGGTGAGCCGCTTCACCCGAACGCAATCAGCGTCAGGATACCGACCACGATCAGGATGCACCCCGCGATCTCCATACGGTTGATCTTCTCCCTGAAGAAGAAAACCGAAGACGCAACAGTGAAGACCATTTCGATCTGGCCGAGTGCCTTGACCACCGCGGCATGCTGCAGCGTCATCGCGGTGAACCAGCCGAACGAGGCGGATGCCCCGACCAACCCGGTGAACAGCGCCGGCTTCCACGCAGCCTTGATGAGCGGCAATTCAGCGGGCTCGCGCACCACCAGCCAGGCGAGCATGACGGTTGTCTGGAAGATGATGACGGTCATCAGCGTATAAGCCGCCTGCATCAGGAAATTCGGCCCGCCGAGGGTCAGTGATGCCGCCCGGTAGGCGACGGCGGAGACTCCGAAAAACGTTCCCGAAGCCAGCCCGATCAGCGCGGTACGCGCCAATATCGAGGTCACCAGCGTCCGCGCATTGATCGCCATATGCGCCACCGAAATCAGCATGACGCCAATCACGCTGATGGCGATCGCCGACAGCGCGCCAAACGTTACGCGCTCGCCGAGGAAGATGAGGCCGAACAATGCGGCTTGCGCCGGCTCTGTCCGCGAATAGGCCGTGCCGACCGCAAAATTGCGGAATGAGAACAGGTGGACGAGCAGGAACGTCGCAATGATCTGCCCCAATCCCCCGACGACGACCCAGCCGAAAAACGCCGTGCTCGGCGCAGGCAGCGGGTAGCCAAGCGCCCAATGCAGGAATCCGACGAAAGCCAGGGCGAAGGGCATGCCAAAGCCGAAGCGCACGAAGGTCGCGCCGGTCGTGCCCATCACGCCCTTCAGGTGCTTCTGCACGGCAGACCGCAGATTCTGCAGGAACGCCGAAGCGAGCGTGATGGGAATCCAGAGTTCTGTCATAGGGATTTGTCCGCCGGATCGTGGCGACTGCCTTGCGGAAAGATCTCAGCGGCTTACGCCCTCGGATCAGGGCGATGCAAGGAAATCCTTTACGCGCGCCGCAAAAAACGCCGGCTTCTCGATCCGCGGATGATGACTCGCTCGATCATCTCGAAGCGCAAGCCGGGTACCAGATCGGCGAAGGACCTTACCACGGCCGCCGACGCGCCTGCGTCCGCGCCACCATGTTGTGCACGGGTCTTCGCAGGTCGAACGGCGCGTCCGGAAGCGCCAGGCGTTTCCAGACGCCTGAGTGAGCCGGTTCAGCCGATACTCTGGCCGGTCTTCGCCCAGTCCGCCAGGAACAGCTGCAAGCCCTTGTCCGTCAGCGGATGGCTGACAAGCGCCTTCAGCGTCGCCGGTGGCGCGGTGATCACATCGGCGCCGATAAGCGCCGCCTGCTTCACATGGTTTACGGTGCGGATCGACGCGGCAAGAATCTCGGTCTTGAAGTCGTAATTGTCGTAGATAGTGCGGATTTCCGAGATCAGTTCCATGCCGTCCGAACCGGTATCGTCGACGCGGCCGATAAAGGGCGAGATGAAAGACGCGCCGGCCTTGGCGGCGAGCAGCGCCTGATTGGCCGAGAAGCAGAGCGTGACGTTGACCTGTCTCTTCATTTCGTTGCGGATGGTCCTGCAGGCCTTGAGGCCATCGAGCGTCAGCGGCACCTTGATGCAGACATTCGGTGCGATCTTTGCCAACACCTTGGCTTCCTTCATCATCGCGGAATACTCGGTGGCGGTGACCTCCGCCGAAACCGGGCCTTCGACGATGTCGCAGATTTCCTTGGTGACATCCGCGATCTTGCGGCCGGATTTGAGGATGAGCGAGGGGTTGGTGGTGACGCCGTCCAGGAGTCCGAGATCGTGCAGTTCGCGGATTTCCTTTACATCGGCCGTATCGACGAAGAACTTCATGGGACCGTTTCCTCTGCTTGCAGCTTCGTTTCAGAACCGTTCGAATGTCGTTTCAGGGAGGCCATCCGCGACGGTCTTGACGGCCTTGTATGCGATTGCTCGCGCGGCTCAAAGCAAAGTTTTCGCTGCGTCAGCGATAAGGTTGCGGTGGAGGGACAGCTTCGCGCGATCGGACCAGTTAGCGGCTTTCCAGCCGACATCCTTGCACAGCAAGCCGCCGACGATGCAGCCGCGTCACCAGCCTGCCCACACGGTCAATCAGCTGATCGCTGAAAGCGGCTACGCTGCCCAACTCCGATTGTGTGCGACGAACCCGGTTAGAGATCGCGGTACAATTCCGCGGCGTTTTCGTAGGTGAAGCGCAGCGGCACCGATCCTTGCACCTGCCAGGCGTCGACCGTCTCGCCGGCGAGCAAGCGGCACGCAGAATCGGTATCGACCACCGCGCCGCCATAGAGGCGATTGGCAAGGTTGAGGATTGCGGTCTGGTGCATCGCCGGCGTTCCGGAGCCGCAGGCGTCCTTCACCAGCAGAACGCGGAAGCCGAGCGCAACCGCGTCGCGCACCGTCTGGTCGATGCAAGCCTCTGTCCAAACACCGGCAACGATCAGCCACTCGATGCCGCGCCCTTTCAGTTCCCGCTCCGGTGACGACGCACCGAAGACGCTGGCTTCCCGCTTGACGATGTGCCGTTCGCTGGCCACAGGTCCGGTTTCCGCACAAAGGGCGGTCAGCGGATCGCCGCTCTGCGAGAACGCCGAACTGCCATCCGCGGCGACGGGGTGGAAGCGCCGGGCGGTCGCCAGCTCGACAATATATGAGCAATGGTAAAGCGCGGCACCATGCGTTCGCGCCGCGGTCTGAATGCGTTGGACATTGCCGAGAACCCGGTCAAAGCCATCGACAAGGTAGCGCTTGTCCTGTCGGTGCTCCTCCTGCAGGTCGACGAAGATCGCCGCAGTCTTCGCCGGTTCGATCGAAAGCGTGCGTTTCATCGAACTCACAGTCAGGCCTGCCCGCTCAGAAACTCTTCCTCGTAGGGGAAGCGCGACAGGAGTTCCGTGCCGGTGTCGGTGATGAGCATCTCGTCCTCCAGCTTGACGCCCTCGCGCCCGCCCTTCTCGCCGATATAGCTCTCGACGCTGACGACCATGCCCGGCACCAGAACGCCATCGCGGCCGTAGGTGGCGTAGTCCATGGAGTGCGCGATGAACGGCGTTTCGCCATGCATGCCAACGCCATGCATCACCGAGGTGTAGCGCTGATCGACGAAGCGCTCGGGGATTTTCCAGGCCTTCTCGGCGATCTCGCGGAATTCCATGCCCGGCTTCACGATGCCGATATTGTGTTGCACCTGGTCATGGGCCATGCGGTAGAGCGATTTCTGATACGGCGTCGGCTTGCCCGGACCGCAGCGAAACGTTCGCGAGAAGTCCGAATAGTAGCCGTAGCAGCCGATCGTATCGGTATCGAGAGCCACCAGTTCGCCTGGCCTGATCTTGCGGCCACTGGCTTCGTTGAACCACGGATTGGTGCGCTGGCCGGAGGTCAGCAGACGCGTCTCGATGAATTCGCCGCCCTGTCGGATCACCTCATGATACATGATGGCGAACAGGTCGTTCTCCGATACACCGGGCTTGATCGCCTCGCGCACGGCGGCGACCGCCGCCTCGGCACCTGCCATCGACGCGACAAGGCACTTCACTTCCTCCGGCGTCTTCACGGCGCGCACGGCGAGGATTTCGCCCTGGCAATCCTTCACTTCGCAGCCGCGCTTTTCCAGCGCCAGCGCCTGTAAATGGCTGCAGCGGTCGAGGCCAAGCTTCATCGAGCCGCCGCCATGCTTCTTCAGAAGCTCGGTGATTTCGTCGGCAAATGGTCCCGCCGTCTCGTCATCCTTGCCGGAGACGGACGACCACACCAGCTTGGAAGGCCGTGCCTCGTCCACCGTGTCGAGCACCATGGAGACATGGTAGCTCTGCGGATATTCGAACAGCACCACCGGTCCCTCCGGCGGGATGAAGAAATACCGGGTCGAATTGCGCAGAAAGTAACCGAACATATTGCGCGAACCGGTGGCGTAGCGCTGGTTATACGGGTCGAACAACACGACGCCGCCATATCCGGCGGCCTTCATCCAGTCGCGCAGCTTCTTCAGCCGGCCCTTTCGCAGCGCGTCGGCGTCGATGAAGGACGGCTCGGTATCGGAGAGCCACATGCCGCCCGCTGGATCGGCTGCCTGCGGATGGCGCATGCGATCCTTGAAATCGACATCCTCGGTGCTGTCCGGGTCGAATACGACAATGCTCATCTGTCCGTCTCCTGTTCGGGAACAATGGACCAACTAGCACGGTTTCGATGTTCATAGCTCCGCAGATACTATGCGGAATTCCGCAAACTGCCGGGCGCCTTCCCTTCTCCCCTTGTGGGGCCTGACGATGATAGGTAACCATTTGAAATCGTTAGCATAATAGCGATACTCCGGGACTTTCCGTATCGGTTACCCCACGCCGTTCCAATCGTTGATCCAGATGGCGACCTGCGGCGATCCGCAGTATCCTATGGCAATGGATGGCAAAGGGAAACAGCGGGCTAAGCAGGCGGCTTTCGAACAAAACGTGCACCCGGATACGATACGGCGGCGAGAGCGGCGGACAGAGCTTGCGGCTGATCCCCTGCCGGAGTGGCTCAAGGTCGAACTCGACGAGATCGAGGCTGATGCGGCGTTTGCCATCGATGAGGCGCGGCGTCGGCAGGCTTCCGAGTGGAAAAGAGCGCAGACGAAGAAAACATCGACGTTAATACCGTACAAGCCAACTTCTCGGTGGGTCCTCAAAGCGATCGGCCAAATCTTCCACGATCCCCTTGTATTCGCGCCTCAAGAACGAATCGAACCTCGAGGGTATCGCGACATCTATGCCTACGTTGACCCGTGTAGCTAACGCTCTTGAGTGCTCGCCCGATATCTGTTGCAATCCCAAAAAATCCAAAACACGGTTCAACAGGCGAAGCGGCTCAGATGCGATATGGTCAAAAAATCCAATAAATACATTCTCCCCGAACAATGATATCCAGCGATCGACAATCAGAGTCGAAGGGTAGTAATTTTTATACCTAGTAAAGAATCTGTAGTATTCATCATCCTGAATACCAGATACGTCTCGCCCCTGAATTAGACTCATCCGAGCAAAGGACCAAGTCCACTCCACCGGCTCCCTAAGGAGAATTATGATTTTTACAAGTGGTAAGAGATCCCTAATATACCGGATTTCTTCAACAGGGAGGCTGACATACTGTGGACTAAAGTCGCCGGATATCTGCGAGTTGCTCTGTGGAAAGAGTGACATATACCAAGTTGCACTATGGCTTCCAAATAAATAGCGGGCATCCCAACAAACCATCGCAGGTTTACGCAGTATCAAAGATGGATTTGCTTTATAATATCTAGCCCTCTCCAGGAGATATGCTCGATAATCCTTGTTGTGCCAATCACCATTCCGGGAAAAACGGGCAAGAACGCCTTCATTTGGATAGGCCCATCTCTCGTAAAAAAATCGAATCTCTTTAACTGGCGGGAGCATTATGTCCGGATGCAAGGAAAGTGCTCGGTAAAGCCAGGAAGTGCCTGTCTTCTCTGGGCCGACACAAAGAAAATGGGGCGCAACGGCTTTGCTTCTATTGAGCGTCCCCACGTCCAATGCTCCGACGGCGTCCGTAGCCCCCCGATTGTTCACGATGGTTCACCCCGGAGTATATGAATGAAAACAAATTTTTGAGTTATTACCATGAGTGGCGACCCTCGGTAACGAGTTCCTAGACGTGAGGTTTAAACGCCTCTTTGGCAAGCGTCTGGACAGAAATCGAGGGTCCACTGCGCATGGACCCGCCACTCGCCTCAAGGGCCATCTCGCCGAAATGTGGAGCCAAGCGTCTCACCCCCGTGGCGCTTTGCCGGCGATCGACTTGCGCCGCCGGACTTGATTGGGCGGAAACCCGAATGCCTCGCGAAAAGCGCGTGAAAAGCTCGACGGAATGGAGAAACCGGAGGACAGCGCAACCTCGCCAACCGGCAGCGTCGAATGGGCGAGCAAATCCGCCGCACGCTTTAGCCGAAGCGTCCGGTAATAGGTGCTGGGCATGGTCATTCCAGCCGGAACGCCCGTTCGAGCTTGTCGGCGGATACACGCAGCCTCTCGGCAAGATCGGCCATGCTCAGCCGCTCCTCGACTGTATCCTCCATGATCGCCACCGCCGACAACACCAGTTCATCGCGGATGCCGGTGCGCAGTCTGAGTGGCATCATCCGCCGGTCGACGCTGGAGCGCAGCGGGCTGTGCACGAACCATTCAGCAACGCCCGACGAAAGCTCCGCATCATAGTCGGTCGCGATCATATCCAGCATCATTTCGAGGCTGCCGACGCCGCCCGCCGAGGTAAATCGGCGGCGGTCGATGACATAGAGATCGCGCCGCATGTCCAGTTCGGGAAACGCCTCCGCAAAGGCCGGTTGGCTGGTCCAGTGTAGCGTGCAGGCGTGCCCGTCGAGGAGCCCGGCGCGGGCGAGGAAGAACGCCGCATCCGCCACGGCGCCGAGATGGGCGCCAACGCGCAGGCTCTTGCGGATCCATGCAATCGCACCGTCGGCGACGAAGCGGTCGGCATCTCCGCCGGAGCAGACCACGATGCGGTCAACCAACGGCGCCTCGCGGACATTGTAGTCGGGTTCGATGCCGACGCCGTTCGAGGCGACAGTCTTGCCCTCACCCAGTCCGACGGTGATCCAGGAATAGCAGGGCATTCCGGACAGCGTGTTGGCGGCGCGCAACGGCTCGATGACCGAACTGAAAGCCATCAGCGGAAAGCCGGGAAACACCAGGACGGCAAAACGTATCGCCACCGCCTGCCGGAATGGTTTGATGCCCTTTGGATCGGCTGGCTTCAGCGGCATGGGACGGTTATGGGGTCGGGGTGTGCTCTGATGGTTACGATTAGCGCCGTGCACCTCAACCTCGTCATCCCGGTTGGCTTTGACGCGAAGCGGCAAACGCCAGACCGGGATCCACTCCGTAAGGTCGCCAAGCTGGCTTGAGCGATTGAAAAAAGCGGAAAGCTTCCGGAATGGATCCCGGATAGCCGCTTGTCGCTTCGCTCCGCGCAACTTCCGGGATGACGCAGATGAGGTTCCCGACGCCAACCATCACGGTCAAAGTCGATGACGACCGCACGGGCGACCATCAACAACCATCACAGCTACGCCGGCTTGAAGTTCAGCGCCACGCCATTGATACAATAGCGCAGATGCGTCGGCGGTGGGCCATCGTCGAACACATGGCCGAGATGGCTGCCACAATTTGCGCAATGCACTTCCGTGCGCACCATGCCGTAAGTGGTTTCGCGGGTCGTCTCGGTCGAGCCCTCGACCGGTACATTGAAGCTCGGCCAGCCGGTGCCGCTCTCGAACTTCACCTTGCCTTCGAACAGCGGCTGGTCGCAGCCGGCGCAGACGAACGTGCCCGGCCGCTTCTCGTAGAGCAAGGCACAACTGCCTGGCCGCTCCGTGCCGTGCGAACGCATCACCTGATACTGTTCAGGTGTAAGCAGCGCGAGCCATTCCGCATCGGTTCGGGTAACGGGAAAAGTGTGCATCGAAAACTCCGATATTCGTTGCGGTAAAAATAGGATGACGGCGCGGGCTTAACAACAGCGGTGCGCGCCTCTGACGTTTGAACCAACCAACCATGCGTTACCGGCAATACCGGCATCCGCGCCCCCGCTTCCCTCAATGACCAGACCGAGTTTTCGGGGCGTGGCGAGGCTAAGTGCTGTGGACAGTCTGCTTTTTTTTCCGCCAGCGCCATCCCTTCAGGGGGCCGCCGCTTTTCTGCAGAAAGAAAGTTAACCGGCCCCGGGAGTTGCCCTCCCTACGGCAAAAACACCACCAGCACATAGGCGACGAAGACCACGAGATGCACCAGCCCGGTCAGCATCGTGGTCTGCCCGGTGCCGAAGCTGACGATGCTGATGCCAAGAGCCAAGACCAGCAGCACCGTGTTGGCCGAATCCAGACCGAGTGTAAGGCTTCTGCCGGTGACAATGCTCACCATGCCGATCGCCGGTATGGTCATGCCGATGGTGGCGCAAGCCGAACCGAGCGCGATGTTGAGACCGCGCTGCAACTCGTTTTTCATCGATGCCCTTATCGCTGCCAGCGCTTCCGGCATCAGCACCAGGCTGGCGATGAACAGGCCGACAATCGCATCCGCCTGGGTGACATGGAGTTCATGCAGCCCATTCTCGATCGCGCCGGCGATCTGCTCGGTCAGGAGCACGATTCCTGCGAGGCCGACGAACAGCAGCGCGACATGCATGACCGTGCCTTCGCCCTTGGTCGTGTGCTCCGCGTACTCCTTGGTCAGTTGCTCGATGAAATCGTCGGGATGACGGACGGTCTGGGTGAAGACGAAGGCGCCATAAAGCAGCAGCGCCAGCAGACTGACGAGGCCGAGCTCGCCCGGCGAGAACGAGCCCGGGCCGCCGGCAATCGTATAGTCGGGCAGGATGAGCGTAAGCACGGTCAGCGCCATCAGCACGGAAAGATAGGCGCTAGTGCCCTGCCGCTTGATCTCCTGATAGCGATGCCGCCACCCGCCGAGCGTCAGGCAGATGCCGATGACGCCGGTGCAGACCAGCATCACCGTCGAATAGACCAACTCCCGCGCCAGCGTGGGATTGTTTTCGCCGTGCAGCATCATCGATGTGATGACCGATACCTCGATCGTCGTGACCGCGAGCGTCAGGAGCAGCGTGCCGAACGGCTCGCCCATCCGGTGCGCCACCACCTCGGCGTGATGCAGAACGACGAACACCGTGGCGAAGATCAGCACGGTTGTCAGCGTCAGCCCGAGCAGCCTGGCAGGCACTCCCCAGAACTCCGGCGCGGCGGCGCTGAAGATACTCGCCAGAGCCAGCAAAAGCGCGGCGATAGGCAAGATATGGTCGGGACGGCGCCAGCGCTGGAGAACCATTCCTCTGGCCCTCACGCGATCACGCCGGCATCTTGATCTGCAGCTTTACATCCGTCGGCCGCGCTTCGACCGCTCGGTCGAACGCCTTGATGGAATCCTTGAAACCGAACGTCTCGGAGATCAGCGGCTTGAGATCGACGCGTCCCGAAGCAAACAGCGCCAGCGCCCGCTCGTACTGATGTGCATAGCGGAACACGGATTCGATGCGCGCTTCCTTGGTGGTCGCCATCGCGATATCGATCGGCACAGGGGCAAGCGGCAGGCCAACCGCGACGATCGTTCCACTCGGACGCAACAAGCTGAAGATCGTCTCCCAAGCCCTCGGCGAGCCGGAACTTTCGAACACGACATCCGCGCCCCAGCCATCGGTCAACCGGGCAACCTCATCCGTAAGGTTCTTTTCGCGGATGTTGACCGGGATGATGCCCTGATACTTCGCCGCAATGTCGAGCTTCGGCTGTGCGAGATCGGCAACGATCACCCGGGCGCAGCCACCGGCAAGTGCTGCAATCGCCACCATGGTTCCGATCGGCCCGGCGCCGAGCACCACCGCCGTATCGCCCGGCGCGATTTTGGCCTTGCTTGCCGCCTGCATGCCGACCGCGAAAGGCTCGACCATCGCGCCTTCGGCGAAGCTGACATTGTCGGGCAGCTTGAACGTATAATTGGCGGGATGCACGACATACGCGGTGAGCACGCCATGGATCGGTGGCGTCGCCCAGAAAGTCACGGCCGGATCGATATTGTAAAGACCGAGCCGGCTTGCCTTCGACGTTGGATCGGGAATGCCTGGCTCCATACACACACGGTCGCCGACCTTGAGATGCGACACGCCGGCGCCGACCTCCACCACCGTGCCGGCGGCTTCGTGTCCGAGCACCATCGGCTCGTTGACGACGAACGGCCCAATCCGCCCATGCGTGTAGTAATGCACATCGGAACCGCAGACGCCGACCGTGTGGATTTTTATCTTGACCTCGCCCGGCCCGACCTCCTGCGGCAGCTCGATATCGCGTAGCGCAAGCTCATGCTGGCGTTCAAGAACAAGAGCGCGGACGTTTGCCATGGGACGGTTCCGGATCGGGTTGCGGTGCAGCGGCAGCGACTTTATTCGCTGGCCGCAGCCCTGCCAATGCCTTGCGCTCTTCTCCTGGATATGTGCAAGCGCCGCAGCACCCTTCAGAAGCAATTTTCACCTCACTCACAAAGGTATTCGCTGCCCTCATCGCCCTGCCGGGCACTTCTCCTAGTAAGAACGGCAGGGCAATCGCATGGCAAGCTCCTAGCGATTGAGATTAGCGAGAGGCACTCTTCCCTATCGTCATCCTCGACCTCGTGAGTGAGCGAAGCGAACGGAGAGTGTCGGGGATCCAAGCCTCGGAATCTCCGCGACAATACCGATGCAGAAGAGATAGATATGCAGATTCAATCGGTTACAAAATTCGTTGCCGATGTTACTCGGGTAGGAAGAGGAATGGATCCCCGACACTCTCCGTTCGCTTCGCTCACTTACGAGGTCGAGGATGACGACAACGAGGAGCGCTCGACAATAATCACCAACGTCCTATGTGCGACAGCCCTCCCTTAGGGGTGGGGTAAGTCTATATGCGATTGCGCTCGTCCTTACGGGGAGAGGGTAAGGGTGACGGCAGCGCTGAGCTTTCATGCATCTCGGATCAGCGCGACCCATCTAAAGCCTGCTTCTGCCGATGATGGCGTCGGTATTGGAAAGCAGAGCCTTGACCGCCTTGCGCGCTGCCGCCGGACGCTGCAAGCGCACGCAGCGCTCGATCTCCTCATGCAGTTCCTGGGCGTGCTGCAGATCGTTGACCTCGCGGGTCACGAACACGAACAAATTGTCCAGCGCCGATTCGATCAACACGCCAAGAGGCACCAGGAGTTCGTTGCCCGAGGCCTGCAGAATGGCAACGTGGAACCGCGTATCGGCTGCCGTCCGCTCCGGCTGGCTGCGAGCGCTCCCCATTTCGCGACAGGCCTGGCTGATTGCCGACATCTGCTCGCTGGAGCGCCGCTGCGCCGCCAAGGCGGTCGCCTCCGGCTCGATGATATGGCGAAACTCCTGGACCGTGCGCAGGAATGTTCCAGGGTTTGGGGACGAGGCGTACCAGCTCAGTACGTCACGATCGAGCAGGTTCCAGCGGTCGCGTGGCTCCACCCGAGTTCCGATCTTGGGGCGGGAACTGAGCAGGCCCTTGGCCATCAGCATCTTGATGGCTTCGCGTACGGCCGAGCGGCTGGCGTCGAATGTTTCCGACCATTTCGCTTCATTCGGCAGGATGGTGCCGGGAGGATAGTCGCCGCGCACGATCCTGAGACCTATCTCGCTGGCGAGCGAACCATGCACGCTGGTCCCGCTGATGCGGGTCTCCGGGCGACGCGAAGCCGGGGAAGCTTCGGCGGATGCCGATCCGGCGGCCGGCGCTGAAGGCGTTTTTGGTTTCACGTCGCACATCCTGTCGTTCACCTCGTCGCTTCAACCGACCGCCGCCATGCATTCGCGGATGCGGTCGAAAGCGACCGCAGGTACGATAAAGCTGCAATACCAAGCTTTCACGAGAAATCTCTAACGCGCTCACCGATCGGAGACATCGGGGCCAGCGCATTCCGCGCAAAAGGAGACGCCACGAGGCGCGTCCAGTTTGCGTTCCGCCAGACCCCAAATCCGGCTGGATGGGTAGGCGCGCCCTTGGCCGGGCGCGCCCACGACTTGCACTATTTCTGGATGCAGGTCTCGACCGTATCCTTGGTGCATTCGTCGAGGCCGGTGAACACCGGATCTGCGACCGCCTTGCCTTCGATCAGGTCGATCATCACTGTCGGTGCCTTGTAGCCCATCTCGAACGGCCGCTGGCCGACGAGCGCGGTCACGAGACCCTCCTTGGCGATCGCCACTTCGTCGCCGATCGTGTCGGCGGCGCCGATCACGAACTCGTTGCTGGCGATCTTGTCGGCCAACGGCTTGAACAGGTCGCGGTACGGTTGCGGCGCGCCGAACAGCGGCCAGCCGCCCATGATGCCGAAGCCGGCGAGGTCGGGATTGGCGGCGAGAATGTCGGTCATCGCCTGAACGCCCTTGGCGCCGTCGTCATTGGTGAAGACCGGGCAGCCGGCCACTTCGGTCCAGCCGCCTTCACCCTTGAGTTCGGTCAGCCCTTCCTGACCCGACAGAGAATCGCGCCAGCCCTGGGCGCGGCGCAGGATATTGTCGGCGCCGGGGTTGCCCTGGATCGAGCAAACCTTGCCGCCGCTCGGCTTCGCTTTCTTCATGTAGTCGCCGATGCGCTTGCCCATCAGGTAGTTGTCAGTGCCGAGATAGGTCTTGCGCAGCGCCGCATCCTCGACAGTCAAGTCGGCATCGAGGGTCATGATCGGGATCGTCGGCGCGGCAGTCTTGATCGTCTGCGCGATCAGCTTGGCGTTCGACGGCGAAATGGCCATCGCCACCGTACTGGGCTTGCCGAGCATGTCCTGCACGATCTGCGCTTCGCCGGCCTCATCTGATGTCGAAGCCGGGCCGGTGTAGAAGCATTCATATTCCGAGCTTGCGTTCTCGGAATTCCACTTCTGGCAACCCTGGTTGATCGCTTCGAAGAACGGATTGTCGAGACCCTTCACGACGATGACCACCTGCTTCTTTTCCTGTGAAAGCGCATGGCTCGCACCGAGCGCCATCGCGGCGGTTGCCGCAAGCAATAGAAGTTTCCTCATTCATTCCTCCCATTAAACAGACGGGCACGGCGTGCCCGCCACACAGATCAACCCGGATACCAGACGACACGAGGATCGTTCTGCGAACGCTCGTATTGCCAGGCCGAGTCGACAAGCTTCTCCAGATCGTAGTCGGGCTCCCACTCCAGCAGGTATTTGGCCTTGCTGTTGTCCATCCAGTTCGAGTGGAACCGGCTCGGAATATCGATAGAGTTGAGGCCGCGGGAGCGGCGCAGATAGGCGGCGACCTCGCCATAGTCGACCGGACGATCCATGCAGATGTTGAAGAGCTCACGCTTGGCGCGCGGATTGTCGATCGCCTTGAGGATCGCCGAGACAAGGTCGTGGACATGGACGAAATTGCGCTTCAGCGGCCGCCAGTCGGCATCGCGCAACAGCGGCACTGTGCCGTCCAGGGCGTAGCGCTTCGCATCGGCCTCCGGCACCAGCGTCTTCCAGTCAGGGCCTCCGAACACATCGTCGCCAAAGGACAGCGTGTATTTGAAATCGTCCTTTTCCATGATCCACGGCGCGCGCAGGCAGCAGCCATTGGTGTCGTACTGGATCCCGAATTGCGTAAGCATCACCTCCTCCAGGACCTTCGACAGTGCGTAGCATCCCGGATAGGCCATGTGCGGCGCGTCTTCGGTGATCGGCCCGCCGTGACGATAGTGGAAGTGACCAATCCCGGCATCGCCGCCGATGAGGATGAACTGGCGCGCGGTGGGGCTGGTCCGGAATTCCTCAAGCAGCCAGAACAGACCCCTGACCGTCACGTCCATGACGTCGTCGGGTGTTTCCTTGCAGGTGGCGAGATGCACGACGTGGGTGACACCAGTCAGCGCCGCAGCCACGACATTGCGGTCGGCGATCGAGCCGCGCGTCACCTCGACGCGATCGGTTTCATCGCACAAACGATTGTGGCAGAGCGCGCGGATGCGAGTAGCGGAAAATTGCGGATCGCCAAGCAGCCGAGCAATCAAGCTCCGCCCGACCTTTCCGGTCGCGCCGGTGACAAGTATCAGCATGCACTTCCTCCCGAATCCAGCTAATAACGGCGCGCTTTCGTCGTCAAGATATTTGTCCGACAAAACGGATTTTGGCCCCTCAAGGTCGATGTATTCGTCCGACAATTGATTGACGCCCGCACGGGGTTTTGCGTAAATGCTGCTCATCGCCTCCCGGGAGGAGCCTGTGGAGGCGATGTCGCGACGATGTCTGCACCTGCGGCACGACGCCGGGCAACAGTGGGCCTGCGGGCCAGGGGAGGCAAGAAAACGGTGGCGGTTCTCGAACTCACCAATATCTCGAAGCATTTCGGCGCCATCCAGGCGGTCAACGATGTGTCGTTGTCGCTGGAAGCGGGCGAAGTTGTGGGCCTGATGGGTGACAATGGCGCTGGCAAGTCCACGCTGGTCAAGATGATCGCCGGCAATTTTTCCCCCAGCCACGGCGCCATGCGCATGGACGGCGCCGAACTCGTCCTTCACAAGCCGGTCGAAGCGCGCCGCCACGGCATCGAGATCGTTCATCAGGATCTCGCGCTCTGCAACAATCTCACTGCCGCGGCGAACGTCTTTCTCGGGCGCGAAGTCCGCCGGGGTTTTGGGCTGTTTCGAATCCTCGACTATGCGAGGATGTACCGCCGTTCCGGCGAAATTTTCGCCGAGCTGAAGTCGGAGACGCGACCGCGCGACCTCGTCAAACAGATGTCGGGCGGCCAGCGCCAGGCGGTGGCGATTGCCCGCACCATGCTCTCGCAAGCGAAAATCGTCCTGATGGACGAGCCAACAGCGGCTATCTCGGTCCGGCAGGTCGCGGAAGTGCTGAACCTGATCCGCCATCTGCGCGACCAGGGCATTGCGGTCGTTCTCATCAGCCACCGCATGCCGGACGTCTTCGACGTGGCCGACCGCGTCATCGTGATGCGGCGCGGCAGGAAAGTCGCCGACAAGCGGATCGCGGCGAGTTCGCCCGAAGAAGTCACCGGACTTATCACCGGCGCCATCGAAGAGGTATCGTGAGCGGCTTAGCGCCCAAGGAGAATAGGTCGCCCATGGCAATCACTCTTGACCAGACGATCGGACAGAAACAGCAAAGCTGGATTTCGGCAAAACTGAGCAGCCAGACCTTCTGGGTTCTGGTCGCCGTCATCCTTGCCTGCATCTTCCTGTCCTTCGCCACCGACTCCTTCGCGACGACGAAAAACCTCTACAACATCACCCGCAACGTCACCTTCGTCGCCATCATAGCGCTCGGCATGACGCTGGTGATCATCACCGGCGGCATCGACCTGTCGGTTGGCTCGGTGCTTTGCCTGTGCAGCATGGTTCTCGGGGTCGTCATGCATGCGGGCTGGAGCATCGAGGTCGGTATTGCCGCCGCGATCGGCACGGCGCTGATCATCGGCGCTTTCCACGGCGTGCTGATCGCCTATCTCGGCATGCCGCCCTTCGTGGTGACGCTCGGCATGCTGTCGATCGCGCGCAGTCTGGCGATGGTCGCCTCCGGCAACACCGTGGTATTCCAGTTCGGGCCCGATCACGACAAGCTTTTGGCGCTTGGCGGCGGCGCCTGGTTTTTCGGCATCGCCAACCCGGTGATCTACATGATCGTGCTGGCGCTCATCACCGGCTTCGTGCTGCGCTGGACGAAATTCGGCCGCCATGTCTACGCCATCGGCGGCAACGAGCACGCGGCGACCCTGACCGGCGTTCCGGTCCGCCCGATCAAGGTCGCGGTCTATATGATCTCGTCCCTCTCGGCAGGCATCGCTGGCATCATCCAGACCGGCTGGCTCGGTGCGATCACCACCAACATCGGCGCCGGCCTGGAACTCCAGGTCATCGCCGCGGCCGTCATCGGCGGAGCGGCTCTGGCCGGCGGTGTCGGCACGGCGACCGGCGCGCTCATCGGCGCCGCGCTGATCGAAGTGATCCGCAACAGCCTCGGACTGCTGGGCATCAACGCCTTCTGGCAGGGCTGCTTTATAGGCGGCGCCATCCTGCTCGCGGTCCTGTTTGACCGTGTCCGCAACTTCCGCCAGAGCGAATAGGTCAGGCGGTCACCGGGCGGGGGGTGAACGGGGCGGCTCGGGCGCGGCGTAATCGCAACGGTCCGCGCTGGAAGCTTGCAGCGTTAGAATGTGATCTTTACCGAAGCGGCGCTGCGATCGGCTTCGCCGTGAAAGACAGCCTCGATGTTGTTGCCGTCCGGATCGAGCAGGAACGCCGCGTAGTAACCGGGATGGTATGGCCGATCGCCCGGTACCCCATTGTCCCTGCCGCCATTTTCCAGCCCGGCCTTGTGGAAGGCATCAACCATCGCGCGGTCATTGGCCTGGAACGCGAGATGATGCCGGCCGGTCAGTTTGCCTTGCGCCGCCTGGCTGTCCGCTGAAGAGACAAACAGCTCGTCCGCCCAAAAATAGTCCTCCGCCTCGCCGCCGATGGGAACATTGAGGACGCGCAAGACAGCTTCGTAGAAGCGGCGGCTGGCCGCCAGGTCCCTGACCACGAGTTGGATATGATCGATCAGGCGGCCGCGATGAAGTTCCTGGGTTTCCATGCAGGGCCTCCCCGTTTGGCAATCGGCCCGAATCCGGGCATCCCGCAGTCAACGCTGCAGGCGCCTTCGAGTTCAACCCCCAGCCGATCAAAACTTGCCGCAATGGACCGATGTCGGCGCCTAGCCCTGCCGCGGGTCTTTGGGCCAGACGACTGTCGAGGGTTTTCAACGTCACGCCGGTCATGTAGCCTGACCTAAACTACCTGGAGGGTTGCATGCGCGGCGCGATGATCGTGGTGGGTCTTTCAATTGTCTCTTTGGTGAGTCCGGTGGGAACAGCCGTCGCGGCCTCGATGGAGTCCCTTCAGGGCGCCTGGACAATGGTCGGCACCAGTTGCGCCGACACCTTCGAGTTTTCGGGCAGCGAGGCGAAGTTCAAGGATCGCGGTTCCTCGCTGAACACCGGCATCATCGTCAGCGGCGACAAGATCGCCGGGCCTAACGCCACCTGTACGGCGAACCATATCAACGAGAGCAAGGGCCAATACAAGGTTCACATGAGCTGTGCCGATACCATCATGTTCAGCAGCGTCACAGTTAGCTTCGCCATCGTCGATCCACAGCATTTTCAGCGCATCGATCCGGATTTTCCGGAAGTCACCGAAGACTATCAGAAATGCATGCCACCGCAGTAAACGCCTGACGGCATCACACGTGCAGTGAGAGCAGACGCTGACTTAATTCGTTCGGAACGGAAGCAGTGGGTACGATCCGTATGCCGGCACCCGCCGTCCGGAGTACCGATTGTGAGGGCCTCGACCTCAACGATAGGTGGCGCAATCGTCAACGATCCGGATAAGTGAATGTCATGAACCACCTGCCGGGAAGCCAATCTGATTTCGATGCAGCGACAGCCTGTCCGCCAGGGATGGCGTTCATTCAGGGCGGCAGCTTCAAAATGGGGTCGGATCATCACTACCCCGAAGAGGCACCCGCGCACCGCGTTTCCGTCGAAAGCTTCTTCATCGACAAGACGCCGGTGACCAACCGTCAATTCAAGGATTTCGTACGCGCAACCGGCCACGTCACCGTCGCCGAGAAAGTTCCTGATGCCGCCGATTACCCCGGCGCGCTACCGCATATGCTGTTCGCCGGCTCGCTGGTTTTCCAACGCGCCGCCGGCCCGGTCGATCTCACCGATCCCACCAATTGGTGGGCCTTCGTCAAGGGCGCCAAGTGGCGCCATCCGCTGGGGCCAAAGAGCGGCCTGTTCAAGCATGAGAACAATCCGGTTATCCACGTCGCTTACGAGGATGCGTTGGCCTACGCCCGGTGGGCCGGCAAGGATCTGCCGACCGAGGCTGAATGGGAATTCGCTGCGCGCGGCGGCCTGGACGGCGCCGAATACGCCTGGGGCGATGAATTCACTCCGGGCGGAAAGCAGATGGCCAATACGTGGCAGGGCGAATTTCCGCATCAGAACCTGATGTCCGATGGGTTCGAACGGACATCGCCTGTCGGCAGGTTTCCGCCCAATGGCTACGGTCTTCACGACATGATCGGCAATGTCTGGGAGTGGACGACCGACTGGTGGTCTGACCGCCATCCAGGCGAACCGGCAAAAGCCTGCTGCATCCCTCAAAATCCGCGTGGAGGAAACGAAGCCGACAGCTACGATCCGCGCCAGCCTGCAATCCGCATTCCGCGCAAGGTCGTGAAGGGCGGGTCGCATCTTTGCGCGCCCAACTATTGCCGGCGATACCGCCCCGCGGCTCGTCATCCGCAACCCGTCGACACCTCGATGAGCCATGTCGGCTTCCGGTGTGTCGTACGGCAGTAACGCGTCTGAGCCTCGCGGCACTATCGGCATTCGCCCGCATGCCTGATCGCACTTAGATCTGAGATCCGGATATAGTCGATGGAGGCCAGCCTTCCTCCTTGCGAGTCACGCTGGGTCCCGGCTCTGCCCTCGCTCCGCTCGGTTGGCCGGGACGACGACGTGGGAATGCCCGGCGCTAGTCGTCACCGTACAGAGTTGGTGACGCACTTGACCTGGATGGGTCAAAACGCGACCTGCTTTAGATCAGCATTCGCTAGAAATTTATCGTCAGCCCCATAATGGGCCCTTGCTGGACCACGTCGAAGAGAAAGCCATCGTCGTTGCTGTAGTCGACGCCCATAGCGCGATAGCCGACCGTGGCGGACAAGGTGTCGTTGAAACGATAGCCCAGGCCTGCCGCGACGTCCCAGTCGACATCTGCTCCGCCCGCGCCAATCAGGCCCCAGCCAGCAAAATAGAATTTGGGAGTGAAAAAATAGTTGCCGCGCAAGCCGACAACGCCGTCCACCCAAGAGGCGCTGTCATCGACGGACGCCCCGTCCAACAATCCGCCGTCGAAAGAGATTTTGGTCTCGACCGACCAAACCCGCACGCCGCCGACGATGTCGAGACGGCCCGACGGTCCCTCGAGAACGGAATAGCCCGCCGCAGCCAGGCCTGCAAATGTCGTGGCTGTCACTTCCACGTCTTCTGCGAGAATGCCAAATGGCGTTGAGCTTTCCGCCCCGAGCTTCGTATAGATCAGATCGCCGTATACGCTGAAGCGCCCGTAACGGGCTTCAGCGATTGCCATGGCGGCAAAGTCGAGGTTATCCCAAATGTCGCTGAAGTCGGAATCGATGTCGACAACAATCGGCACGCCGAACTGCTGGGTTTCGCCCGATATTCCGGCTGCCCAGAAATAGGGCGTGACGGAGAATGTCCAACGGTCTTCCAAAACGGGCGTTGCTTCGGGTGCGGTCGCCGAAATGACGTCGGCGGCACCCGCTGGAAGAGCGAGAAGACTGCCGCAGACAAGGGTCAATGCAAATCCAGCTTTCATGGGACCGCCTCCAGTCAGATAGATGCTGCTAGAAAGACCGATGAAACGACATTTGGCGTTTTCACCGGATGCGGAACAAATCCTGCTCCCCGCATCCCCTAGTTATGCACGCGCCGATTCGATGCTTGTCGAATTCCCCGGCGAAGCAAAGCCACTTTGGCCTCAAACAAAGCGGGCCGCAACAGCCCGCTTGTTATACTTGCTTATTCCCCCTGCGCCTGCCCTTGGTGCGCCGGTCAACCGAATCGGGTGCGCCTAGTAGCAAGCAGGATATGGATAATAACCACATGGCGGCGGCGGATAATAGGGGTGATAGGCCGCAGCAGCGCCGATAACGGCGCCAGCGGCCAGCCCGGCGCCATAGGCAGCACCCGGATGCGCATACCAGCCGCCGTGCCAGACGGGGGCGTGATAGCCCACACCACCAACGACAGCAACACGCCCAAAGCCGCCGCGCGCCGCAAACCAGTCGATGAAGAGCGACGCGGGGCCATTGGCTCCAGCCAGATCGCCCTCCAGAACGGCAACATCGAACGTCAGGTTGCCATTGGCAAGCGAGGGCTTCTTGAGCACCACGACAGCATCCTCGATCGACTTTCCGTCGCTGTTCAGCACTGAGATCGTCGCGTTGGGCGGATCTTTCGCGAAGCTATCCTTGCCCTCGTCCCACTGCATTATGAAATCGGAAGTGAGTACGTGGCCGGCCGCTCTTACCGGGCGATCCGCGAAAACGATGGTGTTCGAGCCGACGTCTGTCAGAGTGAGCTTCCCGTCGGCAAGTGTTGCTCCGCCGGAGTTCAGAACCGCCAGTGACGGTACCATCGCACTCGTTTCTCCGCCGATGGTTTTCTTCGCCGGTACCGAAATTGCGTCTTGCGCCAACGTCATTGCCGATGACGATAATAGCATCGCCACAGCGATGCCGATCGAAGCCATGCTTTTCCGTGCCATCTTCGAACTCCCGTTTGTTGTTCACGTTTCATTTGGGAAGAGAGGAGCCATCGCTTTAAGGTTTGCTAGGTCAGACCTCTCGGCTGCTTCCGGCTAGCCTCGATACGGCACATGAACCGGTACCGTGGCAAATGGCAAGCAGACTTCGTTTTGATTATCCCTCCAAAACAAACCTACTTTCGGCGAGACCTTACACAGGCGACGCCCCCGCCAGCAAGGTCGGCCCAGCTCGGTTACTGCTTGGAACGCCTATCAGCGGGCGCCGTGCGAGCCGCTTCGAAGCTGAACTCCAGTGATGGAACCAAATCCAGCCGTGACCATTGTCCGCAATGGGCGGGCACGATCGCCGACGCAGGATGACGCGCGATCATGGTTTGATGGGTGGTGTGGCTTGGAAAATCCCGAGCTGCTGCAAGCCCATCGTTCGTGGCCGACGAGCGTGTCAAGATCTCCGGACCGCCCGTCGTGCTACAGCCCAACGCAATCCAGTACCTGGGCATCGCCTTCCACGAGCTGGCAACAAACTCGGCGAAGTATGGCGCACTCTCGACCCGCCGCGGCACTATCGACGTCAACTGGGACACCTACCGGGAGGCCGACGGCTCAGAGGCTTTCCGGCTCGTCTGGCGTGAAATGGACGGGCCAAGTGTTTCAGAAATCACCGACGGCGGCTTTGGCGTGGTTGTCCTTGAGCGCGTCACTCCTCAGTCGCTCAGCGGCAGCGGGCGAATAGATGCCAGCAAACACGGACTAACGTGGACGCTACAAGCGCCGCTCCGCTACGTGGAAGTCTTGCGCCAGGATGCTCGCGCAGACGACGAGCGACCCTTGAGCGTTGGGGCATAACTAGGACATATTCAGCGTAGTGCTGAATGAGTTCACGACCTCAATCGTCCTCGCCACTCCACGTTTCCAGATGCTCCATAAGCGGAACCCAATGCAGAGCGGAATGACGCCATATCTGCTTTCGCGGGACCAATTGATCACGCTGGCTCAGCGTACCAACTCTCAGACCGTACATTTCCGGTTTGTCCGCCGAGGTCGCGAATAGCGGTGACCCACAGTCGCCGCAAAATCCTTGCAGCCGCCTTGCCCCACTCTCCGCGATTTTGATGTATTCCTTCGGCGACCCTCTCAGGAGGTGAAAGTTTTCGGCGGGAACAGCGACCGACACACGAAACGCGGTGCCCGTCAGGCGTTGGCAGTCATAGCAGTGGCAGATGCTGACTTCATTATCATCCACCTGCGCCTCGAACGCGATTCTCCCGCAATGACAGGCGCCGTCAACTTTCATCGACCTCTCCCGCAAGCTGTCCAGCACAACGCGAGACCATATTCTTGCAGAGATGGCCTCTACCGCATCGGCCCGAAAATCGGAATCGATTTTCGGAAAGCACGATGCGCAGTTTCTAAGAGATACAGCATCCTTTGCGCGTCCGAAAGGACGCGCGGCGCTGCAGCCGCCAGAACTATCCTTCGGCTTTGAAAATCTCGGCCTCTTCCTTGATCTTCGCCCAGTCGTTTCCGTGCTTGCGCAGCAATGCCTTCGCCTGATTGGGTGACAGATCTGTTGTTTCGGCGAGGTGCTGTACCTCGAGTTCTTCACCCTTTTTTACTCGGCTGAGATCGCCGCGATCGGTTTTTGATTTGGTCATGACGCGATCGGATTTTGCCTTGGTCATCAGATGAATCTCCGGAGCAAAGTGATGGTGAGTTGCAAAGCTAGGTCGACTTAAGCAGCTTTGCCGCAGCCTCCAGCACTTCGCGGTTGTTCCCGTGGCGTTCGATAAGCTCACGGGCTTGATCAAGGGAGATGCCGGTCGAACTTGCCAAATACCCGACCTCATATTCCTCGTCCCCTGCGACCTTTGCTCGATCGCGCCCGTCGGTCCTTGATTTGTCGTCAGCCATCGGCGCATCTCCTGGGAATGCTCACACAACGGCGCTGGAAGGTGCAAGTTCCACCTGCATATTGCATAGCCTGAAACCTCGGCTATCAAGCGCCCTAGCTGACACTCGGTGATCGCCAGGAAACGCGGACGGTGCGAAACCGAAGCTTCGCAATTATCGTGGCAATCGAGATCAGAAGTCGTCGGTGCGGGTCCTTTCTCGCAGTGAACCGGCTGAAGCGCGGCGCGCCGGTCCAGCTCCTTCAGATACATGGTCACGCCCAAAGGATTCACGTCATACATCGCCTTGTCTCCATTTCGATAACCGTGGAGAATAGGTGACGGTAGTGAGCCGAACGTCGTGAGCAACGTCAGCGCAGCGCAAAATCGGGAATTGCGATCCACCTCGGATGTGGCGGGACTGTGCATCCGCCTCTTCGGGCCGATTACCATCACTGCCGGCAACAGACCTATCTCCGTCGTCTCGCGGAAAGCCCGGGCGCTCGTCGGCTATCTGGCTGTGCGGGAAGGCGCCGAGATCGCCCGCACCACGTTGACCGGACTGCTTTGGGGCGACCGCGGCGAGGGCCAGGCGCGCGCCAGCTTGCGCCAGACGCTTTCCGAGCTGCGCAGCGCGCTGGGAGAGGCGGCCGAGGGTTTCCTCGTTACCAGCAAGGAATCCGTTAGGCTGACCAAGGGATCGGCCTGGATCGATGCGAGCGCGCTACAGTCGGCCGTAACCGCGGGAGACCACGACGCGTTGAGCAGATCAGCCGAACTGATCGGTGGCGAGCTGATGGAAGGCCTGGCGATCGGCGAAGCCGGCTTCGAGCAATGGCTGGCTGCCGAGCGGGAACGCTTTCACCTGCTCGCCTGCCGCATCCACATGCGGCTGATGGAGCGCGCCGAACATGACGGCAAGCTGGAAGAGGCGTTGGCTCATGGCTCGATGCTGCTGTCTCTCGACCCGCTGCAGGAACAGGTTCACCGCGCGCTGATGCGCATCTACGCCTCTCAGGGTCGGCAGGACGCAGCGCTGGCGCAGTACGAGCGGTGCCGTCGCGAACTTTCCGATCAGCTGGGTGTGTTGCCGGAAAGGGAAACCGAGGATCTCGCACGATCAATACGGGCGAGCCGTCGCGAGACGCAGCCAAGGCCGCAGGTTTCGCCGCCTGCCCACTCAATCACCGGCGAAAGCGAATGGCCCAGAAAGGCGGACCGCCCGTCGATTGCAGTGCTGCCCTTCGCCAACCTCAGCGCCGATCCGGATCAGCAATATCTCAGCGACGGCATCACCGAGGACATCATTACCGAACTCTCGCGCTACACCGACTTGCTCGTCATTGCCAGCAATTCGTCCTTCCGGTATCGCGACACATCAGTCGACATGAAGCGTGTCGGCGTAGACCTCGGCGTCGAGTATCTTCTCGAAGGCAGCCTGCGGAAAGCCGGCGACCGCATCCGCATCACGGCACAGTTGATCGCGGTGTCTACCGGGAGTCACCTGTGGGCCGAACGATACGATCGTCGCCTGCAGGACGTATTCGCGGTCCAGGAGGAACTCGCACGAACAATCACCGCAACTCTGGTCGGCCGCGTCGCGGCAAGCGGTACGGAAACCGCGCGCGGGAAGCCGACCGAGCTTTGGGCGGCATATGACTGCTTCCTGCAAGCGATGGAATGTCAGAACCGCTACGAGACCGAAAGGGCAATCGCCCTCCTCACGCGTGCGATCGAGCTCGATCCCCGATACACCCAGGCCTATGCAATGCTGGCATTCGTGCATGTATGGAAATTCTACGTGGACTACAGCGCGGCGACGCTGAACGCTGCGCTCGAACACGCCCAGAAAGCCTTGTCTATCGACAACAATGACGGCCTTTCGCACGCGGTCATGGGGCTGGTTCAGACTCACCTCCTGAACTGGGAGATCGCCGGCATGCACCTGAAGGCCGCGCTGAGCCTCAATCCGAACAACGTCTTTTTCGCTGGCAAGTATGCCAATTGGCTGCTCAGGATGGGCTGCCCGCAGGAATCCTTGCAAATCCTCGACGCGGCCCTCGAGCGCGATCCGCTTCAACCACCGTGGTATTGGGAGGTGCGGACGATGGCCCTTCTGCGCGAGAAGCGCTATGACGAGGCGATTTCCTCAATCAACCACAAGAACCCGATGCAGTCTTGGGATCATGCCACTTTGGCCATCGCCCAGGCCCATCGCGGCAACGATGTGCAAGCTCGCGCTGAGGCGGCAATCGCCGTTCGAATGCAGCCAAACTTCTCGATCGGCGGATACGCCTTTACCGCCCCGTACAAGGACCCGGCCGATCTCCAGGACATGATTGACGGCATGAGGAAGGCAGGCCTGCCTGAGTAGCCCTGGGTAGACCCGGCCGTAGCCCGGCACATTGATCATAGTGATGGCGACGGACTTCGCTTGGCGAGACCACAACGCCAAGACACCGTCAGCGTCGCTCGCCTCGGCGGCGCATTTCCAGCACAACTTTCGCCCGCAGCGTTAGGACTTTCGGCAAACAGGCCGTCAATGAGCCTTCATCATAGGGGGATGTTTCCAAGTGCCGTCGAGAGCGGCTTCCTCCGGCCAGTAGAGGCGCATCGCGACAAAGAACGGACCCTTAGGCGCTGGCAGCCAATTCGGCTCCTTGTCCTTGCCCGGAGACTGGTTCTGTACGTAGAAGGTGTAGCCGCCGTCGGCATCCTTCACGAATTGCGGCAGCATCGGCGTGTTCAGCAGGTAGCGGTTGATCGGATTAGCGACAAGCAGGCTCTGCGGCAACTCATACATCGTCAATGACCAGAAGGCGTGGACCGGCGGCATCCGGTCTGCCGCGAAATGGATGGTGTAATCTGTTGGCGCCGTCGAGCTTCTTGCCTTCGGCGTCGACAGCGTAGGCGGGGTACATCGCCTCCTGTTTGGAATTGCCGTAGATACCGAGTACCGCCGCACCCATTCGGTACAGGTAGTTGTTCTTGAGGTACGCCCGCGTGCCGAACATGTCGCCAGAAGTCACCTTCCCAGCGTCAACCTGCTTCTTCAATTCCTCGAGGTCGGCCCAAGCGTCGGCGATGCCCTGCTCCATGGCCGTCTTTATGTCAGTCGAGAGCGACGCAACGTCCATGGTCTTGCCTGCACCGACCCCGATCTTGGCGAAACGCGCCATCAGTTCGGTTTCGGACGGATCGGTCGGGCAGAACCGCAGGACGAAATTCAGGATGTTGAAGAACTCAAGCGACTTGCGCTCGTCGTCCGCCGAAAGCGGCTTGATGAAGTCGATTGCCGGGGCTGGCGGAGGCGCAGGTTGCTTGAGGAACGATGAAAGCGGCTCTGCTTTGTAGCCATCCTGGACTTTTATCACGTTGACGAGGTCTTCGGGGTTGAAAAGCTGCGTACGATACGCCCCGATTACGAGTTCGGTCTCCGAACGAAACACCTTCGTCACGCCAGCCGGCGTCTCGCCTTTCCAGCTCGGGCCTGCGACGAGGAAGCTGCCGCCATCGTTACCGGTGGTGCGGCTGCCGGCATAGTCGAAGTTGAACGTATAGGCGTCGATAAGCTGGATGCTGAAGTAGCGATCCTTCTCGATCTTCGGCACGGTCAGAACCATCGGCTCCGCGCGAAGGTCCATGCCGATCATCGAGTACGGTGTGTCCGAATTAGGCGTCTGGATTGCCGTATCGGCGGGGGTGTAGACGCGCGGGATGTTCTTGAGGTGGTTCCACGGCGCTTTGTATTCCGGGTTCTTGTCATCGACAAAATAGGCGTATTGGATGCGGTAGCTATCCACCATCGGGAAACCGTAGACGTATGCCTCCTTGGCTATAGCGCGAGCTTCATCCGCAGTCAGTTCTTGCGCCCGGACGCGTCTTGGCCAAAGTCCCGCAAGTCCCGCCAAAGCCGAACCCGTTGTGAAAGCACGTCTTGTGATCCTCATTGCCCTCTCCTGTCCGACTTGGGAACATGTACCTCCTCCGAGGTCACTGTGCCATAGCGACAGAGCGGACGGAAGGTTCGGTTTGCCCGATGACGTGAGCTACCAGAAGCTACGAGGAGGTTTGCAGCGGGCGCTCTGACGACGGACGCCCGGCACGGTCGGCCCTCAATCCGCCAAAAACCTGTACCCCACGCTACAGCGCCCTTTCGGACGCGCAAAGGACGCTGCATCTCTTTGAAATTGCGCATCTTGCTTTCGAAAATCGATTCCGATTTTCGGGCCGATGCGGTAGGCTCGGTCTTGATGATTTTTGGATCTGCCGGGTCGCGTTCGATCTTGCCGCGCAGTTGACCGATGAAGATGCGAAGATAGTGCAGGTCTTCGCCATGCGCGGGTCCCCAAACCGTCCCCAGCCGCGAGCAACTGGCACGGCCGAGTACGCAAGTCTGGGCTGCGGTGTGCGGTAACGCGGTGTCGAGGAACCTCGATGACCTGAAGAAAGCGATCGGAGGTCGGCTTAAGATCTACAAGGCGACCGACTGCTACGACTCGTGGGCGCTTCATTTCTCGGTAGTCAACAGTGCCGCCAACGACAAGGCGGTGACACGCATCGCCGAAGGATACGCTCAATGTCGGGCGAACCTGATGTGGATGTGAAGTTTGGCGGGGCGGGAGAAACGCGCAGCCGCATCATAGCTGCCCTTGCCAGCTTTGCGCTTCTGTGCCAGGAAATCAGTAGTCAGCTGCCGCCGTTATTCGTACGCCATGACCCGATGGAGCATAGGATGCCGGGCCGAATGAGAAAGCTGACCTTGACTGCAGATCATGTCGCGCGGGTCCACAAGCTCGTCCAGGACCAGGGTTTGACACCAGGTGCCGAGCTGCACACCGATGCCGATTATGGAAGCTGGGTCGAGCTAACCATCCGAACGCACCCGGCCCCGACCGCGCCGACTCGCCTATTTGCTTATGGCTCGTTGATCTGGAAGCCGGAGATCGAGCATAGCGGTGAGCAACTGGGTGTTGCCCGCGGTTGGCATCGCGCCTTCTGTCTGCGCATGACCCGCTTTCGCGGCACGCCTGAGCAGCCGGGGCTGATGATGGCCCTGGATCGCGGAGGGCAATGCCGAGGTGTGCTGTACGACCTTCCCAACGACAACCTCGAAGGCCAGTTCGGCAAGCTCTTCCGACGCGAGTTCACCTACAAGCCAATCAACAGTATGCCCCGTTGGATCACGGTCGAGACCGCCTCGGGCCCTACTCCGGCCTTGACTTTTGTCATGAACCGCGCGTCGCCCGTTTATACCGGCCGCCTCTCGCTGGATGCGGTCGCCGACGTCCTCGCCAGGTCCTGCGGTCACTGGGGCACCGGTGCCGAATACCTGCTCAACACAGTTTCTCACCTCGAAGCCAAAGGCATACGCGACAACAACCTCTGGCGGCTTCAGCGCCTTGTGGCAGACCGGATAGAGCGAAATTCGACGCAGCAAACTGTCCTTTGAGCCCGACGGAGCGGTTTTTACCCGGAACCTCGCCAAGCGTCCGCAGCTGGCACCAGAGCATGTAGCGCACAATGTGATCCATTCTGTAGCGCCTAAGGTTGGCCCATTCCGCCCGGAGAACTGGGCCAGAGCAACCAAGTAACCCCTACAGCCGCCAACACCCAGAGCCCGATCATCAACGCTAGTCCGGTGTGGCCGGAAGGATGGCTCCTTCGCCGCACGGCTTCCTCTCGAAACTCTCTCATCAAATCTGGCGGCACGAGTTTAACTGCGACGATGATCCCCAACGGGACGATCAGCAGATCGTCGAGGTAGCCCAGGACTGGGACGAAGTCAGGGATCAGATCGATTGGACTGAGGGCGTACGCGGCGACCGCTCCGGCGATTGCCTTCGCACACCAAGGCACCCGAGGGTCTCGCGCCGCAAGCCAGAGCGCGACGATATCCCGCTTGATGGTGCGAGCCCATTCCCTCAGCCTCCGCATGGGTCAGCCTACCGCAGGGCGTTTCACATGACGAGGGGAGAAACCTTGTATACCATCAATCGTCCCGCCAAACCGGCACCCGCTTGATCTTGATCTCCACCAATCGCCTGACCTTCAGTCGGACCCGTTCAGCAGCAGAGGGGTGAACACATGGGTCTCGATGTCATCACCTTGCCGCACCGCTCGCATCGCATGAGGCGTGATACGCGCTGCACCTCTACGTCACCCAACAACTGCCGCAGGTTGCCGGGCATGCAATACCGCTTGCCCGGACAGTGCCCACAACGAACGCGGACGTCTGGACAGTATGCGCCTGGCAAAGCGTCCATATCAATTGCCGGGATCGAGGCGGTTGTTCGGGCATAGGCGCAGAATAGGAACTTGCTCCTGCTTCTGAGGAAGTGATCACATTGTCCTGAACGGCTAGGCGTTACGTGGCAGGTGTGGCATGTTCGCGCAATGAACGCTTGGTCGATCCTCGGTCGCTGGTTGGCGGAGCTCGCTCTGATCGGGCTTGCGTTGAGCCCGTCGGCTGCGTCCAGCAGCGTCATTGGCGAGCCGTCGCACGCTCTCGAAATGAGCGCAGACATGCCCTGTTGCCCGGACAGGATGCCAATGATGCCTGACTGCCCGAAGGACTGTCCGGCGGCTGTGATCTGTGTTTTGGGCGTATCGACCGTTGCTCTTCCTGCGGCCCATCAGCTTACCGCACAACTTGTCGACAGAGCTCGGCACTCTTTCAGCAGCGATCCCGCACCTACCGCAAGGTCAGGGGAGCCGCCTCCTAGACCTCCAAGGGCCTAACTGTCATCGGCGCCTCACCGCGCCAAGCTCACTCGGCAGTGCTCTGGGCTAGGCCGTTGCATCGGCTCGCCCCCGCGCCTGCCTAGGCATTGATGCAATCAACCGACAGTTGGATCCTATCATGAATTGGAAACCCATTTGCGCTGCCCTTTCGGCGCTGGCGAGCTTATCGGCATACTCCCACGCCACCCTTGCTGCCCCAGAGGACTACGAATTTCGTCTCGTCAACGAGGAGATCGCCGAAGGCGATGGGGCGATCGTCGCTGTGACCTTGGTCGATAGACGCAGTGGTTCAGTAGTGCAGGACGCCGTGGTCTTCTCTACGAGGATGGACATGGAGCCGGACGGAATGGAGGCGATGACCTCGCCTGTCGAGGCGGTGCCATCGACCGAGGCTGGCGTCTACCGGTTCAAGACCGATCTAGCGATGGCGGGAAGGTGGCGGCTGTCACTTGCTGCCAAGGTTCAGGGAGAGACCGGGACAGTTCAGAGCCGTCTCATCTTGAAGGCAGTGCCATGAGGCGCGTTGCGGCTACGATCCTGACCGGCGGGCTCATGCTGGCCACGGCCGCTGCAGGGTACTGGGTGGGGCAGAACCGCGATCTTGTCGACAATCTCGCGGCCGAACTGGGCCTCCACGGCGCGTCAGCCTCGCCCTCCGGCCCGGTGATCTACTACCGCCATCCCGATGGTGAACCGGTCTACTCGGCGTGGCCGAAGGTCGCTGGCGACGGGCGCGCTTTCACGCCGGTTCTGGCCAGCGAGGATGTCTCTTTCGACCCTCTGCGGGAGCCTAACGTCACCGCCGGGAATGCCAAGCAGCCGCACGTAGGAGGCCGGCCTGTCCTCTACTACAGGAACCCGATGGGGCTGCCCGACATCTCCCCGGTGCCGAAGAAAGACAACATGGGGATGGATTACATCCCTGTGTACGAGGGGGAGGAAGGTGCGGCCTCGACCATCAGGCTGTCGCCCGGAAAGCTCCAGAGGACAGGGGTCAAGACAGCCGAGGTCACCAGAAGCGCAATCGTCCGGCCCGTGCGCGTGCCTGGGACCGTCATCCCCGACGAGCGGCGGATCAGTGTGGTCTCCACCAGAACCGTTGCTTTCGTCGAGGAGGTTTCAGACGTCACTACCGGTTCAAGGATCGCGGCGGGGCAGCCACTGGTGCGGTTCTACGCGCAGGAGATTGCGGCGGCCGGCGCCCTCTACCTGGCGGAAGTGAAGAGTGGATCAGCGAGAGGTAAGGCAGAGGGAAGCTTCCAACGGTTGCAGAACCTCGGTGTTCCCCCAGGCGCGATCGCTGAGATCGAGAAGACTAGGAAGGTGCCGATCTCGATGACGCTCACCGCACCAAGAGGCGGCGTCGTGCTTAGCCGTATGGCAGTCGACGGGATGATGGCCGAGGCGGGGGACCCGCTCTTTCGCATTGCTGATCTGTCGACGGTTTGGGTCACTGCTGATGTGCCCGAGTACGAGTTGAGTGCTGTCAGGCGTGGCGCGACTGCAACCGTCCGCGTCCGCAGCCTTCCGGGCAAGGAGTTCAAGGGCACGGTCGAACTGATCTACCCGGAGATCGAGACGCAGACCCGCACCGCGAAGGTCAGGATCGAGCTGTCCAATCCTGACGGCCTGTTGATGGCCAACATGTATGCAGACGTCGAAATCGCTTCCGGCGAACCAGAGCCTGTTGTGACCGTGCCCGACAGCGCGGTGATCGACACCGGCGATCGGCAGGTCGTCATTATTGACAGGGGGGAGGGCAGCTTCGAGCCGCGCGATGTGAAGATCGGAATGCGCGGGCAAGGCATGACCGAGATCATGGAAGGCGTCTCGGCTGGCGACCGCGTGGTCGTCTCGGCGAACTTCCTTATTGACGCCGAAAGCAACCTTCGAGCGGCTCTCAGCGCCCTTGAAGCAGGGGAGGCAAAGCCATGATTGCCTCCCTCATCGGCTGGTCAGCTCGCAATCTTGTGCTGATCTTCTCCGTGACCGTTCTGGCCGTTGTCGCTGGTGTCTACGCAATCAAAACGCTGCCGCTGGACGCGATCCCCGACCTGTCCGACGTGCAGGTGATCGTCTTCACAGACTACCCTGGGCAGGCTCCCCAAGTGGTCGAGGATCAGGTGACCTATCCGCTTACGACCGCCATGCTTACCGTTCCACGCTCAAAGGTCGTGCGTGGCTTCTCCTTCTTTGGCGTCTCGTTTGTGTACGTGATCTTCGAGGATGGCACCGATCCCTATTGGGCGCGTAGCCGAGTGCTGGAGTATCTGAACGCCGCAGCGGGGCGGCTGCCCTCTGGAGTGACGCCAAAGCTCGGGCCAGACGCGACCGGAGTGGGTTGGGTCTACCAGTACGCTGTCGTCGCCAAGGAGATGTCGCTCGACGAACTGCGCTCGTTGCAGGATTGGGTCGTTCGCTTCGCGGCCTCCAAGGCCGAGGGCGTGTCGGAGGTCGCCAGTGTGGGCGGCTTCGTCAAGCAATACTCAGTGGTCGTCGACCCAGCGCGTATGCGATCCCAAGGGATCACCCTCGCAGACCTCGGCGAGGCGGTGCGCAAGAGCAACATGGACACGGGTGGTCGCACGGTCGAGATGTCCGAGTTCGAGTTCATGGTGCGGGGACGAGGTTACCTCAAGAGCGTTGCCGACATCGAGAACATCGTGCTGAAGAGTGCCGGTGGAGTTCCGCTCAGGCTAGCGGATGTCGCCAAGGTTGATGTCGTGCCCGATGAACGTCGGGGTATCGCCGAGCTCAACGGAGAGGGCGAAGTCGCGAGCGGCATCGTCCTTCAGCGCGTCGGCGCGAACGCCCTCAGCGTCATCGACAACGCCAAGGAACGTCTCGACGAGGTGAAGAAGGTGCTGCCCGGCGGCGTTGAGATCGTTCCGGTCTACGATCGCTCCAGGCTGATTGACGCGGCGATCGAGACATTGAAGTCGACGCTGATCGAAGAGAGCATCATCGTGGCACTGGTCACGATCGTCTTCTTGCTCCACGTACGAAGCTCGCTGGTGGCGATCATCATGCTTCCGGTCGGCATCCTGATGTCGTTCGCGGCGATGAAGGCCCTCGGTCTCGGCTCGAACATCATGAGCCTTGGAGGCATTGCGATTGCCATCGGCGCGATGATCGATGCCGCGATCGTGATGATCGAGAACGCCCATAAGCATCTCGAGCGGGCTCCGGCGGGCAAGCCTCGGGTTAAGATCTTGACCGAGGCGGCGGGCGAAGTCGGTCCTGCGCTCTTCTTCAGCCTACTCGTGATCACCGTGTCGTTCATCCCGATCTTTACCTTGGAAAGTCAGGAAGGCCGTCTCTTCGGCCCCCTGGCGTTTACCAAGACGTTCGCCATGGCTGCGGCTGCGCTGCTTTCCGTCACGCTTGTGCCTGCCCTGATGGTCGTCTTCGTGCGAGGCCGGATCATCCCCGAGAGGCGCAATCCGGTGAACCGACTGATGATCAGCCTCTATCGTCCGGTAATTGCCGGAGTACTGAAGGCGAAGACGCTCACGATACTGCTCGCCGTTGTGGCACTCGCAGCGACGGTGTGGCCCGCCCGACAACTTGGCAGCGAGTTCATGCCGGCGCTCGACGAAGGGACTTTGATGTACATGCCGACCACCCTGCCTGGGCTATCGCTCACCAAAGCCGCCGAGTTGTTGCAGATGCAGGACCGGATCATCAAGTCGTTCCCCGAGGTCGACAGCGTCTTCGGCAAAGCCGGGCGCGCCCAGACTGCGACCGACCCCGCACCCACCGAGATGTTCGAGACGATAATCAACCTAAAGCCCAAACAGGAATGGCGGCCCGGTGTCACGCTCGACAGCCTCAAGGCAGAGATGGATGCCGCCCTCCAATTCCCCGGCGTCTCAAACGCCTGGACGATGCCAATCCGTGCTCGCATCGACATGCTGTCCACGGGCATCCGCACGCCGGTCGGGGTCAAGGTCTACGGCTCGGACCTTGCACAATTGGAGGGCGTCGCGAGGCAGATCGAAGCGGTCCTGAAGTCGGTCCCCGGCACGTCCAGTGCCTATGCGGAGCGGGTCATCGGCGGATACTACCTCGACATCGTCCCGGATCGCGCAGCGCTCGGTCGCTATGGTCTCTCCGTAGCCGACGTCCAGGATGTCATTTCGATGGCGCTCGGGGCTGAGGTGATCACCACTACAGTCGAGGGCCGCGAGCGCTACGGCGTCGCCATCCGCTATCCGCGTGCGTTGAGGAGCGATCCCGACGCGATTGCTCGTGAGGTGCAGGTCTCATTGCCGGGCGGTGGCGGGACCGTTCCCCTCGGCGAGGTGGCAAAGATCGAACTTACGCGGGGCGCGACTTCAATCCGTACTGAGAACGGGCAGCTCGCGTCTACTCTTCGTCGACATGGCGGGGCGCGACCTCGGTGGCTATGTGGCCGATGCACAGGTGGCGGTCGAGCGGGAGGTGAAGTTGCCGGTCGGCTACTCCGTGGCCTGGAGCGGTCAGTTTGAGTATCTGCAGCGGGCTGAAGCGCGGTTGAAGATGGTCGTGCCGCTGACGCTGGCGCTGATCTTCCTGCTGCTGTTTCTCAATTTCCGCCGCATAACGGAGACGCTGATCGTCATTCTGTCCCTACCCTTCTCGCTCGTCGGCGGCGTTTGGCTGATGTGGTGGCTCGGCTTCAACATGTCCGTCGCGGTGGCCGTTGGCTTCATCGCGCTGGCTGGCGTCGCGGCTGAGACCGGCGTGATCATGCTGATCTACCTCGATAGTGCGTGGGCCGAAGTCCGTCAGCGCCGAGCTACCGAGAACCGGGCACTCACCTGGGAGGACCTCCGCGAGGCAATCATGGTCGGAGCGGTGGAGCGGGTTCGTCCCAAGATGATGACCGTTATCGCCATCATCGCGGGGTTACTCCCAATCCTCTGGAGCTCAGGGACGGGGTCTGAAGTCATGCAGCGCATCGCCGTTCCGATGATCGGTGGCATGATCTCTTCCACGGTCCTGACACTAATCGTTATTCCGGCGATCTACGGGCTGATTAAGGGCTTCCGGCTACCCAAGACAAACGCGATCGAGAGGATCGAACCAGCACAATGGGCCGCTGGTGCTCACACGACTGTTGGACGGTGACCAAGCCACGGCGACGAAAGGAGACTTCCATGCAACGACGAACTTCCTTCTGGGACTGCATCGGCGGTCCTAGCCTTGGCAGCGCGTGCGCGTGCAGCGCCGATCGAGGCGACCATCCAGGCCACCCCCGGGGATACCTTATGGCCCACCGATAAGGGGCGATTATTCGTCACCTCAGGGATCGTCCCGCTATGGGATGCATCGCAGGTCAGTGCAACCTGAAGATCAGGGCGTAGGCGCGACCCGAAGCCAGCATTGGTCAGAATGATGGGTCAGAATGGCGCTGACCACTTTGGCAATTACTTAGAAAATACCGCCGAACGTCCCACTGGTGGAGCTGATGTCCGTCGAACTATCGTTTAGCACTGTTCGTCAATGTGCACGGAAAACGCTGAATCACAAGAGATTTACCGTTCATCAGTATTCCATTGTCCACTACTGTTTGCTATCATCCCCACTCCAGAATGGGGAAAGAAGTGGGGAAGGCGGCTAGACCACTGCACAAGCTCTCGGATGTCGGCGTGAGGTCGGAGAAGCTGAAACCCGGCCGTCACAGCGACGGCGGCGGCCTATATCTCAATGTATCCCCGACCGGAACGAAATCCTGGCTTTTCATGTGGGTTCGCGATGGCAAGCGGAGAGAGATGGGCTTAGGTGCCTATCCAACGGTAAGCCTGAGCAGAGTCCGGACGAAAGCCGCTGAGTGCCGGCTGGCGGTAAGCGACGGCCGGGACCCGATAGCTGAGAAGCGGAAGGAGGCCGAGCCAACGTTTGGGGAGTGCGCGGACCGGTATATCGGATCGATCAAATCGGAATGGCGCAACGCTAAGCACGAGTACCAGTGGAATCAGACCCTTACTGACTATTGCAAAGCTATTCGCGACAAACGCGTTTCGGAGATTGGCACTGAAGAGGTGCTGACCGTGCTGAAACCTATCTGGCAATCGAAGAACGAGACCGCTTCACGCCTTCGGGGACGCATGGAGCGCGTATTGGATTTCGCCAAAGTCAAAGAATGGCGAACCGGGGAAAATCCGGCTGTCTGGCGAGGCCATCTTCGAAACATCCTACCAAAGCGCCAGAAGCTACAACGCGGACACCTATCTGCGATGCCATACCGGGACGTGCCCGCGTTTATCACAATGGTTCGTGCGGCAGAGGCGTTGGCGGCTCGTGCGTTGGAGTTCACAATTCTCACAGTCTCACGCTCTGGCGAAGCGCTCGGTGCCAAGTGGCCGGAAATCGACTTCGAGAAGAAGCTCTGGACGGTGCCCAAAGACCGAATGAAGGACGGTCAGGCTCACACTGTGCCACTGTCAGATCGCGCCACCGAACTCCTGAAGCGTCTCCTTGAGGCGCGGCGCAATGATTTTGTTTTCCCAGGCGAGAAACGGAACAAGCCCCTGTCGAACATGGCCATGCTGATGCTGCTTCGCCGGCTGAAAGCCGCTCACCTAACTGTTCATGGCTTCCGGTCGAGCTTCAGGGATTGGTGCGGCGACGAAACCACCTTCCCTCGCGAAATCGCCGAAGCTGCGTTAGCCCACAAGGTCGGCAATGAAGTTGAGCGAGCCTATCGCCGGTCGGATGCGCTGGAGAAACGCAGGAAGCTGATGCAAGCGTGGGCGAACTACTGCTCGAACGCAAAAGCCGACAACGTGGTGCGGTTGAAGATGTGATGAACCCGCAGGGATAGGGCGACGGCCCGACAAGCCGGGGAGCACCTCCCGGTTTCCCTGCGGTCCTCGTGGTGCAGTCGCGAAGGTGTAGCGATGGATGATCGGCAGCTGTTTTGGATGAACGAGGCGAAATGGCCTCGAAACTTCGCGGGTAACGTATTTCTCGCCCGAGGCGTTCAGGTGGTTGGACGCACGTGGTTCGGCGACGAATGGACGGGGAAAGAGCCTGCGACATCAGATGAACGTTTCGATGCGTGGTGGACACACGGCACACTTGAAGGCCCCATTATTGAGTCGACAGCCAGGCCGCATCAGCGAGGTAAGATTCGTGACCTTCTTGCGCGCTGCGAGCCTCCCATTTTGGTTGAAATTGTCTCCGAAGGAAAATGGATGCCGTCCACCTATCGTTTCCCGCCTGGTGCTTGGCGACGAGGATGTGAACTTGGTCGTGAGATTGATAGGGAGCGAGCCGCCGCCGCCGCTCGTTTCAAAGCTGTGCAAAATCTAATTCGTGATGGTCTGGCGGAGGGAGCGCTTGTCTCCGTCCTGCGCGACGTTTCCGGTGGCGAGTTCTCCGCTCCTGTTCCCCGAACCCATTGGAACACTGAAATTCTTCTTCCTCGATTCCGCTCTTGTCAGATGAACCCCCATGATCCTTTTTCCGTGAGTTTTGCGGGGAAGGACCACAAGCTGATTTTCCTTGTTCGCAAAGGTCTTGACGCTTTCGTTGCATCCATCGCTAATCCCTCGGTCGCCAAGCCTCATGCCGGTGGTGCTCCGAAATTCAAGGAGTGGTTTCAAGGCGAAATCGCGGCATCTCCAACCACACGAACGATGATCAAATCTGAGGTCGTGGATCGAGCAGTGAAAGAGTTTCGCTTGTCGAAACGGCACGCTGAACGCTTGCGCGAAGAGATTATTGGTGGCTTTCCAGATGAGGTTCAGGCGGCTTGGCGCAAAAGTGGGCCGTTGAGTTAGTATCGCCCGGTTCGAATACAGTTCGCGGCGCGTCCATAGCGGAACTTATTCGTGACGCCTATTTCTGTGTCCGTGCGTGTGAATATTAGCGGGCTATCCCGTACAGAAACGTACGGGTGGCGCGGCTGGCCGGATTGCCAGCGGGACTTCCCCAATGACGAAAATATCCGTAACCATAACCGAGGCGGTCCAGATGACCGGCATCGGGCGGTCCTCTCTCTATTGCCTTTTTCGCGAGGGCAAAATCCAGCCTCGGAAAAGCGGAAAAAGGACATTGGTCCTCGTCGAGGATCTAGAGCGGTACGTCAAATCTCTTCCGACTGCAGCGTAAGAGGTGAACGATGGACCTCCATAATGAAAGCGCCGCTCCCGACTGCAATCGGGGCGGCGCGGTAGTTTCGAAAGCTGTAGTGGCCAAGAACTACCACAATGCGGCCGCCAACGGAAGCGGCATCGAATATGCGGTAGCCGAGCTCACTCGTCGCTTCCATCTCCGCATGGAGACTGCTCGTGTCATCTGCCGCCTCTCGGGTTTGGGAGGCGCTCATGGTTGAGCAAAACACCGATCGGCAGAAGGTCTCCCGCCAGACGAAATGTGCAAAGCCTCACGACACACAGAACAGAACACGGACAAGAACCAGAACACGGAACCGAACTGAAACTGAACCGATTTTTGAACAAGAAAAGAAAAAGGACCTTCCACTCGCTTCGCTCGAAAAAAGGGGCTTTGGAGGAGGTGCCAAGCATCAAGGCTGGCGCCATCTCGAAAGGCGTCCCGCCTGCTGTAAGCCTCCACATCTACTCTGACGGCGCATGCCAACCCAATCCAGGCAGAGGCGGTTGGGGTTTCGTCGTCTACCGGGATGGCATCGAGGTTCATTCTGCCTTCGGCGGCCACCCAAAGACCACGAACCAGCGGATGGAGCAGACAGCCGCCCTCATAGCCCTTCGTTGGCTTGCCTTGAACGCTCAGGGGAAGCCGGCCCGGCTGTCCTCCGACAGCCAATACACGGTCAAAGGGTGCAATGAGTGGCGGCACGCATGGAAGCGCAAGGGCTGGCTCTCGGGCGCCCGTTCCAAGGTGGCGAACGTCGATCTCTGGCAGGAACTTGAAGTTGCACTCACCGAGTTCCCGATCTGCCTGGAATGGGTGAAGGGTCACGCCGGCATTGCCGGGAACGAGCGGGCGGACAAACTGTCGTGGGCTGGCTTCCGAACTCTGGAGGATTCCCCCAACCTGACCAAAGCGATGCTGCTGGACAGAGCGCCCGGCCCCGAGGTTGGACGATCATGACGGAAAATGCCTGCGTCAGGCATGATCCTCATTGCAAAACGTCGGCGCCTCCCTATTGTCGCGAGTGTCGCTGCAAAGGCTCCCATGAACATCCAGGCTCCGACAAACCACGGATTGAAATCGTATTCCAAGACATCGCCAACGTAGATCGAGAGCGCGCCTATGGCGAACGCAACGGTCAGTTGGAACAGCTTCATCACTAGTCTTCGCCCCAGACTTCCTTCGCAATCGCCTTAACTGAAATGTTTACGTAGTCGGAAACGCCCTCGCCCTCTTGTCGCTTGAACGTGCGCGGAACTGGCGCTCACGATCCAATGAGTTTACCGTCGCGGCGTCGGCGTAGGTAATTTTGCCTTTCAAGCTAATTTCGCGGACGCAAATATCCACTTCGATATACGCCGCGAAATGCCGTCGTCGACCACATTGGGAGGATGAAAATGGCCTACGCGATCATCCACTTCTTTCCTGGCGGCACGAAGGAGCAATACGAGGCATCAATTGCAGCGGTGCATCCCAACAGAATAACCCTGCCAAAAGGCCAGATCTTCCATGCGGCTGGGCCATCCACAGGCGGATGGACGATTGTAGCGGTTCACGATTTCAAGGAAAGTTGGGAGCATTTCCGCGACGGCATTCTGATGCCTCAATTGAAGAAGGGCATCACGGGCGGGTTCACCAATCCGCCTGAGGAAACTGCGGTCGAAGTTCACAACCTTCAGAAATAGCGACTCGTTCTGTTTCGTGGCGAGAATCCATGTCGGCGCTTGTCGGGAGAGCGGACCCCAAGTGTGGAGCACGCGCCAGTTCGAGCGATGACGGTCCGCGGCAGTTTGGGCGGTTTCCGGCCGTACGAGCGAGGAAGATCGTTTGTCGGTTTCTTGTCCATATCATTATCCAAGCTGGAAAGGCGTTCTAAGCGCTGCGAGTAAGGAATCCTGTCTCTTGCGTGATGTATGATGCGTGATCGCCCAGTCATGTAGAAGAATGCAAATGAACAGGTTTCTCTTAGAAGTTAGACAACGCCGAGAATTAAGCCCGTTGCTGCCGGTAAGCAGGACACCGCTCAGCCCCTGGTAGGCGTGACTGATCCCAAACAGCGCGGCTTGCCCAATCACTGCGACCCATGCCCATCGATTCGGGCCCAAGAAGATGTCAAGCCGGGAGAGAATATAACCTCGAAAGATCAGTTCCTCGCCGAAGGCGGCGCAGGCCCACACGTCGCCACGCAGATGGCCGGGAGCGATCCCGGCCATTCCGCTCTTGGCGCTTGCCCTATTTATATTCTTCGGCGTTGGCGGAATCGACCAGCACCGTGCCGGTGTCGATCCAGGCGTCGAGGGTTTCGCCCTTCTTGAGCTTCACCAGTGCGTCGATGCCGAAGCCGCCCATGTTCTTAGGTGCCTGGGCGACGGAGGCGGTCATTTCGCCAGCGATAATCGAGGCGGCCGCGTCGGGGTTGGCGTCGAAGCCCACGACCATCACGTCCTTCAGCTTGTTGGCGTTCTTTAGCGCCTCGACGGCACCCAGCGCCATGTTGTCGTTGGAGCCGAAGATCGCCTTGATGCCGGGATTGCCGGTGAGGATATTTTCGGTGACAGCGAGACCCTTGGCGCGGTCCCATTCGGCGGTCTGTTCTGCCACCACCTTGAGGCCGCAGCCTTCAAGTCCAGCCTTGGCGCCATCGGCCCGGGCCTTGCCGGTGGACTGGGTGACGATCCCCTGCAGGATCGCCACGTCCGAACCCTTCTCGACCTTCGAGCAGATGAAATCGGCGGCGAGTTTGGCGCCCACCTCATTGTTGGTGCCGATAAAGGTCACGCCCTCGTTGATGCCCTTGGTATCGACGAACACCACCGGAATGCCCTTGGCCTTGGCCGCGTCGACGACCGGGGCCAGCGCGTTGGGATCGGTGGGGGCGAGCGCGATGCCCGACACGCCCTTGGCGATCTGGTCCTCGATCTGGGCGATCTGGGCCTGCACATCGGATTCGGTCGGCGGCGCCAGCACCACCACTTCAACACCCAGTTCCTTGCCCTTCTCCAATGCGCCGGCTTCAACCGCCGCCCAGAAGGGGTTGCCCGCCCCCGGGCCCTTCATGCCCAAAACATAGGTGTCGGCCAGCGCAGCGCCGGTCATCAGCGCGAAGGCTGCTCCGGCCAGTAGATATTTCTTCATGTCAAATCCTCCAAAGACACTTGCCCTCCCGGTTAAATCCCTCTCCGGCGCGAGAAGGCGGAACGCCGGAAAGGGAACATTCAGCTTCTGACCGCAGCCCGCCGCCTCAACACGTCGATATAGACCGCCGCGATGATGACAAGGCCGATCAGGATTTGCTGCCAGAAGACGCTGACATTGTTGAGATTGAGGCCATTGCGCAGAAGCCCGATGATGAGAACGCCGGCCAGAACCCCCAGCACATTGCCGCGCCCGCCGAAGAAAGAGGCGCCGCCGATGATCACTGCGGCGATGGCGTCAAGCTCGGCGCCGATCCCAGCGTTGGGGAAGCCAGAATCCGTGCGCCCGGCCAGCAACAGCCCGGCCAGCCCTGCGAAGCAGCCGCAGATCATGTAGACATAGACCAGTACCCGGTCGACATTGATGCCCGAAACCTTGGCCGCATGCGGGTTGCCGCCGATCGCGTAGATGTGGCGGCCGATGTTGGTGCGGCTCAGATAGAACCACAGGCCGATCGCGCACACCGCCACGATGATCAGGCTCGCCGGAACGCCGGCGGGCGCCGTGAATATTCCGAGATCATAGACCTTCTGGCCGGCATAGCGCACTTCGGGCTTGAGGCCCGAGACGGGCGCGGCATTGGTGGCAAGGTTGGTGAGGCCCCGCGCCACGTTCAACATGCCGAGCGTCATGATGAAGGGGTGCGGCAGTTTCAGGAAGGTGAGGCCCAGCCCATTGACCAGCCCGCAGGCGAGACCGATCAGCGGCCCCACAAAGATCACCACATACCACGGCCAGCCATGGGACTTGTCGAGAATGGCGAGGCTCACCATGGCTAGCGCCATGATGGAGCCGACCGACAGGTCGATCCCGGCGGTGACGATCACCACGAACATGCCCAGTGCCAGCAGGGCGGCGGAAGCGTTCTGCTTCACGATGTTCGAGAGATTGTCGGGCGAGAGGAAGAATTGCGGCTGCGTCCAGGTGAGGAAGGCCATCATGGCGAACACCACGACAATAATGCCGTAGGCATCCAGGAATTTCGCCACCTTGGGATTTCCGGCCAGCGTCAAGTCAATGCACCTTGTCGTGGGCGAGTTCCGCCGTGTGGCCCCTCGTGCCCATGATCCAGCCGATCACTTCATTGCGGTTGGTGGCGGCCAGCGGCGCCTCGGCGAAATTGGACCCGTGGAACAAAGCCATCACCCGGTCGCAGGCATAGAAAATGTCGTCCATGCGGTGCGAGATCACGATCACCGCGACGCCGTGGTCCTTGAGGCTTTTCACCAGATCGAGAACCTTGCCCACTTCCTTGATGGCGAGCGCCGCCGTGGGCTCGTCCATGATGACCACCTTGGCATCGAAGGCCGTGGCGCGGGCGATGGCCACCGCCTGGCGCTGGCCGCCCGAAAGCTCTTCCACATTCTGGTCGATGCTCTTCACATGGATCTTCAGCTTGTCGAGATGATCCTTGGCCATTCGCCGGGCCCTCTCGCGGTCGAGAAGGGTCAACCCGCCCAGGCGCCTGCCGGGTTCGCGGCCGAGATAGATGTTTTCATAGATCGGCATGTTCCCGGCAAGCGCGAAGTCCTGATAAACCATCTCGATCCCCATGTCGCGGGCATCGCGCGGGCTGCCGAAACGCACCGGCCGGCCATCGAACACCAGCTGGCCCTCGCTCGGCGCATAGAGGCCGGAAAGGATTTTCATCAGCGTCGACTTGCCAGCCCCGTTGTCGCCGACCACGCCCAGCACTTCGCCCGCGTCCACGTGGAAATTCACGTGCTGCAGGGCCGTGATGGCGCCGAAATATTTGGTGACGCCCTGGGCCTCGAGCAAAGGCATGGCTTCGTCTTCCTGGATAGAACGAAAAGGTCATTTTTTTCAAGTTAGAACGTTCATTCCATGATAAAGAATTGACTGTCAACTAGATCAGCATAGCGGAAAAGCCGACTCGCTTGGCTTTTGGTAGCGAGTCAGAATTCGCTGGGGCGTCGAAACGAAGCCGCCCGAGGTTACCATGCCGCACCCGCCAGCCGCTGCGATCCCGTTGAGTGCCGACCAGAAGGCGCAGTTGGAGAGTCTGGTGCGCGCGCATTCGACGCCGCAGCAGGTGGCGTTGCGGGCGCGCATCATCCTTCTGGCTGGCGAGGGGGTGGGGGAGCGAGGCGGCGGACCGGCTTGCGCCACATGGCGACCTGCTTGGCATTGCTGAAGGCATCGAGACGGCTCTGTCGGCGTCGATCCTGTTCAACATTCCGGTGTGGGCTGCACTGACCGCAGGCTTGCTGCAGGAGTGGTTGCCGCCGGCAAACGTGACGACTGATGATCTTCGGCGACAACGATGCCAGCAGTACCGGGCAGGCAGCTGCCTTCACGCTGGCTCAGCATTGAAAGCCAAGGCATTGCTGCCTTTGTCGAGATATCGCCGGTCACTGGCCAGGATTGGAACGATGTGTTGCAGAACAAGCTGCGCGCGGCAGCTCATACCTAGAATGGCCCTCAGCGCCACAGAGATGACTCAGGACGCGCGAGAGGCAGTTGCCGAGTCCCACACAGCGTAAACAGACAACGGGCGTGCACGGGCCGCTTCTGAGTCATCAGTTAGACCGGGGGATTGGGGCCGGACAAAGGAACAGGCTCGGCGTCGGGCTCAGGACCAGGCTCCCGGGCTGGTTCTGGCAAGGGCTCGCTTGGGACCAGGTTCGCGGAAGCATCCCGATCACCGTCGAATTGCAACGCCCAAGGCAGGGGGAGCACCCAGTTTTCTCGCCGACCGATCCAGAGCTCATATTCCGGCGTCAGGTCAGAGGGCGCCTCGTCGAAGCTTCCGATCATGACCTCAACCTCGTCGTCGCGAACCGACGCGACACGTCCGCCGCAGGTCAGGCAGAAGCTTCGTCCTCCATAAGTGCCGACAGATCCCGTCTGCTCGAATGCATCTACCGGCCAAATCGCAAAGGCCGAGAAGGTCGATCCGCTCGATTTGCGGCAGTCGATACAGTGGCAAATCCCTACTCGAAGCGGCGCGCCGGTAACTTTGAAACGGACGCCGAAGCAAAGACAACCCCCTGCTCGCTCGATGTCTTGGACAGGGTCTTGCATCGCAGGTCTCCTTTGTCGCCAAAACGGCAATCAGTTTAGAATTGTTCCCTGAGCGGACGTTGAGTCGTTAGCTGGGTTCTCGCTCGACCCTTGCGCGCAAAAACAAACAAGTAAGGCCAGCGCATGGTGCTCATCGCCCCAAGTCCTATGTACCGGGAGCAGTCTGGAGCACGAATGGCCCCGATGGCGTCAGAAACGGCCTCACTGTCGAAGCGACAAGCTGTGGTATGTTAATCTTTGAGACAACGAAGCTCATCCCAAGAGGTCTGACGAGGATGGCTGTCAACCGCAGCATGAAACTGACGCCCGAACTGGTTGCGCGGGTCCATCGCTCAATTCCCGATACGGGCCCTAGCCCCGGCTTTGTGCATATGGAGGAGGAGGACTATGAGCACCTCACGGACGAAGTTCTGAAAGACCACCCGCGTCACGACGACTTGTGGATCTTTGCGTATGGCTCGCTGATGTGGAGGCCTGCCTGCGAGATTGACGATCAAGAGATGGCGCTGCTGAATGGCTGGCATCGAAAGTTCTGCATTCGCATCGCGCGCTGGAGAGGCACACCTGAGAATCCGGGCCTGATGATGGCACTCGACCGTGGCGGTTCTTGTCGCGCCGTGGTCCAGCGCCTATCGGCGGCGACGGCACGAGATCGGTTTGGTCAGCTGCTGCGGCGCGAAACAACCTCTAAAGAGCACCCGACCAATCGCCCACGCTGGGTTACTGTAGAATCAGCTTGCCAACGGCGCCGGGCCATTGTGTTTGCGGTCGCACGATCCAGTCCTTATTACAGCGGCAATTTTTCACAGGATGAAACCGCAGCAATTCTCGCGAGAGCAGTCGGTCATTGGGGATCGGGCGCAGAGTATCTTATGAACACGGTGCAACAACTAGAGACCCTAGGTATCCACGACAGAAACCTGTGGCGTCTCCAGGAGCTGGTTGCTGCGCGGATTGCCGCTCATTCCGAAGTTGTCACGATACCGGCGCGATGATTTCGGCATTCAGGTGGCCGAAGGACGCGCATGCGGATTATGCGGCCCATAGCCGATGATGCCGAACATGTCGTGGCCATGCGCTGATTGCGATAGTGAGCAGCGCGTCGAAGCGCCGATGAGCACAGGCAGCAGCCTTCACGTTGGCTCGGAGATTGAAAGCCAAGGGCATTGCTGCCTTCGTCGAGAAGACCGCTTGCTGCAGAACAAGCTGCGCGCGGCAGTCAAAGCATAGATGGGCCTTCAGCGCCACAGAGATAACTCAGGACGCGCGAGAGGCACTTGCCGAGTCGTCAGTGCGAGGATCTGCGATTTTCATCGGCGAACTGTCGGCACTTGTGAGGGAACCTCAATCGAAGTCCTCAACAAGTCAGAAGCTGGTAACCGCGAACGTCCGCGCTGCGCCCAGAAACGGACCAACACGCAGTCAACAGCAAAGTCGTCGACCCCTTTGCCGACCTTTGACAAATTCACATAGTTTCTGCGCAAGGCATGCAACTTGGTCGAAGCAGTTCACCCGCCAGCCTTAGATGCTGTGACCACGAGAGCGGGCAAATCAAAGGCGACAGTGCCGCCCGCCGTCACGAACGGCACAAGGACCCGCTCGGCCTCTTCCCGCAGGCGCTTGAACTGCTCGTCGTCCAACAGCCCACCCAAGGTCCAAGCGCAGGCTCTCTCCGTCGAAATCAGCGATTCGATTGATGTGAAACGGACAGTTCCGCTTAACCGCTTTACCTCGGCATTCCTGATTTCTGCTTCCGCGCATAGTCCACGCAGAAGATTGGCGTTGCCGAGCACGAACGGCGCGCGGAACGCATTCGCGACATCGTTCCCGAACAGCCGCTCGAGCATGTCCGCCACCGTCGCGTAACCCGGTGACTGCTCGAGGGAGTCGCACACCGCGACAGCGAGCCGGCCAGCGGGCTTGAGAACACGCATCATTTCCCGAAGCGCCGCTGCCCGGTCCTCGAAGAACATCAGGCCGAACTGACTGACGGATGCGTCGAAGCTGCCGTTCGCGAACGGTATCTGCTCCGCGCGGCCCTCCCGCCAGTCGATGCGGGCGCTCTTGCGGCGGGCGACCGCGAGCATGTCGGCATTGGGATCCAGGCCGACCACCGTGCCTTTTTCGCCCACGCGATCGAGTGCGGCGAGCGCCAGCACGCCTGTTCCGCAAGCGACGTCGAGTACGCTGTCGCCGGCTCCTATCCGCGCCTCGCTGGCGATGATGGGACCCCACTGCCGGAACAACGCTGGTACGAACAGCGCGTCGTAGATCTCGGCCGGGGATTTCGGTGTGCTTCCGCCATTGGCTTGGACTGCCGCGCGCTTCGATTCCGACGTTGCACCCTCAAGGAACACTGCATTGGACCGGGTCCCAGCCACGCGAAGTGCCTTCAACGGCTCGTATTCGGGCGATGAGTACCAGCGCCGTGCTTGTTCGCGGTCCGCGAACTCGACGATCACCGGATAGGTGGGCTGCCAATCTCCTTCGACAAGGTCGGATTTCCCGCCTAGCACCAGGTAGCGTCCCCCATACTGCGCGACGGTCGCAAAGACCCCGACCAGGTACTGCTCGACCTTGGCATGGTCGGTGATTTCACGCACGTCGAAGAAGCAATAGTGCGACATGGCCAGTCTCCCCTTTCGATCGCATGGTGGATACGTGGACCGGGATAGACTAGGCTTGGCCATGGGCACTCTCCATGACCTGGCGTCTCGATCGCTTGCCGCAGCGTCCGTCCGGCAGCCCGCATCAGCGCGGCCTACACAACAGCTTCCTGCCGATCCGTTCCCGTCACTCTCGCAGGGCAGGGACGTGCTGTCGGATGTACTGCGAGCGGTAAAGCTCACCGGCGCGCTGTTCTTCTGCGTGGATGCCTCCTCGCCTTGGAGCGTGGATGTGCCGCAGGCGGAAGCTTTCGCGCGCATTATCCTGCCGAGCTCTCAACACGTGATTTCCTATCACATCATCATCCAGGGATCGGGTTGCATCAGCATTGGCGACGGGCGGCCACTGGAGTTTACAGAAGGCGACATCCTGGTCGTTCCGCATGGAGACACCTACGCGATGCGCAGCTCGCCTGGGGTCCGGTCGGGCCTGAGCCATGAGGACTCACTTGACTTCTTTCGCGCCATGGCAGCGGGACAATTGCCCTTGGTCGTCGCCGAAGGCGGCGGCGGCCCGGCCATCACGCGGTACGTCTGCGGTTTCCTTGGTTGCGAGGCGCGGCCGTTCAATCCGCTGCTTGGGGCCCTGCCTCCGTTGATCCGCACCCGGCGAGGGATCGGCGCGTCGGGCAATCTTCTCGACCGGCTGATCGAGTTGACCCTTGCTGAGGTGTCAACCGGGCGACCTGGCTCAGATTGTGTACGCCTGCGGCTCAGCGAACTGATGTTCGTCGAGGTCGTGCGCGGCTACATCGAAACCCTGCCGCCGGAGGACACGGGATGGCTTGCCGGCCTACGCGATCCCGCTGTCGGCCGTGCCGTCGCGTTGCTTCACGACATTCCGGCGCGCAGCTGGACCATCGAAGAACTCGCGTGTGAAACCGGTGTCTCACGCTCCGTACTTGCAGCGCGTTTCATGCGTCTCATCGGCTGTCCGCCTATGCAATATCTCACAAGATGGCGCGTGCAACTCGCCGCGCGGCGGCTTACCGACGGGGCGGACAAGGTAGCAACGATCGGGCGGGAGGTTGGCTACGAGTCTGAAGCCGCGTTCAGTCGGGGCTTCAAGAGGCTCACGGGCGTCTCGCCAGCCGGGTGGCGCGCCGGTCGGCGCAGATAGCAAGTTGACGGAGCGACGTGGCTGAACGTCCGTTTTCTTCAGACCAGCAGTCTCGCCCCCGGCAATGATCCTTGAGGGGTCAGAAGCCAACGTTCGCAAAAGTCCGCTATGCGCCGATATTGTTCTCTAATGGGTCAAGGGCGACGGCTCGATTTTTTGGCGTTATCGACGCTTTCGGGTGCCTGTGTTCTCTGCGTGCTCACGTTTGGCACTTGATGGGGTCAGCTGGGTATGGAGCGGCTTGGTTGAAGTCGCAGTCGGCCGATCAGATCGTCCGCATGCTACAGTATCGGCGCCGTCTTCCATGCCCTCCCTTGGGCGTCGTTCCCGCTCGGGAACTGGTTTCGGTCTCCTTCTTCGCGATCGGCTACGCCGGTCTGAACTCGGTGCCGTGCCGCAGCATCGCATGCATGATGATGGCAAGCCGCCTTGCCAGCGCGATCCGCGCCTTGCGCATCGTGGACCTCGCTGCGATGGCCAATGCCCAATCCTTCAGCTTCAACGCTCCTCGATAGCGTGTCAGCATGACGTTTGCCGCTTCATAGAGCAGGGTTCGCACGCGTCGATCGCCGCATTTTGAGATGCTGCCTGTGTAGTCCACTTCGCCCGACTGATAGCGACGCGGCACCAGGCCGAGATAGGCGCCGATGTCGCGGGAGCGCCGGAAGCGTTCGGGATCATCGACAGCGGCCGCGAAGGCCAGCGCGGTAAGCTTGCCGACGCCGGGGATCGTCATCAGCCGGCGGCATACGCCGGAAGCCTTGGCCATCTTCTTCATGTCGGTATCGATTTCCGAGACAGCCGAAAGCACGGCAGCCCGTGCCGCGATCAGGCCTCGCATGGCTGCGGATAGGCCGTCGATTCCTTCGCTTGCCTGCAGCGCCTGTTTGATGAAGGCGGGGCTGAGTGCCCGCGGTAGTCGGACGCCGAACACCACGGCGAGGCCGCGGATCTGGTTCTCCAGCATGACGCGCTGACCGACCAGCTTCTTGCGCGCGATGACCAGCGATCGGATGGCATGCGCCGGCAAGGACTTCACATGGGTCGGCTTGAAGAATCCGCTGCGGGCGAGATGCGCCAGGCCGCGGGCATCGTTGCGGTCCGTCTTGTGGGTCGCAAGCGACTTCAGCGCCTGATAGGCCTGCCGGCTCTCGATGCAGACGACGGGCACGCCACGGTCACGCAGGCCGTGGTAGAGCATCGGCGCCATGCGACCGGTCTCGAACACGACCCGTCGGCAAGCTGGCGCCTTCACCAGCGATGCAATGATCGCCTCAGCCGTCGACACCGTCTTGGCTTCGTGAATGACTGCTCCCTCACGGTCGACAACGCACACATGCGTCTCTTCCATCGAAATGTCCAAGCCTGCAAAATACTCCATGGTCGGTCTCCTCTTCAAATGACAGAGCCGATCCTATCGGTCTCCGAGAAGAGCTGCCGCCCCATTACCCCATGTTGAAGAAGTCGGTGATCGGGGCGGGGCCGGCAGCTCTCTGACGACGGACGAACGAAGGCCTGGGCCTCACGCTGGCCTGGGAGTTGGCATCGGGATCAGTTTCGCGAGCTTGCGGAGGTTTTGGGCTGCGGCTGCGAGGTGGAACTCGTCTCTGGCGCCATTCGGTCCTCGCAACCGGAGTCGATCGAGTTTCAGGATCCGCTTGAGGTGCGCGAACAGCATCTCGACCTTCTTCCGCTGGCGGCGGGAGGTGACGTAGGCGTCGGTGGTGGCGATGTCGCGAGCCATGTCGCGCGCACCCTCATAGATCGAGCGCAGAATCTTGCGGGCCGGCGCGTTCGGGCAACAACGCTGCTTGAGGTCACAGGCATCGCAGTCGAACTTGCTGGCGCGGTATCGCATCAAGCCGTTCTCATCGACGAGAGGGCGCGGCGTCCGGTAGCTCTTCTGGCGCTGTCGCAACTCCTTTCCGCCCGGGCAGGTATAGAGATCGCGGCGATGGTCATAGGTGAAGTCGGCCCGCTCGAAGGTTCCGTCCCTCCGCTCCGACTTGTCGAACACCGGGATGTGCGGCTCGATCCCGTGGTCGTGGACAAGCCAGGCAAGATTCTCGGCAGAGCCATAGGCGCTGTCGGCGGCGAGCCGTTCCGGCCACAGGCCGAAGCGATCTTGGGTCCGCTCGATCATCGTGCGCGCCGCACCGACCTCGGCCTGGCGGATGGCCCGGCTCGCCTCGACGTCCACGATGACGGCATGGTCCATGTCGATCAGGTAGTTGGTGGCATAGGCGAAGAAGGCGTGGCCCTTCATCGCGCCGGTCCATTGCGCTGCTGGATCGGACCTCGACACGAACTTCGGCTTCACCTCGCTCGCAGCACCCCAAGCGGCATCGTCGAGCGTATCGAGGTATTCCTGTACAGAGCGACGGGTCCCGGCCAACGTCCTCCAATCGACCGGCTCCGATCCCTCGGCCGAGCGTTGCTTGTTGGCGTCGGCCCGGATCAGGCTCGCGTCGACGGCAAAACCTTCGCCGCCCACCAGTCCTTCCTCGATACAGCGGCGCACCGTGGTCTCGAACAACTCGCGCAAGAGATCGCTGTCGCGGAAGCGGCCGTGCCGGTTTTTCGAGAAGGTCGAATGGTCCGGTACGTCGCCCTCCAGTCCGAGACGGCAGAACCAGCGATAGGCAAGGTTCAGGTGGACCTCCTCGCACAGCCGACGCTCGGAGCGGATGCCGAAGCAGTAGCCAACAATCAGCATCCGGATCATCAGTTCCGGATCGATCGAGGGGCGACCAATCTCGCTGTAAAATGGCCGCAGATGTGACCGCAGCCCAGACAGGTCGACGAAGCGGTCGATCGAGCGAAGCAGGTGATCGACTGGAACGTGAAGCTCGATGCTGAACTCGTAGAACAGCGCTTCCTGCATCACCGATCGCTCGCCCATCATCGACTCAATCTCCCTCTCCAAGAGAAGACTGAATCAGGACTTCAGACCGCCAGCAACCCCGCCTTTTTCAACACAATCCGCCAACCCAGGACATCGGTCACCCACATCGGGAATATCGCCTCTTGGTGCGTACTTGCCCTTAGCCGGACACAGCCGGACATTGACGGAAACCGGCGGACACATACGGATAAGTAATTGATATAATTATTATTTTGTCGTTACAAGCATTGCCAATTGACCGGCAATCGGCTAGATTTCTCTGCAGATTATCGCGGAGGTCAAAATGCGTTTCGCCAAGGCCATGCCTGCCATGATTCAAGTGCGAGTCTCGCGCGAGGAAAAGCGCCGGCTTATTCGGGCGGCTCGTGAACAGAAGTTGACGCTTAGCGATCTGGTGCGGGGAGCGGCTGGCGAGGCGGCACAGCGTACCGACTGACCTGCCAAATCAGAGCACAAACAGGACGGTGAAGCTCAAATGACTGGAGACCCACAACCGAAAGATACACGCTTCAAGCCGGGTCAATCTGGCAATGCGAAGGGTCGTCCGTCTGGGTCAAGGTCAAAGGTTCTGATTGCGCTTGATGCGTTGGGTGAGGGCGAGGCTCTGGACATCGTCAAGGTGCAGATCGAGAAGGCCAAAGGCGGTGATTCAGTAGCGGCAAAGACGATCCTCGACAGGATATGGCCACCGCGAAAGGGCGCTCGCCTTCAGTTCGACCTTCCCGAAGTAGCCAAGGCCGAGGAGCTACCGAGCGCAATCGCTTCGATTAACCGCCAGACTGCCGATGGGGACATCTCACCGGATGAAGCCTCGTTGATTGTCGGCCTCCTGGAAATGCAACGGAAGGCGATCGAGACCGCCGACCTCGCTGAGCGTGTTGCATCGTTGGAACAGCGCCTTGCGTCAGGAGCGGGGAAATGAACCTGGGTGCACGCATGGGCCGATTGGAAAGCATCGGTGGCCGTCAATTGAATCACCGGCGCATTGCTCCCGATGGCGGGGTGGAGCGGCTCGCACAGAAGGAACGCACCGATGTCTAATCCCCTCCTGGCGCGGCTGGACAAGCTGGAGACGAAGCTGCCGGTCCCCAAGCGACCGCGCCGCGTCATTACCATCGTTGCCGGCAAGCACGATACGGAAGCCGCCCTGGCACTGGCTCGCGAGAACGGCTTCGATCCTGACGATGCGAACTCCAACGACCTGCTGATCCTTCGCTCGATTGTATCGCCAGCTGGGCAGCCGCCATACTCCCAGGCACCGTATTTGCTGGAGCGTGGCTAGACATTCGGGCCAACAACCAGGCATTCGATAAAGTTTGACATTCGCTATTTACCCGTCCTGCCCAAAGATTGAACTAGCATCATATTTGGAGAGCATTGGAGGAAATCGATGAGGAAGATTCCGTACCTAGCTGTTTGCACGATTTCGGCTTTTGCCATGGCCGCCCTACCGATCCAAATCGACATCGCATCGAAGAGTTTTGACACCCCGGTCGCCCATGCGAAGAGCGGAAACGGTGGCAAAGGCGGCAGCGGAGGAAAAAGCGGCAGCAAGGGCGGGTCTTCGTCAAATGGAAAGTCCGCTTCCGCGAACGGGCGCGGAAAGGGCGGCCAGCATGTCGCGTCAGCTTCGGTCGGCAAAGCCTTCCAGTCCGTGTTCGGCAACAAGTCAGCCCAGAAACGAGCGGAAAAGCGCGTCGCGAAGTCCAAGGTCAAATCCGCGAAGGCAAACAATCGCACACTCAAGACGCAAATCGCGACATTGCCCGAGGCCGTGTCCAAACCCAATGCGAAGCCCAAGAACTTTCACGCCAAGCTGGGGGCACTGAACTCGCTGAAGCGGAACTATCACGCGTATCTCAACAGCCAGTCCCCGCGCTTCGCCGCAGTGGCGGCATTCGTGAAAGCGTCAGCCGCGTATGAGCTGGCACTGGATAGTTTGAAGGTGTCAGAACAAGATCTTCTGGCCGCCCAGCAGGCATTTTCGGCGGCGGTCGCCGGTGCTGGGATAACCACATACGACGGGGCAACTGGCGTCTATCAGGATGCAACCGTGGAAAGCCTGACTGCTCGGCTCGACGCTCTCAAGGGGGCCGTGGTCGACCCGGGGCAGGAAGCCTCTCTGCAGGCCGAAATCGCTGCGATGGAGAATCTTCTTGCCGGCATGGAAGCCACGAGCGTCGCAGACGCCAAGGCGGAGCTGGAAGCGGCGCAGACGACTGCGGATACGGCCGCCGTCGGAACGGACGACGAGGCGCTTAGACAGGCTTTGCTCGACATGGCCAATGACAATCGCGTTGCACAGTATGGCGACGACTATGTCGATGCCGAGATGATGGACTGGGCAAAAGAGGTGCTTGGCGTCGACGACGCGTTTGGCAAGATCGACGAAGTGAAGGCAGAGATAGCAGCGCCAGTCGATGAAAGCCCGTAGGCGGGTGTACATAAGAGGGGATCGGAGGCGCTCTCAGTCCTGATCATTTGTCATGTTGTCGTCAAAGGCATCTGGCAAAGTAGGTCTCCAGGTCCCCCAAGAGGAGGACTGGCGGTTGGGACGCTCCTCCCTGCGCCCGCCGCCGTCCTTTCCCTTCAAAGCTGAGGTCGCCATGATGGATCAGTGCGAAGCTACTCTCGATGAGCTGTTGAGCGAACCGCTTATTCAGAAAGTCATGGCACGCGACGGCGTTCGGGCCAGCGACATTCGCCGACTTATGCAGCAGGCCAGGATCAGGAGAACGCTCGGACCGGGATTTGGACCGGTTGGCCCCGTGCTGACCACCCCTGTGCGCCGCGACAGTATTGGCGACGGTTGCTGAGTTGCGACCAGGCGCACCGTTCCGCGCAGTGAAACCTCATCCCAATGCTGCGCTGAGTTGCTGAGTCCCGAAGGTCAGCGCGACGGGGTGTGCTAGCAGGGAGCCGCACACCCATACTCGGCGGCAACTGAGCGCCGCCGCCGAACGCAATTGCCGGGAGTTACCGTTCCGTGCTGGTGGTCTTGGTGTCCGCCGTGGCGCCATCGTCGCTACCGTTGTTGGTACCGTCGGTCGTGCCTTTGTTTTTCTCCTGACCCCAACCATTGTTACCCTTGGTGGTCTCTCCTGGCGGCTCACAACTACCATCACCGCAGGCGTAAGCCACGGAAAAACCGGCGCCGGATAGGGCTATTCCGACGCTGAGAGTGACAATTTGCAGCTGCTTTCCTAATGCCATCACGTCCTCCTATGTAGATTTACCTAGCGCTTTAACATGCGTTCGCTTATCGTCAGGTCAGGTCAGGGCGTTGCTCCAGGTCGAGGAACTTTGCCTTCAAGTTACTGTCGGAGTGTCAGTAAAAGCCGTGTCCGGTAGCAGCTTTCCGACTTGATATGCGCCTGGCGGAACCACAGTCCGCATCAGGTGAGCAATGCCGAGCCGTCCGCCTTGTTGCGTTGCGCCGACATCGCAGCGCACACATCCACCGTCTCCAAGCAGATCGCCGGAAGCCCAACCTTCAGCTTCCGGGTGAAACCACGGCGACAGCGAACCCCTCGTGACCGCCCGTCTGAGTTGCGGCAGGAATGGCTTGAGAACCGCAAACCAGGCTTCCGGATCGATCAGATGCATCTCGCCGCGAACATCGGTTTGTGACCTTGAGGCTAAGTTCTAAGTAGGTCGCGCCTATCAGGAGAAAGTGTCGCAAGATTGCATAGTCCGCTAGGGGGGCAGCAGCCCTCGCCTTCGCTGAACAGGCGCGACCGTAACCCTTTAGCCAGTGCAGATCGTCGCCTTAAGCAATATCCCCTTGCCGGAATCACGGCCTCGCCCCACCATAGGACGATGGTCCTACATGTCGTCGCGCCGGGTAAGGCGTACTTCGCGCTCCGCTTCGATGACATCCCACCGCAATACATCCTTGGCGGGGGCATGCTTCGACGCAGGCCTGCCTCGCGGCGCCTTCCGCCTGGCCTTTGGCGACACGCCAACGGGACCGCACACGGTCTTGCTGGTCTGGACCGACAAGGGAGAGTTCGCTCTTGATAACCGGAAGGACGAGGTCATCGATTTCCGGCGAATGATCTTTTACACCGTATCAATGCAGGACGCGGCCAACCCAAGGGTCTGGTGGGAGATGCACTAGTTGTGCCTCGTCGCCGTCGCTGAACGACTCGGAACAAACTGCCTACCTGCCAAGCAGCGAGATCTTGTAGAGCCCTAGCAGGCTGTTGAAGAAGTATCCCGGTTGGCTTTGAGGGTAGCCTCGTCGCCGTTGTGATAGGTGAAAGTGATCTCGATCGAGCCGTCGTCGAGAAGACCATCGAGGGGCTGTAGGAGAGATCGAGGCCGGCTTGCAGCGCGCCAAAGGCGATCTCGCCGTTGTTGTCTTCCCCGATGGTGATCATGGCGGGGCCGCTGAGGTCGAGATAACCGCGATCCCACAGATCGGCCTCGACGATGCGCCAGCGGCCGGTCAGTTGGCAGCCTGCGGGCGCGCTCATGTCGGCACCGCCATCAGCTTCGGCAGCCGCACCAGATTGTAGGCGGCTGCAGTGAAGGTGAAGGCCCATCCGACACGGTCGCGGCCGCGGAACTTCGTCTTGTCCTGCCCGGCCACGACCTTGATCCAGCCGAACGCCTCCTCAATGCGCTTCCTGATGCGCTGGCTGACTGCATAGCCGCCGTGCCTGGTGGTGCGCCCGTCGATCGCAGAGCTGCGGCCGCTGGTGTTCTGCGCGACATGCGGCGTCACCTTCATCGAGCGCAGTTCGTTGACGAAGTCCTCCGCGTCATAAGCCTTGTCGGCACCGAGCGTGATCGCGGCCGGCCGCTCGGCGCGGGGTTCGATCATGTGCAGCGCGGCCACCCGTTCGGCGTGCCCGTCGGCCAGTGTCAGGCAGGCGTCGACCAGCAGGCCGTGGCGGTTCTCCATCAAGCCATGTCCCATGAAGCAGAGTTTGGTCTCTTTGCCCTTCCCCTTGCGGTAGAGCCTGGCCTCGGGATCGGTGGTCGAGGCATGCGTCTCGTTCGATCGTTTCTGGCCATGGAAGTCCGTTTCTGCGTTGCGCCCGCCGCCACCAGCCGGTGGCTCATCCAAGCCGTCCTTCGGCTTGACGCTCTTCATCGACGCCCAGGCCTCGATCAGCGTGCCGTCAACCGAGAAGTGATCAGTCGACAGAAGCTTCTTCACCTTAGGCTGCGCCAGCACCGCCGCCAGGAACTTCGCTGCGATGTCGCCCGCAAGCAGCCGGTCGCGGTTCTTCGAGAACACCGAATGGTCCCAGGCCGCATCGTCGACGCCGATGCCGACGAACCAGCGGAACAGAAGATCGTATTCCAGCCGCTCCATCAAAAGCCGCTCTGAGCGGATCGAGTAGAACGCCTGCAGCAGCATCGCCCGCAGCAGCTTCTCCGGCGGGATCGATGGCCGCCCGATCGGTGAGTAGAGCGCGGCAAACTCTCGCTCCAACGCAGCCAGCGCCTCGTCCACGATCACCCGAATGGCACGCAGCGGATGATCGCGCCGCACCCGCGCCTCGAGGTCAACATAGCTGAACAGCTCACCAGTCCGATTGTCGCCGCCGCGCACCCATCACCCTCCGAATCTCTTCGGCCAAAGTGAATCACGCTCACAGCCCGGCGGCGAGCGACTTTTTCAACAGCCTGCTAGGGCTACCGACAAGATGACGAGAATGTCATAGTAAGGCATCGACCTGGCCAGTCATCTGGAGTTCTCGATTTCTCGGGCGGGCATGGCCTTTAGTCACTTTTGGTAACCATGAGAGGCATGGGCTTTGTGATCACGGTCCCACAAGAAGCCCAGCAACCTCGCGTGCCGTAACTTCTCCTCTCCACGAAGGTGACGAACACGACCGGTTATCCCTGGTCGCAGCCACTGCACCGCTTCTTTCACTTTGCCTTTGAACTCGCGCGGCGGCGGTCCCAGGTTTGCCTCGACTAGTGCTTTGAATTGATCGCTCGCCGGTCGCCCAAATGTGACGAACGCCGATCCTAAATAGATGCGTGTGCGAAGCTCGCCCATCAGCGCCATTGTCGGCTTGCCCGTCTCCCGCTGCACGCCCAGGATTTCGAGTTCGCTCTCAAGGAACGTCTTCACTTTGAGCCAGAGCGATGTCGATCCGCTGATGTATGGCGAACCGCGACGCTTGCAGACAATCCCCTCAAGGCCCATTCGCTCTACAGCAGGGTACAGTTCCTCAGGCGTGCCCTGGAGGCTGTCTGAGTACTGGATGCGTCCTCCGGGACGGATAAGGGCGTAAAGACGATCCCGGCGGTACTCTACCTCCTCGGCACGTAGAAACTCGCTATCGTGATGGAGCAGGTCGAACGCCATGAATAGCAGCTTGTCAGACTGTGACCTAACCACCGCTTGCAAAGCGTGGAAGTCGGAGAGACCGGACTCGTGCGGGTAGACGAGTTCGCCATCGATAATGGCGGACTTCACCTTCAGCTCGCTCGCTGCAGCCTCGGCAATGATCTTCAGCCTATCGGTCCAATCGGACCCGCGCCGGGTGAAAACTCGGACGCCACCGCCATCGATCACGATCTGGCAGCGCCAACCGTCAAACTTCACCTCGGTCAGCCAATCACCGTTGCCGGAAGGTGGCTTGTCCACCAATGTCGGCATCATCGGTTCAATGAACCTGAGCCTATCGCCCATCCCCTCACCACAAGCCCAGACACTTTACGCTAAAATGGAACTAGTTGCGCGGCTAATTGGTTTAAGTTACGGCGTGTCAGGATCTGGCCCGCACCGGTTCCTGCGCGCTTCATGGTGGTCCTGCTATGGAAGCCTGCCGCAGGTTCGTGACCCACTCTCACCTGCGGCAGGCGTTGTGTGTTATTCCGGAGACCCTCTCGCGGCGAAGTCTGAACGGCCCCGCCGGTTCCATTGCCGGAATACTGACCGGCGGCCTCGACAAGATCCGCGCCGTTATGCAGCTTCTGGAAGCGAAGGGGATCGAGTTCCTGAACCACGAGAACCCAGGGGTGAGGTTGCGCAAATGAATGATAAGGCACATCTCGGCCATGATAAGCGCATTCTTGCTGCAATCGCTGCTGCCAATGCGCAACGCAACAAATCGCTGTTCGCGGGTAGTATCGAACACGAAGTCGATCATGCCGTCGTGGTAGTGCAGGACCAATCGCTGCCCGATTCGCGTACCCCGTTCACCTATGCATCCCTTGATGCCGAGCAGCAAAAGGTCGCCAAGGATGCGGCGCAATTTATCGACAGCCGCCAACGCGGGATGGCATCTGCTGTTCTCGAAATAGGCCAGAAGTTGAACGAGGTGAAAGCCGCTCTCGGTCATGGCCTGTTCGCTGCCTGGGTGGATGCGTCATTCAATATGACGATGCGGACGGCGCAGAACTACATGCAGGCTGCAACTGCCCTCGGGAGCAAAAGCGAAACAGTTTCGTATTTGCCGGTGTCCACCGTCTACGCGATTGCCAAGGCTCCGGAACCTGTCCGGGCGAAGGTCATCGAAGGAATGGCGACGACAGCGGCACCCTTACCGGTGGAGAAGGTAAGCGCCCTTATCCGGGAAGCCAAGAACGACATGAAGGTCGCTGCTATCGAAGCCAGGAAAACACCGGATCAGAAAAGGCGGGAACGCCTGGCGAAGGAAAAACGGGCGAGAGAAATCCGTGAATCCGATTTGGCACGGCGCAAACGGGAGGTCGCGGCGGAGCAAGCCCGCGTCGCGCTTGTCGAATTGCTGGTCGAACGCCTTGGCGACGATGTGGCAAAGGCGAGCGAACTTCTGACCATATCGCAGATCGATTCACGTGTGCTGGCGATCCGCATCTCTAGCGCGCCGTACGGCAGAGAAGGAAATAGGTACGGTGAATTGGAACCGCGCACCAGAGAGCAGTGGCTAGAACACCTCGCTGCTCTCGAACGGGGGTGAGCGCTGCGTTTTGTGAAGGGCAGCGATTGCGGCTCGGACTTCCCGAAATAGTCGAAATCTAGACGCGGATTGGAACCATTTGGTGATCATTGTTCCGAAAGCCAACTCAATCGATTTGGTAGATATCATGAAGCCGCCGTTGAACTCCAGGGCCTTGCCACCTTCGTTGACGCGCTGGTGGCGAAAAGCGCATGGTCCTCTAGGCCGGCCGTCACCCTCGGCAGCCATCGGAGAGGCCCGCAACTGCGGAATTTGCGAAGTTGCGGCGCTCGACCCGTCTGAAGCATTGTCCCGGCATGGCACCGGTAAAACCATCAACCGGACTATCAGAAGGCGACACAGTCGGCATGACCGGCGAGGTGGTGCTCGTCCACGACGACCGTAAAGTCACCATCCGGCTGCCGAATGCGGTTGTGATGTCGGTGGCCGCAGCCTAGGCACCGCAGAAGGTCATGGACGCTGCCCAGCCACATGTTCTTCGGGCCCCGCCGCGCTGTCGTCAGGAGTTTGACATGTGTTTGCGTGAGCAATGTGGTTCCACTGCGGGAGGCACAGGTATGAAATTTCCAAAAGATTGGCTTCCGGCATTCCCAACAGATTGGGGTCGTCCGGATGACCGGCCTGGCTCTGACAAGCGCGAGGTGGCTGAGTGGACCAACTATCAGCTGGACCGGATGATGGACGCCGCAGTGTTGCGTAGCCAAGAGAATGATGGCTGGTTGATGGCCGCTCTGCTATCACCTGAATTTCCAAGTAGAAAGCAACGGCGTGAGCAGAGTTGGCAGGCTTGGTTAGAAGCAAGAACGGTGGAAGAAAAGGCGGTCGCCGCCAAGGCGGTCAAGGAAATAATCCTGGCTGTTCGGTTCGAGCACAAAGACGAGACGACGCTGTTTCTGGCTGCCTGCTTGGAAGACGTCATCACGACGCACGGAAAGGGCGAGCGCGTTGGCACACCAAAGACTGACGCTGAACTGCTTGAGATAGCGCTCAAGATCGAACGCGCCATCTGTGTGATTTGGGCCAAGCATTACAGGCAATGGACAGTCAAAGAATATCCCACAACCCGCTACATGATTGCTGCAGCCCGAGCACTAGAATTAACCGACCTAGACCCAGAGGACGATAGCGTTAAGCGACTTGTCCGGAGAATTAGGACTGAGCTCGGCTGAGGTCCAGTCATTTTCCAAAAAAGGTGCATTTGGTTCACGAATTTTCTAGCCAGCAATAGTCAGCGACAACCGGCGTTAGCAAGTCACTGCTAACAGGAGCCGGAAAGCGTAAGCACTAAGAGCACGCTAGTGGCCTACTACGCTGCGGTCGCAAGAGAAGATGCTGCCCCACATCCAGGATCGACCACTTTCGCTGGTTCGCGACACAGATGGCGATAACCGGGGAAGGCTCGAAACTCTCCAGAATCTCCGGGTTCAGTTCCATCATTTTCGGCTATAAGCGGGAAACATCGTCCCAAGGGGATTTTACGGCCCATGCCCGAGGAGAAAGACAACCGTTCGCCTGTTGCGCTTGAACAGCGCGGCGTAAGCGCCGACCAGCGTATGTTCTCGCCTTCGGCTGCGCGGAATTTGGTACCGATCCTTGCGGTTCTAAAACGTGTTCTTCCGACACATGGCGTGGTGCTGGAGATTGGTTGCGGGACTGGCGAGCACGCCGTGTGTTTTGCGGAAGCGATGCCCACCGTCACTTGGCAGCCGAGCGACCCGGATTCCGACGCCCGCGCCAGCACCGCCAACTGGATCAAATTTACAGGGTTGAATAATGTGCTCGCACCGCTTGATATAGATGTGTGCTCAAGACTATGGGGCGTCGAGCAAACGGCGCCGTTTGACGCCATCGTGTCGATCAACATGCTTCATATCGCGCCATGGGCGGCAAGTTTAGGATTGTTTGCAGGCGCTGGCCGTTTGCTCCGCGCTGGTGGGCTTCTTGTTCTCTACGGCCCATTCATGCGCGACGGCGCACACAATGCCCCCTCGAACGCGGCTTTCGACGCGTCTCTAAAGGCGCGCAACCCATCTTGGGGTGTGCGTGATATTGCTGATCTTGAACGCGTTGGTGAGGCCTCTCGACTTAGTCTCCGCGAGACAATCAAGATGCCTGCCAACAATATGTCGATTGTCTTCTCCCGCGATAGTGCCTGAACGACAATCGTCGCCAATTAAAAGAATCGAGTTGAACTTGGCGAGGCAGCCCAGCCCGGGCCGCGTGTAACACGAGTACCGGTGCGTTTCCGCGGAACGAGCTTAGTTACGGGTTGTATCAGGGTCTATGTCTCTCGTTGGCGCAACTTGCTCGTTCCCATCAACGACAGCGAGCGGCGGAGTTCCCCCTGAGCGGGCTTACGATCCCAATACCAAGCGTCAGATTTTGACCACTGAGGCCGCCAGCGCGCGTTTGCCTGTCGCCAGTGCAGGACAGCGGAAACGAGACAACTGAATCCAGCGAGTCTCCCTGTGGCGCTGTAGGGCTATCTCACAATTCGCCATATCTCACCATTCGCCAAATTGCCCCTATCGCGCCGACCACGAGAAGCAACATGGCGACTAGACCTCCGCCAAGGGCGAGCAGTTCGGTGCCAAGCGATTTGCCCACGACAAGCAGCGGCAAAGCGGTCAGGATGAAGACAGCAACTGCGATATGCACGAGGCGCATGGTTTTAAGTCCTGTCCTTCCTCAGCCTCACCCGGCGCCGATGGCTACGGATTGGCGATGCCTGACTCGCTTCATGGCGGAAATAGAAAGTTGAGAACCGCGCCGACCGTGCAAACGGCGATAAAAACCATGAGCGTCAGCGGAAGATTCAGGCGAGAACTAGCTCTCATTGATTTGGTTTGACTTACTGCCCCGCAGATCCACATCTCCCATTCGCGCGTCCGGCCGCCCCTTTCCGGGGCTAGCGGGGGGGTGGGCGCAAGCCGGACGCCGGTCGGAACCCACCTAACGCAACCCGTCCCGACTCGCAAAGGGTGCCGGCCCGTGGTTAAGATAACGTTGCGTCGTGGTTAAGATAACGTTGCGTAAGGCGACGCGCGAACGCTGAATTGAACACCCGCACCGCAGTCGTTCACAAATAGCGAACGCTTGCGCATTTCCCCGCTTCGGTGCAAATATCTCGCGCAATCACCTTTCGAGGCGCTCGATGCTTGCACCGCCAGAAGCGCAGTTTCGAGCCGGGGGTATTTCCAACTCGCGGCCTTCCTGATGTAGAGCCGCGCGCGGGCAGGGTGCATGAAGGCCTTCCGCTCAATGGCAGCAGTTGCCATCCCTCTGATGGCTGCTGCACCGGCATATGCCGATGATGTCGACCCCATGGGCAACGGCTGGTATCCCGAAGGCTTTCCGGCCTTCTGCGAAAGCCACCCTGCCGACTGCCTGCCGGTAAGGCCGAGAAGATTTCCTTCACTGAAAAGCTACTTCGAACTCGACGCATTTCTCCTACAGAGCAAAGGATCACCAGAGCGCGAGAGCTTGTTGCGTTCGATCGGCTCTCTTATTCCGGAGACCACCAATACCGACCGGACCTAAAGGCCAGAAGCGCCCTGCGAAGCCATGAATTTCAGTGGAACCGTCGGTCGCCTCCCGAGCGCGCAATCCGACCTTACCATCCTACTTGGTTATTCCGAGCCGCAATCGCGGCTAGAACGACAGGCGAAGGCTAACTCCCGGTCGCGGGTAGTAGGGCCGATAATAGCGCGGGTAGAACGACCGGTAGCCATAGTAGCGGCGTGGGTAACAAGAACCGTAATACCGGCACGACCGCCAATTGCGGTCTCCACGCCAGTGACGATAATTCCGGTACCATTTGTGGTTGACGTTTTGGATGACGTCGGACCGCACTTGCTCCGGTTTCGGAACGAATATCGGCGCGGCGTTCAGCGGCATAGCGAAAGCAGTCGCCAAGACTGTGGCAGCTGCGATTGACAAGAGCTTTCTCATTGCAACCTCCTGCAAACAGGATTCCTGCCTCTAACGTGCCTTGGCCGACTTGGTTTCATCTTCGTCTTCACTTATTGTTGCATACCACTGACCATTCAGGCTGCAGGGAAGAAGGCGTTCGTCTTTATCGACCTCGCGCGTTTCAGTGACATTCTACCTGGGACGCAGTCGCCGCCTATCGACGGCGGCCCGACAAGGAACTGGAACCGGAGCTACCGACGTCTACTTTCGGTTGGGCGTGCCACCGCTACGCTCGAACGCTTCAACGTCCTCGCGAGAAATTCGGATTAGCTTTTCCCCAAGTAACATGTGCGGCAGACGTCCGCGCTTAAGCATATTTCGCACATGCTGCTCTGAGCATTCCCAGCGCTCGGCCAGGGTCCTCGACGAAAACGCCCTAGGTGTGTCTGAGGGAGGTTCCGCAGCTATTCTTACGGCGCCGAGAACAAGATATAGCAAGCTTTTGTCCCTCGTTTACCGTTCACGAACCCGCCAAGTGGGGAAGCAAGTGGGGAGACAGCTCGCTGCTGCCAAATTACCAAATCAATACAGCAGGATAGTGTCACCCGTTGGTGGAGCTGAGGGGGATCGAACCCCTGACCTCGTCATTGCGAACGACGCGCTCTCCCAGCTGAGCTACAGCCCCGTCCAGCGGATGGCGGTGTTATGTGCAGGCGCGCCGCGGCTGTCAAGCATATCCGCGCGCGATTTGGTTTGGCGGAACGCGGCCACCCAGAGGCGCCGCCAGAAAACGCTGGAACAGCACCGCCCCGGTCCGGATGCTGGAGCAGCCCGGGGCTTGCCGCTGATCCGGTCAGTGGCTACATGTCGGCGGACCAAAGGAGACATGCATGTACGCCCTCTTCAGCACGCTCGACCTCGCGCTAAACATCTATGGGTGGATCTTGATCGCTTCGGCGGTTTTCTCTTGGCTTTACGCTTTCAACGTGATCAATCAGCGAAACCAGGTCGTCAACTCCATCGGTAACATGCTGTTTCGCATGACCGAGCCGGTTCTGCGCCCGGTGCGCCGATTCCTGCCCGACCTCGGCGGCATCGACATCTCGCCGATCATCGTCCTGCTGTTGATCTATTTCATCCGCGTTTTGCTCTGGACCAGCATTTATCCGCTTTTCTCGTGACAGCCGAGCTATCCGGCTTCTATCGCCAGCGTGGCGACGGCATCGACGTGTTCGTCCGTCTGACACCCAAAAGCTCGGCCGACCGGGTCGACAGGATTGAGACAACGGGCGATGGGCGCGCCTATCTCGTTGGTCGTGTTCGGGCGGTTCCCGAGAAAGCTGCCGCGAATGCGGCTGTGGAGCGCGTTCTTGCCGAAACGATCGCCGTCCCACGCTCAACGGTCGAAGTCATTGCCGGTCAAACGTCGCGGCTGAAGACGGTGCGCATAGGCACGAATACTCCATCTGTTCTCGAAGCCCTGCAATCGCTTGCGACCGCGCGGTAAGGCATCGGCGGTTTGCATCGACACGCATTTCCACTACGCTCCCGGCGAGGTAACTGCTGGGTACTGACGATGAACCGGATTTTCTTGACCGCCGTTGCGTTTTCCGCGCTGGCGTTTCCAGCTCAAGCGGCCGAGATGAAAAGCGAATACACCGACATCGATATCGACAAGATGTGTTCAATCTCGTCGGTCAATGAAGAGGGCGGCGAGTTCGCCAGTTTTGTCTGCCCCGGATGGCGCGGCTATCCCGTTCTCATCGATACGGGCGACCTGCGGGAATCGCTGTTCTACGGGTTTCCGCCGTCGAGTTCGGAAACGGTGTGGGAAAGCTTCGCCGCCTTCAATTCAACCGGCCCGAAAATCGAATGGCGCATCGAGGTCGATGGTGAGCGGCAGGTGCCGATTGCCGCCATTCACCGCTGGTTCGTCAACAGCGATCCCGAAGAACCCGAGAAGAAGATCGAGGTTCTGGCCGTCGAAAAAGTCGGGCAGCTCGGCGTCGGCGATGGCTGTACCGTCGGCCTGGTCGTCGCGACCGGCAATCCGAAGGCCAACGAGACGGCCCGCAAGATCGCAGACGAGCAGGCCCGCGAATTCGTCTGTGGCGCCGATGAAAGGGTCGTCGTCAGCAGCGATGTCGAATTGCCGACCTTCGATAGGCAGGAGAACTGACTGCAGCCCGGTGCAGTCGCGTTTGACAGTAGCAAGCGCCCTATGGTTCGACAGGCTCACCATGAGGGCTACTGAGATGCCGCGCCTCGGTAGCCCTCATGGTGAGCCTTCGAACCATAGGGCGCTTGGCATGTTGTGCTAACCTCCACCGTCTGAGTTCATCATGTGCGATCGACCTCTCACAAGGAGAGAGGATTCCGCTGCGCCAACGCTCGAAGATAACAACTCTGTATTACTTCTGCTTCTTCGCCCGCTCGATAGCGTCGACGATCATCTGCTTGGCGTGGTCTGCGTCCTGCCATCCCATGATCTTCACCCACTTGCCGGGCTCGAGATCCTTGTAGTGCTCGAAGAAGTGCGAAACCTGGTCGAGCGTTATCTGCGGCAGCTGCGTGTAGTTGGACACTTTCTCGTAGCGCTTGGTGAGGTGCGGCGATGGCACGGCGATGATCTTTTCGTCCTCGCCGGCGTTGTCTTCCATGACCAGCACGCCGATCGGCCGCACATTGATCACGCAGCCCGGCACCAACTCGCGTGTGTTGCAGACCAGCACGTCGATCGGGTCGCCATCGCCGGAAAGCGTATGCGGCACGAAGCCGTAATTGCCCGGATAGCGCATCGAAGTGTGCAGGAAGCGATCGACGAACAGCGTGCCGGCTTCCTTGTCCATCTCATATTTGATCGGCTCGCCGCCGATCGGCACCTCGATGATGACGTTGACATCCTCCGGCGGATTTTTGCCGGTGGCGATGGCTTCGATACGCATGGCTTGCTCCCGTTATTTCGGGAATCCCGATAGCGTTCTACCGGGTCAGGCGCAACAGTCTTGAGAGAAACTACCGAGTTATAGACTGGCGGATGTCAGACCCGTTTTTGCAGCACACCATCGGGTCACTAGGGAAAGCCGCAGGATCAATCCGGAAGCCTGACGACCAGTTCCATCTCGACCTGCAAATCGGGCGCGGCCAGGGAGGCGACGCCCACGCCGGTTACGCAAGGCTGTGCGCCATCGAACGCGGCCAGGAAAGGCGGCATCACCTCTTCTAAACGTTGCGGTGTCAGATCGACCATATAGACCCGTGCGATCACAACATCATGCGGTGTTGCGCCAATAGCATCAAGGGCGGCTCTTGCGTTCGCCCCGACGATTTCCATCTGCTCGATCAGGCTGTCCGGAACAGGTTCGCCATTGGGACGCCAAGCCACCTGGCCGGATACATAAGCCATGCGGCCCGGTTCGATCGTCGTGATCTGCGAATATCCCATCTCACCGGCGTTCGGCAAAGAGGAGGGGTTCAAGCGAACGATAGGCTGTGTCATAAATTGTCCCAACTTTATTGGAGATTTTGCTGCGATTGCACCAACAATCTCTACATACGTAGAGGAACAATGTCAATGGATAAACCCGCTCGCCGGCTGGTCATTCTGAATGGCGTTATCGAGCTGCTCGCGGTTCAAGGCCTTGAAGGCGTGACCCACCGCGCGGTTGATGAGATTGCGGGACTGCCGCAAGGCTCTTCTTCCTACTATTTCCCCAAGAAGGCCTTGCTTCTCATTGCTGCAGCGCAGCACCTTGCGGAGCTTCTGGGAAAGGATTGCGACGAGTTGCAAGTCGGCTTTGCGGAAACGGCTGCAAAGCATGGCATGGATGCAGCGATAGAGTACGTTGCGAAGGAACTTGTGACCTACGCCGACAATTCACGGCACCTGTTTCTTGCGCGCATGGAGTTCACCATGGCCGCGGCCCGCCGTGAGGACCTTGCAGATGTCGGCGCGCAGTTGACCGCAGCCGCGCGCCGGCCAATTGAGTTCTTCCTCAAACTCATCTCCGACGGACAAGCCAACGTCCCAATCGAAACCTGCGCCGGATTGATTGACGGGATTTCGTTGATGTACGTAACCGGCCAAGGTCCCAGACCTACCACCGATCAAATCGCGGCCGTTTTTCGCTCGATACTCTGAGGCTTTGAGTGCCTATTGTCTCACCTGTTTTCGACCGATTGCACTCACCCCTAATTTAGTCGAATGTGACAACGATTTTGCCGCGTGCTCGCCCGGACTCCTGGTGTCGAAAGGCGTCGCTAGGTCGAACAACGACACGGTCTGATCGACGAGAACCTTCAGCGCGCCCGCGTCAATCGCTTCGACAATCTTTCCAAGGCGGCCGCAGTCGGACGAATGAAAGACAAAGGTCGCCAAAACATTATGCGCCTTGGCGAAGGCTTCGTCAGGCAGCGAGGAAGTGGCAAGGAGCATTCCGCCCGAACGCAGGACGTTAAATGAGCGCTGCTGAGTTTCGCCGCCGATCGTGTCGAGCACGACATCGACGTCGGAGATCTTATCTGCGAAGTCCTCCGACCGATAATCGATCACTTGGTCAGCGCCCAGCCGGCGAGCGATGTCGATTCCCGACCCAGATGCGGTCGCAATCGCGCGCGCGCCAATAGAGCGGGCGAACTGGATCGCAAAGCTGCCGACGCCACCGGCACCTGCATGCACCAAAACCGTCTGACCTCGCTTCAGATCCGCGATTTCCAACAGCGCCTGCCAAGCGGTTCCCGCCGCCGTCGGAATGCCCGACGCTTCTTCGAGAGAGATGGTCTTGGGCGCCTCGACCAGATAGGCTGCGGGAACTGCCGCGAACTTAGCCAATGCGCCGCCGCTCGTCGGGTCAGTTCGAGCGATTACCCGATCGCCTTGGCGCCAGCCGGTTACGCCGCTGCCCGCACGCTCGATGGTCCCGGAGATATCCGTTCCCAAGGTATAGGGAAATGTCAGAGGAAAGTAGTCATGCATGAACCCGCGCTGCAACTTCACGTCCAGCGGATTGAGGCTCGCGGCCTTGACGCGGATGAGGACTTCGTCTGGGCCGATCGCCAGTTCCTGTACCTCTTCGACAACCGGAGTGGCGTTGTATTCACCAATACGAGCGGCTTTCATCAGGCTGCCTCCCCCGTCTGGATGGGCCAGGCACCGACTTGGAACAACCAGCCGAACCAGTCTTCGAGGTGCCAGGTATGTGTAAGTCTGCCGCTGTCGATGTAGTGGAACTCATGGATGGGCATCTGGAATGACTTGCCAGTCGGGGCGATGCCGAACCATTCGCCGGTATGGGTTCCGGTAATGACGGCGCGCACGGCAGCGCGGCCCGGCGCACCGATGATCTCCAGAATCTGGATCTTGATGTCGGGAAAGGCCGCGACAAACTCCCGGATAAGGGGCTTCATGCCATCGCGACCCGGCTGCCAACGGCGGATTGACGGCTGATGCTGCTCTTCGTCGTCATGCCTGTCGGCGACATTTCGATCCTCCTATTACCGGATCGCAAGTCTCCGCTCGGCTTCGGCCCGTGACTATCCATCGGATCGATGACAACCCATATCAAACATCGATTTTCTCAACGCGCCTAACAATAAATGTTATACGGCTAAGCAAATTGAGATAATCCCATAAGCTTCGGTTATTTGCATATAAGGAAGTACACGGTCTATGATATTCTAAGTCAATAAGTCAGTTAATTTAGCCGGCGTGATAACATGATGGTTATACTATACTTGCGGATGGCGCGATGCGTCATTGGTCGGACAAGTTGTGGATCGCTATGCTTGTACGTACGGCTCATGCATCTGAATTTGATCTGGTGTGCGACACGCTAGCTTGCGGCTTCTTCGACGACCCGCTCTTCCGCTTCATGTTCCCCGATCCGGCTAGACGTGCCAAGTCGCTGCCTTTCTTCTTCGCCGCCTATGCAGAGCTCGCCCGTGAATATGGAAAACTGCTGCTTTCTGAAGGCAGGATGGGGGCGCTGGTTCTCTACTTGCCGGGTCACGCCCCCGGCGGACCGCATCTGAAGCCGCGGCGCCTGGCCGAACTGCTGGCCGCCGTCCGCGAGGCGAGCGGCCCGGACGCGCCGACGGTGGCTGTCGCGATGGACGCCCTCTGCATCAACCCCCCGCCGGGTACGCCCCACTTCTGCGGGATGTTCGCCGCGGTGCGGCCCGAGCACCGGGGACAGGGCCACCGCACGGCGCTGTTCACCCATTGGGCGCAGATGATGGACCGCACCGGCTGGCCCGGTTACGCCCTGACCACCAACCGTCGCAGTAGATCCCTATTGCAGCGCCTCGGCTGGCAGGACGCCGGCGCGCCTTGCAGCCCCGTCGGTACCGCAGCCGTCTTCGCCCTGTGGAGAGATGCCCGCGACGGAGAGATGCTCGGATGAATGTGTCCGTTCGGATGCAGGCCCGATGCAACGGCGATGAACCGCCGGGACGTGCCAACGGAAAGGAGAACAGGGTTCGCATCCGGGAATCTGGAGGTGGGCTGAATGGGGAGCTGGACTTGCGCGGCGGCATGCCTGTAGGAGATTGATTTCCTGTTGTGGAAGAGGCCGAAGCGGGTGCTGATTGCTTCGGGAAGTCTGGCGACCGCTCTGGTTGGGGCGGGCAGGAGCGCATGAGGAATTTCGGGATGGCGGTACAGCCGAGCCCGGCGGCCACCAAGTGCGAGCGCACCAGATGGTCATCCACGCGGGCGACGACCCTGCAGGGCGTCTGCGCCTCCTCGAGCTGCCGCTCGGCATAGTGGGAATAGGGCGACAGGTGCGTCTCGAAGATCACCGGGATCGGCTCCTCCGGTTCGGCTGTCTGTGGTCCAGGCCTCGCCGACGGCCACCCATACCAACGGCACATTGGTCGCCAGCTCCGGCTCGCCTTCGCGGTGGAAGAGCGGGCGGATGACGATGTCCAGCTCGCCGCGGGAAAACATCTCGGCGACGGCGGAGGAGCGGCCGACATGGATGTAGAACTCCTTGCCCAGCTCGAGGTAGCGGTCCACGCTGCAGCAGCAGCGACATGCCCAGCCGCGCCTTGGAGTGCCCTTGTTGCGGGCGATGCGGCGCAGTGTCTCTCCAGCCTCCACGACGGCGGTCGGAGGAGGGGCTCCTTCACATATCGGCTCACCCATACATTTGAGGCCAGCAAGTCGCTTATTTGCACATAAGGTATCCCTCAGATCATATCAGCTTGGACGATTAACTCAGCTGCGACGATTAACTCAGCTGCGACGATTAACTCAGCTGCAGGAGATAGGCGCCACACCATCATGGCCAGAATTGAGCTCCCTGATGTTGGCACCCTGAGCGAGGCGGACAAGGCACTCTACGACCGCTTCCCCGCGAACCTCATTCGCGGCGTGCTTCGCACCAGCGGAAGCAGCGCGGCGTATATGGCGCTCGGCTTCGCGCTGCTCAAAACCGAAAGTCTTGATCCCAAGCAGTTCGAGCTGGTCATCCTAAGGGTCGCGGCGCTGAGCAATAGTGCCTATGAGCGAATGCAGCACATTCCTCCAGCGCGTCAGGCGGGATGGACGGATGCTGACCTAGCAGCCATTGAACAGGGACACCGCTCCAATTTCGACCCGACCTCGGCGGCGCTGCTCGCCTTTGTGGATGAATGTGTCCAGAACGTCCGTGTGTCAGACGAGACATTCGCACAGCTGCGGGCGCGAATGTGTGAAAACGCAATTGCGGATGTTACGCTCCTCGTGGGGTTCTACATGATGACAGCTAGGTATCTCGAAACACTCGAGATCGACTTGGATGAGACATCATGTGCGGTTCTCCTGGATCGCAAGAGTGTCGATCCAGCCATTTCTTGAGGCTTGTAGGTAGAATTATTCTCTTCACAGTGTGCTATAGCCGGTGGCTCTTAGCCAGCCGAGTATCTGGGAGCTCCCCACCGTTTAGCAAAAGGGCTTGGTCCTGGCTCACGGGCGGTGATGCGCGGGCTGAACAAGGTCTGGCTGGCGGCACTGAGATTGCCGGGTCAAGCCCGGCAATGACGAGGGAGAGGGCTCAGAACGCCACCCGGTCGCCGCCCTTGAGCGAGAGGATCTCGCGTGCTTCCGACGCGGTGGCGACTTCAAGGCCCAGGTTCTCGATGATCCCGCGGGCGCGGCGCACTTGGTCGGCATTGCTTTTTGCCAGCGTGCCGGGACCGTCCCACAACGAATCCTCAAGCCCGACGCGGACATTGGCGCCCATCGCTGCAGCCATCGCCGCGATCGGCATCTGGTTGCGCCCGGCACCAAGCACTGACCAGCGATAGGCGACACCGAACAGCCGATCGGCGGTGCGCTGCATGTGCATGACGTCCTCCTGGTGCGGCCCGATGCCGCCGAGAATGCCGAACACGCTCTGCACAAAGAGCGGCGGCTTTACGAGGCCGCGATCGAGGAAATGGGCGAGGCTGTAGAGATGCCCGATGTCGTAACACTCGAATTCGAACCGCGTGTCGTTGTCGGCGCAGGTCCTGAGCACGAACTCAATGTCCTTGTAGGTATTCCGAAACACGAGGTCTCGGCTTTTCTCTAGGTGCTCACGCTCCCAGTCGTGCTTGAACTCCCGAAACCGGTTCAGCATGGGAAACAGGCCGAAGTTCATCGAGCCCATGTTAAGCGAGGCGACCTCCGGCTTGAACGTGACAGCCGGCTTGACGCGCTCCTCGACCATCATCCATGGCGCGCCACCTGTGGTGAGATTTATGATGCAGTCGCTCTGCTGCTTGATGCGCGGCAAAAACTTCGCAAACGCCTCCGGCGTCTGATCAGGCCCGCCGGTTTCGGGGTCGCGGGCGTGCAGGTGGACGATCGCCGCACCGGCCCTGGCCGCCTCGACCGCGGCATCGGCGATCTCCTCAGGTGTCACCGGCAGGTATGGCGACATGCTCGGCGTGTGGATGGCGCCGGTGACTGCGCAGGTGATGACGACCTTTCCGGGCTTGGCCATAGGTTCCTTCCTTCTCGTGTAGTCTCAATCGCAGATCGTGCGTCGGGCTTCCTTCTTGCGGCGCAACAGCACCATCAGCCGGCGGTCGCGCCAGTCGGCAATCTCTGCATCGAACTTTCGGGCCAGTTCAGCATTTCCGACCCTTCGGTGGGAGCTGCAACTGAAGATGCGCGCTCGGCGAATGCCTGCTATTGCTCCTAATTGTACGTGATGTCTTTCCATCCATCCTTACGCCAAGGCTAAGCCAATCGGACAGTTAGCTATTCGGAGGGTATTCTTTTCGCGATGAAATCCACTAAGTCCCAGACGGTACGAAGGTCCTGCTCCTCTTTGGAAAGGATCACAACATCGAACTCGTACTCAAGAGTCATGTAGATTTCTCCAAGTTTTAGTACGTCGGCTCCTAGATTATTGTCGTCTACTTCGCTAGCTGCAATGTAAGAATCTGCATATATATTTGATACATCAATACTAAGTACTTTTGAGATAGTATCATTTACCACTTCAATTATCCTGTCCATCGCTCTTCTTCCTTCTGGGCTGATACTCTCAGGTAAATGCACCGCGGGATCAGCTCGGATGACCAAATCGGCAGGCACCGATCCGGGCTGCAACTGAGGCCTTAACTCGGCTCAAGATTGAGCCCTGGTTCGCGCCACATCGGATACAGCTCGAATCCTCCCTGAAAGCTGGATAGTGGCCATGCATCCCGTCACAAAGTGAGCGTCCAAGTAATCTGCCGCCAAAAGTTTGGCGCCGGACACGGCGTCCGAGTTCTGGCCTGGGCGGCGCCGTGGCTTCACATGCGGTCCGCCGGGGGCGTGACCCGGCAAGTAGAGAACCAGTGCCCCCATCCTGCCTTCAGAAAGCAGGAGTTTTCCATATTCACGGGCGAGCTCCGCATAGGCTGCGAAGAAGAAAGGCAGCGACTTGGCACGTCTAGCCGGATCGGGGAACATGAAGCGGAAGAGCGGGTCGTCGAAGAAGCCGCAAGCCGGCGTGTCGCACACCAGATCAAATTCAGATGCATGAGCCGTACGTACAAGCATAGCGATCCACAACTTGTCCGACCAATGGCGCATCGCGCCATCCGCAAGTCTAGTATAACCATCATGTTATCACGTCAGCTAAATTAACTGACTTGTTGACTTAGAATATAATAGACCGTGCACTTCCTTATATGCAAATAACGGAAGCTTATAGGATTATCTCAATTTGCTTAGCCGTATAACATTATTGTTAGGCGCGTTGACGGATGTGAGCAAGACTGAGGTGAGGACGACCCTGGATGAGAAGCTTCGCTTGTCTTCTCGCCGCGTAGGGCGAGTTCCGCGCAATTTTTGACCGTGCAGTTGGAAAGCTCCAGGCAGAACGACTGGTGAACTGCTGGAGCATCCGGAACCAGTGCTTCGTCGCCGCCAGATCAAATTCGTCATCCTGAGTAGGCGTATCGCAAGAAGCGTCTCGAGCGTGGCCGTTTTGCGCGCGTCGCTCTCTGGTGTGAGCATGCCGGCTACCAAACTATCGGGCATGAAATCGGAATCGATGGGATTCCGATTGTTGGATTTTGTGATTCATCTTTGTCGGAGGTGGATCATGGGCAAGAGCTATTCATCGGATTTGCGGGATGGCGTTGTTGCGTTTGTGGAGGCGGGTGGCTCGCGTCGTGGGGCGGCGCGGCAGTTCGGAGTGAGCGACAGCTTTGTGGTGAAGCTGCTGGCGCTCTCGAAGCGGTTCGGCTCATCGCTACCGGCTCGGCAAGGCCGGCCGTCTGGGCAAGGCAAGCTGGCTCCCCATCGCGCATTCCTGATCGGCCTTGTTGACTACCGCATCGGCCCGAAAATCGGAATCGATTTCCGGAAAGCACGATGCGCAGTTTGAAAGAGATACAGCGTCCTTTGCGCGTCCGAAAGGACGCGCGGCGCTGTAGCAGGGCGACATCACCATGCCCGAACTGGCGGCGCGCTTGCATCCGAGCGGGGGGTGAAGGCCTTGCCTTCATCGTTGTCGCGCTTCCTGCTTCAGACCGGCTTCACATATAAAAGCGCTGATGGCCTCTGAACGCGTACGCGAGCCCATCCGTAAAGTCCGGCAAGCCTGGATCGGGCGGCATCAGCCGAGAAAAGCGCGATGCTTTAGCCCCTCATTCCCAGATGAAGGCGATCTTTTTCAGGGCTTTCTGGTCGAACACTTCAACGCCTTCGGCGACGTCGCGGCCACCGGCGCCAGCGTAGAAAGAGACCGCATTGTCGTTCTCTTCCAGTGCCCAGACAACCATGCCCTTCAGCCCATGGCTGGCAAGCTTCTCACGCGCGGCTGCGAAAAGCCGGCTTCCCAGCCCGATTCCCTGATATTCCGGCTTGAGGTAAAGTTCGTAGATCTCGCCCTGCTGCGGCAGCTGGCGCGCGCGGTTGCGGCCGATCGTGGCATAGCCGGCGATCGTGCCGTCAATATCGACCACCAGCACGGTTGCTGCCCGGCGAATGGCATTTTCCCACCACTCGCCGCCACGCCGGTTGATCATTCGACCCAACGCTTTGTACGGGATCACGCCGGCATAGGCGCCCATCCATGCCTCATGGTGCACGGTGGCAATCTCTTCCGCGTCGCTGGGATCGGCCTTGCGTATGTCGATGGCGAGTGTTGTCATGATTGGTTAACTTTAGGCCGCCGGAGCGTCATTGCAAGCCGCCCAATCCCATCAAACCGGCAATGCACGGAAACTGTGATCAGATTTCCACAAGATGATCGTCGAGTTCGTTGCTGTCGTCGTCGCGGCGTGGAAAATGCGCCGACAACAGCGCTCCGACGGCGCCGATGGCCGCCACAAATCCGTCCGCGAGGTGGTCCCGGCTGGCATGCGCGACCAGGCCCGCGACAATGTCGTTCCATGTCTCCTGCGGCACCTTGGCATTGATGCCGCTGTCGGCGACGACTTCGGCATAGCGTTCGGCAAGCGACACGAAAATCAACACGCCCGTGCGTGCCATGGTGATGTGGACATTGCGCGCCAGGAACTGTTTCAGCGCATTGTCATGCGCTCGCCGATAGCGCAGCCGCCTCGGCACAAGATGCATGCGCAGGCCGGGCGCGAAGTAAAGCACTCCCCAGGCGGCGACGAAGGCCAACGACACGGCGATTATGAAAACCGGCAGGCGCACGCTCAGCCACCAATATTCCAGCGCATAGGCGACGAGCACGCTGAGAACCAGCATGGCAAGCGAGACGAAGAAGGCGGCGGCGTAGAAATAGCTGTCGCTGGCGCGCGCGACGACACAGTAGATCTCACCAGCTGTTTCAGTTTCCGCCGCGCGGATGGCCTCGGCGATGCGCTCGTGATCTTGGTTGCTGAGCGTTTTGGCCATCACCAGCTTCCCGATGCCCCGCCGCCGCCCGATGAGCCGCCGCCACCCGAAAAGCCGCCGCCGCTGCTACCAGACGACCAGCCGCCTCCGCCGGAGGACCACCCTCCCCCCGACGAGCCGCCGGACGACCAGTCGCGGCCGCTCGACCGGCGCGGCGTCATGTCGAAATCCATCCCCAGCCAGCGATAGCGGTTCGGTCCGATTTTCGTGCCGAAGATCGGCGGTAGGATTGCCATCGCGAACCCGCCGAAGAAGATCGTCGCCCAGATGAGGATGAAGATGACAAGGACCGGATCGATGTCGCTGACGACGCTGACCGGATTGCGCTTGAAGCGCGCTTCCAGCTCGGCGGCATTGCCTTCCAGCACCATGATGATGTCGTCGACGGCAGCCGAAATGCCGCCGGAAAAATCACCGGCGCGGAAGGCGGGCACCATGGTGTTTTCGATGATCAGTTTCGAATGCAGGTCGGTCAACGTGCCTTCAAGCCCGTAGCCGACCTCGATACGCATCTTGCGGTCGTTCTTGGCGACCAGAAGCAGAATGCCGTTGTCCTCCCCGCCCTGCCCCAGGCCCCAGGCCCGGAACAGCAGGTTTGCGTAGTTTTCGATCGGCTCGCCGTTCAGCGTCGTCACTGTTGCAACGACAATCTGATCGGAAGACTTTTTCTGGAAGGCCTCGAGCTTAGCGGTGAGCGCCGCTTCGGTTGCCGGGTCGATCAGCGCCGCGTTGTCGACAACGCGTCCCGTGAGCTTAGGCAGGTTCTGGGCGTTGGCAGGGAGGGCGAAGAGGAGGATAAGGGTCGCGATAAGAAGGCGCGCGATTGTCGACAAAGCGGGTAGCTTGGCGGGACAGCGCCCCCCTCTGTCCTGCCGGACATCTCCCCCACGAGGGGGGAGATCAGCAGCGTCAGCGATGCCGCTACCTTTGCAACGCTGACGATTGTAGCCGAGCGGTGTTACAGCCAATCTCCCCCCTCGTGGGGGAGATGTCCGGCAGGACAGAGGGGGGCGCTGTCCCGCCAAGCTATCCGCTGGAGTGTTCATCCTCGTCAGGAAAGCCTTGAGCGATCAGCCTCACCCGCCCTGGTTGGCAGCCGGTTTCGTGCCGAAATCGACCTTCGGCGCTTCCATCTTGTCCTCGGCAACGGTGAAGGTCTGGAAGGGCTGGTTGCCGGTGAACCAGAAGGTCGCCCACAGTACCGACGGGAAGGTCCTCAGCGTGGTGTTGTATTCACGAACGGTCTCGATATAGTCGCGGCGCGCAACCGCGATGCGGTTTTCCGTGCCTTCAAGCTGCGCCTGCAGCGCCAGGAAGTTCTGATTGGCCTTTAGGTCCGGATAGTTCTCGGTGATCGCCAGAAGCCGCGACAGCGCGCCGGTGAGGCCGGACTGACTGTCCTGGAACGCCTTGAATTTCTCCGGATCGGTCAGCACGTCTTCGGGCAAAGCGACCTGCGTCGCCTTGGCGCGCGCCTCGACCACGGCGTCCAGCGTTTCCCTTTCGTGGGCGGCGTAACCCTTTACCGTCTCGACGAGATTCGGAATGAGGTCGGCACGGCGCTGATACTGGTTCAGCACCTCGCTCCACGCTGCCTTCGCCTTTTCCTCCGCGGTCGGGATGATGTTGTAGCCGCAGGCCGAAAGCAGCGGCACGAGCGCGGCGAGCATGAACAGCGCAAACGCACGGCGAATGGTCGGCGCTGTGGCCAAGCTGGTGGTAGACATCAGGCAGTCCCTCGAAAGCAAATCGGATGACGCGGAGACTTATCACACTCACTGGCCAATGGAACGGGCTGCCGCGCCAAACCCGCTGTTGAAGATGTGCAACACGAAGCGGAACACCATCCCAGACGAACAGCCTTGGACGCGGGCGGCGCCTTGTGATAGGCCGATGCCACCCAGCTCTGCAGACCGGGAGATCGCGTGCAAGACGACGGCGAAAGGAAGACGGAATCCCAGAGAATCCTGGACCGCATCGCCAAGGAATCGCACCTTGGCGCCGCGCGCACCTCGGCTGAGCAGAAAGCCGTGCAGGAGTCGATCGACGACCCAATCGAATATTGGGGAACGCGCATCGGCCGCGGGCTCGGACTCATCATCACCATCCTCATCGTCGGATGGCTTGCCCTCTACGTCTTCGCCATCATCTGACCCATCATCATGACCGACGAACAAACCGAAAAGCCACGCGCTGTCATTGTTGTGTCGAGCCATGTCGCGCGCGGCTCGGTCGGCAACCGGGCAGCCGTCTTCGCCCTGGAAACACTTGGCTTCCCGGTCTGGGCGGTGCCTACGGTGATTTTGCCCTGGCACCCCGGACATGGCCGCGCGACACGCATCGTTCCGGATCCGGAACAGTTCGCGGCACTGATGAAGGACCTTGAAAAAGCGCCATGGCTGGGCGAGGTCGCCGGCGTGCTCTCCGGTTACCTCGGCAATGTCGAACAGGCGACAGCCGTGGCATCGCTGGTCAAGGCGGTAAAGGCAAGGAACCCTGACGCCACTTATGTCTGTGATCCGGTTATGGGCGACATGGGCGGGCTCTATGTTCCCAAGCAGCTCGCCGAGGCACTGAGGGACGTTCTGGTCCCGATCGCAGACATCGCCACGCCCAACCGCTATGAGCTGGAGTGGATCGCCGGCACGAAGCTCGAAGACCTGCGCACGACGATGATCGCCGCGATGGAAGCCGGACCGCGCACCATGCTGGTAACGTCGGCGCCGGCAATGATGAAGGGCGGCATCGGCAATTTGCTCATCAACCGCACTGAGGCGCTGCTTGCCGAGCACAGGGCGATTGAAAGGCCGCCCAACGGGCTGGGTGACCTTACCGCCGCCGTGCTGCTCGCCCGCCTGCTCGATGGCCAGCCGACCGCCAAGGCGCTGCAGACGACGACCGCCTCGGTATTCGAGATTCTGGCCCGCACCACCAAGCGTGGCGGCGACGAGTTGCAGATCGAAACAGACGCACAGAGCCTTTCGCATCCGATGGCGATGGTGCAATTGCGGCATCTGACGCATCCCGGCAGGGACCGCCGCGCGTGAACGCTGAGCCGCCGGTTGACATTGCCGGCGTCGACGGCTGCAAGGCAGGATGGATCGCGGTTATCAAGCGGCGCGGCGAGCAGCCGGTTGCAAAGATCTTCCCCAGATTCGCCGAGCTGATCGACAGCCTTCCGGACAGCTCGATGACGGCTGTCGATATGCCGATCGGCCTCCCGGCCTTCACCAATCATGGCGGGCGCGGACCGGAAATCATCGTCCGCAAGTTTCTGGGGCAACGCCAGTCCAGCGTGTTCTCCATACCGTCGCGAAGCGCGGTCTACGCAATCGACGAGGATTTTACCTGCATCGAACGGTGGTACGAGGCGCATTGCATCGCCAGCGCGGCGGCGCGAGCAACGTCCGACCCGCCGCGCGGCGTGTCTATCCAGGCCTTCGGTATCTTTTCCAAAATTCGCGAGATCGACCGGCTGCTGCAGGCGCGGCCGGGCTTGCGAAGCCGGGTGATCGAATCCCATCCCGAAGTCGCCTTCTGGCGGCTGAACGGTGAACGGCCTATGACGCTTCCCAAGAAGATAAAAGGCCGCGTCAACCCGTCAGGTATGGAGGAGCGGCGCAGCTTGCTCGCCACCCACGGCCTGGCACGCGAATTTCTCGATATGCCGCCGCCACGCGGAGCGGCCGAGGACGACTTTCTCGACGCAGCGGCGATGCTGATGATCGCCGCCCGGTGTGCACGCGGCGAGGCAGCGCCCTTCCCTAATCCGTCCGGCCGCGACGAATTGGGCATTCCCGTTGCCATCTGGGTTTGATCCCCTCCGGGTTCGGGCTCTTACCCCCATTCCTAACCCCTCCCACGAGATGGAGGGGACTTTCTCTCCATCTGCGCAACCCATCGCCGCCGCAATGTAGAGCTCAACCGAGGTTTGCAGCGGCGCAAAAATCCCCTTCCCGTTGTGGAGGGCAATCACATATAGAACGTTGGCGATTAGCGACGAGCGCCCATCGTTGTCGTCATCCTCGACCTCGTGAGTGAGCGAAGCGAACGGAGAGTGTCGGGGATCCATTCCTCTCCCTATCCGAGCAACATCAGCGAAGAATTAGTATCCGATTGAATCTTCATATCTATCTCTTCCGCATCGGCATTGTCTCGGAGAGTCCGAGGCCTGGATCCCCGACACTCTCCATTCGCTTCGCTCACTCACGAGGTCGAGGATGACGACAGGGGAGAATGCTTCTCGCCAATCTCCACCCTTAGGAGCTTGTCTATGCGATTACCCTCCCCCCTCGGGGAGGTTAGGGTCGAGCGCGAAGCGATACACGTCCGCGAACGGCAGCGATCCCTCACGAAGCTTCGAAAACAGATTGCTGCAGTGCAGCGATTGCGCATTGATCCCGCAGCGGGATTGCCGTTAGGTGACAACCATGACCGACCTGCCCGAACACCTTCTCGCCGGCTATCGTAGCTTCATCAAAGGGCGCTATTCGTCCGAGACCGAGCGCTTCCGCACGCTCGCCCGCGACGGGCAGGCGCCTGAGACGATGGTCATTGCCTGTTGCGATTCCCGTGCTGCGCCGGAGGTCATCTTCGACGCCGGACCTGGCGAATTGTTCGTGCTGCGCAACGTCGCCAACCTTGTCCCGCCCTATGCACCGGACGGCCAATATCATTCAACCTCCGCGGCGCTGGAGTTCGCCGTCCAGAGCCTGAAGGTGAAGAGCATCGTTGTCATCGGCCATGGCCGCTGCGGCGGCATCCGCTCGGCGCTTGCTCCTTCCAATCCACTGTCGCCGGGAGATTTCATCGGCAAATGGATGAGCCTGCTGGCGCCCGCGGCCGATGCGGTCACCGGCAACGTCATGTTCACCGCCGGCGAACGCCAGACCGCGCTGGAGCGTATCTCCATCCGCTATTCCATCGCCAACCTTCGGACATTTCCCTGCGTGAAGATCCTCGAGAACAAAGGTCGGCTGACGCTGTCGGGCGCCTGGTTCGACATTTCGACCGGTGAATTGTGGGTGATGAACCGGGAAACTGGAGACTTCGAGCGCCCGCAGATCGATTAACTCTCCGCCTTTCAAAGCGGAGCATCCAGGGTTCCTCGCCCCTCTGGGGAGAGGTGCCGAGCCCTGAGCTTGTCGAAGGGGCGAGGCGGAGAGGGGTCGAAACAACAGCGCACCCGCCACCGGGAATAGAATCTGGCAACTCTCTCCTCTAACCAATTGAAACGACACCCTTGTCAGCATCTTTGGCAGGAGATTTTATTCCCACCAGCACTTTCTCGCGTATTCTCCGCCATAGCAGCTTGCTTGTGGGAACGGGTGTACAACCGGCATCCAGGCAAGTGTGGCACCGGGCCGGCCACGCAACGGTTAGCGTGGTTTGGGGTGATCCCCCGCAGCCTAGACCCGGCCCCGGATCAAGCTCGCGAGCCGTTAACTCGGCCGGGTTTGATGTTGGGGAAGCATGCCGGCGGCGCATGGCGAAGCGTCACTAAACTATACCTTACAAGGCGCAATGCCATGCGCCGTCTCCCACACCCCAACCCGGGCTTCGAAAAGCCGGGGACCGTATTCGCGCGTCCGTACGAAACAGCCCTCGATGGCAGAAGGCTCATTCCGTCGCCAGTTGCCAATGCCGCCTCCGCCACCTACACCGGGGTTCCCGAGGAGATCCCAGTAAATGACGTCCACCAAAGTCGATCTCGACAGCCATCCGCTGACGCACTGGACCGGATCGTTGGGCCTGCCGGATTTCGCGCGCATCGCTGATCAAGATTTCGCACCGGTCTTCGACGCCGCGCTGAAGGCGCATGAGGCCGAGATCGACGCGATCGCTGGAAACGAGGAACCGGCTTCGATCGAAAACACGCTGGCTGCGCTTGAGCTTTGCGGCGATGCGCTCGATCGTGTCTCGTCGATCTTCTGGTGCCGCGCCGGCGCCCACACCAACGACGATATCCAGGCGCTGGAGCGCGACATCGCGCCAAAAATGTCACGGCATTTCTCGGCGATCTCGATGAACGAGAAGCTGTTCGCCCGTATCGACGCGCTCTACACCAAACGCGAGGCCTTGGGGCTCGATGCCGAGACGTTACGCGTGCTGGAAAAAACCTGGAAGGGTTTCGTCCGCTCCGGCGCCAAGCTCGACGCCGCCGGCAAGAGCCGGCTGGCCGCGATCAGCGAGGAGCTCGCCTCGCTGGGAACGCGTTTCGGCCAGAACGTGCTGGCCGACGAAAAAGAATGGGTGCTGTTCATCGGCGAAGCCGACCTCGACGGCCTACCTGACTTCCTGCGCGAGAGCATGGCGCAGGCGGCGGAATCGCGCGGCGAGAAGGGCAAGTATGCGGTGACCTTGTCGCGCTCGATCTATGAGCCCTTCACCAGCTATTCGTCGCGCCGCGACCTGCGCGAGCAGGCGTGGAAGGCCTTCATTCGCCGTGGCGAAAACGGCGGCGCGACCGACAATGGCGAGGTGGTTGCAAGGACGCTGGCGCTGCGCGCCGAAAAGGCGAAGCTCCTCGGCTACGACAGCTACGCGGCGCTGAAGCTCGACGACACAATGGCCAAGACGCCAAGGAACGTCTACGGCCTGCTCGATCCGGTCTGGCAGAAGGCGCGCGAGAAAGCGTCCGCCGACCAGGCCGAGCTGCAGCGCATCGCCGCCACCAGCGGCAGCAACGAGACGATCGCCGGCTGGGACTGGCGCTACTACCAGGAAAAACTGCGCGCGGAAAAATACGCTTTCGATGAGGCGGAGCTGAAGCCTTATTTGCAGCTGGAACGCATTATCGACGCCTGCTTCGACGTGGCCGGCCGGCTGTTCGGCCTGTCCTTCGTCGAGCAGAAAGGCATTCCGGCCTGGCATCAGGATGTTCGGGTGTTCAAGGTCAAGCGCAAGGACGGCAGCGAACTCGGCCTGTTCCTCGCTGACTATTTCGCCCGGCCCTCGAAGCGCTCCGGCGCCTGGATGAGCACGCTGCGTTCCGGCTATAAGCTTGGCAAGGGGCCCACCCCGATCATCTACAACATCATGAACTTCGCCAGGCCGGCGGAGGGCGAAGCCGCCCTGCTATCGCTCGATGAGGCCAAGACACTGTTCCATGAGTTCGGCCACGCGCTGCATGGGATGCTGACGGATGTGACGTGGCCGTCGATCTCCGGAACATCGGTTAGCCGCGATTTCGTTGAGCTTCCGTCGCAGCTTTACGAGCATTGGCTGACGGTACCGGCGGTGCTGGAAAAACACGCGCTGCATCACAAGACCGGTAGGTCGATGCCGAAGGAACTGCTCGACAAGATGCTGGCGGCGAAGACCTTTGGTGCCGGTTTCGCGACCGTCGAGTTCACCTCCTCCGCGCTGGTCGACATGGCGTACCATGCCCGTGCCGATGCGCCGGAACAGCCGCTCGTGTTTGAGGCGAAGACGCTGGAAAAGCTGCAAATGCCGGAGGCGATCGCCATGCGCCACCGCACGCCGCATTTCCAGCATGTGTTTGCGGGCGAAGGTTATTCGGCGGGCTATTATTCGTATATGTGGTCGGAAGTGCTCGACGCCGACGCCTTCTCCGCCTTCGACGAGACGGGAGATCCGTTCAACCCGGCGCTCGCCGAAAAACTACGCAAGCACATCTACGCGGCGGGCGGTTCAAAGGATCCGGAAGAGCTTTATCTGGCGTTCCGCGGCAAGATGCCGACAGCCGAGGCGATGATGGAAAAGCGCGGGCTAATTTAACCGCGCCAGACCCTGATCGGAAACTCGTCAGTGCGACGGCGAAAATGGTGATTTCGAGAACCGGAGCGGAGCGTACTTTTGGGTACGTGAGCACCGGAAGCGCAAAAAGCGCCATTTGCAGCCGGCACTGGCGTGTTTGCGGCAGGCTCTTAGTCGGGGAAGCAGACCGTCGGCACATTCGGCCAAACGGCATCATCGCAATTCGCGGCGTCCTGCTGTTGCTTGAAGGCCGTGCTGACCGGGCCGGTCACGATCGGATCGACGCCGTAGGGCGCATCGGCGAACTCCGCGAGTTCATCAGGTATCGGCGGCACAAGATCCGTGGTGGGGTTGTCGGTGTCTTCCTGGACGGCGGAGACATTCACCACAAGATCATCGCGGCTCGAAGCATTGCTCGACGTCATGCCTATGACAACCAGCGCAAGCGCGCCCGTTACCCAACCAAGGATCTTGCCGTTGAATTTGCCAGCGTTCGCCATTGGAAGAAACCACTACAGCCCGATTTTGTTCCCGGCTGCCTTATTTCCCCATCAGATCGCTGTATGCTTAACATCTCGTTTAAATTTACAATTTGTTATCGCGCATCGCGCATTACAGCCTTCTCACGTAATAACGCACGGTCCGCTTTCCGCCGTAGATTGCGGCTTCGCCGACAATCGAAAAGCCCAGTGCCGCGTGGAAGGCATCCGATCCCGGATTCGGCGGATCGCTATTGACTTCGCAGGCGATCATGGTGTGTCCGGCAACGGCTGCCTTGGCGAAGAAATCCTCGTAAAGCGCCCGCGCCAAACCACGGCCGCGCGCCGAAGCCGCGACCGCCACGCGGTCGACATAGACGAAGCGCGGATAGCGTTCGCGAAACCACTGGAAATTCGGGCTGTGATAGTCGGCATCCTGGTCGAAGCCGATCATGAAGGCGTCGCATCCGCCAATCGCCTTTGCCGAAAAGGCTTCGGCCACAAGATGACGAAGCTCGTCGGGCTCCAGCCACGACAGTTCGGCGGCGTTGGCATTGTTCAACGCCAGAACGTCGTCCTGCCGTGTCGAAGCGATATCCCGAAACTCGATGGTTGCCGTCATCCTCGTCCTCAGTCGCTGACCGCGCGAAGGCGCGCTGACGCGCGCATTGCCACCGTTGCGGAACCGCCGCAATAGCCAAGCGTTCTCAGCAATCCGGTCAAGCCTTTTGCATATGCTGGACCGAAGTCGTCTTCATGCGGCATCATCCTCGCCGCAGCTAGCCCAGGACAGGGGCTCATGATCAGAGCCAATAACCTCGCGTCATCTCAAAGAGGCATATCAGCAATATCCATGCAGAAAACCGCCCTTTCCGAAGTCTACCGAGCCTACATCGCCTGCCTCAATAGGCAGGACTGGTCCAGGTTGGAACAGTTCGTTGAGTCCGAAGTGCGCTACAACGGCCAGCAGATTGGGTCATCCGGCTATCGCGAGATGCTGGTGAGAGACTATCATGAAATTCCGGACCTTTATTTCGACATCCAGCTGTTGATTTCCGACCCGCCCTACATAGCGAGCCGCCTGAAATTCGATTGTACGCCCAAGGGAGATTTCCTCGGTCTGCACGTGAACGGCAAGCGAGTGTCCTTTACCGAGAATGTCTTCTATGAATTTCGGGGAGAGAAGATCTGGCAGGTATGGTCGGTCATAGACAAGGCAGCTATCGAAGCTCAACTCTAGCGTGACGAGGCAAACATCCGTGACGCTCACCCATCCGGAAAAACTGCTTTGGCCGAAAGCCGGCATCAGCAAGCAGGGCCTGTTTGACCATTACGAGGCGGTCTGGCCGCGCATGCAGCGTTTTGTCGTCAATCGCCCACTCAGTCTGGTGCGCGCGCCGGACGGCGTCGACGGACCGCGCTTCTTCCAGAAACACGCCTCGAAAGGCATGCAGGGCGCGATCCACATCATGCCGGACCCACAGGATGGCGAGGAGCTTCTGTTCATCCGCGATTTCGAGGGTATTGCCGCCCTCGTCCAGATTGGCGTGGTCGAAATCCATATCTGGGGCTCGACCATCGATGCCCTCGAAACGCCCGATCAGGCCGTGTTCGATCTCGACCCCGACGAAGGCCTCGATGTGGAGGCGGTGCGCCGCGCCACGCAGGACGTGAAGGACCGGCTCGACGGGCTGAACCTGCCATCATTCCTGAAAACATCCGGCGGCAAGGGGTTCCACATCGTCGTGCCGTTGAAGCCAAAGGCGGATTGGGAGGCGGTCAAGGATTTCGCCCACGACTTTGCCCATGCAATGGCCGAGGCCTCGCCCGACCGCTACACCGCGACGCTGTCCAAAAAGGCGCGGACCGGACGCATCTTCATCGACTATCTGCGCAATGGACGCGGCTCGACCACGGTCGCGCCCTACTCGGCACGCGGCAAGCAGGCCGCCACGGTATCCGTTCCGCTGCCCTGGGCGCGCCTGGACGGCATGACCCCCGATCATTTTGTCGTCGGCGGCACTGCCTTGGAACAGGCTCTGAAAGCCGAGGACCCATGGGGAGGCTTCTTCGAAGCCGGCAAGGCATTGGACCGCAACTGAGCAATTGCTCCACCTCGCTAGGCGCACAACGGAACGACCGCTCAATCCTCGGTGCTGTCCTGAGAAAAGGCCAGTTCGGCGGGCAGCGGCACCTGCGCGGTCATCGGCGCAAAATTGCCTTGTTCGGACGCTGCCGGCGCTTGCCTGATGCGCCAGGCAACGAAGGCGCAGAAGGCGGCAGCGATGATGACCGCCACATACATGAAGGCTTGCGTGCCGAACCGCGCGGTCAATGCCGTAGCGATGCCCGGAAAGATGAAGCCCGATACCGACCAGGCGAACAGCATGGTGCTCGACAGTGCGACCAGGTCGCCTTTACCCGCGCGGTCGTTGGCGTGGGCATTGGAGATCGAATAGATCGACTCGGTCGCGCCACCCCAGGCCATGAAGATCAGGATGATCCAGATGAATGGCGCGCTCTGGGTCTGGCTCGCGGCCAGCCCGGCGGCGATGACGACGACGGCTGCGGCAATCAGCACATAGCGGCGGTCGGTGCGGTCGGAAATCCAGCCGAACGGCAGTTGGAACAGAATGGTTCCAAGCTGCATCGATACCATCAGCAGCGCGACATCGTCCTTGCCAAAACCGCTCGCGGTGGCGTGGATTGGAGCGAAGCCGGCGACCATCATTGACAGGCCGCCAACAGCGAGCATTCCAGCCACGCCGACCGGCGATATGCGCCAGGCGCGGCCAAAGGCGATCGTGGCGGATTCCGGAGGCGGCGGGGGCGGCAGGCTGGTCAGCCCGATCGGGATTATCGACATGGTGGCGAACACTATGGCGATGATCGGCGCTGTGGTGTCGTCCAAGCCGACAAAGGTCATCGTCAGCGAACCGAGGCCGAGGCCGACGATATAGCAGATGTAGAAGACCGCCATGACCCGGCCACGGATCGAATTACCGACGGCATCGTTCAACCAGCTCTGGGCGACGATGAACAGGCCGCAGATAGCGAAGCCGTAAAGCCCACGCGACGCAATCCATAACAGCGGAAAGATGCCGACGCTGACAACGGCGTTCGCCAGGATGATCAGCGCGGAATAGGTCATGAAGGCGCGGGCGTGTCCGACACGGCGCACCAGCGGGCCGGTGAGAAAGCAGCCGACGACGCCGCCAGCCGACAATCCGGTCAGGATAAGACCGGCCCAGGCGGGATCGAAGCCGGCTGCGCCAAGCCTGATCGGCACATAGGCGAACATCAGGCCATTGCCGATGGCCACGAGGCCCATCGACAGGATGATGCTGGCGATGGCGATCAACGGCGCCGGCTGGGAAGCCGTTGGCTGCCGTTTGTCGATGCCGGTCAATTCCGCAATTGTTGTCATGCGGGAGGAATACTGCATACGCGGCGAGGGTGACGGGGCGGCAAAAGCGACATGGGTTGGCGGGAAGGATTTGTCCGTCCCGCTGCATCGAGATCCGCCTGCCCTTTGCGACTACCGTTCCGCGGCGGCCCGGATAGCCGACGATGACAGCAGGGAGCGCGGGCCGTGAATGAATGTCCATGCGGGCGCCTTGCGATGCGCGAGCGTTGGGGCGTCGGCTTCGTCGACCCGCGCATAGTCGAAGGTTTTGGCCAAAACCGAAGACAGGAACGACAGGGTCGAGCCCGGGCGGTCGATGACGGCGATCGGAAAGGTCATGGCGATTTGCCGCCAGCGCTGCCAGCGATGGAAGTCCCGCAGATTGTCGGCGCCCATGATCCAGACGAAATCGACGCCCGGATTGCGCGCCTTGATCAGCGCCAGCGTATCGGCCGTGTAGCGCACATTGTGGCTGGCCTCGAAGGCGGTGACTTTCACGCGCGGATCGTCGGCGATCTGTTCGGAAAGCGCGACGCGCACGGCGAGCGGCGCCACTTCACGCTTGCTCTTCAGCGGATTACCGGGCGTTACGATCCACCAGAGCTGGTCTAGCTGTAGCCGCCGCAGCGCGATCTCGGCGACCAGCGCATGGCCGGCATGCGGCGGATTGAACGATCCGCCGAACAGCCCGACCTGCATGCCCTTCTCCACATAGCGGCATGCGGAGAAAGCGCGGGGAGAGCTCCGCCTCACCCTCCCCCTTGAGGGGAGGGTCGCCCGCAGGTCGGGGTGGGAGTTGGTGTCGAACATTCATTTGAGATGACCCCCACCCCGGTGCTTCACACCGACCCTCCCCTCAAGGGGGAGGGTAAGGCTTGCGTTCAAGGCCTTGCCTGTCCGGTGCCACGCACGCGGTACTTGAAGGATGTGAGCTGCTCGACGCCGACCGGCCCGCGCGCGTGCATCTTGCCGGTGGCGATGCCGATCTCGCCGCCGAAGCCGAATTCACCGCCATCGGCAAACTGCGTCGAGGCATTGTGCAGAAGGATTGCCGAGTCGATTTCGTTGAAGAAGCGCTCCACCGTCGCCGCATCCTCGGCGATAATCGCCTCGGTATGGTGCGACGACCAAGTTTCGATGTGCTCGATGGCATCGCCGATACCGTCCACCAGCTTCACCGAGATGATGGCATCGAGATATTCGGTCGCCCAGTCGGCATCGGTGGCGGGCTTTGCCGCCGGATAGAACGCTCGCACCTCTGCATCGGCACGAATCTCGCAGCCCGCATCAGCCAGCGCGGACAGGATCGGCTGCACGAAGGTTTGCGCAACCGCGCGGTCGATCAGCAAGGTTTCGGCGGCGCCGCAAATGCCGGTGCGGCGCATCTTGGCATTGACCACTACCGAAACCGCCATGTCGAGCTTCGCCGAGCGGTCGACATAAACGTGGCAGAGCCCTTCGAGATGGGCAAACACCGGTACGCGCGCCTCATTCTGCACCCGCGCCACCAGGCTCTTGCCGCCGCGCGGCACGATGACATCGAGATTGCCGGACAGGCCCTTCAGCATCTCACCCACGGCCGCCCGGTCGGTCACCGGCACCAATTGGATCGCATCCTGCGGCAGCCCGGCGGATTTCAAGCCGTCAGCCAGTGCGGAGTGGATGGCCGCCGATGAGTTCAGCGAATCCGAACCGCCACGCAATACGACCGGATTTCCGGCCTTCAGGCAAAGCGCGCCGGCATCCGCCGTGACGTTCGGCCGGCTCTCATAGATCACGCCTATGACACCGAGAGGCGTGCGCACGCGCTCAATGTGCAGGCCGTTCGGACGATCCCATTCGGTTATGATGTCGCCAATCGGGTCGCGCAAATCGGCGACGGCGCGTACCCCGTCCGCCATGCCATGGATGCGCGCGGGCGTCAGCTTCAAGCGATCCATCATCGCGGGCGAAAGACCGGCCTCCTCGCCGTTCTTCAGGTCGATGGCGTTGGCGTCGAGGATTTTCGGCTCGTCGCGCAGGATGGCGTCGGCGATGCCGATCAGCGCCGCGCGCTTCTGCTCGGCCGAGGCCAGTGCCAGCGGTCTTGCGGCGGCGCGCGCCTTGTGGCCGATGGCGGCCATCAGTTCGGCGGTTTCATTTTCTGCGCCGTGCTTTTTCAGCATTTCCTCAGTCCTGAACTTGCTCAGCGCGCGCAGCGCGCTCCTTTACCACCAGATCGTCGCGATGCACCATCGCGGAACGTGCTTCATAGCCCAGAACGGCCTCGATGTCCTTGGTCTTCAGCCCGGCAATTCTTAGGGCATCAGCCGCATCGTAGGCGACAAGACCACGGGCGATCTCCCGGCCATCGGGATTAAGGATGGCGACTGTGTCGCCGCGCGAGAAATTGCCGCTCACCACCCGCACGCCCGCAGGCAACAGCGACTTTCCGGACATGAGCGCGCCGACCGCGCCGGCATCCACCGTCAGGCGGCCCGCCGGTTCAAGCTGGCCGGCGATCCAGGTCTTGTAACCCTTCACCGGGGCAGCGCTCGGCCGGAAGAAAGTCGCGCGCTCGCCACGCTCGATCGCCATCAGCGGGTTCTGGCGGGTGCCTGACGTGATGATCATCGCCGTACCGGCAAGCGTGGCGATCTTGCCGGCGTCGAGCTTGGTGTGCATGCCGCCGCGCGACAGTTCGGATGCCGCAGCGCCCGCCATCGCCTCGATGTCGGGAGTGATGCGGTCGACAACCGGAATGAATTGCGCATTCGGATCGCGCGCCGGCGGGGCGGTGTAGAGCCCGTCAATGTCGGACAGCAGGACCAGCAGGTCGGCACCCATCATGGTGGCGACGCGCGCCGCCAGCCGGTCATTGTCGCCGTAACGGATTTCCGTGGTGGCGACCGTGTCGTTCTCGTTGATGACCGGCACTGCCTTGAACTCCAGCAGTTTCGAAATGGTGGCACGGGCGTTGAGGTAGCGGCGGCGCTCTTCCGTATCGCCAAGCGTCAGCAGGATTTGCCCGGAGCGCAAGCTATGCCGTCCGAGCGCCTCCGACCAGGCGCCCGCCAGTGCGATCTGGCCGACGGCGGCGGCTGCCTGGCTCTCCTCCAGCCTCAGCGCGCGGTTTCCAAGCGACAGGATGGTGCGGCCGAGCGCGATGGCGCCGGAGGAGACTACAAGGATCTCTGCGCCGCCGCGCGCCAGTTCGACGATGTCGTCGGTCAGGGATTCCAGCCACGCGCGCTTCAAGCCCGATGCGCGATCCACCAGCAGCGCCGAGCCGATTTTCACCGTGATGCGGCGATATGATTTGAGGGAGGGGATCATGTGTTGCGCCCTTTACCCTCCCCCTTGTGGGTAGGGTCGCGGAACAAGCCGGGCGGAACGCGCGGATTGAGACGCGGGGTGGCGGTAAGTTTGCATATCATTCTCTGTCACCCCAACCCCGTCTCTCGAACTCCACTGCGTTCCGTTCGCTCGCCGACCCTCCCCACAAAGGGGGAGGGTAACGGAGCGTGGTCTCCCCCCCTTAAGGGGGGAGATGTCCGGCAGGACAGAGGGGGCAACGTAGAGCGCAGACATCAATGTACTGCTCGCTCAAACGCGCCAGCGCGGATCGGCCGCAGCCGGTGTGCTGGCCTCGCGGGCTCCCTGCACTTGCGCCATCAGCGCGCGCAGTGCGGCTTCAACGCCTTCACCGGTTACGGCGGAGAGCACCAGCGGCGCGCGCCCGGCAGCACGCCTCAGCGCGGCAACCTTCTTCCTGCGGGTATCCGGATCAAGCGTATCGGCCTGGCTCAGCGCCACGATCTCCGGTTTGTCCGCCAGTCCATTGCCGTAAGCGGCAAGCTCGCCTTGCACGGTCTTGTACGCCTTCCCGGGATGCTCTTCCTGCGCGGAAACCAGATGCAGGAGTACGCGCGTGCGCTCAACGTGGCCTAGGAAGCGGTCACCGATACCCACACCCTCATGCGCGCCTTCAATCAGTCCCGGAATGTCGGCGATAACGAACTCGCGCGCGTCGATGCGGGCGACGCCGAGTCCCGGATGCAGCGTCGTGAACGGATAGTCGGCGATCTTCGGCTTTGCCGCCGTGACGGCAGCGAGAAACGTCGATTTGCCGGCGTTGGGCAGGCCAACGAGGCCGGCATCGGCAATCAGCTTCAGCCGCAGCCAGATCCACATTTCCTGGCCGGGCAGGCCGGGATTGGCGCGGCGCGGCGCCTGGTTTGTCGAGGTCTTGAAGTGTTGGTTGCCGAAGCCGCCATTGCCGCCCGCCGCCAGGCGGAAGCGCTGACCGACCACGGTCATGTCGCAGATCAGCGTCTCATTGTCCTCTTCGTAGACCTGCGTGCCGGCTGGCACTTTCAGCGTTGTGTCGGCGCCTTTGGCGCCGGTCATGTTGCGGCCCATGCCATGCACGCCGGTCTTGGCCTTGAAATGCTGTTGGTAACGATAGTCGATCAGCGTGTTCAGCCCGTCGACGGCTTCCAGCCAGACATCGCCGCCGCGTCCGCCGTCACCGCCATCCGGACCGCCGAACTCGATGAACTTTTCGCGACGGAACGACACCGAGCCGGCGCCACCATCGCCGGAGCGGATAAAGACTTTTGCCTGGTCGAGAAATTTCATCTTGTCTTTCGAGTGTTTGCCGCGCCTGCTCTATCACAAAGCGTTGGGTTTGAAAGCGCTCGGGCGGCGGCCTGCGATCAACCGCCGCCCCGCAAAAATCAAATCAGGGCCCAACTGCGCAGGCTCGCCCAGGTCTTGCGATCCAGCCGGTAGCGCTCGATCGGCACCTGCCCGGCGACGAGCGAGTACATCATGCCCTGTCCGGCATACTGGAAGCCGCATTTGTGGATCACGCGGCGCGACGCCGGATTGATCACCCGGCAGGAGGCGTGCAGCACGCTGGCAGTGGTCGTCTGGAACGCCAGATCCACCAGCGCATGCGCCGCCTCGGTCGCATAGCCGCGCTTCCAGTGCGGTTCGCCGATCCAGTAGCCAAGCTCGAGTCCGCGATCGGTCGCGTTGAGACCGGCGCAGCCGATGAAGGTGCCGGTGCCGGCGAGCGTCAGCGCATAAACTGCGCCGATACGCCGCGTTTGGTCCATGGCGACGAAGGTGCGAGCCTCTGCCTCGCCGTACGGATGCGGCATGCGCGCCAGCATTTCGGCGACGTGGCGGTTGTTGGCCAACACCGAGAGCGCGGCCACGTCGTTCTCGCGCGGTTTGCGCAGAACGAGGCGCTCGGTGGTCAGGACGGTACAGTCTATCGCCAGACTTTCGTCTTCGCAGTCTTCCTTCTCGGCAACCATGCTAGTCCTCCAGGCAAAGAAAAAGGGAGATGGCGACCCATCTCCCTTGATCCTTTTGCTGGTTTGACCAGACACCGGTTCCCGAGATGGGGCGCCGGTGTTCTTGGTGCGGATCCGGCTTATTCCGCGGCTTCAGCTACTGGATTGACCGATACGTAGGTTCGGCCATTGGCTTTTTTGTTGAAGGCGACGACGCCGGCTTCCAGCGCAAAGAGCGTGTGGTCAGTGCCCATGCCGACATTGACGCCGGGATGCCACTTGGTGCCGCGTTGACGCACGAGGATGTTGCCGCCGCGAACCGCTTCGCTGCCGAACTTCTTCACGCCGAGGCGCTTGGATTCAGAATCGCGACCGTTGCGCGACGAACCGCCAGCTTTCTTATGTGCCATGGTTGTTCTCCTTCGGTCCTATTCTTACTCTGAATCCTTGGCGGCGGCAGCTTCTTTGTCGACCTGCGCGCGCGGCGGCTTACCAGCCAGGAGTTCCTTCGCCTGTTCAACCCACTCTTCGCGGGTGATGCGGCCACCGAGTTCCAGTTCGTCGTCAAGTTTGGCGATCTCCGCCTTCTTCAGCTTGGAGATCGAGGTCAGCGTGCCGTAACCGGCAGCTTCCATCTTCTCCTTCAGCACCGGGCCGACGCCGCCAATCAGCTGGATATCGTCAACGACATCCGCCTTGGCTGCCTTCGCCTTCGGCTCGACATCGGCGATGCCAGCGGCTTCCTCCTTCGGCTCGGCCTTTGCCTTCTTCGCCGGCCTGGCGCCACCCGTCAGGATCTCGGAGATCTTGACCGTGGTCAGCAGCTGGCGATGGCCGATCTTGCGGCGCGAATTCTGGCGGCGGCGCTTCTTGAAAGCGATGACCGTGCGCGACTTGCCCTGCTCGAGCACTTCGCCGGTCACAACTGCGCCTTCAACAAAAGGGGCGCCAAAAGTCGCGCTGTCGCCTTCGCCGAAGGCCAGAACCTGGCCGAATTCGATCATATCGCCGGCGTTGCCGTCGAGTTTCTCGATCTTGATTACGTCATTGGCGGCAACGCGATACTGCTTGCCACCCGTCTTGATGACTGCGAACATTTTTTGCCTTTCGCTGTTCGTCCGGCATTTCAAACGCGTTGAAGCGCTTCAGCCGTCTTTTTGTCAGTCGTTGAGGGTTCAAACGAAACCAGCGCGGAGAAGACCCCGCGCCGGATTCGGGGCTGTCCCTAGACGAAGCCTGCCGTCAAGTCAAGGCAAACGGCCAGATTTCCTGGCTGCGCCGGCGGAATTCAAGCGCCGACCTGCATGCGACTACGGATACCGCCAGCCTCACCACGGCTGATCCCCCTCTACCCTACGATCAAGTAAATGCTTGTCCCGATTTTTGACAAGGACTCATTGGAGGCGGCGGGCAAAAACGAGTGAGATGGTTTCCGCATTCTGCTCACGGTCAAACGGCGGAGGTCGAGCGAGGGCGAAGCAAGCGGGTGGCATGGTTCGCTCGCGAAAGACCCCCTGTACGTCGAGGGCGCGCTGAACTATCGTTGGGCCATGCTGCGAGTGGGGCCTGCGTACGGATCCGTGCGCTGCCGATTGACTTTACCGGAACTGCGATGATCACGATCCGAGTCATGACGACTGAGGATGTTGAGGCGGTATCGCGCTTTCTCGCGGGGTCGTGGCGGCAGACATATGGACCGCTCCTCGGAGAAGAGGTCACCGCGCGGATCTTCAGCGAGAGGCATGCACCGGAGCGTTTCGCCGCGGAGCTTGCCGACGCCAGCAAGACTTCCCTGGTCGCCGAGGGGCAGGATGGCTCGATTCGTGGCTATACGATGTCTGAAACTGACAGAGACGGCATCGTCATGATCGACAGACTTCACGTCGATGCCAGCGAATACGGCAGCGGACTGGCCGCGGACATGCTCGCCGCCGTCTGCCAGGTCCATGATGGCTGCCAGAGCATCGGGTTGAAAGTGATCCAGGGCAATGATCGCGCCTTGGCATTCTGCCGCAAGCAGGGGTTTGTCGTTGTCGAGCGACGCCCCGCCTCACTCGGTGTGGACGGGCACTACGCCCTCATCATGCGCAAGCATTTGAAGCCGGGCTGATAAAAAGAACATGGGCCGCTGCTGCCACGCGCGGTCGTCAGGATCGATACGGCAACCCATTTGCCCCCACCCAAGAGACCTGGTTCATTTGAACGACGCACTGTCCCTCGAGGGCTTGCGGCTCTTTTTGCTTTTTAGGTGGCTCGGCTTCCTCCACCCACACACGGTCTCGCGGAGACCCATCGCAATGCTGTGCAGGGCAAGCGAATTCACGATGTCGGTGTAAGCGGTCTCGATCATCGCTCCAACACAGCGCGGGTGATGTCGGATTTTTGAAGCCTTCGGATACTCGGCCTTGACTGCCCGAGCATTTTCTTCGGCGACGGACCACTACCGCATCGGCCCGAAAATCGGAGTCGATTTTCGGAAAGCACGATGCGCAGCTTCAAAGAGATACAGCGTCCTTTGCGCGTCCGAAGGGACGCGCGGCGCTGTAGACATCAGCCGGCAAATCGTAGCCTTGAGCAGCTGTTGATCGTCCTTTGCCATAGCCATTTCTCCTGCGAGAAAACCGAACCGCTCGGCGAAAAGGTATGGCAACATTTGGCGTTGTGCCGATCCGCTGATGGGCGCTGGGGTTCTTTGCCTCAAGAAAGCAGACCGGCCAGCCCGGCAAGTAAGAAGGCTGCGGCCAAAATGCCAGCAAAGAGGCCGACAATCGATATAGCCGTCATCAGGTTGTACCCCATGCGAATTGAATGCATGGAAGGCCGGCGGTTTCAATTGAAGTTCGGATAGCTCGTGATCAAAGGCAGGTAATCGCACGAAAATGGCGGCTGGGAGCAAAATAACTGCTTGAGTCAAATGGTAAGGGAAATCGCCGTGAGCGGAGCACTCGCGAGGGAGAGTGTGCGCTTTTCGGCTACGGAGCGTGCATCTGCGCTCTGGGGAGGCGTCCGGCAGAGGAGGAGGGCGTTGTCTGCCGGACGCTGCGGCCATATCGACCATTCGGCGCGAAACGAAGCCCCGATGCCGCCCGGAATTTACAGCGGCCCGTCATACCGCCGCAATCCAATTTCAGGTCGCTGTGGCGGCCGAGATAACCTTCCAGCGCCGGCATGCCGTCACGGCGGGAACGAGCTATCATCAGGATGACGTCAACGCCCGTGAAGAGTTGTCGATCGCGGAAGTCTTTGAAACAAGGCCAAGGAGGGCGTCCGCTACCAGCTGCCGAAGTCTGACCGGGGACGGAGCGTGGCGCTCCCGCATACGGTCATTGTCGAATTGCGGATCCACTAGACTGAGGCAGGCCGAGGAGCCGCTGGGGCTGGGTATTCGTCACGGCGCCGCAAACTTCGTCTACGGCAGGGAAGATCACGAGCCACTCCTGCCGCGCAACGGCGTGCGTCCAAAGGTGGCCTCAGAAAGGCCGGAGCATTCGCGCGTCACGTTCGATCTTAATTCACATCTCCTGCCCGGAATGCAGGAAGACGCTGCTTCCCGCGTTGACGAGCCCTACGGTTAGAGTTAGAGAAGCGCGCGTCCGAGGGCGTTCAGCAGCAATTCGGTAGTTGCGAGCGATTTCAGCCATGATCGATCAACCGATTTTGTGAATGTTCCCAAGGGCTTGGAGAGGTGGCAGAGTGGTTGAATGCACCGCACTCGAAATGCGGCATGGGTGCAAGCCCATCGGGGGTTCGAATCCCCCCCTCTCCGCCATATATGGTTGATTTTATTAGATGTTTTTAATTTTTCCGAATGGCCATAAGTTCAGCCATACGCCCGGACAAGCTTAAGAAAAACCTGCTGTCGCGCGACGCTGCAATGATCCCGCTGTTGCTGAAACACCGGCACCATCAATTGCTCAAAGCGGAGGACGTCACGCAATTCGTGCGCGTTGGACGCAATGGTCGTCAGTTCGGTCCCGACGATCCTACGACTGGAGTTGAGGTGGGATCATCCTGTTTTCTACAGGTTACCCAACCGGTCTAAAGACGCTTCAGATTGGCCCCATAGCGAGACGCTCATCACGTCTCCGCAGCCAGATTAGAACGGGTATCGTCGCCAACACCATCCAAAGCTTGCCAAGAATTTGGCCAATCAAAAAATCAAGGCTCCCGAACGCGAGCGCAAGAAAGACAACGCTGTCGACAACAAGGCCGACCAAACTGCTCGATAGCGCGGGCGGGATGAATAACACCAGTTTTGGCCTGCCGCAGGTGTTAGGGGCTACGGGCCTGCGGCAGGCTTTCGATGGACCTGCAGATCCGATGCGTGCAGGTTTGTGGGAGGGGCTTAGCAAACCCAACACGCTGGAGAGTCGATTATATCGAATTCTGTGTGGTCACGACGTCGGGAAATTTGAACGCGGCCGTGAGGTTAAGGATGAGATGGGTAAGGCATTCGTAGAGCTGTTGAGCAAGCTAGCCGGCGCCCCGATGGCGAGCGCTTCTCGCAGGGCCGCGCCGGGAAGTGATACGGATGCCCTTTGCCCGTCCCTGGCGTCAATCTTGCCCCGAAGAGCCGCTCATCCGGCGGATGTCGGCTAAGACGTCTGCCGATTTCGGCTTCGGTTTCGGCCGGCACAAGGGACGGAAATACCTGCACGAGCTACCACCGCTCAACAGATGGTGAATTCACGCGGTCGTCATACGGGAATAGCGTTGCCTTCGTAGACGTTGATGGGGGGGGCCAAGCAGGGAGCTTCGCCATGACAGCCATCGACACCCAGGAAGTGCTTCATCTGCTGAATCGCCGCCGCTTCCTTGCCGGAAGTGCGGCACTCGCGGCCGTGCCGCTGATGCCGTGGAAGGCGCTGGCGCTGGCGGCGCCGCACAGCTTCACGCAGGGCGACGCGCAGGTCACCGTAGTCAGCGACGGCCAGTTCATGCTGCCGCTCAACATCATCGCGACCGACGCGTCGCCCGAGCAACTCGCCGAGATCGCCAAGCGGCTCGGATACCCGGCGGACGGTGCCCGTATGTCCATGAACGTCCCGGTCCTCAAGATCGGCAACGACCTGATCCTCATCGACATCGGTTCCGGTGGAAAATTCATGCCGGAGACAACCGGAAAGCTCGCCGAAAACCTGACTGCGGCCGGCATCGATCCGGCGTCGATCACCAAGGTCGTCTTCACACACGGCCATCTCGACCACATCTCGGGCACGCTCAAAGCCGACGCCGCGCTGCTCTTCCCGAACGCGGCATACTATGTCGGCGAGGCCGAGTGGAATTTCTGGACCGATCCGGATCTCCTTTCGAAAATGCCGGCCGAGATGGGCGACTTCGTCAAGGGCGCGCAGCGCGACTTTGCCGCTGTGAAAGACAAGGTGACGATGGTCAAGGGCGGGCAGGACATCGTGACAGGCCTCACCGTCATCGACACGCCCGGCCATACGCCCGGCCACATCTCGCTGCGGCTTGCCGGAGGGGAGGGTCTGATCATCGCCGGCGACGCGACGACCAACCAGATCGTCTCGTTCGAGCAGCCTGACTGGAAATTCGGCTTCGATGCCGACCACGACACCGCGATCAAGACCCGCAAGACGCTGCTCGACGGCGCAGCGGCCGACAAGACCAAGCTGCTCGGCTATCACTGGAACTATCCGGGCGTCGGCTTCGCGGAAAAGGACGGAACTGCCTACAAGTTCGTCGCGGCGAGCTGACTGCCGTTCCTTTGCAACCGAAAGGCGCGGCTTGTCCGCGCCTTTCTGACCAAGCCTTGCGAGATCAACGCGGAGATGCTGAAGGCCGAGCGCGCCAGCCGGCGGCGCACTGGCTGAAAAGCTTTGAGAACAAATGGCATGCAAGCTTCTGCATGAATCGGTGCTATGGGATCCCTCATCGTCCACAAATTCCACGGGAAACGACGACTGAGAGTGTAGGACACGCTCTGCCCAACGGGATAGGAGCGTTCCATGCCGCCTTTTGACGATCTCGCCAGCGAATACGGCATCCTCGAGCCGGACGACCTGACTTTCTTGAAGAGCATATTTACTGAGGTTAAGGGGAAGCAGAAATTCCTCGAGCCCTGGCAGGAAAGCGCGCTAGCCCGGGAAATCCTCTACATCTACGGGACAGGCGTTACGCATCGTGACCTGTTGGTGAAGGAGGTAAGCAGCAGCCTCGTTCGTGATAGGCGGTAGGCGCAATGAACAAGCAAAAAGCGATCAATCAGATAAAGCGTGAAATCTAGGTTGCGCTGGTCGCGCTGCGGGGGTCGGAAGCGGCCTTGCAGAGAGACGAGTAAGGCTTCCGACGTGATACGGAGTAGGATCACCCGGCTGGCAGGGCGGCTCCACTATAGCGCCCAAAGCCACTTTCGATGCAGTCGCTGGCCAGCCCTAAGTTACTAAAGGCGCTGACCACTGCGGATTTCTTTCCGGGCGCCTAGGAACGTTCCGCCGACGGTCTCGTTGTCGGCATAGGGAGAACTTCCAATGCCAGAACCCGACAAGCCGGACAACTTAGCGGCTGGCGTTATCAAGCAACTCGTCCAAGAGACCGGAGTTACGGAAGCCCAGGCTGCCGACCTTGTTACACTGATTGGAATAAATTGGTCGTCGCTCGTGAGAGAGGCGCGTATCTTGAATCGAAACCGCTAGGCCCGCCGGCGTGCGTTGTCAGCGGCAATCTTTTCCAGGGCAGAAACGATGTTATCGGCGCTGGTTATGCCCCTGCTATACAACCCCATGATCTCATATGCGATGTTGTCACGGCCTTCGTCGTCCTTGATGCCATGTGCATCGCAGTAGCGCTCAAGAGCCTGGCTAAGAATCGCAAGTTGTTCCGAGTTCGCGGTTATTTCATAGAAACTCATTGCTTCCGTCCCCCTGCGGAGAAAGCGTGATTAACCTTTAAAGCCCAAGTGACGGTAACGCAGATATGTTGCGGGCGCGAGTCACCCTATTTTGATTTAGAAGTTGGACCTGCCGCAGGAGCAGTAGGGGTTACGGGACCTGCGGCAGGCTTTCCACTTTGCGTGCAGGTTTGAAACCCAACACGCTGGACAATTAACCATATCAAATTCGGTTTGGCCCCGGCGTCGGGAAGTTTGAACGCGCCGTGAGGTTATGCGCCCTGTCCGCCAGGGATATGCATGGGGAGGGCGACGAGATCAGCACCCACGTTTTCATTCCGGTCGCGTCGGAGCGGATTAGATTGAAACTTCGGCGGCTCGTTGCGATAAAGATCAGACGCGTGCCGGTCTGGCGAGACGAGTGACCGCTTGCATCGACATTCTCGTACCGAGCGCAGACTGGGGTTATGCCCATGAGGGGCGGGTGAGGCAAGTTCGATGAACTGGGGAGCTGGATTTTTTCGGCTGTGGATTGCTTTCGCAGTGGTTTGGGTGGCTGTCGCCACCTGGATACACGTATAATGCGCCCTTACTTTCCGACTGCATATGTTGGCGTCCATAAAGACGGACACTTCGTTTCGGTCGGTGAGTATTCCGAAGACGGGCGCGCCCTCGAACAATCGCAACTGAAGGGCTGCTGCGACGTATTGAGATAGACGGTTTCCCGGAGTCAACCGTGTTCATTCGAACCAAGCTGGCACCGGACAAACAACAGGAAGAAATAAAGAAGATAGCGGTCTTCTTGAAAAACAACCGGCTGGAGACGATTGATCAGCATCGGCGTGTCACAATGTATTCGTTCCTCACAGGCGGACTATTACCGCCTGTGCTCATATTAGGTCTAGGGCTGGTGTTGGCTTGGGTGTTGCGCGGCTTCCGCAGAACTAAGCTCCAAGCATGAACCTCAATTGATTCGCTCCAGTCGCTGAACTTCTCGTTCAATTAGCTCGCGAATCAACTCTGCCACGTGGTTTTCACCGGTTGGGGTGCTGCCAGCTCTTGTAGACGAACTCGACGCTGTAGCCGTCGGGGTCGAGCACGTTTCCGGCATAGTAGCGCGGATCGTAGTAAAGCCGCGCGCCCGGCGCGCCGTTGTCGGTCGCGCCCGCCACCATCGCGGCGGCATGGGCCGCATCAACTGGGCTGCCGAGTCCGCGACGAACCCGACATCCGCCGTCCGGCCCTCGACCACACCCGTCCGCAGCCAGAAGAATATGCGCCCCTTGCAGCCGAAGCCTTTGAGGTCGGGATGACCCGGCGGCCCGTCCTTGCCCTCGTAATCGACGCGATCGGTGATCCCGAGCGGCGCGAGCGCGACGCCGTAAAACGCGACCGAGCGGTCGAGATCACCTACCGAAAGGATGACATGGTCGAGCATACAATTCTCCGATCCAGATGATGTAACCCTTGGCGACCTCGATCGTCGGCCTACCATAGCATTGAAGCATGCAATCGGCGCAGCAGGGCAGCACTCCCGGGGCAATCGAATAACGCCCCCCAAATGAGAAGCCGTGCGTCCAAAGCGGACTTGATCGGCTAACTCCTACCGGCGGGAAGTTCCTCACGCAGTTTTTCGAAGAAAAAAAGCAGGTTCTCACACTACTCACAAACGGCGCGTACAGGCGTTCTGGCTGTTTCGGGCTGTATGGGACTCTGCGACTGCCTCTCGCGCGCCCTGTAGAAGGGTTGTCGGACCCGTCTGGGTCCTACTCGATGAGAGCCGCAATTTTGCGCCTCGGCGGGGTGCGACCCTGTGCCGGATTCACGCGGTGACGACAACTACAACAACGAGAACTGCAGCATAGGTGCGACCTTCATGACCGTCCCGGCGAAGGTCCGGAAATGGCGCAACTACCCGCTCCAATCCCTTTCGATGCGCCTGTAACCAGAGCAAACCTTGCCGGCCAATTCATTACTCATGTCCCACAAATCCCTTTCTTGTTTGAGCCGCAGCGTCAGGGGCCTGGAAGGCAAGTGCCTGGAGCGATCTCCACGCACCTGCCGCCGATATTCGCGTCAAAGGTGACCCGCCGCTCACGCGGTGGGACGGTGCCGCCGTCGATCACGTATTCGGTGCCGGTGATGGCCCCGGCGCGGTCAGAGGCCAGGAAGGCGATCAGGTTGGCCACTTCTTCCGGCTTCGACGGTCGGCCGAGCGGGATGCCGCCGAGCGAGTTCATGATGATCTGCTTGCCGCCCTCGTAGTCGGTGCCGGCGTCCTTCGCGAGCCGCTCGGCCAGCCTCACCGAGGCCTCCGTCTCGATCCAGCCGGGCGAGACGCGCACCACGCGCACCCCCTTGGGCGAGACCTCCTTCGACAGGCTCTTGCTGTAAGTCGACAGCGCCGCTTTCGCGGCAGCGTATGCGGTCGTCTCGGCAAGGGCAACTCTCGCTGGATGGACGTGACGTGGATCACCACCCCGCTGCCCTGCGCGACCATTGCGGGTACGAACTCACGGTCGAGCCTGACGGCAGCCATCAGGTTCAGGTCGAGCTCCTTAGCCCATTCCCCGTCGCTCAGCGCTGTGAAACCGCCCGCCGGCGCGGACGAGCCGCCGAGCATGTGAACGATGACGTCGACCCCGCCGGCGAGGTGGTCCCCGAAGCGGCATGGCAGCGCTGCTATGTGCACTTCCTCAGGAACGCGCTCGATCACCTGCCGCGCAAGCACGGCGACGATTGCTTGCAGGAGTTGCGCTGGCTCTACGATCGGCGCGATCTCACCGAGGCCAAGGCCGATCTCGCCGCATGGCTTTCCAAATGGTCGGCCCGCTATCCGCGGCTGACGACGTGGGTGGAGGAAACCATCGAGTACACGCTGACCTTCTTCCGCCTGCCGCGCCAGCACCATAAACACCTGAAGTCCACCAATATGCTCGAGCGGCTCAACGAGGAAATCCGCCGGCGCACCTATGTCGTGCGCATCTTTCCCAACGCCGAGAGCTGCCTGCGCCTGGTCAGGGCACTGGCCGTAGAAACCAACGAAAACTGGATGGAGGCCAACCGCTACATCAACATGGACGACCTGCGTGAGCACAAGAAACTCGCTCTGCGCCAAGCCGCATGACCAAATTCATGGCCGCCCTCGCTCAGCGAATTTGCAGAACTTGACGCACACAACCGGTCGTCTGTGCGCAGGAAAGGTGGCCGGCACCCCGTCGGGCGGGGTTTCGCGGTGGCGGGGGTGGGGGTGGTTTGTGGGACCCCACAAATCCGAACCGTTTCAGCTTCGCGGCAGGAGGGGACCAGATCACAAGGAAATCGGCATGGCTAAGGGCGAGGTTCGCACCGACCGTCGCGCTGGCGCGGGCTGGCCCTTGTGTCCTGTGGCCGGTCGCTGAGGCGCGCTGTACGACGCTGCTGCTTGTCGCGAAACGCCGACGCCTCCTCTATGCTTAGCGCAAAGCAAGGGAGTGTCGAGACCATGATCAAGGGCTATTGGGTGGCGTTTGCCGACGTAACGGACCCGGAAGGCTATAAGGCCTATCTATCCGAGGGCCAGAGCGTATTTCGCAAATACGGTGCTCGCTTTCTCACCCGAGGGGCGCAAGGTCAGAATCCAGAAGGCCAACCGCGATCTCGGGTTGTTGTCCTTGAGTTTCCAACCTACGACGCAGCGATAGAGTGTTATCACTCCCCCGAATATGCGAAGGCGATGGAACTTAGGGCGGGCAAATCCATCATGGATTTGGCGATTGTACCCGGATACGACGGCCCGCAGCCCGAATGATGCCGACTGAACCTAAAGGAAGAAGCGACGAAAGTCATTTCTGGCCGGCAGGAAGGCCGCTGAGGCAATGCGACCCATTGCCGGTCATTCGGGATGCCGCGCAGGCAAAACGCGCTAGCTGTCGTTGCTGACCCGTTTTCGATTTTTGGCACTCTCGAACCATGCAAGCAATTCGCGCGCATCCTGAGCCGTTTCTGTGGCCCAATTTCCACTGCGGCTAGCTAGCACTCCCGATCAGCACGCCCGCCCCGAACACCAGCGCGCCGCCGAGAACCACCTGGAAAGCCCCCCGCCAGAACGGCGTTTCCATATAGCGATTCTGCACATAGGCGATGGCCCAGAGTTCCACGAAGACGATGGCCGCCGCGATTGCCGTCGCCGTCCAGAAATGCGGAATGAGATACGGCAGCGCGTGCCCGAGCCCGCCGAGCGTGGTCATGATGCCGGTCGCCAGCCCGCGCTTCACCGGCGATCCGCGTCCGGATAACCTGCCGTCATCCGACGCGACCTCGGTGAAGCCCATCGAGATGCCGGCGCCGATCGAGGCGGCGAGGCCGACCAGGAAGGTCTGCCAGGTGTCATGCGTGGCAAAGGCCGCGGCGAAGATCGGCGCCAGCGTCGAAACCGAGCCGTCCATCAGGCCCGCCAGCCCCGGCTGCACATAGGTCAGGATGAACTGCCGCCGCTCGCTCTGCCGTTCCTCGTCGCGGATGTTCTCCGGAACGTGCTTCCCTTCGAGCTTGCGGGCGAGCGTCTCATGCGACTGTTCCGCGGCCGCAAGATCGCCGAGCAGTTTGCGGGTCGAAGCATCGCCGGTGCGTTTTGCCGCCTCGGCGTAGAAGCGCTGCGCCTGCCGCTCCATGTCTTCGGCCTGCCGCCTGACATGATCGATGCCGAGCGGCCGCACCAGCCAGTCGGGCTTGCGCGCATAGTAGCCGCTCACATGGTCGCGCCGGATCAGCGGAATGCGTTCGCCGAAACGCGCACGGTGCAGCTCGATCAGCGCCGCGCGATGACCATCCTCCTCGTCGGCCATGCCCTCGAACACTTTTGCCGATTGCGGAAACTCGCCGCGCAGACCGTCGGCATAGGCACGGTAGATGCGCCCGTCGTCCTCTTCCGAAGAAATAGCGAGAGCGAGAATCTCCCGTTCGGAGAGCGAGTCGAACGAACGGCGGCCGCCGAGGAAGCGCGAGAGCATAGGCAATCCTACTTGGCCGTGAACTGCCTCGCCACCCGAATAAGGTCCCGGAGGCCAGTAAAGCTTGCGACGTGCTACGAGCTACGATCACACGGCTCGAAGGGTTGCTCCACGATAGCGCCAAAAACCACCTTCGATGATGTTCTCATCCCCCAGCGCCACAGGGAGATTCGCTGGTGGGCTTCAGGCGTTTTCCGCTGTCCTACACCGGCGAGAGCCGAAACGCGCGCTGGTGACTCGCTCTGGCGAGACGAGGAACATCATAGACCCTAGAGGGTTTTCATGTTCGTCTGGTCTGCTAAGCCAAGCCGCTGGCAGGCTCACGCCGTTTTTTCATGCGCTCGATCCCGCTCATACGCCCTCCACGATGACCGAATTGTAATCGGGGGCCGAAGCGCCGCGCGTATCACGCAAGGCCAAGTAACCCGCTGCCGCCGAGCGTGCCGCTTCGATGCTCTCAAACTCAATAACCACGATGCGGTTGTGTAATGTGCCTTCAATGGCTTCGATCTGACTGCCACCCACCAACACCGTGCCACCGGTCCCTTTCGTGACTTTAATTGCCGCGTTCTTATATCTCTTGTCGGAATTGAGCGTTACGAGTGACGTGGCAGACCAACATGCGGGTCGCCTTAATGAAGAGAGGCGCGAAAACGGATTCTCATTTTTCAGGGTTTGCGAAAAAGTGTTTCTCAAATTCGCGAAAAAATCGGAATCGACAAAGTCTACAAAATAGCTAGACTAAAGAAAAAGAGGAGGTCGTGATGGCTGACATTTCTCATCTGCCCGGCAGTCGCCACGTCCAGCGCACTGCACCTGCAAGCGCTCCCGCCAGCTTGGCTTCCCTCGCGGCGTATGTGGTGTTTGCCGCTGCCATCGTTTTTGCCGCCGCCATTTTGTTCGGCCTTCTAAACTAAGCGCCTGAGAGCGCCGGCTTTTCCAAGCCCAACAAAACAAAATCCCCAGGAGAGTGATTACGCGTTTTTGCGTGCCAAGAAGCCATTCGGATTCAACGTGATGGAGGTCTTCCCATGCATGTCGAGTTCACGCACGTCACAGCGCCTTTCCCTCCGATGCCGGGCCGGCCGATAGTTTCCTTTTATTTCGACCCGCGTGAGGCTCGCCGGCGCATTTCGCTGATCGAGAACGCCGGTTTCAACCGTTTGGTCATTGATGATGCAGGCGGCGTGCTCACCAACATGGATCTTGCATCGCAGGTGGCGCGCCGGGGCTTTGCGCTGGACATCGCGCTCACACATTGGGCTGGTGTTATCGAGCCAGTGATTGCGGCTCGGCAGCTTGCCGCGCTCGACAGCGAAAGCGGTGGCCATCTATCTCTGCGGATCATGGCTGGCTCCTATGATGCCTCGGGGTTCGCGGAAACCTCTTACGGACATGTAGGCGCCTTTCGCAGAACCGACGAATATCTGGTCCTTCTCAAGCGCTTGTGGTCAAACGATCGCCCGTTCGATCACGAGGGCGCGGCCTACAGCCTGCGCAACGGCTTCGTGGCTCGCAAAGGCCCACGCGGCGCGGAGGTGCCGTTTCGCCTCAGTGGGCTTTCCGGAACGGCCTTTCGAGTTGCTGGGCGCCATGCATCGGTTTTCGAACTGCCTTTCGCGGTTCCTAACCACGTTCGCCATATCATCGACCGCGTTCGCACCGCTGCATCCGAGGCGGGACGGTCGTCGAAAATAGCCTTCGCGCTGCCGCTTTCGTTCGAGCGTTATGGGCTTGGTGGATCGGATCCAACCGAGGAAAGCGATATTGAAGCTGCCATCCGCGTGGGTTCGCCCGAAAGGATTGCGCTTCTATTGCTGCCCTATCTGGAGGCCGGCGTCTCCGAGTTCCTCATACGCGGCCTGCACACGCAGAAAGTCATCGAGACATTTGGTGACCAGCTCCTGCCGATCATACGAAACTCTGCGGCGCGGCTCACCGCCAACGACAATGGCTGGATGCCACGCGCTGCATATTCTGCGCAGCGGTCGCCGCAGGAGTTGGTGCACTCGTCCTTCGGCTCGCGTTAGATTTTCATATCGCACCCCGGCTGGTGTGGGCTGCGGTAGTGGCACCGGGCATGGCCGTGAGCCCAGTTAGCGCTGTCCTCGCTCCAGCAAATACGGCGCCTTCGCGTAAGCCGGCTGCCCTTCTGGCACTACAATCGAGCGAAGGATCAGCAAATCGTCGGAGTTCTCGTCGTCCGGATCGAAGCCGTTCTCGCGAGCCAGTGCCAGGGCTGCGTCCGTATCGTGCTTGCCGGCAACGATGGTGATGACGCGGCGCGGTCGCTTTGGAACCGGGAGTTTCGTCTCCAGCTTGTCCAACCTTGCCAGGAGTGGATTAGCCATCTGCCTGCCTTTTCCTTGGTGCCTCAGAGTTTCCGCACTACGATTAACTCACTGTCAGACGGTGACAATTCGACGATGCGGATCAGAAGCATATCGCGATCCGGGTCATAGCCCTGCTCGGCAACTTCCCGACGCGCCGCTTCTTCCTGCTCATCGCTGGTGACCATGCGACAGAAGCGATGGTTCCAGTGAAGGCGCGAACTCTCCTGCGACTCTCAATCCGCTGCAACCGGGCTGCCAGGTTCATTTCCCTGCTCCTGTCGCAAGACGCTGTTCCAACGATGCAACGCGCTCAGCGAGGTCTGCGGTCTCGATCGCCTTCCGCTGCATTTCCAGGAGGCCGACAATCAACGAGGCTTCGTCCGGCGAGATGTCCCCTTCGGCAGCCTGGCGGTTAATCGCAGCGATTGCGTTCGGTAGCTCTTCGGCCTTTGCTACCTCGGGAAGGTCGAACTGAAGGCGAGCGCCCTTTCGCGGTGGCCATATCCTGTCGAGGATCGTCTTTGCCGCTATCGAGTCGCCGCCTTTGGCCTTCTCGATCTGCACCTTGACGATTTCTTCCGCTTCGCCTTCGCCCAGTGCATCAAGCGCAACAAGGACCTTCGACCTTGACCCGGACGGACGCCCCTTCGCATTGCCGGATTGGCCCGGCTTGAAGCGCGTATCGTTCGATTGTGCGGATCTTCAGTCATTTCGGTTTCGCAATCCTGTTTGCACTCTGATTTGGCAGGTCCTAGTACGTCCGCTGCGCCGCCTCCGTGGCCGCGTCCTGTCCCAGTTCGCTGAGCGTCAACTTCTGTTCGCTAGCCGCCCGGATCAGTCGCCGCTTTTCCTCGCGAAACGCGCACCTGAATCATGGCAGGCATGGCCTTGGCGAAACGCATTTGAAACTCCGCGACAATCTGCGACAATTCTAGGTGATTGACCGGTCAATTAACAACGCCTGTAACGACAAAATGATAATTATATCAATTGTTTATCCGCATGTGTCCGCCGGTGTCCGGGTGAGTCGGCTATGGCGAGCCGACATCGCATCCGGCGGCGGGCTAGGCTGTCCTATCGGCTGAAAATTGGGGAGAATTGGTGGCGATTTCTCTCACCTGGAGCGACCCCGTAGTGATGCGGCTCATTTCGCTGCTACTCCGGCATACCCGCGTTGCGTAGACCTTCGCGCCAGCGCTCCGCGTCCTCAGAAAACGCCAATGGGAGGACTTGTAGGGTTGTGCCAATCGTTGTTCCCGGAGCAAGTCGGTCAAACTCATTGAATGAGGCGCGTGCCTCCTTCAGCCGTCCCAAGAATTCCGTTAGATGCAGCCAACCCGCGATGTATGGTCGGCAGGTTCGGATTAATGTCGGCCGCTTTGTGAAACCACCCGATAGCGCTTTCGTACCGTCCAGCCAAGAACTCGATCACGCCGAAATAGGTGACGTACCAAGCCCGCATGGGGTCACGCGGGCTTAGGCGGATTGCCTTGTCGAGAAGTTTGGTGGCCTCCTCGCTTTGGTGCAGAAAGACAAGGACCATCCCGAGGAAACCAATGGCTTGCGAATTATTAGGGTTGAGCTGGATGGCAGTTTCTAACCTCCTGATCGCGTCCGCATGCTTCTTCATACCAAACAACACCCCTCCCAGAACAACATGAACGGTTTCGTTCCGAGGATCGACGGCCATCGCTTTGTTGGCCATTTCGACGGCCATTGCCATAGACGCAGGCTGTGGACGATGCCAGCCGTAAAAGCCGTCCCATGCATAACACTCCCCCAGCGCGGCCAGCACGTCACCATTTTGCTGATCTAGCTCGAGCGCCCTGAGCAAGAGTGCCTCCGCCTCGGCACTATCCGACACGGTGTAATTGGCCAAGTGACCTCTGGCCCTCATGTGCAGCTGCCACACATCAAGTTCGGGCAGCTTCCTGCGTCGGGCACGCTCGATTTCCGCTACCTGAATTTCAGGTCCGACGGCCATCGTGATCTGTTCGGTTATCTCGTCCTGCACGTCGAAAATATCCTCAACGTCAGCATCAAATCGCTGAGCCCAAACATGGTGATCAGCGACGGCATCGATCAGCTGCGCTGTAATACGAACCTTCTTGCCAACTCTGCGTACGCTGCCCTCCAAAACGTAGTGGACGCCAAGCTCATGACCAATCTGCTTCACTTCAATGCTCCGCCCCTTGTAAGAGAAGGAGCTGTTTCGGGCGATCACAAAGAAAAGATGAAATCGAGATAGTGCCGTGATGATATCTTCGGATATTCCATCGGAAAAGAACTCCTGATCGGAGTCACCTGATAGGTTGTTGAACGCAAGTACTGCTATGGAGGGCTTGCGCGGCAGAGGCAGGAGGCAGCGTTTCTGGTGGCCGCTGCGGCAGGCGCGTTTGTTTGAACCCAGCGCCACAAGCGCACCGGCTTCGCGATGTTCTTGACCTGATATTCACCAGCATCAACGAACGCTAGATCGGTTTTTCCACCAATTTGACGGTGAGCATCATCGGAGACTGCAACACCACCCGGTTCACACAAGGCCTCGAGGCGCGCAGCGATATTTACGCCTTCTCCATAGATGTCATCGTCGTCAACTATGACCTCACCGATATTGACCCCGATGCGCAACTGCATGCGTTCACTCTCGGATAAGTCCGCGTTTCGGTCGGACATTTCCTTTTGAACGCGCGCCGCACACTCAACAGCTGCAACAGTGCTGACAAATTCGACGAGTAGACTATCGCCGGCAGTTCCTACGATCCGGCCGCCATATTGCTCCGTCGCAGGGTTCCAAAGTTCACGACGGTGTGTTTTCAGTTTCGTCAGGGTGCCGGCCTCGTCTGCTTCCATCATTCTCGAATAGCCAACGACGTCAGCGGCCAGAATAGCAACAAGCCTCCGCGTTACCTTGGCCTCGCTCACTGTTTTCTCGGCATCCAACCGCTCTGCCCCTTGATTTGCGCGCAGTGGGGTATCCCACCTTTGCATATTACACCTGCATCCTACTTCAACGGAGTTGGATAGCCTAGTCGGTGCCTCGCACCTTCGAGGAATGATAGTAGGCTTTGCCGTTTGAAGGGTTATCCATAGGGCTCGCATTCGCTCGCCAATTCCGGCGTCGGACTAATCGGCCGACTGGTCAATTTGTCTGGTTTAGACTGCCGGACACGCAACCGCAGTCTAAGCACGCTCGCGCAAGAGGCTCCAAATCCAACCGATGAAGGTCAGGACAAGGAACGGGTAGGCATAGAATGGCAACGGCGCCGAAGTCGGCAGCAGCTGCTCGCCCCAAAAAATTCTTGCCGCGACGACGGCAAAGAGGATCGCGCTGAACAGGCCCAGGAGGCGCACAGGTAGCGCGAATTGCCTGGGGACGCTGATGAGTACGAGCGCGAGCGCCCACAGCGCCGTGCCGGCTGCAAATGCGGGCACGCTTGCGACGGGACCGGCAGCCGTTCCCGACATCAACACGGCCTCGGCAATCGCAAAGATCAGAAATCCGCCGGCGACGAAATCCAGCCCCTCCCTGAAATACTTCAGCGTGAGTAGCGCGGCGGCCATGACGAGGGCCGCACCGTCGATCGCCCACAACAGCGCTTGTACGTTGGGTTGCGCGACGAAAGTACCTGCCATGCCGAACACAGAGCCGAACGCAAGGCCGAGGGCGGCCACGATGTTGATAGAGTTCTTGGACATGTCCATCGACATCGCCCCGAGTTACGAATGAGCCTTCATAGATTCCCAGCGGAAACTCGTTGCAGCTATAGCGCTTTAAGGGCGCAATCGACGGACAAGCGGGATTTTTGAAGTTCGCCAAACATAACACATAATGCCGCAGATTGGCGCGCGAAGTAGACGCCAGCTGCTCGGTGCCGCGATAACTCCCGATCACAACCCGCATCCTCCGGCGTGGGGTTCCATTGATCGGCTGACTCCTACAGACGAGAAGTTCTTTACGAGTACGCAGCAAGAAAATTGCAGATCCTCGCATTGACTCAGAAGTGGCCGTACAAGCGCGCTAGCTTTTTCGGCTGTTGTGGGACTCGGCACCTGCCCCTCGCGCGTCCTGAGTCATCTCTGTGGCGCTGAAGGGCTTGTCGGCCTGTACCTTGCAGGCAACCCCTCAGGGGAAGCAGCCGGTCCATCCCAAATGACTTTCTGCCTTGTTCGAGGCGCTCGACAAAGGCCGGACAGCTACTTGAATGGCACTTCCGCTGTTTTCCCATCCGCGATCGGCCGGTCGTTCTTTGAGCCTCTTCTTCCGCCAGAGCGCGTTCATCTTGGGTGGTCGACTTGGGCCATGCAATGGATGAGCCGAAATCAGGCGCATGCGCCTGATCATATTCTGGCAGGGATGAGCGCCGTTACGAGTGTGATGGTGGCTGTGAAGGAGCAGCAGGCGGCAGATTGGCTCCGTTTTCTGAAGGTCCGTTCTGCAGAACTACGAGCCGGCGGGAAGCTGTTGGTTGGATTTACCGCAAGGTCGGAAACAGAGACCGGCTGGGAATGGCTGCTGGGAGAGTTGTGGTCCTCAATCGTCGATATGGGACGAGAAGGCCTGTTCTCTCACCAGGAACAGCAGCGCATCACGATCCCGATCGGTCTTCGCGCCGATGAGGAAGTCCAAGCGCCGTTTCATGAGAGTGGCCGCCGTGCAGACCTTCTGGTCGAGCGAATTGAATTGCTGCAGGTCGCTGACCCATTCTGGCTTGAGTTTCAGCGTACGGGTGATCGAGAGGTCTTCTGCACAACAGCATGCGAACACTACCCAAGCATGGGCCGGCTCAACGATCGCAAGCCTAATAGATACCTCGCGCGACCGTGCGATGTTGCTCAACGATCTTTTTTCTCGGTTCGCTCAACGGCTCACCGTCAACCCGCAACAGCACCGACCCTATATGGTCGTCGCGCTTTTTACAGCGGCCCGCGCTGTCGCATATGCCGGGCATCTTGCCGCGCGGGTCGGGATCGCCCGGCTTGCGGCTCGCAAGCATTTTTGCCAGCCCCGAGTTCGGCCCCGGCACCGCATCGGGCGGAATGATCGGTACCTGGATGTCCTGGTAGCCCAAATCCCACAACTCGCGTGGCGTGTATTCGCGGGGAATGCCGCCACCCGAGTTCTGATGCCGTATCATGTGCATCGACGATCTCCCTTGCGGAGACCGGCCTGGCAGGTTGTCATCGAGCTGCGAGGGGACTATTTTTTAGCTCAATATCTGAAACCTGTCCCCTGGAGCCCGCTGGTCCCGCAGACCGGCGGGTTTCTTTTCAGGCGGCAGCGTTGTTGCCGGGCAGCGTTTCGAGATAGGCTGTCAGATCGCGCTTGAGGATTAACGTGCGTCCCTCCGACTGGCGACATTTTAGTCGACCGGACTTGATGCGCCGAAAAATCGTTGCCTCCGAAAGGCCGAGCATTCGAATGACTTCAGCAACTGAGTATGCAGCGCGACCATCATCCGGCAAAATCTGGTGGGGATCAGGCGTGGACATGACCATCTCCGCGTACGGGTGATGGTCGCTGAAATTACGCTCGTTCTTACCAGCGTCTACAAGAGTTCGTGGTCGGCAAATCTGGCGATTTGTTCACCACTGAGCCGGCTCTCCGAGGGCCCTTAAGAGCGCCAGCCGCCGCCAGTGCCTCTCGAAACAGTCGCGCACGGCGTCCTCGCCGATCCCGTAGAGGGTCGCCACCTCGCCGACCACCCCCATGATACCTTTGCGGTCGATCAGATCACGCGCGTTCTTTGGTTCCGGTAGCCTAGTCAGAACCGCAATCGCGATCTGCTCACGGGGAACTAACTGCTTCCGCCTCCGCCGCCCCTTCTCTGACAGCACATTGCAATCGACTGGCCGTTCCTCGCCGGACTGCCGTCCTCGCCGCCGCGCGAAGCGCATGTTGACGCCGGTCTTCAGCTTGGTCGTATCGGCTCGGATGTCGAACGGGCCTATTTGCGCGGCTCAGCAGTCGAGCGGCGACGCGAACTGATGGAGAGCTGGGCGGCTTACCTGTCGCATGACAGCAGCAAGGTGCTGCCGTTCCGCCCAGTTGGCGGTGCCGAAAGACCGTTTGCAGGATGATTGGCAAAGGAACAGGGCGACGGTCGTCCGCCCGCCCGGCCTGTACCGCTGGCCGTCCCAACGCCCTCTCTCGGCGCAGCGCGCGTTGAAACACATGGCCAAAATCAAGAAGGTCGACAGAGTCCAAGAACCGAACCACAAACTTCGTGAGGCATTCTTCAGGGCGCTGATCCACGACGGCGATGTCGATGGCGTCCGCGAGTTGTCAGTTCTGGCGGTTCACGAGTGGCAAGGGCGGCGTGCCATAGGAAGCCATAGAACTCATGCCGTAAGCGCAAGGCAGGGAGTCTCATCACCCCCTACAAGGTGCTATCCACCCGTACTTTTCGATCGTTGCCCGCCATACCCTCGCGAATAATCTGGAAGATGGCGCTTTGGGTCAGGAGCAGCTACGTGCGTCGCTTGTTTTTCAAGTGTCATGGACGAGCACTGACGTCGACCCCAATCTCAGGCGGGCCGCGCGTGATGCACCCTACGCACGCCGCTGTTTTCCTTAACGATCCGCAGCCTGACTATCAATTTCATCTTAATCTCCTGCTCAAGACACCTGCCGCGGGCCAAGCGAGAGACGACCTGAAATCCTTCGGCAGGGTTTCGCGCAGGTATTAATGCGGAAGGCTACCTGCGCGCCGCTCCAACTCTACCGGATGCTGATTGTTCCCTGCGATCGCGGTTCCCGTGCTCAGTTGCTCGGGACTCGCTCCAGTTGAGGCTATTAGCGGTATAGAACCGCAATGATAGCTACAAGCGCCCCAGCGATTAGAACAGCCGTTACGACATAGAACGCCGTCCAACGACGCCACTCCCGGTTGTCCTTTCTTAACCACTGAAGCAGCCGTTCCTTCTCGTCACCCATCAGTTTTCCCAATCAATGAGAAACGATAGCCTTGCCCCGACCTTGCCGCAGGTGGGTGGGGTTACGTCCCTGCGGTAAGCCTCCACTGTAGAAGTGGGGGGACAACTGTGGAGCGCGCGGGATTACGGCGAGCAAAACCTAAAACCTGACACGCCGTAACCTAAACCTATTCGCTGGGTGGTTTGTTCCATTTTACCATAAAGTGTCTGCGCTTGTGGGGAGGAATGGGCGATAGGCTCAGGTTCATTGAACCGATGATGCCGACATTGGTGGACAAGCCACCTTCCGGCAACGGTGATTGGCTGACCGAAGTGAAGTTCGACGGTTGGCGCTGCCAGATCGTGATTGACGCCAGCGGCGTTCGCGTTTTCACCAGGCGAGGCTTTGATTGGACCGATAAGCTGAAGATCATTGCCGAGGCGGCCGCTGCGGAGATCCGGGTGACATCCGCCATCATCGACGGCGAGCTCGTCTACCCGCAAGAGTCCGGCTTCTCGGACTTCCACGCCCTACAGGCGGTGGTTCGATCACAGTCGGACGCACTGCTCTTCATGGCGTTTGACCTGCTCCATCACGATAGCGACTATTTACGTGCAGAGACGGTAGAGGACCGCCGGGAGCGTCTTTATGCTCTTATCCGTCGCGGAGGCCGCATTCAGTATTCGGACAGCCTACAGGGCACCCCTGGGGACCTGTTTGCTTCGGTCGAGCGAATGGGGCTCGAGGGCATCGTCTGCAAGCGCCGCGGATCTGTATACGCCAGTGGCCCATCGACCAACTGGCTGAAGGTGAAGACCTTCATGGAAAGCGAACTGGAAATCCTCGGGGTCCAGCGCACTCCCGGGAAGCCGACGATGGCGCTGATGGGTGAGATCGGCACCCGCCAATATGTCGGCTCCGCCTTCGTCACCTTCGGGCGCCCCGCCAGCGATCTGTTCAAGGGGATGGTCGAGGCACACCTCGGGCCACCACCGCGCGACTTCAAGCGCAACTCGAAGGAAGCGGTGCAGTGGCTGCGGCCGGGCATCATAGGCCGCGTCAAGCATCTCCGGGGCAAGGAGAAGCTGCGGCATGCGCGGCTGCTAGAGTTCAGGCCGACGACATAGGTCGGCCCTTCTCAGTCGCCCTCAGCGATCGGCCTCGGAGGAGCGCCTGGTGCGCGCAATGAAGCTCGAATTGTTTGGCTGGCGGCAGGCGCTTGAATTGTTTGACGCTCATGCCCACGCCGAAACATATAGGGGCCATCTGGCGGTTTGCCTTGTACGGATATGCCGGATCCGCACCAACTCCCAGGCATTAGGCAGGCGGTAGACGCCAATGTCCCCTGGTCGCGCAAGCATCGAGCCTCGCTGCGTGAATGCGCGGGATATTTGCACCAAAGCGGCGAAGTGCGCAAGATAGCCGTCTGTTTGTCTTAAGCCGACAAGATGAGCATTGCGAAGGCAGTCGACGCCAGGATGGCGAGCAAGACGCAAAGCACGGCGACGAACCTTGGATTGTTCGGCTCAAAGTATTGGTGATGTCTCGAGCCGTTCATTTGTATCCAACAGCACCAATTGTCGGTGGTTCCTTGTTCACGCAAAAGAGAATTGAGCGGGACGACCTGCCGAAGTCTCTGCAACGATATCTTAACGACGCGTCGGCAAGCGTGTATGCGTCGGGACGGGTACAGGTGGGTTCCGATCGGCGTCCGGCTGGCCCAACACCCCCGCTAGCCCTGGGCCGCCGGACGCGCGGGTTTGGGGACCTGCGGCAGGCTTCCACGGTGGGGTTAAGGGAGGTTGACATGTTTTTCACAACATATGTCGCATTATTGCCGCGCCGAGCGATTCCCACGAAATGATAGCGCGTCTGGCTGGCATCAAGAACAGTCTCCCGGATTGGGGCGCCGGCGAGATACCCAATGACCGCGCCGTCGAACTGCACGGCCGAGAGTATGAAGTACTCGATAGGCATGAAGGGACTTACCGTCGACAAATCCTAATAACCCGGCTACCGGAATCTCATAGCCCGGCGTCAATGCGAGCAAACAGAGCATGAGCAGCCATAGGGCGGCCTCGGTGCACTACCGCTCTCCATTCTGCCGGGTTCAATCTACATGTATCGACCGGACCTGTTCGAAGGAGCGCCACTCGTTCGGACCATCTTCGTCTTCCCGATAACGCTGCTGTGGCATCCCGACTTCAGCGCGCGCTGGGGCATCGCCCTAGCAGGCTGTTGAAGAAGTATCCCGGTTGGCTTTGAGGGTAGCCTCGTCGCCGTTGTGATAGGTGAAAGTGATCTCGATCGAGCCGTCGTCGAGAAGACCATCGAGGGGCTGTAGGAGAGATCGAGGCCGGCTTGCAGCGCGCCAAAGGCGATCTCGCCGTTGTTGTCTTCCCCGATGGTGATCATGGCGGGGCCGCTGAGGTCGAGATAACCGCGATCCCACAGATCGGCCTCGACGATGCGCCAGCGGCCGGTCAGTTGGCAGCCTGCGGGCGCGCTCATGTCGGCACCGCCATCAGCTTCGGCAGCCGCACCAGATTGTAGGCGGCTGCAGTGAAGATGAAGGCCCATCCGACACGGTCGCGGCCGCGGAACTTCGTCTTGTCCTGCCCGGCCACGACCTTGATCCAGCCGAACGCCTCCTCAATGCGCTTCCTGATGCGCTGGCTGACTGCATAGCCGCCGTGCCTGGTGGTGCGCCCGTCGATCGCAGAGCTGCGGCCGCTGGTGTTCTGCGCGACATGCGGCGTCACCTTCATCGAGCGCAGTTCGTTGACGAAGTCCTCCGCGTCATAAGCCTTGTCGGCACCGAGCGTGATCGCGGCCGGCCGCTCGGCGCGGGGTTCGATCATGTGCAGCGCGGCCACCCGTTCGGCGTGCCCGTCGGCCAGTGTCAGGCAGGCGTCGACCAGCAGGCCGTGGCGGTTCTCCATCAAGCCATGTCCCATGAAGCAGAGTTTGGTCTCTTTGCCCTTCCCCTTGCGGTAGAGCCTGGCCTCGGGATCGGTGGTCGAGGCATGCGTCTCGTTCGATCGTTTCTGGCCATGGAAGTCCGTTTCTGCGTTGCGCCCGCCGCCACCAGCCGGTGGCTCATCCAAGCCGTCCTTCGGCTTGACGCTCTTCATCGACGCCCAGGCCTCGATCAGCGTGCCGTCAACCGAGAAGTGATCAGTCGACAGAAGCTTCTTCACCTTAGGCTGCGCCAGCACCGCCGCCAGGAACTTCGCTGCGATGTCGCCCGCAAGCAGCCGGTCGCGGTTCTTCGAGAACACCGAATGGTCCCAGGCCGCATCGTCGACGCCGATGCCGACGAACCAGCGGAACAGAAGATCGTATTCCAGCCGCTCCATCAAAAGCCGCTCTGAGCGGATCGAGTAGAACGCCTGCAGCAGCATCGCCCGCAGCAGCTTCTCCGGCGGGATCGATGGCCGCCCGATCGGTGAGTAGAGCGCGGCAAACTCTCGCTCCAACGCAGCCAGCGCCTCGTCCACGATCACCCGAATGGCACGCAGCGGATGATCGCGCCGCACCCGCGCCTCGAGGTCAACATAGCTGAACAGCTCACCAGTCCGATTGTCGCCGCCGCGCACCCATCACCCTCCGAATCTCTTCGGCCAAAGTGAATCACGCTCACAGCCCGGCGGCGAGCGACTTTTTCAACAGCCTGCTAGAAGAGTATCCCGACCTGCCCCTGATGCTGCACAACCGCGTCGTCGACCAGTTGCAAACGCTGATGGGCCGGATCGAAGACCTGGCGCCGCGCTTCGACAATCTCACCCCGGCCGACGTCTACTCACCGGCGCTTGCGACATCGCAAAGCAGTCGCCTAGAATGACAACCCTAATGGGCCAGAGCCTCCACTCGATCGAAGCGCCATTTGTCTCAAATTCCCTGACGGACAGATGAGCAGACGCGTGAGTTGGAACCAACGCCAATTCCTCGCTACGCTCTTCGATTAAACTCCATCGTCGGTTGTTTCCCTGTTGGATGATCTAAGCGTTGATCAGTGAGATGATAGCCTCTCTGATCCAGCGTTGGCCGCTGTGTCCGTGACTGCGCTCGTGCCACACCATACCTACAGCAAACCCTTCCACGGGGAACGGACAGTCAATCAACTTGAGCTTGTCGGCACGGTCGCGCACCAGCCGTTCGGGGACCATGGCCACGAAGTCCGACTGAGACACAATCTCGGGAACGAACAGGAATGAAGCCGCGGAAAACACCACGTTGCGACTTTGTCCGAGGGTAGCCAGAGCGTTGTCCACTGGAGTGACAAAGCCGCCTCCGACAAGGGGCACGACCACATGCTCCAACTGGGCAAATTCCTCGACGGTGATCCCGTCGCGTAGTCGCGGATGATTCCGGCGGCCGAGTTGCGTTGTCGGCTGCCAGAACGGGGCCTCGCCGAGTCATGCCTACACCGCGCACCGCGGCACCGCCGAAGCGGCCGGGCTCCGCCCCCCATCGCGTAGCGTGCGAGACTACGCGGTCTTGTCACGGTAGGGCCAGTGAAGGCACAGCGTCGGTGCTAGTGCGTATTGAGGGAGGTCTCCCACTGCTCGGGCATGGCTGCCCCTGAGTCTGCGCGCGTAAGCGTGTCCCAGGCCGCCATCGCGCACGTGATGACTGCATCCAGCTCGGCGCGGCTGGCGCCGTCGCGGGCTTGCACGGACAGCCCTTGCATCACGGTAGTGTAGTAGCGGGCGATGGCGTTCAGGCTGCCAGCCGAGATGGCGAGATCGCCGTCGGCGATGCCGCGGGCGAGCCGGTCCCTGATCTCGTTGAACTGCGCCCGACGTATTTCCGCCAGGAATTCCCGTACCGGATGGTTTTCTACGGCGCCGGTCGGCGCGGCCAGGACAAGCATGCAGCCACGCGGCGCGCCCGGGATGGTGATGGCATCGGCGGTGGCATGCAACATGGCGTGAATCGCCTCATAGGCAGTGGGCTGCTCCCGAAGCGCGATCCTGGGCGGCTGTCCCTGTGTCGCACTATTGAGGGCCACCGCCTCACGGAATAGGGCCTCCTTGCTGCCGAAGCACGCATAGATACTGGCCGAGGCTATCCCCATGGCCTCGGTCAGGTCCTTCATCGAGGTTCCCTCGTAGCCTCGCTCCCAGAACAGGTCCATCGCTTTGCGCAGGGCTGTGTCCCGGTCGAATACGCGTGGCCTACCGCGAGTGGCCATCTGGGCCGACCCTCCAATTTGTTTGTCGATCGACAAAGTTTAGCTTGACAGGCTCCGGAGCGCCATACCAATATTTATTGGTCGATCGACAAACAATAAAGCGACCCATCACCGATTTGAGCAAGGACCAATTCCCATGAGCATTCCCGCCGTCATGCGCGCCCTGCAGCAGACGTCCCTAAATGGCCCGCAGGACCTGCGGATGATCACTGACGTGCCGGTGCCAGTTCCCGGCGCCGGCGAGGTCCTCATCCGGGTCGCCGCTGCCGGCGTCAATTTCGCCGACATCTCGCAGGCCCACGGCAGGTTCCGTGGGGGGCCGCAGCCGCCGTATCTCGCCGGCTTCGAGGCCGCGGGCGAGGTCGTCAGCGTGGGTGAGGCGGTAACCGGCGTGGCGGTCGGCGCTCGTGTTATCGGCGTCGGATACGGCGCCTTTGCCGAGTACATGGTCCTGCCCGCGGCCGCGGTGGTGCCTGTGCCTCCGGGCTGGGATGACGAGCAGGCGCTTGGCCTGGTCGTGAACTGGCCCACGGCGGTGGCTGCGCTCAAGTCACTGGGTCAACTCGTCAGAGGCCAGACCGTGCTGATCCACGCCGCGGCTGGCGGAACCGGCCAGACCGCGGTAAAAATAGCCAAGCACTACGGCGCGACGGTGATCGCCACCGCCTCACTCAGCAAGCACGAGACCGTGCGAGCGCTGGGCGCCGATCACGTCTTGGACTCCCGCAGCACCGACATCGTCGCCGAGGCGCTGCGTCTGACCGGAGGCACTGGCGCCGATCTGGTATTGGAGTCGGTCGGCGCTGCGACATTCGACGCCAGCCTCGCTGCTGCAAGGCGTGTTACCGGCCGTGTTATCGTATACGGCTTGGCCGGCGGCGAGGCGGCGCTCACCAACTGGGACCTGGTCTACAAACATCAGGTCCACATTATTGGCTTCAACATCGGCGTGCTGATCCAGACCGCGCCGCAGATGTTCGGGGAAATCATGAGCGAGCTATTCGCGCTCATCGCAGCCGGCGTTCTCTCCCCTGGCCAGCCGACCGTCTACAAACTTGCAGATGGGCCGAAGGCGCTCGCAGCACTGGAAACCCGGGCCAGCGTCGGCAAGTTGGCCCTACAGCCCTGAGGGGAATCGGAGATCATGGTGACGGCGCAGATGGGGCGAGCTTGACTTTCTGGGGAGCATCGTCCGCTTCCGGCGCAATCCGGACGGTCCCGCTGTTGATGTCGTGGTGCTCGCGCAGGCCGGAGGTGTGCCTGATGCTAAGCTCGTCCGCCAGCCCTGTCCGGGACAACCTGCGCCGAAGCCACATGCGCGGGGTCGGGCGTTAGCTCTTCCGCGAGCCGAGCCATGCCGAGCCTCGACCACGATGGACTGTCTCACAGACGTGTCTGCTACATGAGTGCTCATTGTGACTCCTCCGGTGGTTGCTCGACGGCCACCTTGTAGGCCGCCAGCGTCTTGCTCCAAATCCGGTCGAGTTCCGCGCGAAGGCTCGCCAGCCCATCGGGATCGGCCCGGTAGATGCGGTGCTTGCCGGCCCGTGTGTCGATCACGAGCCGGCGTCTTTGAGTACTTTCAGGTGCTGCGAGACCGCCGGCCGGGTGACCGGCATGGCACGAGCCAACTCACCAACCGAGCTCGGATGCTCGACCAGCAGCTCGAAGATCATGCGCCTGGTGCCGTCTCCCAGGGCGGTCCAGCCATTTTTCGCGTTAGCCATAACTAACGCGTTACAATGTCAACCTTGCCCGATCCAGCGAATGTGGCTTTAAGCCCGCCAGCAGATGCGGGGAACGACAGCTTGGGGTCAGAGTTTCGCGTTCGCCGACGGCAAGGTCGCGCCAATTCGCGACCCGCAGCGGTCAACCGGATGGCTACCGGGCCGTCGCGTTAGTGCGACGAGCAGTGCGCAGGTAGGACGCCTGGGCCCGTTCACTTGGCACCTTTTTTGGCTAAGAGGACATCACGCGCGATGCGTATCGCCACAGGAGGATGAAGACGATCACGTGCGTGACCAGCAGCATCGGAACCCAGAACGCCGGTATCCAGTAGGCCGGACCCATGAACCTGTCAGCCTGATAGATCGTCGAGAGCGCTATCGCTGTCATGAGATCCACGAATCCTTCGATGCTGAATACCCAGAGCAGCAAAACGGTTATCGCCCACCGCTTGGTGAGAGCCAGGAGACTTACGAGCGCCAAGACCGCCGCGAGCAAGTCGCCGATTGCGGCCGGAAACGCGAACGATGTAGGCATGCCTGGATAGACCGCACCGGACGACAGGAACATGAGGCCCAGGTGCCGTGTTGCATGAAGCAGAAGAATCGGTACCAGCACGATCTGCGGCGACATGTCAGCGAGCCTCGGAACCAGGTATATCCTGGCCGCAATCCAGAATATGAGCGTGTTGAAGAGTAGATTGACCGTCAAGATAGTCATCGCGCTCTTCCTTGTGCGTGATGGTTGCGGGAGCGGATTCGAATCGCCAACCCTGACTTATGAGGCGGCCAGGCTACCGACTGCGCTACCCCACGTCGGGCATTGTAGTTCAACTCATTGCAATTCGTGCCGTCTTTTGAGAGCCAACGTCGACGAGCCCGCGGCGTGGCGCCCACAGCTCCGCGTGCACGAGCTCGGCGCCGAACGTGCCGACCGAGCGGCGTTGTCCGCTGAAACGGACGCGCTTTCACAGCCGCGGTCGAACGTTGTTTCGAACGATCCATACATCTGCAAAGTATTGGAAACGGTCTCCGGCACTGTGAAGACCCACCGCGCCACGCTCCGCCTTGATCAGTCCGGGCGGTAGGGTCCACCTCGATCCTCCGGCATAGCCACAGGATCGAGCGCGTGAGGTGGCCCGCTTTACTTATGCCGAATGCACGCAGCGACAAGGTGTGAACCGACCGGCTCGCAACAAATTCTCACGACGGCTACAACGGACCCGAGTAGCGGGTTACCGAGCACGGTACTTACTACGGCATTGGCCAAATGGTTGGTCAGTGTCGGCTTCCAGCCAGCACAGCAGCTACCCAGATTCGTCGCAGTCTCGGAGGAGAAGCTTATCTCAATGCGGCAACGCGGGGCACCGGGAGAGGTGGTAGCGGCCTACGATGATTAGTTCCGGCACGATCTACCTGGCGCATGGTTGGACCGGTGACGCACCAGCCGGTCTGTCAGTGATCGTCCACGAGATGGTCCACCACCTCCAACACGAGGACGCCTCAGCGATCCATTTCCCGCAACGATCACAGAGGTCCACAATGGGGCAGCGCAACAAAAACGTCGCAATGCACAAAAAGCTGTCATATTGGGGTCATAAAATATAGGAGGGCGGGCAACAAACCATCGCCAACCAGAAGGCTAAGAAAAATGACCAAAACCGCAGAAAAGCCCAGCGAAAGTGCCACATCCATCGACGTCCCGGCCTTCGATCCCAGCAAGGCCACCGATCAGCTCCGCGCGGTCGCCGAAAAGGGCATCGAGCAATCGAAAGAAGCGCTTGCCAAACTCCAGTCGGGTGCTGAAGACACCCAGAAGGCGCTCACGTCGATCCTCGAGACCGCCCAGTCGGTCGGCGACGAACTGTCGCTGAAGGCGATCGCGGCGCTGCGGGCGAATGCCGAAGCCGACTTCGCGCATCTTGAAGCTCTGATCGGCGCGAAGTCGCTGTCCGAGGTTTTTGAGTTGCAGACCACTTTCCTGCGCCAGCGGGTCAAAATGAGCGTCGAGCAGGCCACGGAATTCCAGGGGCTGGCTACCAGGGGAATGACCGACGTTACCAAGCCGGTCAAGGACGTCTTCGAGAAGTCGCTGAAGGACCTCAAGGTCGCCTGATCTTTCAAGCGACCGCAAGCCCGGCCTGCTTCGGTTCTCCTGGGCCCCTGCAACGCCTGCGCGGTGAACGAACGACTGGCGCCCGTCAAGCCCTCGGTTTTGCGCCGCGCCGCTTGCGCGCGGTCTTACGGATGATGTCTGCGATCTACGATCACGAATGCATGCGCCACAGCACGGTCAGCCTGCTGGCCGGCATGGAAACGATCGTCTAGTAGTAAAAACGTTCCTCGACGATCTTGCCGTCCTTGACCGTGTAGACGCCGACCTCATCCATCGTCACGCGCTCACCGGTCTGCTTGGGCGTAAGGTCCATCTTGAACCGGAGGGCGAACTGGTCGCCATTGACATAGGGCCCCTCGACAGTGGCGTTGTGAACCTCATGGTTCGCGCGCCACCAGTCGCCCTTCTGCTTGACGGCCGCCTTACCTTCACAGACCGCCATTGGGCCCTCCTGAGCCTCATAGCTGACGATGTTGTCGGCGTTGTACTTCTCGGCCGCACCTTCGTCGTCGTTCTGCTTGAGAAGGTTGGTGAAAGCCTTGGCAAGCTCCAATGTGGACATGAACGAATCCTCCTTCGAGTGCCACGCGAAATTGCTGCGTTCTGACGATATCACAGGCGCCGCGACTGGGCGTGTCAAGTGTTGCTCCTTCGTCTCAACAGGTGGTGGGGTCATATGATTTGCCACGTCGCCGCCCGTCGTACGCTTCCCTGGATAGCCGAGCTCCAGCATGAACGCGCCCGGCCGTCAGGCAACGACGCAGCCGGGCGCTCTGATCACGGCGACGGGACCGGGCGGGGGGCGATTTGCCGTGACCATCGCCTCGCTTCAAGCTAAAGGACAGCAGCGCTTAGGCGCGCGCGTAGCCCGGGTCGAGTTCGATGGCCTTCTCGAAGTGGAGGCGTGCCTCCGCTTCGTTTCAAAACCCTTTGGGGACGTTGAGCCCGCGAATGACAACGGCGGCTCCGGGTCAATTCTTCCGGTTTCGAACAGGACGGTTGCGCCATGAGCGGTCGCTAAAGCGATCAAAACCGAGCGGCCGGGAGCCGACTCTGCTCGGACCTAGCTCGGTAAGCTTGGAGGGAATCTCTTCACCCCAATCGGGACCTTCATTGTCGACCTCGCCACTTGTAGGTGGACGTTCAGCGGAACCGGAGTCGTTGGCCAACAGCAGAGGTAATGGCGGCGCACAAAAAGCAGCGAGCGGGAGCTTGCCGGCGGCTGCCAAAGCCGATTGCCTGCACAGACGTTCCGATTTCCTGCTTGTATTAGTCACGCATCTGGACCCTTGCCTGGACCCCGGCCCGCGGAATCCTCAGGTAGGGTAAATACCGCGCAGGGATTAGCGATACCGCGCAGTAAGTGCTCGCCCAAAGGGATCAAAGCCGTTGTCGTCTCCGCCGCGACCGCGCCTGAAATGAGCACACTGCGACCAAGGGGCCTACATAGCCCTTCGAGCCGGCTGACCAAGTTGACCGCGGGGCCAATGGCGGTAAAGTCCAGCCGGTCGGCCGCGCCGATATTGCCCCACAGCATCTCGCCGAGATGCAGTGCCGCGCCGAAGTGCAGCGGCGGCAGCCCCTGTGTCTGCCGCACCGCATCGAGATGGGCCATGCCGGCGCGGGCGGCGGCGACCGCGCGCAGCGCCGCCTCGCAGGCCTCGGCCGGCGCGCTGGTGACCGGGAAAATCGCCAACACGCCGTCGCCGATGAACTTCAGCACCTCGCCCCCGAAAGCGTGCACCGCTCCCGCGATGCGGTCGAACCAACCGTCGAGGGCGGCGATCATCGCCTGGGGCTCCGTCGCCTCGGACAGGGCAGTGAAGTCGCGCAGATCGGCACAGAGCAGCGCGGCGCGGATGGTCTCCCCGGTGCCGCGGCGCAGCGCGCCGGCCTGCACCCGGGCGGCACTGCGCCGGCCGAGATAGGCCTCGAGCAGTGCTGTCAGCGCCTCCCGCGCGGCCAGGGCGGCTAAGGGCGCCGCGACGAAGCGCACGGCCTGCCGCAGCCGGCCGACCTCGTCAGGACCGAATGGCCGGGTCCCTGCCCAGCCCAGCACCGAACTGTCCGGCGCCGGGCCGACCGTGTCCTCCTGCACCGGGCCAAGCCCGGCCAGCCAGTCGCGCCCTGCTTGGCTGAGCGGACCGCCGGCGAAGCCCAGCGCTTCGATCACCGCCCCGGTCTCCGCCCGCCACAGCCAGGTGCGGCGGGCGATGATCGGATGCGGCACTGCGACCGTCAGGGCGCCGCCGGCCAGCGGCAGGCCGTCGGCCAGCAACCGGCCGCCGAGCTCGGCCAGGAACCAGTCAGGGCCGGGCGACGAGCCGGCCTCGTCCACCAACCAGGCAAGAGGCGCAGGCAAATCCATGCCGCGACTATGCCACCTCGGCCACTGGCCTGTCATCCGCGCCGCGGCGATGGCGCTTCTGCCTGTCATGTTGTCACGTGAGGACGTCCCACGACAGGGCAGAGTGTCGTTAGGGCGTTCAGCGCGAGGCTATGGGACTGCCGCCGGTACAACGGCTCTTTTACTAGACGCCACGTTCCAGACTCACCGTCCAATCCTCGATGAGGCAGTGTTTCAACACGCCTGCGAGCCAGCGTCCGCCCTGAAAGTGCAATCGTCTCAAGTGCGACGATTTCGAGAGCGGAAAGCAGTCAGTCCCTGCCGTGCCAGGGGTCCGGGCCTGGGTCGCGCCCGGCTGCAACCTCGGCCAGCCGACCCAGGTAATGGGCCCAGCCCTCCGCATGGCCGGCGCATTGCTCGGCACTGGGCAGGCCAGTGTGGGTCAGGCGCAGCAACGTCCCGTCCGGCTGCTCGATCAGGTCGACCTCGATCAGGCTCGACCCCGGCGGCACCACCTCGCTGCCGTCCCAGCCGAAGCTGTAGGCCAGGCGGTGCACCGGCACCACTTCGCGGAAGGTGCCGCGGGAGAAACGAGCCCCAGTGACATTGACGAGATAGAGCCCACCGGGCTGCGGCTCGACATGCGCCTCCGTTCCCATCCAGCGCAGTATCTTCTCCGGATCGGTCAGGAGGGCGAACACCGCCGAGGGCGGCGCCGGGATGTGCGTCTCGCGGTGGACGACGAGGGCCTCTTGCATCGGTCTCTCCTACGCTTGCTGTGACCTGCCCCGCCTGAGGCGGGAGGATGGACGGGCGCCTTCTGTCCTGGCGTGGGACGTCTTCTGACAGCATGTAGGCAGAAGCTCGCCCTCAACAAGTACCGCACGAGCGCTGCTCACCAGCGCGAACCTGGCGACCAAAGTCTTGTGTTCCGGTCTATCCCGGACACAACTACTTCTGGACGCGCGAGCGCGGCACGTGGCTTGTGCCGCTCGGCTCGGTCGGCACTACGGCGCAAGCCTATCTGCGGGTGCCGATCGGTGTGGCGATAGGTGTCGTGTTCCTCGGAGAAAGCATGACTTCGACCGCGTGGATCGGGCTGATGTGTGTCATCGCGAGCGTAGCGGCGATGACAATTCCAACCCGGAAGCCAGCCCCCGCGCATTGAGCTGCCCTATGTGGTACGCGCATCGTCAAAGTCGCGCTTTCTGGCTCCTGAGCATCTGGCCGAAGCGGCATTGGCAGCGCGGCCTAACGCGGGAACTAGTATCGGGCCAAAGGGGCAAGCCTCTCGCCGCACAGAGCCAAAACAGCGCCGCGAGTTGCCTCGCCGTCCGAATAACGTCCCGGACCCTTGTCCACGGCCATGAGCAGACCCGGACGGCGCTCCGGCTTTGGCCTCATGCATCCGGCAGACGTGGCTGGAACGCCCCTGCCGCGCCTCGCCGCGATCACAAGCGTGCTGGTGCTGGCTCGTGGCCATTGCCTTGCGTCTCTTTTCACCCTCCAAACACTACCTCATGCATCACCCGACCTGGCAATAGCGTCAAAATTCCCGCACCAATCAGTGCGAAGACATAGAGGGAGATCATCGCGTTCCGGTGGCGGGCGACGCAGTGGTGGTGCGCGTGCCAAACCGCGAGTGGCACGGTGACGAGGACCAGCACCGACAAGAAATGGATGGGGCCCACGGGCCGAACATGCGAATTTCGTGGATGAGGAAGCCGCTTGCAGCAATGAAGAGCATAAGCCCGGCCCAAAAATATCCAACCGCCCGGTGCCTCGGCGTTTCCTTCCGCAAAACAAGCTGCGTCGCGCCAAGCACGAGCGCGGCCAGCGCTGCCAGAGCGTGCCAACTGATCGGGAAGCCCTCGGCAAGAAGCGGATCGAGTGACATAGAGCGATACCTTATAGTTCGGACGACGTCGCCTAACTGGAATGTTCGACTGCGGCTTCGCAACGGCGTACGGTTGGTTCGTCGCGAGAAAACTTAGGACATCGGCTTTTGGAAGAGCAGTAAGACGCCGCAAGATTGCACGATGGTTCACATTCGCCGCTAAACGGAAACAGCAGAAAGGCGAGGGTCCTGCTCCTTGAGGGGGAACCTCGCCGTCCGGTTGCGCCTCTGGGGGGTGTCTGAGCAGAGCCGGCCACTCTCGTTCGCGTTTCGCGGACAGATCGACCAACGCGGGCAGGCGGTCGTTGGGCGCTACCTACCTCGTCGAGGGGAGGCCGAACCGTTGCAGGACAGCCGTCCACAGATCAAAAGCGGACCTTCCTCGCTCTTACTGCCCTCCGCTCAAGGGGGAGAGACTAAGCCGCACGGCGGGCCCTACTCGAACATCCCCTTCGGCGTCTCGCCCTTCAGGAACGGTTCTATGAAGGCATGCAGGAGGTCGGGCTGCTTGATGACGGCGGTGTGCGACGTCGCCGGCATGACGGCGAGGCGCGAGGCCGGCAGCGGCTTGCCCATATCGCCCATGACGCCGCCGCTGAGCAACCGGAACATGGTAATCGAATGTTCGAGGGTCGCAACGTCGGCGTCGCCCACGATGATCAGCACCGGGGTCTTCAGCGCCTTGACACCCTCTTCCCAGGCCATTGGCTCGTGCTCGAGCGCGATCAGCTTCTTGACCAGCACGGGAAAGCCGTCTGGATCTGCGGCGAGCTTGCGATAGTCCTCGGCAAACGGCATGCCGACGAACATCTCCACCGTCATCTGCGGGATGAAGGCCTTGAACTCTGGCTGCCAGCCCTCGGCATCGTAGGCGACGGAGGCCGCAACGAGCTTGTTCACCTTCTCCGGGTGGCGGATGGCGAGTTGCAGCCCGGCGGCGGCGCCCATGGAATAGCCGAATACATCGGCCGTCTCGAGGCCCACCGCGTCGATGAAGGCAGCCACGTCGTCCGCCAGGTTGGGGTAGGTGATGGGCCGGTCGATGTCGGTGGTGCGGCCGTGGCCCTGCAGTTCGAGCGCATAGACCTTGTTGGTCTCGGCGAGCTTGGGGATGATCGCGCCCATGGACGGGATGTTCATATAGGCCCCGTGAAGCACGATCAGCGGATCGCCATCGCCGGAAACTTCGTAATACATCTGCATGCCTTTGACCTCGACGTGGTTGCCCACCGGTTGGGCCTTGGCAAGGGCAGAGCCGGTTAGAAGCTGTGATGCGGCAATGAGGGCGGTGTGGGACATGGGGCTCTCCTTTCTATGTCGTGCGTTTTCGCCAACGCTGACAACAAGACGACGTCCCCTCCCGCAATCCGACATGGTGGACCGAAATTTTGTCGACGTCATCAAACGCGCGCCAAGCGGTGCATGGATCTGACTGGCATCACGCCCGCGCTCTTTCTCCACCGCGCGAAACACCTTCAGCGCGGCCATTGTTTCGGCAAGGCCCTGTTCGAACGGAATCTTCGGCGTCCAGACAAACTCGCGCCTGGCCCTCGCGTTGGAGCCTGCCGAGCGAGGCGACTGTCAGTTCCGTGGTGAAGATGCGGGGCGCGCCGAGTGTCTTGGCGTTGAACCAATCGATGGAAGACGAAATTCGGCAGGATGAACGGGGTCGCCGGGGACAGAGAAGGTATTGAACATCCAAACTCCAGCGCCAGCGACACACCGAAGTGGCGGGCAAGCCAGGGCAACTAGGACCGCTAGGCATCATTTTGAATTTAAACAGTTAATCCCCAGAGATGAATGCAACCTACCAAGGGCACCAGGACCGTGACCTTCGCTCGTTCGACATCCTGACGAGTATGTAGATCCGAAATTGCTTTGCCTGGCCCGGAGCGCGCACGCTTGGGGATGCGACGGCAGTTGTGGGCTTGTCCCCTGGAGGCCTTCACTGCCGGCTCTCAACAATGCGCGACGCTCCAGTCGCCTTCTCGTGGTGGCCGCCCGACGCGTCGAGGAAAGCAATCAATTTCCCATAGGCCAGACATGCGACCCACCTTCATCATGCGTTGCCTGTCGGCACGATGGCCGCAGTCTCCACCATCAGGATCACGCACTTCTCCGGTGCGCGCGTGCAATGCAAGACGCCTTTGGGTACGACAAAACCCTGGTTCGGCAAGAGTTCGACAGATCGCCCCTCCAGATCGATCATAAAGCGGCCGCTGAGCACGAAGAAAAACTCATCGTCATTGTCATGTTTGTGCCAGTGGTATTCGCCCAGCATGACGCCCAGCCGCACCACGGAATTGTTGACCTTGCATAGCGTCTGGTTGAACCATCGGTCGGTGACTTCCTTGGCAAGCGCATCGACGTCAATGAGCGTCAGCGGGTCGAACTTGATGTCGAGATGTGTAACGTAGGGGTAATTTGCGGCGTCGGCCAAGATCAGTCTCCTTGTTAGATGGGCTGCTTGTCTCTGGACGTTGACTGCTGGATGGTTTGCTAGTTTTGGGCCTCCGAATCTTGCGCCGAAGGCGGCGAAATCGCAAACGCGCGCTTGAAAGCCAGATCCATTCTTTGGTAGCCGGAGCGCGGCTGCGAAAACCTGCGGCTCGGGTGAGCAAGGCGTCCAACACAGGCAAGCAAGTTCAGATCGAACGTGCGCAAATTCACCAAGTCGATACCGGATATCAAATGTATGCATTTGACGGAACGCCCAGCACCTTCGTAGCTTTTCTTGAATACGCATCGATTTCTCGCGCTGGGTTGTATCGTGTGAGATAATGCGCTCGGGCTTTCCGGTTGGCGTCGCAGGTCAGGGGAGAACCCCATGACCAATCTCCCGGCGCGATGCAAGCCGGCGGGCTTTTCTGCGTGGTTCCACCGCAGGGCTCGCGGCCGCAGCCGCGGCGGGCTCGCTCCCGGGGCCACACGAGGTGGCAGGAGCCGTTGAGGCAATGGGTCCGAAGTTCGAAAACATTGTGAACGTCACCCTGAGAGTGAACGGGGTGGAACACCGGCTGGCGGTCGAACCGCGGGTGACCCTGCTCGACGCCTTGCGCGAACGCCTGGCACTAACCGGCACGAAAAAGGGCTGCAATTACGGCGAATGTGGCGCCTGCACCGTTCATATGGACGGCAAGCGCGTGAACGCCTGCATGACGCTCGCCGCTACTGCGGATGGCAAGGAAGTGGTCACGATCGAAGGCCTGGCACACGAGGGCGAACTGCATCCCATGCAGCAGGCCTTCATCGAACACGACGCCTTTCAGTGCGGCTATTGCACTCCGGGGCAGATCATGTCGGCGGTTGCTCTTATCGAAGAAGGCCACGCGTTGAGCCCCGAGGAGATCCGCGAATGGATGAGCGGCAACATCTGCCGCTGTGCGGCCTATCCGCAAATTGTCGCCGCCATTGAAGACGTGGCGAAGCGAAGGAACTGAGCCTATGCAGAACTTCTCTTATGCGCGCGCCGACGATACGGTCACGGCTGTTAATTGGGGCGCCGAAGCGACGTTCCTGGCGGGCGGAACGGAACTTCTCAACTGGATGCGACTCGGCATCGCGGCCCCACCACGCGTTCTTGACATCACGCGGATTTCCGAACTTCGCTTCATACGCGAAATCGGCGCCGGCATCAGCATCGGTGCGCTCTCCACTTTGAACGAGATCGGGCAGAATTGAGCTGTCCTGAGCAACAGTCCCGTATTGTCACAGGCTTGCTTCAAAGCCGCCTCGGCCCAACTTCGCAACCTTGCCACCATTGGCGGCAATCTTCTGCAGAAGACGCGGTGTTCCTACTTCCGCGCCGAAGGCGAACTACCATGGCCCTGCAACAAGCGCGTGCCTGGCTCAGGATGCGCGGCGCGTGACGGCGAGAACCGGCACCATGCCATCTTCGGCTGGAGTGACAATTGCGTTGCGACGCACCCTTCTGATCCCGCAGTTGCCCTTGCTGCACTTGACGCGGAGGTACACGTGACCGGCCGAAAGGGCGCGCGCATTATCGCGGCCTCGGAATTCCACCGGCTGCCGGGAGATGATCCACAGCGAGAAACCGTGCTCGACCCGGGCGAACTGATCACGCAGATCGACATCCCGAACGCGGCGGCCGGGAGACGATCGGCCTATGTCAAGGTGCGCGATCGCGAATCGTACGAGTTCGCAGTCGTCTCGGCCGCCGTCGTTGTTGAAAGCGAAGCGGAACGGATAACACGTATCAGAATCGCACTCGGCGGCGTTGCCAGCAAGCCCTGGCGTCTGACCGCCGGCGAAGCTGCACTGGTGGGCTCCGGCTTCGAGGCGACGGACCTCGACAATGCGCTGCAGCCGTCCTTCTCCGAAGCACGCAGGCTCGCCCACAACGCTTTTAAGGTCGAACTCGCGCGACGCGCCGCGGTGCGAGCGATATTGGCCGCAGGAGAGATCACATGACTGCGTTCATCGGCAAGCCGCTCAGCCGCCGGGACGGACCGGCCAAGGTGATGGGTGAAGCCACTTATGCCGCAGAGTTCCAGTCATCGGGTCTTGTCCATGCCTTGCTCGTCCCGGCCGCGATCGCAAATGGCCGGGCTAGTGTCGATGCAGGCGCGGCCGAAAGGGTGCCGGGTGTTCTGAGGATCCTGACGGCGGGCAGCTTTCCGCGGCTCGATCTCGAAAAGGTCGGGTCGCCGCCTTTGGGGCAGAAACTCATGCCGCTTCAGGACGATCGGGTTCTCTACCAAGGCCAGGCGATCGCGCTTGTGATTGCGGAGACACTCGAACAGGCCGAGGAAGCGGTGGGCCTGGTCAGAGCAAAATACGAGGCAACTCCGCCGCAAGTCTTCGGATTTGGCGAAGCGCGCTTGCCTCAAGGGGGCATGAGCCTGGCGCCGCACGAGGAAATGTCCGGCGACATCGACGCGGGGTTGGCCGAAGCCGATGTCATGGTTGAACGCGAATACACACTGCCGAGCCGACATCACAATCCGATGGAGCCCTCCGCCACGATCGCGGTATGGTCCGGCGACCATCTGACGATGCACACGGCGACGCAATGGACCTATGGTGTTCGCTACGCGCTGGCGCCGCTGCTTGGCCTACCGCCGGCAAATATCCGCGTCGTCTGCCCATTCACCGGCGGTGGTTTTGGTTGCAAAGGCTGGGTCTGGCCGCATCAGGTCATTGCCGCAGTCGCGGCCCGCGAGATCGGCCGTCCGTTGAAGCTCGTGCTTAGCCGCGCGCAAATGTACACGGACACAGGCTATCAGCCGGCCATGCGCAACAGCATTGCGATCGGCGCTAAGCGAGATGGCCGCCTCACCGCGATCCGTCACGAGACGATAAACGTAACATCCGCCTTTGAGGACTACATCGAGCACGGCGTGGCTGGCACGCGCGGCCTCTACGCGGCGCCCAACCGGCAGTTCGTGACCAAAGTCGAGCCAGCGAATGTTGGCGCCCCAACCCCGATGCGGGCGCCGCACGAAGGTCCGGGCATGTTTGCGCTTGAAACGGCAATGGACGAGCTGGCTTACGCGATCGGCGTTGACCCGGTCGAGCTTCGGCTGGCGAACGACACCCAGGTCGATCCAGCGAACGGCAAGCCGTTTTCCAGCCGCAAATTGCGTGAATGCCTTGTTGAGGGCGCCGAGCGTTTTGGTTGGTCGCGTCGGCCGATGGCGCCGCGATCATTGCGTGATGGGCACCTGCTCATCGGTCAAGGCGTGGCCAGCGCGGTCATGACGACCTTTCGCATGGCGGCGGCGGCGCGCGTGCGCCTCAGGGCCAATGGCACTGGATTCGTCGAATCCGGCAGCCAGGAGATCGGCACTGGAACCTCGACGATCTTCCCGCAGATTGCGGCGGAGGCACTTGCCGTCGATCCCTCGCTGATCACGATGCGTCTGGGCGATACCGACCTTCCCGAGGCGAGTTTGACGGCGGGGTCCGGCTCGACGATCAGCGTCGGGTCAGCCGTTCATACCGCCGCAACAACGCTACGACAGCGGTTAGTCGACCTGGCCCTGCAGCAGCCGGACTCCCCACTCCATGGCCTTGGTTCAGAGACCATCGAGGCAAGGGATGGCGGGCTTGCCGCGGGCGACGGCACGAATTGCTTCGATCTTTATTCGGACATCCTGACGCGCGCCGGGATCGAGGAGATGGCGGCTGACGGACGCTGGGCGCCGAACGACCAGGGATTCGATGCCGAGGGTGGCAAGACGGGCTACTCCATGCGCACATTCGGAGCCGTCTTTGCGGAGGTCGCGGTCGATCCCGACTTCGGCGTTGTGAGAATGCGTCGCCTGCTCGGCGTCTACAATGCCGGCCAGATTATCAATCCCAAGACCGCGACAAGCCAGATGACGGGTGGGCTCATCTGGGGGATCGGCCAGGCTCTGCTCGAGGAAAGCCCTGTCGAGCCGCGTTATGGCTGCTATCTGTCAAAGAACCTTGCGGGCTACATGGTGCCGGTGAACGCCGACGTGCAGGGAGTGGAAGCGTATTTCGTCGGCGATTACGACCCCCATGCCAGCGCAATCGGCGCGCGCGGTATCGGTGAACTTGGCGCGGTAGGCGTGTCGGCCGCGATCGGCAATGCCGTCTTTCATGCGACCGGCAAGCGGATTCGTAACCTGCCGATTCGCTTGGAGCACGTCATGGCGTAGGCCGACATTTTAACCTTGTGCATCGTTCTTCTCCGGTGCCCCCTCCGCAAACCGAAGCGCTGCCAGCCGAGCGAGCCGATATTAACGGCTGGCGCCTTGGCCTTGGTAACTCCTCCAAACACGCGCAACCCTCACGAAATCACTCGGACGCGGCGCGTGGACATGGCGCATTTGCGCCGGCTCCTGATCTTTGTGCTGGGTATAGCGAAGGTCGCGATGCGGACCATTGCTGACTGTCATCAGCCCTTGCATCGGTGTTCGGCGCATCGCCCCTTCAGCCGATATCGCTCACGATCGTTTCCGAGCGGTGAACTCCGAGCCGTTCCGACAAACGGACCGTTACCGCGAAGCGTCGTTCGCCGTCGCCCGATGGTTTATTTGACATATATTGGGCTGAAGGCTGCTGGCAAGCGCAAGCCAGGAGGAGGCTCATGCTTCCCTATCTCGTGGCGGCAATCATCGTCATTGGATTGCCGACGCTCTACATTGCAATGCGATACCGCGAGTACCGCAAGTTCCTCGCCGGCGCGTTCTTCGTCAGCAGCGGGATGCAATTCTATTTCTACTTTGCGAACATCTCGGTCCCGCTCATGTGGACGAACGCCGTCCAGTCGCCGCAGCTCAGCCTCGCGCGCGGGACGATCCACTTTGTGCTCTTTCTTGTGTGTTTGTATTTCGGGTGGTTCTTCCGCAAACGACCCGCAGCCTAGGCCGGCTCTCGACAGTACCGGCGAAGCTGCCAACACCCGCATGCTCCGCAGCTCCTGGGAAGATGGAAAGGAGACTGTCGATGACCTCCGCTGCCGATCCAAAGCCGATGTCGCGCACCACGGCGATCCTCTACGCTATCGGCTTGCCGCTCGCCCTAGTCGCGCTCGCCTTCCTCCCAGCAGGCAGGATCGACTGGGCTCCCGGTTGGATCTTCATCGCGGTCCTTGTCGCGGCCTTCGGTCTTTCTGCACTGCTGCTGGCCCGCGTGAATCCAATCATCTACCGTGCCCGCAGCCGTTTTCAACCAGGCACCGAGAAATGGGACCTGATCCTGCTCGCGGTCATGCTCCCGGCCATGGTCGCCGAAATCCCCCTCGCGACGCTCGACGCCGGCCGGATGGGGTGGTCTGGCGTACCGCTCTGGGTCGTCCTGATTGGCTACGTCCTGCTTATCGGTGGCATCGCGGTTACGACGTGGGCTCAGGCCGTCAATCCGTTCTTCGAGCCAGGCGTCCGCGTCCAGAAGGAGCGCGCGCAGCGGGTGATCACCTCCGGGCCGTACGGATTCGTCCGCCATCCCGGCTATACTGCAGCGATAGCAATGTTCGTCGGAATTCCGCTCGCGCTCGCCTCCTGGTGGGCGTTGCTGCCGGCTACGTTGGCGATCATGCTGCTGGTCGTCCGAACAAGCTGGGAGGATCGCCTGCTCCAAATCGAGCTATCCGGCTATGCCGACTATGCACGCCGAACGCGTTATCGCCTCCTGCCCGGCTTTTGGTGACCCGGCCGGTTATAACCGAGACCGGCGATATGCGTGCTGCACCGCACGAGACTATCTGCGGCCCAATTTGCCGAGTTCTGCCAGCAGCGCCGAACCCGATTTGATGCCGTCGATAAAGCACTCGATCTTGAGATTCTCGTTGGGCGCGTGATTGGCTTCGTCGGCATTGGCGTACGGCACGACGAAGGCCGGCACTCCGAGATCGTTATAGGGCGAGTCCATCGGCGTCTTCGACGGCAGCATGCCATTCAGCGGTACGAACTCGACATCGGGCGCGTGGCGGGCGACATGCAGGGCCACCTTCTCCAGGACGTATTCGGGCGTCAGCGCACGAGGCGGATGTCGCATTTGACGTAAGCCTCGCAGGGAAGAACCATCTTCGTCCCGGCGCCTCCTCGCCAGCGCGGTCAATGCGTCGCCTGCGCGGTTGAATTGCAAAAGCAGATGGCCGCGGCAAACATTGGCGTCGCCGATGACAGGCAGATCGTGCTCCGCATAGGAGTAAACTTGGGCGCTGTGGTGGTCGAGAGCGGCGATTTATATGGAGACGGCGTTGTCGTCGCATCGCGCCTGGAGTCCCTGGCGGGGCCTGGCGATGTCTGGATCGCCGCCAATGTCCGCGACCAGATCGACAAGAAGCTCGCCGTCAATCTTCAGGACCTTGGCCCCGCGAGGTGAAGAACAAGGCACAGCCAGTTCATGTGTATCGGATCGATACCGGCGCGCCTTCGGCGGAGATCAAGGGTGGTACGGCGGTATCCACCAAGCCCTCGATTGCCGTTCTCCCGTTTGTCAACATGAGCGGCGATCGGGAGCAGCAATACTTCAGCGATGGTGTATCACCGAAGACATTATCACCGAGTTGAGCCAATTCCGCTCATTTCTTGTCATCTCACGTCCCTCCTCGTTTACTTACCAAGGCCGAGAGATCAGCGTGCAATCGGTCGGCCGCGACTGGGTGTTCGCTATGTCGTGGAAGCGAGCGTTCGAAAGTTAGGGAGCCGGGTGCGCGTTACGGTGCAGTTGATCAATGCGGAAAGCGGCAACCACGTGTGGGCCGAGCGCTACGACCGGGATTTTGCCGACATCTTCTCCGTCACCGACGGCAATATCGGGTCAAAGACGCTCGTTCATTGCCGTTCCGTTCTTTCGCCGTGCCCAATGGGTTGCCTTGAATAGTTCACTTTTTTGTTCCGCTGTGTCCTCGAAAGAGCCTTCCAAATCAGTCGTTTCGATAGAATGGCGCACCGGAGAAACTGGGCACCGTCATGTCATTGCGGGGCCTTTGTAATTGCCCGGATTGCCTGAAGCGGCGTCGATCGACTTGCCCCACTTAGCAGGATTTCCAGCGCCGCTGCGAGTTGGCGTCGATGGTCAAGGACATATCGGTATCACTGTGGTGCCGACTCGGGCCAATAAGCCCGATGGCTACGTTCTGGGCTCATAACGCATCGCCACCGCGCCTGAGCCGAACTCCAGCCGGCTCACGAGCTTCAAGTCGATAGGCTTCGATAGTCCCGCGAATAGCGTTGGCCCGTGGCCCGCCAGCATTGGCTGCACCACGAACTCATACTCATTGATCAATCCCAGCTCCGCCAACGCCAGCGGGAGCTTCACACCTCCCACGAACAGTCCCTTGCCCGACTGCCGCTTCAGTTGCCGGACGGCGTTCTCCAGATGATCCCCGCGCACGAGCTCGGCATTCCAATCTACCCGGTTGAGGGTGCTCGACACGACGTACTTCTTTGCCGCGTCAATCGTCCTGGCGAAGGGTTCCATCCAATCGGCCATCCAATCAGGCCTCATTCCCGTCTGCGCCACCGGCCGCCACGCTGCCTCCATCATCTCGTAGGTTACCCGGCCAAAGAGGAGGGCATCCGCCTGCGCGAGGGTTTCGGCTGCGTGACGATGCAGGTCTTCGTCCGGGATCATCACGCGATGATCGCAGCACCCATCCAATGTTACGTTGATGGAATACCGAAGGGGTCGCATCGCGTAAGAGTGCCACGACTAGAGTTGCAATGGAAGGTTCTAGCGATACGGTCAACCCGACATACCGGATGTGGGTGGACCTGACCGACCAGCGGTAGACGATCCTCCTCCGGAATCGGGTGCTCTTTTGGGGGCAGCACCCAACCTTCGCGGCAAGGCGCGGGAAGTGGAAACTGTGGCGAGTCAACGACAGCCTGTCGCTCTACGACCTCCAAGCCGATATCGCAGAACTTAACGACTTATCCGCAGATCAGCCCGAGATCGTCCGTGAACTGGACTCCAGTCTGCAAAGTTGGCGCGCCTCCAATGCGACACCACGCTGGCCGCGCCATTGGTTGCAGCAGACCAAGATGTGCGCAAAAGAGACCGAAATCGTTCACTGAATGTCCAGCACTCTCCGTTTCGTTTGAAAGACATACCAAAATGACGCCGTCGACGGCGGCCGGCAGTTGCGCTTGTCATCACACGACCTGCCCGCCCTCAGCGGTTATTCTCGCGTAGCCATCGATGTTGATCATGTAGGAAAACGAAGCGGCGCCCGCATTGTGTTGGTCAATAGAGCCCGGTGATGTGGCAAATCGTATTTGCATAATTCACCGATACAGTGTCGGGCCGGATCCTGGTTGGCCTTCTCAGGAGGCATTGTATTCGCCGAAAATCAGCAGATGCTAACGTAGCCAGGAAGTATACTAAGCGGCGAGGCCCGACTGTGCCTCGATTGCGTTGGGGGACCATATGCAATTCGGCGTTACCGCTTTGAAACGAGAAGCTGGAAATTATGCAGCGCGGACGGTATCTTTCGCTCGCAAGTCCCAATCGCTCTTTACGGAGGATGGCGTGAAAAGATCCTTGGCTTTGTCAGCTTGCCTGGTCATGTGCGCGTCGTACGCCATCGCGGACCCACTTATGACGATGGACCAGGTTGGCAAGGCCATCATGGCTTGTTGGCAGCCACCGGCAGGCGCAACAAAATCCTCCGTCACGCTGAGCTTTAGCTTCAATCGCGATGGCGCCCTCATTGGTCAGCCGATGTCGACCGCAATCGACGTTAATGGCGATGGGAATGACCGGAAGCAGTTCGTCGAGGCCGCCATCTCGGCAGTAAACAACTGCACGCCCGTGGAGCTTTCTCCCGATCTTGCTCAAGGTATTGGGGGACAAGTGTTCACGATGGAATTCGCTACAGCGGACCGAAGCCCAACGATGAACTCAGACAACTGACAGGCCGCGCCTCGCAGCTATGGGGAAAACAGCGCAGGGCCGGCGGCGGTTTTGTTGGAATGGTGCGAGAACCGCCGCTAGTCGCGCGTCCGGCGCGTTTAGGCTGATCTGATGCGTATCGGTCCCCGCGCCGTGCAACCAGTTGCCCATCTCCAGGTGTGTTGGCGGTGGTAACAAGCCAGCCAAAACGCCCGCGCTCAATGCCGGCAGGATCGACAGAAGCAGGAGAAATTTAACCTCGCGACGCCGCTTGTCTTGAACCGCGATGATGCTTTCCACCAGCCAACCCCCTCTTTCAATGGCTAATGGTGCATGGCGGTGCCGAATTTTCAGTTGTCGAGGTCGTTAAAATTTCTCGGGGCGGTTCGTTTTATCAGGAGGCGATTCCTTCGACGGCTTTCCTACGCCGAAGCATCAATCGTGGAGCATGTATCGGGGGCGCGCACGACATCTTTTTGAGGCAAGAGCTTCGTTCATCTCTGCCACAACCAAAGCCCTGAGAAGGCCGCAATCATTGGCTCGCGCCTCATCCCGCAGTCTGGCGAACTGTCGTGACACTGCCGCGCACCTCGGCGGAGCGCAGCAGAGCGTCGATGAGATTGTGCACATTGAGTGCCTCGCGTCCGCTGACCTTCGGATCCCGATCCTGCTCGATTGCATCGAGGAAATCGGCTAGCACGGCGCGGTGATGATGATGCGAGAAGGCCATCGGATCGGCGCCCGCGCCGCCGCCGAGTGCTCCATCATCCTGCAGGACCTCGGAGCCGTCGTGAAATTGCGCGGCGAGCGTCGCCCCCTCGATCCGCGCCGTGCCGTTTGTGCCGATCAACTCGATCGCGTCGGGAAGGCCCGGATAGGCGGTCGTGGTTGCATGAATGGTGCCGAGCGCGCCGCTACCGAAGCGCAAGATGCCGACAGCGAGATCCTCTGTCTCCATCCGGTGCATGGCTGTCGTCGTGGCGAAACCCGCCACCTCGACCGGCAGACCCGCGAGTGAGATCAACAGGTCAAGCGTATGAATGCCTTGGGTCAGCAGCACGCCCCCGCCGTCGCGTGCCTTGGTGCCGCGACCGGGCTGATCGTAGTAGCTCTGCGGCCGCCAGTTGTTGAGCCTGGCGGAAGCGCTGACCAGCTCGCCGAGGCGACCCTGGATGATCAGATCGGCAAGCGCGACAGATACCGGGCGGAAGCGGTGCTGAAGGACCACGCCGAGTTTGACGCCGGCTGCTTCGGCGGCGGATACGAGACGTTCTGCCCGCTCGACGGAAACCTCCAGGGGTTTTTCGACAAGGATATGCTTGCCGTTGCGGGCAGCGCGTTCGACGAGATCGAGATGCACGTTGGGCGGCGCAAGCACCATAACAGCGCCGATGGTGGTATCGGCGAGAATGGCGTCCAGGTCATCGCTGGTAGGCAACCCATGGGCCGCCCCGAAAGCTTCGCGGCGGGCTCTTGTGGGGCTGTAGGCGGCAACAACCTCCACGCGATCGGCAAGGTCCAGCAGGCTGCGGGCATGTGGCGCCGATGCCATGCCAAGACCGATGATTGCGATTCGGTGACGCGTCATCGCTTGCCGCCCCTTCTTTACGGTCGCCAAAAGCCGGCTTGGTAAGTCGATAGCCGGCTTGATAAATTCAATGTCCTGCCAAAAGCGCTGGATCGGCGATGACCGCCGCCACGCCGCGCGCCTGAATAGCCGTCAACTGTTGGCTTACGATGGCCTTCAGCGCGACACCGTCGTCGTCGCTGTCAAAGCCGGCCGCTGCAAATATCAATTCCACCAGCTCGCGCGGATCGGAAGTCTTGGTAAATATTCCAGCAAGCCTGGCGTCGAGCGGATCGGAAAAACGACCTGCGGGAAGAGAATGCCCACGTTCACGACAGCAGGCGATCCATGAGGAAACTACGAGCATCAGGTGATATGCCGATGCGCCGGCCTTGAGCCGCGCGCGCGCTGTCGACAGAATGCGCTGCGGCAGCTTCTGGCTGCCGTCCATGGCGATCTGGGCTGTACGGTGGGCCAGCGCCGGATTGGCGAACCGCTCGGCAAGTGCTGCCGTGTAAGGGCCTGGCTCAAGCCCGACACCTGTCGGCAGCGTCGGGACCGCCTGGCGCCAAAGCCCGTCGACAAAGCCGCGAATGCGCTGATCGGCAAAGGCTGCCGAAACGGTCGCGTGTCCGAGCAACAGGCCCAAATAGGCAATTCCCGAATGGGCGCCGTTGAGCAGTCTTAGCTTCATCTCCTCGAAGGGCTGCACGTCCTTCACCATGGTCACGCCGAAAGTCTCCCAGCGCGGCCTGCCGGACGGGAAATGCTCCTCGACAACCCATTGCATGAACGGCTCGGTCATGACTGGCCAGGCGTCGACGACGCCGAGCGCGGCAGCGATGCGTTGGCGATCGGCGTCAGTGGTTGCGGGCACAATCCGGTCCACCATGGTCGAGGGAAACGCGACCTCATTGGCGGCGAAGTCGGCGAAATCGCCACCCATCAATTCGGCGAACTGCAGAAGCAGCCGGCGCACGGTGATCCCGTTGGCGGGCAGGTTGTCGCAGCAGAGCACCGTGATTGGCAAATTGCCGGCCTTGCGCCGGCGCGCCAGGGCTCTCTGCAAGGAAGCCCAGAACGCTGCGCGGCCTGCCGGGGTTTTGCAGGTCCCATTGGATGTCGGGGTGATCGGCGTCGAGGTCGCCATTCGCACCCGCGCAGATAGGCCTTCTCGGTGACCGTCAATGTTACGATGCGCACCCGCGGGTCGGCGAGCCTGTCGAGCACGGCCGACGGATCTTCAGGTGCCACGAGCAGCGATTTCAGCGCTCCGATAACGCGCAAATCCTCGCCCGACGCACCGAGCGCCGCCACCGTATAGAGCCCGTCCTGCGGGGTCAGCGCGTCACGCGTATCCGGGCTGCGCAGCGACACGCCGGTTATGCCCCAGTCGCGCTCGCCCGCCGACAGGCAGTCATCGACATAGACCGCCTGGTGCGCCCGGTGAAAGGCGCCGACGCCGAGGTGAACAATCCCGTCCGCAACTGCTCGCCGATCATAGGCCGGCGTCCTTGCCGCGCGCACCGACGCAAGCGTCGAGCTGCCGAGCCTGGCTGCCGCAGGTGACCTCATCCGCTCCTCCCATGCGCATTGTGCAGGTCCGCACGCCTCGCGGCCCTTCACTACAATAGCCTCGCGATCCAGTGCAACAAAAGTCATCATATGACTTGATGATTTTTGTATGTTGACATTTCATTTTTCGCATCCTAGCCATTACGTGCCGAAGGAGGAGCGGCACGATCTGCCATGAGCGCATTGATCGATCATGACCTGTTATTTTCGCCTGAGCCGCAAAGCCGGTCGACCGCGCGGTCGCTCTATGCAACGGTGAAGGATCTGCCGATCGTCAGCCCGCACGGTCATACCGATCCGCGCTGGTATGCGCTGAACGAGGCGTTCCCTGACCCGGCGCAGCTTTTGATCGTGCCGGATCACTACATTTTCCGCATGCTGTTCAGCCAGGGTATCCCGCTGGAAAGTCTTGGCGTGCCGCGGCTCGATGGCGCGCCGGTAGAGACCGATGGGCGCGCGATCTGGCGGCTTTTCGCCGAGCATTACTATCTGTTTCGCGGCACCCCGACGCGTCTCTGGATGGACTATGTCCTGTCCTCGTTGTTCAGGTTCGACAAGCCGCTGACCGCCGCAACCGCCGATGCCGCCTATGACACGATTGCCGAAAAGCTGACGCAGGACGACTATCGGCCTCGCGCTCTGTTCGAGCGTTTCAACATTGAGGTCATCGCCACGACAGAAGGTGCGCTGGACGACCTGCGATGGCACAAGATGATCCGCGACAGCGGCTGGTCTGGCCGCGTTGTCACCGCCTACAGGCCTGACGCCGTCATCGATCCCGACTTCGAGGGATTTTCCGCCAATCTCGACCAGTTGGGTGAGATCACCGGTGCCGATACCGGCAGCTGGCAAGGCTATCTCGACGCGCATCGCGCCCGCCGCGCCTATTTCAAATCCTTTGGCGCGACCTCGAGCGACCATGGCCACGCGACTGCCGATTCCGCAAACCTCTCGTATGCGGCGGCGAAAGACCTGTTCGACCTTGTGCGGCGGGGAGGTGCGGGTGACAGCGAGCGGCGGCTGTTTCGGGCGCAGATGCTGACCGAAATGGCCAAGATGAGCCTCGACGACGGGCTTGTCCTGCAGATTCACCCGGGTTCATGGCGCAACCACTCGCCGGCCGTCATGGCAAGGTTCGGCCGCGACAAGGGCTTCGACATACCGACCCGCACTGACTACGTCACGGCGCTCAAGCCGCTGCTGGATGCGGTCGGAACCGAGCGCAACCTCACCGTCATCGTCTTTACGCTCGATGAGACGAGCTACGCGCGCGAGTTGGCGCCGCTTGCCGGCGTCTACCCGGCGCTGAAGCTCGGCCCGGCATGGTGGTTCCACGACAGCCCGGAAGGCATGCGCCGCTTCCGCGAGATGACCACCGAGACGGCAGGCTTCTACAACACGGTCGGCTTCAACGACGACACCCGCGCCTTTCCATCCATTCCGGCTCGCCACGACATCGCAAGGCGTGTCGATTGCTCGTTTCTGGCGCGGCTGGTTGCCGAGCGCCGGCTGCGGGAGGATGAGGCGTTCGAGCTTGCACAGGAACTGGCCTATACGCTCGCAAAAAAGGCGTACCGGCTCTAGGACGGACCGAAAGTCCGGCATCAAACGGGAGGAAACCATGATGCATTTTTCGAAACTGGCAGGGGCCATGCTGGTTGCTGCTTCGCTGATGGTCGGCGCCGCAGGCGCCCAGACGGTTTTGCGTTCGTCGGATACTCATCCCGACGGCTATCCCACCGTCGAGGCGGTTAAGTATTTTGGCGAGTTGGTGAAAGATCGCACCGCCGGCCGTTATGCCGTCGAGGTCTATCACTCCGCGCAGCTTGGCGAGGAGAAGGATACGATCGAGCAGGTGCGATCTGGCGTGATCGATCTCAATCGCGTGTCGATGGCGCCGTTCAACGGCCTCATCCCGGAAACCACCGTGCCGTCGCTGCCGTATCTGTTCCGGTCGGAGGAGCACATGCACAAGGTAATGGACGGCGATGTCGGCAACCAGATCGCTGCAGCCTTCGAGCCGCAAGGGCTGGTCTTGCTCGCCTTCTATGATGGCGGCGCGCGCTCCTTCTACAATTCCAAGAAGCCGATCAACTCGGTGGCCGACCTGGCCGGCATGAAGTTCCGCGTCATCCAGTCCGACATCTTCGTCGACATGGTCGCGGCACTCGGCGCCAACGCCACGCCGATGCCCTATGGCGAGGTCTATTCGTCGATCGAGACCGGCGTCATTGATGGCGCGGAGAACAACTTCCCGAGCTACGACACCGCCAAGCATTCGGAAGTGGCGAAATATTACGCGCTCGATGAGCACACCATGGTGCCGGAGGCGTTCGTCATGGCCAAGTCGAGCTGGGACAAGCTGACGCCGGACGATCAGGCGATCTTCAAGCAGGCGGCGAAGGACAGCGTGGCCAAGCAACGCGAACTGTGGACCGCCAAGGTGAAAGAATCGCGCGCCAAGGTCGAAGCCGCCGGCTCCCAGATCACCACGCCGGACAAGCAGCCCTTCATCGACGCGATGGCTCCCGTCTACGAAAAGCACGTCAAGGACGAGAAGATCAAAGCCCTCGTCGAGGCGGCACGCGCGGTGCAGTAGGGCTCGCCGCGGTGGGCAGGCTTGGCTCCTGCCCGCCGGCTTCGAAGGGAGAGCGGAATGTCGTCTGGGCTGGAAAGAATGAGCAGGCTGCTGTCGCGGCTCGGCACGTTGACGCTGTGGCTCGCCGGCATCGGGCTGGTCATAATGACGGTCGTCGTCGCCTGGCAGGTTTTCTGCCGCTACGTCCTGAACGATTCGCCAAGCTGGACGGAGCCCGGCGCGGTGATGCTGATGAGTTGGTTCATCTTTCTCGGCGCCGCTGTTGGCGTGCGCGAGAACTATCATCTGGGCTTCGATGTGCTTCTCTACATTCTGCCGACCAGCGGCAAGAAGTGGCTGCGCATGATTTCCGATATCGTCGCCTTCGTCTTCGGGATCGGCATGATCTGGTACGGGGGCCAGCTTGTTAGCCTGACCTGGGGGTCGGTGCTGCCGTCACTCGGCATCTCGGGTGGTTGGGATTATGTGCCGCTGGTTGCCGGCGGCGTGCTGATCTGCCTGTTTTCGCTTGAACGCATCGTGCTGCGCCTCTCCGGCGCGCCGATCGATGAGGCACTCGACGAAATGCCCCCGGCGGAAGTCGCCGCCGAAGTCGACACGGCGAACTTGAAAGCCTGACGTCATGGAAATCGTCATCCTCTTCGGCGTCTTTACCCTGCTGATGCTGATCGGCACCCCGATCGCCTTCTGCCTGGGCGTGGCCAGCTTCGCCACCGTGCTCTACATGGGCCTGCCGCCGCTTGTCATCTTCCAGCGGCTGAACTCCGGCATGAGCGTGTTTTCTCTGCTTGCCATCCCCTTCTTCATCTATGCAGGCGACCTGATGGTGCGGGGCGGCATCGCCCAGAAGATCGTTGCTTTCGCGGCCTCGCTGGTCGGTCATGTCCGCGGCGGGCTGGGGCAGGTGAACATCGTCACCGCCACGCTTTTTGGCGGCATCTCCGGCTCCGCGGTCGCCGAGGCGGCGGCCGTCGGCGGCCTGATGATCCCGCAGATGAAGGAGCGCGGCTACGGCGCCGACTATGCGGTCAACGTCACGTCGATGGCGGCGCTTATCGCCCTGTTGCTGCCGCCGTCCCACAACATGATCATCTATTCGATCTCCGCCGGTGGAAAGATATCGATTGCGGACCTGTTCACCGCCGGTATCCTTCCTGGTCTGCTTTATGCGGCGGTGCTGATGGTCACCGCGTACTTCGTCGCCCGCAGCCGGGGCTATCCGACAGAGCCATTTCCCGGCTTCCAGGCGATCGGCCACTATCTGGTTATTTCCATTCCCGGTCTGCTGCTGATCGCCATCATCTTCGGCGGCGTACGCTCCGGCGTCTTCACGGCAACCGAAAGCTCCTGCATCGCGGTTCTCTATGCGCTGGCGGTCACGGTGTTCATCTACCGGCAGATGACCTGGCGGGATTTCGTCCACGCTACCTTCGGCGCGGTCCGTACGACGGCGATGGTGTTGCTGATCATCGGCATGGCCGCCGCGTTCTCGTGGCTGATGGCGTTTCTGAGGGTGCCGGCCTCGCTGGTCGCCTGGATGAACACGATTTCCGAAAATCCGATCATCGTGCTGCTGCTGATCAACGTCCTGATGCTGGTGCTCGGCACCTTCATGGACATGGGTCCCACCATCATCATCTGCACGCCGATCTTCCTGCCGGTTGCCCAGGCCTACGGCATCGATCCGGTACATTTCGGAGTCATCATGATCCTGAACTTCGGCATCGGCTTGAACACACCTCCAGTCGGCGCCGTGCAGTTCGTTGCTTGTGCGGTCGGCAAGATATCGGTGTGGGAAGCAATGCGCTCGATCTGGCCTTTCTATTTCGCCGGGCTGGTCGTGCTCGGGCTGGTAACATACATCCCGGCGATTTCGCTCTGGTTGCCGAGCGTCTTCAAATAGAGAACCACCATGGTTGATTCTGAGTCTTCGCATCGAACGCAAACCCAAGCTCTCCGAGCGCGTCGTCGCGGCGCTGCGCGATCAGATCTTGGGCGGCCAGATCGCGGCCGGTCATAAGCTGCCGACCGAGGGTCAGATGACAGAGACCTTTGGCGTGAGCCGCACGGTCATCCGCGAGGCAATGGCAAGCCTCGCGGCGGATGGGCTGGTCGAGCCGCGCCAGGGCGCTGGCGTCTTCGTGCTCGAACATCCCGTGCGCGCGTTCGGCGCACTCAGCCAGGAGATCAACAAAATCAGCCAGGCGATCAACGTACTGGAAGTCCGCATGGGCATCGAAATCGAAAGCGCCGGCCTCGCCGCAACCCGCCGCAATGACGCCCAGGAGGCACGTATCCAGGAAGCGTTCCTCGAGTTCGAGCGGCTGTTGGCGCTGGGCGAGCCGACAGGCAAGGCGGACTTTGCTTTTCATCGCGAGATCGCCTCCGCGACGAACAACCCCTTCTACGTGGAAGTGCTGGATGCACTCGGCAACCGCACCATCCCCTGCGACGTTACCTCGCCCTTCGCCACCGACGACGTCCTGTCGAAGGAATACCAGACTGGCCTGCAGCGCGAGCACCTTAGGATATTGAAGGCTATTTCTGCCGGTCATCCCGATGCGGCGCGCGACGCCATGCGGGCGCATCTCATCGCCGCGCAGCAGCGCTACCGAAACCGGCTGACCAGCCAGCAAGCAACGTTTGGCAAATCATCCTAGTTATCCAGCCAAACCAATCGAGGACCGGCATGACCGACAGTCATATCCGCTATAGCATCCGCCATGCCATCGACCCAGCCGCTGCGGCGCAGATGGGCACCGAGCACTTGCGCAAGAATTTTCACATTGGCGGGCTGTTCGAGCCAGGCAAGATCAACCTGAACTATACGCACTACGACCGGATGATCGTCGGCGGGGCAACGCCCGCGGAAGCGCCTCTCGTGCTCGACGCGATCAAGCCGACCGGCACCAAAAGCTTTCTCGAACGCCGCGAGTTGATTGCCGTGAACATTGGCGGCGCGGGAACGGTTGCGACCGGCGGCGAGCGGTTTGCTCTGTCTCGGCGCGATATGATCTATGTCGGCATGGGCGAGGCGGTAAGCTTCGCCTCCGACAATGCGGCCGAGCCGGCGAAATTCTATCTGCTCAGCGCTCCCGCGCATCATGCTTTTCCCACTAGGCTCATCCGCATCGGCGACGCCAAGCGGCTTGACCTCGGCAGCAAGGCAGCGGCGAACGAGCGCTCGATCTTCCAGTTCATCCACGCCGAGGGCGTCAAGACTTGCCAACTCGTGGTCGGCATGACCGAACTCGCGGAAGGCTCGGTTTGGAACACCATGCCCGCGCATATCCATGACCGCCGCATGGAGACTTATCTCTATTTCGGCCTCTCGGATGCGGCCCGGGTCTTCCATTTCCTGGGCGAACCTGCAGAGACCCGGCATATCATCATGGCAAACGAGGAGGCGGTGCTGTCTCCGGTCTGGTCGATCCATTCAGGCTGCGGCACGGCGAACTACAGCTTCATCTGGGCTATGGCTGGCGACAATGTCGACTACAGCGATGTCGATCCCGTCCCACTCGGAGCAATGCGGTGAGCGATTTGTCGGCATTCAGCCTCTCCGGCAAGCGCGTGATGGTGACCGGCGCGAATACCGGCATAGGCCAGGGCATATGCGTGTCGATTGCCCGTGCCGGCGGCACGGTTGTCGGCGTCGGTCGCTCGTCGATGGACGAGACCGCCACGCTGGTTGAGGCGGCGGGCAGTGTTTTCAAGGCGATCCACTGCGATCTTGGCGATCCGGCGGCGGCGAGAGAGATGTTTACGCAAGCATGGCGCGATGCACCACTCGACGGGTTGGTCAACAATGCCGGCATCATCCGCCGCGGTGACGCCGTCGATTTCACCGAGGCCGACTGGGACGCGGTGATGGACGTCAATCTGAAGACCGTGTTCCTGCTTTGCCAGGCTTTTGGCAAGCACGTGCTTGATAAGGGGCGGCAGGGGCGCATCGTCAACATCGCCTCGGTCCTCTCCTTCCAGGGCGGCATCCGAGTCGCTTCGTATACGGCCTCCAAGCATGGCGTCGCCGGTTTGACGAAGTTGCTGGCCTGCGAGTGGGCAGCGAAGGGCATCAATGTCAACGCGATCGCGCCGGGTTACATCGTCAGCAACAACACCGAAGCGTTGCGCAACGACCCGGATCGCAGTGCTTCCATTCTGGGACGCATACCGGCCGGCCGCTGGGGCTCCCCGGATGATATCGGTGATGCCGCCGTCTTCCTGCTGGCTCCCGCTTCGAAATATGTACACGGCTCGATAATGGCCGTGGATGGCGGTTGGCTGGCGCGATGACCGCGACAAATGCGATGGGATTCCGCCAGACAGTCCGAGAATCGTTAGGGGCAGGCACGATCGTCCTGTAGGATTGGTTCCAGTTGGAAAATTGTCCGAGGACCTTTGCAATGCGGATGTTGCTATTGGCTTGTTCGGCGTTGGCCATATGCTCAGCCGCCCAGGCTGATCCGTCGTACACGGTAACGAACATGAGCTGTGCAAAAGTACAGTCGATTGTGAAAGCAAATGGATCGGTGGTTCTGCATTATCGCTCGGCCGGCAAAGCCTCGCCCGTACCGCTGTATGCGCGGTTCGTTTCAAACTCCCGATACTGCGACTCGCGCCAGACCATCACCTTCGCGAGCGTACCCACCGCTGACAAGAAAGCATGCAACGTGCGAAAGTGCGCCTCGGTCTATTGAGCGCCGACAACGAGCATTGCTGTCTGACAAGGAAGCCCGGTTCGCTTCGACGAGCTCGGCTGACTCTTGGTGCATTCGACTAATGCCCGCCTTCCATGGCGGCGCGCCATTCAAAACACTTTGTCACCGTGTCCGGCACTACCAGATAGCCTTGGTGAACCTTTCGAGCCGGGTCCGCTCGCGCGTAGCAAACAGCTCGGCCCGGGTCGGGTTGTCGAAGATATGCTCGATGTGGTCGCCATTCTCCATCGTGAGAACCACCCATTCGTTTGCGACGTTGCGGACAACGACCCGCGTGCGGGGAAATTGAATTACCTGGCCCATTTCAGCCTCCTCATGAAACCGCTGTCCAATCCAGATGTCCGGACTTTGTTTCGGGTGCCGCAGCCCCGCCGCCTCTTGCGAGCGGATGATTGATTTAGGTGTGCTCGGCAAGGTTCGACGATTGGCAAACAGCCGGGCCTACATGCTCGATCGGATCAACAAATTGCCGATCGGCAGGCCGACCGGCGCGCGCAGCAACCATTGCCGCTACCAGGAATGCGAACCCCACCGCTCCGATGATGGCCGAGCGCCGCTCACCGGCGACTGTTGCCGACCAAAACAGAAATGCGGTGGACAGAAATCCCAAAGCTACGGTCATCATGTGGCTCGCTCATGTGACAGTTCAGTTACCGGTCCGATTGGATTTGCGCTTTGTCGACGGAGCGGCGTGAAATCAGCGTGAACGCCTCGAATCGGCCCAAAAAACACCCAAGGGCCCAGAAAGCCCGCCAGAGCGGTGGTCCTGTGATGGATGACCTGCAACGCCAGCCAAGAAAAAGGAGCTTGTCGCCACCGTTCACGACCGATCCTAGGGCACGGGCCGGTCGATCACGCTGGCATTGGCTGGAACCGTCAGTTTCTCGTTGCGGATAAGGACTCGATCAACAGGTTTGCCGCCGCGATCGCAAACGCTTCGTCGTTGATGTCGGTATCGAGTTCTACCAGCTTCACGTTTTCCGCGAGATTGCTCTTCAGGGCTCTGAAAAAAACGGCGTCGGCGGCGGGATCGTGGAACGGCTTACCCTCGACATCGATGAGCGACACGCCCTTCTTCGGGATCATGAACACCGTCGGCCCCTTGGCCCTGTTCAATTTCGCGGCGATGATCTCGCCAAGCCTGGCATTGTCTGCCGCCGTCGTGCGCATCAGTGTCACGAGCGGATTGTGCCTGTAGAAAGTGCGGTCCGCATATTTGGCCGGTACGGTCTCGGGCGCGCCGAAATTCACCATGTCGAGCGCACCGGCGGAAACGATTTGCGGAATGCCCATTTCGCCTGCGGCCTCCAGCCGGTCCGGACCAGCGCTAAGCACGCCGCCGGCAAGCTCGTCGGCAAGTTCGGTGGTGGTGATGTCCAGCACGCCCGCGACGAAGCCGGCGCGCACCAACTCCTCCATGGTTTGTCCACCCGTGCCGGTGGCGTGGAAGACCAGCACCTCGTATCCGGCAGCTTCCAGCACTTCGCGTGCCTTGGTCACGCAGGGCGTGGTCACCCCGAACATGGTCGCGGCGACCAGCGGTTTGTCGGCCGAAACTGCGGGCCTTTCCACCTTTACCATGCCCGCAATAGCGCCTGCGGCGTTGCTCAGGATTTGCGAGGATAGGCGGTTGATGCCAGCAATATCGACTACCGCCGGCATGATGGTAACGTCCTTGACGCCAACGAAAGGTCGCACGTCGCCCGACGCAAGCGTGGAGACCAGAAGTTTCGGAAAACCGACCGGCAACGCCTGCATGGCGGCTGCGGCGATCGAGGTACCGCCGCCGCCACCCATCGCGATCACGCCATCGATGCGGCGCTCGGCAGCGAGCCGGGTAACGACCGCCGCCGCGCCCTTGCTCATCACCTCCATCGCCTCGCCGCGATCCCGTGCGCTCGGCCAGTTGCGTGAGATCGCCGCCGCCAGCTCGAGCAACCTCTGCCGCCGACACATCCGGCTTGAAAGGTGGAGCGCCCAGCACGCCGGCATCGATCACCAGCGTCAGCACGCCTTGCGCTTCTGTCCGCTCCTTCAAGAATGCGTATTCGGTCCCCTTGGAATCAAGTGTGCCGAGCAGTGCGACAACCTTTTTCATCGGCTTCCTCCTTCATGCTGCTCAGTTCCCGTTCATCCCCCTCACCCGGCCTCCGCTTCGCTCGGCCACCCTCTCCCCGCTGGGGAGAGGAGACCTTCAACGCCTCCGCTTTGCCAACTTCGCTTGAACGATGAGCGGGGCGGCTGGCGAACCTCCTCTCCCCAGCGGGGAGAGTTGGCCGAGCGAAGCGGAGACCGGGTGAGGGGGAAACTCGGTAACGGGCCCAAGTTCAAACCCTTCGCACTTCAGGCGACCTTGCCGTCGAGTTCGTCCTCAATATGCGCCAGCACGATCTCGTCAAACGAGGTTTCGGCGTGGAAGCCGAGCGCTTCAGCGCGTCTCGTCTCCAGCCGTTCGGCCCAGCCCGAAACGATGCGTATGATGGTCTCGTCCGGCTCATGCCGGATCAGTCGCACCGCCTTGTCGCCACCGAAACGGCGCAGCGCCTTGATCTCCTCGCCTACAGTTGCCGACAGGCCGGGCATCGCCAGATTGCGGCGGTGGCCGAGCGGCGCGAGATCGATTTTCGCGGCGTGTTCGAGGAAGGCCACCGCGGCGCGCGGACTGGCGAACCAGTGCCGTACGGTCTCCGCTACCGGCAGGACCGCCTCCTGACCGGTCAGCGGCTCGCGCAGAATGTTTGAGAAGAAGCCGGACGCAGCTTTGTTCGGCTTGCCCGGGCGGATGCAGATGGTCGGCAAACGAATGCCGATGCCATCGAAGAACCCCCGGCGACTATAGTCGGACAAAAGCAACTCGCCGATCGCCTTCTGCGTGCCGTAGCTGGTTGCCGGCGTCGAGAAGAATTCGTCGCCGATTGTCTCGGGAAATGGCGCACCGAAAACAGCGATTGACGATGAGAACACGACGCGTGGCTTATAAGGCTCGCGCAGGCCCTCCTGGCGGATCGCCTCGAACAGAAAGCGGGTGCCGTCGAGATTGATGCTGTAGCCTTTGTCAAAGTCGGCCTCGGCCTCGCCCGAAACAATTGCAGCGAGATGGAAGATCATCTCGGGCCGCGCGGCGATCAGCTTTTCGGTGGTGCCAGGGACGGACAGATCCGCAACCAACGTCTCGACCGACGCCACCCCGCCGGGGTGCTTCGGCTCGAACACATCGACAAGCGTCATGCGGTCGATTGTCTGCCCGCCAACCTCGCTCGTCTGGGCCAACCGGCTCGCCAGCTTGTGGCCAACCATGCCGGCAGCCCCGATGATCAGTACATGCATTGTCAGGCGTCCTCCCGCGAGCAGAGATGTTTATGCGAGACATAGCCCGGAACGTCGCGTCATGCATCGGGGAATGATAGGCCATCGCGACGGGGCCTTTGCCGGACTTGCCTTGCGTGCCTATCTCCAGCATGAAGGCGACCCGGAGGTTCCCGTGACATTGCATTCGACAAACGCGGCCGCGCTTCTGGCCGCTTTCAACAGCAGGCAGGCGACCGTTGCGGTCATTGGGCTTGGCTATGTCGGCCTGCCTTTGGTTAAGGCAGTCGTGGAAGCCGGATTCACCGGCATCGGCATCGACATCGATCCGGAGAAAATCCGGATGCTGCACGCGGGCATCGCCTACATCAAGCAGTTCGAGCCGGGCTTCTTCGTAGACCGCATCGCCGACGGACGATTCTCCTGCACCACGGATTTCTCGGCCCTTGCCAAGGCCGACGCCATCATCATCTGCGTGCCGACGCCGCTGACCAAGCATCGCGAGCCGGATCTTTCTTATGTCGCAGGCACGGCCAAGTCTATCATGCCGCATCTGAAGCATAACCAGCTTGTGGTATTGGAATCTACCACGTATCCCGGAACCACCACCGAATTGCTTGTCCCGATCCTGGAAGAGAGCGGGTTGAAATGCGGGACGGATTTCCACGTCGCGTTCAGCCCGGAACGCGAAGACCCCGGCAATCCGGACTATGGCACGCAGTCGATCCCGAAAGTCGTCGGCGGCGACGATCCGGTGTCACTGGAACTCGCCGTCGCGCTCTACAGCCAGATCGTCGTGAAGACGGTTCCCGTTTCATCGACGGCTGCGGCGGAGGCGGTGAAGATCACTGAGAACATTTTCCGCGCCGTCAATATCGCGCTCGTCAATGAACTGAAGCTGATCTATGGGGCTATGGGCATCGATGTCTGGGAAGTCATCGACGCGGCGAAGACAAAGCCGTTCGGCTATATGCCGTTCTACCCGGGACCGGGGCTTGGCGGCCACTGCATCCCCATCGATCCGTTCTATCTGACCTGGAAGGCGCGCGAGTACGATATGCCGACACGGCTGGTCGAACTCGCCGGCGAGATCAACACGGCGATGCCGGGCCACGTCGTAACGGTCTGCATGGAGACCCTGAACACACGCTTCGCCAAGAGCTTGAATGGCGCGCGCGTACTGCTGGTTGGATTGGCGTACAAGAAGAATGTGGGCGACATCCGCGAGAGCCCAGGCCTGACCCTCATCCGGCTGCTCGAGGAGCGCGGGGCCAAGGTCGATTATCTCGACCCGCATGTGCCGATGATCACGATGACGCGCGAGCATTCGGAATTCGCTGGCCGCACTTCGGTCGCGGCGGGACCCGAAACGTTTGCCGGCTACGACCTCGCGCTGATCGCCACCGATCATGACGCCATCGACTATGCCGCACTGGTTGAGGCCAGCCGCCTGGTCATCGACACGCGCAACGCCTGCAAACGCAAGGGCATCAGATCGGACAAGGTCGTGAAGGCGTGAACGCTTGTTACTCTCCCCTTTGTTGGGAGGGTCGCGCCGGAGACGCGGGGTGGGGGGATACAAGCAGCACAGCTTGGCCATGGACTCCTACGCGGTAAAGATGACTTCTCGGCCCGGTCGCAATCCGCTGCGCGGATCGACCCTCCCGCAAGGGGGGAGGGAAGGGCAGCGCCACCACACGCAACGTATCCGCCTGAAAATGCGCGTGTTTTGACTTTTCCGGAAAAACGAAGCTAGGACGGCGCCGCTTGGCAACCTGTGCCGGGCGCATTTTAACGATTCGACGGAATTATGATGAGAAACAAGCCGATCCGCTTCATCGACCTTGCGGCGCAGCAGGAGCGCATCAAGCCCAGGATCGATGCAGCGATTGCACGCGTGCTGGCGCATGGTGCCTACATTATGGGGCCGGAAATCACGCATTTCGAATCGGATCTCAGCGCGTTCTGCGGCGCCAAGCACTCGATCGGCTGCTCGAATGGTACGGACGCGATAACGCTCTGCCTGCTGGCCAAAGGCGTGAAACCCGGCATGGCGGTGTTTTGCCCGAGTTTCACCTTCGCCGCGACGGCGGAGGTCGTGGCGCTGATCGGTGCGACACCCTACTTCGTCGATATTCATGAGGACACGTTCAATCTCGATCCCGACAGCCTGAAGCGGGCGATCAGCAAGGCAAAGCGTGCTGGGCTGTCGCTGGCGGGCGTGATTACCGTCGATCTGTTCGGCCAGCCCGCCGACTACAACGCGATCGAGTCGATTGTCGCCGACGCCGGTATGTGGCTGCTCTGCGATGCCGCGCAGGGTTTTGGCGGCACCTATCGCGGCCGCAAGGTCGGCACCATTGGCGAGATGACAACCACCAGCTTCTTTCCGGCGAAGCCGCTTGGCGCTTACGGCGACGGTGGTGCGGTATTCGTGGAAGACGACGAGACCGCGGCGGTGATCCGCTCGCTGGTCGTGCACGGCCAGGGAACCGACAAATACGACAATGTTCGCTTCGGCATGACCGGACGTCTCGACACGCTGCAGGCGGCGATCCTGATCGAAAAACTAGCGATCTTTCAGGACGAGATCGTCGCGCGCAACCGCGTTGCCGACGCTTATAGTGACAGCCTGCGCGACGTGGCGATTGTACCGACCGTGCTCGACGGCTGCGTCTCGACCTGGGCGCAGTACACGATCCGCGCTGTCGGAAAGGACCGAGGCGCGGTGCTGAGCCGGCTCAAGGACAAGGGCGTGCCGACGGCTGTTTATTATCCGAAACCTCTGCACCAGCAGACGGCCTACAAGCACTATCCGGTGGCTGGAAATGGTCTGCCAGTGAGCGACAGGGTGGCACAGGACGTCTTCAGCCTGCCGATGCATCCCTATCTGCAAGCTGACGACCAGGCCTACATCATCGAGTCTGTGCGGGAAGCACTGGCAGCGTAGCCGTCTTGATTACCGCCTCCAATTCGGCCAATAATAGTTATTGGCGTGCAATGGTGCGAGATTGCCATGGCAATCGGTGCGGAATTGGGTGAAACGCTTGAAAAAGCGGTGACTGAGCTCGTGTCTTCCGGGCGCTATAACTCCAAGAGCGAAGTGCTTCGGGAGGGCGTCCGGCTTGTTCAGGAGCGTGAGGCGCGTCTCAGGATGCTGCACGAAGCTATCGAACGCGGCATTGCTTCCGCAGACGCCGGCAGAGTGGAGGACGCCGACGCATTTCTCGACAGTCTTGAGCAGAAGTATCGCAGCATGGTCCGTGAATGAAACTTGTCGTCACGGACGATGCTAAGGCCGATATTGCACGAATTGCCGCCGACATTGCGTCCCACAACCCGCGCGCTGCTTTGCGTCTGGTAGGTCAGTTCCGAGAGCGGCTTCGAGAAATCATAGAGCAGCCGCACGCAAGTGCGTATTTGGACGGCTTGGAGGGCGGTCAAATCCGCCGAAAGGTTCACGGCAACTACCTGATTTTTATCGGGTTAGTCGCGGCTGCGTTCAGATAATCCATATGCTGCATGGCGCCATGGATTTCTCCTCAGTTTTTGAAGGGGACGATTGATCGTCCCCTAACAGCCTACGCCGCGCCGCTCAGCTTCGTCTTCTCAAAACGCTTGCGCTCGTTCGGGTCGAGATAGAGCTTGCGCAGGCGGATGGTCTTTGGCGTTACTTCGACCAACTCGTCGTCCTGGATCCAGGCAAGCGCGCGCTCCAGCGTCATGCGGATCGGCGGGGTCAGCTTGACGGCCTCGTCCTTGCCGGCCGCGCGGATGTTGGTCAGCTTCTTGCCTTTCAGAACATTGACCTCGAGGTCGTTATCGCGGCTGTGGATGCCGATGATCATGCCCTGATAGACCTTGACGCCTGGATCGATGACCATCGGGCCGCGATCCTCGAGGTTCCACATCGCGTAAGCGACAGCTTCGCCCTGTTCGTTGGAGATCAGCACACCATTGGTGCGGCCGGGCAGCTCACCCTTGTAGGGCTGATACGCATGAAACAGGCGGTTCATCACCGCCGTGCCACGCGTGTCGGTCAGCAGTTCCGACTGGTAGCCGATCAAGCCGCGCGTCGGCGCGTGGAAGACAAGCCGCTGGCGGTTGCCGCCGGACGGGCGCAGCTCGATCATCTCGGCCTTGCGCTCCGACATTTTCTGCACAACGACGCCGGCATGCTCCTCGTCGACGTCGATGACGACTTCCTCGATCGGCTCGAGCAGCTCGCCATCGTCACCCTTCTGCATGACGACGCGGGGACGCGACACGGCGATCTCGAAACCTTCGCGACGCATGGTCTCGATCAGCACTGCGAGCTGCAATTCGCCACGACCGGAAACGAAGTAGGAGTCCTTGTCGGCTGAATTCCTCGATTTTCAGCGCAACGTTACCTTCTGCTTCGCGCATCAGGCGGTCGCGGATGACGCGGCTGGTGACCTTGTCGCCCTCGGTGCCGGCAAGCGGCGAATCGTTAACGATGAAGGACATGGTGACGGTCGGCGGATCGATCGGCTGCGCATGCAGCGGCTCGGTTACCGCCGGGTCGCAGAACGTATCGGCCACGGTGCCCTTGGAGAGGCCGGCAATGGCGACGATGTCTCCTGCCTGGGCTTCGTCGATCGGCTGGCGCTCGAGGCCGCGAAAAGCCAGGATCTTCGAGATGCGGCCGGTTTCGACGACATTGCCGTCATTGTTGAGCACCTTGACCGCCTGGTTCGGCTTCAGCGAGCCGGACTCGATGCGGCCCGTGATGATGCGGCCGAGGAACGGGTTGGCTTCCAGAAGCGTGCCGATCATGCGGAAGGGGCCCGGATGAACGGTCGGTGCAGGGACATGCTTGATAACGAGGTCGAACAACGGGGCAAGCTGCAGATCCTTCGGGCCTTCCGGATTTTCGGAAACCCAGCCATCACGGCCTGAACCGTATAGAATCGGGAAATCGAGTTGCTCGTCGGTAGCGTCGAGCGCCGCGAACAGGTCGAACACCTCGTTAACCACCTCCACGGGACGGGCGTCCGGTCGGTCGATCTTGTTGATGACGACGATAGGCTTGAGGCCAACCTTAAGCGCCTTGCCGACCACGAATTTGGTCTGCGGCATCGGGCCCTCGGCAGCGTCCACCAGGACGATCGCCGAATCCACCATCGACAGGATGCGCTCGACTTCGCCGCCGAAATCGGCGTGGCCGGGCGTGTCGACGATATTGATGCGCGTGTTCTTCCAATCGACCGAAGTGGCCTTGGCCAGGATTGTGATGCCGCGCTCCTTTTCCAGATCGGTGGAATCCATGGCGCGCTCAGCGACGCGCTGGTTCTCGCGGAAGGAGCCGGACTGCCGGAGAAGCTGATCGACCAGCGTGGTTTTCCCATGGTCGACGTGCGCGATGATCGCGATATTGCGGATGTTCATTTTATTTCGTCTCGGGAGCGTTGTGGGCAGCAGGCCAGAAGGCGCCGTCCTTTTCGGTTGCGCGGGCTCTTAAAGGATTTTTCGCAGTTGCGAAAGGGGGAGGCATAGGTCAGCGTTATTGACTTATTGCCCGCAGCAGCGCTATCGCAATGGCATTGCGGGGGAGGAGCTACCTTGTCGAGCTGGGATGAGAAATTCGCGACGCGTGCCGGAAGGATGCAAGCGTCGGAAATCCGCGAACTGCTGAAACTGCTTGACCAGCCCGATATCATCTCCTTCGCCGGCGGCATTCCCGATCCGAAACTGTTTCCGGACAAGGCTTTTGGCGAGGCCTACGCCGAACTGCTGGCAAGCGCCGGAGCGGGAGCCGCGCTGCAGTATTCGGTGAGCGAGGGCTACCTGCCGCTGCGCAAATGGATCGCGTCGCATATGACGGATCTAGGCATCGATTGCGTGCCTGACAATATCCTGGTCACGTCGGGGTCGCAGCAGGCGCTCGATTATCTCGGCAAGCTGTTCCTGTCGCCTCACGACACAGCACTGGTCTGCCGCCCGACCTACCTCGGCGCCCTGCAGGCTTTCAGTGCCTATGAGCCACGCTACGACCGGCTGGCGCCGCACTGCTAGCGCGCTCAATCGAGACCGAGCGCGTGGCCTTTGTGCCGGGAAAGGCGTTCCACGCCGATGGCTCGGGCGCCAACACCATCCGGCTGAGCTTTTCGCTGGCGCACGAGCATGCCGCGCAGGAAGGTATCGCACGGCTTGGAAGGCTGATCAGCGAGGTCATGGCCGAGCGAAGATGAGCCCCTCTCCGGCAGTACCGGTGAACCTTACGCCACACTGCCGATTATTCGATAAAAGATCAGCATTGAATGTCTTGAAACCTTAACCGTCCTCTGCCTATGTTCAATGTACCCGCTGATTTGGTGGGTGATTTGGTTGTTCTTGTCGCGAAAGGAAAGACACTGAGAACAGCACTGCGGAAGAAGGCATTTCCAATGCCTTCGCCGGCCGGGATGAGCGGAATGGACTCCGTGTCCCGCGCCCTCGAAACGGTTCTTGCCAGTCTCGATGACTCCAAGGCCGAAAATATTGTCCCCATCGACCTTCAAGGAAAATCCAGCCTCGGTGACCACATGATTGTGGCCTCGGGTCGGTCGCATCGTCATGTTGCGGCTGTGGCGGATCACCTGCTCAAGGCGCTCAAGGATGCCGGATTCGGCAATGCGCGCGTCGAGGGCCTGGCTGCTGCCGATTGGGTGCTCATCGATTCGGGCGATATCATCGTGCATATCTTCCGACCCGAGGTTCGCGAATTCTACAACCTGGAAAAGATGTGGCAGACGCCCGATCTCGAGGAAGAGACGATCCACTGATGCGCTGACCAGCGTCTGACGCTGGAACGAGTACAGACTTTCGGACCCGGCTTGGTCATGCGATGAGGCGTGACCAAACGATGTCTAGAAGCGGGTCGGGATGAAGATTTCCATACATGCCGTGGGCCGCATGAAGGCCGGCCCTGAGAAAGACTTGGTCGCGCACTATTTCGACCGCTTCGCCAAGAGCGGGCCACCGCTCGGCCTCGAATTCTCCGGCGTCACGGAGATAGCCGAAAGCCGCGCAGCGAATGCAGACGAGCGCATGCGTGAGGAGGGCCAGCACCTCCTTTCCTTCACCGGCGACAGGACTGAGCTCATTCTGCTCGACGAGCGCGGCAAGAACCTAACTTCACCGCAATTCGCCGAAAGACTCGGGCTCCTGCGCGACGATGGCGCGCGCATGGCGGTCTTCGCCGTCGGCGGTCCCGACGGCCACGATGCGCGTTTGCGCGACAGAGCAGCGCTGGTCTGGTCGTTTGGCGCACTCACCTGGCCGCACCAAATGGTGCGCATCATGCTGGCGGAGCAATTGTACCGTGCCTCCACGATATTGTCGGGACACCCGTACCATCGCGTTTGAAGGCCGCACGCCGGTTGAATGCGGCCTCGAACCCCACGATGCCTGTTACAGCGCCGCGCGTCCTTTCGGACGCGCGAAGGACGCTGTCTCTTTGAAACTGCGCATCGAGCTGTCCGAAAATCGATTCCGATTTTCGGGCCGATGCGGTAGAATTTCGCCACCCGAACTTTCGACAAATTGTCATCCGACACTGCCTGACACGGGGCGGCTTTGTTATGGTTGATGGTTCGTTAACGAACCGGCCGCTAGAGTCCGGATCGATCGAGACAAGTACCGGAATCATGGCAAGGTCAGCGAAAGGAATTTTTTGTTTCCTTCGCCACGGGTTTGTGGCCGCGGCGGTTCTGCTGTCCGCATCGGCGGGCGTGCACGCCCGCGACGACGAACCGGTGAGCGACGCCAACATCCGGCGCGTCGAATATGAGCAAGTCACGCGCCAGATAGCGCTTTCCTCCGATAACATCGAAAAGCTCGCCGCCGAGATCGCCGGCGTGAGAAAGGACTACGCCTCGATCACATCGGCGCTCATCCAGGCTGCCAAGACCGAGCAGAAACTCGGTCAGGACATCGAGGAAATCACTGACAAACTTCAGGGCTTGAAGAAGCAGGAAGCGTCAGTCCGCAACTCGCTTGTCGCGCGGCGCGGCGTGTTGGCCGAGGTGCTCGGCGCCTTGCAGCGCATGGGCTTGAACCCGCCGCCGGCGATCCTGGTGAAGCCCGAAGACGCACTTTCATCCGTCCGCAGTGCGATCCTGCTAGGCGCGGTCGTGCCCGAACTTCGCCAGGAAACCGAAGTGCTGATGGCGGATATGGCAGAAATGACCCGCCTCACCGGTTCGATAGCGGCCGAGCGCGGCCGCCTGACCACGTCGGTTTCGGATCAAATGCTGGAAAAGAAGCGGCTTTCCATGCTGCTCGAAGCCAAGCAGCGCTTGCAGGCCGAGACGGAAGCCGAGCTTGCGGCCGAACAAAAGCGCTCGGAGGAACTGGCGGCAAAGGCGGGCAGCCTCAAGGAATTGGTAGCGGTGCTCGAGAAGCAGGCAGCGAAAGACCGCGCCCGGGCCGAGGCAGAGCGCGCCGACGAGGAAAAACTCAAGCAGCAGCAAGCCGCCGAGGAAAGGTTAAAGCAGCAGGAAGCCGCCACCGCCGCCCTGCCGGAAAACAATGTGTCGATGGCCTCCCTGCCGTTTTCGGCGCTCCAGGGCCAACTGGCCATGCCGGTCGCCGGCCGTTTCAAGCTGCGCTATGGCAGCAAGGACGATAACGGCGGCGTGAAGCAGGGCGACACGGTTGCGACACAATCGGGCGCCATCGTCACCGCTCCCGCCGATGGGATTGTGCTTTATTCGGGGCCGTTCCGGTCTTACGGACAACTATTGATACTGGACGCCGGCGAGGGCTATCATATCCTACTGGCGGGTATGAACAAAATCACCGTCGCGATTGGCCGCTCGGTCTTGGCCGGTGAACCGGTCGGTGTGATGGGAGAAGCCAGGGTGGCGAGCACCCAGGCAGGAAATGTGGCGAATGGGCCGGAACTCTATGTCGAGTTCCGCAAGGATCTAAAACCCGTCGACCCGACACCATGGTGGGCGGGGCGGTCTTCTGGAAGGACAGGAAATGGTACGTAAATTGTCGCTTCTGTTTGCCGGCGCGTTGATGGGCGCGTCCGCCATGAGCCTCATCTACGGCTCGGCAGGCACCACGGCAAATGCAGCAGGCTCCGAAACCTACAAACAGCTTGCGATCTTTGGCGACATTTTCGAGCGCGTCCGCGCCCAATATGTGACACCGCCGGAAGAAAAGGCGCTGATCGAGAATGCCATCAACGGCATGCTCATGTCCCTCGATCCACACTCGTCGTATCTCAATCCTGAAGCCGCCAAGGATATGCGCGTCCAGACCAAGGGCGAGTTCGGTGGGCTCGGCATCGAAGTCACCATGGAAAACGAATTGGTGAAGGTGATCACCCCAATCGACGACACCCCCGCCGCCAAGGCAGGCGTGCGCGCCGGCGACTTCATTTCCGCGATCGACGGTACCGAGGTGCGCGGAATGACGCTGAACGACGCCGTCGAAAAGATGCGCGGCCTCGTCAACACGCCGATCAAACTGACCATTCTGCGCGAAGGCGCCGACAAGCCGCTCGACATCACGATCGTGCGCGACATCATCAAGGTCAAGGCGGTCAAGTTCCGTGTCGAGAACGACGTCGGCTACATGAAGGTGACCTCCTTCACCGAAAAGACCTATGACGACCTCGAGACGGCGATCGCCGCCATCAACAAGCAGGTACCGGACGACAAGCTCAAGGGCTACGTGCTCGACTTGCGTCTAAACCCAGGCGGACTTCTCGACCAGGCTGTCAGCGTATCCGACGCCTTCCTCGACCGTGGCGAGATCGTTTCGACCCGTGGCCGCGATCCAAAGGATGTGACGCGCTTCGACTCCCGCGCCGGTGACGACATCGGTGGCAAGCCGCTGGTCGTGCTGGTCAATGGCGGATCGGCAAGCGCTTCCGAAATCGTCGCGGGCGCACTGCAGGATCATCGCCGCGCTACCGTCGTCGGCAGCCAGTCGTTCGGCAAGGGCTCCGTGCAGACCATCATCCCGCTCGGCGAGAATGGCGCGCTACGCCTCACCACCGCGCTTTACTACACGCCGTCCGGCAAATCGATCCAGGGCAAGGGCATCACGCCCGACATCAAGGTCGACCAGCCGCTGCCGGAAGACCTGAAGAACATCGACTTGTCGCGCGGCGAGTCCGACCTCAAGGGTCACATCAAGGGCGCCGACGAGAGCACCGAAGGATCGGGATCGGCTGCCTATGTGCCGCCGGATCCGAAGGACGACCTTCAGCTCGCTTATGCCCTTGAACTTCTCCGGGGCACCAAGACCGACCCGGCGTTCCCGCCGAATCCGGATCGGGCGGTTCTCGATCAGTAAGCGTTCAGAATGACGGCGGAGGAAACTCCGCCGTTTTCCGATGGCGAAGCGTATCCGTCTTATCAGCCACCGCTGACGGAATTTGCCTAATCAGGGGAACGGGCAAAGGGACGCGTCTTGTCTTTGACGAATCGGGAAATCGAGCAACCGCTCGGACAAAACATCCACGCAACAGGCTCCGCCGGGAAACGCCTTTCCCGCAATATGCTGGCATCTGGAGCGGGGGTGCTCGCTATCCTCGCAGTCGCCGGCACGATCGCGCTGCGCGATAAGCCCTTCCGCGATCCGGCACCGATCGTCACGACGACGCCGGAGGTCGCGGCGGCCGACGCTAAGCCAACGGCAGCCCAGAAGCCACCTGCCGACACGGCGCGACAGCCGGATGGCCCGAAGATCATCCAGCTCAATTCCAACAAGGAAGCCTCCGCCAACGGCGTGATCGCGATCCATGACCCTTCGGCGATGAATCAGGCCTCCCGTACCGCCCACCTGCCCGATCGCGCCTTGGTCGAAGACAGCCCGACAGGACCGCTGCCGATCCGCGCGGCAGACGGCCGCCGGCCCTTCGACGTCTATGCGCGGCCTTGGTCGGGCGCCCGCGGCGCGCGCGTGGCGCTGGTTATCGGCGGCTTCGCCATTTCGCAGACCGGCACGCAGACCGCTATCGAGAAACTACCCGCCGAGGTGACGATCGGCTTTTCGACACTGGGTAACAGCATAGACCGCTGGATGCAGGCCGCCCGCCGCAAGGGCCACGAGATCGTGATGCAGATCCCGCTCGAGCCATTCGATTATCCGAACGTGAATCCGGGCCGCAACACGCTGACCGTCGAGGCCACGCCCGAGGAGAATATCGAGAGACTGCGCTGGGCGCTCTCGCGCACGACCAACTACACCGGCGTCATGAACTTCATGGGTGCGCGTTTTTCCGCTGAGAGCGCGGCCATGCAGCCCCTCCTGGAGGAGATCGGCAAGCGCGGCCTGCTCTATTTCGACGATGGCTCGTCGGCACGCACCACGGCGCAGGAACTGGCGATCAAGAACAACGCTCCCTTCGTCGCCGGCGATGCGATAATCGACGCCAACCGCGACCGCGGCGCGATTCTCAAGAAACTTGACGAACTGGAAGCAACGGCGCGGGCCAAGGGCTTTGCGATCGGAACCGGCTCGGCCTTTGACGAGACGGTGGATGCCGTGGAAACGTGGGTGAATGAAGCAAAGAAGCGCGGCATCGAGATCGTGCCGATTTCCGCGCTGGCGACCGACCCGGAGAAAGGATGAGACGAGCCACCTTATTTGATTGACCGCGACAGAAGTTCTCTCCCCTGAGTTTACTTATTACTCGCTGGCCGGTCTTGCGGTTAGCATCACAAGCGGCGCGGCGGCAGCATTGGCCGATTTGTCCTTCGTCGTGGGGGACGTGGTGGCCTTGCTGGCGGAAAGCGCCTCTTCGATCTTTGCTTCGATCGTGGGTGGCAGGCACAACTCCAGATAACCCCTTATGCTATGATAAGCCTCCGGAGCGGACGTGATGGCCGAAGGGCTCACCTTTGCGCGATATGCAGCCTGCAATTCCTCAACCACGTGATGCACGGTCGATGAGTGGCCGGAATACAAATAGCTGTTGGCGAAGGTGTCGATATATTTGCTCGTCAGTCCAAATGCTTGCGTAACAATGGCCATGGCGACCTTGCTCGACGGGTCGGTCGCCATTATCGCATTGACCAGCAGGCCGGTGCTATCCACGGCGGATTTGAATCGATCACGCGAATGGTCCAGCGCGTACAATTCGCCCATATACTGGTCGCATTCGGAATCGACGAAATTGAAACCTTCGATCGCTGTGTAATACCAAATCTTACTGTCATCGTTGCTGATGCCGTTTGCTACGACATTATGCCTGAAGGCATCCATGATTCTGGTTTGATTGGCGAGATGCGGCTTAACTCTGGACTCGTAGGGCATGACGGGATCAGGACCATTACGATACGACCAGCCATTGACGAACTGCGGTGTACACCCGCAGGTAGCACTCCCAAAAAGCACCAAAGCGAATACGTTCGAATTGCGGATGCCCATTTGCTGCCCCCCAAGGTGAGATTGCCGCAAATGCACGCCTGAGTCGAGCCATTGGTATACAACACGCTAAAATTGCATGGATTCAAGCGACGTGACTTTCCACGTTTAAGCAGGTTGAAGTGCAGCTATGACCAAGAAGAAAAAAGCCGTCGATCCGGAAAGCCTGCCCTACCGCCCTTGCGTCGGCATCATGGTACTGAACCGTGAGGGGCTGGTGTGGACCGGCCACCGCATCTCCGAACCCGACAGCGAGTTCGCCGGAACGACAAAGCTCTGGCAAATGCCGCAGGGCGGCATCGACAAAGGCGAGGACCCTTATCCGGCAGCCCTGCGCGAGCTTTATGAAGAGACCGGCATGCGCAATGTCAGGTTGCTTGCCGAAGCGCCAAGCTGGATCAAGTACGATCTGCCGGAAAACCTCCTCGGCGTCGCCTTCAAGGGCAGATATCGCGGCCAGACCCAGAAATGGTTCGCTGTCCGCTTCGAGGGCGATGAGGCCGACATCCAGATCAATCCGCCCCCGGGCGGCCATCAAGCCGAGTTCGACCAATGGGCGTGGAAGCCCATGGCTGAGCTTCCCGATCTGATCGTTCCCTTCAAACGGCACACCTATGTCGAGGTGGTCGCCGCGTTCAGGCATTTGGTGCCGTGACGCGGTTGCGGCCCTGACCAGTCGGCGCTACTGATTTACTGCGTGAGGGAGCAGCCGAACCACATTGACGCAACCGTCCATCAAAGAACCGCCCGCTGCGAATGCCAAGCAATCCGCAATGACGCCGTCAAGCTTCGCCGGCTCCGACATCCATGTGCTCCGGCCAAATCTTGCCGAAGCTGGCGCGATTCTGACCATCGACCTTGGCGCGATCCGCGAAAATTATCGGCGACTGAAGGCCAGGCTCGGCGGTGTTGAATGCGCCGGCGTCGTCAAAGCCGATGCCTATGGGCTCGGCGCCGCGAAGGTCGCGCCGGCGCTCCTTGCCGAGGGTTGTGAAATCTTCTTCGTCGCGCATCTCGCGGAAGGCATCGCGTTGCGCCAGGTTCTTGGCGCAAAGCCGGAAATCTTCATCCTCAACGGCCTACCGCCCGGCGCTGAGTCCGCTTGTGCCGCGCACGCGCTGATCCCGGTCTTGAATAGCGCGGTGCAACTGGCGGCATGGCGCGGTGAGGCGGTCAAAACTGGACGAACATTGCCTGCAGCGGCGCAAGTGGACAGCGGCATGGCTCGGCTCGGCATGGCGCCAGCCGAGGTCGAGCACATCGCTACAGATCCCCGGGCTTTCGACGGAATCGGCTTACGGCTGGTGATGAGCCATCTCGCCCGCGCCGACGAGCCGCATGAGCCGGCCAATGCATCGCAGCAAGCTGCCTTCGAAAGGCTGGCGGCAAGGCTGCCGGATGCGCCGCGATCTCTCGCCAACTCATCGGGCATCTTCCTGGGCTCAGCCTATCATTTCGACCTTGCCCGGCCGGGCGCCGCGCTCTACGGCGTCAATCCCCTTCCCGGCCAGCCGAACCCGATGGCGCCGGTGGTTCGGCTTCAGGCCAAAGTAGTCCAGACGCGCACCGTGGGCGTGAATGACGGCATTGGCTATGGTCACGCCGCCCAGGCAACGGGAGTCTTCCAACTTGCCACGATCTCTCTGGGTTACGCCGATGGCTGGCACCGGCGCACCGCATCCTTCGCCTACGTTAATGGCATCCGCCTGCCCTTCATCGGCCGCGTCTCGATGGACAGCATCATCCTCGACATTTCCGCCTTACCAGCCGGGGAACTGCCAACCGGCAGCCTTGTGGAATTGATCGGCGAGCATCAAAGCGTGGACGACGTTGCGGCGCAGGCAGGCACCATCGGCTATGAGATACTCACCAGCCTCGGCAACCGCTTCCATCGCGTCTACAAAGGCGAGTAGTCAGTGGATGTCGCCCAAGATTGAACAGCGGCTTTTGGACGACGACTTGCACAAAGTCACGGCGAATTTCGAGGGGCGGCAATGAAAATCTTAATACTCGGAAGCGGCGTCATCGGCGTGACCGCAGCGCATTATCTTGCGGAGGCTGGCCACGAAGTCACCGTCGTCGACCGCCAGAATGGGCCGGCGCTGGAGACCAGCTTCGCCAATGCCGGCGAGGTATCGCCCGGCTATTCGTCTCCCTGGGCCGGCCCCGGCGTGCCGATCAAGGCAGTCAAATGGCTGCTGATGAAGCACGGGCCCTTGGTCATCCGCCCGCTCATCGACCCGGCCATGTGGTCGTGGGTGCTGAAGATGCTGATGAACTGCAACTCGAAGAGCTATGCCGTCAACAAGGCGCGCATGGTACCGATCGCGGAATATGCGCGCGACTGTCTGCGCGACCTGCGCGCTTCGACAGGTATCACCTATGACGAGCGCAGCCAGGGCACTCTGCAACTGTTCCGCACTGAAAAGCAGCTCAAGGGCATCTCCGGCGATGTGGAAGTGCTGAAACAGTTTGGCGTGCCGTTCGAGGTTCTGGATCCCGCCGGCTGCATTGCGGCCGAACCGGCGCTGGCCAGGGTGAAGGGCAAATTCGTCGGAGGTTTGCGCCTGCCGGGCGACGAGACCGGCGACTGCCAAATGTTCACCGAGCGTCTTGCCTCGCACGCCGCCGATCGTGGCGTCACCTTCAAATTCGACACGACGATCAACCGGATCGTGGCCGAGGGCGGAAAAATCACCGGCGTTGCCACCAGCGCCGGCCTGCTCACCGCCGATGCTTATATCGTGGCGCTGGGCAGCTATTCGCCGACTATGCTGCGGCCAATCGGCCTGTCGCTGCCGGTCTATCCGATCAAGGGCTATTCGATCACCGTGCCGATCAGCGATGAGGGCGGCGCCCCGGTTTCGACCGTCATGGACGAGACCTACAAGGTTGCGATCACCCGGCTCGGCGCGCGTATCCGCGCCGGCGGCACAGCGGAGATTTCCGGATACGATCTGCGCCTGCACGATGCACGCAAGGCGACGCTGCTGCATTCGGTGGGCGATCTTTTCCCACACGGCGCCAATCTCGACGGCGTGAAATTCTGGTGTGGCCTGCGCCCGATGACGCCGGACGGCCCACCGATCATCGGCGCCACGAAATATGGCAATCTCTACCTCAGCACCGGCCATGGAACACTCGGCTGGACAATGTGCTGCGGCTCCGGTCGCGTGCTCGCGGACATCGTCTCCGGCCGGAAACCGGACATCGATGTGAAGGAACTGGCGATTAGCCGCTACAGTTGACCGGCACACTACGAGAAAAGGCCACGCTCTTTCTCAACCGCTTTCTGAATGAATCCGGCAACCGCCTGTATTCGGCTCAGTCTGCGCATCGATTCGTGATAAACCAGCCAGTAGGCGCGTTTGATTGGCGGTATCGAAGCGACGAGGACAAGTTCCGGCATGGCCCGAGCGACGAATGTATGGACAATGCCAATGCCCGCACCAGCCTTCACCGCTTCCGCTTGCCCGAGCGCTGAGGAAATCATGAAGCCGGCGCTCCAAGCAGGATCGAATTCGGTCGCGTAGTCGAGCGAAGGGTTGATGACGAGGTCGGGGACGTAGCCGACCAAACGGTGCCGCGACAGCCCGGCGCGCGCCTCCGGCAGGCCGTACGCGTCGGCATAGGCGCGCGAGGCGAAAAGCCCAAGCGAGTAATCGACCAGCTTCGCCGCCACCAGCCGGCCTTGTGTCGGGCGCTCCGTGGTGATTGCAATATCGGCCTCGCGCCGCGAAAGCGAGAATGAGCGCGGCACCGGCACAAGCTGGATATTAAGCTCCGGATGCATCTCCGTGAGCGCGCCCAGCCGCGGCGCCAGGAACGCGACGCCAAAGCCATCAGGAGCGCCGATTCGGACCGTGCCGGACACCGCGTCGCCATCGCCTGAGACTTCAGCTCTCGCGGCCAGCATGTCCGCTTCCATCCGTTCGGCAATCTCGAGAAAGCGCTCGCCGGCTGGCGTCAATTCGCTGCCTGTCGTCAACCGGCGAAAGAGCCTGGCATTCAGCGCCTCCTCAAGTGCGGCGATACGGCGCGAAACCGTCGCATGGTTGAGATCGAGCCGCCGCGCCGCGCCCAGGATCTGCCCAGCGCGCGCCACCGCGAGGAATATGCGGACGTCGTCCCAGTTCATGTCCTTACCCTCCCCGTTGTGGGGGTCCGACAGGCGGGCGAGACCGGTGGGTCGCCCCGGCAATTCGCGGAGCAGTGTGAGCGGAGCGATCCTTGCGAGACAGGTGGGGGTGCGAAGGGCTCCATCATGCCCAAATCATCTCAACCTTTTATGCGAATTTCGACATTCGATACCTATCTGCTCTACATTCCATGCACAACGGCTGCGATTTCCCTCGCGTTGCCATTTGCCATCCAAAGCAGGACAATGGCATCACATCAAAGGGAGCGAAACAATGATCGAATATGGCCATTTCATCGGCGGCAAGCGCGTCGCCGGAACGAGCGGGCGCAAGCAGGACGTCATGCAGCCCATGGACGGCACGGTGCGCGGCACCGTAGCGCTGGCCTCGCAGGAAGAACTTCGCGCCGCAGTCGAGAACGCCAAGGCGGCACAGCCAAAATGGGCTGCCACCAACCCACAGCGCCGTGTGCGCGTTCTGATGAAGTTCCTCGAACTCGCCAACCGCGAATACGACTCGCTGGCCGAAATACTGGCCCGCGAACACGGCAAGACGATCGCGGACGCCAAGGGCGACATCCAGCGCGGCCTTGAAGTGGTCGAAGTTTGCATCGGCGCGCCGCATATGATGAAGGGCGAGTTTACCGACGGCGCGGGCCCCGGCATCGATGTCTATTCGATGCGTCAGCCGCTCGGCGTCGTCGCCGGCATCACCCCGTTCAACTTCCCGGCTATGATACCGCTGTGGAAGATCGCTCCCGCCATTGCTTGCGGCAACGCCTTCATCCTCAAGCCGTCGGAGCGCGATCCGGGCGTACCGCTCAGGATCGCCGAACTGTTCATCGAGGCCGGCCTGCCGGCGGGCGTGCTCAACGTCGTCAACGGCGACAAGGAGGTGGTCGACGCCATACTCGACGATCCGGACATCAAGGCCATCGGCTTCGTCGGTTCGACGCCGATCGCGCATTACATCTATTCGCGCGGCTGCGCGGCGGGCAAGCGAGTGCAGTGCTTCGGCGGGGCCAAGAACCACATGATCATCATGCCCGACGCCGACATGGACCAGACGGTCGACGCGCTGATCGGCGCCGGCTACGGCTCGGCCGGCGAGCGCTGCATGGCGATCTCGGTGGCGGTGCCGGTCGGCAACGACACGGCGAACCGGCTCTTCGACAAGCTCATTCCGCGCGTCGAGAGCCTGAAGGTCGGTCCGTCGACCGATTCTTCGGCCGATTTCGGTCCGCTGGTGACCAGGGAGGCGCTCGAGCGCGTCAAGGGCTACGTCGATATCGGCGTCAAGGAAGGCGCCAAGCTGGTGGTCGACGGCCGCGGCTTCTCGATGCAGGGCTACGAAAACGGCTACTACATGGGCGGCTGCCTGTTCGACAACGTCACCGCAGACATGCGCATCTACAAGGAAGAGATCTTTGGCCCGGTGCTGTCGGTGGTGCGCGCGCCGACCTACGAGAACGCGATCAAGCTCGCCAACGACCATGAAATGGGCAATGGCGTCGCCATCTACACGCGCGACGGCGACGCGGCGCGGGATTTTGCAAGCCGCGTGCAGGTCGGCATGGTCGGCGTCAACGTGCCGATCCCGGTGCCGATCGCCTACTACACCTTTGGCGGCTGGAAGGGTTCCGGCTTCGGCGACTTGAACCAGCACGGGCCGGACGCGTTCCGCTTCTACACCAAGACCAAGACGGTCACCTCGCGCTGGCCGTCCGGCATCAAGGACGGCGCGGAATTCGTCATCCCGACGATGAACTGAGTTGATAGTCTGTTCTTCAGGAAAGAGGGCTGCAGCAAGCTGCGGCCCTTTTTCATGAACACGCTACTTCCAGATAAGTCGCAGCATCGCACCGCCAATTTTTCGCCGGGACCATGAACGGCCGCGAAGAGAAGCCCTGCGAAGAACGTGAAGTGGTCCACGAAGAAGCCGAATTCAGCCTGGTTGCCCTTCCAGTGCGATGGCCCGTGGAACGCAAAGGCCAGGAATATCACATAGATGGCCGCAAGAAGCGCGGCCTCGCGGAAGAACGCCCCGGTCAGGAAGCCGATCACCAGCGCGACTTCGAACACTGCGGCGATCCACGCCAACGCCAAGGGAAACGGAAATCCCGCGGCCGCAATATAGTTGCCGGTGTCCTGCATGCCAGCGAATTTGAAGCCAGCCGCCATTGCAAAGACACCGGCGAAAATCAGCCTGGCGATGATGATTGCGGCGGTTTTGCCCATGCGCAGGGTTCTCCTGTGGTTTACGCCCGGACAGACACCTTGTCTGCCGCGCGACGATGAACTTGCGTTGAAGACGTTCGGGGCCAGACATTTCCGACAACGAGCCGTCGTTTTATGGGTCAGTTGCTCAAAGCTGCCGGATCGGCCCAAACTCCGGCCTTCCCTTGCTTCGCGCTGTCCTGCTCAGTGCGATAGTGCTCGCCCACGGCGAGCGCATAACCAGCCTCCGCCAAAAGGCCGCCAATATCCTTGTTGCCTCGGACACACTCCACCAGAACAAAACCGTCCTTCTCGCCCGACGGTGCGCAACGGATCTGCTTGCCCCTAAGAAGCCCGGCGAGAGCAACACGCGATTTCAACCCGCATGCCCAGCGCTGGCCATCCTCCTTCGCGCAGGTCTTGGCGGCAGGAACCGCATCGAGATCGATCAGACGGTACTTCTTGCCGCCGTGAACGAAGCTGACGCTGTCGATCACCCGGAACGGCAGCGTCCGTTTCAGTTTGAGCGGATACTTATCGGCCGTGGGTTCCGCCATCTCCGGAGCGGGCTTCGCCGGCAGTCGTTCCATTGACTGATGCGTCTTGTCGACACGCTTCGGCTGGGATGACCAGACCGGATCGCCCGAATTGGTTTGAGCTGTTGCGGGGTTCAGCGCAGCCGATCCAGCCAACACCGCCACCGAGAGCAATTTCATCGTCTGCCGGAACATCGATCCTCCATCGCGCGCTCCTTTTAGCGTCCCGATTGACGATGAAAACCCTGCTTTCAGATTTCTCCTCCCAAAGGCGGATATCGGGAAATGGGCTGGAACCTTAGCCTTTTGCCTGTAGACTTCGCGCGCACTCAGCAAAAACAACACAGCTTGGGAGAGGGCGATCATGAAGGAGCGCATCGGGTTCATCGGCCTCGGCAATATGGGCGAGGGTATGGCCACCAACATCGTCAGGAAAGGCTGGCCGCTAACCGTCGTGGCGCATCGCCGCCGCGACGCAGTGGACCGACTTGTCGCCGCAGGCGCTTCGGAAGCTGCAAACCTTCGCGAACTGGCCGAGACGTCGGACATCGTCGTGCTATGCGTCACCGGCTCGCCGGAAGTGGAGGCCGCAATCAATGGCCCGTCCGGCCTCACTTCGGCCGGGAAGCCCCTGATGATCATCGACTGCTCGACCTCCGATCCAGCCGTCACAATGCGGCTGGCAAGCGAACTGAAGGCCAAGGGCATTACGCTGGTGGACGCGCCGCTGAGCCGCACGCCGAAGGAGGCCGCGGAAGGCACTCTCGACGTTATGGTTGGCGCCTCCGCGGAGGATTACCCGCGTGCACACGCGGTGGTCGACGCCTTCGCCGGCCGCATCGTTCATACCGGGCCAGTCGGCACGGGCCATACGATGAAACTCCTCAACAACTTCCTGTCGATGGGCTACGCGTCGCTCTATTCGGAGGCGTTGAGCCTCGGCGCCAAGGTCGGACTGACGCCAAAGGTATTCGATAGCGTCATGCGCGGCGGCCGGATGGATTGCGGTTTCTACCAGACGTTTTTCGACTATGTCGTGAACCGCAACGAGAACGCCCACCGCTTCACGCTCGCCAATGCGCTAAAAGACATGAACTATCTCGCATCGTTCGCCCAATCCTCCGGCGTCGCCAATCCGATGGGTGCGGCGGTGCGCAACGCCTTCGCCTTGCCGATCGCCGCCGGACGCGGTTCCGACTTTGTGCCGATGCTGTCCGATTTCGTGGCGGGGCTGAACGGTCTCGATCTGACGAAGGTTTGACGCAAGGCGGTGAGCGGCAAGTTCGCAACGAAAACCGCCGGTGCTGCGTTGTCTGGTGATCAAGTAAGCTTGGGGCTCCCCCGATGACATGGCCGCAGATCCTCTCGGTCGGCGTCATCGCCGTAATGATGGCCGCATTCATCTGGGGCCGCTTCCGATATGATGTCGTTGCGGCGCTTTCGCTTCTGCTGGCCCTCGCTGTCGGGGTCGTGCCGCTCGATAAGGCTTTCAGCGGATTCAGCGACGACATCGTCATTATCGTAGGCAGCGCGCTTCTGGTGAGCGCGGGCGTGGCGCGCAGTGGGATAATGGAGTTCGGTGTATATCGCTTTGCGCCGAACCTTTCTTCCGTCCGCGCGCAGCTTGTCCTGCTCGTCGTTGTCGTGGCAGTTCTGTCGGCCTTCGTGAAGAACATCGGCGCGCTGGCGATCATGATCCCCATCGCCTTCCAGTTTGCCAGGCGCTCCAACGCCTCGCCATCGGCTTTCCTGATGCCGATGGCGTTCGCGTCGCTGCTCGGCGGGCTGATGACCCAGATCGGCACGTCGCCCAACATCGTCGTCTCACGGCTGCGCCAGGAGATCACCGGCGAAAGCTTCACGATGTTCGATTTCACGCCGGTTGGACTCGCCCTGACGGTTGTCGGCATTGTCTTCCTTGCGCTTTTCTATTGGATCGTCCCCTCGCGCACCCGTCGGGACGTCGCCGTCCACCACGCGCTGGATATTCGGAACTATGTGGCGGAGGCCAAGGTGACCGCGGCAGTCTGCCGTTGTTGGCAAGACCGTCGCCGACCTCCTGAAGATGGCTGGTGGCGAAGCGGTCATCACCTCAATCCTGCGAGACGGGACGTTGCGCATCACGCCCTTCCCGGATGCAATCCTGCGCGACGGAGACCGACTGATCATCGAAGGCGACCCGCACGCCCTCGACGGCCTGGTGGCGAAGGCAAAACTGAGCATAACGGGCGACCGCGAACTAATGCGGGAAGGTCAGTCGTCTGAGATTTTGGCGATTGAAGCCGTGGTCGGCGAAAACTCCAGCCTGCTCGGCTGGTCCGCGCAGGGTCTCGCACTCTATCACCGCTTCAACGTCAATCTGTTGGCGGTAAGCCGGAAGGGCGCGCGGCTCGATCAGGATCCCGGCAAGATCGTCTTCCGACTTGGAGACATCGTCCTGCTACAGGGCAACCATGCCTCGATGCCGGAATTCCTGCGCGAATTTCACCTGTTGCCGCTCGCCGAGCGGCCCTTGCTGATCGGCAGCGCGCGGCGCGGGCTAATCCCCGTCGCAATCCTTGTCGCCGCGATGGGAACGACGGCGCTCGGTGTCGTTCCGGTGCCCGTGGCGTTTTTCGCCGCAGCGGTGGCAATGGTGCTATTCCGCGTCATTCCGCTGCGCGAAGTGTACTCCGCCGTCGATGGGCCCATCCTAGTGATGCTGGCGACATTGATTCCCGTCAGCGACTCGCTGAGAACCACAGGGGCCACCGACGTCCTCGCCGCCGTGCTTGCCAATGTTAGTTCGGGCCTTCCAGCCTATGCCGCACTCGGGTTGATCCTGGTGACGGCGATGGCTGTCACGCCCTTCCTCAACAATGCGGCGACCGTCCTCGTCATGGCGCCTATCGCAGCCGGTTTCGCCTCGGGGCTCGGATACAAGCCCGAGGCGTTCCTGATGGCTGTGGCGATTGGAGCCGGCTGCGACTTTCTCACGCCGATCGGACACCAGTGCAATACGCTGGTGATGGGTCCAGGTGGCTACAAATTCTCCGACTATCCCCGCCTCGGCCTGCCGCTGTCGATCATCGTGATCCTTGCGGCAGTGCCGCTGCTTCTTGTAGTCTGGCCGGTGAGTTAGAGTGATTGGTGAGTAGAGAAGACCGCGCTAATTCACTATTCACCATTCACTCAAATGTGCAGCGCTTGACCCAGCGCCTTCAGCGCCGCTTCCTGGAACGCCTCGCCCTGGGTCGGATGCGAATGGATCGTACCGGCGATGTCTTCCAGCCGCGCACCCATTTCGATGGCGAGCCCGAACGCCGCCGACAGTTCCGACACGCCCTGCCCGACTGCCTGGATCCCGAGCACCAGATGATTGTCGGCACGCGCGACCACCCGCACGAACCCGTCCTCGCCATGTTTGGTCATCGCGCGGCCATTGGCGGCGAACGGGAAGACACCCAGCTTGATTTCAACGCCGGCCGCCCTCGCTTCGTCCGGCGACAGGCCGGCGCTGACCACTTCCGGATCGGTGAAGCAGATGGCAGGAATACAGCTTTTGTCCCAGCTGCGTTTGTGCCCCGCCACGATCTCAGCGACCATCTCACCCTGCGCCATCGCGCGATGTGCCAGCATCGGCTCGCCGGTTACATCACCGATCGCGTAAACACCGCGCATCGAGGTGCGGCACTGGTCGTCGATCTTTACGAAGCGACCCGCTCGATCGAGATCAAGCTCCTCCAGACCCCAGCCATCGATCGCAGGACGGCGGCCAACCGCAACCATGATGCAGTCGGCGGCGAACTTCTTCATCTTGCCCTCGGTTTCGACGACAAGCTGGCCGGACTTCGCATCGAGTTCCCTGGCCTTCGCCGTGAACAGCACATCGATGCCAAGAGCCGCAAGGCGCTTGCCGACCGGCTTGACCAACTCGGCGTCATAGAGCGGCAGGATGCGGTCGGTTGCTTCGACCACGGTCACCTTCGACCCGAGCTTGGCGTAGGCGATGCCAAGCTCAAGGCCGATATAGCCCGCGCCAACCACCGTAAGGCTTTCGGGAACGGCCTTCAGCGACAGCGCCTCGGTAGAGGAGATCACGGTCCCGCCGAACGGCAGCGACGGCAGCTCGACCGCCAGCGAGCCGGTGGCAATTACCACCGTCTCGGCGCGGATAACCTGCGTGCCCGTCTCCGTCTCGACCTCGACCGTCTTGCCGTCGCGAAACTTCGCCCAGCCATGCACGGTCTTGACTTTCGCCTTCTTCAGCAAGCCGGCAACGCCATTGGTCAGGCGCCCGACGATGCCGTCCTTCCACGCAATCGTGCGCGCCATGTCGATCGCCGGCGAAACCGCCGAGATGCCGAGCACGGTCTTGCCCTCGCTGGCGCGGCGTACAATGTCGAACTCTTCGGCGGCGTGGATCAGCGCCTTGGACGGGATGCAGCCAATCGTCAGGCAGGTGCCACCCGGCTTCTTCGCCTCGACAATGACCGTGTCGATGCCGAGTTGCCCGGCGCGGATCGCACAGACATAACCGCCCGGCCCCGCGCCAATGACCAGGAGCTTGCAGGAGATTTCTTTCATGGGGACATCTCCGCGCTTACCCTCGCACTTGCGGGGAGGGTCGGACGGCGAAGCCGTCCGGGGTGGGGGTCAAGGAGAAGTAAGCACAATACGCGGTGGCGTAGAAGATTGAAGAACCCCCACCCCGCCCGCTGCGCGGGCGACCCTCCCCGGCGCGAAACTGCAACATCTCAACTCTCCACGAAAATCAGCGCCGGTGTTTCCAGCAGCGTCTTGATTCGCTGGACAAATACGGCCGCATCCCAGCCATCGACCACGCGATGATCGAAGGACGATGACAGGTTCATCATCTTTCGCGGGATGAACTGCGCGCCGTCCCACATTGGCCGCACCATGATCTTGTTGACGCCGACGATGGCCACTTCCGGATGATTGATGACTGGTGTCGTCGCCACGCCGCCCATTGCGCCCAGCGACGTGATGGTAATGGTCGAGCCGGAGAGCTCCTCGCGTGTCGCCGTACCCTTCTTGGCGGCTTCGGCCAACCGGTTGACCTCGGCGGCGCAATCGAACAGGTCGCGCGCCTCGGCGTGGCGCACCACAGGCACCATCAGCCCGCCCGGCGTCTGCGCGGCAATGCCGATATGCACTGCGCCATAACGATGAATGACGCCCGCTTCGTCGTCGAACAACGCGTTGACGCCGGGCTGTTCCTTGATGGCCCTGACCATGGCGCGCATCAGGAAGGGCAACACCGTCAATTTCGGGCGATCCGTGCGCTTCTCCTTGTTGAGCGCGGCACGAAGGTCTTCCAGCGCGGTGACGTCGATCTCCTCGACATAGGTGATGTGCGGGATGCGCGATTTTGCCAGCGACATCTTCTCGGCGATCTTGCGCCGAAGTCCGACCACCTTGATCTCCTGTACCGAAGCGTCTGGCGCAGGGCCTGCCGGACGGCCAGCCTGAGGCCCACGCGCGACAAACGCCTCAAGGTCCTCATGTGTTATGCGCCCCGCCGGGCCACTGCCGGCCACCTGACGCAGATCAATGCCCGCTTCCCGGGCACGCAGGCGGACGGCCGGCGATGCCAGCGGTTTTTCTCCCTCGGCGCGTGGTGCGCCTGCTGCAGCGCCAATCCCATCTCCAGTCGTAGTGGGCGCATTACCGCCACCCCTAACCCCTCCCCTCAAGGGGGAGGGGGGCTTTTCCGCTACCGCTTCCCGCGCCAAGGGGGCGTCCGCTTTGGTCTGAGCAGGCGAAGCAGCAGGCCGCGGGGATCCCCCTCCCCCTTGAGGGGAGGGGTTAGGGGTGGGGGTACTCTTTCTTGCGTCTTTTGAGGTTTCGTCGGTCACCGCCGACGTAGCGACCTCCGCTGTATTCCCCTCCCCTGCCACCTTCAATCGCACGATGGGCGAACCCACCGCCACCGTGTCGCCGATCTCGGCGCCGAGCCAAAGAACCTCACCATCGACCGGCGACGGAATCTCGACCGTCGCCTTGTCGGTCATCACGGCGGCAAGCAGCGCGTCCTCGCGCACCAGATCGCCGACCTTGACGTGCCATTCGACAAGCTCGGCCTCGGCAACGCCCTCGCCAACATCCGGCAGCTTGATCACATGCTCGCCCATGTTCACGCCTCCATCGTCTCGACAAACGCCCGGCCGACGCGCGCCGGACCGGGAAAGTAATCCCACTCCTGCGCATGCGGATATGGCGTATCCCAACCGGTGACGCGCACCACCGGCGCCTCGAGATTGTAGAAGCAGTGCCGCTGCACAAGTGCGGCAAGCTCTGCGCCGAAGCCGGAGGTCAATGTCGCTTCATGCACGACGACGCAGCGGCCGGTCTTCTTCACCGAGGTCACGATCGCATCGAGATCGAGCGGTAGCAGCGTGCGCAGATCGATGATCTCTGCATCGATGCCGGTCTCTTCCGCCGCCGCCTGGGCCACATAGACCATTGTGCCATAGGCAAGCACGGTCATCGCCTTGCCTTCGCGCCGCGTAACCGCCTTGCCAAGGGGCACGGAGTAGTGGTCGTCAGCCACCTCGCCCAATGAATGTTTCGACCAGGGCGTCACCGGACGCTCGTGATGACCGTCGAAGGGGCCGTTGTAGAGCCGCTTCGGCTCAAGGAAGATCACCGGATCCGGATCTTCGATTGCGGCTATAAGCAGCCCCTTGGCATCGGCCGGATTGGACGGCACGGCCACCTTCAGTCCCGACACATGAGTGAACAGCGCTTCCGGGCTCTGACTATGCGTCTGCCCGCCAAAAATGCCTCCGCCCGTCGGCATGCGGATGACGATCGGGCAGGTGAACTCACCATTCGAACGATAGCGCAGCCGCGCCGCCTCGGAAACGATCTGGTCGTATGCCGGGTAGACATAATCGGCGAACTGCACCTCCACGCATGGCTTCAGCCCATAAGCGGCCATGCCGATCGCCGCACCGACGATGCCGAGTTCGCTGATCGGCGCATCGAAACACCGTGTGCGCCCGTACTTTTGCTGCAGGCCCGCCGTACAGCGGAAGACGCCGCCAAAATAGCCGACATCCTCACCGAACACGACAACGTCGTCGTCCCGGCCCATCGACACATCCATCGCGTCGCGTATCGCCTCGATCATGGTTCTGCGGGGCATTAGAAAACCTCCAAACGCGCCAGCGTCCCCCTTGAGGGGAGGGTCCGGCCGTAGGCCGGGGGTGGGGTCACCTCGGCAGGGCTCGACGCCCCTTTCTTCACCGGTAGCTGTGAAGGTTGGCGCCCTTCCGCACCACCCCCCTCTGGCCGCTTCGCGGCCATCTCCCCCTCAAGCGGGGAGAGGACGTTGGCGCTCATCATCCTACACCCCCGCCTGCTGACGCTGGCGCCTGAGATGCGGCGGCATCTCGGCATAAACGCCTTCGAACATGTCTCGCACTGACGGCTTGCCGCCGGTGTGCAGGGTGCCGTGGCGTTCCGCCTCCTTCTGGGCCGTGATCACAGTGTCGAGAATTTCGGCTTCGGCCTGCTTGTGACGGTCCTCCGACCAGACGCCCTTGACGATCAGATGCGCCTTCAGCCGCAGCACCGGATCGCCGAGCGGCCAGGCCGACGACTCCTCCTTCGGCCGGTAAGCCGAAGGATCGTCCGAGGTCGAATGCGCCCCGACGCGGTAGGTGACATATTCGATCAGCGTCGGTCCGAGATTTTTCCGGGCCCGCTCCGCCGCCCACTTCGCCACGGCGTGCACCGCCAGATAGTCGTTGCCATCGACGCGCAACGCCGGAATGCCGAAACCCAGTCCGCGTGCCGCGAAAGTGCCCGAGCCACCGCGCGCAATGCCCTGGAATGTCGAGATCGCCCATTGATTGTTGACGATGTTGAGCACCACGGGCGCACGGTAGGTCGAGGCAAAGACAAGCGCGGCATGGAAATCGCTTTCGGCCGTCGAGCCGTCGCCAACCCATCCCGCCGCGATCTTCGCGTCGTTGCGGATCGCCGAGGCCATCGCCCAGCCGACCGCCTGGATGAATTGCGTGGCGAGATTTCCAGAGATCGAGAAGAAGCCGAAGTCCTTCGCCGAATACATGATCGGCAGTTGCCTACCCTTCAGCGGGTCGCGCTCGTTGGAGTAGATCTGGTTCATCATCTCGACCATCGGGTAGCCTCCGGCGATCAGCAGGCCGGCTTGCCGGTAGGTCGGAAAGTTCATGTCGCCTGGCAAGAGCGCCTTGCGGAAGGCGCAGCTCACCGCTTCCTCGCCCATATGCTGCATGTAGAACGAGGTCTTGCCCTGCCGCTGCGCCATCTGCATGCGCGCGTCGAAAGTCCGCAGCGTCATCATGTGGCGCAGGCCTTCGAGCAATTCATCGTCGCTCAGCGTGCCCGCCCAGGGGCCGACCGCCACTCCCTCGCGATCAAGCACGCGGATGATCGAATAGGCGAGGTCACGGATTTCGCGTGGATCGACGTCGATCGCCGGGCGCGGCACCGAGCCAGCCTTCGGGATCGGCACGTTGGAGAAATCGGGCGTACCGCCCGGCCGGACTTCCGGCTCCGGCACATGCAGGCTGAGCGGCGCGCTATCCACCATGACGACATCCTCCCTGCCGTTACATCCGGCTACACCGCCGACTTGCTGGAATGAAATTTGTTGGATGCTGCCAAATGGTCATTCGAGAACCGGAGCGCATCGTACGTTTGGGTACGTGTGCACCGGAAGCGCAGAAAGCGCCGTTTGCAGGCCATCCCAGCGAATTTCAGTCCAACACTAAGCTGCCCCCGAATGACCCCGTATTGCAACGCCCACGTCGGCGATTTCGATTGCACGACGCGAGGAAGCCGCTATTTCACTTGAAATTGTAGCTGAACCGGCCGGAAACTTTCTTTCGATGATGGGTCCAAGCGTGAAACTTGCTTCCAGCCATCGCCATTTCGGCTTTCACGAAATTGCTGTAGTCGATGCAACGAGGACACCGGCTTGAACCCGCTCCCGCATGGCTTTTCCCGAAAGCTCCGCCTTTGGACGGGAATGATCCTGTTCGCCTACGCGACGATGCATTTCCTCAACCACGCGCTTGGCATTCGTTCGCTGGAAGCGATGCAGGAGGGGGCATTTCTGTTGCTCCGCCCCTGGCAAAGCATGCCAGGCCGCACGCTTCTCTATGGGGCCTTGCTCACCCATGCCGGTCTCGGGCTCTACGCTCTCTATCGGCGGCGTCACTTGCGCATACCGATACTCGAAGCCCTCCAGCTGACGCTCGGCCTGTCTATCCCGGCGCTGCTGATCGCGCATTCCGTTGCTGTCGTCTATGGCGAGAGCGTCTTCGGCTTGAAGATCGGCTTCGATCGCGTTGTCTACCAGTATTGGGTCGCAGATCCGATCTTCGGCCTGCCTCGCCAGTTCCTGTTGATGATCTTCGTCTGGATTCACGGCTGCATCGGCATTCGCGCGTGGCTCCGGAGCAAGCCGTGGTATGCTGACGCTGTGCCGGCGCTGACGGCCCTGGCAACGCTCGTGCCGGTGCTGGCGATCCTCGGCTTCATCAATGCCGGCCTCGACATGCGCGATTTCGCCTTCGCCAATCCCGCGCTGCTGCCGACGCATGTCGTTGATGTCCCCGGCACCGAACAGGCGCGGAAGGTCGCCGCCGTCGGCCGTTTTGTTGATAATTTGACGCTCGGCTATATCGCCCTGGTCGCGGCGATTTTCGCGCTACGCTGGGCGCGGGATTGGCACGCCGCACGTTTCCGCGCCGTGCGGTTGACCTATCCGGGCGGGCGCGTCGTCACCGTACCGACCGGCTTCAGCGTGCTGGAGGCAAGCCGCTGGGCCGGCATTCCGCACGCCTCGGTCTGTGGTGGCCGAGGCCGGTGCTCGACCTGTCGCGTCGATGTGATCGCCGGCGGCGAGTCGCTGCCGCCACCCGGACACGACGAACAGAAGCTGCTGTCGCGGATCGGCGCGCCGCCATCGGTACGCCTCGCTTGCCAGATACGGCCCGAAACCGATCTCGCGGTCGTACCGCTGGTCCACTCCGCAACGGCCGCACGGCCCCAGGACGTAACCCTGGGAGCGCCGACGGGCGGACGCCGCGAAACCGAAGTGGCGGCGCTGTTCGTCGATCTTCGCCAATCGACGCAGCTTGCCGACGATCGGCTGCCCTACGACACCTTCTTCATCGTCGAGCGCTACATCAAACGCGTATCGGAGGAGGTCAGCGCCTGCGGCGGCCAGGTGACCAATGTAGCAGGCGACGGCATCATGAGCGTCTTCGGTCTCGACGGTTCGGCCGGGAGTGCCGCGCGTGACGCCTTCCGGGCTGCTTTGCAGATCTGGACCGGCATCGACGCCCTGAGCGAAGAGCTCGGTCAGGAAATCTCCGAACCGCTGCGCATCGGCATCGGCCTGCATGTCGGCGTTGCGGTGGTTGGTATCAACTGGCGCGGTGGTATCGATGGCGCTCCGTTCCTGGGCGACACCGGCAATGTCGCTGCCCGCCTGGAGGCCCAGACCAAGCGCCTTGAAGCAACCGTCGTCGCATCCAAAGAGGCCGTTCAGCTCGTCGCCGATAACAACTACTTACCGGCGTTTTCGACCGTCATGCTGGCCGGCAAGCAGGAGCCGGTAGAAGCCGCGCGATTTCAGAAGAATGGTGAGTTGCGGGAACTGCTTGGCGAGACGGTGGAAGCATAGCGGGCGATGCAACACAGATCCGCACTGCGCTACTCGCCCAAGGTCTGACGAGGATTCCATTCGGCGCCGTGGAACTTCGAGAACGTCGCTCGGGTACTCGGGCTACGCTGTGAAGCGAAGCTCCAGCCGCAATCAGGCAGGAAGGATCGCACCTTCCAGAGTGGTCAGTTGGTGCAGGAACTCCTCCGCCTTGGAGCGGGCTTGATTGTCCTTGGCGTCGTTTAGGTCCTCGCGGGCCTCCTGGATGCGGCGTGCGATTTCAGCCTTGTCGATGTCTTGGACTGCAACGGCGGACTCGGCAAGCAGCGTACAGCCGGTCGGCAGGATATCGGCGAAACCGCCGAACACGACGTAGCGCTCGACCGGTCCGGAAACCGGGTTCACGGTTACTACGCCCGGCTTGATCGTGGTCATGACCGGCGCGTGGTAGGCCATTACGGTCATCTCGCCTTCCGCGCCAGGAATGACGACGGACTCGACCTTTTCCGAAACCAGTAGGCGCTCCGGAGAAACCAGTTCGAATTGGAAAGCTTCAGCCATCTTTAATTAGGCAGTTGGCAATCGGCAGTAGGCAGTAGCAAAGACGCGCTACGCCGACCATCGCATTTCCTACTGCCTACTCCCTATTGCCTATTGCCTCGCCTTACGCCGCTTCAGCCGCGAGGCGCTGTGCCTTCTCGACCGCTTCCTCGATGGAGCCTACCATGTAGAACGCAGCTTCCGGCAGGTGATCGTATTCGCCGGCAACCAGGCCCTTGAACCCCTTGATGGTGTCGGCGAGGTCGACGAGCTTGCCCGGCGAACCGGTGAACACTTCGGCTACGAAGAACGGCTGCGACAGGAAGCGTTCGATCTTGCGGGCGCGAGCGACGGTGAGCTTGTCCTCTTCGGAAAGCTCGTCCATGCCCAGGATCGCGATGATGTCCTGCAGCGACTTGTAGCGCTGAAGCGTCTGCTGCACCTCGCGCGCAACCTGATAGTGCTCGTCGCCGACGACCATCGGGTCGAGCATGCGCGAGGTAGAGTCGAGCGGATCGACCGCGGGATAAATGCCCTTTTCGGCGATGGCACGGTTAAGCACGGTCGTCGCGTCAAGGTGGGCGAAGGAGGTCGCTGGTGCCGGATCGGTCAAGTCGTCGGCGGGCACGTAGATCGCCTGAACCGAGGTGATCGAACCGGTGGTCGTCGTCGTGATGCGCTCCTGCAAAGTACCCATGTCGGTCGCGAGCGTCGGCTGATAGCCCACGGCCGATGGAATGCGGCCGAGCAGAGCCGACACCTCGGAACCTGCCTGGGTGAAGCGGAAGATGTTGTCCACGAAGAACAGCACGTCCTGGCCCTGGTCGCGGAAATACTCAGCGACGGTCAGACCGGTCAGGCCGACGCGGGCGCGCGCTCCGGGCGGCTCATTCATCTGGCCGTACACGAGGGCAGCCTTGGAGCCTTCGCCGCCACCCTTCTTGTTGACGCCGGATTCAATGAACTCGTGATAGAGGTCATTGCCTTCGCGGGTGCGCTCGCCGACGCCGGCGAACACGGAGTAGCCGCCGTGGGCCTTCGCGATGTTGTTGATCAGTTCCTGAATGATCACGGTCTTGCCCACGCCGGCGCCGCCGAACAGGCCGATCTTGCCGCCCTTGGCGTATGGCGCGAGCAGGTCGAGAACCTTGATGCCGGTGACGAGAATCTGCGCTTCCGTCGACTGATCGACAAAAGCCGGGGCCGGCTGGTGGATGGCACGGAATTCCGTCGCGTTCACCGGGCCCTCTTCGTCCACCGGCTCGCCGATGACGTTGATGATGCGTCCGAGCATTTCGGGCCCCACCGGCACGGAGATCGGCCCGCCGGTGTCGCCGACAGCCTGGCCTCGCACCAGACCCTCGGTGGAGTCCATGGCGATGCAGCGTACGGTGTTTTCACCGAGGTGCTGCGCGACTTCGAGAACCAGGCGGTTACCGACGTTAATCGTCTCCAGCGCGTTCAGAATTGCCGGAAGGTGTTCGTCGAACTGCACGTCGACAACGGCGCCGATGACCTGGCGGACCTTGCCGGTCGCGCCAGCAGCGATCTTGGCCGGAGCAGCCTTCGTTACCGCTGCCGCGGGTGCTGCCTTCGCCGGAGCTTTGCTCGCGGCAGCCTTGGCCGGAGCCGCCTTGCCGGAGCTTTCGCCGCGGCCGGTGCCTTGGGGGTCGCTGCTTTCGCCATTTTCGTTACCCTTTTCGTTCCAATGTGTTTGCCGCAGGCGCGCCGATGCGCGGCCAGCGGTTAGAGCGCCTCGGCGCCCGAGATGATTTCGATAAGTTCCTTGGTGATCTGCGCCTGACGCTGGCGGTTATAGGTGATCGACAGCTTGTTGATCATTTCGCCGGCGTTGCGTGTCGCGCTGTCCATAGCGCTCATCTTGGCGCCCATCTCGCCGGCTGCGTTTTCCAGCAGCGCACGGAAAATCTGAACCGCGATGTTGCGGGGAATGAGATCGGACAGGATTTCGCCCGGCTCCGGCTCGTATTCGTAGACCGCGTTGGACTCCGCGCCGCCAGCGGCAGCGGGTGCCGCAGCCGGAATAAGCTGTTGAGCGGTCGGAATCTGCGAGATCACCGACTTGAAGTTCGAATAGAACAGCGTAGCGACGTCGAACTTGCCTTCCGCAAACAGTTGGATCACCTTCTTGGCGATCGCGTCGGCATTGACGAAACCAAGCGTCTTGACCTCGCGCAGATCGACACGGTCAATGATCATGCTGCTGTAGTCGCGGCGAAGAATGTCAAAGCCCTTCTTGCCGACGCAGATGATCTTTACCTGCTTGCCGTTGGCGAGCAGCCTGCGGATATGGTCGCGCGCAAAACGCGCGATCTGGCTGTTGAAGCCGCCGCACAGGCCGCGTTCGGCAGTGCAGACGATCAGCAGATGAACGTCATCCTTGCCGGTGCCGGTCATCAGCGCCGGCGCATCGCCGCCACCGCCCACAGCCTGGGTGATGTTCGACAGCACCGCGCCCATGCGCTGCGAATAAGGACGCGCTGCCTCTGCAGCCTCCTGCGCACGGCGCAGCTTCGCCGCGGCGACCATCTGCATCGCCTTCGTGATCTTCTGCGTCGCCTTAACCGAGGCGATACGGTTGCGTAGATCCTTTAGCGAAGCCATGCGCCGCGTCCGTCCCCGTCAGCTTAAGCGAAGGTCTTGGAGAAGGCGTCGATCAGCGCCTTGAGCTTGCCGCGAAGGTCGTCGGAAATCGCCTTCTCCTTACGGATCGCATCAAGCACAGCCTTGCCATCGGAACGCATATGCGCGAGCAGTCCCTGCTCGAACTTGCCGACCTGATTGACCGCCAGCTTGTCGAGATAGCCGTTGACGCCGGCGTAGATCACCGCAACCTGCTCCTCCGTCTTCAGCGGCGAAAACTGCGGCTGCTTCAGGAGTTCGGTCAGACGCGCACCGCGATTGAGCAGGCGCTGCGTGGCGGCGTCAAGATCAGAGCCGAACTGCGCGAACGCAGCCATTTCGCGATACTGCGCAAGCTCGCCCTTGATCGAGCCGGCAACCTGCTTCATCGCCTTGACCTGAGCGGCCGAACCAACGCGGGACACCGAGAGACCGACGTTCACGGCAGGGCGGATACCCTGGAAGAACAGGTTGGTTTCCAGGAAGATCTGGCCATCGGTGATCGAGATCACGTTGGTCGGAATGTAGGCCGACACGTCGTTGGCCTGCGTTTCGATGATCGGCAGAGCGGTCAGCGAACCGCCGCCCATGTCGTCGTTCATCTTCGCCGCACGCTCGAGCAGGCGGGAGTGCAGATAAAAAACGTCGCCCGGATAGGCTTCGCGGCCCGGAGGGCGGCGCAGCAGCAGCGACATCTGACGATAGGCGACCGCCTGCTTCGACAGATCGTCATAGCTGATCAGCGCATGCATGCCGTTGTCGCGGAAATATTCGCCCATGGTGCAGCCGGTGAACGGCGCCAGGTACTGCATCGGTGCCGGGTCCGACGCGGTAGCGGCGACGATGATCGAATATTCGAGCGCGCCGCGCTCTTCGAGCACCTTCACGAACTGCGCAACGGTCGAACGCTTCTGGCCGATCGCGACGTAGACGCAGTAGAGCTTCTCGTTCTCAGGCCCGTTGACGTGCACCGACTTCTGATTGAGCATCGTGTCGAGAATGATCGCGGTCTTGCCGGTCTGACGATCGCCGATGACCAATTCGCGCTGGCCGCGGCCGACCGGAATGAGCGCATCGATAGCCTTGAGGCCTGTCGACATCGGCTCATGCACCGACTTGCGCGGGATGATACCGGGCGCCTTGACGTCGACGCGCTTGCGTTCGGCGCCCTTGATCGGGCCTTTGCCGTCGATCGGATTGCCGAGCGCATCAACGACCCGACCAAGCAGGGCTGGGCCGACGGGCGTATCGACGATGGCGCCGGTCCGCTTGACGGTGTCGCCTTCCTTGATGTCGCGGTCATTACCGAAGATAACGACGCCGACATTGTCGGCTTCGAGGTTGAGCGCCATGCCACGGATGCCACCTGGAAACTCGACCATCTCACCGGCCTGGACATTGTCGAGGCCGTAGACGCGGGCGATACCGTCACCGACGGAGAGAACCTGACCGACTTCGGTGACTTCGGCTTCCTTGCCGAAATTCTTGATCTGGTCCTTTAGGATTGCGGAAATTTCCGCGGCGCGGATGTCCATCAGCCGACCTCTTTCAGTGCGAGCTTAAGCGAATTGAGTTTTGTTCTGAGCGACGTATCGATCTGGCGCGATCCGAGCTTGACGACAAGGCCGCCAAGCAGGGACGGATCGACATTGACCGTGAAGGAAACATCCTTGCCGGCAACGCCCTTCAGGGCAGCCTTGAGGTCAGTTTGCTGGGCGGGCGTCAGCGGATGAGCCGAAGTGACCTCGGCGGCAACCTCGCCACGGCCTTCGGCAGCGATCCGGCGGAAGGCCTTGATCATCGCGGGCACCGCGAAAAGGCGCCGGTTCCTGGCGACCACCCGCAGAAAATTACCGACCAGTCCGGAGATCTTGGCCTTGTCAACGATCGCCGAAATTGCCTTGTATTGTTCGTCCGCCGAAAACACCGGACTCTTGATCATGCGAGTAAGATCGTCGCTGCCGACAAGCAGATCCTCGAAGCGGCCGAGATCGGCCTCGACCTGCGATACAGACTTCGCCTGCAGGGCAAGATCATGCAGCGAAGCGGCATAACGGTCTGCAACCCCTGAGACTGGCGAACTGGACTTTGCCACGGACGGTCTTTCTCTCGGTCTGAAAGCCGCGAGATTATTGGCGCGAGTTCCTGGAACCCTGGCTAAATCTTTGGCTTTGCTGCAGTTTTGTCGATGGCTGGTCTTCGCTTTACGCGTCCTCCCGATCGACAGCCGAACGCCGTCTAGCATACGCATTCGAACACCGCAACACGTTGCCAGGACACCTTTTGAACAGATTGTCGCAGGCCGGCGGAACGCGCCGCGCAAGCGCCTGGATTCAGACCAGAAGGCCGAACGCAAAGACTAGCGGCAACGCCGCCATCACCAGCTCGAGAATGAGCAAAGCCCAGTTGTAGATCGTGTTGCCGCTGTCCGACATCATCGAAACCATGCGGCCGAAAGCCGTGAACAGCCAGCATGCGCCGAGGGTCATGTAGACAAGCGGCTGAGCAAGGAGCAGCGAGCAAAGGCCGGCACCCAGATAGAAGCCGCCCATTGTGGCGCGCGCTTCCGAAAGCGCCTCGGGGTGTGTCTCGGTGGTCTGCAGGCGCAGGATGCGCAACGTTATGCGCGGTGCAAAGAACATCAGCAGGCCGAACAGCACGGTGATGAAAGCACTCGACCCTGCCAGCCATTCACCGTTGGTCGTCGGCCACGGAAACGCGATTTCCATACTCTCCCCCTGCCCGCTCCATTGATTCCGCGCGGATACTAATGCGCTGCGACAAGAAGGGGAACGGGCAGGCGGTCATGAATTTTCGGCAGCCTTGAGAGCGCGGGAGGGTGGCCCCACCAATCACTTCCCCTGGTTTCACTTCCAGTCGGTCGATTATGGAATTGACGAAACTTTCCGAGAAGCCTGCATAATACGGATAGACCGACGCTCGTCTAATTGCCGGCGTAAGTTTTGGTAAGTCCGGGCGATGCAGCATGCCTGTTGATAGATAGGAAGCAGAGGTTGGACAACTGAGGAGTTCATCCTTTCCCCAGAGGACCGCTCTTTACCTACTCCCCGTCGCATTAACGGCCCAGAACTGGTGCTGGTAGCGTCCAGCTTGTGCGCTCGTCGGCTTGTAACCTTTGTCAGAACCGTCTTGACAGGGCTCGTTTGTTCCTCTTATGTTCCGTGTCAACGACAGGGGCGGCGATGGACTGGACTCTGGCAATTGAGAAAAACCGCGAGGCGCTGAAACGCATCCTGGCCATGCTCGCCGCTATGGTCGAGGTCGCCGGCGACGGCGTTGATCGGCGCGCCGGCGGCGCGCCGACCCTGCCGCGGCATCTCCATCGCTTTTTGCTGCGGTTGTTGCGTCCGGCCGAAGCAGCGACTCGCCGGCTTATCATCGTTGCAGCGCGCGGGATGGTGGTCGAGCTTTCCCCGCCGCGCACGCCCAAGCCAAAGCCGAAGTCCATCTTCGTGCGCGACGGCGTCGGCACCGGCATCGTGCGGCAAGGCTCGATACCGGACCCTGCCCTCGTCCCGCCGCGCGCGCTATCGCTTCCGCTGCTCGACCCACTCAAACGCGGGGGTGGCCGGCGGCGTCCCAAACAGCACAGCGTTCCGCGCATCAGCTTCTTCGACCGGCCCCGCGACCCGGATCCGCCGCCGTCGACCCCCGAAGATCCGCTCGATGCGGGTCGTCTGCATCGCCGTCTCCAAGCGATCGCACGGGCTCTGGACGACCTGCCGCGTCAGGCGACGCGCCTTGCGCGCTGGCAGGCACGCGCACGCGCGCACAGCAGAAACAGCGACGCCGGCCGCGACGCCGAAGGCGCGCAAGAAAGGGAAAGCCGTGCGCTAGGGAAAGATCGTATCCGGCGCCTCTCGCCGATGCGGCCCGGGCGCCCACCCGGATGGCGCCGCCAACCCACGCACGCGGTGCACGAGGTTTTGAACGAACTCCACGGCTTGGCCGTCTGGACGCGGGAGCGTCCCGACACGTCATGATTGACTCTTCTGCCGATCCGCGTAATAGCACGCGCGGGCGTAATGCCAGCGGTTCCGACGAGCGGAACCTGCGGATGGGTGGATGATGCGCGGCCTGTCGATGGCGCTTTGTGTGTTCGACTTTCCTGGCCACGGCGCCGGGCGCGAACGCGCATCTATCCGTTCGACCAAAACCATGGCCAAAAAGACCGTCAAGACGGTCTGAACTCCCTGGCCATCTCGCCCTCACCCGGGTCCGGCCGGGGTCGAGACCCGCGATAGGCCAGCGGGTTTTCTGCAAGCCAAGCGGTGAGGACAGGAGCAGAGTAAGATGGCATTCAAGGTAGCAATTGTCGGCGCCACGGGAAATGTGGGCCGCGAAATGCTGAATATTCTGGAAGAGCGCGGTTTTCCGGTCAGCGAAGTTGTGGCACTTGCTTCGCGCCGCTCGGTCGGCACGGAAGTGTCGTTCGGCGACCGCACGCTGAAGGTCAAGGCGCTCGACACCTATGACTTTTCCGATACCGACATCTGCATAATGTCGGCCGGCGGCGAGATTTCCAAGGAATGGTCGCCGAAGATCGGCAAGCAAGGCTGCATCGTCATCGATAATTCGTCGGCCTGGCGCTACGATCAGGACGTACCTCTGATCGTTCCGGAGGTGAACCCGGATGCCATCGATGGCTTCACCAAGCGCAACATCATCGCCAACCCGAATTGCTCGACCGCGCAGCTGGTCGTTGCCCTAAAGCCGCTGCACGATGTCGCGACCATCAAGCGCGTCGTCGTCGCCACCTATCAGTCGGTGTCCGGCGCCGGCAAGGAAGGCATGGACGAGCTGTTCCAGCAGACCCGCGCCGTTTTCGTCGCCGATCCGGTCGAGGCCAAGAAGTTTACCAAGCGCATCGCTTTCAACGTCATCCCGCACATCGACGTCTTCCTGGACGACGGCTTCACCAAGGAAGAATGGAAGATGGTCGCCGAAACCAAGAAGATGCTCGATCCGAAGATCAAGTTGACAGCGACCTGCGTGCGGGTGCCGGTGTTCATCGGCCATTCGGAAGCCGTCAACATCGAGTTCGAAAAGCCGATCACTGCCGACGAAGCACGCGACATCCTGCGCGACGCGCCGGGCTGTCTGGTGATCGATAAGCGCGAGAATGGCGGCTACATCACCCCGCTGGAACTCCGCAGGCGAGGATGCCACCTATATTTCGCGCATCCGCGAGGATTCGACCGTCGACAGCGGCCTGTCCATGTGGATCGTCTCCGACAACCTGCGCAAGGGTGCCGCGCTCAACGCCGTTCAGATCGCTGAGTTGCTGATTGCGCGCGGCCTGATCCAGCCGAAGCAGAAGGCGGCTTGATTTTCGCCCACGGGCCGCACCGCCGCCTTTGGCGGCTGGCCCTCCGCGGGAGCGCCCGAAAAGTTGGGCGGCCCGCAGTCGCGGGCTCGGCCCTCAGCCGTCTGTCCTCACGCTATCGCCGCTGCGCGGCTCACTCCGGCGCGCCACGTGGCCCGACGCGCGGTCGCGCTTGCGGCTACGCAACAAGTTCGCTCGCGCACGGTCAATGACCAGTAGGCTCTCCGGCAACATTGCCCTGCGGCCGGCCGCAATGGCCGACGCGGACGACATCGCCAGGATCATGCGGGCGGCGCGCCTTTCGTTCGACTGGATGCCGGACGTACACACGCCAGAAGAGGATCGAGGCTTCGTTCGCGATCACCTTCTGCCAAACCAGACGGTCACCGTTGCCGAAGCTGATGGCGCAGTCGTCGGCTTCATTGCCGTTCACAACGATTGGGTCGAACAGCTCTATCTGGACCCCGCCTGGACCGGACGCGGCATTGGCAGCTCCCTGCTCAGCGAAGCGGCCAGGGGGTTGCCGGTTGTAAATCTCTTTTGCTTTCAGGCCAATTCAGGCGCTCGTCGCTTTTATGAGCGGCATGGATTTGTCGTCGAAGTCTTCGGCGATGGCGCAAGCAATGACGAAAAGCTGCCCGACATTCACTATGTCAGAAGGCGCTGAGGCGGGGCCGGCTCAGCAATCCCAGTTCTTCAACCAGGCGGCGAGTTTTTACTCGCCAGCTCCCTGCGGGCAGCTCTCACCGGATATTCGTCGTCTCAGCTAGTATCCGCATCGCCTCGTCCGCGCGGTCTTCCGGGACGAACAGATGGTCGTGGAAATAGCCCGAGACCGGGTTCACACCCATGCCGGCAGCCGCAAGACGTGTGGTGATCGCCGCCAGAAAACCCACTGCGTCCAGCGATGAGTGGATTTCCAGTGTTATCATTCGGCAGCGGAACTGCGCAGTGAGACCTGCCTGTTGCGCCTCCTCTTCGCGGAGGATGAGCGTCAGGCCTTCGCTCTCCTTGAACATCATCACCGGCGAAATATTCGCCGGCTCACGATTCCCGTCCGGCAGAGTGCAGAAGACGAAAACGCCAGGCTGTAGAGCCGGTCGCATACCAGCCAGCAACGCCGCCAGATTTGTCTCGCCGGACATCTGTCCTCCCCTTTGACCGTGACCGCGCAAAGATCATCCAACAAATCGCTGAACGACGTTTACTACGGAACCAGGTCCGCATTGAAGCGTAGTTCGTACAGCGTATAATATCGGCGGGGAGTCTCGTGTATGGCCGCAAATGCTGCAAGCCGCAGGGAAACACAAAAGGCGGAGGTTCGCGCCGAACTGATTGAAGCGGCACATGCGCTGGTTAAGGAGGAAGGCTACGAGGGTCTGACCATCCGCAAACTCGCCGCACGCGTTGGTTATGCGCCGATGTCGGTCTATTCATACTTCCCCGACAAGCACGCGATCCTGTTTGCGCTCGCCCAGGACGCGTTCGCAAAACTTGCCTCACGTATGGAGCGCGATTCGCCGGCCGACCCCCTCGCCGCGCTCTACAAGTTGATGCACGAATATGCGGCCTTCGCTTTCGAGAACCCGAACGAATATCGCACTGTGTTCATGACCGCAAAGATGGACGAGATACCGGGTATCGAAATGCAGGGGATCTACAAGGAAAACCCGGCGCTTCAGCTGTTGCTGAAGCGCGTCCAGGGCTGCGTCGATGCCGGTGTTCTGCATGGCGATGTCTTTGCCATATCGACATTCCTCTGGACGTTCGGGCACGGAGCGGTGTCGCTCATGATCAGCTTTCCGCACTACCCTTTCGGCGGTCGTGAGGCCTATATCGACCGCGTTATCGAGGCGTCGATGGCCGGCATTGCCAATCTGACCGCAAAGCCGCTGACCGATCTTAGCCCCGTCTGCTGAGCGTCGACGAGATGACCGCCGAAAGGGACGTCCCGACCAGTCTACCGCCGCGGCTGTAAGGTTTTTCGTACGCGTACAATAAATCGCTTGCGGCAACAGGCTGAGGCGCGTATGTACGCAACATCGTACACGTACGAAGAAAGTCAATTTTATGAAAAAGCTAGCCCTCGCCATGGCCGCAACGTTGGTCGCCACAGGCCCGCTTTTTGCCGGCACCGCGATTGAAAAGCACGCAAAGCCAGCCATGAGCTCGACGCGCGTCGCACAGCCAGAAACCCCGCTGCTCGACCTGCTCAAGACATTCTCAATCGGGCCAAAGAAGGCGACAAGCAGGCCCGACGCCCGCAAGCCCTCCGGCATCGAGGTGAACCCGTTTATCGTACCGACCTTCATGTAATGCCATCAAACAGCGGAGCGAATACCGGCGCCTTTCGTTTTCCTAGCCCTGAGCACGCTGCCGCCTTCTGGATAAAGGCATTCTACGCAGGTAATCTCCGAATCAGCCGCGGAACCAGATTCGTTGGGAATCCTCAGGACCGTGGCTGGCTTAAGGAGGGAAAATCCCATGGACTTGTATGCCTTGCTTGTCTGGATCATCGTGGGCGGCGTTGCCGGATGGCTTGCCGGCCTTATCGTCAAGGGCTTCGGCTTCGGCCTCATCGGCAACATCGTTCTCGGTATTGTCGGCGCCGTCGTCGCCGGTTGGCTCTTCCCTAGGCTCGGCATTTCGCTGGGTGCAGGCTGGGTCGGGTCGATCATATCGGCCGCAATCGGCGCGATCATCATCCTGTTGATCGTGCGGCTCGTAAAGCGAGCCTAGCGCCTATCAAGGCCATCAGGCCGGCTTCGCACCGGCCAGCTATAGCAGGAACTGTTTTGCGGGGCGCGCACAGTCGCCCCGTCGGAATTTGAATGCAGCTGCCCTGCCTTCAGTGCAACACGAATTCGCCGTTTACATTGCGCCACTCGTTCGGTGCGATTAGCCGGCGATGCGAATAGGCGACCGAGTGCAGCGGTCCTTCGAGCTTCTGGTTCCAGAACTCCAGAAACTTGAACATCACCGGAAATTTCGGAGCGAGATCATAATCCTGCCAGATAAAAGTCTGCAGCAGATGGGGATGATCCGGATAGTGATACAGGATTTGAGCGGTCGTCAGCCCATAACCTTGAAGCATCAGTTCCATTTCGGAAGTCGTTCGCATGGCAGTCCTCTCAGAGCGCCTGACATTCCTCCCACGGAAAGTGTGCTCCACGATGGTTAACTGTCTATTAACAAATTCCCTCGACTTGTAAAGGTTACGTCAGGAATAACAGTGGCTTAGCAGCCTTTGAGCGCGACTGCTAACACCGCTGCAGCAACGCCTCCCGCCTCCCGCTGCGGCATCCCGCCACGCGCACCCAACGTCTAATATTGTCGTTTGCGGCGAATTGATAATAATGCCCGGCAATTGGCGGCGGCCGGGAGAGCCGCGCCCGCGCCGGTCTCATACCGGCGCGAGGTGATGGGAGGAAGGTTTATGTCCGAGGTATTCGTTCACAAGGTGCAGCCCGCATGGAAGAAGCGCGCGCTGATCGACAACGAAACCTATCAGAAATGGTACGCCGAGAGCGTGAAGAGCCCAGACAGGTTCTGGGGCAAGCATGGCAAGCGGCTCGACTGGTTCAAGCCTTACACCAAGGTCAAGAATACCTCCTTTGACCGCAAGGTCTCGATCAAATGGTTCGAGGACGGGCTGCTCAACGTCTCCTACAACTGCGTCGACCGGCATTTGAAGAAGCGCGGCGATCAGGTCGCCATCATCTGGGAAGGCGACAACCCGTATGACGACCGCAAGGTCACCTACAAAGAGCTTTACGCGCATGTCTGCCGCTTCGCCAATGTGCTGAAGAAGTACGGCGTCAAGAAGGGCGACCGCGTCACTATCTACATGCCGATGATCCCCGAAGCGGCCTATGCAATGCTCGCCTGCACGCGCATCGGCGCGGTTCATTCGATCGTCTTCGCCGGTTTTTCCCCGGACTCGCTCGGAGGCCGCATAGTGGATGCCACCTCCACCTTCATCATCACCACCGATGAGGGACTGCGTGGCGGCAAGACCATCCCGCTCAAGGAGAACACCGACAAGGCGATCGACATCGCCGCCAGACACGGCGTTATGGTCAAGAACGTCCTTGTGGTGCGCCGCACCGGCGGTAAGGTCGGCTGGGCGAATGGCCGCGACCTCTGGTACCACGATGAGGCAGCGACGGTTAAGCCGGAATGCAAGCCTGAGAAGATGAAGGCGGAGGACCCGCTGTTCATCCTCTACACCTCGGGCTCAACCGGCAAACCGAAGGGCGTGCTGCACACCACCGGCGGCTATCTCGTCTATGCCTCCCTGACCCACCAATATGTCTTCGACTATCATGACGGGGACGTCTATTGGTGCACCGCCGATGTCGGCTGGGTCACCGGCCACAGCTACATCGTCTACGGGCCGCTCGCCAACGGCGCCACCACGCTGATGTTCGAGGGCGTGCCAAACTATCCCAGCGCCTCGCGCTTCTGGGAGGTGATCGACAAGCACCAGGTCAACATCTTCTACACCGCGCCGACCGCTATTCGAGCGCTGATGGGCGCCGGCAACGGTTTTGTGTCGAAGACTTCGCGCAAGTCGTTGCGCACGCTTGGTTCGGTCGGCGAGCCGATCAATCCGGAAGCCTGGGAATGGTACTTCAACGTTGTCGGCGACGGCCGCAGCCCGATCGTCGACACCTGGTGGCAGACCGAGACAGGCGGCATCCTGATCACCCCGCTGCCCGGCGCGACTGAGCTCAAGGCCGGCTCAGCCACGCGGCCCTTCTTCGGTGTCAAGCCGCAGCTGGTCGATGGTGAAGGCCTGGTGCTTGAAGGAGCAGCCAGCGGCAATCTTTGCATCACCGATTCCTGGCCCGGCCAGATGCGCACCGTCTATGGCGACCATAAGCGCTTCGTTCAGACCTACTTCTCCACCTACAAGGGCAAGTACTTTACCGGCGACGGCTGCCGGCGCGACGAGGACGGCTACTACTGGATCACCGGCCGCGTCGACGACGTGATCAACGTCTCCGGCCACCGGATGGGCACCGCCGAGGTGGAGTCGGCGCTGGTCAGCCATCCGAAAGTCTCTGAGGCTGCGGTTGTCGGCTATCCGCACGAAATCAAGGGACAGGGAATCTATTGCTACGTCACCCTGATGGCCGGTGAGCAAGGCTCTGAAGAACTGCGCAAGGAACTGGTCGCCCATGTCCGCAAGGAGATCGGCGCCATCGCTTCGCCCGACAAGTTGCAATTCGCACCCGGCCTGCCGAAGACCCGTTCGGGCAAGATCATGCGCCGCATCCTGCGCAAGATCGCGGAAGACGATTTCGGCTCGCTTGGCGATACTTCGACGCTCGCCGATCCGGCAGTCGTGGACGACCTTATCGCCAACCGGCAAAACAAGAAGGGTTAGCGCCTTTCGCGATAAGGTGGGCTGTTCGCGCGGAGCAGTCGCTTGAAAGGCAAATGCTGCCCCTCACCTTTACCCTCTCCGCGTATCCTTCGACGGGCTCGGGACGGTGAGAGGGGGCGTCAGCGTTGCGGCCAGCTCCTTCTCCCCGTCCTCACGGGGAGAAGTGCCCGGCAGGGCGATGAGGGGCAGCGAACATCTGCGCGAGTAAGTGAAGGGCGTTCTCGCGAGGCCGCAGATTTTTCTAAAGAGGCCCCCTTGTAAGCGGCCCGCGGTCGAAACGAAATTTATGTCTGGCGCCTCAGAGCCGGTTTGACCGGTTTTTCCGAAATCACGATTATTTTTCAAAGGGCTGCTGGCCTTGCCGTTGTTGTTGTGCGAAGCCTTGGCGCCATGAAGGTCTTGATCACAGGCATAGCCGGGTTCATCGGCTCGCACACCGCGCGTCGGTTGGCGACCCAGGGTGTGGAGGTCGTCGGTTTAGACAACCTGAATTCGTATTACGATGTCGCGCTCAAGCATGCACGCCTGGCGACGCTCGACAACCAGATCCGTTTTGTCGAGATGGACATTGCCGACAACGAACGGTTGATGGCCTTCGTCCAGGCCGAGAAGCCGGATGTGGTGTTGCATCTCGCCGCACAGGCCGGCGTCCGCTATTCGCTGGAAAACCCGTTCGCCTACGCGCATTCCAACCTGCTTGGGCATCTATCCGTCCTGGAAGCCTGCCGGCGCTGGGAGGGACTAAGCCACCTCGTCTATGCCTCTTCCAGTTCGGTCTATGGAGGCAACGACAAGGTGCCGTTCAGCGAGGACGACCGCGTCGACCTGCCGATCTCGCTTTACGCCGCGACCAAGCGCAGCGACGAGCTGATGAGCTCGACCTACGCCCACCTCTACGGGATCCGGCAGATCGGCCTGCGCTTCTTCACGGTCTACGGAACCTGGGGCCGCCCGGACATGGCCTACTGGATGTTCACACAGTCCATCCTTGAGGGAAAGCCGATCCGCGTCTTCAACAAGGGCGAATCCGAACGCGACTTCACCCACATCGACGACATCGCCGCGGGTATCATAGCCACGGTGAAGGCGCCGGTTTTCGAGCAAGGCACGCGCCCGCACCGCGTCTACAACATAGGCAATAACAAGCCGTCGAGGGTCATGGATTTCCTCAACCTGATCGAGGGCTATGCGGGGCGCAAGGCGAAGATCAATTTCGAACCCATGCAGCCCGGCGACGTCGCCGCCACCTTCGCCGATATAGATCACATGACGCGAGACTATGGCTTCAAGCCGCGCGTTACCCTCGCCGACGGTTTGCGGGAGTTCGTTGGCTGGTACAGGGGCTACGCCGGTATCTAATTTGCAGTCCTACCCATAACAGCCGAAACACTCAACCAGGTCGGCCGCGGGGCCCGCTCGGATGGCTCTTCGCTAGAGCAAATGTGGTTAGGTTCGGCCAGTTCTGTTTCACGGACGGCGAGGCGATCCACGCGGAGGGTCGCGAAGGCCGTAGTTGGGTGACGGCCGAGCGGGCCGGTTTGGGCTTTTGCCTTAGCCGTTCCAATGGGTACAACCGCGGCAAAATCCTCGCCCTTGGCCCAAACCATTGCCGGCAGAACGATCGAACTAATCTCATCTTGCTCTAGGAAAGCGCGAAGTCTGCTCTTGTGAAATCGGCGGCGTCGATCTGATGGTTCCAGTCGACGATAAGAACGTTGATCAACTGCCCGCTTGAGCTGTGGCCCTTGAGCAAAACATCGCCATTGGTCTGATTATACGCATACACCGTTCCATTGGCGCCGGAACTGGAATAGCTGGTGATGCCTGTCTTCTCGAAGATCAGCAGATCGACCCCGTCCTGATAGTCCATGACGGCGTCCTGGCCAACGCTTGCGGTAGCACCCTTGAAGGCAAACCGATCGGCATCAGCGCCGCCCCAAAGTTTGTCGGCGCCCCCTTCTCCGATCAGCGTATCGACCCCAGCATCGCCACGGATCTGATCATTGCCATCACCGGCGTAGAAGCGGTCGTTGCCGACACCGCCGTAGAGAAGGTCGTTTCCACCTTCGCCGCTGATGAAGTCGTCGCCAGCGTCGCCATAGGCCTTATCGTCGCCGTTGCCGACCGAGATACGATCATTGCCGTCGCCGCCATGCGCTGCATCGATGCCAACTTCAGTATCAAGGACGTCATTTCCGGAGCCGCCTTCTAGGTAGTTGTTGCCGTCGCCGCCATCGACCATGTCATTGCCGTTGCCGCCGTATACGCGGTCGTTGCCTGACTGGCCCTTCAGGGCATCGTCGCCGTCTTCTCCGTAGATGATGTCATTGCCAGCACCGCCGCCGACTGCCTGCTGGGTCAGTTTGCCCGTAGCCGGATCGATGCGGTTGTTAAACCCGTCATTGCCCAGGCCGGCATAGATGATGTCGTCCCCTTCGCCGCCATCGATATAATCTTCGCCGGCGCCGCCATAAATGGTGTCGATGCCGCCGCCACCGTGGAAATGGTCGTGTCCGTCGCCACCGTCCAGGCGATCATTGCCGGCGCCACCCCAAAGGTCGTCATTGCCTAGCCCGCCAATTAGCTTGTCGTCACCGTTTCCACCGTCGATATAGTCGTTTCCCGCGTTACCGGTGAGTTCGTCATTTCCATCGTAGCCATAGATGGTGTCGGCAGCGCTGGTTCCAAAAAACCGGTCTACGAGGGAGGTTCCCCGAATTAACATTTGTGAGCTCTCCGCGAATCACCCACCGCCCGCGCCCCACGCCTGATTGGCAAATGCGGCAGAATAGCGTTCCATCAACTTATGCTGAGGTACTTGACAATTCTGAGTTACCCGAAATGAGACAATTCAACGGGAACTTGTGCGGCCCCGACCGATGCACGGTGATCTGCTGCACCGTTGTTCGCGGCCGGTTCGCCGGCGTCGAAACTAGAATAGGGCGTTGTCGCGGACAATTCGCTATCGAGCGGCGACATGCATGCCTACGTCAAGTGCTCAGATTTGCAGCCGGGTGATTGGATCGGATGGCCGGCACCTCTTAAGCGAGGCTTGGCCGCCACCCGCGAACGCTACTCGGCGGCGATTGCCGCCTCCGCCATCAGTTCGCCAGCACGCGCCGGCGACCAATGTGCCGACCCGATTCGCGAATATATGAAGCCGCGCCGGGTGACCTGCTCCGGCGAATAAATATTGCGGAAGTCGAGCAGGATCGGCTTCGCGACGACTTTGGCCAACCGGTCGAAATCGAGCGCGCGGAATTGCTCCCATTCTGTAAGCACACAGATGGCGCTCGCGTTTTCCGCGGCCTCGTAGGGATTTGAGCGGAAGTCGACGACGTCCGACCAAATGTGGCGTGCTTGCTCCATGCCTTTCGGATCATAGGCCTGGATGCGCGCGCCGCCGTCCAGCAAAGCCTGGATGATCGAGATCGATGGTGACTCCCGCATGTCGTCGGTATGCGGCTTGAAGGTCAGGCCAAAAATGGCGATCGTCTTGCCGCGTACGCTGCCGCCGAGCGCCCGGATGACGCGGCGGGCCATTGCCCGCTTGCGGGCGTCGTTGATGGCAATCGTCGTTTCGACAAGCCGCACTTCCGCCCCATGGTCCTGCGCGGACTTCACCAGCGCTACCGTATCCTTGGGGAAGCAGGACCCGCCGAAACCCGGTCCGGCGTGCAGGAATTTCGAGCCGATACGATTGTCGGACCCGATACCCAGCGCGACCTCTTGAATGTCCGCGTCCACCTTCTCGCAAAGGTCGGCGATCTCGTTGATGAAGGTGATCTTCATCGCAAGGAAGGCGTTGGCTGCGTATTTGATCAACTCCGCCGAACGGCGCGAGGTGAACAGCACAGGCGACTTGTTGATGAACAGTGGCCGATAGATTTCCGACATCACCCCGCGCGCAAATTCGTTTTCGGCGCCGATGACGATGCGATCCGGATGCTTGAAATCCTGGATGGCTGCCCCTTCCCGCAGGAACTCTGGGTTGGAAACAACGGCGAAATCGGCCGTCGGGTTTTCCTCGCGAATGATCCGCTCCACCTCATCTCCAGTACCCACCGGGACTGTAGATTTGGTGATGATGACCGTTGGTCCCTTCAGCGCTTGTGCGATCTCGCGCGACGCCTGGAACACGTGACAAAGGTCTGCATGCCCATCACCGCGCCGCGACGGCGTGCCAACCGCGATGAACACCGCATCGGCTTCGCCGACCGGCCCGTCCAGTTCGGTGGTGAAGGTCAGGCGCCCTTCTTCCTGATTGCGGACAACCAGCGATTCCAGCCCCGGCTCATAGATCGGTATCTGACCGCGCTGCAGTGCGGCGATCTTGAGTTCATCCTTGTCGATGCAGGTGATCGTGTGACCGAAGTCGGCCAGACATACGCCGGAGACAAGGCCAACATAGCCGGAGCCAATAATTGCGATTTTCAAGCTGACACCTCGCGCAAGGATATCGCGTCAAATGGTTGTAGTCGTTGGGATGATGCGGAGCCTGATCTTGCTTGTCAGGTCAGGAAAACCAGCCCGCTTGGTGCTATAATCTCCGCTGGTCAGGAAAACGTCTGATCCCCCCTGTCGCGAGAAACGCCACTTGCGGCAAACACCCAGTACCGGGCCGTAAGATAGTTCCAGAAGAACACGATCGGCACGCTGATGAGCTTTGCGAAGAGCGGCGTGAGCGCCGTCGAAAGCAAGGCGACGAGCAATGTCGACAGCAGCAGGCCGGTGGAGGTGAACAGCAGGAACTTCAGCGCCTGACCGAAATCAGGGTCGACACCGAACGTCCAGCTTCGGTTGAGCAGATAGCTCGTCGCCAGGCCGCACGAATAGGAGAAGAGGTTTGAGAGCACCGGTTGTCCGGTCATCCCCACCAGTCCTGCGAACAGGACAAAGTCGAGCGTAGTCGTGATCGCGCCGACGACGGCAAAGCGAATGATCGTGGCGTCGATCCTTCCTGCGAGCCGCATGAGTGACGTGCGCATGGGACCCTATCGAACCTTCATCTCGGACTGCTTCAACATATGCACGGCTTTGGGTTCCGAATTCAGCGTCTCCTCGATGATCGTACCCGGCCGCCGCTTCGACTGCATGAAGATGCGCCCGACATACTCGCCGACAATGCCGAGGAACATGGCGTTCAACGTCATCGAGATCAGCAGCAGGATTGTCGTGGTGGCGAAGCCGCGTGGCCAGTTCTGGCCGAACACGAACCAGCCGAGCAGGTAGATCATCAGCAGAACAAAGGTAACCGTCCCCACCAAGAGACTGGTGAGCGACGCCAGCCGCAGCGGCACCAGCGAATGGTTGAGCACGGCATCGACGCCCAGCGCGACCATGGCGCGGAACGGGAACTTGCTCTCACCGGCCACCCTGCCCTGCCGGTCATATTCGAAGCCGACCTGGTTGAAGCCCATTGCGCTGATCAGGCCGCGCACATAGGGTGACGTATCCTCGACGCGCCTTAGTTCATCGAGGATGCGGCGGTCGACAAGCCGGAACTCGCCGGCGTTGAGCGGCAAATCGTCCTCGCTGAGCGCATTCACCAGCCAGTAGAAGCCGCGCCGCATCAGCGCGACATGCCACTTGTCCTTCAGCGAGCGCCTGATGCCATAGACGACTTGATTGCCCTCGCGCCAAATGCCGAGCATTTGCGGAATGAAATGCGGCGGGTCCTGCAGATCGCAATCGATCTGGACGGAGCAGTCGCCCGTCGCCGCCTTGTAGGCCGCAAGGACGGAGCGCTGATAGCCGATGTTGCGACTGAACCGGATGACGCGGACCCGGCGGTCGTCGCGCGCGATCTCCTTCAGGATGCTGAAGGTTGCATCCGTGGAATGATTGTCGGTGAAGATGATTTCATACTCGTGGTCGGGAAGCCCGCGAAACGTCTCGACAATCGCATCGTAGCAGCGGCGGACATTCGCCTCCTCGTTGAATGCCGGAACGAGAACCGAAACCTTGGTTGGCAGGGCACTGGACATTACCGCACTCCAAACGTTCCACCGGGCAAAGTGGTATTCGCCGTTGCAGTCTTGAACTTCTGATCCGGGAGCGCGCGCTCGCGATACCATTTCACCGTCTGCGCCATGCCTGCCGCCAAAGCGGTTCGCGCCCGCCACTGCAGAAGTTCGCTGGCGAGTTCCGGTGAGCCGCGAAGATCAGCGGCTCCGGAGATCGGTCCGTCACCAAACTCGATGAGGTTCGGATCGGCGCCCGTCGCATCGACGACCAGACCGGCGACTTCACGCATGGTCGGCGCGATACCGGTGCAAATGTTGACGATGGCGGCAGGTGGCAGCGGCATGGCCGCCATGCGCATCAGCGCCTCCACCGCGTCGCCGATGAACAGCAAATCACGCCGATCGTCCGGCCGGCGGATAGTGGAAACTTCGCCGGCAAGGCATTTCTCCACCAAGGCCGGGACTAGATAGTCCGCCGACTGCGCGGCTCCGTAGATCAGCGCGAGCCGCGCTGTCGCAACGGCGAACGGAAGCCGGGCCCGCAGCGCGCTTACATAGTGCGTCGCCGCGACCAGACCCGCGCCATAGACCGTGGCGGGTGCCTCCCGGACATCCTCGCGATAGGGCAGCGGAGCAGTGCCATACTCCGCCAAGGAACCTGCGCGTATGACGTGGGAGGGGGGCCGCCTCAACGCCGCCACAGCGCCAAGCAAAACTATGAGGCAACCCAGGTCTTCGCGGATATACGCCTTGGCGTCATCGAGATGCGGGCTTGGCTGCCGTCTGGGAGAAGAGGCCAGGTGGTAGACTATGTCCGGGCTGACATCGGCGAGGCAATGCCCGACATCGGCTTCCGATCTGAGATCGACGCGATGAACCGATATTCGATCAAGCACATCGCTCAGGCGTTTGTCCGACGAACCCGGGCGGACGACGACATGGACCTGATGGTCAGCCTTGGCGCAGGCTTCGGCCAGATGCGACCCGACAAACCCTGCGCCTCCGGTGATGAGTATCCGCGACATCGCACCTCACGACGATGGGATGGGAAAGGCGTGGGTGATCATATGGGCCACGCGTTTCGGATCAAGAGACAAGGACAGGAGTCGGGAGCGGCACCAGGAATTTTCCCCCCTTGGCGGCAAACTCGCTTTGCTGCTGCTTGATCTCGTCGAAGAAGTTCCACGCAAGTACGAGCAGGACATCCGGCCGGTCATCGACAAGAGCTTCCGGCGAGCGGATCGGGATCTTCATGCCGGGCGAATACAAGCCCTGCTTCAGCGCATTGCGGTCGACCAGATAATCGAGAGTCTCCGGCCCGATCTGGAAGAAGTTGAGCAGGGTGTTGCCCTTGGCAGGCGCGCCGTAGCCGGCAACCTTCAGACCCTTGGCCGAGCAATCGGCGAGGATTGCCTTGAGGTCGCTGCCCACCTGATCGATGCGCGCCGCGAACTCCTGATATGTTTCCTCGGACAGCATGCCTGCCTCGCGTTCCTCGGCAAGCATTTCGCCGACGATCGGAGCGATGGCGGTTAGCGCGTCAGCGTGCTTCAGGAACACGCGCATCGAACCGCCATGCACGTTCAGCCGGTGCACATCGGCCACCTTGAGATCGAAGAACCCACCAAGTTTGACCAGCGACAGCAGGCTGAACTCGGAGACATGCTCATGATAGATCGTGTCGAACTCATTGCGGTCGAGCAAATCCTTGGCCCACGGCACCTCGATGACGAAGAAGCCATCGTCAGCCAACCAGCGCTTAACGCCCGCCATGAAATTATGAAGATCGCCAATGTGGTTGAACGTGTTGGTGGTGACGATCACCGAAGCCGGACCGTATTTGTCGACCAGCACCTCCGATGCATCGGCGGTGAAATAGCCGACGTCGACATCGACGCCGCGGGTCTTGGCGATTTCGGCAAGGTTGGCGGCTGGATCGACGCCGATCGTCTTGCAGCCGATCTTGTTGCAGGCCGACAGCAGCAAGCCGTCGTTGCAGCCGATGTCCACGATCAGGCCCGACTTGGCCTTCTCCTTCAGAACCTCGGCGAGACCGCCGAAATGAGTATGCATCAAGGTCGCGCCCGACGGTACGTAGAGATAGTGTTCGAAGAAGCCTTCCGGCACCTGATCCTCGACCTCGATCAAACCGCATTCCAGGCAAACCTGCGTGTCAAGCGCATAAACAGGCTGCTCCTTGCCGACATCGCCGGCGCGCACGAAGCTGTTTGCGGGCGGATGGTCGCCCATGGGCAGGAAAAGATACGGGTGCTCGGCAAGACAGGCACGGCAACGTGTCATCAAGGCCATTGTCAGATCCCAATCGTGGCTGGAGTTGCGGCAGGGCGCGCCGGCATTGTCTTGTTCGGGCGCGCTGTCGCGAATTGCCTTGCAAAATCCCGGAACGAGTTGTGGACGTGGTCGAGTTGTTCGGCGATAAGGCCGTGATGGCAGGCAAGCAGGATGCCGCCGCGCATGACATCGTCGGCGACCGGATAGCCGCCCGGCATCGCCCTGTGCACGACACCCGCCATGGCGGGCTGCCGCAGGATGTTGCCTGTGAAGACCGGGCGCGTCTGGATGTCCCGTTTCTCCAGGAAAATCTGCATGTCGCGGCGCGTGAACGGCGCGTCCTTGCGCACCGTCAAAGGGAAGGCGAGCCAGCCCGTGCGCGAGCCCGGCAACTGCTTGGGCAGTGCGAACCAGTCTTCGTAGGTCTTGAAGAAGGCGTACTGTGCAGCGAAATTGTGCTCGCGTGTCGCAATATTGCGTTCCAGCTTGTCGAGTTGCACCAGGCCGAAGCCGGCGCTGATCTCCGAGGGTTCGATGTTGAAACCGAGCTCCTCGAACAGGAACTTTGCGTCGTACTCAATACCGTCGAGTTCGACATTGAACCGGTTCTCGATGGTTTCGGATTCGACGAAAAGCGACGAGGTGCGGCCCCACGAACGCAGCAGCAGCGCACGCCGGGCGAGTTCTTCATCGTTGACGCAGATCATGCCGCCATTTCCGGCGGCGGTGATGACATGGGAGCCATAGAAACTGGTGGTGCTGATGTCCGAGCGCTTTCCCGTGCTCGTGCCGTTGAGCGTCGCACCGAGCGTATCGGCGCTGTCCTCTATGACGATCAGATTGTGCTTGTCGGCGATGGCTCGGATCCGATCCCAGTCCGGCAGATTGCCGATGAGCGAGGGGATCATCACCGCGCGGGTTTTCGAGGTGATGGCGCGCTCGATCTGCGAAACGTCGATGTTATACGTCGCCTCGGCAGCGTCGATGAACACCGGCACCAGGCCGGCGCGGACGATCGGGGCGACCGTGGTGGCGAAGGTCAGCGCCGGCGTGATCACCTCCGTACCTTTCGGCAGGTTGAGGATCTCGATCGCCAGATAGTTTGCCGACGAACCGGAATTGACCATTATGCCGTGGCGCTTGGCGAACAGCGCGGCAACCCGCTCCTGCATGCCGCGCACGCGGGTGCCCATCTGTGTCGAGGTGCGAAGCACATCGACAACGGCGGCGATTTCCTCTTCGCCATAGACCGACTGTCCGTAATTTACGCGCATACCGGAACCTTCATCTGATTTTCGGGAACAAGGCTTCGCTCGCGGCTGACCGACCACGCAGCCGCGTATTCGGCAACCTGCTGCTGAGAGAATTGGGCAATGTTGTCGCGGTCCCGGGCGTAGCGAAGATGCCACTCGACCGTCATGGACACCCCTTGATTGAGCGACAGGATCGGCTTCCAGCCAAGCTCGACATTGGCCTTGGTGCTGTCGAGGCGCAGGACTACCGCTTCCGGCGCATCATTGGCTTGCCGTTCGACAACATATTGCGGACCGGCGTCGTTCCATTTGTCCATGACCATGTCGGCGAGCGTAACCACGTCGACGGCGGCCTCGCGGTCCGGGCCGAAATTCCAGCCACCGGCAAAGCCCGGCCCCGTATCGATCAGTCGTGCAGCCAGCATGAGGTAGCCCCGCACCGGCTCCAGCACATGCTGCCAAGGCCGCACATTGCGTGGATTGCGGATGCGCGCAGGCACTCCGGTTTCGGCGGAGCGAATCAGATCGGGGATCAGCCGGTCGGCGCCCCAGTCGCCACCGCCGAACACGTTACCGGCGCGTACACTGGCCAGCTGTGGCCCTTCCGGATTGCTGAAGAACGACCGGCGGTAGGCTGCTGTAACCAGTTCGGCGCAGCCCTTCGACGAGCTGTACGGGTCGTTTCCGCCCATCGGGTCCTGTTCGCGATAGCCCCAGACCCATTCGCGGTTCTCGTAGCACTTGTCGCTGGTGACGACGATGGCGCCTTTCAGCGACGGCATCCTGCGCGCCGCCTCCAGCACGATCGCTGTTCCCATGACGTTCGTCTGGTAGGTGTCGATCGGGTCCTCATAGGAAGTCCTTACGATCGCCTGCGCCGCCATATGGATGACGAGGTCGAAATCCTCGTTGCCTATCGCCTTGCGAAGGCCTTCCTTCGTGCGGATGTCGCCGATCCGGTTGTCTATCATCCGGTCGAGTCCGATCGCCTTGAACATGGAAGGGCTTTGCGGCGGCAGCGACACGCCGACCACGCTTGCACCAAGCCGGCGCAGCCAAAGGCTCAGCCACGCGCCCTTGAACCCGGTATGCCCGGTGACTAGGACACGTTTGCGGGATAGAGCTTCGTTGAGATAAACCTCATCCACGAAGTCGGCCATTGTGCTCACTCATTCCGGTCAGGGTCGGCATGGAACCAACTGAGGGTACGGGCGGCGCGAATTCGAGCCACGGCGGCGTTTCGGTTTCAGCAAGGCCGTTCAGGTAGTCGCGGTCGCGAACCGTATCCATCGGATGCCAGAAGCCCGTGTGCTTGTAGGCCATCAGTTGGCCGTCGCGCGCCAGATTGGTCAGCGGCGACATTTCGAGCGGCTCCGCGAGGCTTGGAATATAGTCGAGTATGCCCGGCTCGAAGATGAAGAAGCCGCCGTTGATCCAGGTTTCGTGCTTGCGGACCTTCTCGGTGAATTCGACAACCTGGTCGCCTTCGATTTCGAGATTGCCGAAGCGTGCCGGCGGCTGAACGGCTGTCACCGTCGCCAGCTTACCGTGAGAGCGGTGGAAAGCCAGGACCGCTTCCAGGTCGATGTTGCCGACGCCGTCGGAGTAGGTAACCATGAAGGTCTCGCGATCGAGCCAGTCGCGCAGCAGCAACAGCCGTCCGCCGGTCATGGTCGGAACGCCGGTGTCCACCACCGAAACATTCCAGTCAAGCGTCTTGGTAGGCTTCAGCACCATCGATCCGCTGCTCAGCGCCACGGTGAAATCGGCGTTGGTCAGGTGGAAATTGTGGAAGAATGCCTTGATCGACATGCATTTGTAGCCACCGGCCACGACAAAATCGTGGAAGCCAAAATGACTGTAAATGTCCATGACATGCAGGATGATCGGCTTGCCGCCGACCTCGACCATAGGCTTTGGTATTCTATGTGTCTCCTCGGCAAGGCGAGAGCCGAGACCGCCGGCCAGAAGAACCACCTTCATGATAAGCCTCGCGCCCATCTTGGGAACCGGCTGGGCCGCGCTTCAAGTACGCTGACTGGAAGTGCGCCGGCATCACCAACGTGAATTGCTACATATTGAAGTATAGACCGAAAAGAGCGTATTGCTTTTTTTATGAAAGCCGCGATAAGTACTCACAACACGAACACGGATCGGCCTCACTCGATCCTACAAATACTACTGGTTCACGGGAAAACGGCAACCAAGCCGCTGTCAGGCAAATCCTCGTCAAGCGCCGGGATTATCGCCCCCAAATTGCTCGATTTCATTCTCGCAACCCTTAGAAATTAATGGTTTAGCTGGTTCATCCCGGCATGTGACCGGATCCCCTCGAGCGAGGTTCGGACGGCCGAATGGCGGCATCGTTATCGTCGAACCGAATACCGCGCGGCGCTGAAAGAAACGCCGGGGCTTTTCCGTTTCTTAAAACAAAACAGTTCGCAGCGCGTGTCGACTACCTGCGCAACAATGCGCGGATCAAGCCCGCAGCCGATGCGTCATCCCGGGTGAAGTGAGTTCATAGTTTGGGGGACTGTCATGCATAAGCCAGTCGAGCGAACGGAGGCAGCAACGTCCCTGCTTGTGCGCATCGCGCTGACGGCCCTGTCGGTGGTCCTGCTTGCCGGCGTGGCGCTTCGGATTATGAACTACGACCTTCGGCGCGACGAACAGCTCTACGTCCCGCCGATGCAGCTTCTCGAGGATCAGCGGCTCTACCAGGATTTCTTCTACAACCACCCGCCTGGGTCCGCGTGGTTCTTTTACGCGATCAAGCAGATAAGCGGTTCCGACCATCTGCTGATGAGCGGTCGCTTCGGCGTGCTGGCGGCCTGGATCCTTTTTGCGGTGGCGATCGGTCTGCTCAGCTATGCGATTACCCGGTCCGGCCTCATCAGCTGGTGCATCGTTGCGCTCTCGCTTGCGAACGATTTGTTCCTCAGCCAGACGGGCATGACCGCAACCAACAATCTGCTGCCACTGCCATTCTCATTCCTCGGGCTTGGCTTGTTCATCATTGGCGTCCGTCACCGCAGGTCGAGACCGCTGCTGATCCTGCTGAGCGGCATCTGCCTTTCGATAGCGGTTGTCTTCAAACTCAACGCCGTCGCATTCATTCCAATGGTGGCTCTTGGCGCCTTGTTCCTGCCTCGCCTCGAAACGTTCGCGCAGCGCCTCGTGCGGGTCGTGCTGCCGCTGGCGGCGGGCGGGCTGATCGGCGGATTACCGATTCTGATCTATCTCGCGAAGGATCCGGCGCGCTTTCTGGCGCATGTGATGAGCTATCACCTCGGCCCTCACGCGCAGTATTCACAAAGCGCTGCGGCAACCGAAGAAGGCGTAGCCGCGACACTCGGCGCCAAGCTGATGCTGGCCAACGAAGTCTGGCTCGCCGGCGCCGCCGCGGTTTCGCTCGCTGCCCTGCTGGCGATTGTCCTCACCTACAGGCGCGACTCCGCCTATCTGGGCCGTGGCCGCTGGATGCTGCCGTCGGGAGCGGGCATATTGGTGCTCGGCACGCTCGCCTTGTGCCTGGTCCTGAGTTTCGTCCCGACGCCGGCCTTCCCGCAATATTTCGCACCGCCGCTGGTCTGTCTGCCGATCGCGCTGGCGCTGTTCTATGGCTGCCTCGGCCCGGACGCCCGGCAGAATGTGCAGCCGGCCATATTAGCGGCCACCATGGTCGTTCTGGTGATCGCCGCCCCGCGCCTCGCTCAGAATGTCGGGTCGATCCTGCATCCGAACCGGATGACCGTCATGCGCACGCATCAGGCCGGCGAGCAGATCGCTGAGCAGATCGCGGCGGCCGGCGTCACCGGCAAGGTAGCGACTCTGGCGCCGATCTATCCGCTGGAAGGCGGTTCAGAAGTTTATCCCGAACTGGCGACAGGCCCGTTCGCCTACCGCACCGCCGACATAACCTCTCCGGAGTTGGCAAAATACTATCGCATGGTTTCCCCCACTCGGATCGGGGCGCTGTTCGACGCCGATCCGCCGGCAGCAATCCTTGTCGGCTTTGGCGAGGCGCTGGAAGCCCCGTTACTCGACTATGCCAAGACCCACGGATACACCGAGGCGAAGGATTTCTTCATCAAGGATCGCTACGGAACCGGAATACTTTATGTCCGCGCCGCACCTACGGGTTAGGTCGCCAGAGCAGTTCTTCGCACTCTGATGACGATCCCCCTCTTAGGGGAACCGCTCCAACAGGATGGTCAATGGGGCTGCGTTGGCCGCGAAAGCCGAGGCTGGCGGGGTCTAGGACTGCACTGCCATGCCAACAGGTTTCGAACGAACCGCGCTGGCGATAATGGCATCCCACTTCGCCGCGACAACCGGTGCGGAATAGCGTTTTACAGATGCCTGGCCGGAAAACACCAACTTTTGCCTTAGCGCCGGGTCGGTCGCAACGCGCATCATGGCAGCGCCTAGCGCATCAAGGTTCTGCTCGGGGACAAGCAGCCCTGTTTCACCATTCTCGAGAATTTCACCCGGACCCCACGGGCAATCGAATGCCACCGTGGCCATGCCGCCCATCAAGGCTTCCAGCAGTACATTCGGAAAGCCCTCGAAACGCGAACTCAGCACGAAAACATCGCCCGGCGAAACCCACTCTCCCGGCGAATTCGTGACACCCGGCAGTTGGACGCGACGCGAAATCCCAAGTGCGCCGGCTTGCTGTTCGAGCGCTCCCCGTTCAGGGCCTTCGCCGTGAATGACCAGTGAAGCGTCCGGGATTTTCTGCGCGACACTGGCAAACGCAGTGAGCAGCATGTCGAAGCCCTTCTGCTTGTCCAGGCGGCCGACCGCCACGAACCGCGCGCCTTTCATATCCGATCCGCGCTTTCCTGCGGGAGGAACAACAACCGGATTGGGTATGACCGAAGCCCTCCGCCGGAGATGCTCCGGCAAGGAATTGCGGGCATCGGCGGTTTGCATGACTAGGCTGGTTGCGCGGCGCGCCGTATACGGAGCCATCCATCGCCAAAACGGGCTCATGGACTGTGCTTTGAAGTTGTTGCGCTCCGACATAATCGTCGGGGCGTTCAGGCCGATCGCAGCGAGCCCGGTAATGACGTTGACCTTTGTGAGAAACGATATGATCAGGTCCGGCTTGATAGCCGCAAGACGCCGATTGAGTTCGATCAATCGAAACGCCGTCGCACCAGCCCTCAACAAGCGTGGGGCTTGAGCAAGCGCATCTACTCCAATCGAGTCATCGTAGGGAAAGAATGAACGTTCATCGGGAGCGTTGACCGCGATGACGTGCACCTCATCGCCGCACCTGTCGCGGTGATGTGCGAGCAGGTTAACGACCTTTTCTGCACCGCCCGCGCCTAGGCCGGCAAGGACAAACACTATCCGCACTGCACCAAATCCCGTCTCGTCGCGCTTGGCCGAACACCAAATCCGATCGCGGAAAGCCTAGCAGGCTGGGGCTGCTATTATCATCTGCGAAAAGCCGTCGATCAGAAGGGGTTAACCCGACATGGCGACGCCAAAGTAGAAACACCCGGCAAGCGCATCAGCGTGGCCGGGTGTCATGATCGGAGCATCGTCAGTTGTCGTTGACCGATTTAGTGTTTCGCTTCGTCGACGACGTTCATCCATCCGTGTCTGACGGCAAAATGAACGATCTGGGCGCGCGAATGGAGATTGAGCTTCTCCGTAGCACGCGCCTTGTAGGTCTCGATGGACTTTACGCTGACGGCCGCGCGCCAGGCGATCTCCTTGTTGGAGTAGCCTAGTGCCACCATCCGCAGAACTTCCTGCTCGCGCTTGGTCAGTTCCACCGCATCACGCGTACTCTCCGGTACAGCAGCCTGACGTGCGGATGGTACCGACATCTCATATGCTGTTGGAGGATCGAGGAACAAACCGCCGAGCATCGCCGTCCTTATGGCGAGCAGCAGGTTCTGGCCAGCCGACCGCTTCTGGACGAAGCCCTTCGCACCGATCTGCAACGCTTGCTGCACATAGGTCCGTTCTTCGTAAAGCGTCATCATAACGATGTGAGCCTGATGCCCTGCCGAAACGATCTGCTGGGCAAGAACAAGTCCATTCATGTCCGGCAGCGAGACATCAAGGATGATCACGTCCGGCTCGGTTTCCTGGACCAGCGACAAACCGCTGACCCCATTGTTGGCCTCGCCGACACACACGATATCGTCGGATGCTTCGATGAGCGCGCGAGCTCCCGCAACCACAACCGGGTGATCATCAATGATCACCGCGCGGATTGGAGTCTTCATGACATCGTCTCCGCGCTTGCAATCATGCCATTCATCGGAATGGCGGCACTAACGGTAGTTCCCGCGCCGGCGACGTGGTTCAACGAAAACTGTCCGCCGAGCTGCACGACGCGTTCGCGCATGCCGACAATGCCGCAGCCGCGCCGGCCGCCCGGCTCGCGCGGCGCTACGCCCGCTCTGCCAACCAGCCCGTCGTCCTCGACTGCGATCTTGAGCGATCCGGGCTTGATCTGCATGGAAACCCTCACCCGCGACGCATGTGAGGCATGCTTCGCAATGTTGGTCAGCGCTTCCTGGACGATTCTGAACACGGTCTCAGCGGTCGCATCGTCAATCGCGGTGCTTTCGGTCACATGGTGCTTGAATTGCACCGCAATGCCCACGTCGCTTTCCCACTGATCGATCATGCGAACGATTGCTGCAACGAGATTGTCGCCATGCGGTACGCCACAGCGCTCGCCGTCGCAGGTCGCCTTCAGCTCGACGCCGAAACGCGCAACCATTGTGCTGAGATCGCGAAGCGAGTCATGCAGGGCCGGATCGGTCGCATGCATCTCAAGCGCCTTCAGCCGCAGCGAGATACCAACGAGGTATTGTCCCGCATGATCATGAAGATCGCGAGCAATCCTCTGTCTCTCACGTACGACCGCTTCCTCGGCATTGACCGCGGATATCGGGCGCCCGTTGGCGAGTATCAGATTGCCTGCCGCAACAGTGTTCGAAAACACGGTCAAAAGCGACGCCAGCCCGAACTGCTCACCGGACGCGGCTACTGGTGTTGCTGACTTCCGCGTCCGGAGCTTTAATCCGGACGGACTGTTCTGCCTGGAGAATCCCTTCGTCGCGGGACCCAATAGGTAGCGTTCTTTACGAGTTTCTCTTGATCTTTGCAGCGGCACCGGGTCTACGACACTCGGTCCGCCAATACTCTCTGAGTAGGCACTTACAATCCACGCCATTGTACACCCCCGTGTACTAACACCCCAATTGCAATGCAGGTCCTTCTTCGCGTTTCCAGATCGTTTGTTTTACAGATGTCATGCCGCAACCCTTTTTTTCAGCCCTTTTTGTCGGGTCCGACGGTTGCTTATCGGTTCCCCTCTCGCCTTAGGCAATAACCGGGCAGTTAAGGAAAAATACACCAACCAAGGGGAATTGCAATGCACCATGTTTGAGGCCGGGAATCAGCGCAAACCCGTCAGGGATTTCATCCTCCCCGTCGCCATATGGCTCGGTTACTCTCGCTGCTTATCCCGAGCATTTGACGCTCGAACCTAGCACGCAATGTACAGCATTTTTGGTAAATGTCTCTGCGTTGCTTTTGAAATGGATAAGGGTTTCTTGTCGGGATGATTATGCATGTAATTACCAACTTCGCGGCAAACGCCGGCGCGGAAACCATGCTGTCCAGGCTGCTTTCCGCAACGAGCGGTCAAGCGATCGTGGTATCATTGCTCGACATCTCGGAACGCAATCGTAAGCTTGCCGGCAACAACGTTCGGTTTGAAAGTCTGGGGATTCGCTCGGTCGCCAAGGCAGGCACCGCGGCGCTGAAACTTGCTCGTCTTATCTCGCGCGAAAAGCCCGAAGTCATCGTATGCTGGATGTACCACGCCATGGTTGCGGGCACGCTCGCGGCCCGTCTTTCACGGAAATCTGTTCCCGTTTTCTGGAACATCCGGCAATCGATCGAGGACCCCGCTGCGCTGTCGGGCAACACCCGATTCGCGCTCGGAATTGCAAAGCGGCTGTCGCGGCTGCCCACAGGCATCATCTACAATTCGGCACGCGCCCAGCAATTGCACAGCCGAATCGGCTTCTGCGACAAGAACGTCGTCGTTATTCCGAACGGCGTCACTTCGGTGATCAATCCCCCGCCGGTCAGCCAGACGCGCCAGGTGTTTGGTATCGCCGCTCGCTTCCATCCGCAGAAGGATCACGAGACCTTTTTCCAGGCTGCTGCGTTGCTTCACCGGCTATATCCGCAAACGCGATTCGTTGCGGCTGGAGCGGGCCTTAGCCGCGATAATTCGGCTCTTCTCAAGATGATCAATGCCTCCGGGCTGCCGGCCGATGCGATCGACTTGCGCGGCGAAATAGACGACATGGATGCATTCTATCGCGGTATCGACGTGCTGGTACTCTCGTCGCGCACCGAGGGGTTTCCGAACGTGATCGCGGAAGCAATGAGCTATGGCAAGCCCGTGGTGACCACCGATGTCGGCGATTCGGCCGCGACGGTCGGTCAGACAGGCATCGTCGTTGCGCCAGGAAACCCGCAAGCCTTGGCTGACGGCATGCGCAAGATGATTGGATTGGCGTCAAGCGAGTATGCGGCACTGTCAGACGCCGCCCGCCAGCGCATCGACGAGCATTTTTCCCTTCCGCAAGTGGTGCGCCACTATGACCGGTTCCTGCATGGATGGCGCGGTGCTCCGTCGCCCGACACCAATCTTGGGGCGTGCTGATAATGGTTTCCACAGCAGCAGAATACTTTTCCACCTGTGGCGCGGACGTGGATCTAGCCCGGGAGTGCGAATTCTTTTCCAGCCTGAAGATGCGCAATGGCACGTTCAAGTTGACTAGGCCATCGCGATTCGCCGACGTCGAGGCAGACCTTCGCTTAGCGATCGGCCCGCAGGCAAAAAACTTGAGGCAGGTGCTGGACGTCGGAGCCTCCATCGGCTCGACAACCGTCGAATTTGCCGACTACCTGAAAGAACTCGGCGCCAATCCGGACGTCACCGGCACCGATCTCTTCGTTGACGCTCATCTGGCGCAGATCGCGCCGGGTTTTCGTGTGATGGCCGACTCGGAAGGTTGGCCGCTGCAGTATGATGTTTCGGGCAGGGCCGTACGCGCATGGGTCCGCCGCCTCGACTATTTCACCCTCGCATTCCTGCCCCGCCTCCTTGCCCGTGCGCTGCTGCAGCCACGGCTGCGCGCCATGATCGTAGAAGGCAAGACTGGGCGCGTAAGAATGGAAAGCGGGGCGCTGCGTGGCCGCAGTATCCGGCTTGTCGAGAATGACATTTTTGCGCCGACTCCAGCCTTTGTCGGCAAATTCGACTTCATTCGCGCGGCAAACATTCTCAATCGGGGTTACTTTTCGTCCGATAAGCTGGCGCTGGCTATCGCCAATATTCGCTCCTACTGCCGTGGACCAGGTTCGCTTCTTCTTGTCCTGCGGTCCAGCGGATCGTCTCACGACGGCACGCTGTTTGAGATGGGACTCGAAGACGAATTCTTGATACGATCCCGTTTCGGAAGAGGATCGGAAGTTGAGTTTCTGATTGTCGAACCAAGCGTAAGGGTAGCAGGCGCGTTAGTATGATTGGTACTCTGGTGTCTTCGAACCGATGGCAAATTGCCCTCGGAGCAGGTTTTGTTGCAGCGGCATTCTTTAGCGGCTACGCGCTGAATTTCAGCGCATTCGCGCATTGGCGCGCCAGCAGCGCCCTTAGCAACCACCCCGCAGTGTTTGGTCGTGCTGGAGCGATACCGTCGAAGTTACCTGATGGCAGCCAACGGGCGTTCCCGACGGCGGAGGGCTTCGGCGCTGCCGCCAAGGGTGGGCGGGGCGGCAGGGTCATATTCGTTTCCAACACAAATGATGAGGGAGACGGTTCCCTGCGCGCATGCATAGACGCCGCGGGTCCCCGAACCTGTATTTTCCGCGCCAGTGGCACGATCACGCTGGAGAAGCAGTCGCTTGTCGTGCGCAATCCGTTCCTGACCATTGCCGGTGAAACCGCGCCCGGCGGCGGAATAGCCACTCGCAATGCGCCGACGCAAACGCGGCCATCTCTCGAGATCCTGGCGCATGATGTGATCGTCCGTCACTTGCGACTGCGGCCCGGGCCAAATTCAATTGAGGCGTGTTGTTCAGGCGCTCTTGGGCTCTACGGCAAGGATGCGAGAAACATCATGATCGACCATGTTTCGGCGAGCTGGGGCTCGGACGAAACCGTCGATTCGGAGGACGCCAGCTTCTTCACCTTTCAATGGGGCTTCGTTACCGAGCCTTTGCTCGACGGCGGCCCTGGCAAGCGCAATCGTGCACGCAACATGCTTTTCACGCTGGGCGGCAATATTTCGGTCCATCACAATCTGTTCGCGTTCGGCAAATTTCGGAGCCCACAGTTCCAGCCGGGCATGAAGTCTGGTGTGATCAGTGTGACCAACAACCTGCTTTATTCTCCCGTATGGGATTATGTCATCAGCTTCAGCGATCGCTGGGCGCCCGTTCGCGCAAATGTCGTCGGCAATTACAAGATCGAAGGCAAGAAAGAAAAGAGCGATCGTCTCGTCCACCTCTTTGAGGAAGGTGGAAAAGGCTTCTCGATATTCCTGGCTGAGAATATCGATGAAACCTACCGTCCGGATGCTTCCGAGAACGAGACCGAAGCGCTCGAAGGTACGTTTCGAAAATATGCCGTTGCGGAGCCGTTCAAGACCCCGAGGATACAGTCGACATCCGCTGAACAGGCATATGAGGACGTTCTCGTGAATGCGGGGGCCACGCGCCCGGCACGGGATGCTGTCGATCTGAGAATCGTGGATATGGTTCGGACGCGATCCGGCAGAATGCTTAAGTCCGATCCAAGCAAAGTCGGTGGATGGCCGGTTCTCAATTCCGGAGTGGCGCCGGCAGATGTTGACGCTGATGGCATGGCCGATCAGTGGGAAACGTTTGTCGGCTTGGATCCCACCAACCCGGCTGACGGCAACGATGATCTGGATGGCGACGGCTGGACGAACCTTGAGGAGTATCTCCACGAGCTCGCGGGCGACGGCCCGGGAATGGCAAAACTCAAGGCCATCAGCGCATCACCGTCGTAGTTCAGCGCCAAGCTCAGCGAAGAAGCTATACACGTCGCACAACCTTTGGCGGACCGTAGGCCAGATACGTGATCGTGGGAGCAAGAGCCAGCAGGACCGGGACAGTCCAGAAGCGGCCATAGACATGCGGCGCGGCGTTGATGAGAAGGGTGAACAACACAAGCGTGGCCACGCCGCAAACTGCTACGGACCTGGTTTCCCGTTCGCGCCATGCCATACCAAGGGTGATCCCTCCGCCCGTCAGCATGATCAAGAAACCGACCAGCGTTGGCAAACCGCCCTCGGTCCAAATGAGCAGATAAAGATTGTGAACTGGCGTTCGCCAGGAGCTCATCTCGCGATACTGGTCAGCGCCGTAGCCGAGGAAGGTTGCGTCACCGGCAAATCGAATCGCTTCCTTGATCAGCAGCATGCGGTCGGCGAAGGTTCCTGCCTCGTTTATGTTGCCGGTCTCGAGACCGACCAGCACGCGCTTCTGGAACACTGCGGGAAGGTGCTCACGAATTCCGGGAATGTTTATGGCAGCCCAAAGGGCTGCAAGACAAAGCGCCGCTTGCACTATCCGTTTTCCCGTAAGCGACGCGAGGAAAAACACACCAAGTCCAAACAACATGCCATACAGCGCTGTGTTCGATCCTGTGAGCATGATGGCGTACGCCAACAGCAACACGATACCGAAGCCAAGCACCGGATGAATTGCGCGCCTCTCCGCCAATGCCAGAACCATCGGAACGGTAAGCGCCAGAAGACTGCCGCATTCGTTTTCCCGCTCGACAAAGCCTTGCAAACGGCCATTGCCGCTGACGAAAGTCGTGTACTTTTCGCCCACATAGTCGATGACATAAACTCCATGGGCCGCCATGATCACCATGGAAATAACAAAAACCTTCATCAGAGTGACGGTTTGCGGCCAAGGCCGAGCAAGCAGGATGATCGGCAGCAGAAAGTAGGCGAAGGCGTATTGGCCGCAGAGAATAAGTCCGCGATCCACGGTACCGGCCACCAAACTGCTGAACAACAGTGCCGCCAGCATCAGCGAAAGACCGGATATCCAGTAGGTCGTTCCCGGACCAATGATCTTTGGTTTGATGGACCCGTTTATGGCCATCGCAAGCAGGCACAGACAGGTGAAGGCGTCGCTTACGGTGAAGTAGAAGCTATCGAGCCTGAGGACGTTCATTGGTGCGAAGAAAGCCGCACCACAGGCAAAAATGAACTCCAGTTCGTGGAATATGGCCCTCGCCGGGAAGACCACCCGGTAGGGCAATGGTCGCGCCAAATACGGTGTGTGACCCATTGCTACCCATCGGTTCGTAAAATTCGTGTGATTAAGTATCCGTGGATAAATCCCGAAGTAAGGCTGTCAAGTCAACGCCTAAAAACCTGACTGATATATTCTTGACGCCGTCTGTACTCGATTTGGCAACGCGTTCTACGGTGCACTATGCAAAAGCAGTACGTGGGCAATTGGGGTCAAAACGTTGAAGCGGTGGACACGGGGCAGATGCCGCGGACCGCCGCGAGTGTCGTTGGCCTGCGAGAAACGCTGTCGCTGATCGTTCGTCGGCGAAATTTTGTACTAGCGTTTACCCTTGTATGTTCGGCGCTGGTAGCAATCGCCGTATACTCCATGAGGGATGTGTACACCGCCGACGCTGCGCTGGTGCTGGAACGCAACGACGCGCGCTTGCTGGAAGCGGTTACGCAGTTGGAGAACGAGCAGCGCGACCGTTCAGCGATCGAAACTGAAATGGACATTATCACGTCGCGCGTTTTCGCGGGTCGTGTCGTGGACGCAATGAACCTCGTCCAGCATCCCTGGTTCAACACCTATCTCCCCGACGACAACAAACAGACGCAATCGACGCTACCTGGCCGGATGATCGCCTCCGTGACGTCCGGGATCAAGGCCCTTTTCGGCCTCGGGAGCTCTGACGCGAATCGCAAGCTGCCCAATATTTCAACGCAGCGGGATGCCGCTATCTCGTCGCTGGTTTCCAATCTGAGCGTGAACAGAAACGGCGATAGCTTCGCTGTGACGGTTACGGTAAACAGCCCGGATCCGGAACTGTCGGCCGCTCTGGCGAACACCGTGACCACCGTCTATGTCGACTGGTCGCGCGAGATCAAACGTGACTCGATGGCGGATGCCGTCAACTTCCTACGCGAACGCGCAAGCCAGATTGCCTCCCGCATTGCGGCAAACGAGCGAGAAATAACGGATTTCAGCAGGCTAAACGACCTCTCGTCAGACGAACGCGACGACCTTCTCCGCAAAAGAATCGATGAGATGAATTCACAACTGACCGCGGCCCGCGTCGAGCTTGCCGGCATTCGCGCGAGCCGCGAGCAGGGCAACCGGGTAATAAGCGGTGAGGAGGAGATCGAAGGTACTGCCTTGCAGTCGCCGCTGCTTACGACGCTCCGTGGGGAGCAGGCGACGCTTGTTCGCCAGCGGGCTCAGCTCGCGTCAAATTTTGCGGCGGGACATCCCCAGATCCTCGAGACGGACGCGCAACTCGCCAGCGTCCAGACAATGATAAACGGCGAAATCAAGCGCATTGTTGACGACCTCTCCGGTGAGGAAAAAGTGGTCAACGACCGCGTCAAGCAGATCGAAGAGCAGATCGCCGAGTTGCAGACCACGGTGCGCAAGCGCAGCCTAGCCGAAATTCGCCTGCGCGAGTTGGAACGCGACCTGCTCGCCGATCAGAAGTTGCATGACCTCGTCGTGGCGCGCCTCGGCGGCCTTGACCCGTTCGCCGAGGTTTCGAAGCCAAGCGCCCGCGTGGTCTCCATCGCGGAGGTGCCCACAGGCCCATCGTTCCCGCAGCGGGAGCGCGTCTTGATGGGCGGAATCGTCGGTTCGGCGGTACTGGCGATAATACTGGCAGTGATGTTCGAGGCGAGCGACAACCGCGTACGATCGGCGCAGCGCATCATCCAGCTTGTCCAGTTGCCGAATCTGGGGAACATTCCGGGTGGAAACGGCGCTTGGTTTAGGCGGCCGATGCATGTGCTCAGGCAATTGATGGCGCGGCCGCATTCGATCAGCGCCGAAGCCTTCCGATCGCTCTATCTCGCGTGCCGAGGGCAACTCACGTTGAACAAGACCGTGTTGCTGATCACCGCTCCGTTGCCGCGAGATGGCACCACATCCGTCGCGTTGGGGCTTGCGTTCTGTGCCGCACGCGATGGAGTCAAGACGCTCTATGTCGACCTTGATCTCCAGCCTTCTCATGTGCCGGTCGGCGGCCTCGTTGACGCTTCAGCGAACAAAGCCGAAACGTCGGTCGAGAATAGTGGTTCAGCCATCTGCGGAATTCGTCCGGTTCCGTCGCTGGACCGGCTGGATATTCTAACGTCGGCCGCCTTGCGCGAAAGGCGCCAGCCTGGCAGCGTTCTCGGATCAGGCGAGATCAAGCGCCTGCTGGACAATCTGCGCGCCTTATACGACCTGGTTATTGTCGATACCGCCCCCGTCCTTATTGTCGAGGACGCCAATTGGCTGTCACCTTATGTTGACGCAACGCTGCTCGTGGTACGCTTCGGCCAAACGACGGAACAGGAACTGATTGGCGCAGTGGACCGCCTCAGAATGAATCGCGCGTCTCTTCTCGGCACAGTCTTGAACAATGTCGATCCGCGTGGCCGCTCGACCGGCGAGCCACTCGGGGCGATCAGCTATCCGCGGCTATCACGGGGATACTTCGTCGATTGATCGGCAAAGCAACTGGAACAATCGATGGTCGCATCAGGACGCATCCGAAGCACGCAGCAGGCCCATCTCTCGCAGCAGGAGTTGGTTGACGGCGCGCGCATCGTAGCGGTCGTGCGCGATTTCGAGGGAGCGCTTGCCCATCCGCACCGCGAGTTCCGTCTCGTCGAGAAATTTCTGCATGGCCGCCGCGAGCGCGCCGGCATCGCGCGGCGGCACAATAAATCCGTTCACGCCCTCGGTAACCGTGTCGCGGCAGCCATGCGTATCGGCGGTAATGACGGCACGGCCGGTGGCGAGCGCCTCCAGTATGCTGCGCGGGATGCCTTCGCGATAGTAGGACGGCAGGACGAAAACAGTGGATTGCGCAAGGTATGGTCGCACATCATGCGTCTCGCCAAGGTACTCGACGACCCCCTCGGCCACCCATCGGTCCATATCAGCGCGAGAGACTGCAAGCGGACTTGGATCGAACGGACCGAGGATGCGGAACTTGGCGCGGTCGTAGCGTTTGCGCAGCAGCCGTGCCGCCTCGATGAATTCGATAACGCCTTTCTCACGAAGCAGCCGGGTGATCATCAGGAAGACCGGTTCGCCCTGTGGCACATCGACAGCCGCGAAACGCTCAAAGTCGACTCCGGATCCCGGCACGGGAACGATCCGCGAGAAGTCGCTGATCATGCGGCCGGCGCGAACATCCCTGTCATCGGCGTCGTTGTAGACGAAGACCCGGCCATCGCCCTTAAGCGCGACGCGATACATCGACGTGACAAGTCGTCGTATCATGCGAAGGCGCGAATCCTGCGCGGAGTCGCTGAAAATGTAGCCGAGCCCAGTGATGAGCGCGTGGCGCTTCTTGATGCCGGTAATGCGTGCCGCTATGAGTCCGTATATGATCGGCTTCATCGTATAGGCGAGCACGACATCCGGCTTCTCGCCGCGAAATGCAGAGACCAGCGCTCCGAGTGTCCGCAAGTCTTCGAACGGATTGAGTCCCGCCCGCGCCATCGGAATGCTGCGAAACGAGACACCGATCTTGGCAAGGGCATCCACGCTGGGCTGGTGATGTTCCGGGCCGAAAGCGATCACCTCGTGCCCGTTAAAAACCATAGCCTCAAGCAGCCGGTAGCGAAAATTGACCAGCGAGACCGTGTAACTGCAAACCACCGCGATCTTGAGACCGCGAGTACTCTTCCGGGTCGCTCGAAGATTGGGTTCCTGCAGCATGCGGTCAAATTCTCCAACTTTGGTCGCTCGATAGCATCAAGTAGTGATGCCATGAATTCAGCTGTATATCCAGCAAAAATTTTCGGCAAAACTGCTGAAGGAGAAGGAAGTTTGGATAATGAATATTTTTAAGCGCACACTCAATATTTCAAATCTCTTTTGCAGACGGCTATTTATACTACCGGCTGCGATCGCTGCCATTGGCTCGACAGATGCTTCCTCAGCTGGGTTCGACTACCCGTTAGCTCCCGGCGACCTGGTAAAGCTCGACATTCTTGACGACGCACAGTTGCCCGTCGATACGCCGGTCGCTCCAGACGGCACGATCCAGGCTCCGTTTCTCGGCGCAGTACCGGTAACCGGGCTCACGATTAATGAAGCGTTGACGGAGCTTAACAAGCGCTATGTGGAACAGCGAATTTTCGTCGTTCCGAAAGTGGGCCTCTCCGTTGCCACCTATCGTTCGATCTTTGTCGTTGGCGATGTCCGCAATCCCGGCTCATACGCGTTCCAGCCGCAACTCACAGTGGAAAAGGCGATCGGGCTTGCAGGTGGCCAGACAGCCACTGATCCGGCCGAGGATCCGCTGATGGCACGCGCGAGGCTGCGCGGACAGATGGACACCATTGACTCGAGCATCGCCAACGAGGCATTCGCACTTGCGCGCCTGACGGCCCAACTGGACGGCCGCGTCGATTTCGAGGACCGGGACATTCCAGAAACCGCGCGCGATTATGTGGACGGACCGGTGGCGAACTCCGTGCGAGCGGTGGAAAAGCAAATCGCACGAGCCAGTGCCGAAGGATTCGCTGCTCAAGAGAAGGTTCTGAAGGAGCAGATCGCGGAAGCAGAACGTGGTCAGGCGCTGTATACCGAACTTTTGAAGAATGTTAGTGAGGGCATTGAGTTGAGCCGCGGCGACCTTGACCGCGCCCAGGGCTTGCGCAAGCGCGGCTTGAACACACAAACCGACGTATCGAATCTTCAGCGAGCAGCATCGGCAGAGGAGGCGCGGCAGCTTCAGGTGCTGGCCAGCATTTCCGATTCCCGCAGGGAGATGGGAATGCTGAGGAGCAAGCTGGCTGATCTTGGCCAGCAGCGCCACATCGGCGCCCTGCAAGAACTCCAGACCCACAATGTAGCACTGGCGGCTCAGCTTGCCTCCCGCCGGGCGGCCGAGGAGCAGCTCATCCTCATGACAAACATGACCGCCGAGGAGTTGAAGAAAAACAAGGAAGTGATACTGGAGTTCTCCATACGGCGTGGTGTCGGTGAAGCGATGGTCAATCTGCCGGCGACGGCGACAACGCCTGTTCTTCCGGGGGATCTGGTGTCCGCAACGATCAAGCGTGACGACAAGCCGGCAGGACCGGTTCCGGCAGCAGCCGCCAACGCATTGTCAATGAACAACACAGCGGTTCTGCCGCTGGTTTCACCCTAACGGCAGGTCGATATGCCGGCTGACAGCGCGGACACGGCAGGCAACATGGTCGAATCGTCGCTGAACCCGCCGACGGCCAGACCGCACGCCCGGCCAATTCAATGCGCCACCGCTCTCGTGGCACTTGTAGTCGTGGCGCTGCCCGCGGCGGCGACGGCCGGCGCACTCTGGTTATCGTTGGGGCGACCCCTGATGTTCCGTCAATTGCGGAGCGGTTTGCACGGGCGTCACACAACGTTGGCAAAATTCCGCACTATGCACGACCTGCGCGACAGCGAGGGGCGGCTGTTGCCAGACGCGGAGCGACAGACCGCCATCACACGCTTCATCCGCGCCGTACGCTTGGACGAGGTGCCGCAACTCCTGTCAATCTTGCGCGGCGACATGGACTTCGTCGGACCTCGCCCGCTCCAGCCTGCAACCATAGCGGCATTCGGAGCGGCGGGTATCATGCGAGGAGAAGTCCGGCCCGGTCTCACCGGTTGGGCGCAGGTGAACGGCAACACGCGATTGACCGACACGGAGAAGCTTGCACTAGACATCTGGTATATCGATCATCGATCTGTGCAGCTCGACATCAAAATCCTGTTCAAGACAGTGGCGACCATCTTGCGTGGGGAGCGTGTCGACAAAGCCAATCTCGAGGCAGCGCTGGCTCACATGCAAACTCGCATGGGTGTCCCGAATCGCGACGGCAAGGCGCGGAGCATATCGTGAGGACCGCGTTTGTCGGCGCCGTCGAAGGTTCTGCGATAGCGCTCGATGCGCTCAACCGGGCTCGCATGGCACCGGGCCTGGTGATTACACTTTCTCCGGAAGTCGCCGCTCGTCACTCAGACTATGTCGAACTCACGCCGCTAGCCAAGGGCGGCGGAAGCGAGTTGCTGTATGTGACCGACATCAACGGCCCGGCAACCATCGAGGCATTGCGTAAGTTTGGCACGGAACTTTCGCTTGTCATCGGCTGGTCGCAGATTTGCCGCGAGCCGTTTCGTTCGGTGGCAAGCATCGGAAACATCGGCTTTCATCCTGCTCCGCTACCCCGCCTGCGTGGCCGCGCCGTCATTCCATGGACGATACTTCTCGGCGAAAAATCCACCGCCGCATCGCTCTTCTGGCTCGACAGCGGCGTCGATTCCGGCCCAATTTTGCTGCAGGAGCCGATCGAGGTTGCCGAGGACGAGACCGCACGCACGCTTTACATCAAGCAGACGGACGCGCTCGCGCGCATGCTGCCGAGGGCTGTCTCCCTGGTTCAATCCGGCAACCCACCGCGTCTTGAACAGAACCATGATCTTGCCAGTTACTGCGCGAAGCGAACGCCGGAGGACGGCCTGATCAACTGGCGCGACACAGCGCAGGACGTTCTGCGCCTCGTCCGTGCTGTCGGCGACCCTTACCCGGGCGCCTTCACCTCATCCGGCGGGCAAAAGCTGGTGATCGACAAAGCCATGTCCTTCGCCGATTCTCACCGCTATATCGGATTGCCAGGCCAGGTTCAGTGCCATACGTCGGACGGCTTCGTCGTCCGCTGCGGCGATGGCGACTGCATTCACATTACTGCCTGGAGACAGGATTCAGCTACCGGCAAGCCGCGCGTGCATTCGAGACTTGGCGCAAGCGCTCATTGATCCGACAGGAGAACCGCATGTTGATGAAGGATATCGATTTTCTGATCATAGGTGCGACCAAGAGCGCGACCACCTGGCTGCAAAGGTCTTTGCAGGCGGATCCCGCAGTCTCGATGCCCAGCCCTGAGATTCATTATTTCAGCCGCGAGTATACCCGCGGGGACGACTGGTATTTCGCGCAGTTTCCGGAACGCGGCGATGCCCTGGTGGTGGGCGAGAAGTCGAACTCGTATCTCGAAAGCGCCGTGGCGGCGGAACGCATCTTCGAGGCAATGCCAGATGTGAAACTGGTCGCGCAGCTTCGCAATCCGGTCGAGCGCGCGTATTCGGACTATTGCATGATGTATCGGCGCGGCGAGGTCGGGCGGAACATCGAACGCTATCTCGATCCTCGCGACGAGCAGAAGACGCGGCTGATCAGCGCCGGATACTACAGCCGTCAGCTCGAGGCGTACTATGACCGGTTTCCCTCGAAGAACATTCTGGTCACGTTCTACGAAACCATCAAGGTCAGGCCAGTGGAGCAGCTTGCGGCCGTCCGCAGCTTCGTTGGTCTTCCCGCCGAACAGAGCGGCAACTTCGTCAGGGCCAAGGTCAAGGACAAGAGCGTGCCCATGCTAAGCCCAACGCTGCGCCGTGCCTTCGGCTCGTTGAAGCCGGTGGTCAAGCCGTTCCGCGAGAATCCGCTGTTTAAGAAAGTGCACGCGTCCCTCGTGCAGGAAATCGACTACCCGGCTTTCCCGGACCATTTGCGGCAGCGACTGATTGACCACTATGAACCGGAAGCCGAGGCACTTGGGAGGCTGGCGGGCTACGATCTGTCGGGCTGGCTGCGCAACGTCGTACCCTCGCCGCACGTTCAGGAGGGTATCAAACCTGAACGTCTTTCCAGCCGGCAATCGACGCAGGTGGAATAGGATTCTACAAAGGGGTTTAACTGACAAGCCCTGCGCTTGGCGCTCATTTGCAAGCGCAGGGTGTTGGCTGAAACTTAGACATGATTGTCTGATTTACGAGGCGAGGTGCGCGGGAACGCATTTTCGCAGTCCGGATCAGAACGGGGCGTCTGTAATGCAGATTGGGGTTTAAGCAGCGGATGTCCAAGCGGTTAGAGACCTTTGGGCGTACTTTGGTGATCGCGCCGCATCCGGACGATGAGGTTCTTGGCGCAGGAGGGACGATAGCGCGGCTCGCCAAGACGGGCCTTGACGTTGTTGTCGCCGTCGTAACTAGCGGCCAGCCTCCGGAATACTCGGCCGAACATGTAGCGCGGGTAAAAGGCGAAGCCGAACAGGCGCACAGGCTGCTGGGCGTACGCGAAACCCGGTGGCTTGAGTTGCCTGCCGCGATGCTCGCGGAAACACCCCGCCATGCGCTCAACGCCGCTCTGCGCGCCACAGTCATGGAGGTCGATCCAGCGACCGTCCTCACGCCGTTTGTCGGAGACATTCATGTTGACCATCAGCTGGTGTTCGAGGCCGTTATGGTGGCATCGCGGCCGCATCAGGCCGCCTACCCGGCAACGATACTCGCCTACGAAACCTTGTCTGAAACCAACTGGAACGCTCCGTTTCTGACCCCCGCCTTCACACCCAACCTTTTTATTGATATCACCGAAACGCTCGAACTAAAGCTGCAGGCAATGCGGCAGTTCGGCTCGCAGGTTCGCGCCGCACCACACGAACGATCACTCGAAACACTGGCGGCACTGGCGACGCTGCGCGGCGCTACCGTCCATCGCCCGGCAGCTGAAGCTTTCGTACTGGTCCGGGACGTCATTGAAGCCTGACCCACGAGGGAACACGTCATGAACATTACGCATGACAGCAGGAGCAGGAAATCGCTGACGACCTACACCTGGCCCCAGTTCGACGAGGAGCAGATCCAGGACGTTGTCGACGTGCTTCGATCCGGCAAGGTTAATGTGTGGACCGGCACGAAAGTGCGCGACTTCGAGGAAGCCTATGCAGCCCTGCTCGGCCGCAAGCATGCGATCGCCTTGGCGAACGGCACCGTCGCGCTGGACATCGCACTCTATGCGATCGGGCTGAAACCAGGCGACGAGGTCATCGTCACGCCGCGCAGCTTCGTTGCTTCCGCGTCCTGCGTCCCAATGGCCGGTGGTGTTCCGGTGTTCGCAGACGTCGATCCGGACAGCCAGGCGATCACGGCAGAATCGATCGAAGCGGTGCTGACGCCACGTACCCGCGCAGTCATCGTCGTCCACCTGGCTGGATGGCCGGCGGACATGGACCCGATCATGCGCCTTGCGCGCGAACGCAACTTCATCGTCATCGAGGATTGCGCACAGGCACACGGCGCTGAGTACAAGGGCCGGCCGGTAGGCCAACTGGGGCAAATTGCTGCATTCTCCTTCTGTCAGGACAAGATCATCACGACCGGCGGCGAGGGTGGACTGCTTGCCATGGACGACACCGCGATCTTCAGCCGGGCATGGAGCGTCAAGGATCACGGCAAGGTGCATCCCTCACTGTCCAACAAGATCCACGCGCCAGGCTTCCGCTGGGTGGCCGACAGCTTCGGCTCCAACTATCGGATGATCGAGATCGAGGCCGCGATCGGCCTTCGGCAGTTGCAGCGTCTACCGAAATGGCACGAAAGGCGGACGCAGAACGCGGCGGTGCTTATGGATGCGCTTCGCGGCGTTCCGGGACTTCGGACGCCGGAGCCACCCAAGAACATCCGCCATGCATGGTATCGCGCCTACACGTTCGTTCGCCCCGAACGGCTCAAGGAAGGCTGGGATCGCGACCGCATCCTGAATGAGATTTCTGCGACCGGGGTGTCGTGCTTTTCGGGAAGCTGCCCCGAGATCTACCGCGAAAAGGCGTTTGTTGATGCGGGTTTCGTCCCGCCACGACCCTTGCCGAACGCAAAGTTGCTTGGCGAAACCAGCCTGATGTTCCTGGTCGATCCCTGTCAGGACGGTGTTTCCATGCGCCGCGTAGCTGATGCCGTCACCCATGTCATGAATCAGGCTACTGCAGAGCATATCGGTGAAAACGCGGCATGGGCTGTGAATGCTTAAGGCGAAGGCCGAGGGAATGCGTGCCACGGTACTGATATCATCGGCTGGCCGGCGGGTCGGACTGATCGAATGCTTCCGCAGTTCCGCACAGGCGGCGGGTATCGATCTCACCGTCCTTGCCTGTGACCTGGACCCGGAGATGAGCGCCGCCTGCCACACCGCCGACAGGGCTTTCGCGGTATCGCGATGCGACGGTCCTGGATTTATCGACGACGTACTTGACATCTGCAGGAACGCCGGCGTCGATCTGGTCGTGCCGACGATCGACACGGAACTGGCGCCGCTCGCAGAGGCTGCCGATCGATTTGCCGCGATTGGAACACGCGTGCATGTCAGCCCGCTTACGGTGATCGACATCGTTCGCGACAAGGTCAGGACAGCAGATGTACTGGGCGCGGCCGGGGTTCCCGTTCCGTGGACAATCAAGCTCGACGCGGCGCGCGACGCACCGATCGCCTGGCCGGTATTTCTGAAGCCTTCGGCAGGCAGCGCCAGCCGGGGGATCAGGATTGTCAGCAGCCTCGCCGACCTGCCCTCGTCGCCGGACGAGCCGATGATGCTGCAGCAATTGCTGGTCGGGTCGGAGTACACCGTCAACATGTTCATCGACGAACGCGGCGTGCTGCGCAGTGCCGTTGCTCACCAGCGCCTGCGCATTCGCGCCGGCGAAGTCGAAAAGGGACGGACCGAGCGGGACCCGATCTTCCGACACTTGGCCGAAGGCGTTGCCCGCGCACTGCCTGATGCCCGCGGTGTCATGTGCTTTCAGCTGATCATGGACGAGCAGGCCGGCCCACGCGTGTTCGAAATAAACGCTCGATTCGGCGGCGGCTATCCGCTCGCACATTTCGCCGGCGCACAATATGCGCGCTGGTTGCTGGAAGAAGTCGTCGGACTGCCGTCGACGGCACACGACGACTGGCGTTCAGGCGCGCTGATGCTGCGCTACGATGCGGCAACGTTCGCCGGCTGATGGAGGCTTGACCATGGTGCCGATTGCGCTGGTTTTCGACCTTGACGACACACTCTACCTTGAGCGGGACTTTGCTCGAAGCGGCTTTGCAGCCGCAGGCGATTGGCTCCAGCAGGAACTGGGCATTGGCGGATTTGCCGAAACCTGTTGGAGAATTTTCGAAGCAGGCGACCGTGCGCGCATATTCGACCAGGCTCTTCAATCGATGGGACGCGAGCCCGACGCCGCAATGGTGGAACTGCTGGTCGATATCTACCGCACGCATGAGCCATCCATACTTCTGGCACCGGACGCCGGCCGATACCTCGCCGGGCTGGGCAAAGGCGCCATGACCGCGTTGATTACCGATGGTCCGTGCGGCACACAGCAAGCGAAGATCCGAGCGCTCGGTCTCGACAAGATCCTCGACTTCATAGTCTGCACAGACGCTCTCGGGAAGGGCTTTGGCAAGCCTCATCCACTTGGTTTCGAACTTGTCGAGAAATGGGCTGCGGCATCGTCCATGCCGCTCGTCTATATCGCCGACAACCAGCTCAAGGACTTCGTGACACCGCGCGCCCGCGGCTGGTCGACCATACAGATCCAACGGCCCGAACGGGTACATCTTGTCAAGACCACGGACCGGCTCCACGAGCCGGACCGGAGAATCGCTACATTCGATGAACTCGATGGCTGCCTGAAAGAGCTTCAATCGTCTGGGTTTGCATTGCCCGGCATCCCTAGTCGCGGTGAGGCATTCATACAGCGCTAGGGTGGCGAACGGTTGGTGAGACGAAGGCCGCTGTCCATTTGAACTGGCAGCTGTCAGGTTTTTTCTTCGATCACCTGGCGCGCGGCACTACGTCAGTTGTCACCGTTGCGTGACATAGAATGCAGGATAGGAGTTCCTAGAACACCGAGGTCGCCAAATGAGGCTCGCAGCGTGCTCGTAGCACCCGTCCAAACACTCGGTAAGCGTGCCCGGCGGTTCTGGCGCAGAGAGGAGTTGCTGCGCGCGCGCCTCGTCAACATCAGCCATCTGCTGACCGGCAACCTGTTTGGCTCATTCGTCGGGATGTTGAGCTTTGTCATCACGGCCCGCGCGTTGGGGCCGTTGGACTATGGCGTCCTGGCGCTCATCTACAGCTATACGCGCGCCGTCGAGCGACTGGTTGCGTTCCAGTCGTGGCAGCCGTTGATAAAGTACGGGGCGGAGCTGCACGGTGCCGAGCATAAGGACGACTACCGATCGCTAATGAAATTCGGTCTGCTGGTCGATGTTTCGGCGGCGATCGTTGCCTACTTCGTGGCGATCGGCGTGGCGTTGCTGTTTGGTCCGCTTGTCGGCATCAGCAGGGATGCGCTGAACTATGTGCTGATTTATTCCAGCGTCCTGTTGTTCCAGATCAACGGCTTGCCAACCGCGATCATGCGGCTCGCCGGCCGCTTCCGCCTGCTTGCCTATGGATCGGTGATTGGCGGCGCCGTGCGCTTGGTGCTCTGCCTTGTCGGCCTTTTGGTCGGCGGACAACTGCTCTACTTCGTGATCGCGTGGACTGTTTCCCAGGCTGTCGGCGCCCTCGTCCTGCTTGGACTGGCCCTATTCGAGTTACGGCGCCAGGGCGTGCACAATCTTCTCGGCGCATCGTTGAAAGGCGTGCGGCAGCGTTTCAAGGGTCTTTTCGCCTTCACCATCGGCAGCAACCTAGAACTGACCATTCGCTCGAGCGCAAACGAACTCGATACACTTCTGGTTGGCGCGCTCACCGATCCGATTGGAGCGGGCCTCTACCATATCGGAAAACGGATGGGCCGCATCATTTTGCAGATCGGCGTACAGGTTCAGGCTGTTCTTTATCCGGATGTCGCGCGCCTGTGGGCGCAAGGCGTCGTCGCTGCGTTCCGACGGACGGTTATGCAAACCGAGATCATGCTTGCCGCGTTTGGCCTCGCCGTGGTCCTCGCGACCTGGGCGTTCATCGGCCCGGCATTGTATTGGACAGTCGGACCCGATTTTCAGGCCGCAGGGCCGTTGGTGATCGTTCAAATGATCGCTGTGGCGGTCATGCTAAGCGGCAGCGCGATAAGAACGGCGCTGCTTGCCATGGGAAAGCAGACTTCCGTTCTGAAAGTGGTCTTCGCATCCACAATCGCCTTCTACGCAACGGCTCTTGTCGCCATCCCGATAGTGGGGCCCATGGGAGCAAACGTCGCGAATGTGGTGATGGGCTCCTTTTGGCTCCTCGGCTTCATGAAGATTTATCGCAGTTCGGTGCATGAGGACCCCAAAAAGGCCTCGCCGCCAGAACAGTCCGACACCGATCTTCTCGGCTAGCTAGCGGCCGCCTCACCTAATCCGCCCATCGCTCGGGGCATTTGCAGTGCCGATATTCCTGACGTGAAGGCGACCAAACCAAAGCTCCATTGCGCAGTCGCGAGGGGTATTGCAATTACGCCCGGCTGAGCGCCGGATTGGTCCCTGGGGCGATTGCAATGTCGAATGCGCCGATCGTCGTGTGCTTCCCCTTCGTTGGTGATGAGATCGGCGGCAGCCATATTTCCGCAGTGAAGCTGATCGAAGCGCTCGATCCGCGCCTGGTGAAGCCAATCGTCGTCCTGCACATCGCCGAAGGCCCCGTGGGAGCCTATCTCAAGGAGCGTGGCGTTCCCTTCATCGTAGCGCCGACCGGCGCGCTTCCAAAACGCAGTTCAACAACAACCCCAGCCATCGTGAGCATGCTCAAGGTGGCGCGATATCTGATCGGCGTCGCAAATCCGCTTTCGAGCTTCCTGAAGCAGAACGCGGTCGATTTGGTTCACACCAATGATGGTCGTATGCATCTAGCGTGGGCGCTACCGGCACGCATCGCCGGCTCGCACCAGATTTGGCATCACCGGGGCGACCCAGACGCGCTGGGCGTCAACATACTGGCCCCGCTGGTCGCGGGCCATATCGTCACCGTGTCGCATTTCTCCAAGCCGCGCAGACCGCTACTGAACATCGAACACAAGCTTTCCGTTGTGCACAGTCCCTTCGACCAGCCTCCGGAGGGAGATAGGGTGGCTGCGCGTGCGATGCTCATCGAAGCGCTCGGTTGTTCGAAAGACACCCAGTTCCTTTCCTATTTCGGCCTGCTGATTGACCGCAAAAGGCCTTTGGGGTTCGTTGATGCGGTCGCGGCCTTTATCGAGCGCCATCCTGAAATCCCGGTGATGGGCTTGATCTTCGGTGTTCCGGGAAGCGAATCTCCAGACCTGGACAAGTCAACGATGCGCCGCGCCGAAGAATTGGGCATTGCCGAGCGCATCCGCCTGATGGGTTTCCGCAGTCCGGTGGAAACGTGGATGCGAGCAGTCGACATTTTGCTGGTTCCAGCCGTTCGCGAGCCGTTCGGGCGCACCCTGATCGAGGCTATGTTCCTGGGAACGCCGGTCGTCGCGACTAATCATGGCGGCAACAGCGAGGCCATCGAGGATGGCGTGAATGGCTTTCTGGTACAAGCCGATCAGCCAGACACGTTCGTAGACCCCGTTTACAGGCTTCTGACCGACGAAACCTGCAGGAGGAAGATCGTCGAAACCGCCCGCGCGCAAGCCTTGGCATCGTACGGGCTCGAGCGGCACGTCAGCAAGCTGAATGGCATCTACAGGGAACTCCTGCAGTCGCCGCGCCACCGCAAGGTGCTGGCGCTTCAGTCGTAGCGAATCAGTGGAATGGTCGGCCAGGATGTTCGAAACGCGCCAGACCGGCACGGTCCTGCGCTCCACGGAATAGCTACCTCTCCAAGCGCCGGTTTTGATTGATGTTTCGCATCGTCCTAAGCCCCCGAGGGCTTTGCCTGACGTGCAGATTCGACGGCGCTTCCCCGATTATGCAGTGAGCTAATCAGGATCGACGCAAAGGCGTTTTCACGGGCCGGCATCACAAAAAACAGGCGCCCGCTGGGTCGCGGTTGTGACTAATCATGCTGCGCTCAGCAGCAGAGACAGCATTGGCAGTTTACTATGACAGATGAAAACCTGACGCCGAAATGGGCCAAGCCAAAAGCTGTCGCCGCCAGCAAGGAACTGGATTCCGGTACACTTGCCGGCGCGCGCGGTATTCGCTTTCTCTCTCGCGGGTTCCGGTCGCGCGTGACGTCGGCGGTGACGTCCACCTTGCGCAACAAGCGCCTGTATGCAGTTGATCTCGCGTTCAGCGCCTTCGCTTTGGTGCTCGCGGCGATTCTTCGGCTGGGGCCATTGGAGATCCTCTCCAACCCCATGAGGGTTAACCTGCTCGCTCTCTTTACGGCAATTTTTGTGGCCATATGCGCAGTGACGTTCCCGGCCGCCGGGCTCTACAAGCGCAAATGGAAATACGCATCCATCGTCGACTATGTCGCGCTGTTCCAAGCCATCCTGATCGCGTCTTTGATCCTAACCACTTGCGTCTTTCTTTCGTCCGGTCTGACGATTATTCCGCACGCGATCATTGCAATCGAGATCATGACGCTGACGTCGCTGCTGGCTGCCGTTCGCCTGACATTCCGCCAGGAGGACTTGCGGACGCTCATACCAACAGCAAGACGGACACTGGCCGACCTCGGATCGCGGGTACCGGTGCTTCTGGTAGGAACTGGCCAGGAAGCTGATCACTATCTTCGCGCGCTGCAGCGCGACAGCACTTCCACCTATTCGCCCGTCGGCTTCCTCGACAGTTCGTCCGCCGAAATCGGCGCGATGCTGCGCGGCGTACCCGTGCTGGGTACGATCGAGGATTTTGAGGCGGTGGTAACCGAGTTGGCGGTGCGTGGGCAGAAGCCGCGGCATCTCATTTTCACCGCACCGCCTTCAGCTTTCGAAAGTGCGATAGCCGAACACCTGATTGAAATGGCCGACAAGATGGGCATGGCAGTGTCGAGGTTGAACCCAGCGACCGAACTGCGCAACACCCGCAGCGCCAATGCGTTCGAACTTCGCCCTATAGAACTAACCGATCTTCTTGAGCGTCCCCAGGCGGCGCTGGACATCGGCGCGCTACAGCGCTTCATTCGCGATCGACGCGTTGTGGTTACCGGCGCCGGCGGCTCGATCGGCAGCGAGTTGACCCGTCAGGTCGCCGCGCTCGGACCTTCACAACTGGTCGTGCTCGACAACTCGGAGTTCAACCTCTATTCGATCGATCTCGATCTTGCTGAAAGTTTTGCCGGCGTTTCGCGGGCAGCGCATCTGTGCGACGTGCGTGATGCTCATCGGCTCGATGAGATATTTGCACGTCACAAGCCGGAACTCGTCTTCCACGCTGCCGCGCTCAAGCATGTGCCGATGGTCGAGCTGAACCCATGCGAAGGCGTGCTGACCAATGTCTGCGGCACGATGAACGTCGCGGAAGCCGTGAAGCGCTGGGGCGCTCTCGGCATGGTGCAGATTTCCACTGACAAGGTGGTGAACGCGCCGAATGTCATGGGCGCGACGAAACGGCTCGCGGAACTGTTCTGCCAGTCGCTCGATCTGGAGGGAGAGAAGATCCCCGGATCGCCTCGCTTCGTCACCGTGCGTTTCGGAAACGTGCTCGGCTCGAGCGGCTCGCTCATCCCGCTGTTCAAGCGTCAGCTCTCAAGGGGTGGCCCGCTGACCGTCACGCATCCCGAGATGAAGCGGTACTTCATGACCATCCGCGAGGCGGTGGAACTAACGCTGCAGGCATCGGCCTATGCGGTCGAGAAGAAGCTCGGCAGCGGCGAGATTTTCGTTCTCGACATGGGCGAGCCGATTAAGATCGTCGAGATCGCGCGGCGGATGATCCGGCTTGCAGGCTTCACCCCTGACCAGGAGGTGAAGATCGAGATCGTCGGTACCCGCCCGGGCGAAAAGCTGTTCGAAGAACTGTTCGACGAAACCGAAAAGCGCGTATCCCCCCCGGTGCCGGGCGTCTTCGGCGCCGTGCCGAATCCGGTCCCGCTGCCGACGCTCTACGAGACGTTCGATCGGCTGCGCGCCTTCGCATCCGCTGGCGATACCGGCGGCCTGTTCGACACGATGGGTACGTTGCTGCCGCGCTTCAAGGACAGGGGCAAGATGGCGCCGGCCGAGAAAGAAGCGGCAGGTTCCAGGATACCGACGCAAGCCGAGATCGCGGCCGCGCTGCGCGCGGCCGGAGCATCTGGGCAACACTAGTCGTGTCCGTACGGTTCGAGTGGCGCAGGCGGCTTGCGCTGGCACTGATCCATACCACATTGGCCGGCAGTTTTTGTCTGGCAAAGCCCGCCTATGCGCTGGACCAGCAACTTGCCGACAGCGCCCGCGCCGCAATCGAACACGCGGGAAGATATTTTGCTTCGACATTGTCCGTGGATGGCGCCTTTGTGTGGGCCTATTCCGCTGATCTCGATGTCCGTAAAGGCGAAGGAACTACCGGGGCAACCACGGGATGGGTGCAGCCTCCAGGCACACCCGCCGTGGGGGCAGCATTTCTGCGGCTCTACGAGATAACCGGCGAGACTTACTGGCTGGACTCGGCAAAAGCGGTTGCGCGAGCGCTGATGAAAACCCAGCTGCTGTCCGGCGGATGGTACTACAGCATGGATACGGACAAGGTCGCACAGGCAAGCTGGTGTTATCGCGCAAACGGAGCGACACCCGAGAGCTGCGCCAAAATCGATGACAATAAGGCCAAGAACAGGACTGTCCTTGACGACGACACGACGCAGGCCGCCATGAGGTTTCTCGTCTGGCTGGATCAGGTCGAACAAGGGAAAGACGAGGCCGTTCGAGATGTCATAGACTACGGATTCAAGCGGCTTTCGGCCCAGCAGTTTCCGAACGGTTCCTGGCCGGTATTTTTCGACAAGCGCAACCCGAAGGATCTGCCGACGGACCTGAAAGCGAGCCTTCCCGCGGACTGGTCGCGAAAATGGGTCAAGCCCGAAGGCGGTCCGTACTATATCCTGAACGACAACGCATTGCGCGACGTGGTGCACCTCTACATCGCGGCCGCAGATGCCTATGACAACGAAAAATTCCTGAAGATCGCCCGGCGCGCCGGCGACTTCCTGCTCGATGCGCAACTACCCTCGCCGCAGCCCGGCTGGGCGCAGACATACGATATCAAGATGCAGCCGGTTTGGGGCCGATCATTCGAGCCGCCGGCGGTGGCCTCGCGCGAAACCGGTGGGGCCATAACGTGCCTTGTCGAACTTTACCACCAAACCGGGGATGAGCGGTATCTCGCCGCCGCGCGGAATGCAGGCGAATGGCTGCAGTCCGTGCGCCTGCCCGACGGGGATTGGGCCCGCTTCTACGAACTGGCGACCAATCGCCCGCTCTATGTCGACAATGATGAGAAACTGACCTACGAGCCGTTCAACCTGCTCGATCACTACAGCATGAAAAGCCAGGCGGATATCCCTGTCGCCTTGGCCTATCTCGACGCGGCTGACAAACAGGCGGTCGGGCGGCCCCTCTGGACATCACCAATGGACGACCTGCCCGAGGATCAGCTCGAATCCAGAGCTCGCGAACTTGTCGATACGGCCGACACGGAAGGGCGTTGGGTCGAAAACGGTTGGATCAAGAGCGCGACTTTTGTCGATGCGGTGTTCCTGGTCGGCCGCATGCTTCGTGAAGCGGCGCCACAGGCAGAGAATTGATCGCGAATGACTGGTCCTCTTACCCATTTGCAGCGGCTCGAAGCGGAAGCGATCCATATCCTCCGCGAAGTGACCGCCACGTTCTCAAATCCCGTCATGCTCTATTCGGTGGGCAAGGATTTGTCCGTCCTGCTGCATCTGGCGATGAAGGCGTTCTATCCGACCAAGCCGCCATTTCCATTTCTGCATGTCGATACAACCTGGAAGTTCCGCGAGATGATCGAGTTTCGCGACGCGATGGCGAACAAGATCGGCTTTGATCTGTTGGTTCATATCAATCCGGATGGCGTCCGCGACGGCATCGGCCCGTTCACGCATGGCTCCAACGTGCATACGCACGTTATGAAGACACTGGGCTTGCGTCAGGCGCTGGACAAGTACCGTTTTGACGCGGCCTTCGGCGGTGCGCGCCGGGACGAGGAAAAGTCCCGTGCCAAGGAACGCATCTTCTCGTTCCGCAATTCAAGCCACGCCTGGGATCCGAAAAACCAGCGGCCCGAAATGTGGAAGATATTCAACACTCGTGTCGCCGAGGGTGAATTGATCCGCGTGTTCCCGCTCTCGAATTGGACCGAGCTCGATATCTGGCAATACATACTGAAGGAAAACATCCCGATCGTACCGCTGTATTTCGCCAAGGAGCGGCCCGTTGTCGAGCGCGACGGCATGCTGATCCTACGCGACGACGAGCGGATGGAGCTAAAGCCCGGCGAAGTCATCCAGAATCGCCGCGTCCGCTTCCGTACGCTCGGCTGTTATCCGCTGACCGGCGCGATCGATTCGGATGCCGACAACCTCGAGGCGATCGTCGGCGAAATGCTTGTTGCTCGCACCTCAGAGCGCCAGGGCCGCCTGATCGACCGCGATGAGACCGGTTCGATGGAGCGCAAGAAACGTGAGGGGTACTTTTGACCGTCATGCGCAATGTGCTCACAAAACCCGATGGCGAAGGCGTCGGTCACGCGTCCGCCAATGTTCGCGCCTTCCTTTCCGCCCAGGAAACGAAGTCGCTGCTGCGCTTCCTGACCTGTGGTTCGGTCGATGACGGCAAATCCACGCTGATCGGCCGTCTGCTCTACGACACCAAACTGGTGTTTGAGGACCAGCTTGCCGCCGTTGAGCGCGATTCGAAGAAGCACGGTACGACCGGCGACGACATCGACCTTGCGCTGCTGGTCGATGGGCTCGAAGCGGAGCGCGAACAGGGCATCACCATCGATGTTGCTTACTGCTTCTTTGCAACCTCGAAGCGCAAGTTCATTGTTGCCGACACGCCGGGGCACGAGCAGTACACGCGCAATATGGCGACCGGCGCTTCGACCGCGGATGTCGCGGTCGTGCTGGTCGACGCACAGCAAGGCGTGTTGAAGCAGACTCGGCGGCATTCCTTCATCGCCTCGCTGCTTGGCATTCGCCACATCGTTCTTGCCATCAACAAGATTGACCTGGTCGACTTCAGCCGTGAGACCTGCGAGCGGATCGCCGCCGATTATCGCGGGTTCGCTACCGATCTCGGCTTTTCAAGCATTGTGCCGATCCCGATGTCGGCGCGCTACGGTCATAACGTCACGCGGCGGGCAGACGAAATGCCGTGGTACGACGGACCGACGCTGTTGCAGCACCTTGAGACGGTCAAAATCGATGACAACGCGGCACTTCGGCCGTTCCGCTTTCCGGTCCAGTATGTGAACCGCCCGAATCGCGACTTCCGCGGCTATTGCGGTACGGTCGCGTCCGGCTCGGTCTCAAAGGGCGATTCCGTTGTCGTAGCCAAATCGGGAAAGGCCTCGCGCATCAAGCGGATCGTGACCGCCGCGGGCGATCTCGATTCGGCGGCTGAAGGCCAGGCCGTCACATTGACGCTTGAGGACGAGCTCGAAGTTTCGCGCGGCAACATGCTGGTGGCGCCCGGCGGACGGCCGCAAGTCGCCGACCAGTTCGCGGCGAAAATCGTCTGGTTCGACGAGCAGGCGCTGCTGCCTGGACGATCCTACATCCTGCGAACCGAGACCGATCAGTCCAACGCGACGATCACCGATCTCAAGCATCGCATCGACGTCAACACATTCGCGCGCGAAGCGGCGAAGTCGCTGGAGTTGAATGAGGTTGGCGTCTGCAACATCTCGACCCAGGCGCCGATCGCCTTCGATGCTTATACGGAAAACAAGACAACCGGCGCCTTCGTCCTGATCGATCGCATTTCCAACCACACGGTTGGAGCGGGCATGATCATGCATCCGCTGCGGCGGGCGGCAAACCTTCATTGGCAGGCGCTCGATGTCGATCGCAAAGCCCGCGCCGATATGAAGCAGCAGCGTCCGGTTGTCATGTGGTTCACCGGGCTCTCGGGTTCGGGAAAATCCACCATCGTCAATCTTGTCGAAAAGCGTCTGCATGCACTCGGCCGGCACACCTACATCCTCGACGGCGACAATGTTCGCCACGGCCTCAACCGCGATCTTGGTTTTACCGACCAGGACCGTGTCGAGAACATCCGCCGCGTTGCCGAGGTTGCGAAACTGATGGCAGATGCCGGGCTGATCGTGCTGGTATCGTTCATCTCTCCGTTCCGGGCGGAACGCCGGATGGCGCGAGAACTGATGGCGCCGGGCGAGTTTGCGGAAGTGTTCGTCGATACGCCGTTCGAGGAATGCGCGCGGCGCGATCCAAAGGGCCTCTACGCCAAGGCGATGAAGGGACAGATCGCCAACTTCACCGGTCTCGATTTGCCTTATGAAGCGCCGGAACATGCCGAGATTCATCTCGAAACGATGGCGTGCACCCCGGAAGATCTCGCTGAAACGGTCGAAATCTGGCTGAAGGAGAACGGGTACTGATGGGTCACAGAGTAAGTTTCATGAACGATGCGGCACTTTTGCAGAGGATTGAGGAACTTGCCCTGGTTGCCGGCCGCGAGATTCTTGACGTGCTGCGGACCGGCGTGACCGCTGAATCAAAGGCGGATGCTTCACCCGTCACCGAAGCTGACCGGCGCGCCGAGGCTGTCATCCTTGAAGGTCTCCGCCGCAGCTTTCCCAACATACCCTGCGTCGCAGAGGAAGAGGCGTCCTCCGGTACATTGCCGGGGAATCTCGGCGGACGGTTTTTTCTCGTCGATCCGCTTGATGGAACGAAAGAATTCATCAGCGGCAGGCCGGATTTCACCGTCAATATAGCGCTGATCGTCGATGGTGTTTCGACCATAGGCGTCGTCTATGCGCCCGCGAGGATGTCGATCTATTCGGGTCTTCCCGGGCATGCATTGCGGACAAACGTCTCATCAGACGGCGATCTCTATTCGCGCCAATCCATCCATGTGCGATACAGCGGCCCAAGGCCGACCATCGTGGCGAGCCGCTCGCATTGCACGGCTGAAACCGATGCATTCATCGATCTCTACCCGCATTCCGAAACCACATCGGTTGGGTCGTCGCTGAAGTTCTGCCTGCTGGCCAGCGGCCGCGCCGATATCTACCCGCGGTTCGGCCGAACCATGGAATGGGATACCGCCGCCGGCGATGCCGTGCTACGCGCAGCGGGGGGCTGTACGCTGACCTTCGACAGCCAGCCTTTGAGCTACGGAAAACGAAATCAGGCGGATGATGTAGATTTCGCAAATCCCTGGTTCATCGCCTGCGGTGGAGATGAGCTTCTTGCAACTGAGGCGGCATCACAATGCCTGGCAATCCGTTCGCCAAAAGTGCCTCTCGCTCCGCCAAAGGTCAGAAGGGAGCTGGCCGTCACATAACTCTTGCAACCTCGACCGATCTCTCCCACACTGGTCATGTGTTCAACCAATCGAAAGGAGGTGATCCGATGTCGAGTGATTTCGTTTCCCAGCGTATGGTCTCGGCGGATCGCCTTTTCGGGGAGCAGTCTTCCCGCTGAAGCGCGAATACGTGCGGCAGGTGATCCTCGATCGCTTCTGACGGCCGCGCTGGACGAAAACACGGAGGCCGCTGTCTTGAATGGACAGCGGCCTTTTTCGTCGCACGAATACGGCGCCGTTCCCCTACCTGGTCAACGCCAGCCTTTCGGTATTGCTGACGATCTCCTGGAATGCGTGATCCAGCTCAGGTCCAGTTGACACTTCGTAGTAGTGCTTCACCGAGCCCATGTCCGGCGACGAACAGTTCTTCAGAACCGTCTTGGCGCCCGCTTCGACAAGCTGGAAACCGATTGTGTAGACCTCGATTCCATCTCGTTTCATGTTGGTGCAGATGGATTGGGCATTGGTTTTGGAAACGTTGGCTTGATCGTTCGATGCACCGGTGAACGCCGTATTGAACTCGCCGTCGGTCATCAGGATGGCAACCTTGGATACCTTGGCGCTGTTGACATTTGCCGGCCCGTTGCCGAGTCCGGCATTGCTGATCGCCGCGCGCCAGTCGGGCGAAAGCATGTAGTATGTCCACTGGATGCCAATTCCGCCGGCCGTCGTGCCGCTCGCGACGAAATTGTTGATGGTAGCCGTCAACGCTGCCGCGTTTGCGGTCAAGGGAATGATCGCAGCCGGAGGGCAATCGGTCATCCTGTCGTCGCGGTTGACCTTTGCCGGGTAAGCTTTTCCGCTCAAGTTGAACCGCTCGCTGGATGGGCTATCATCACTGTAATCCGCCGCGCCGTTGGGCATCTTGCGTTCGGTCGCGCAATTGTCTGGCCGACTTCCGGACGAAGCAGATTGCGCTGCATCGAACGGTGGAGGCAGATTGCTTCCGCCCGCTTTCTCCACAAACACGGTTTCATTGGCTAGCGCGCCCGTGTTCACCGCCTGTGCATAGGGAACGATGGCTACTCTGATCCGTGGATTTTGCGGATCGGAGTTCTGCGCCAATGCGAGGTTCACCGCATTCTTTGCCGCGTTCTTGAGATCGCCGATCTTGTTTGTTCCCTGCCTTGGAACCGCCTGCATCGATCCGGTTATGTCGAGCATCATCGCGATCTCGACCTTCTTGTCGGAGTACAGGGCTGCTGACGAAACCGTCACCTTTGGATCGGCTCCAAAGAACGGAAACGCCGTGTTCACATAGGCATGCGCGCTGGCCTCCACCGTCCGCGCCGCATCGTCAATCACGATGTCGTCCAAGACGAACAACGTCTGGTCAGCAAACTTGGCATCGCTGTTCGCATTGAAGAACCGTTCGACCGAGGCTCGTGCTTCGGCCCTCACGATCGCACCGGTTGTGATGTCGCGTGCGGTCGATGTCACGGCGGAATCCAGTGCAGCGAGCAGATTGGACTTCACGTGGTACATCTGGGCTATGTTGACGCCGAAGCCCACGACAAGCATCAGAGTCATGAGCAATATGCCCATCAGCATCGCAAAATTGCCGCCGCGATCCAGCGCAAAGCGACACGCGGTACTCACCAACTTCTTGCCATTGCGCATTCGGGCTCCCTCGCGATCTGTGATATATCGAGTGGAGCGTTGCAGGATCCCGGCCCAAACGCGCTAGCCAGGCAGCATTCCCGAGGTTGCTTGGTAACTATTTGAAATCGCTATGAATTCATGACCGGGGGAGTTAACGTCCGGTAACTGGCCCGGAACGCGAGCTCAATGCTGGCTCGGATCGTTAACCCTCGAAGGAAGGTAATGTCCAACCTGCACCAAAATGGGACGGCGTGCTGTGCCGAAGCGGGACATGGCGCCGATTCAGTTCCCCATTTGGCACGCCTCAGCCCAGGAGGTGGACGCCTATCGCGCTGTCAACTCCAACGGCAGGTATCTCGGATTTGGCCTCCACAGTTTCTTGCTCGAAGGTCCACACCTTGAATGTGGATAGCGTGTGCGGGCCAAATGTATGCAGCAACGGCACATCGGTCGCATCGCGTCCTCGCGCGACGACAATCCGCCCGATGCGCGGCATGTTATGACGCGCATCGAACGTGTACCATTTACCGTCGAGATAGGCTTCCATCCAGGCACTGAAGTCCATCGGCGCAGGGTCGGCAGGCACGCCGATGTCGCCAAGATAGCCGTTCACATAGCGCGCAGGAATGTTCATGCAGCGGCACAGCGTTATCGCGAGGTGGGCGAAATCGCGGCATACGCCGACGCGCTCCTCATGTGCCTGCGCGGCAGTTCTTGTTGCCCGGGCATAGCCGTAGCCGAAGGAAATACGGGCGTGGACATAGTCGACGATCGCTTGTACGCGCGCCCAGCCTGTGGGTAGATGCCCGAACTGCTGCCAGGCCAGATCCATTAGGTGGTCCGTCTCGCAGTAGCGGCTGCCCAGGAGATAGCCGAGTGCTTCATCCGGCAGATCCTCGACCGTGGTCTCTCGCGCCAGCGTGTTGACCTCGTCAGCAATGCCACTGTCTTCGACCACGGCATCGTACAGGATTCGAATTCCTCCCGCCGGCGAGGTGAACCGGCGACACATGTTCCCAAATGCGTCGCCATAGGTGCGCGTCGGCACAGACGGCGAGGTGATCACGCGTGTCTGCCGCTTTATGTCCGACTGACGGTCCTTATGGATTTCGAGAAGCGAGATTACAGGCGTCGGCTGTAGACAGCTGATCGCGATTTCATAGCCGAGCCGTATAAGCATGAAGGGCCTCGCCGCAAATAGAGGGGAACGCAGGCGACAACGTCACAATACCCCTTTGGTTCCGGCAAAGATATGCAGCGACCAGCATTTCTAGCGAATGCGGCGCTTAAAAATCGCTGGCAATTCCCTTGTTCTCCCAATCGCCGTAGCGCACCGGTTCCTTGCCGCCACGGCCGCCAACTTCCTTGGGCATGGCGGCGATTCGCGCTTCCGTATCCACACGCCTTGCCTCGGCTTCGGCAAGCGCGCGTCGCGCAGCCGGCGAAAGAATTCCCTCCGGCGTCTGGCCCGTGTTGGTAGCCGATGCGGAAGTGGCCTGGTCAGCGGTTTCGGGCATTGTGCCTTCTCCGGAAATCATTGAAACACGAGTCTATATTACCCATCATATAGCAGGATTCCGGTGCGGATCGACCGCCCGGCTTTCGAGGAACAACGATGAACGTTTTGCGGACTGCGATGCTCTTGGCGCTGATGACGGCGCTTTTCATGGGCGTCGGCTATCTGATCGGTGGTTCGAGCGGCATGATGATCGCGTTCGTCATTGCCGCCGCCATGAATATTTTCAGCTACTGGAACGCCGACAAGATGGTGCTGCGCATGCACCACGCCGTCGAGGTCGATGAGCGCAACGCGCCGGAATATTACCGCATCGTCCGGGATTTGGCTGGGCGCGCCGGCCTGCCAATGCCGAAAATCTATCTGATCGACAATCCGCAGCCTAACGCCTTCGCCACCGGCCGCAATCCACAGAACGCCGCTGTCGCTGCGACCACCGGCCTGCTCAACCGTCTGTCGTACGAGGAGGTAGCAGGCGTTATGGCGCATGAACTGGCGCATGTTCAACACCGCGACACGCTGACGATGACGATCACCGCCACGCTCGCAGGCGCGATCTCCATGCTCGGCAATTTCGCGTTCTTCTTCGGCGGCAATCGCGACAACAACAACCCGCTGGGCGGCTTGGGTGTGCTGATCGGGATGATCGTCGCGCCACTGGCGGCCGCGGTCGTGCAGATGGCGATCAGCCGAACGCGCGAGTACGCCGCCGACCGGCGCGGCGCCGAGATCTGTGATCATCCGCTCTGGCTGGCATCTGCGCTGGGCAAGATTGCCCGCAATGTGGAGCGCATCCACAATGACGATGCCGAGCGCAATCCGGCAACCGCGCATCTCTTCATCATCAATCCGCTGTCCGGCGAGCGCATGGACAACCTGTTCTCGACCCACCCGAACACGGAAAATCGCATCGCGGCTCTGCAGGCGATGGAGCAGGAGTTTTCGCGCGATGCGCCCGACGACAATCAGCGTCAGCCGCGCAGCGGAGCTCCGGCGCCGGCTCCCACTCAGCCGCGCGCGTCGGCGCCATCGGATGGCCCGTGGGGCAGTCCCGGCAAAGAGCCGTCGGGCGAGCCGAACGAAGCCCCTCAAAAATCCAAACCGTGGGGTCGTAATCCCACGGGACCCAAGAATGCCGGCAAAGGTCGCTGGTCGTGAGCCGCCCGGCATCGCCGGCGAGAGCAAAGCAAGGCAAAAATCCACCATTCGGCAGCAGCGATCAGCCCGCCACTCCCGGCCTCGCCGCGCGCCAGGCAGCAGCGCGGCTGCTGGCGGCAATCATTGATGCCAAGACGCCACTCGACGGACTGACCGATGTGGAGCACGGGCACCCGCAGTTCCGCGTGCTGGAGCCTCGCGATCGTGCGCTGGTACGCGCGATCCTGGTCAGCGCTCTGCGCTACCGACGTACCATCGAAGCTTTGATCACCGCACGGCTGCGATCGCCGCTGCCGGGCAATGCCACCACGCTTTCCCACATCCTGCATGTTGGCGCTGCACAGGTTCTATTCCTCTATGTGCCCGATAGTGCCGCCGTCGATCTCGCGGTGACGCACGCTAAATCCGATCCACGCACGGCACGCTTCGCTGCACTGGTCAACGCCGTGCTGCGTGGGATTGCCCGTGACAAGGTAACAGCGCTTCCGGAGGCGCTGGCGTCGAAAACCGATGCGCCGGACTGGTTCATTAACCGTCTGAACAAGGCTTATGGACCCGAGCGCACCACCCAAATCCTGGCCGCGCATCGGGTCGAGCCGCCCATGGACTTTACCGTTAAGGCAGAGCCGCAGCGCTGGGCCGACGCTTTTGGCGGGATTGTGCTGCCGACGGGTTCGGTGAGGGCCCCGCGCCTTCCTGCGCTCGTGCTCGAATTGCCGGGCTTTTCGGACGGTGCGTGGTGGGTGCAGGACGCTGCCGCAGCTCTTCCGGCTCGGCTTTTCGGCAATGTCAAGGGCCTTCGCATCGCTGACCTCTGCGCCGCACCTGGCGGCAAGACCGCGCAGCTCGCCAGCGCCGGCGCTTTGGTCACCGCCGTGGACTCCTCGCGCAACCGCTCGGCGCGGCTGAAGACAAATCTCGACCGTCTCGGCCTGAGCGCGGAAATCGTCGAAGCCGATACGCTGAAATGGCAGCCGGCTCAGCCATTCGATGCCGTGTTGCTTGACGCACCGTGTTCATCGACCGGCACGGTACGCCGCCATCCCGACGTGCCCTGGACGAAATCATTCGCCGACGTCGAGAAGCTCGCAGGCCTGCAGCGCCGACTGCTCGACAATGCAGTGCGCATGCTGAAGCCCGGCGGAAGGATCGTGTTTTCCAATTGCTCGCTCGACCCGCTCGAAGGCGAGGACATGATCCGGCGATTTCTCAAGGAAAACCCCGGGATTGTCCTCGATCCCATCGAGCCCGGAGAGATTTCCGGTGGCGACGCGTTCGTCACACCGGAAGGCTGGCTGCGCACCACACCGGCGGATATGGCGATGCAGGAGCCTTCGCTTTCCGGCATGGACGGCTTTTTCGCGGCTCGATTGCGCAAGGCAAACTAACAAGCTCGCTTATGCCTTCGCAGCGCGGCGTGAATCATCTAAAGACGCTCAGTGAACACGTCCGGGCGGGGCACCAAGGACGGTGGAAGCATGCAATGCTCATGGGGCATGGATCGGTGTTTCGGGCCGAATCAGATGTTATGAGCAGGTTTTTGGAGGGCCCGCTTGGCGGCTGCTGGAGCTGATAGCAGGCGTCTTTGGGCGCTGATCGCCAGGGAGTACTGGCGAAAAACGCGCCGCAATCTGCGTACAGGCCCGCTTTACCGTTGGCGCTACAGTGGGCGCACGCCAGAGCGCGTGCTGATCGCTCCGCCGGACCTGCGCCTCGCCGATCCGCAGATCGCTGTGGAAATCTACTATGGCCGGTTTCCGCTCTGCGGGGTGATGATCGAGACGGCGGGTCGCTCGCCCTTCCTGATGAAAGTCTCGCACCGCGGCTGGCAAAAATCCTTGAATGGCTTCCGCTGGCTGCGCCACATGCGCGCCGCTGGAACCGAGCTCGCTGCCGCCAATGCTCGCGCCCTGGTGTCGGACTGGATCGCGTCGCAGGGAACACGCATTTCTGGCGTCGCCTGGGAGCCATCGACCACAGCGAAGCGCACAATCGCCTGGCTCCAACACTCATCGATCGTATTGCAAGGCGCCGAGTTCTCGTTCTATCGGGCGTTCCTGCGTTCGCTTGCCTTGCAGATCCGCTATCTCCGATCGGTGGTGCGCGAGATGCCGGATGGCGAGGGCAAGCTGCGCGCCCGCATCGCGCTTGCCTATGCCGCACTGTCGTTGCCGGCGCCGGCCTCGGCGCTGCGCAACGCGACGCAGAACCTGACCGAGGAGCTGGAACGCCAGATCCTTCCCGATGGGGGGCATATTTCGCGCAACCCGATGGCGGTGGTCGAACTGCTGGCCGACCTCCTGCCGCTGCGACAGACCTACGCCAACCAGGCCGAGGCCCCGCCAGCGGCGCTGATCGGCGCGGTCGAGCGCATGCTGCCCGCGCTCCGCTTCTTTCGGCATGCCGACGGTAGCCTCGCGCACTTCAACGGAATGGGCGTCACGATCCATGAACGGATCGCCGCGATCCTGCGCCACGACGAGACCGCCGGCGCGCCGCTGCTGCACGCCCCGCACTCCGGCTACGAGCGGCTGGCGGCGAGCGGAACCGTGGTGATCGCCGATACGGGAATGGCGCCTCCGGTGGAAATCGCCGACGCCGCTCATGCCGGCTGCCTGTCGTTCGAACTTTCCTCCGGCAAGCAGCAATTCATCGTCAATGCCGCTGTCGACACGTTCGGAACCGACGATTTCCGGCCGCTCGGCCGCGCCACCGCCGCGCATTCGACAGCTTGCGTCAACGATACGTCATCGGCGCGCTTCAACCATTCGGACCGGGTCAGCGGGATCATCGGCGCGCCGTTGATCGACGGTCCGCGCACCGTCCGCAGCGAACGCCTCGACCAATTGGGCAATCAGGGCTTCATCGCCGGGCACGATGGCTATGTTCCGCGTTTCGGCCTCTATCACGAGCGGAAACTCGGCTTAACCGGCGATGGCGACAGCATTGCCGGCATCGACCGTTTCATCCAGCAGGCGCCATCATCGTCCGGCCTCGACGATGTCGCGATACGCTTCCATCTCCATCCGGATGTCGAATTGTTCCGCGACAACAAGGGCCGGCTGGTGCTCGCGGCACCTCAAGCCGACCGTTGGTTCTTCTCCAGCAGCGTTATCCCGCGCGTCGAGGAATTGATCTTCTTCGCGGCACTCGGCGGTCCGCGCCGCAGCCGACAGATCGTGCTCGCCTTCGCGGTATCCGAAGTCGCGGAGGTGAAGTGGCAATTTCAAAGGCGAAGGCGGGAGACCACGGCATCGCCTGGGAATATATAGGACAATTATCCTTGGAACTTGACAATGGCGGCTTCCTGCATCTCCGAAAGATCGGAAGGGAGTGGGGCTGCGGTGGAGGGGATCGCAAAAATTGACGGCTGGTTCAAGACACGACTTTCGGGAAGCCCGTGTCCGAAGCGATCCAAACGCATTGCGCCGTCACGCGGCTTGATTTCCGGACGGGCTGTGTTAGGGCCGCGCCATCAGATGCCAGATCGAAAGGCCCGCCGCATGGCCGTCGCATCCAAGAACATTCCCGCGCCCGACCTCGTGCAGGTCAACCGCGCGCTGCTGTCGGTTTCAGACAAGACCGGCTTGATCGATTTCGCCCGTGCGCTCACCGGCTTCGGTATCGAACTGGTCTCCACCGGCGGCACCGCCAAGGCGATCACAGCGGCGGGCATTGCGGTGCGCGATGTCACTGAGCTCACCGGCTTTCCCGAAATCATGGACGGCCGTGTCAAGACGCTGCATCCGGCAGTGCATGGCGGTCTGCTCGGTGTGCGCAACGACCCCGAGCATGTCGATGCCATGCATGCCAACCGCATAGAGCCAATCGATCTGGTGGTGGTCAATCTCTACCCGTTCGAGGACGTCCGCCGCTCTGGGGCGGATTATGCGGCGGTGGTGGAAAACATCGACATAGGCGGACCGGCCATGGTGCGCGCCTCGGCCAAGAACCACGCCTATGTCGCAATTGTCACCGATCCGGGAGACTACAGCGCCATCCTCAACGCGCTCGAGCTGAACACCGGAAGCCTGACTCTGGAGTTCCGCAAGAAGCTCGCCGCGAAAGCCTTTGCTCGCACCGCAACCTACGATGCGGCGATCTCGCAATGGTTCGCCGAGACGCTGGAGATCGAACATCCGGCGTGGCGCGCCTTTGGCGGGAAACTCGAAACCGTCATGCGCTATGGAGAGAACCCGCATCAGTCGGCGGGCTTCTATGTAAGTGGCGACAAGCGGCCCGGCGTTGCCACCGCCCGCCAGCTTCAGGGCAAGCAGTTATCCTACAACAACATCAATGATACCGACGCCGCCTTCGAACTAGTGGGCGAGTTCGATCCGCAAAAATCGGCTGCGGTGGCGATTATCAAACACGCCAATCCGTGCGGAGTGGCCGAGGCTGCGAGTTTGCGCGAAGCCTATGAGAAGGCGCTGGCCTGCGATCCAGTTTCGGCGTTTGGCGGCATTGTCGCGGTCAACCGGCTGCTGGATTCGGAAGCCGCGGAGGCGATCGTCAAGACTTTCACGGAAGTGATCATCGCACCCCACGCCACAGAAGAAGCACAAGCGGTCATCGCGGCGAAGAGGAATTTGCGCCTTCTGGTGACGGGAGGCCTTCCCGATCCGGCAGCGGCAGGCATGACGGCCAAATCCGTTGCCGGCGGGCTTCTAGTGCAGTCGCGCGACAATGCGGTGGTCGAGGCGCTTGACCTGAGGGTTGTTACCAAGCGTGCGCCGACAGCCGCCGAACTTGCCGATCTGCGCTTCGCCTTCCGCGTCGCCAAGCATGTGAAGTCGAACGCCATCGTCTACGCAAGAAACGGCGCGACCGTCGGCATCGGCGCTGGGCAAATGAGCCGCGTCGATTCCTCGCGCATCGCCGCCCGCAAGGCGCTGGACGCAGCGGAGGCTGGCGGCCTTGCGGAACCGCTGACGAAAGATTCTGTCGTCGCCTCCGACGCTTTCTTTCCCTTCGCCGATGGCCTTCTAGCGGCGGTGGAAGCCGGTGCAACGGCGGTCATCCAGCCAGGCGGCTCCATGCGCGACGACGACGTGATCGCCGCCGCCGACGAGCACGGCATTGCGATGGTCTTCACCGGCGTGCGGCATTTTCGGCATTGAACAGTTCAATTGCCGAAATCGCCAAAGATTGATATGAGCGGCGCAATGGAAGAGCTTTTCGGAGATCCGAGCTACAAGAGCTTCGTACTGCAGGACAAGAAGCGCCTGCCTGCGCGATTCTTTGCGTGCCTTTCCGGCGCGCTCATGACCCGACTCCGCTAAGACTGGCTGCTTCCGGCAAAGCCGGACAAGATCCCACTCTTCAGCTCAAATCGACGGATTTACGCACATGAGCGCACCGCGCACACTCTACGACAAGATTTTCGATGATCACGTGGTTGACCGCCAGGACGACGGCACCTGCCTGCTCTACATCGACCGCCACCTCGTGCATGAGGTGACCAGCCCGCAAGCCTTCGAAGGCCTGCGCATGACGGGCCGCAAGGTTCGGCACCCGGAAAAGACGCTGGCCGTTGTCGACCACAACGTGCCGACCTCCCCCGACCGCAAGCGCGGCATTAACAAAAGCGAGGAAAGCCGCATCCAGATCGCGGCGCTGGCGCAAAATGCCAAGGACTTCGGCGTCGAGTACTACTCGGAAAACGATGTCCGCCAGGGCATCGTACATATCATCGGCCCCGAGCAGGGCTTCACCCTGCCCGGCATGACGATCGTCTGCGGCGACAGCCACACTTCGACGCATGGCGCGTTCGGTGCATTGGCTCATGGTATCGGCACGTCGGAGGTCGAGCACGTGCTTGCTACCCAAACGCTGATCCAGCGCAAGGCGAAGAACATGCTGGTGCGCGTCGATGGGCAGCTGCCTGCCGGCGTGACGGCGAAGGACATCATTCTTACCATCATCGGCGAGATCGGCACGGCTGGCGGCACCGGCTATGTCATCGAATATGCCGGCGAAGCGATCCGAGCGCTGTCGATGGAGGGCCGCATGACCATCTGCAACATGTCCATCGAAGGCGGCGCCCGCGCCGGCCTGATTGCGCCGGACGAGACGACTTTCGCCTATGTCAAGAACAAGCCGCGTGCTCCGAAGGGCGAGGCATGGGACATGGCCCTCGACTATTGGAAAACGCTGCAATCCGACGAAGGCGCGCCTTTCGACAAGGTGATCGTGCTCGACGCGGCGAAACTGCCGCCCATCGTCACCTGGGGCTCGTCGCCGGAGGACGTTGCCTCCGTGCTCGGCACAGTGCCGAATCCGGAAGAAATCGAGGACGAGAACAAGCGCAACTCCAAGAAACGTGCGCTCGACTATATGGGCCTTACCCCCGGCACCAAGATAACAGACATCACTCTCGATCGTGTCTTCATCGGCTCCTGCACCAATGGCCGCATTGAAGATCTGCGCGCCGTAGCGAAGGTTGTCGAAGGCAGAAAGGTTGCCTCGACGGTCGGTGCAATGATCGTCCCGGGTTCCGGCCTGGTGAAGGAACAGGCGGAGTCCGAAGGTCTCGACAAGATTTTTATCGAGGCCGGCTTCGACTGGCGTGAGCCGGGCTGCTCCATGTGCCTGGCGATGAACGACGACCGTCTGAAGCCGCATGAGCGGTGCGCGTCCACCTCAAACCGCAATTTCGAGGGCCGCCAGGGCTTCAAAGGGCGTACGCATCTCGTCTCGCCGGCAATGGCGGCTGCAGCAGCGATCGCCGGTCATTTCGTTGACATCCGCGACTGGAAATGAACGCGATGGCGGAACGGCTCTTGAGTACGTTCCGCCGCGAGCCGGATAATGTCTTTCGAGCTGTGCACTCGCGCCGGTCTCAGCTGTGTCCTGTCAGGTTTCCCCTAATGCCCTTCGAGGTAACACCTCCTGCGGCGGCGCTAGCGGGCGGCAGAAATTTCTCTCATAATGGTGAGAAGGGGAGGACTCTATTTTACAATAATGACCGCAAAGGTAGTTCATCTAATCAAGGACCTGAATGCAAATGGCGGAGCCGAACGAATAGTTTCGGAGCTTTCTCGCTTTTGCAAAAACTATCGCTCCACTATTATTATTTGGCGTGAAAGTAAGAATGAAATATCCATTGAGAAATCACACAAGATAATCCGCGTACGCTTACACGATGTCGGGTCGATGATTGCTGCCTGGAAGGCAATGAAGGAAGCGGACCTTGTGCATGTTCACCTGTTTCCGTCTCTTTATTTGGGAGCGTTCCTGCCTTTCCGAAAGATTTACACGGAACACAACGTCTGGAACCGCCGCCGGCGACACGGTTGGCTTCGCATTCTTGAGCGTGGAATCTACGCGCGATACGATTGCCTGACTGCGGTCAGCAATCCGGTAAAGGAGCGCCTTTCCGATTGGCTTTCTCCTTGTCCGACAAACATCCACGTCGTTGAGAATGGTGTCGATTTGACACGGTTCGGCACGTTGGCGCCACGCTCGCGCCGGCCGCGCAGCAGCAAGTATCGCATTGGAATGATCGGCAGTTTCACGGAAAAGAAGGACCAGGACACGCTGGTGCGCCTGCTGCACCGGCTGCCGGATCATTTCGAGCTCTACTTGGCTGGCGTGGGGTCACGCATGAACGCAGTTCGACGGCTTGCGGAAAGGCTGGGCGTCGCCGATCGAACCCACTTCGCCGGCCTTGTTCGCGACATACCGGCGTTTCTCGATGGGTTGGACCTCTATGTCCAATCTTCTCGTTGGGAGGGGTTCGGGCTGGCTGCAGTGGAGGCCATGGCCTCACGGCTGCCGGTATTGGCAAGTGACGTCGCGGGGCTTGCAGACGTTATCGACCGCAGTGAATACAGGTTCCCGGTAGGCGATGATGAGCGCTTGGCAGTTCTGGTCGAGGAGATTGCCCGCGACGATGAAAAATTCATACGCGCGATCGAATACTCGCAAGCGAGATCGAAATATTTCTCGATAGAAAAGACCGCACACGCTTACGAGAATCTTTACTCGTTCGCAAACCAGCCATGCTAGTGTGTCGCCCAGCGCTATTCGCGCGGACTACCGACGAATATCAAGTTAACGCTTTGTCGTAAACTCGTGGGTTAAATCACCGGAATGCGCAGCGCTGCCGGAAACTAACGCCCATGAGCGGAGCGGGATTTGTACTCGCCTTGAATTTCGTCGTCGCGGGTCTGCTTGCCAGCGCCTTCATGACGATTGCATTCTATAGCACCAAGCTCACCGCTGCTCGCTGGTTTGCGCTCGCTTATGCGCTTGGTATGGCCTACTTCGCGGCGCTCTTTGTCTTACATCTCTTCGATGGCGGCATCCCAGGCGCCATAATCTCCTTCGCGATCGTGCTTGCCGGCATGGCGATCTTCAATGTGGGCTTGGCGAAGAAATACTCGGTCGCAGTACCGTCGCGACTGATCATCATAGCCTTCCTCATTTCCCTTGTGGCGTGCGCGGTGACCGAGTTCATGCCGCGTGAATCGATCTGGCGAATGCTCGTCTATCAGTCACCTTACTTCGTCATGCAGATGATCGGTGTTTCCATCCTTCGATCTGCGCGGTCGCGCCGCCGGCTCGATGCCGTCCTTCTCGTTGTCCTGATCGCAAGCGCATTTCAGTTCCTTTCCAAACCGTTCCTTATGAGTATCTCCGGCGGAACGGGAGCGACGGAGCAGGAGTATCTGGGGACTGAATACGCCATCATCTCGCAGACCATGTCGGCGGCCTTCGCCATCGCCCTCGCTTTATTGGTGCTGGTGGTCATCGTCCGTGACATCCTGGCTGCGGTTACGGCCGAATCGGAAACCGACACTCTATCGGGGCTTCTCAATCGTGGTGGCTTTGAACGGCACGCCACAAACGCGGTGGAAAAATCTGCGCACCTTGGAATCCCGATAACGTTGATCATCGCCGATCTCGATCATTTCAAATCGGTGAACGACACCTTTGGCCATGACTGTGGCGATATCGTCATAAAGGCCTTTGCGGGCCTCCTGAAAAGCTCATCGGGCCGCCGCCAGTTTGGCGCTCGGCTGGGCGGCGAGGAGTTCGCGATCATGCTGCACGGAGCGAACCTGATTGCCGCGAGGCTTTTCGCGGAAGGTGCGCGCAGTGCATTCTCCGCGCTTCCGATTGACGGTCTCCCCCATGACAAGCGGTTTACGGCGAGCTTTGGTGTTGCCGAACTTGGGCCGTTTGAAGGACTGAGCGCATTGATGAAGCGTGCCGACGAAGCACTATATGTGGCAAAGAAGGATGGACGCGATTGCGTTCGCGTCTCGCAGTCGCCAACCTCCATGCCTGTGAAGGAACGCCGCTCTGGTTGATCTCCAGGCAGACGGTTATTTCTTGGCCTTCTTCGCACCGACGGTAACGAGCCGATAGCGCGCCATTTCGTCGGGCGTGAAATAATACAGGGCGCGAGGCGGCGTATCGAGAGCGTGCAGCCAAAGGGCCGGGTCGACGTCCATCGAGGCCAGATGCCGCGAAATGCGAGCCGTCGTCACCTGTGCGTCGGCCATCACCTGCTCGGGACCGGCATTGGTTTCGCTCGCCGCGTAGAACTGGTGAACACCGACCGCCGCCTTCTCCGCGACCGCACGGTGCTTGCCGCCGGCGAACACCAGCGGACACGACGAGGCGCAGAGCGCCCCATCGGCGATCTCCGTATCCAGGCCACGCTCGCGGAGGAGCCGCGCCATGGCCATCGCGTCTTCCAGCGCACCGCCTGGCGAATTCAGCGACACGGTCTTCACATATTCGCCGCGTGCAGTAATCTCGGCGGCGAGCCTGTCAACGGACCCGGGATCGATCGTGCCTTCCGCCTTCAGGCGGCCACCGGACTCCAGCAAAAAGACCATCGGCTGGCCAAGCTGCCCGTCATCGGTCGTAACGAAAGGCCTCGGATCGTTGACGCCCTCCGGCGAGTCGATTTCGACCGCGGGCGGAAGCACAGGCTGGGTTGTCATAGGCGTTTCAACACTGGTCAAAAACCAGCCATTCGCGGCACCAAGGTCACGCAGGTCGAGCCCCAGCACGATGATCGTGGCCACAAGCATACCGCGAAAGGCCCAGCGGACAATCTCGCCGTCGTCGAAACGCGAACCATAGCGGACGATCCAGTTCGATCGCCTCGGCGGATCGCCCGTGAGCTCTGACTTCGGCACTTCAGCGTGGATCGTCATGGATCGGCCCGCTTGCGCTCGGATAGCGACAGCGGCGTGACATTCTCGGCTGCACCGCCGCGTGCCGCGCCCGCGCCGCGCCCGGCATCCGCGCCCATGCCTGCCGCATCGCTTGGCTCGGAGTCACCGGCCTCAGAGTCCGCCGGGCGCTGCGCCTTTAGCAGCTCGCTGTAGCGAAGCGAACGGATCATATCGCCAGCCGTGATCCGATCGGCCTCCTCCATCTCGTCCTCGCCGCGCCGCATGGCGCCATGCACCACTGCCATGATGCCAACGAGAACCGCCGGCAGCAGGTCTATCGAGATCGCGCCGGCCCAACTCGGAATGAAGTCGCTTGCATAGCGAAGCACTGCTTCCGCCGATGTGAGCGGCACATAGCGGCGTTCCGGCACTTTCGGTTGGTTGAGGATTTCGTCCGCGGCGTCAGCCAGCGCCTTTGACTGCGCCGCCACGGAACTGCGGATGGTCGCCATCACCTGGTCCTGGCGGCCGGCAAGGTCCGGCGATGTTCCGTCGGCAACGGGTGCGATGAACCCGACCGAAAGGTCAGCCGCAGCGCGGCTGACCGAGGCCGCAATCGATGTTTGCTCGAGCGAGGCGATGACGCCTGACAACGCCACGGATTCGGCGGCGAACTGGTCCGATCGCTGTTCGACAGGACCAGGCGCGGAAACAAGACCGCGCATCGCCGCCAGATGCTTCTGACCCTGCTCGAAGGCCTGCTGGATCGGCTCGCGCGACGACTGGATGGTCGTTTCCAACTCCTTCATCTGCGCCGACATCTGGCTGAGCAATTGGACAACGCTGCCCGAGCCTGACGTGCCGGTCAGAGCCCCGGATTCCTGTTCGTCGGCGGCAAGCCGGGCAAAACGCTCGCCCGCTCGCTGGATATCGGGCAGCAACGAAAGCGCACCGAGTGCATTGCTGTGCGACTGGTCGAGATCCTCGGTATATTCCTCGATTGTCAGGGCAAGATGCTGTTCGACCGCCGCCGATCCGGCAAGCGCCGCAGCGTTGAGCCATGACGCCATGGCAACGATCATCGCGGAACCGATCGCCATGATGAAAAGCAGCGACAGCCGCGAACCGCCGTCGCGCATCTCCGGCAGGAACCGGATCAGATAGGTCCAGAAGCCGTAGATCGCAACCGACACCGATACCGCATACATGACCGCTGCGAAGAACACGACGGTCGCCGAACCGTCGAGAAGGCTGCGAACGCCGAGATAGGTGTATACGCCGCTCGCTAGCGCCAACGTGGCAAGCACGAAGCGCGTCATGGTTTCGAGGCCGGCGATATGGCTTCTCAGCCGTCGTGCCTGATCTGCGTGGCTCATCGATGGTTAACCGTTCCCTGACGCCGCCTGCGCCAAGCTTGGCCGCACAAAGATGACCGAATCAGGGCCGAGGCTCGTCGCCCCTCAGTATCTGGCGGTCCGGATCAGCGGCAGGGGCCACCCTGCAGCGGGATCTCTCCCTGGTAGAAGCCATACATATAACTGCGGCCCCTCACGAACACCGGTGGGCGATAGCACTCATCCTCAACCGCTAGGTCGTCCGGCTCACCGTAGGTGTTTTCCGGCGCGCCGGCATCGCTTTCTTTCTGCAAGCGAGCTGCCTCATGGCCCTCGCCGACGACAATGCGCTTGTAGCCCGCCGCCGTTTCAATCACGAGATTTCCGAAACTGTCGGCATAGATAAGATCACGATCCCACGCCGCCGCTGGCGAGGCCGCTCCGAATGCGATTGCGACGCTGATGCCAACGCCGGCGAAAAATCTGGGTCCGAGACGCATGTTGCTCTCCTTGGTTCGAGGCGAAAGCCTCCTCGAATCAGGAAATTAACCTTTTCTTAACCAAAGTTAAGATCGCGGAGGCGTGAAGCACCGGGCAATTAATGATTATGGTTAATTTCGACAGTTGTGGATCGCCTCCACCACCGGTTCAAGACGCCGCGCACAGGCGAAAGATATGCGAGAAGGCGCGGATGACGCGCACGCGCCTCTCGGCAGTCGGCGGGGGAGAGGCCGTGGAAAAATAGTCGAATACCTTCAGCTCGGCGAGCCGCCAGGGCGACGTCTGCGACGCGACGATCACCAGGACGGCGACCACCAATGCCGACAGAACGAGTTCGATCGCGCGACGGCGCCGTTTGTACGGAGACGTCGGGTTCAGGTCGGATTCCATCAGAAGCGCAGCTTGAGCGAGCCAGTGAAAATTCGTTCCCATCCGGGCACGTTCGGCGCGACTTCGAACTCCTCCTCGAGGAGGTTGTAGGCAGCGAGTTCAACGCCAGCCGCTTGTCGAATGGCGTAGGTCGCCGACAGGTCGAGCGTCCAATAGTCGTCCATCTTCGAGCCGGAAAGGTTGCCGATCCGCTCACCCACATAGGTTGCCGCCAGGGTGGCCTTTACGTTGCTCGGATGAACCTAGGTGAGGCCAACGCGCGCGACCGCACAATTCCCGTCGCGCTGAACCGAGCCCCCGCTCTCAACAGCGCGGCGGGCTTATGCACTCGAACACAACGCCTGCCGCAGGTGAGAGTGGGTCACGAACCTGCGGCAGGCTTCCATAGCGGGGGGACCACCATGGAGCGCGCAGGAACTGGTGCGGGCCAGATCCTGACACGCCACGAGTTAAACCTATTAGCCGCGCAACTAGTTCCATTTTAGCGTAAAGTGTCTGCGCTGACGGGAAGGCAATGGGCGTTAGGTTGAGGTTCATCGAACCGATGATGCCGACATGGACCAGCCACTTTCCGGCAACGGGGATTGGCTGACCGAAGTGAAGTTCGACGGCTGGCGCTGCCAGATCGTCATCGATGCGGGCGGCATCCGCGTATTGAGGCGCGCTGGGGAGCCAACATGTGGCTGGGCAACGTCCATGACCGCCTACGGTGCCTTGGCTGGCAGCGGAGATTTGATCCGCTGCCAGAGGGTGCTTTAATGCTGGTTTACTTAACCTGCCGGGGCCTTATAGGAAGATCGGATCTTAGCCGCTTTTTGTTGGGCGGCCTTGAATTCCGCGCCCGTGTATGCTCGCACGGTTTTGACATTCGATACTCCGCCCGACGCGGTGGTTACGAGAAATGCGGGGACCATATCGGCACCGTCGTCAAATTCCACGATTGCCATCCAATCGGTTTCGCCGGTTGTGACGTAGAAAGAATGCAATTTCCCGCCTGCTGCTTCTATTATGCCACGAGACGCCGCTTCTCTGTCCGACGGGTCGTCTAGCATGCCCTTCGCTGCGGTGGCTGTGTAGCACCCTGTGACTATGAACTGTGGCATTTGACGTCCTCCCTCAATGGCAGATTGATCACTGCCCATTGCGTAATACCTCAAAGCTGTAGCGGGGAGAATTGGTTGTTGTGACGGCAAGGACGTTAGGGAGTTCGGGCGCGCCTCATTACGGTCGAGCGATGATCATTGTGGGGTGATGCGCTTGGCGCTGCCCCGCTTGCGCCTCGGCTTCGCCAGCCGGTGATTGGTTCCGGTCCCGCCGCGCCCGTGGGTTAGGGGTTTACGGGAAGCGCGGCGGGGGTGTGACCCGCCAACCCGACAGTTGTAGGGAAGGCCACAGGCGGCGGGTGCGCGGGAAGGGTCCGCGCCTGCAAATCATACCACCTATCGATAGAGCGTCTTTTCACGCCTTTTCACATGATGGTGTGAAGATCATCAAATGACAGTCCACCACATGAGGCCAACAAGCGCTTCGGCAGTTAGACAAACCATGACTAGATGGAAGACCGTCCAACGACGCATCTTCCGGTCGTCCTGTCTTAACCGCTCATACAACCGTTCGTTCAGGGCACCCGATGGCCTTCCTGCTCGTACCGGGGGCGTGAGGACGGACATCGTGGGCTCCAAAAGCATGACGCCAGCCGCACTATGAAGGGCCGTCGTTTCAGGGAGGTTTCTGGAATGGAGGAAAAGGGTTTCAATTGTAACAGCGGTCCCCGGGCGCGTTTGAGCGGTGTGAAGAAGATGCGCGAGGCACTAAAAGCAGCGGTCGTCATCTTCCTAGGCTGCCGGACGGCATTACCGCCGAGCGATGATCATTCAGATGGCAGGGTCGGGGGGCCCCAAAAGGGCCCTCATATCAATGGCTTGGCGAGGGCGTAACCATTGGGTTTCCAAGGGGTTGAGGTGTTAGAGCGGAAGGCCGGGCAAGCTCTGTAGGAAGGCGTCAGCCGCCATTGCCCGTGATGATGTCCACGATGGATGTCTCGCCTTTCACCTTTTTGCCGCCAACATCGGCGCGCGGCACCGGATGCGGGATTGAGGCCGTCGGCTCATCCTCGATCTGGATGGTTTCCCTAACGGGCTCGGCCCTTACTGGCGCACGCTTGGTGGGCGCGGCCTCCACGGGCTGCTCGACAGCGCGCTTGGCGGACTCACCCAACTCAGCCATATCGGGAACGGCCTGATCGACGAGGTCCGGCGCTGAAGGCTGCCAGTTGCCCGGCAGCTTGGTGACCTTCTTTCCTTCATGCGCGGCGGTCATGAATTCATGCCAGGCAAGCGCCGGCAACGCACCGCCGGTAACCTTTTTCATTGGCGCGCCATCGTCATTGCCGAACCACACGCCGGTGGTGAGATTTGCCGTGTAGCCGACGAACCAAGCATCGCGGGATTTCTGGCTGGTTCCGGTCTTGCCAGCCGCCGGCCAGCCAAACGCGGCCCTGGTCGCGGTGCCATCGGCGATCGTCTCAGACATCATGGCATTCATCATGCCAACAACTTCCGGACTGATGACGCGCGGCGCGCCGCCGTCATGATGCTCGTAGACGCCCTCGCCTGCGGCATTGGTTATGCGCGCAACGAAATGCACATCCGGCCGGAAGCCGCCGTTCGAGAACGGCACATAGGCGGCGGTCAACTCCAGCGGCGTCACTTCCGACGTGCCCAGCGCAATCGAGTTGTTGCCCTGCAGCGCAGATTCGATTCCCATGCGCTGCGCGGCCTCCACGACGGACCCGGCGCCGACTTCCATGACCAGCTGCGCCGCCACCGAGTTGAGCGACTTGGCCAAGGCGGTCGCCAGCGTGACACGGCCATAATATTTGCCGTTGTAGTTTTCCGGCGTCCATTTCCCGATGCGGATCGGCGCATCGTTGCGCACGCTGTCGGGGCTGCTGCCCTGTTCCATTGCGGCGAGGAAGACGAACGGCTTGAACGCCGAGCCGGGCTGGCGGCGCGCCTCCGAGGCGCGGTCGAACTGGCTGTTGGCATAGTCGTAGCCGCCGACCATGGCGCGCACCGCGCCATTCTTGGCGATCGACACCAGCGCACCCTGACTGACATTGAGCTTCTTGCGGTTCTGGTCGATCAGTGCCCGGATCGAAGCCTCCGCCGTCTTCTGCAGGCCAAGATCGATTGTCGTCTCCACGATGACATCGGCACGCACGTCGCCAATGAGCCCGGGCAGTTCCTCCATGACACGGTCGGCGACATAGTTTTCCGAACCGGTCCAGAACGAAGCCGCGCGCGTCGCCGGCGCCTCCATGGCGGCCTTCAGGTCGCCCGCATCGATCATGCGTTCGTCGCGCATGGCATTCAGCACGAGCTGAGCCCGAGCCTCGGCGGCTTTCGGATCACGTGCCGGCGAAAGCTTCGACGGCGCCTTGAGCAGGCCTGCCAGCAGAGCAGCCTGCGCCAGCGTCACGTCGCGCGCCGACTTGCCGAAATAGCGTTGCGAAGCCGCCTCCACGCCATAGGCGCCCGATCCGAAATAAACCCGGTTGAGGTACATTTCGAGGATCTGGTCCTTGGTGTGCTCGTGCTCCAGCCACAGCGCCATCAGCACTTCCTGCACCTTGCGCTCCAGTGTGCGGTCGGGCTTCAAAAATAGGTTCTTGGCAAGCTGCTGGGTTAGTGTCGAGCCGCCCTGAGTGAAGCGCCCGCGCAGCAGGTTCTGCGACACGGCACGAGTCAGGCCGATCGGGTCGATGCCGAAATGCGAATAGAAGCGGCGGTCCTCGATCGCCATCACTGCTTTAGGAATGTAGGGCGACATTTCATGCAGCCCGATCGCCTCGCCGCCGGTCATGCCGCGATTGGCGACCAGTTCGCCATCCACCGACACGATTTTGACGTTGGGCGGACGATCCGGAACCGACCAGTCGGCCACGCTCGGCAGTTTGGCACCATACCAGGCTATCATGCCGGCGAGGCCGATGCCGACCCAAAGCATGAGAACGAAACACCAGTAGACGAGACGGCCAAGTCCAAAGCCCCGCCGTCGGCGCCTCCTCGCGCCGCGCGGATCAGACTTCGTGCCCCTGGCGGATTTGGCGATGGGACGCTTGCGCGAAGATGGCAGGACGCGATCGTCCTCATCGACGGCGAATGCATCGGAAGACCTGCTCCGAGACTGCCCCTCGAAGGTCGGCTCGATCCGAGTGCCGCTTCGTTTTGCCATTTTCCGCGTCGATGTCCCCTTTTGCCGAACGGCACCGGTTGAAGGTTAAATGCGGCGAATTAAGGGGACATTAATCAAGCTTTTCAGCAGAGCACGGTTCAACCGATTGAACTGGCGAGCAGCCGGCGATTGCTCAATCTCCATGACTAAATCAATGCAGGGTAACGGTTTTTTGGGCTTTGACGCAGTGCAAAAACCGCATTAAACACGGGTTCGTCCAGTCGCTGTCGGGTGCGGTAAATGCCGTTCCGGCGATGCGAAGGTAAGGCGACGAAGGGGAGCCATGAGCCAATCACAAGCCACCCGCCCAGGAACGCGTGCGCGGCCCTTGTCGCCGCATCTGACCATCTACCGCCCCCCGATTACCATGACGATGTCGATCATCCATCGCATCACGGGCGGTGCGCTGTATTTCGGCACACTGCTGGTCGCCTGGTGGCTCATCGCGGCGTCCCTGTCGGAAAACTACTTCGAGTTCGTCAACGGCATTTTCGGCTCGTGGATCGGCCGCACCATTCTCCTCGGCTACACCTGGGCGCTCATGCAGCACATGCTGGGAGGCGTGCGCCACCTCGTCTGGGATACCGGCGCCGGGCTTGAGAAGCACACGGCATCGAAAATAGCCTGGGTGACGCTCGCCGGCTCGATCCTGCTGACGCTCGCCATCTGGATCGTTGGGTACGTGGCGCGGGGAGCCTGATAATGAGCAGCGGAAGCAACGACATGCGCACTCCGCTCGGCAAGGTTCGCGGGCTCGGTTCGGCGCGCGAAGGCACCGAGCATTTCTGGCGTCAGCGGCTGACCGCGATCGCCAATATTCCGCTGACGCTGTTCTTCGTCGGCTTCCTCATCGCCATAAACGGTGCGGGCTTCGCCGAGACGCGTTCCGCGCTCGCCAACCCGTTGGTCGCGCTGATCCTGCTGATGTTTGTGATCTCCGGCCTCTACCACATGCGGCTCGGCATGCAGGTGATCATCGAGGACTATGTCCACACGGAAGCGACGAAGCTGGCGCTGCTGGTGCTGAACACCTTCTTCACGGTCGGAGTCGGCGTCATTGCCGGCTTCGCCCTGCTCAAAATGGCATTCGGGGGTTGATCAAATTGGCCAAGGAAACCTCCGCCGCCAAGGCTTATGCATTTGTCGATCACAAATTCGACGTTGTCGTCGTCGGCGCCGGTGGCGCCGGCCTGCGCGCCACGCTGGGAATGGCCGAGCAAGGCTTGAAGACTGCCTGCATCACAAAGGTCTTCCCGACCCGCTCGCATACCGTCGCGGCGCAGGGCGGCATTGCCGCTTCGCTGCAGAATATGGGTCCGGACAGCTGGCAGTGGCACCTGTACGACACCGTCAAGGGGTCGGATTGGCTGGGCGACACCGACGCCATGGAATATCTGGCGCGCGAGGCGCCAGCCGCCGTCTACGAGCTTGAGCACTACGGCGTGCCCTTCTCGCGCACCGAGGAAGGCAAGATCTATCAGCGGCCATTCGGTGGTCATATGATGAATTTCGGCGATGGCCCGCCCGTGCAGCGAACCTGCGCCGCAGCCGACCGCACCGGCCACGCCATCCTGCACACCCTCTACGGCCAGTCGCTGAAGCACAACGCGCAGTTCTTCATCGAGTATTTCGCGCTCGACCTGATCATGGAGCCTGACAGCACCTGTACCGGCGTCGTCGCCTGGAACCTGGACGACGGCACCATCCACCGCTTTTCGGCGAAGATGGTCGTGCTAGCGACCGGAGGCTATGGCCGCGCCTACCAGACCGCAACCTCGGCGCATACATGCACCGGAGACGGTGCCGGCATGGTGGCCCGCGCCGGCCTGCCGTTGCAGGACATGGAGTTCGTGCAGTTCCATCCGACCGGAATTTTCGGCGCCGGCTGCCTCATCACCGAGGGTGCGCGCGGCGAAGGCGGCTATCTGGTTAACTCCGAGGGCGAGCGCTTTATGGAGCGCTATGCGCCATCGGCCAAGGACCTCGCCAGCCGCGACGTGGTTTCCCGCTGCATGACGCTGGAGATCCGCGAGGGGCGTGGCGTAGGCAAGAACAAGGACCACATTTTCCTGCACCTCGACCATCTCGATCCGGCGGTGCTGCATGAACGGCTTCCCGGCATTTCGGAATCGGCGAAGATTTTCGCCGGCATCGACGTCACCCACGAGCCGATCCCGGTACTGCCGACGGTCCATTACAATATGGGCGGCATTCCGACCAACTATTGGGGCGAAGCGCTGAACCCGACCGCCAAGGAGCCGGATCGCGTGACACCCGGCCTGATGGCAGTTGGCGAAGCAGGCTGCGCCTCGGTTCACGGCGCCAATCGGCTCGGCTCCAATTCGCTGATCGATCTGGTCGTGTTCGGCCGCGCGGCAGCGATCCGGGCCGGCAAGGTCATCGACCGCAACGCGCCGATCCCTTCCATCAATGAAGCTGCGGTGGCCAAGATCATGGACCGCTTCGACCGGCTGCGTAACGCCAATGGCAGCGCGCCGACTGCGCAGCTGCGCGACAAGATGCAGAAGGCGATGCAGGAAGACGCCGCCGTCTTCCGCACCCAGGAATCGCTCGAACAGGGCTGCAGGCGCATATCGAAGGTCTGGAGCGAGCTCAAGGACATCAAGGTTTTCGACCGCTCGATGATCTGGAATTCCGATCTGGTCGAGACGCTGGAACTGGAAAACCTGATGGCCAACGCCATCACCACCGTCTACAGCGCCGAAGCCCGGCAGGAGAGTCGCGGCGCGCATGCCCGCGAGGATTTTTCCAGCCGCGACGACAAGCAATGGCGCAAGCACACGCTATCGCGCTTGTCGCCGGACGGAAAGGTCACGCTCTCCTATCGCCCGGTCCATACCGAGCCGATGCTGCCCGTCGACCAGGGCGGCATCGATCCCAAGAAGATCGCCCCAAAAGCGCGGGTGTATTGATGTTAGAGTCGCTTGCCCCTGTATTTGGCCTGCCGATTTCGTTGGGCATTTGCTATCTCATAGCGCTATTTGCACCCAATCTTGTTGCCACTTTTTCTGCCATCGTTGCCCTTCAGGTGGCCGGATTTATCGCGGTGGTCGAAACTGGCGGATTTCTGTCTTCCTATTCGATTTTGAACATCGTGATTGTGGCCTGCATGACTTTCGTCGGCTTCATGATCGCGGCACAGATGCACTTGGCAATTCGCAGCGGCCGAGCCAAGCGCCTGAGTGGGAATGAATAGAGGTTTGAACTATGGTCGAACTCACGCTCCCTAGGAACTCGAAAATCAATCCGGGCAAGACTTGGCCGAAGCCGGAGGGCGCAACCAATCTGCGCGAGTACCGCATTTACCGCTGGTCGCCGGATGATGACGAAAACCCGCGCGTCGATACCTATTTCGTCGATTTGGATGATTGCGGGCCGATGGTGCTCGACGCCCTGCTTTACATCAAGGACAACATCGATCCGACGCTGACGCTGCGCCGTTCCTGCCGCGAAGGCATTTGCGGCTCGTGCGCCATGAACATCGACGGTTCCAACACGCTCGCTTGCACCAAGGGGATGGATGACATTTCCGGCGCGGTGAAAGTCTATCCGCTGCCACACATGCCGGTGGTGAAGGACCTTGTGCCCGACCTCACTGTTCCCTACGCCCAGCTCACCTCGGTCGAGCCTTGGCTCAAGACGGTGTCGCCCGAGCCGGCAAAGGAATGGCTGCAGAGCCATGAAGACCGGCAGAAGCTCGACGGGCTCTATGAATGCATCCTCTGCTTTTGCTGCCAGACATCGTGTCCAAGCTACTGGTGGAACGGCGAGCGCTATCTGGGCCCGGCCGTGCTGCTGCAGGCTTATCGCTGGCTGATCGACAGCCGCGACGAAGCCAAGGGCGAACGGCTCGACAATTTGGAAGATCCCTTCCGGCTTTATCGCTGCCACAGCATCATGAACTGCGCCCAGACTTGCCCCAAGGGCTTGAACCCCGCCAAGGCGATCGCCGAGATCAAGAAGATGATGGTGGAGCGTCGGGTCTGACCTGAGCCGGCGGCGAACTCCTGCCCGTGATGAGCAACGCTGGCGTAACCATCCCAAGCTTGCGCTGCAGGAGTTCGTCGCAATCCTCGATTGGCGCGGCGCTCGCCGAGAAGCGTCTCTGCCCGCACCATGCCGACGGGCTGCTCATTCTCCGGTTCGTCTTGAGCAGTACCGCCGACTTGTCGATCACGGTCGGCACGTCGGCGACCTGATCGGTTGCTCGAAAAAGTCGGAGCGGGGCGCAAGGCGTCCGCCTGGGACATCTACGGCAAGAGCGGTTAGCCGATCAGGATCTTAAGTTGGGTGCGTAATTCCGCGACCTGCTCCTCCAGCGCCTGGACGCGCGCTTCTAGGTCCGAGGAAGCGTCGAACGATTCCGGTTGCGCCGTCGCCTGGATTTGAACCTCGCCCGATAGGAGATGCGCGAAGCGCTCCTCGCGCTGGCCGGGCGCCCGGCCAAGCTCGACGATCAGAGCCGGCTTGCGGCCGATCAACATGTCGAGCTCGCCCCGAAGCTGCTCGATCGACTGGAACCGCGCCATCCGCTCGGAGCGGGCAAGCAATTCATAGGCGGTCTGCGGGCCGCGCAGCAGAAGCAGCCCCAGAATGGTGATCTGCGGCTGCGTCAGCGAGAAGCGCTGCGCCAACTGGTGTTCGTAGCGCTCGACACGCGACGCGAATGACTGCCGTACCAGCCCTTTCTGCTCCAGCAGCTTCAATGTGCGGTGAACCTCGGTCGATTCCAGAACCATCACGGGGTCTCGCGCCGTCTTCTGGTTGGCGGCGGCTTGGGTGGCATTGAGGGTCAGCGGATAGACGTCAGGCGTCGTCTCCTTCTTCTCGATCAGGCAGCCGAGAATGCGGGCTTCGACGGGGTTGAGGATCGGAAATTCGGCGGTGGCGTTCATGATCCCGGTTCTGACAAAATGAGGCAGAAGTTACAAGTGCGGCTGCGGTGCCGAAATGCAAGCCGACAGCACTCTGCCGCATCCGTGGCGCGGATAGGATCGATTCCGGCATTCCCGATTCACCGAAGGCCAACTACAGAATTACCCTTGCGGGAGAGTTCAGGATACCCCCCAAACAAGAACGATCCCATAACCGTGCCGATTTTCTCGTGGGGGAAGAAGTTCACGATGCCAAGGGTAGGTGGGTTGAAATACTGCCAGTTCCTCGACCAGTATTTTAGGTTCTTGGCCTGCAAGTTCTGATTGTGGGTGCGCGACCAGCCCGCATTGGGCTTGCCGTTACGCTGACGCGCCACGGAACGGCGCGCCACTTTGTCAAAAAAGGGAAACTACGCCAGCTTGGCGTCCAGCGTCACGTTGATGGCACCATAGGCCTTGGAAACCGGGCATTCGGCCTTGGCTTTCTCGGCCAGTTCCCGGAACTTGCCCGCGTCGATGCCCGGAACGGTGCCGACAACCGTCAGCGCGCTGCCGGTGATGCCGGTTCCGGGTACGAGCGTAACAACCGCCTTGACATCGAGCTTTTCGGCGGTCGTGCCGTTTTCGGCAAGGAAGTGCGAAAACTGCATGGCGTAGCAGCCTGCATGTGCAGCGGCCATCAGTTCCTCCGGATTGGTGCCGGACTTGCCGCTCGCATCTTCAAAACGGCCCTTGAAGGAGTAGGGGAGGCCTTTCAACGCGCCGCTCTGAGAGTCGATCGTGCCCGATCCTCCGGTGAGCGTTCCCTTCCACACGGCGTTGGCGTGACGGTCCATGACAATCTCCCTGTATTCGGTTGGCGAACCGCTTCATGCGGCCTCGGCGCGACTATAGCGCGCGCAGCCAGCCGTGCCACAAGGACTTTCGCATCGACATGATCCCATTGATCCGCGTGCGCAAAGAAAATCGAAAATCTCCAGCTACACAAAATGTCGGGTCTGCGTGAAGCGGTCCGTCCTCGGGTGGAGCGAGAGTTGTTCTCGCCAAGCCATAGGAGGTTTCGATGCAGATTCTGCCTTTCATCACCGACATTCCGGATGCACGACAAAGGCGCACCGACGAACGTCTTTCATGCGAAGCATCATCTAGCGTCGGCAGGCTGCTTTTGGCGTTTGCGATCGTTGCGGGGGTTTTGACGGGATTGGAAATTGCCTCGAAACCGCGCGACATCAACGGCGAGCGACGCGTTGCCGACGCGGTAACGTTCGAACAGCGGGGAGTTCAGCCATGAAATATGTTTGCCTCGTTTATGGTGAGGAACAGAAGCTTCACGACATGACATCGGCGGAACTGGCGGTCGTCGACCGGAACTCACTCGCCTATGACCGGTCGCTCGAACAAAGCGGCCATCTGATCATCGCGCAGGCGCTGCAGACTGTGAAGAACTCAAAGTGCCTTCGCCGGCGAAAGGGCAAGGTCATGGTGACCGACGGCCCCTTTGCAGAAACCAAGGAGCAATTGCTTGGCTTCGTGATGATCGAGGCCAAGGATTTCGACGAGGCAATGGAGATCGGCGGCAAGATCCCGCTGGCCGAACTCGGAACGATCGAAGTTCGGGAGATTTACGTCGTGCCGGGGTCGTGACGCGTGGCGCCAGCGCAAACTTTGACGCGCCTCAATCTTCCGGCGGAAAAAGTAACCTGTCCCCGGTAGCTCTACTGGCAGACGTCGACCCACTCGGCGCTGACCAGTTCAACCAACCGGTCAGGGCTGAGGCGCACCGCGGCGTTGGTGGCGCCGGCCGCCGGCACCACCTCCGACAACGGTTTCAACGACACGTCGCAATAGACCGGCAATGCGGAAGGCAGTCCGAATGGGCAGACGCCGCCAACCGGGTGGCTGGTGGCCGCGACCACTTCGTCGGTATCCAGCATGCGGGCCTTGCCACCGAAGCGGTCCTTGAATTTGCGGTTGTCGAGCCGTGCCGTACCGCACGCTACCACAAGCATGATTTTGTCGCCGACGCGGAGGCAGATTGTCTTTGCAATCTGCTCCGGAAGAACATTGTGCGCCTCGGCCGCCAGCGCCACCGTCGCCGAACTTGCCTCTGTGACGATGACTTGGATGTCAGGCGAATGTTCGGCGAAGAAGGCGCGGACGGAATCGAGGCTCATGGGCCCGATGTTAAGCGGAACTAGCGAAGCAAGGCTAGGGTCAGGACCTAGGGGCAGCTTCAGTCCCGGCAGATCGGCGGCTACAAGCCGCGGCGATCTCGGGCAGGCATCGCGACTGGCTGGTGGCGCGCCGCGCCTCGGCCTTCACCTGCGCGGCCTGGTGGCCGTTTGATGGATACGGATTGAGGGTGGATTCTCGCTCTGTCTGGCCGTTTGTCCAGCATGCAGAAACTGTGTTTCTAAAAAAGACGCTGGTCGCGGCCGAGCGCTTCGGCTCGATGTCGCGCGTCGAGCGCTCGTGGCACGTATCGCTATCTGATCGACCCTTCGCGCCTGATCTTCATTGACGAGACATGGACCAAGACGAATATGACGCCGCTCTTGGCTGGGCGCCCATCGGTGAGCGTCTTCCCGGCGAGGCGCCCCACGGCCATTGGCAGACCATGACCCTCGTGGCCGCACTCAGGCACGATCGTGTCGATGCGCCATGGCTTCTCGACTGTCCCATCAACGGCGAGCGCTTCCAGCTCTATGTCGACGACGTTCTCGTCCCGACACTCAAGCCTGGTGACATCGTCGTCATGGACAACCTCGGCTCGCACAAGGGCAAGGCCGTTCGACGCTCCATACGCGTCGCTGGCGCAAGCCTCTTCTTCATGCCCAAATACTCGCTCGACCTGAACCCCATCGAACAGCTCTTCGCCAAGATCAAGCATTGGCTCCGAGACGCCGCGCAACGCTCCGTCGAGACCGTCTGCCGCGCACTGGGCGATATCCTGCGCGACATCAGCACCGCCGAATGCTCAAACTACTTCAGAAATGCCGGATATACCCAACCTAATCTCATCCCGCTCTAGCAGGCTGTTGAAGAAGTATCCCAGTTGGCTTTGAGGGTAGCCTCGTCGCCGTTGTGATAGCGAAGTGATCTCGATGAGCCTCGTCGAGCACTCAGCATGCCGTCTCCCTACTCGTCCAGCTCGTCGTATACGCGATGTGAAGAGACCATCGAGTAGCTGTAGGAGAGATCGATGCCGGCTTGCAGCGCGCCAAAGGCGATCTCGCCGTTGTTGTCTTCCCCGATGGTGATCATGGCGGTACCGCTGAGGTCGAGATAACCGCGATCCCACAGATCGGCCTCGACGATGCGCCAGCGGCCGATCAGTTGGCAGCCTGCGGGCGCGCTCATGTCGGCACCGCCATCAGCTTCGGCAGCCGCACCAGATTGTAGGCGGCTGCAGCGAAGATGAAGGCCCATCCGACACGGTCGCGGCCGCGGAACTTCGTCTTGTCCTGCCCGGCCACGACCTTGATCCAGCCGAACGCCTCCTCGATGCGCTTCCTGATGCGCTGGCTGACTGCATAGCCGCCGTGCCTGGTGGTGCGCCCGTCGATCGCAGAGCTGCGGCCGCTGGTGTTCTGCGCGACATGCGGCGTCACCTTCATCGAGCGCAGTTCGTTGACGAAGTCCTCCGCGTCATAAGCCTTGTCGGCACCGAGCGTGATCGCGGCCGGCCGCTCGGCGCGGGGTTCGATCATGTGCAGCGCGGCCACCCGTTCGGCGTGCCCGTCGGCCAGTGTCAGGCAGGCATCGACCAGCAGGCCGTGGCGGTTCTCCATCAAGCCATGTCCCATGAAGCAGAGTTTGGTCTCTTTGCCCTTCCCCTTGCGGTAGAGCCTGGCCTCGGGATCGGTGGTCGAGGCATGCGTCTCGTTCGATCGTTTCTGGCCATGGAAGTCCGTTTCTGCGTTGCGCCCGCCGCCATCAGCCGGTGGCTCGCCCAAGCCGTCCTTCGGCTTGACGCTCTTCATCGACGCCCAGGCCTCGATCAGCGTGCCGTCAACCGAGAAGTGATCAGTCGACAGAAGCTTCTTCACCTTAGGCTGCGCCAGCACCGCCGCCAGGAACTTCGCTGCGATGTCGCCCGCAAGCAGCCGGTCGCGGTTCTTCGAGAACACCGAATGGTCCCAGGCCGCATCGTCGACGCCGATGCCGACGAACCAGCGGAACAGAAGATCGTATTCCAGCCGCTCCATCAAAAGCCGCTCTGAGCGGATCGAGTAGAACGCCTGCAGCAGCATCGCCCGCAGCAGCTTCTCCGGCGGGATCGATGGCCGCCCGATCGGTGAGTAGAGCGCGGCAAACTCTCGCTCCAACGCAGCCAGCGCCTCGTCCACGATCACCCGAATGGCACGCAGCGGATGATCGCTCCGCACCCGCGCCTCGAGGTCAACATAGCTGAACAGCTCACCAGTCCGATTGTCGCCGCCGCGCACCCATCACCCTCCGAATCTCTTCGGCCATAGTAAATCACCCTCACAGTTCGGCGGCGATCGACTTTTTCAACAGCCTGCTAGGGTCAGGACCTATTAATATGATCGAAATAGCGCCTGAAACGGCAAAGAGATGCAAGGAGAAGCGCGAAGGGCGGGGTTCGTTCCCCCCGTGTTGCCTCACACCATTTCGACCAGATTAATAGGTCCTGACCCTAAATCCCCTCGCCTCGCAGAAGACGCGGCGTGTCTGACGAGAGCCCCGATGCCTGACGGATGAAATAGTCCTTGAGACGCGGCATGCGGTCCACGAGGCCAAGGCCAATGTCGCGCACGGCGCGCAGCGGAGCGAAGTCGTTGGAGAATAGCCGATTGAGCACGTCGGTGGTAATGCCCATCTGTACAGTGTCGAAGCGCCGCCAGCGCTCATAGCGCTGCAATATGTCAAGCGCGCCGATGTCCTGGCCGAGCCGGTCGGCCTCGACCACCGTTTCGGCAAGCGCTGCCGCATCCTTAAAGCCGAGGTTAAGCCCCTGCCCGGCAATCGGGTGTATGCCGTGGGCAGCATCGCCGACCAGCGCCAGGCGCGGCTTCACGAAGTCTCGGGCCAGTGTCAGACCCAGCGGCCAGGAGCGCGGCTTGTCCTCGACCGTAATTTCGCCAAGCTTCAAGCCGAACCGCTGCTCGAGTTCGACCTCGAACACCAGTTGGTCCGACGCCACCAGCCTCTCTGCATCGGCGGTGCGCTCGGTCCAGACGATAGACGAACGGTTTCCGGAAAGCGGCAGGATCGCGAATGGCCCAGCCGGCAGGAAATGCTCCTCGGCGCGGCCTCCATGCGGCCTTTCATGCGCGACCGTGCAGACGATGCCCGATTGGCCATAGTCCCAATGCACGGTCTTGATGCCGGCCATGTCGCGCAGCCGCGACTTCACGCCATCGGCAGCGACAAGCAGCGCCGTATGCATAGCGACGCCATCGGCCAGATGCACGACCGCACCCCCTGATCGCGTGTCGAAGCCTTCCACGGCAACACCCTCGATCAGGTCGATGCCGAGTTCGGCGGAGAGCCTGCGCAACGCCGCGTTCAGCACCTTGTTCGAGACCATATAGGCAAACGGCTCGCCTGCTTCGGCGTCGCCGCCAAAGGTGAGGAAGACCGGCCGAACCGGGTCGCTGGTGCGCGAATCGGTGACGATCATGTCGGTGATCGGCTGGGCGTGTGGCGCGATCTCGTCCCAGCAGCCGAGATGCTTCAGCATGCGGCAGGCGGCAGCCGCGATTGCGGATGCTCGTTTGTCGCGTTCCCACACGCCTTGGGGGGCGGCATCGACAATCGCCACGGCAAGGCTGGGTCGTGCCTGGCGGATCGAAACTGCGGTCGCCAGCCCGACATAACCTGCACCCGCGATCAAAACATCCAGCGCCGGCGTTCCATCGGCCAGTTTCTTGCGCATTGCCGCGCTCCTTTCCAAACCCATCCCGCTTGACTTGTCCGCCGGTCCTGTTGCACCCCCCGCGAAACAGAATCTCTCCGGAGACGCAAATGTCAGCTGCCATGCAGGAGCTTCTCTCCATTCTCGACCTCGAGAAGCTCGAACACAACCTCTATCGTGGTCGCAGCCCGAAGGAGAGCTGGCAGCGCGTCTTCGGTGGCCAGACCATCGCCCAGGCGCTGGTCGCCGCGCAACGCACCGTGGAAGCCGACCGGCACGTCCATTCTTTGCATGGATATTTCATGCGCCCCGGCGATACGTCCGCGCCGGTGGTTTACGAAGTCGACCGCATTCGCGACGGCGGCTCGTTCACGACGCGGCGCGTCGTGGCGGTTCAGCATGGCCACGCAATCTTTTCGCTCGAAGCGTCGTTCCAGGCAGACGAGAACGGCCTCGATCATCAGATACCGATGCCGCCCGATGTCGCCGCCCCGGAAACGCTGAGGGCACCAGCGGAAATCCTTCGCGATTACGGCGATGCCATTCCCGAAGGTATCCGGCGCTATTGGGAGCGCCAACGGCCCATAGAAATGCGCCCCGTCATTCTCGAGCACTACACCAGTCGCGAAAAGCTGCCGCCAATCCAGCATGTGTGGATCCGGATCAATGGCACTGCACCACAAGACCGAGCGACGCGATCGGCCGTCTTGGCCTATCTCTCAGACATGACCTTGCTTGATACCTCGACTTTCGCCCATGGCCGCGCCGTCTTCGACCGCGACATCCAGGCGGCGAGCCTCGACCACGCGATGTGGTTTCATCGCCAGGATCCACTCGACGGTTGGCTGCTGTACACGCAGGACAGCCCTTCTGCACAGGGCGCCCGCGGTTTCACGCGCGGTGCGCTTTATGCACGCAACGGAATATTGATTGCTTCAGTTGCCCAGGAAGGACTCATTCGCTTGCGTCGACAGCCTAAATAATGTGCAATTGTCAAAATATGCCTATTTCATAAACACACAACTTGCTGCGCCTGCGCAGGAAATCTCCAGCAGCTGCAGCGTTTTCGTTCATTTACAATGCGTTAATGATGCGCCGGCGCAATTGGCACGGAGCTTGAATTACCCTTTGCACTCATCGGGCGCCCGTTTGGCAACCGGCCGAGGCACGAAACGCGGGGGACCGCAAAGCAGAGGGTGAAACCTTATGAAAATCGTGATGGCAATCATCAAGCCGTTCAAGCTCGACGAGGTGCGCGAAGCGCTCACCGCCGTCGGGATTCAGGGCCTGACCGTCACCGAAGTCAAAGGCTACGGGCGTCAAAAGGGTCACACGGAAATTTATCGTGGTGCCGAATATGCAGTCAGCTTCCTGCCGAAGATCAAGATCGAAGTCGCCGTCGGATCGGACATGGTCGACAAGACCGTGGAAGCGATCTCGTCTGCAGCCAAGACCGGTCAGATCGGCGACGGCAAAGTTTTCGTCTTTTCGATCGATCAAGCCGTGCGCATCCGCACCGGCGAGACCGACACCGACGCGCTTTAAGCACGCCACCAGCCCTATGGAGAAATCAATGACATTTCTGAACAAACTAGCGCCGGTGGCGCGCACAGCCCTGGTAAGCGCGGTGGCCTTGGGTGCTCTTGGTACGCTCGCCGCTTTCGCCCAGGAAACAGCGCCCGCGGCAGCCGATGCGGCCGCAGCAGCTCCTGCTGCCCCCGCCATGACCGTCGACAAAGGCGACACTGCCTGGATGCTGGTCTCGACCGTCCTCGTTCTCTTCATGACCGTCCCGGGCCTCGCATTGTTCTACGGCGGCCTTGTTCGCGCCAAGAACATGCTTTCGGTGCTGATGCAGGTCTTCACAATCACCGCGGTGGTCATGATCATCTGGGTCACCTACGGCTACAGCCTCGCCTTCACGGCGGGTAACTCGTTCGTCGGCGGGCTCTCAAAGATGTTCCTTGCCGGCGTCGATGTGACGACAATGTCGGAAACCTTCTCGAGGGGCGTCGCCATTCCCGAACTGGTATTCGTCTGCTTCCAGATGACTTTTGCCTGCATCACGCCAGCCCTGATCGTCGGCGCCTTTGCAGAGCGGGTGAAGTTCTCGGCAGTCATTCTATTCACCATCTTGTGGGTCACCTTCGTCTATTTCCCGATCGCCCACATGGTCTGGTTCTGGGGAGGCCCGAGCGCTGCGAGCGACCCGAGTGGCTACATCTTCGCCATTGGAGCGATCGACTTCGCCGGCGGCACCGTCGTCCACATCAACGCAGGCATCGCCGGCCTTGTCGGTGCGATCATGATCGGCAAGCGCATCGGCTACCAAAAGGACCTGATGGCTCCGCACTCGATGACACTGACCATGGTTGGTGCATCGATGCTATGGGTCGGCTGGTTCGGTTTCAATGCCGGCTCAAACCTCGAGGCCAATGCCTATGCGGCGCTTGCGACCATCAACACCTTCGTCGCCACCGCGGCGGCAGCAGTGGGCTGGATCATCCTTGAGACGATCCTGCGCGGCAAGGCCTCGATGCTCGGCGCGGTGTCGGGCGCGGTTGCCGGACTGGTTGCCGTAACCCCGGCGGCAGGCTTTGCGGGCCCGATGGGCTCGATTGTCCTCGGTCTCGTTGTCTCGGCGGCCTGCTACTTCTTCGTGGCGGTCGTAAAGAACAAGCTTGGCTATGACGACGCGCTCGACGTGTTCGGCATCCACTGCATTGGCGGCATCATCGGCGCGATCAGCACCGGCATCCTGGTCAATCCGGCTCTTGGCGGCGCCGGCATCATCAACTATCTCGATCCTGCCAACCCGGCCATCTACGATGGTACGGCCACGCAGGTGTGGCGTCAGCTGCAGGGTGTGCTTATCACACTCGTCTGGTCCGGTGTCGGCTCGGCGATCCTCTACAAGGTCGTCGACCTCATCGTCGGCCTGCGTCCATCGTCGGATGCCGAACGCGAAGGTCTCGACCTCACCTCGCACGGCGAAGCTGCCTACCACCCGTCGTAAAGACGGTCCGGCGCGGGTTCGCCAGCGCCCCATTCTTCTATCCCGTAGGGGGACGCCGATGTCCCTCGATCTTGACCCGGCTCCGGCCGGGTTCTTTTTTGTGGAAATGAACGTGCTATCACTTTCCGCTTGGCGATCACGAATCCGCTTTGGTCCAATCCTTTCCGTCGCCGTCCGCTTGACTTGCGGTTGAACCGATTTAGAGCCTGTGTGGACTCGAGCGAGGCCTCCATGGACGCTTCCAATTTCGTGCGCACAGGTCAGCGCCACCGCTGGGCGGTTGCCGCGCTGTTCCTGATGAACGGCTTCCTTTCGGGCAGTTGGGCGCCACAGATTCCCGAATTCGTGACGCGACTCGGCATCAGCAAGGTCACGCTCGGCCTGCTCATCCTGGTGTTCGGCGTTGGCGCCGTTGTCGCCATGCCATGGTCGGGTTACCTCATGTCGCGCCACGGTTCGCGCAAGGTCGTGCTTGGCTTCGCCATCATCGCCGCCTTTGGCCTGCTCTTCGTTGCCGCCTCGCCCAACGTCTATGTCGCCGCGGTGGCAATGTTCCTTTTCGGCGGGCTCATCGGCGGCATGGACGTCGCCATGAACGCCAACGCGGTGGTGGTCGAGCGGCACATGTCGCGCGCCATAATGTCGTCCTCGCATGCCTTCTGGAGCCTTGGCGGCTTCTTCGGCGGCACGATCGGCGGCGTCGCCATCCAGAACTTCGGCCACCTCGCCCATGCAGTCGGCGTCACGGCCGTCGCGCTCGCGATATTCGCGTTCTCGGCAAGAAGCGTCATTACCGACCAGGCGCCGCCTCGCCATGAGCATCATCGATCCGCTTTGCCCAAATCGCCAACCGTCTATCTGGTCGGCCTGATGGCGCTGTTTTCGATGATACCGGAAGGCGCGGTGCTCGACTGGGCAGCACTCTATCTCAAACAGGAGCGCGGCACCGACCTTGCCACGGCAGGCTTAGCGTTCGGCCTTTTCGCTGGTGCTATGGCTGTCATGCGCTTCCTGGGCGACGGTGTGCGCAATCGCTTGGGCGCTGTGAAAACACTGAGAATTTCCGCCTTGATCGCCGCTGCCGGCATGTTGGTGGCTGGCCTCTCGCCCAACGTCTGGGTGGCCATCGCGGCATTTGCGGTGACGGGCGTCGGTATCGCCAACGTCGTCCCGATCATCTTTTCCGCCGGCGGCAATCAGCCGGGCATGGCTCCAACCACCGGCATGAGCGTCGTCACCACAATGGGCTATTCCGGCATCCTGCTGGCGCCTTCTGCGATCGGCTTCACCGCCGAACACACCGGTTTCTCGGTTGTCTTCGTTGCAATGTCGGCACTGCTCGTCGTCGTCTGCCTGATGGGCAATCTGGCCCATGCGGCTGACTTCGATCACAACAAGCCAGCGGAATAGGCCGTCCGCTGGTATCTTTTTGGCGCTGAGGTTACGCCGAAGGCAGCTGTCAGATACGGCCCATCAGCAACAGGATAAGCACCACTAACAGAATGACCCCTACGATGCCGGACGGGCCATAGCCCCAGGCGCGCGAATGTGGCCATGCTGGCACAGCGCCAAGCAGGATCAAGATCAGGATGATGATGAGAATGGTTGACAGGGTCATGAGAGCCCTCCGCATCGAGCCAAGACTGGCAGGATAATGCCGGGCAAGCCTGCCGGTTCCCTCAGCCGGCGCTTCGCAATTTCCGGAGGCGATGCCGATGCAGCATTGCACGCATCGGCCAAAGACGGTCGCCCATTCAGCCTATTCGGCAGCCTTCGGGAAGCCAGTTGGGGTGACATCGGGCTCGGCATCGCCTACCCCCGATGGCTTACCCCTGCGCCCGTCGGTCTTCTGTTTGCCGCGTCCGAAGAGCCGGCGGAAGAACCCGTAGAACTTGCTGTCCTTGCCGCGCGTGAACACCATCAGCATCGACGGCGTCACCACCAGCGTCAGCACGGTCGCGAATGACAAGCCGAACACGATCGCCGACGATAGCGAAATCCACCACTGCGTCGAGGGTGCGTTGATCGTCGTCTCGTGATGGAAAATCTCCAGGCCGAGACCGAAAGCGATAGGCAGGACGCCGAGAATCGCTGACAGCGCGGTGAGCACCACCGGACGGGCGCGCTCGCGGCAGGTCCGCAGTACCGCTTCCATCTTGTCCCAGCCTTCTACCCGCAGCCGGTCGTAGGTATCGATAAGCACGATGTTGTTGTTCACGACCACACCGGCAAGTGCGATCACGCCGATGCCGGACATGACGATGCCGAAGGGTTGCCCCATGACGAGCAGGCCCAGAAACACGCCTATGGTCGACATCACGACGCAGGACAGCACCAGCATCACGCTGGTGAACTTGTTGAACTGCATTAGCAGCACGATGAAGATCAGAAAGATCGCCGCGCCGAACGCCTTGCCGAGGAACGCTTGAGCCGCCTTCAATTCCTCGTCCTCGCCCGCCAGTTTCCAGCGAATGCCGTCCATGTTCATCTTGGTCAGCTCTGCGGTGACCTCCGCCTGCGCGGCTGATGGTTGAACATCGCCGCCAACGTTCGCCTGAACGGTGATGGTACGCTGCCCGTCTATACGATTCAGCACACCGACCGTCGGCTCCGCCTTGCGCGTTACGAAGTTCGAGATCGGCACAGAACCGCCCTGCGCGGTTTCAATGCGCAACTCGTCCAGCGTTGACAGCGTGCGCCGGTCTTCCGGCAGGCGCAGACGGATATCGACGGCGTCATCGACGCCCGCCGGCCGGTATTCCGACAGCTTCAGGCCGTTGGTGACAAGCTGCACCGCCGATCCGACGGCCGCAGGGCTGACACCATACTGGGCAGCCTTGCCGCGATCGACATTGAGCGCCCAGTCGATGCCGGGCGGCGGGAGGCCGTTATCGATGTCGATGACGCCGGGCACGGTCTTCAGCATTTCCGCGACTTCCAGCGCTTTGTCGTTCAGCCCGGCCGGATCGACAGCGGAGAGGCGAACTTGAATGGCCTTGCCAGTCGGCGGACCCGCATCCGGGACGCGGACCTCCACGTCGACGCCAGGAATGCCAGCCATCGCCACGCGCAGGTCGTCCAGCACGTCGAGCGCCGGCTTGCGCTCACGCCAGTCAACGAATTCGTATTGGATGACGCCGACGACATCTTCAGCGACCTGGTCATTGCCGCCGCGCGTCTTGCCCGAAACGGTGTAGACCGACTTCAGCCCTGGCCAGCCCAGGATACGCCGCTCGGCTTCCCCGACGGCTGTGTCAATTTCGGCGAGCGAAAGGTTTCCGCGCGCATGGACGTAGAGCAGGCCATAGTCCGGCTCGACATTGGGGAAGAACTCAATGCCCGACCCGTGCTTGCTATAGAAATACGGAACCGAGAACAGCAGCCCGAGTGTCAGGAAGATGGTGATGATCGGATGCTTCACCGCCAGCTTGACGGTACCCATATAGAGCCCGTCCTTGTGTTCCGGCTCCTTGTGGGGCTTGCCGAAGATCGCGCCCAGCGTCGGCGTGAAGACCAGCGCGTAGAGCATCGACGCCGACAGGGTGACGATCAGTGTGATCGGCATATACTTCATGAACTCGCCGACGATGCCGGGCCAGAACAGCAGCGGCGAAAACGCCGCGACGCGCGTCATGGTCGCGGCGATGACCGGCCCAGCCATGCGCCTGGCGGCAAGCGCATAGGCTTCCTTCTTGTCCATGCCTTCGGTCATGCGCCGTTCGGCGAACTCGGTAACGATGATCGCGTCGTCCACCAGCATTCCGACCGCAAGGATGAGGCTGAACAGCACGACGATGTTCACCGTGAACCCTGCCATCTGCAGCATCAGGATGCCGAGCAGGAACGACGTCGGAATGGCGAGGCCGATCAGCAGCGATGCGCGGCCCGACAGCGAATAGAGGATAACGATGAACACCAGAATGACGGCGATCAGCACGTGGTTCTGGAGATCGCCGAGCAATTGCCGGATCGAAGTGGACTTGTCCTGACTGAAGCTGACGACGGTGCCTTCCGGCAGATTCTTCTCGAATGCTGTCGCAACCGCCTTCACTGCGTCGACCGTTTCGATGAGGTTGGCGCCGATGCGCTTCTTGACGTCGATGGCGATCGCTGGTTTGCCGTTGAAGCGCGCGATCGTCTCCGCATCCTTGAAGGTCGAGCGAACGGTCGCGACTTCATGCGCCTTCACAATGGCATTCGGGCCCGCGACGACCGGCAGGTTGGCGACATCTTCCGGAGTTTCGATCAGCGCCGGTACCTTGACCGCGTATTTGCCTTCGGAACCCTCGATATTGCCGGCCGCGACGAGGCTGTTGCTGGCGCCGACGCCCTGGATGAGCTGCTCGAGATTGATGCCGTAGGAGGACAGCCGCATCGGATCGACGACAACCTCGACCAGATCGTCGCGGGCGCCCTTGAGTTCGGCTTCGAGAACACCGGGGACCTCTTCGATACGGTCGCGCAGCTCGCGCGCAGCGGCCGTCAATGCGCGCTCAGGCACATCGCCGGCGAGCGTAACCACCAGAACCGGGAATTCGGAAAGGTTGACTTCGTTGACGGTCGGCTCGTCCGCCGCTTGTGGCAGATCCCGCTTGGCGTCCTGAACCTTGGCGCGCACATCCTCCAAAGCCCGCGACAGGTCGGCGCCGGCAACGAATTCGATCAATACGAAACCTCCGCCCTGAAACGCAGCGGAGCGCATCTCCTTGACGTTGGAGAGGCCCTTCATCTGTGTCTCGACCGGGCGCAGCAGCAACCGCTCGGAATCCTCGGGCGAGATGCCCTGATAGGTCAGGCTGACATAGATGATCGGGATCTGGACGTCCGGCTCGGCTTCCTTGGGGATCGAGTAATAGGCAATCGCCCCGGCGACCAGGAAGAAAACCATGACGGACAGCGTGAGCCGCGCGTTGCGAATGGCGTAGCCGACGATATCCATAGCGGGAACCTTCTGCCTTCCGCTGCTACTACTGCTTGGTGCTGCCGGTCACTTCGCCGGCAAGCTTGCGCACCGCATCTGCATCCGCGGTAACGGCGTTGACATGGTCGCCTTCGGTCACAAGGTCCTGACCGGCGACGATGATGCGCGCGTCTGCCGGTATGCCGCCAAGCACCATGCCGGTTGGTGTATCGTCCACGATATCGATCGGGAAGAAGACTACTTTGGAGTCCTTATCCACGGCACGAATGCCGATGTCGCCGGTCTTCGACAGTGTCACCACCGAGCGAGGCAGTACGACTGCATCCGTCGGCTGAGCGCGCAATGTGATTTCCGATGTCATGCCAGCAGGGATGGAAAGATCTGGATTGGGGATAGCGACCTCTATCCGGAAGGTGCGTGTCTCCGCTGACGCATCACGGCTGATGTACCGAATCTTGCCTTCAACCGTCTCACCGCTGACGAGGCGCGCCTCGGCCTTGTCGCCGATCTTGACATATTGCAGGTCGCGCTCGCCGATCTCACCGCGCGCAATGATCGGATCGAGCGCCAGCACCGTGGCGACTTCCGTGCCTTGCAGAACAGCGCTGCCGATCTCGACTGGAATCCGGTCGACGAGACCGTCAAACGGCGCCTTGATTTCATTTCGTCCGAGTTCGGCTTCCGCCGCTTCAAGCAAAGAACGCCCCGTTTCAAGCGCCGAGCGGGCATCGTCGATCTGCAGCTTGGCCGCGTTTCCGCTCCTGCCGAGCTGTTCCATAGCCTCGAACTCGGCTTCGCGTTGCTTGAGCACCTGGCGGGCCATGTTGACGGCAGCATTCTTTTCCTCGGCATTCAGCACGAGGATCGTCTCGCCGGTCTTCACGTGGTCGCCCTGCTTGACCGGAAGCTGACCGATGATGCCGCTGACGCGCGCAGCCAGAACCGCGCGCTTGTCAGCCTCGGTCAGGCCGGAAACACGGATGGCGCGCGCATGCTCGACGCGAGGCGGCGTGAGCACCGCGACCGTGCGCATCGGCGCTGCGGGCTTTGCCGCCTCGGCCTTTTCAGCAGCGGCCTCGGCCTCCGCTGCAGCGCTGCCGACCGATGAGAACCGTCCGGTTCCCATCCATGCAGCAAAGCCGACGAGCACTACGACCGCGGCGACCTTGTGAAACCTGAAATTCGCCATCATCAACTTCCGTCTCGTCGATTGCCATGGTCCGTAACCCATATGGGGGTGCATGGCCAAACTTGCACGTCCGGTCGGCGGTTGCACCGAACGGCGGCGGACAACTACATCATCTTGCCACTGTCTAAAAGTGACTATTTTTTATCAACCGATCAAATTCACGGCGCCGCACCACTACTCGGGGCACGGCGCGCCCGCTGCTGACCAACGCGCAAGCGCCTGATATGTTTCTTCGGCCGACCCTGGTGCCGGCTCCCGGCCTTTGCCCGGCGCCCAACCCCAGGCGACAAGCTTATCATCCTTCACGTGCAGTGCGATTGCCTCAAGCGTTCGCGCGCCATTGCGCGCCGGGTCTTTCACCTGCGCGCAAATCTGCGCGGATGTCTTGCCGAACCATGCCATCTGGACCGGCGCGAGATGCCAGTTCTCGGCACCCGGCGGGCCATGTAAGGTGCTGGAATTGCTAGTCGAATGACACGCCGTGCAGCGCATCGCGGTGTTGCCGAAACCTGATCCATCCACGCCACGCTGAACATTGAAGGCATGCACTCTCACACCGCCATAGTGGTCGCCGGACCAACGCGGACGATCGTCCTCGACATGGCAGCCGGAGCAACGCGGATGCGACAGGACAGCCACGACCTTTGCCCACTCCGCCAACCCGTTTGCGGTATCGGACACTGCGGGACCGGTAGCCGCCGCTGGCCGTAGTAATTCCTGCGCACGGCCCGCGACTGGCGCGAATGAAGCGATGGCAGCAGCCGTCAGCAACATTATTGCATAACGCTCCCAGGACCTCATGCGAATGAGACCTCCTTGCTCAGCGGCAGGTCGCGGATACGCTTGCCAGTCAACGCGAAGATCGCATTGGCCAACGCAGGGGCTGCGGGTGGTGTGCCGACTTCGCCGGCGCCTCCCATCCTGTGATAATTCTCCAGTACGGCGACTTCGAACTGCGGGCACTGGAAGATGCGCATCGCATCAAAGTCATGGAAATTCGACTGATCGACAGCGCCATCGCTGAATGTGATCTCCTGCATCATTGCAGCCGAAAGGCCGTAGATCGCGCCGGAAATCAGCTGCGCTTCGATGATGCCGGGATCGATGGCCGTGCCGACATCGGCCACGATCCAAACCTTTTCGATGCGGATACCGGATGGCGTCTCAGCGACTTAAATCACCTCCGCCACCCAACTGCCGAACGACAACGTGAAGGCAAACCCCTTGGCCTTGCCGGCCGGCAGCATTTCTCTCCATTTCGACATCTCGGCGGCCTTCTCGACGACCTTCACCGCCGCCGGATAGTCGGCCATCAGCTTCTTGCGCATTTCCACCGGATCGACTTTGCCGGCAACCGCGACCTCATCCAGAAAGCTTTCGTGGAAGAAGCCGTTGAAGGAGTTTCCGACTGATCGCCACGAGCCGACCGGGATCGTCACCGGCGCGGCCAGGCCCGTAACCCGGTAGTTCTCGATCGCATAGGGCTGGTTGTACGCGCCATCCGTAATCGACTTGTCGGCGCCCATCGGCGACATTGACGGGAACAAACGGCGCAGCGTGCTCGCTATGATCGACGGCGACGAAATCGTCATGTCGATCGCGACCGGCATGCCGTCGTCGCCAAGCCGCGCCTGCGCCTTCGCAACGGCACCCGGGGCGATACGCGTCGCTCTGAATATCCTGCTCGCGCGTCCAGATGACCTTGACCGGACGCCCGCCGGTTTCCTTCGCCATCAACGCCGCGCAGAGCGAATAATCCACCTCGACGCGCCGGCCAAAGCCACCACCGAGAGAAGGCGTGTGCACATTGACTTTGTCCTGCTCGATACCAAGCACACCGGCGCAAAGCTGGCGGGTGATCGTCGGCGCCTGATTGCCGGCCCAGATGTCGAGCACACCATCCTTGAAGCGGGCGGTGGCGTTCATCGGCTCCATCGCCGCATGGGCGAGATACGGTGCGGAATAGGCAGCCTCCACGATCCTTTCGCGCGGCGCACCGGCAAAGGCGGCATCGACATCGCCGTCGTCGCGCATGGCCGTGCCATCCGGCGAGGACAGGCTGTCGGTCAGCACCTTGGAAACCGCCGCGCTGTCGAGCGGATATTCAGGCTGATCCCATTCCGCTTCGATCGCCTCGGCAGCCTTGAACGCGGCCCACGTGTTCTCCGCGATCACACCGAAGCCGTAGCCATAATTCGTCGCCAGGGGCACGATCTTTATGACGCCCGGCATCTGTTCGGCTTTGGACGTATTGTACCTGATGGGCTTCGCCCAGAAACGCGGGCTGAGCTTCACTGTGCCGTAGAGCATGTCAGGCAGCGTCACATCGAGCCCGAAGATGGGCGCGCCGGTGACCTTGGCCAGCATATCGACGCGTTTCTGTGACTTACCCAGCAGCTTCCATGCGGATTTGTCCTTCAGCGCCGGGGCATTCGGAACGTCCAGTGCGGCTGCCTCCGCCGCCACCTCGCCATAGGTCAGCGATTTGCCGGACGCCTTGTGCGAAATCACCCCGTCCGCCGTCTCCAGCTCGGTCGCCGGCACATCGAGCTTTACCGCTGCCGCCGCGACCAGCATCAGCCGCGCCGCCGCGCCGGCTTCGCGCATCTTGACGAAGCCGTCGCGTGTGGACGCCGAGCCTCCGGTGCATTGCAGGCCGAGAACCTTGCCCAGCGTGCCCATGGCGTTGCGGACTGTCTCGGCGACAAGCCCGTCTTCGTAGAAGGCAAACGGGCCGCCTTCCGCCAGCATTTCCTCGTTGTAGTACGCCCAGGACGCCGGGCCGTGCTCGACCTTCACCTTGTCGAGGCTGACGTCGAGTTCTTCCGCCACCATGGCGGCGAGCGTCGTCGAGATGCCCTGCCCCATTTCGGCGCGCGGTACGATGATCGTCACGCTGTTGTCGGCGCCGATCTTGATATAGGGGTTGAAGGTCTTCTGGCCCTCGGCCAGATCGTCCTTCAGCGGGTTCGGATAGGGCTTCTGGACATAGTAGTAGCCAAAGGCCGCGCCACCAGCGACGGCGGCAGCGCCAAACAAAAACGTACGACGGGCGATTTTTCCCAGGCTGGCCATGGTCAGATCCCCGCAGTCTTGAGAGCGGCGGCTCGCCTGATCGCCGACCGGATCTTGGGATAGGTCCCGCAACGGCAGAGATTACCGCCCATGGCGTTGTCGATATCCTCGTCGGACGGATCGGCGATCTCATCGAGCAACGCAACCGCGCTCATGATCTGGCCGGCCTGGCAATACCCGCACTGGGCGACCTGTTCCTCGAGCCACGCCTGTTGCACGGGATGCAGCTTGCCGCCCTGTGCAAGTCCCTCGATCGTCCGGATATCGCCCCGGACCTCACCGACCGGCACTGAGCACGACCGCACCGGCAGCCCGTCGATATGCACCGTGCAAGCACCACAGGCGGCAATACCGCAGCCGAATTTTGGACCTGTCTTTCCAGCGAGATCGCGCAACGCCCATAGAAGCGGCATTTCCGGATCCGCCTCGATCTCAATTGGGCTGCCATCCACCACAAGACGCATTGCAAAGTCCTTCTGCCAGCGGGTAGGAAGGTCAGGGTCAGAACCACCTAATTGACTTTCTCAAACATTCTGACAAAATCTGTCAACATGTCAATACAAGTTCGCGAGCCCGATTTTTCCGTAGCGTCCGAGGCGTCCGCCGACGACGCGAAGCGCGCGCGCATCCTGCAGGCGGGGATGAAGGCTTTTCTCGCCTACGGCTATTCTCGGGTGACGATGGATCAGATTGCGCAGACTGCGGAAATGTCGCGTCCGGCGCTGTATCTGGTGTTCAAGAACAAGGCTGACATCTACCGGGCGCTCGCCGCGAAACTGGTCGGCAAGTCCTTCCAAAAGGCGCGCCTTGCCCTCGCGGCGGATGGCACGTTCAGTGAACGCGTCAATGCGGCGGTCGACACCTGCATGATCTCCGCCTACGCCGATATCGCCGCGTCGCCGCACGGCGCCGAAATCCTCGATGCAAAGAGCACGCTCGCCAGCGATCTGCTGCTGAGTTGGAAGCGCGATCTTGGCGGCATTATTCAGAGCGCGATAGAAAAGGAAGCGGCGCGCACCGGCGTCGACCTTGCCGCAAGCGATCTCTCCGCCGAAATCCTGTCGCAGTTCCTGCTTGATGGTATCGAGGGCATGAAACATCGCCTCACCGATCCCGACCAGCAGCGCAAGGCGGTTCGCGGCCTGGTGAAAATCGTCGAGCGCGCGCTTCAGCGGTGACGGCGCGCCGATGCCGGCTTGGGACGGTTCGCGAGGAATGCGCGTACGCGCTCGCCAAGTGGTTTTTTCTCGGTTGGCCGGCGCGGTCCCAGGTCGGAATGGACATCCACGGTCGCCTTTGTGCCGATCGCTTCGAAATGCTCTTCCAGCCAATCGCTTGCTGCGTTACGGCCAAGATCGCGCAGATATTTCAGGAAAGCCCACTCGGCACTGATCTTGGATGATGCGGAGAGATCCCTGAACGCTTCATCCGCATCGATGCGATGCATGCGGATGTCGCGGTACTCGCCCTTAGGCAGGCGCCCAGCCGCAATCAGTTCCTTAACGAAGCCGATTGCCCGAAATTCCCGCAGCAAAGCCGCATTGAAGGTGATCTCGTCGATGCGGTTCTGGATTTCGTTGGCGCTGCGCGGCGTGCCCTCACGGATCACCGGATTGATCTGCACGAGGAGAACGTCGTCAGTCTCTGTTGCGTAGAAAAAAGGAAAGATTGCCGGATTGCCGCCGTACCCGCCATCCCAGTACGGCGTACCATCGATCTCCACCGCCTGGAATATCTGCGGCAGGCAGGCGGACGCCATCACCACGTCCAGCGTGATTTCGTTCGGGTTGAACACCCTGATCTGCCCGGTTTCGACATTGGTCGCCGAAATGAACAGCTTTATCGCCTCGCAAGCCCGAACCTTCTCGAAGTCGATCTCCGCCTCGACAACATCGCGCAGCGGATTGATGTCGAGCGGATTGGCAACATAAGGCGAGAACGCTCTGCTCATAGTGTCGTACCACCAATAGCCCGGCGAATTCTCGACAGACCAGTTGCCGAGCAGCATGTCCCAGGGCGTCCTCTGGATCGGGCTGAAGCGGCCGTTGCGGGCCACCGCTCTCCAGAAATCGTGAAGCCTTTGCCGCGCGCCTTCCGGCCCGCCGCGCACCCAGCCATCGACCAGCGCCACTGCATTCATGGCGCCCGCGCTGGTTCCGGAGACCGCAACGAAATCCAGCCGCCCGTCCTCGATCAGCCGGTCGAGGACACCCCAGCTGAACGCGCCATGCGATCCGCCACCTTGCAGGGCGATGTTGATCGGCTTTCTGTCGGGTGACTTTCCGTTCGAGATCATGCGCGCTTACTCCGCGGTCCAGCCGCCATCGACGGAAATGTGCGTTCCGTTGATTTGCGCTGCTTCGGGCGAGCACAGGAACGAGACGGCCGCAGCGATCTGCTCGACCGTCACGAATTCCTTGGTCGGCTGCTTGTCGAGCATGACCTCACGGATGACGGTCTCGCGGTCCATGTTGTTGGCCTTCATCTGGTCGGGGATTTGCGCCTCGACCAAGGGCGTCAGCACGTAACCCGGGCAGACGGCATTACAGGTGATGTGGTTCCGTGCCACTTCAAGAGCGATCGTCTTGGTGAGGCCCATGATGCCATGCTTGGCCGACACATAGGCCGACTTGAACGGCGACGCGACAAGGCCGTGCGCGGAGGCGACGTTGACGATCCGGCCGCCGCCGGCCTTTTTCATCAGCGGGATCGCTGCAGCCGAGGTATGGAAAGCGGAAGACAGGTTGATCGCGATGATCTGGTCCCATTTGGCGGTCGGAAATTCCTCAACCGGTGCGACATACTGCACGCCGGCATTGTTAACGAGGATGTCGACCACGCCAAACGTGTCCGCCGCCTTGGCGACGAGGGAGCGGCATTGATCGCCATTCGACATGTCGGCCTGCACGTATATGGCCTTCACTCCGAATTCCTTGGTCAGCCCGGCCGCGATGGCATTGTCCTCCGGAGTGTTGCTGAAGGAGTTGATGACGACGTTGCAGCCCTCTGCGGCGAACTTGCGCGCGATTGCCAGGCCGATGCCGGATGTCGAACCGGTGACGATTGCGGTTCTCGAAACGGTTTGAGCGGCGGTCATGGGAGCATTCCTCTTTTGCATTGCGCTGCACCATAAATATTGCACTGCAATGAAAGTGCCACAACACGCGAATGAAATTTCGGTGAGCACAAGCGCGCTCCGGAGAATACCAGGCAACCGATTGGTCCAGCGCGATTTTGTGGATCAATGCGGTTCTCACCACCAGGCTGCCACGCTAAATACCATCCGACTGAATGACCAAAGGGGACTTTCCGCCGGTGAACGACCGCGCATCATCATTGGCGCCGATGGGGTATCCTACCTTCAGATTGGTGTGGTTCGGCAGCCTCGCATCTAATCTTGGCGGATTGATCCAGTCCGTCGGTGCGGCCTGGCTGATGACCTCGATCGCCGCCTCCGACGATATCGTCGCGCTGGTGCAGGCCTCGACCGCGCTTCCGATCATGATCTTCTCGCTGACCGCCGGAGCGATCGCCGATAATTTCGACCGCCGCCGCGTCATGCTGATCGCGCAGGGTTTCATGCTTGCCGTTTCGGTGCTGCTCGCCGCCTTCACCTATTTCGGCCTGATCACGCCGTGGCTACTGTTGACCTTTACCTTCCTCATCGGCTGCGGGACCGCGTTGAACAACCCGTCCTGGCAGGCATCCGTCGGCGATATGGTGCCGCGAACCGTCCTGCCCGCCGCCGTCGCGCTGAACAGCGTCAACTTCAACCTGACGCGCAGCGTCGGCCCGGCCATCGGCGGCCTGATCGTTGCCGCGGCAGGTCCCGCCGTCGCCTTCATCTTCAACGCCGCCAGCTATGTTCCGCTGATCTTTGCGATCGGTCGCTGGAAGCCGGATTTCCAGCCGGGCCCGCTGCCGCCGGAATCGCTCGGCAGGGCGATGACTGCCGGGCTGCGCTATGTTGCCATGTCGCCGCACATCGAAAAGGTGCTGCTGCGCGGCTTTCTCTTCGGCTTTTCCGCCATCATCGTGCTGGCGCTGCTGCCGCTTGTGGCGCGCGACCTGCCGGATGGCGGTCCACTGCTCTACGGCCTGCTCCTCGGCTGTTATGGCATTGGGGCCATCGGAGGCGCGTTCCTCGGCAGCCTGGTGCGCGGTCAATGGTCGAACGAGACGATCGCTCGCGCCGCCTTCCTCGGCTTCGCTGTCTGCGTCACCATCATCGCGGTCAGCCCAAACGCCTGGTTCGTTGGCTGCGGCGCAATGATCGGCGGCACCTGCTGGGTGCTGGCACTCGCTATGTTCAACGTCACGGTCCAACTCTCGACGCCACGCTGGGTGCTTGGCCGAGCCCTGGCGCTCTACCAGGCGGCCACGTTCGGCGGCATGGCGCTCGGCGCCTGGATTTGGGGCCTCATCGCTGAGGAATACGGGTCCGATGCCGCGCTGTTCACCGCCGCCTGCGTGATGATCTTCGGCGCCGCGATCGGGCTGCGGCTGGCGCTGCCGGAAAAGACGCCCGACAACCTCGATCCGCTCAATCGCTGGCGGACGCCGAACATCGCGCTCGACCTGCGCGGCCGCAGCGGACCGGTCGCCATCCTGATCGAATACATCGTCCGTGAAGAGGACACGCACGCCTTCCTGGAGGCGATGAATGACCGTCGCCGCATCCGCCGCCGCGATGGCGCGCTGCAATGGGAACTGCTGCGCGATACCGAGAAGCCCGAACAGTGGATGGAATCCTACCACGTACCGACCTGGGTCGACTATGTCCGCCACAACCAACGCCGCACTTATGCCGATGCCGGCATCGACGATCGGGTCCGTGCCCTGCACAGCGGCACCGAGCCGCCGAGGGTGCACCGCATGGTCGTGCGCCCGACCGACTGGACCGAGCCGGGACTGCAGACCAAGACGCCGGTAGATTTGGGATGAAACCGTTGAACCGCTGCAAAAGTGGTTCTCGATCCGGCCATCAACCGCCTGTTAGTTGAAACACGCTACGAGGACAAAGCATCGCCATTGACAAGCCGAACGGCATCATCCACCTCAATGCCGATATTGACCGCATTCGCGAGGCGCCGGGCATGACCGGATTTCAATCCTCCCCCTTGCCGCGCAGGCATTCCGTTGGCGTGGATGTCGGCGGGATACTTGTCGGCGGCGGCGCGCCTGTCGTCGTCCAGTCGATGACCAACACCGACACCGCCGATGTCGACGGCACCATCGCGCAGGTCGCCGCTCTGGCCAAGGCCGGCTCGGAGATTGTACGCATCACCGTCGATCGCGACGAAAGTGCTGCGGCTGTGCCCGGCATTCGCGACAGGCTGGAACGGCTCGGCATCAATGTGCCACTGGTCGGCGACTTTCACTATATCGGCCACAAGCTGCTTGCCGATCATCCCGCCTGCGCCCAGGCGCTGGCGAAGTACCGCATCAATCCCGGCAATGTCGGCTTCAAGGAAAAGAAGGACAAGCAGTTCGGCGCCATCGTCGAGACCGCGATTCGCTACAACAAGCCCGTGCGTATCGGCGTGAACTGGGGTTCGCTCGATCAGGAATTGCTGACCGCGCTGATGGACGAGAACCAGCAAAACGGCGCGCCGCTGACCGCCGATGAGGTGACGCGCGAGGCGATTGTCCGCTCGGCGCTGCTTTCGGCCGAAGCCGCCGAGGAAATCGGCCTTCCGCGCGACAAGATCATCCTGTCGGCCAAGGTCAGCCGCGTGCAGGACCTGATCGCAGTCTACACCGAGCTTGCGGCGCGCTCCGACCACGCCCTGCATCTTGGCCTTACCGAGGCGGGCATGGGCTCGAAGGGCATTGTCGCGTCGTCCGCCGCGATGGGCATCCTGCTGCAGCAAGGCATTGGCGACACCATCCGCATCTCGCTGACGCCCGAACCCAAAGGCGATCGTACCCGCGAAGTGCAGGTCGCGCAGGAATTGCTGCAGACCATGGGTTTCCGCCAGTTCGTGCCGGTCGTCGCCGCCTGCCCCGGCTGCGGGCGCACGACATCGACGGTGTTCCAGGAACTCGCCCAGAACATTCAGGCCGACCTGCGCAAGAATATGCCGGTCTGGCGCGAAAAATATCCGGGCGTGGAAGAGCTCAAGGTCGCGGTGATGGGCTGCATCGTCAATGGCCCCGGCGAATCCAAGCATGCCGATATCGGCATTTCATTGCCCGGGACCGGCGAGACGCCATCCGCGCCGGTCTTCATCGACGGCAAGAAGGCGGCGACCTTGCGCGGCCCCGACATTGCTCAGGATTTTGAGAAGATGGTTGCCGACTATATCGAGGCGCGGTTTGGGCAGTCGGGCAGGCAAGCAGCTGAGTAACTTTGCCTTGCGGCTCGCGACTGCCGTGAGGCGTCTGCGCTTCAAGCAATTGCTCGCTCCGCTCGTGCTCTACATTGCCCCCCTCTGTCCTGCCGGACATCTCCCCCACAAGGGGGGAGATCAGCCGTCGCGGCGGCGTGCGCTCATCACAGGGGTCGAGGCGGCAGCGACGCAGAAGCGCGTGATCTCCCCCCTTGTGGGGGAGATGTCCGGCAGGACAGAGGGGGGCGCAAAAGAACGCAGACCTTTCCGGAAGCCATCATATTCGCTAGCAGCCCTTCTCCTCGCCTGTGCGCCTGCCTTCGCCGATCCGCCGAAATCACGCATGGTGACGACCGAGCGCATCTGCAACCTCATCGACATTCACGCCAGGCGCAACGGTCTGCCGAGCGACTTCTTCGCCCGCCTGATCTGGAAGGAAAGCCGCTTCGATCCAAACGCGGTGAGCCCAGCCGGCGCTGAAGGCATCGCTCAATTCATGCCCGGCACCGCGGACATGCGCGGCCTGCGGAATTCGTTCGATATCGAACAGGCGCTGCCCGCCTCGGCTACCTATCTTGGCGAGTTGAGGCAGGGGTTCGGCAATCTCGGCCTTGCCACGGCCGCCTACAATGCCGGTGAGTCGCGGGTGTCGAGATGGCTCTCGTCGGGTGGCTTCCTGCCGCTGGAAACGGAAGAATATGTGCTCGACATCATGGGCGAGCCTGCCGACAATTTTTCAGACCGCAACTATGCGGGCACGATCCGCCCGCTCGATTCCAAGCGGTCGTTCGCCGAAGCCTGCCGCGACATGCGCACCATCTATGCCGCGACCATCGCCATGGCGACGATCGCCACGAAACCTTGGGGCATTCAGGTCGCGGGCAATTTCCGCCGCTCGGCGGCGATCAAGCAGTGGCAACGCGTCGCCGGCCGCTTCAAGGACATCCTGAAAGACCCCGATCCGGTGGTCAGCCGCATCCGCACCCCACGTGGACGGCGCGGTATCTACGCTGTGCGCATCGGCGCCGATGATCGCGCCACCGCCGACAAGGTTTGCCGCACCCTGCGATCCGTCGGCGGGTCGTGCATCGTCCTGCGCAACCGCTGAGTTCCAATCACCATCGATCAGATAACCGCCAGCAGTCCGCCATCGATATAGATCATCTGGCCGCTGATATAGTCAGAGGCGGACGAGGCCAGAAAGATAGCAGCGCCGGCCAGTTCCTCCGGCTTGCCCCAGCGACGCGAGGGAGTGCGGCTTTTCACCCAGCTGTCGAATTGCGGGTTGGACAGCAGCGCCTCGTTCATGTCGGTAATCATGTAGCCCGGGCCGATGCCGTTGATCTGGATGCCATGCTCGGCCCATTCGGCCGTCATCGACCGTGTCAGCATCTTGAGGCCACCTTTCGACGCCGTATATGGCGCGATTGTCGCGCGGGCGACCTCGCTGGTCAGCGAGACCATGTTGATGATCTTGCCGCGCTTGCGCGGTATCATGCGCTTGGCAGCCTCGCGCCCAACGACAAAGGCGCTGGTCAGGTTCGTGTCGATCACCTTTCGCCACTCCGGCGTGGAGAGTTCGACCAGCGGTTTGCGAAACTGAATGCCGGCATTGTTGACCAGAATGTCGACCTCGACGCCGGCCGCATCCAGCTTTGCGAAGGCGGCAATGACAGCGGCCTCGTCAGTGACATCGAAGCAGGATTCCTGGACGTCGTGGCCCTTCGCCCGCAGCGCCTCCGCGGATAGTGTGAGCCGCGCGGGATCGACGCCATTGAGCACGATGCGCGCGCCAGCGTCCGCCAGCCCCACAGCGATGGCATGCCCCAACCCTCGTGAAGAGCCGGTGACGAGCGCAGTGCGGTTCTCCAGGCTAAACAATTCGAGCGACATACCAACTCCTCAACTCTTCCTATCAGCAATGAAGGTTGCCGCTGATTTCAGGATCGCCGCGCGCGCGCCGAACGGTTCCAGCAATGAACGCGCCTGATCGACAAGCCCGGCGAGTTGCTGCCGCGCCCACATCGCGCCATGCAGCGCGACCAGCGTCCCCTTGCCGGCCTTGGCGTCCTTGCCGGTCGCCTTGCCCATCGTTTCCGGCGTCGCCGTCACATCGAGCAGGTCGTCGGCCAGCTGGAAGGCGAGGCCGACGGCCGAACCATATTCGGCCATCCTTTCCCGGTCGGATGGACTGGCACCCGCGACAATCGCTCCCGCCTCGCAGGCGTAGCGGATTAGCGCCCCGGTTTTCATTGCCTGCAAGGTAATGATGCCCATCTCGTCGGGCGCTACAGTCTCCGCCTGCAGATCGAGCGCCTGCCCTCCTGCCATGCCGCCGAGGCCGGCAGCCCGAGCCAGTCCGAGTACCAGGTCGAGCCGTTGGCGCGCCGAAAGGCCGACGTCACGCGGCTTCAGGTCGACCTCGTCGGCGAGAATATCGAAGGCGAAGGTCAGCAGGCTGTCGCCCGCCAGAATTGCCGTCGCTTCGTCGAAGGCACGATGCACGGTCGGCTGGCCGCGCCGGAGATCATCGTCGTCCATCGGCGGCAGGTCGTCATGGACCAGCGAGTAGCAATGAACGCATTCGAGCGCCGCGGCCACGCGCAGTGCATCGAGGCTTTCGTGCTCGAACAGCGCAGCGCTTTCCAGCACCAGGAATGGCCGCAGCCGCTTCCCACCATTGAGAACACCATGGCGCATCGCCGCCATCAGCATCGGCGGCCGTACAATCTCGCCATCGAGCGTCTTGTCGCCAAGCAGGCCACGCAAAAGGCTTTCGACCTCCGCGGCGCGGCGGGCAAGCACGTCTTCAAAGGCAGGAACGGCATCAATCGTCATGCAAACCCGTTTACGGTATGCGTTGCGCCGGTCAAGGGCGGGCGGTCGCGGCAAGTTCAAAGATCCACTTCCGGAATTCGACACCGATCAAGCTGTTTTGTCCTTCGAGCTTTTGCGGACGCACGGGCGCGTTCCCCGGCTTGTCGAAGCCCGGATTGGGGTGTGGGAGACGGCGCATGGCATTGCGCCTTGTTAGGTATAGTTTAGTGACGCTTCGCCATGCGCCGCCGGCATGCTTCCCCACAACCAAACCCGGCCGAGTTAACGGCTCGCGAGCTTGATCCGGGGCCGGGTCTAGGCTGCGGGGGATCACCCCAAACCACGCTAACCGTTGCGTGGCCGGCCCGGTGCCACACTTGCCTGGATGCCGGTTGTACACCCGTTCCCACAAGCAAGCTGCTATGGCGGAGAATACGCGAGAAAGTGCTGGTGGGAATAAAATCTCCTGCCAAACATACTGACAAGGGTGTCGTTTCAATTGGTTAGAGGAGAGAGTTGCCAGATTCTATTCCCGCCAGGGGCGCAGTCCACCTCGCGAGATCGTTGCGCTTCTTCGCGAGTTATCCGCTCAGATTTGGATTCGCATCTTTCCCGCTTCACAGGGGACGAGGAACCCAAGTTCTAGCTGCAGGCGTTGCACTTGGCTTTTATCGCCATTATGCCAATCTGCTGGGACAAGGATTGCCAGCGAATTTTTGCGGCTCAAGTGAAGGCAAGGGATTGAGCGACACCGTTCAACCGGAGATCGGGGGACTGGACGTGGCTGCGACGAAGAAAAGCCAATCGGCTGGTCGCGGCCTGCGTTATTGTTTGCGCCGCGCCTTTCGGTGGGCTGTCATCATTGCGCTGATCCCGCTGGTTTTGACGCTGCTCTACCTGCCGCCCTTCGTCCGCCCGATCTCGACCTTGATGGTCGGCGACCTCGTAGCGCTGCGTGGCTATGACAGGCAATGGGTCGCGATCGACGATGTCTCGCCCGTACTCATTCATACGGTGATCATGTCGGAGGACGGCCAGTTCTGCAGTCATCACGGCGTCGACTTGGGCGAATTGAAGATCGTCCTGACAGAGGCGCTGAAGGGAACGTTCACACGTGGTGCTTCAACGATCACCATGCAGACAGTGAAAAACCTCTATCTATGGCCAAAGCCGCTCGGCAGCGTCCGCAAGATCATAGAGCTGCCATACGCCGCCTATGTCGATCTGGTCATGCCGAAACGCCGGATCATGGAAATCTACCTCAACATCGCCGAATGGGGCCCTGATATCTATGGGATCGAGGCTGCGGCGCAGCACCATTTTGGCGTTCCGGCAAAAAATCTAACGCGCAAGCAGGCCGCGCTGCTCGCGGTAGCGCTGCCGAACCCAATCCTGCGCAATCCGGCCAAGCCGTCGCGCGGTATGCGGGCGCTCGCGGGCCGCGTTCAGCGTTTGGCGGGTCAATCCGGCGATTATGTCAGTTGCATCGACTGAAGCGTAGAGCATGTCGTCAATTAGGGATTGGGCGTGGCGCGATGCGGATTTTGGACCTGAGCAGGCGAAGCGACCGCCGTGGTGTCTACCACCACAAGGGCGCTTCAACGAACTCAGGGCCAAAATCCGCCGCGTCCCGAAGGGATACGGCCAAAATCGCCCATTTCGGCTCGTACCACGCTCCAATCCATAACTGACGACACGCCCTCATCCGCCTGCGGCAAAAAATGTTACCGCCGCCGCTGGTCAAACTGGCCTGCCGCGTGTATAGGCACGCCGGATTTCTCTTATCAGCCCGGAACGCGCGGCTCTTTTTGCCTGAGCAGCCGGGTTCATTGACCGAAGGAATACACACATGGCTGTGCCAAAAAGAAAGACCTCGCCGTCGAAGCGCGGCATGCGCCGCTCCGCTGACGCACTCAAGGCCCCGACCTATGTCGAAGACAAGAACTCCGGCGAAATGCGCCGTCCGCACCACATCGACCTGAAGACCGGCATGTATCGCGGCCGCCAGGTTCTGGAGCCCAAGGAAAGCTGAGCATCCTCGCTTTCTGAAATGCTTTGAAAGACCGGCCTCGCGCCGGTCTTTTCGTTTGTGCATCGCTGTCTCAACTCTTGACGGCGATCGATCGAGGCTGGAAACAGGTCTCTTTCATCGGGAGATTTTTCATGCTGGGCATGATTCCGCTGCTGATCGTTCCGTTCCTGCTCTACAATCTGGGCCTTGCCGGCTTTCTGGGGGCGGGCTCCGATCCTTTCGCAACGGAAATCTTTTCGGTGACCATGATGTCCGGCGGCGTCTGGAGCATGTCCGTCGGCGATCTGCTGGTGGTGGTCGCGCTGGTGCTGCTGTTTGTCGAGATGATGAAATCGACACGCAGCTCGAACGCCTCAATCGTCGATCACCTGCTTTCCACCTTTGTCTTCGTCGCCTTCCTCGTGGAGTTCCTGCTGGTCCGCGGCGCCGCCCACCCGGTCTTCTTCACCCTGATGGTGATCACGCTGATCGACGTGTTGGCCGGCTTTTCCGTAACCATTCGGTCCGCGGGCCGCGACCTCAACGTCGGCTGAGCACTGTGAGGCCGCGCCGATGAACGCGGACGGGACCCGCGGCGCGGCATCGACCGGCCTTCGCCAGTTTTTCGCGACGCGCTGGAATGGCGAGATCTCGCTGGCAACGCTGTTCTGGCGCGACATGCTGGTGGTCGGCACCGGGCTCAACGTTGCCGCGACGCTGGGCGCAATCGCCCTGCTCGGCGCGAAGCTGCCGCTCGCGGCTGCACTCGCCGTGCATTTTGCGCTGACGCCATACAATCTATTCCTGGCCTTTGCCGGGTGGAGAACCGCCGAAAGGCGCGGCGGCGGCGCGACCTTTGCCTGGCAGATGGCCGCTATCATCTGGCTGATTGCGATGCTGGTGATTTAGAGCATGTCGCTCTAGCTCTCAATGGCGGCGCGACAGTTCCTTCGTCGCGGTTTCGAGTCCGGCCAGCGTCAGCGGATACATGCGGTCGGAGAACGTCTCGCGGATCATCCGGATCGAGGGCGTATAGCCCCAGTGCTTGCGCTCGATCGGGTTCAGCCATACCGCGTTCGGCCACTGAGCGAGCACCCGCGACAGCCACACTTGCCCGGCCTCAGGGTTCCAGTGCTCGACCGAACCGCCGGGCGTGGCGATCTCATACGGGCTCATCGACGCATCTCCGACGAAAATGACCTTGTAATCATGTCCGTATTTGTGGAGGACATCGAAAGTCGGCGTGACCTCGGAGCGCCGGCGGCGATTGCCCTTCCAGACGCCCTCATACAGGCAGTTGTGGAAGTAGAAATATTCGAGCTGGCGGAATTCGGCGCGCGCAGCCGAAAACAGCTCCTCAACGATCTTTACGTGGTCGTCCATCGATCCGCCGACGTCGAAAAACATCAGCAGCTTCACCGCATTGCGCCGCTCGGGGCGCGTCTTGACGTCGAGATAGCCGTGCTCGGCGGTGGCGTGGATGGTGCCAGCCAGATCGAGCTCCTCGTCGGCCCCCTCTCGCACCCAGCGCCTTAACCGCTTCAGCGCAACCTTGATGTTGCGGGTGCCGAGCTCGACAGAATCGTCGAAATTCCGGAATTCGCGCTTGTCCCAAACCTTTGCCGCGCGGCGGTGGCGGCTCTGTTCCTGGCCGACGCGCACACCCTCAGGATTGTAGCCATAGGCGCCAAACGGCGATGTGCCGGCCGTGCCGATCCATTTCGATCCGCCCTGATGGCGGCGGTTCTGCTCCTCGAGCCGCTTGCGAAGCGTCTCCATCAGCTTGTCGAAGCCGCCAAGCGCTTCGACCAGTCGCTTTTCGTCCTCGGTGAGGTGCTTTTCGGCGAGCCTGCGCAGCCAGTCCTCGGGGATGTTTGCCAATTGGCCGCCAACTTCACCGCCGATGCCTTCCAGGCCCTTGAACACCTTACCAAAAACCAGATCGAAACGGTCGAGGAAGCGCTCATCCTTCACCAGCACCGAGCGCGCGAGATAATAAAAGCCCTCGACATCGTAGTTGACCAGCCTCGCATCCATACCTTCGAGAAGGGTCAAATACTCGCGCAGCGATACCGGAAGTCGCGCAGCTTTGAGTTCAAGGAAGAAGGGCAGGAACATCCGCTCAGATGTCCGCTTTGGACGCCACGGACGCATCGTCTTCAAGATTGGTCACGGCCGTGCCAGCCACAAGCCTGGCGATCCAGAGGCCGAACAGCATCGCCGGCAGAAACACCAGCGTTCCTGGCTGACCGAGGCCAAGCGCGGTGATCGCCGGACCAGGGCAAAAACCGCCAAGACCCCAGCCGATTCCGAAAATAGCAGCGCCGGTCACCAACCGGCCGTCGACTTTCTTCACCGTCGGCAGGTGAAATGCGCTGTCCAGAACCGGTCTGTCGCGCATGAAGGTAAGGCGGTAGCCAATCAACGCCACAACAACACCGCCGCCCATGACAAAGGCAAGCGACGGATCCCACGTTCCGAACAAGTCAAGAAAGTTGAGCACCTTTGCCGGATCGGACATGCCGGAGACAACCAGTCCTATCCCAAAAAGCAGACCGAGCAGCAGGTTCGCCAAAAACGACATGGTCAGCCTCCGATCAGATGGCGGGCGATGAAGACTGTCACAATGGCCGCCACCACGAAGGTCAGCGTCGCGAGGATCGAACGACCCGACAGCCGCGATACGCCGCAGACGCCATGCCCGCTCGTGCAGCCTCCGCCAAGCCCAGCGCCGAAGCCGACAAGCAGGCCGGCCGCGGCCATCAAAGTCAGGTTGGATGACACGGATTGCATGAGCGGCGCACCGCTTACCGCCATAACGCCAAAAGGCGCGGCCACCAGACCGACGACGAAGCCGAGCGCCGACATCGGGCGTCCGCGCTCCATGGGCGGCAACAGCCGCGCGACAATCCCGCTGATTCCGGCGATCCGCCCTTCGAACAGCATCAGCAGCACGGCGGACAGGCCGATCATTCCACCGCCGATCAGCGACGACCATGGGGTGAACTCAGTCATCAAGCACCTTTCGAAGAGAGCGATCGATCCTCGAACCTAAAGCAGATCATATTCGATGAAGCCTGTCCGCCGCGCCACGCGGTCGTAAAGCTTTCGCGCGGTCGCATTGGTTTCATGGGTCATCCAATAGACGTTCTTGACGCCAATTTTGCCAGCTTCGTGCTTGACCGCCTCGATGAGCGCCGCACCGACACCCTTGCCCCGCACATTCGGATCGGCGAACAGATCCTGCAGGTAGCAGCTGTTGACCAGCGACCAGCCGGAGCGGTGGTAGAGATAATGTGTCAGACCGACGGGTTTGCCGTCGAGCAGGGCGATGAAGCCTTTTGGCTCGTATTCGCCACCATCGAAAAGCCGCCGCCACGTCTCCGCATAGACTTGCTCCGGAACTTCGGTTTCGTAGAAGGTCAGGTAGTCGGTCCAGAGCCGTCGCCATTCAGCGTGATCTGATTTCTGAAGCGGACGGACAACGACAGATGACATTTCGAAATACCCTTGTTTCGGCCATCGTACCGCCGCCACCGAAACGCCGCGATAGGTCACAAGCCGTTTTCCGATTGCCAGCACCGCTTGTGAACTGCGAGGCAGGAGGAATTCGGACGCGGGTTCCGATCCGTTCCCGATCTGGTGGATCACGCCGGCCCGCTATTGCCGCCGCGCCATGAACGCCAGCCGCTCGAACAGATGCACGTCCTGTTCGTTCTTGAGCAGCGCGCCATGCAGTTTCGGCAGAGCGTTCTTGGGGTCGGCGCGCAGATCGGCGGGAGCGATGTCGTCGGCGACCAGCAGCCGAATCCAGTCGAGCGCTTCCGAGGTCGACGGCTTCTTCTTCAAACCCGGCACATCACGGATTTCGAAGAACTGCGTCAGCGCGGCGCGTACCAGGTTCTGCTTGATGCCCGGATAATGGACATCGACGATGCGCTGCAGCGTCTCGGCGTCTGGAAAGCGGATGTAGTGGAAGAAGCAGCGGCGCAGGAAGGCGTCCGGCAGTTCCTTCTCGTTGTTTGAGGTGATGATGACGATCGGCCTGTTCCTGGCCGAAATCGTCTCCCCGGTCTCGTAGACGAAGAACTCCATACGGTCGAGTTCCTGCAACAAATCGTTGGGAAACTCGATATCGGCCTTGTCGATCTCGTCGATAAGCAGAACGACCTTGCGGTCGGCAACAAATGCATCCCACAGCTTGCCGCGCCGGATGTAGTTGCGAATGTCGCTGAAACGCTCGTCGCCAAGCTGGCTATCGCGCAACCGGCTGACCGCGTCATACTCGTAGAGGCCCTGCTGCGCCTTGGTGGTGGATTTCACATGCCATTCGATGAGGTCGAGCCTGAGCGCCGACGCCACCTGCCGCGCCAGTTCGGTCTTGCCCGTGCCCGGTTCGCCCTTGACCAGCAGCGGCCGTTCCAGCGCGATCGCCGCGTTCACCGCCACCATCAGATCCTTGTCGGCGACATAGGCCGCCGTTCCTTCAAAGCGCATGAAACTCATTCCGTTAAGTCGCCTGGAACCGTAGGGAGCCTCAGTCGCCTATGCAAGCGGTGGGTTTCCGTCATCGCCACTGGCGGCGGACCCCGCGTCGGCCTATATTCGATTTGACGGTCTGCGCTTCCCGGCAGGAGAGACATTTCCCCGGGGCCTTATTGATCCCTAGGGAGCTGTCCCTGTCTCGACCCGTGGGTTTGGACACACGGCGCCCACCTACTTTGTAGGTTCCCGGGATCAACTTCTTCACCGGTTGTGTGGATCGTCACTTCGCCTTTCGCTGCCGCATTTTGCACAGTCGCGAGAAATCGCATCGTCTATCGTGTCCCGCAACGAGGATGCGATGACGAAAAATCTCAAGACGATCAAGAAAGCACTCCGCCTGGAAGCGCTCGCCCGCCGCGACGCACTTGATCCGTTCTGGCGCATCGAGGCATCCATGGAGATGGCCGAGACGGCGCGCGACGGCGTCGCGATCGAGCCGGGGCAGATCGTCTCCGGTTTCTGGCCGATCCGCTCCGAAGTCGACGTGCGGCCGCTGATGTTCGCATTGCGGGAAAAAGGCGCAAGGCTCTGCCTACCGGCGATCCTCGACAAGACCACCATCGCTTTTCGCGAACTGGTGCGCGGTGCACCGATGGTCGACATGGGCTTCGGCACTGCGGGTCCCGGCGACGATGCCGAGGTTCTGGATCCCGACATCATGCTGGTTCCGCTCGCGGCCTTCGACGGACGCGGCCACCGCATCGGCTATGGTGCGGGCCACTACGACCGCGCCATCGCGCGCCTTCAGTCGAACGGAACCGCACCGCGCCTGATCGGGGTCGCCTTCGACTGCCAGGAAGTGCCGCGTGTTCCCGACGAGCCACACGACGTCGTTCTCCACGAAATCCTCACCGAGCGCGGCTTGCGGCTGTTCTAGCTGTCGCACAAAAATTCATCGCCAGCGTTACCAAGGGTTGCGCGCCTTCGAACCCTGCCCTTAGAAGTCACGCATGAGACTTCTGTTCCTGGGTGATATGGTAGGCAAAACTGGCCGCACGGCGGTGTGGGAGAGGCTGCCCGGCCTGATCTCCGACCTCAAACTCGATTTCGTCATCGTCAATGGCGAGAACGCCGCCGGCGGCTTCGGCATCACCGAGGAAATCTTTCACGAAACGCTCGCTGCGGGCGCAGACGTGGTGACCACCGGAAACCATGTCTGGGACCAGCGAGAGGCGCTGACCTTCGCGCCACGCGAGGAGCGCTTTCTGCGGCCAGCGAACTTTCCCAACGGTACGCCAGGGCGAGGATCCGGCGTCTATCTCGCCCGCAATGGCGCACGCGTTCTGGTGTCCAACATCATGGGCCGCATTTTCATGCATCCGGAACTCGACGATCCTTTCCAGGCCGCCGAACGTGAACTCTCCGCTTGCCCCCTCGGAGAACAGGCGGACGCCGTCATCATCGACTTTCATGCCGAGGCGACCTCGGAGAAAATGTGCTTCGCGCATTTCGTCGACGGCCGCGCCAGCCTTGTCGTCGGAACGCATACCCACCAGCCGACGGCGGACCACCAGATTCTCAACGCCGGCACGGCCTATATCACCGACGCCGGCATGTGCGGCGACTATGACTCCTCGCTCGGCATGGACAAGGAGGAGCCGCTGAACCGCTTCCTGTCGAAGGTGCCTAAGGGTCGCTTCGAGGCAGCAAGCGGCCCCGCGACAATTTGCGGCGTCGGCGTCGACATTTCCGACCGCACCGGATTGGCGGAACGCATCGCACCGCTCAGACTTGGACCTCGGCTCGAAGAAACCGTGCCATCCTTCTGGCAAGCCGGTTGACGGGCGGACAGGCGTTTCCTACGTCTGTCGCCACTTCCACTACGCTCCAGCACCAATTCGACGAGAGACCGATGGCCGACTTTTTCGCGATGCATCTCACCTGGCTCGCCGATCCAACCGCCTGGGTGGCACTGCTGACGCTTGTCATTCTCGAAGTCGTGCTCGGCATCGACAACCTGATCTTCATCTCGATCCTCACCAACAAGCTGCCGGTGGAGCAGCGCGCCCGGGCGCGGCGACTGGGCATCAGCGCCGCTCTGGTGATGCGGCTGGTGCTGCTGGCCACCATTTCCATTATCGTCCAGTTGACGACGCCGTTGTTTACCGCTTTCGATCACACCTTCTCGTGGCGCGACTTGATATTGATCGCCGGCGGCCTGTTTCTGGTTTGGAAGGCGACCAAGGAAATCCATCACACGGTCGATCATGACGACCACAAGGACAATATCGTCAGCGGAGCTCTTCAGCTGACGCTCGGCGCCGCGATTTTCCAGATCCTGCTGCTCGACCTCGTCTTCTCGATCGACTCTATCATCACCGCCGTCGGCATGACCGACGAGATCGCCATCATGTATATCGCCGTCATTGTCGCGGTTTCGGTGATGATGCTGGCCTCCGGCCCGCTGGCTCGGTTCATCGAGAGGAACCCGACCATCGTCATGCTAGCGCTCGGCTTCCTGCTGATGATCGGCATGACACTCATCGCCGACGGCATGGGCTTCCATGTCCCGAGGGGCTACATATACGCCGCCATGGGCTTCTCGGCGCTGGTCGAGGGGCTCAACATGCTGGCGCGGCGCCGAAAGGCGAAAAGACAAGCGCCAGCGGCCACTGAGCTATAGCCTTAGGCTCTGATCTTCGGCGACTCAGCCTTTCCGCCACCCTTCGACCAGATGGTCCGGGTGGCGGTCTTCGATCATATTCAGCCGCAGCCCGTATTCGAGCCAGGCCTTGGCGCCGGCGAGAACCAGTGAAAACCCGCCAACGGTATCAATCAGCTGTTTGAGCTGTTTGTCGCCGTCGCCAACAAATCCGAAATTGCGTATGTCGACAAAAGTCATCCCATCCACCCTCTCGGTAAAAAGCCATTCGACGGTGCTCTCACGATCGGTCTCGGCGTCCCAGTGGATCAGAATCCTTCTGCCAGGCACGAGTTCCTTCACGTCAACCTTTGACGAAACGCCGTACATCGCCCAGGTCCACGTTACTTGATCGGCAGCGTCGAGCCGCGCGCTGCCATCCGTAAACCAGAAGTTTGACGTCACCGCCGGATCGACGAAAGCCTCATAGCATTCCAGCGGAGGTTGCCGGATCAACATCGCCGTATGGGCGACAAGCGGTTCGGTGATTTCCATGGCCGGCTCCTTCGTCAACGGCTGCATTGCACGCTGTCTCACTGTATCGAGATAGTCGATCGGGTCGCTGCGTCCACCTTCGCATCAGCCAGCAGGACCTTAGTTTCAGCAAAACTTCAGAACTTTGCCGGTACGCCCGGCCATAGCAGCGGCATCATGGCTTCATCATTTGATGGGAGGCAGAGATGACCCTTGATGACAAAGAGCGGCAGCGCGCGCGGCAAGATATGCTCGAGGCCGTCACCTCCGGATTAGCCGGGCCCGCCTGTGCTCCGATGCCGGGCGTGCTTCTGGAAATGCTCGAAATCGCGGCGATGGAACGCAGCAGAAAGCAGGACGACAGGTACAGCCACGGAGCTGAGGAAACGCCCCTCTTGACCCGGACGCCGAACAGTAGCCGAATGGTGACGCAATTGCTGTGCATGGGCAGAGCGATCATTCATGGCGCAAACAGGCTCAGGGCAGGGTTTGACGGTCGGCAGCTGCCGGTTTGACCAATCGCGTGGCCTGCTGCTTCGCGATGGCGAAGCGGTCTTCCTTCGGCCCAAGGCGTTCGCTTTGCTGACCCATCTTGCGACGAACGCCGGAAAGGTCGTCAGCAAATCCGATCTCATTGCCGCTGTTTGGCCGGGCGTCTTCGTCACCGAGGACTCGCTGACGCAGGCGGTGCGCGAATTGCGCAAAGCGCTGGCAGATGACAGCCAGCGCATCATTCGGACGGTCGCGCGGCGCGGCTATCTGCTTTCCCCGCCCGACACGCAGCCAGAGACATCGCGCAGCCAACCCACCCTGGCCGTCCTAAGATTCGACAATGAAGGAGAGCCTTCGGACAAGATCGTCGTCGATGGCTTGACCGAAGACCTCCTCAACAGTCTCGCGCGTTTCCGCAGGGTCGTGGTGCTGGCACGCAATTCCAGCTTCTCCTTCGCGTCGGACGTCGACATGGACTGGCGCTCTGTTGGCAAGCAACTTGGCGCGGACTTCCTGGTGCGAGGCGCCATGAGACTTGTGGAAGGCGCGCTTCACGTGAAGGTTATCCTGGTCGACGCCGAGACCAGCGCCGTGCTGTGGAGCGAGGCCTTTTCTGCGACAGGCACCGCAATCTTCAGCGTCCAAGAAGAAGTCGCCCAAAAGGTTTGCAACCGGCTGGTAGCGCGGATCGATGGCGCAAACGTAGAACGCTCCGCCGCAAAGCCTCCGGCAAGTCTCGATGCCTACGAAATGTTCCTGCGCGGGCTTGCCCGGCTGCGCGGCTATCGCGAAGAGGACAATGTTGCAGCCAAGCATTTTTTCGAACAAGCAGCGGCAAGGGATCCGGACTACGCCCTCGCGCATGCCTATATCGCGCTCGCCGACCTGGCGATTGCAGGCTACGGAGAAGCGCCCGCAGATGTGATCGCGAAAGCCGTGGAACGCGCGGATTTCGCGGTGATGCTGGCGTCGGAGGAACCACGCTGTCATCGTGTGCTGTCGATGACGCGCCTGTTCGGACGAGAGCATGAGGCCGCTGAATATCACCTGCGACGGTCCCTTGACCTCAATCCCTACGATGCCGACACGATGGCGCAGATGGGTTATCTGCTGACCATGCGCGGCAGGCCGGTTGAAGCGCTTGCCGCGTTTGACCGGGCGGCGCGTATCAATCCGATTCATCCTGATTGGTACCACTACGACCGGTCGCACGCGCTCTACTCGGTTGGTGACTATCAGGGTTCTCTGGACTCGCTCTCCAAGCTTTCGGCCAACACGCCCTGGCGGCTGACGCGCCTTGCCGCCTGCAACGCGCAGCTTGGCAATCAGGAACAGGCGCGGCGGTTGATCGGCGAGATACGCCGGATGGCGCCCGACTTTTCACCGATAGAGTTCGTTCGTCGGGCAGTGGTTTTCGAGCATCAAGCTGACATCGACCATCTCGCGGAAGGTGTCACCAAGGCACTTGCGGCTTGAGTATTACACCCCCCTCAGCACCACGATTGTCGGCCTGTCGGGCAGGCTCCTCAGCGACACGGTTAGCGAGCGGCTGTCGCGGAAATCGACCGCGAACCCATCGCCCATCATTCCCAGGAACTCGGACATCGGCGTGGCATGGCGATGCATCGGCAGGACGATCGACGAATGCAGCCGGTCGGTGATCTCGGTCATTCCGCTGAGTGATTGCGTCATGCCGCCATCGATCGGCACCATCAGAACGTCGAGACGGCCGATGGCGCCATATTGCACGTCGTTCAGACCCGTATGCAGATGCCCAAGGTGGCCGACGCACAGATCCGCAACTTCGAAGATGAAGATCGAGTTTCCATCACGCTCCAGTTCGCCGCCCCAACTGCGGATGTCAGTTGGCACGCTGCGGATATAGACGTCATCGACCACCACCGCGTGGTGCGCCGGCCCGCCCTTCGGGTTCCAGCCACGCAGCACATATTCGATGCCCGGATCAGGGAAATCGGTGAAATGGCTGCGGTGCGCCTTGTTCATGGTGACGACGCGGGGCGTCGGGTCGGCGCCGTGGACCCCGCTGAAGTCGGTTGCGATACGCACCCCCGCCGGTGTGTCGATGAGATAGGTCGAGTGTCCGGCATAGGTGATGACAACCTCGCTGACTGGGGCAGTTGCCTGGGCCGGCGTGAAGTCAGCATAGGTTGCGTCCGGCAGCTTTTGTGCGATCGCCATGCATTTGCTCGGCGGCGCGTCCTGCGCGGTCGCTATGGCCGGCGCGACGAAAAGAAAGCACAAGGCGGCGAGCAGGCGGAAGGGCATGGCGTTCCGGTCCGTGCAAGTTGCGATGCACGCCACGTTAAGCACCTGTGCCGCCGCTACCAGCCGAATTGTCGCCCGAAAGATCAAACCTTCGCGAGCATCGCCGGCAATTGAGCCGAGCAATATGCTGAGCCGGCAGTGCCTCTCCTTCTGGACGTTTGACGGCAACTTATCTATAAGCCCGCCATTCCGGAAATCGCCGAATTTCGAAGACAGGGACGTCATGGCCGGCCATTCACAGTTCAAGAACATCATGCACCGCAAGGGCCGCCAGGACGCGGTCCGCTCCAAAATCTTCTCCAAGCTGGCACGCGAAATCACCGTTGCCGCCAAGATGGGTGTCCCCGACCCGGCGATGAACCCGCGCCTCAGGCTCGCCGTTCAGAACGCCAAGGCCGAGTCGATGCCCAAAGACAACATCCAGCGCGCCATCAACAAGGCGGCCGGCGGCGATGCTGAAAGCTATGACGAAGTCCGCTACGAGGGTTATGGCCCGGGCGGCGTCGCCGTCATCGTCGAGGCGCTGACTGACAACCGCAACCGCACTGCCTCGAACGTGCGCGCAGCCTTCACCAAGGCCGGCGGAGCGCTTGGCGAAACCGGGTCGGTGTCATTCCTGTGGGACCGCGCCGGCGAGATTTACTACGAAGCCAAGGTCGGCAGTGCGGACAAGGTAATGGAAGCCGCCATCGATGCCGGCGCCGACGACATCCAGTCCGACGAGGAAGGCCACACGATCCTGTGCGGCTTCGAAGCCGTCAACGAGGTATCGAAGGCGCTTGAAGCGTCGCTCGGCGAGGCCGAGTCGGTGAAGATCATCTGGAAGCCGCAGACCAACGTGCCGGTCGACGAGGAGCGCGCCCAGTCGCTGATGAAGCTCGTCGCCAACCTCGAAGATGACGACGACGTGCAGAACGTCTACGCCAATTTCGAAGTTGACGAGGCGACACTGGCGAAACTCAGCGCGGCGTAACATTCCAGACAATGCGGGAGTTCCGCAGGCATGACCGAAGGCCCAATTCTGCCCTCCGTCCGCATCACCTACTGCACCCAATGCCAGTGGCTACTGCGCGCGGGCTGGATGGCGCAGGAACTGCTCTCGACATTCGGCACTGACCTCGGCGAAGTCGTACTTGTTCCTGGTACCGGCGGCGTGTTCACCATCATCTGCAGCGACACGCTTATCTGGGACCGCAAGCGCGACGGCGGCTTTCCGGATGCCGCCAGACTGAAGCAACTCGTGCGCGACGTGATCGATCCGGACCGCGATCTCGGCCACGCGGACCGGAAAGGCCACAAGGCAAAGGATACTGACGCGAACTGAGATCGAGGCGGATGCTTGGCGACCGCGATATGGGGGCGGAACTCCGAGCTTTGTGGCCGAGTTGAAAACTCACTCCGGCAGCGGCGTCCACAGCACATCATCGATGCGCCGCGCGCCGGTTGCCAGCATCACCAGGCGGTCGAAGCCAAGCGCGACTCCGCTTGCCTCCGGCATGATGGCAAGTGCCGCGAGAAAGTCCTCGTCGATCGGATAGCGCTCGCCATAGATGCGCTGCTTCTCGTCCATCTCGATGACAAATCGCCTGCGCTGCTCGACCGCATCGGTCAGTTCGCCGAACCCGTTGGCAAGCTCGACGCCGCAGCAATAGAGTTCGAATCGCTCGGCGACGCGCGGGTCGTTGGCAGAAGGCCGGGCCAGCGCGGCCTCGCACACAGGGTACTCGCAGAGAACCGTCGCTCGGCCCAGGCCCAGCGCAGGCTCCACCCGCTCCACCATGACGCGGCTGTAAAGGTCAGCCCAGCTGTCGTCCGGCGCGGTCCGTATGCCGGCCTCGACAAGAGCCGCACGCAGCGTCTCGACATCGGCCTCGCCGGACCGCGAAATGGTTGCCAGCAGGTCGATGCCGGCATGGCGCGCGAAGGCTTCGGCAACGGTCACGCGATCCGGCTCGCGGAATGGGTCGGCCTCGCGGTCACGGTAGACAAGGCGTTCCGATCCCGCTCGTTCCGCCGCCAGCGCCAGCAAATCGGCGCAGTCGCGCATCAGGCTTTCATAGGTTTCGCCGACGCGATACCATTCCAGCATGGTGAATTCGGGATGGTGCAGCGGCCCGCGCTCACGGTTGCGATAGACCGGCCCGAGATTGAACAACCGCCTTTCACCAGCGGCCAGCAGTTTCTTGCACGCGAATTCCGGCGACGTATGCAGATAGAACGGCTGTTCGCTGCCGTCCGCGCCGATTGAGTGTGTCGCAAAAGCCGAAAGATGCGCCTCGTTTCCGGGCGAAACCTGCAAAGTCGCCGTTTCAACCTCGATGAAATCGCGGCGGGCGAACCAGTCGCGCACCGCGGCGGTGATGGCATTGCGCGTCATCAGGCGAGGCCGCCGGTCGGCGTGCACATGCGGGGTCCACCAAGGCGAGGCGTTGATCATCAGGCATTTCCGGAGTGACGAAGGGGACTGGAAGCGGTTCCTAAGATAGGCTAAGGGCCGGTGCAAGAAATCAACGCCGGCCCACCCGCCCTGGTTCAGGAACTCATCATGGTCAAAGTCATCGCCAGTTCGCTGCGCAAGGGCAACGTTGTCGATCAGGACGGCAAGCTCTACGTCGTTCTGTCGACGGAAAACATCCATCCGGGCAAAGGCACACCGGTCACGCAGCTCGACATGCGGCGCATTTCGGACGGTGTGAAGATTTCGGAACGCTACCGCACGACTGAACAGGTCGAACGCGCCTATGTCGAACAGCGCCCACATACCTATCTCTATAGCGACGCCGAGGGATATCATTTCATGAATCCCGAGACCTTCGACCAGGTAGCCGTGCCAGAAAGCGTACTTGGCGATTTGGCGCCCTATCTGCAGGAAAGCATGGAAGCTCAAATCTCGCAGCACAATGGTGTTGCGATTTCAATCGAATTGCCACAGCGGGCAGTGTTCGAAGTGACCGACACCGAGCCGGTCACGAAGGGCCAGACGGCGTCTTCCTCCTATAAACCGGCGACCTTGTCCAACGGCGTTCGTACCACAGTGCCACCGCACATCGCGGCCGGGACCCGAGTCGTGGTCATGACCGCCGACGGCTCCTATGTGGAGCGCGCGAAGGATTGACCGGTCGCCGCGCTGCAGCGGGAGATGAATCGCCAACAAAAAAAACCCCGCCGAAGCGGGGTTTTTCGAACGGACGCACAAGTCCGAAAATTACATGCCTAGGCCTTCGTAGCGCTTCTTGAACTTCGACAAACGGCCGCCGCGATCAAGCAGGGTCTGCTGACCGCCGGTCCAGGCCGGGTGGGTGGTCGGGTCGATGTCGAGGTTCATCGTGTCGCCTTCCTTGCCCCAGGTCGAACGGGTCGTATACTCGGTGCCATCGGTCATCACGACCTTGATGGAGTGGTAATCGGGATGGATCTTGTCTTTCATGGCTATCGTCCTGGCTGGCTAGGGCACGCGCCTGCGGCGATGCGCCCACTGTCAAAATGAATGAAGCCGCAGCAATTGGACGGCCACGGCTACAAAAACGGTCGGCGGGCCTATACACCAGCCGGAATTGAATCACAAGGCCGCGCTGTCCGGAAGGAACTCGATGGACGATACGAAAAGGCGTTCGCTGAAGCCGCTGAGGCGGCTCGCGCCTTACGTCATGCGCTATCGAATGGTCGCGCTGGGCGCGGCTGTGTCGCTGGTCGTCGCCGCAGCAACGACGCTGACCTTGCCGCTGGCCGTGCGCCGCATGATCGACCACGGTTTCTCGTCGTCGGATTCCGCCTTCATCACCAACTATTTCGCGATGCTGGTGGTGATCGCGGCCGTCCTCGCCGCGGCTTCGGCGGCGCGCTACTATTTTGTCATCACGCTCGGCGAGCGCGTCGTCGCCGACTTCCGGCGCGACGTTTTCTCCCATGTCACCACGTTGTCCCCGAGTTTTTTCGACACCGTTCAGTCCGGCGAAATCGTGTCGCGGCTGACCGCCGATACCACGCAGATCAAGTCGGCCGTCGGCGCGACCGCGTCGCTGGCTCTGCGCAATGCCATTCTCGGCATCGGCGCCCTCGCCATGATGGTATTCACCAGCCCGAAGCTCTCCGGCCTGGTCATCATTGCCATTCCCGTCGTCGTGCTGCCGCTGGTCGCCTTCGGCCGCTCTGTGCGCCGCAAGTCGCGCTTGGCCCAGGACACACTGGCGCAAGCCTCCGCTTACGCTAGCGAACAGATCGGCGCGATCCGTACGTTGCAGGCCTTCACCAACGAAAGGCTTGCCACAAACCGCTTTTCCGGTGCGGTCGAAGCGGCGTTTCAAGCGGCGCGATCGTCGGTGCTCGCCCGTGCACTACTGACCTTCTTTGCCATCTTCACGATCTTTTCTTCGGTCGTCGCGGTTCTGTGGTTCGGCTCACGCGATGTGCTGAGCGGCGTGATGTCGCCCGGCACGCTCGGCCAGTTCCTGCTCTATTCGGTGTTCTCTGCAGGCGCTCTTGGCGCGCTGTCCGAGGTCTGGGGCGAGCTCAGCCAGGCGGCGGGTGCGGCGGAGCGGCTCACCGAACTGCTTGCAGAAACGCCTGCCGTCTCCAAACCCAACGCCCACCAGCCATTGCCGGCAAAGCCGCTCGGCGCAGTCGAGTTCCGAAGTGTGTCCTTCACCTACCCGTCACGTCCCGAACTGCCGGCGCTGCACAATCTAAGCTTCGCGGTGAGGCCGGGTGAGAAGGTCGCGCTGGTCGGTCCGTCCGGGGCAGGCAAAAGCACGATCTTTTCGCTGATCCTGCGTTTTTACGATCCGCAATCCGGAACCGTGCTGGTTGATGGCATCGATCTCGCAAATGCCGACCCGGCGGAGATCCGCGCTCGCACCGCGATCGTACCGCAGGATGTGACGATTTTCGCGGCCTCGGCCAAGGACAATATCGGCTTCGGCAGGCCGGGCGCCAGCGAAAAGGCCATCGAAGCCGCCGCCCGTGACGCCTTTGCCGACGAATTCATCCGCAAGCTGCCCGACGGGTACGACGCAGAGGTCGGCGAACGCGGCGTCACACTCTCAGGCGGCCAGCGCCAGCGCATCGCGATTGCCCGCGCCATCCTTCGCGACGCGCCGATCCTGCTGCTGGACGAGGCTACATCGGCGCTCGACGCCGAGAGCGAGAGCGCCGTGCAAACCGCGCTGGAGCGCCTGATGCAAGGGCGCACGAGCATCGTCATCGCGCATCGCCTGGCAACCGTGCTCAAGGCCGACCGCATCCTCGTCATGGACGAAGGCCGCATCGTCGCGGAAGGCACTCATCAAAGCCTCGTCGCCGAGGGCGGCCTCTACGCACGGCTGGCCGAGTTGCAGTTCGCCGACGGCAAGGCGGCGTTCCCACGCGCCGCCGAATAATGAGGGGGCTCGAAAGGTAGCCAATGTGCTGATCGGCCTGGTGGCCTTGGTGCACGTCTATTTCATGTATCTTGAAATGATCGTCTGGGACCGGCCGCTAGCGCATCGGCCCGAAAATCGGAATCGATTTCGGAAAGCACGATGCGCAGTTTCAAAGAGATACAGCGTCCTTTGCGCGTCCAAAAGGACGCGCGGCGCTGTAGGCCAAAAAAGTGTTCCGCACGACGCCGGAGTTTTCCGCCGCGTCCAAGGCGCTCGCCGCCAACCAGGGCATCTATAACGGTTTTCTTGTCGCCGGTCTGACCTGGGGCCTGTGGCTTGGCGAGGCAGGCGTTTCAATCAAGGTTTTCTTCCTGCTGTGCGTGACCGTCGCGGGCGTGTTCGGCGCGGCAACCGTTTCGCGTCGAATTCTCTACGTTCAGGCGGTTCCGGCGGCTCTGGCGCTGATCTGCCTCTATTTGAGCCTGTGAAACAGCCGCTGGCGAACAAAATCGCCAGCGGCCACCAGTTTTCGACAGGCACAAACTACGTCGTCGCGTCGCGGTGTATCTCGCTATTGAGCTGGGCGACCTGCCTCTGCAGCGCCGCGTAATTCGCTTTCGGCAGCGCGCCGCGGTGGTTTTCAGCTGTCCGAACCGCATCCATTCGGATGTCGTGCGCGCGGGCCTGCAGCACACGAGCCTCACCGGATTTCAGAAAGCCGCGGCTCTGATCGACCGCAATCCGGTGATGGGCGACGCCGACTTCACGCGTGATTTGCGCCAGTCGCGGTTTGAGTTCCGCCGTCCGAATGACGTGTCTGGTAACTGGCGCCGATTGTGTCACTGCCGGCGCGGGCAACATCGTAGGACCCATTGTCATGTGGTCGAAGTAACCGCTGTCGTCGGCCCTACCCCGAGACTGGGATTCGTGGGAGCTGCGGTCCGCGCCCTTGGACGCGGCACCAGCCGCATTGACTCCGCCCACGAGCGAGGTTGAAACGAGGATTGCAGCGAGTGCTGACTTGAGAATGAAGGAACGCATGGTGCGTCTCCTTTGTATGCATGCGGAGGAACGCTTGTCTCTCCGCCATATCCGGCTGTCCGGTCCTGTCGCGTCGCGATGCAATTTCGATATAAACCGGTCAGCGACCGCGTTGTTCGATCGAGTATCGCCGGCATTTCCCAGCCGTGATGCGACGCTACGCCCAACAAGCTTCCATCGCCAAATTACAAAATGATAATTTCTCCAAGGTCTTGACAGCCGTCTTCGCTGCCATAAGCGGCGGCCTCAGCGCTCCGTGAGCTTCAGCTCGATCCGCCGGTTGCGGTTGCGCGCTTCCTCCGTATCGGCCGGATCGAGTGGCTGATATTCGCCGAAGCCGGCCGCCACCAGCCTATTGGCAGGCACGCCGTTTGCGATCAGGAACTTAACCACCGAAGTCGCGCGCGCCGAGGAAAGTTCCCAGTTGTCACGATATCGTCCGGCGCCTGAAAGCGGCCGGTTGTCGGTGTGGCCATCCACCCGAAGGACCCAGTTTATCTCCGGCGGAATTTCCTTCGCCAGTTCAATCAGTGCTTGCGCCAACTTTGTCATTTCGGCGCGGCCCGCCTCGTTGATTTCATCGGAGCCTACCGGGAACAACACTTCCGACTGGAAGACGAAACGGTCACCCACGATGCGAATGTTTTCGCGGTCCGATAGTATCTCGCGCAGCCGGCCGAAGAAATCAGAACGATAGCGATTGAGTTCTTGCACGCGTTGGGCAAGTGCCACATTCAACCGCCGGCCAAGGTCTGCGATCTTGGTATTGGATTCGCGATCCCGTGATTCAGACGCGTCGAGCGCTGTTTCCAGCGCCCCGATCTGCTTGCGCAACGCCGCGATCTGCTGGTTGAGCAGTTCGACCTGGCTGAGCGCTTCCTGGCTGATCTGGCGCTGCGAGTCGAGTTCGCCCGAAAGCGTACCGATCTTGGCGTCAGCTTCCGCGCCGGCGCCCGCGCCACGATCGAGCAACTGCTGCAGGCGAGAGCGCTCGGTTTCGGCAAGGTTCAGCGAGGCTTGCAGATTGGCGAGTTGGTCCTGCGTATCCTGGGTATTGGTTTGTTCAAGCGCCAGAAGCTGCGTCAACTCGTTGATCTGCGAGTTCAGGCGGTTCAGGACCTCGTCCTTGCCGGAGATTTCGCGGCTGAGCAGGAACTGCGCCAGCACGAAGACCGACAGGAGGAACATGATGGCAAGCAGCAGGGTCGAAAGTGCATCGACAAATCCCGGCCAGTAGTCGATGCGGCGGTCGCCGCGGCGAGCCCGCGCCAGCGCCATGTCAGTTCGGCTCCCGCTGCTTCAGTGCTTCGGCAATACGGTCGAGCGTCGTGCGCAACGCTTTCTGCTCCTGCGACTGCGCTTCCACCCAGTCGCGCATGATCTGCTGTTCGTTGCGCATATTCTTGACCAGCCCGGAAATTCCGTCAGCCAGATTGGCCATTGCAGTCGCCACGCGCGGATTGGAACCGCCATTCTCCTGCAGGACGCGCAACCGTTCGCCCAATGCCTTCAACTCGTCGGATGATGTCTGGCGCGGAGTGGCCGAGGAAGTAGCCGTGTCCGAGGAAAGATCGGTGACCGAGGACAGCCAGTTCTCAAGCTCGGTGTAAAACCGGGTTTGGGCGCGCCCCGCCTGAAGATCGAGAAAGCCAAGTATCAGTGATCCGGAAAGGCCGAACAGCGACGACGAAAACGCCGTGCCCATGCCCGAAAGCGGCGCTGACAGCCCGGACTTCAGCGCTTCCAGCACCGCCGACGCGTCGCCAGTGCCCGGATCGAGCGACTGGATCGTGTCGCCAATCGAGCCGATCGTATTCAGCAGGCCCCAGAACGTACCGAGCAGACCGAGGAACACCAGCAGCCCGACGAGGTAGCGCAGCACATCGCGGCTCTCATCCAGGCGGGTCGCTATCGAGTCTAGCATGGTCCGCATGGAACTGGTCGACAACGCCGCGTTCGCAGCGCGGCTGAGCAACGCTTTCATGGGTGCGAGCAGCACCGGATCGTTCGCTTCCGATCCCACGCGGAAGGAATTGACCCAGCGCACCTCGCGAAAAAGCCGCGTTACCTGGCCGAAGGCCAGCAGGATGCCGACCAGCAAAACGCCGGCGATCAGACCGTTCAAGCCGGGATTGGCGGAGAAAGCCGAAGTGATCTGCCGGGTCAGGATCGCCGCGATAAAGCCGACGATGGCCAGAAAGACCAGCATCGAGAACAAAAAGACCTGCGGACTGGAGAGCTTGTACGGATCGAAGCCGTTCGTCGTCTCGCCAGCCTCAAGATTATTCAAGAACGACATCAGTGCCCCGAATCCGTGCCTGATTTCACAATGACCGGGAGTTTAAACGGAAATGCGACAAAATTGAAAGGCGAAGCTCGGCTGTCCCGTGGATTGGTTACCGCAACGAACAGCATTCGCGCAATCAGCGCTGGGGGAGCCCCGCTGAAACCGTATCAGCGCGCGGAGACCGGCTTATTCAGCGTCTTAAGCAGCGCCTTGTGGATCGTCTCATTGCCGGCAACGATCGAATGATTGTCGAACATGCCCTGTTCGCCGTGACGGTCGGAGACAAAGCCGCCTGCCTCGCGGATCAACAGAATGCCGGCGGCGATGTCCCACGGCCGCAGCGGATCCTCCCAGAAGCCGTCCATGCGGCCTGCAGCCACATAGGCGAGGTCGAGCGCGGCCGAGCCCAGGCGGCGGATACCGGAGACTTCGCCCATGACATTGCGCAGTTCGACCAGATAGTTGCCGTGGTGACCCAGACCGAGATGCGGCACACCGGTGCCGATCACGGAATCGGAGAGTTTTGTACGGCTGGCAACGCGCAGGCGGCGGTCGTTGACGAAGGCGCCACCGCCGCGCTCGGCGGTGAAAAGCTCATCCATGGCCGGATTATAGATCACGCCGGCGACGATCTGACCTTGCCGCTCCAGTGCAATCGAGATAGCGAAGAATGGCAGGCCGTGGAGGAAGTTCGTCGTTCCGTCGAGCGGATCGACGATCCAGCGGTGCTGATCGTCCTCGCCGGCAACCTCGCCGCGCTCCTCCATCAGGAAAGCGTAGCCTGAGCGCGACCGCGACAGTTCGGTGAAGAGGATGTCCTCAGCCTTGCGGTCGGCCTGGCTGACATAGTCCGCGGGTCCCTTCAGCGACACCTGTAGATTCTGTACCTCGCCGAAGTCGCGCGATAGCGAACGCCCGGCCTTCATTGCGGCCTGGACCATGACATTGAGAAGTGCGGAACGTGCCATTGCAATCGCTATTCGTTGTTCGTCAGTCGTTGTTCGTTACCAGCAGATCGATCGACGACCGACGACAGACGAAAAACTTCAGCTAGTCAGCGCGGCGCAGATAGGTGAGTTCGTTGGTATCCACGAGGATACGCTCGCCAGCCTCGATGAAAGGTGGGACAAGCACGCGCACACCATTTTCCAGTACGGCCGGCTTATAGGACGAAGCCGCGGTCTGGCCCTTCACCACCGGATCGGCCTCGGTAATCGTCAACACGACATGATCGGGCAACGAAATGCCGATTGGCTTCTCCTCATAAAGCTCGACGGTGACCATCATGCCGTCCTGCAGGAACGCGACGCGGTCGCCTACGAAGTCCTTCTGCAATTCAAGTTGCTCGTAGCTTTCGGTATCCATGAACACCAGCGCGTCGCCCTGCTCATAGAGAAAGGAAAAATCCTTCTGCTCGAGTCGGATCCTGTCAACGGTCTCGGCCGAACGGAAACGCTCGTTGAGCTTGGTGCCATTGATAAGGTTCTTCAATTCGACCTGATTGTAAGCGCCGCCCTTGCCGGGCTTCACGTGGTTGGTCCTGACCGCCACCCACAGGCCGCCATCGTGCTCGATGACATTGCCCGGACGGATTTCGTTGCCATTGATCTTGGCCATGCTCGTGTTCCGGAATACGGGATTTACGCCGACTAGCCGGCTCGTGGCGCTCCCATGACCACAAAACGCTGCAAGAGGCAAGAGATTGCGCGTTTCGTCGCCGTCGCTACTGCAGCCGGTTGGAGGTCTCCAGCGCCTGCTTGATTTCCTCGTCGGTCAGCCCGTCGAGAAAATCCTCCATGACAGGATCGACAAGCCCTGCGCGGCGCGCGAGCATGTACCAGGACGCCGCCGCCTTGGTGTCGGGCTCGACGCCGATGCCTTGCATGTAGAGCTTGGCCACTTCGTTCTCCGCCGCGACGTTGCCGCCGCGTGCCGCCCGGAGCAGCCAACCAAATCCTTCCTTGGCGTTCTTGGGGCCGCCGCGGCCGGTCATCATCCAGCGGCCGAGATCGAGCTGCGCGGTGTCGAAGTTCTGACGCGCGGCAAGCAACAGCCACCGCCTTGCCTCGGCATCGTTCGCAGTTTTGTCGATGCCGTTGGCGCGGATTTGCGACATCGCATATTGCGCGTCGGGCACGCCGCCTACTGCGGCTCTCTCGTAGTAGGGTACCGCGTTCTCGAGGCCGAGCCCCGCGGTATTTTGCTTCACCAGCATCTGGGCATAATTGAACTCCGCCAGGAGGTTACCCGCCTCGGCCGACGCCTGCATCAGTGCATAGGCCTGCTTCTCGTCCTTCTTGACGAAGCGCCCGTCGAGCAACAGCAGTGCATACTGGAACTGCGCCTCCGGAATGCCTTGTTCGGAAGCGCGCTCATACCACTTCGCCGCAGCCGCCTCATCACGCTTCATGCCAAGACCGCGGGACAGGATTTCCGCGATCAGCGTCTGCGAGGCAGGGTTGCCGTTCTCGGCGAGCGGCAAAGCCAGATTGTAAGCTGTCCTGTACAGCCCGCGCTGGAATGCGCCAAACGCCTGATCGCTGGGCTTTCCCCCGAACCGCTCGGCATCGACAACGCTTCCGTCACGGGTCAGACCACCCGAAAACCGTTCGGGATCGGCCGGATGCATAATCCAGTTACTGGGCTGCGCTGCTGTCGCTTGCAGCCCGTGCGGCGCTTCGGCCGCTTCCGGACCGCGCGGCATCGTTCCCAAAAGAACGGGCGCAAGCAGTGCCATTCGCAGCCAGATACGCGACGCCGGCAAGGATCAGCCCCCAAGCCTTGGCGCGGTTTCGTCGAGAATGGCGTTGGCTATCCTGACAGCGGCGCGAGGATCGACACCTTCACCGAAAATGGCACTCGATAGTGCCACGAACTCGACGCCGGTTGCCGCGACAGCTTCAACCGAAGCGGCTTCCGAGCCTCCCATAACCACGCAGGGAACTTCGACGACTTCCGCCCACCAGGTCCCGAGCGCGAGGTTGCGCTTGTGCGGCTCCGGCTTGTTGTCGAAGCCAAAGCGTCCGAAGAAGATGTAATCCGGTTGCGCTTCGCCAAGGTCGAGCGCATCGTCGCGCGTCGCCGCACCGCCTGCTCCCACGATCATCTTGCCGCGCGAACGCTCCACTGCGTCGCGAATGCCATTCGGTTTCGTCTGCAAATGGATGCCGTCGGCGCCAACGCGTCCGGCGATGCGCGTATCGTCGGCGATGATCGCCGCCAGGCCAGCCTCCTGCGCGATGCGAACGATCGGCGCGGCAAAGTCCTGGAAGGAAGCCTCGTCGGCGCGTGCGGGGATGATCAGCGAGGCGACATCGCCGCCCGCGACCGCCTCCAACAGGCGCGGCCCGAACGTATCGGCGCTCTCGTCCACGGGTGCGATCAGGATGAGGCGGCAGCGATTGGGGGGCGAAGTGTCTGTCATATCTCTCTGAGAAGGCCGTCGCGCTGCTGTCTGCCGTGCGATCATGGTTGGATTTGGGCATAGACGAGCCAGCGCACTTTGAACAGGCCGCGTCTACGTTAACGTGCGCTTGTTCTGACAAAGGCTAATGGTGGATCACTCGCCAAAGTCCTGATGGCGCGCTACAGCGCGGCGCGCCCTTTCGGACGCGCAAAGGACGCTGTATCTCTTTGAAACTGCGCATCGTGCTTTCCGAAATCGATTCCGATTTTCGGGCCGATGCGGTAGACAGCGGCGAAAGAGGCTGTGTCGCGACTGCCCAGCGAGTCGGGAACGGCCTCGGAGGTCCTCGCCCGCATGTCTCCCCTGCTTCTCGATCCTTGGTTCTACGCTGCGGCAGTTCCTGCCGTGATCCTTGTCGGGCTGTCGAAGGGCGGGTTCGGCGGCGCCATCGGCTTTGTCGGCGTGCCGCTGATGGCGCTGGCGATATCGCCGGTTCAAGCTGCGGCGATCCTTCTGCCGATCCTCGTCATGATGGACCTGGTGTCGCTATGGAGCTGGCGCGGCGTGTTCGATCGCAACCTTCTGTGGTCGATGATGCCAGGCTCGATCATCGGCATCGGCGCCGGCTGGCTGACGGCCTCGCTCGTCACCGCGGATATGGTTCGCCTTATCGTCGGCGTGGTCGCGTTCGTGTTCGTTCTGCGCTGGGTGTTTCAGCAGATACGCCACGGCAGCGGTCATGTCGCGCACCGCAACCCCGTGCTCGCGGCCTTTTGGGGCACGGTTGCCGGTTTCACCAGCTTCGTCGCGCATGTCGGCGGCCCGCCGTTTCAGGTCTATACCTTGCCGCTTCGGCTCGATCCGAAGGTCCTGACCGGAACCAGCGTCATTTTCTTCGCGGTGACCAACGCACTCAAGCTTATTCCCTATTTCGCACTCGGCCAGTTTGACGCAACAAACCTCGCCGCGTCTTTCGCGCTGATGCCGATCGCGCCGCTGGCGACGCTTGCCGGCGCCTGGCTGGTGCGCAGGATGCGGCCCGAGGTGTTTTATCCGTTCACTTATGCGACGGTCGCGCTGATTGCCGTAAAGCTTCTGTGGGACGGCGCGGCTCAGCTGTTTTGACGTTGCAATCCGAAACGGAATTGCTTCCACTCGGGCTTTGAGCGCTTTAGGATCGCCGCAGAAATCGTCCTTGGGGGGAACTGTCTTTGACCAACATTTACGAGATCGGGCTCGAGCGCAACGCAGCCAATTGCCAGCCGCTGACGCCCTTGACCTATCTGGAGCGCGCCGCCAGGACCTATCCTGACCACACCGCGATTGTTCACGGCGGCTCGCGCCTTTCCTATCGCGACTTCTGGCAGCGCGCGCTGCGGCTCGCCTCCGCGCTGGCCACCAAAGGCATCGGCAAGGGCGACACGGTTTCCGTCATGCTGTCGAATACGCCGGCCATGCTGGAGGCGCATTTCGGCGTGCCGATGGTCAAGGGCGTGCTGCACTCGCTGAACACGCGCCTCGACGCGGCGATTATCGCCTTTCAGCTCGACCATGCGGAATCCAAGATCCTGATCGTTGATCGCGAGTTTGCGGGCGTCGTGCGGGAAGCGCTGGCCATCGCCAAGGTGAAGCCGCTTGTGATCGACTATGACGATCCCGACTATCCCGCGGACGCACCCTATCCGAAGGGCGAGCGGATCGGAACGCTCGACTACGAGGCCTTCGTCCAGTCCGGTGACCCGGCGTTCAACTGGTTGATGCCGGATGACGAATGGGACGCGATCTCGCTGAACTACACCTCCGGAACCACGGGAAATCCCAAGGGCGTGGTCTACCACCATCGCGGCGCGGCCTTGATGGCCTACACCAACACCATTCACGCCAGCATGGGCAAGCATCCCGTCTACCTGTGGACGCTTCCTATGTTTCACTGCAACGGCTGGTGCTTCCCGTGGACGCTAGCCGTTCAGGCCGGCACTCATGTCTGCCTTCGCTGGGTGCGCGCCAAGGCCATATATGACGCGATCGCCGACCATGGCGTCACCCACCTTTGCGGCGCGCCGATCGTCATGGCTACGCTCATCAATGCAGCAGACGAGGACAAGCGGAGCTTTTCGCAGACCGTCACCTTCAACACTGCCGCCGCACCGCCGCCCGAAGCCGTGCTCTCGGGGATGGCCGACGCCGGCTTCGCCGTAACGCATCTCTACGGCCTGACCGAGACTTACGGTCCGGCGGTTGTCAATGAGTGGCACCGCAAATGGGATAGCCTGGAAAAGGGTGCACGCACCGCGAAGAAGGCGCGCCAGGGCGTGCGCTACGCGGCGCTTGAGGGCCTGACGGTGATGGACCCGGCAACCATGAGGGAGACGCCTGTCGATGGCGAAACCATCGGCGAGGTGATGTTCCGCGGTAACATCGTGATGAAGGGCTATCTGAAGAACCTCCCGGCCACCGAAGAAGCTTTCGCCGGCGGCTGGTTCCATTCCGGCGACCTCGGCGTCATGCATCCGGATGGCTACGTCCAGCTCAAGGACCGCTCCAAGGACATCATCATTTCCGGCGGTGAGAACATTTCCTCGATCGAGGTTGAGGATGCGCTCTACAAGCACCCGGCAATCGCCTCGTGCGGCGTCGTCGCGCGCGCCGATGACAAATGGGGCGAAGTGCCTGTTGCCTATGTAGAGTTGAAACCTGGCCGCACGGCGACGGAAGCCGAAATCCTGGATCATTGCCGCTCGCTGCTCGCCCGCTTCAAGGTTCCAAAGTCGGTGACTTTCCTCGAGGTTCCGAAGACCTCGACTGGCAAGATCCAGAAGTTCCGCCTGCGGGAAATGGCAAAGGGCGGCTGATCACCGGCGCCCTTCCCTCGCCTCCGCCTGATCCTCGGCTTGTACTTCCTGCTTGCCGGCTACGAGGCTGTAGAGCCGGTAGTGGCGATCGGCTCCATGGTTTTTTACGCCAGCCTGATTCTCTTCGCCGGCATCGCGCTCACTACCTTGTGGAAGCCGGAGGGACGAGAACTGTATCCAAATGAGACAACCGGCGACCGGTCGCTAAAAGATAGTGCGATTCGTTAAGCAATCATTAAGCATTATCGATGCAAATTGTGCGTATCCAGACATCTGGATTCTTACCGAGTGGTTGGAGCCACTTCGTTTGACGCCTCCCTGTTAAACTCTCGAGAGCCGCTTAGCTGCGGCTCTTTTTTTATCTTCGAAAGCGACATTTCGCGTTAACCCTTCGTTAAACATGCGCTTGCCTTGACGGCTCAGTCGGCGCATCCTTTGCACTGCAGGGTGTCGAGGGTAGGAGTTGGCCCAATCGGGGACAGACGCCGGCTTTCGAACTTCGGGGTGCTAGTGTCAGATGACGAATGAACGATCCATGGAAAGCGCAAACCCGATCAAGCTCGCGGAACGCCGCATCTTTTCGGATTCGTTCAAGCCGCTGTACGACGAGGGCATGACGCTTGTCGAACGCACGGCGGAGTATCTCGACGGTGCCGGCCGCGTCGAAGCCAAGAAGCTTTCGCGCCTCGCGGCAACGCTCTATGCGGCAGAATCCATGCGCCTGACGACGCGGCTCATGCAGGTCGCCTCGTGGCTGCTATTGCAGCGTGCCGCCAATTCCGGCGAAATGACCCGCGATCAGGTGGCTTGCGAGAAATCCAAGGTTAGGCTCGACACAGCCTCGGCGCCCGACAATGCCATCGGCTGGGATGAACTGCCGGACGTCTTCATGGAACTGGTGCGCCATTCGCTACGTCTGCAAAATCTCGTCCGGCGCATGGACGAGGAAATCTATGGATACGCGACAACCACCGGGGCTTCCCCCCTCCATCGCCGCACCAATCCGGTGTCCGACCAGATTAATCTCCTGGCCACCGCCTTCGCCCGCTGAGGCTGGCCGTTTGCGATCTCGATCTCCGAGAATCGTGGCTGGCGTAGGGAACCCCCATAAGCCTGCTATGGGCGCTCCTACACGCTAATCTCCCCAGCTTTGTTTTCGTTTCGTTCACATTTTGCTGGCACCTGCTGTGTGAATGGATAGGGTTCGCGCATGCAGGAGACGATTCGCATCATCGGCATCGATCCCGGCCTGAGACGGACAGGCTGGGGGATTGTCGAGCAAGACGGCAGTGTGCTGCGTTTCATCGCGTCCGGCACGGTCAAGTCGGACGAAAAGGCGGATCTTGCGTCGCGTCTCTGCCAGCTTCACGACGGTCTCTGCGCAGTGCTCGACGCTCACGCGCCGCGCGAAGCGGCGGTCGAGAACACCTTCGTCAACAAGGACGCAGCCGCGACATTGAAACTCGGCCAAGCGCGCGGCATCGCCATGCTCGTGCCAGCTCGCGCGGGATTGCGAGTTGCCGAATACGCGCCCAACGCGGTCAAGAAGACAGTGATCGGCGTCGGCCACGGCGACAAGGCGCAGGTTGCGATGATGGTCAAAGTGCTGCTGCCCAAGGCCGTGTTCGATAGCGAACACGCCGCCGACGCGCTGGCGATCGCCATTTGCCACGCGCACCACCGAAAAAGCATCGGCATGCGGCCGGCGCTGGCGGGATAACACCCAATGAGACAAGCTCAATGATCGGAAAGCTCAAGGGCATCGTCGACGAGATCGGCGAGGACTATTGCGTCGTCGATGTGCTCGGCGTCGGCTATGTCGCGCACTGCTCAACCCGCACGCTGGCTGCGCTGCCGGGCGTCGGCGAGGCGATCACGCTGTTTATCGAAACCTACGTGCGCGAAGACATGATCCGGCTCTACGGATTTCGCACCGGCCTCGAGCGCGAGTGGTTCCTGCTGCTGATAGGTAATGTACAGGGCGTCGGCGCCAAGGTGGCGCTGGCGATCCTGTCGACACTTGAGCCACCGGACCTCGCCAATGCGATTGCGCTTCGCGACATCGCCATGGTGAGCCGCGCGCCGGGCGTCGGCAAGAAGGTCGCCGAACGCATCGTGACGGAACTCAAAAACAAGGCGCCGGCCTTTGCCGGTTCGGCGTCCGGGACGATCGGGCTGAAGCAGGAGCTTGGCGAAGGTGTGGCGCCCGCGCCGATCGCCGATGCGGTCTCGGCGCTGACAAACCTCGGCTATTCTCGCGACATCGCTGCCAATGCAATCGCCGCCGCGCTGAAGGCCGCCGGCGAAGGCGCGGATTCGGCAAAGCTGATCAGGCTGGGCTTGAGGGAATTGGCGCGTTGACAGCTTGCGTCTTGCCTTGTATTTCTTACAATGTAAGGAATTTGGAGATCTTCCTTAATATGGGCATAGAAGCAAGGATATCGAGCAAGGGCCAGACGACGATTCCGGTAGAGGTGCGAGAGAAACTCGGGCTGCATACCGGTGACCGCATCGCCTTCATCGAAATGGAGCAGGGGTATCTAATCATCCCCCGCAACCGCCCTGTGGATGTTCTGTTCGGCGCATTGGCGGACTACGCAATACCGGGCACGGCCACGGACGACTATGATCGTGCAATTGGCGAAGGCATCAGCGAACATGTCGAGTATCTGCAAGCAGGCAAGGACAGGTCACGCGCTTGATTGGTCTCGATACGAATATCCTGCTGCGCGCCACGCTCAATGATGACCCGGTACAATCAAGGGCTGCGCAAAGATTTCTGAAAAATCTTCGCGACGACGAGCGTGGCTTCGTCAATGTTCCTGTGTTGATGGAATTTTTCTGGGTTCTGCGGTCTCGATACAAGCTTCCTCAAGCGAGGCTGTCTGCCGTGATGCATGACCTGCTCGGGGTAGAGTATATCGAGTTCGAAGCTCTGGAAGTGGTAGGAAAAGCCTTGGCGATATATGAGAGCGGAGCTGCGGATTTCGCCGACGTGGTCATCGCTCTGCGGAACCGCGAACTTGGGGCGGCCAGCACCTTCACTTTCGATGAACGGGCGGCAAAGTCGGTAGCCGGCATGAAGCTCTTGTCATGAACCAGCCTGCGCGCCTTATCTCCGCTGACAAGCGCGGCGAGGACGCCGATGCGACACTGCGGCCGCAATCGCTCGACGACTTCGTCGGCCAGGCGGACGCACGCGCCAATCTGAAGGTCTTCATCGAGGCCGCGAAGGGCCGTGGCGAAGCGCTCGACCATGTGCTCTTTGTCGGCCCGCCCGGCCTGGGCAAGACGACACTGGCGCAGATCATGGCGCGCGAACTCGGCGTCAACTTCCGCTCTACCTCCGGCCCGGTGATCGCCAGGGCGGGCGATCTGGCGGCACTGCTTACCAATCTCGAAGAGCGCGACGTGCTTTTCATCGACGAAATCCACCGGCTCAATCCGGCGGTCGAGGAAATCCTCTACCCCGCCATGGAAGACTTCCAGCTCGACCTGATCATCGGTGAAGGACCGGCAGCACGCTCGGTCAAGATCGAATTGGCGAAGTTCACGCTGGTTGCCGCCACGACGCGGCTAGGCCTGCTCACCAACCCGTTGCGCGACCGTTTCGGCATCCCCGTACGCCTCAACTTTTACTCGGTCGAGGAATTGGAGATGATCGTGCGGCGCGGAGCACGTATCCTGCAAATGCCGATGGCCGACGACGGCGCCCTGGAGATTGCGCGGCGCGCCCGCGGAACCCCTCGTATCGCCGGCCGGTTGCTGCGGCGCGTCCGCGATTTCGCCAGCGTCGCCGGCGCCGAGACGGTTTCGCGCAAGGTCGCTGACGAGGCGCTGCGGCGGCTCGATGTCGACGCGCTTGGCCTCGACCAACTCGACCGGCGCTATCTCACCATGATCGCCCATAATTTCGGTGGCGGACCAGTTGGCGTCGAAACCATCTCGGCCGGCCTGTCGGAGCCGCGCGACGCGATCGAGGACATCATCGAGCCCTATCTGATCCAGCAAGGCTTTATCATGCGCACTCCGCGCGGCCGCGTACTGACAGCCAATGCCTGGAAGCATCTCGGACTGGAAGCGCCGCGCGACCTGGCGATCCAGCAGATCAATCTGTTTCAGGAAGAGGAGTAGGCTGGCATGCGCGCACCGCAATCACGCGTTGAACGACGGACGCTGCAGCGGACCCTGCGCGAGAACTACCGCAGCCTGCGTCGAACCGGGCTCGGCTTGCCTGTGTCCCTCAATCAGCTTTTGTCCCTTAGCCTGTTCGCCAAGGACTGTCTCGAGCAGCGTGGCGGCTCTCCCGGCATGGCCGATCTCTTTTCGATCTTCGACGCGGGCCATAACGATGCCCAGAAGAACATGCCTATCGCCTGCCGGAAGGGCTGCAACTTCTGCTGCTACATTGCCGTCTCGGCGACGGTCGTCGAGATCGATGTGATTGCAAGGCACGTGAAGTCGACTTGGTCCGCCGCGGCAATCGAAGCGCTGGTCGCTCGCATCGAAACCACTTTTCGCATGACGGTCGACGATCGCATGGCGAAGCGCGTCCCCTGCCCGTTTCTGGTGGAGGGAAGCTGTTCTATTTATGCGGTCAGGCCGTTCGCCTGCCGCAGGCAGGTGTCCATCAACGCCTCGCTTTGCGAAAAGGCCCTGGACGGCGACGATGCGAATTTCCCGTTCATCAAAACCGTCGCCCAGCACGGCGCAAATGTCAGGGTCGCGACCGCCGCCGCCGCAAAGGCATGCGGAATCGATTACACCGCCTATGAGCTGACGGGCGCGGTGCGCAAGTTCCTGCAGGGGGCGATTGATATCCGGCGTTTCGACAGGCGCAAGGACTTCGGCGACGAAGTTCTCGCGGATGAAATGCCCAAGGAATTGCACAGGCAGGTCGATATTTTCGTCGAATTCGTGCAATAACGATAGAATCGCCTTCCCGGCAATTGAGTGCCTCGATACGATTCTGGCCTATTTCAGCCCGCACCATCTTATCCAGCACATCCGGCTCCGCCTTTTGGCCCTCGAACGCGTCGACCACCCAGAATGCCCCGCCATAGCTCCAGCAGGTTTCAGAAACCTCCGCCATTCCGGATTAGGCAGGATGACGTCGCGTTTCCCCCACTTTTCCTCAGGTGGCCAAGTGATCCAAAGATCAAGGTTCATGCCGCGTTTGGCCGAGAATGTCGCCGCCATGGATGGTGCCGCCATACCGGCAAGGACAATTGCCACCGTCAGCCAGGACTTGATCGTCACCCGCATAAATGCAATCCGGTTCATCGCCGCGATAGGTGTCAGCACGGCGGGAAAAAGGAAAGCGGGATGGGCGATCATGGTGAACAGCCTGCGCTGTTGGCGGGCCTGTCGGGCGAACTGACAGCCACCGGCCACCGTCTCGCGGCGCGCGTCTACTATGCCGACACGGATTTTTCCGGCGTCGTTTATCACGCCCGCTATCTCGAATTCCTGGAACGTGGCCGCTCGGATTTCCTGCGCATGGCCGGCGTCCATCATACCGAACTCGCAGACGGGAAACATGGCGAACGCATTGCCTGGGTAGTGCGGCGAATGGAGATCGACTTCGTGTCGCCGGCGCGCATCGACGACATACTGACCGTCGATACGCGAACCCTGGAGATATCCGGTGCACGCGTCACCATGGCGCAGACTCTGTCGCGCGGCGCCGAGCTTTTGGTGAAGGCCCGCGTCGAGGCGGCGATCATCGGCGAGAGCGGTCGCCCGCGCCGGTTTCCGAAAGAATGGATGCCGGCCTTCATGCCGCGTTCCTGATCCCCAAAATTTCCTAACTTGTCGTTAACCATAACAGTCCATGAAGGAACTGGTGAAAACCTTAGGCGTCCATGCGCCTTCGTTTCACCAAACTTTGCCTTGAAAAGGCCGCACCGGCACTCTTCAGGGCGAGCGCTGCAAAGCGCTGCAACATTGAGACGGAAGCGGCCAGGGGCCGGCCAAGCCGAAGCCCGCATATCTTAAGGACTGTCTGACCATGGAAAACCTACCCCTCGCCGACCCGGGCGCGCAGCTGTCAGTTTGGGCCCTGTTCATGCAGGCCGGCTGGGTGGTGAAGCTGGTGATGATCGGCCTGCTGGCCGCCTCGATCTGGACCTGGGCGATCGTGGTAGACAAGGTCCTCGCCTATTCGAAGATGCGCCGCTCGCTTGAGCGCTTCGAACAGGTATTCTGGTCCGGTCAGTCGCTTGACGATCTCTACCGCACCCTGTCGGAGCGCAATGCGCTCGGCATGGGTTCGATCTTCGTCGCCGCCATGCGCGAATGGAAAAAATCCTTCGAGAAGGGCGCCAAGTCGCCGATCGGCCTCCAGAATCGCATCGACAAGGCCATGGACCTGGCGCTGACGCGCGAAATGGAAAAGCTGGAAGGCCGCCTCGGCTTTCTCGCAACCATCGGTTCCGCCGCCCCGTTCATCGGCCTGTTCGGCACGGTCGTCGGTATCATGACCTCGTTCCAGGCGATTGCCGGTTCCAAATCGACCAATCTCGCGGTTGTGGCGCCCGGTATTGCCGAGGCTCTGATGGCCACCGCGATCGGCCTGCTCGCGGCTATCCCCGCGGTTATCGCCTACAACAAGCTGTCGTCGGATGCCGGCAAGATCGGGCTGCGCATGGAAGGCTTTGCCGATGAGTTCTCGGCCATACTCTCGCGGCAAATCGATGAAAAAGTGACCGCTCGGGCAGCTTGAGGAACCAAAAATGGCAATGTCTGTAGGCGCAGCTAGGTCGGGTCGCGGCGGACGCGGCCACCGGCGGCGCGGCCGTCACCACGGCCTTATATCCGAAATCAACGTCACGCCATTCGTGGATGTGATGCTCGTGCTGCTGATCATTTTCATGGTAACAGCGCCGCTGTTGACTTCGAGCGTGCCAATTGACCTGCCGGAAGCCGGCGCACCGGCGGCAGCGACCGACACCAAGCCGATCGAGGTTTCGGTCAACCAAGCAGGTGAAATCTGGATTGGCGACGAGCCCTACGAGATCACCGAACTGACTGGAAAATTGCAGGCCATCGCCAAGCTCGACATTGAAAAGCGCATTCTTATCAAGGGCGACAGGACTGCCGACTACGGGACGGTGATGAAGGTCATGGCCGAGATTCACTCGGCAGGCTACAAGAACATCGGCCTGGTCGGCCTGCCGCTGCAGGGCAGCTGAACCTGGAATGAAAGCCGGCCTCACAACTTCGGTGGTCATGCACGCAGCGCTGCTCGGCTTCGGGCTGATCTCGCTGTCGGCGCCCGCACCCATGGACGTCACCGACGTCGAAGCGCTGCCGGTCGATATTGTGCCTGTCGAGGAACTGACGCAGATCCAGCAGGGTGAGAAGAAAGCCCCGGTTTCGGAGAAACCTGCGCCGATGCCGACCAAGCGACCCGATACGGTGCCTGACGCTCAGAAGGTTGGCGACAATGATGTCGATACCGACAATCCGATAACGCCGGACGAAAAGATCAATCCGGTCAAGACGGCTGAAGCAAAAGCGCCAGCCCCGAAGCCGGTCGAAAAGCCGAAGCTGGAAGAAACTCCGAAGGTCAAGGAAAAGCCAAAGCCGGTTCCGGCAACGGAAGTTGCGCCCGTTCCTGCTCCGAAGGAAGAAGTAAAACCCGAGCCTGTCAAGCAGGTCGAACCGAAGCCGGAACCTCTGAAGCAGCCGGATCCGAAGCCTGTCGAAAAGCCAGCGGAAACGGTGGCAGCGGCCGAACCGGTGAAGCCGGACGCCGTCTCGGAAGCGATCTCGGAAGCGCAGGAAACGCCCGCGGAGGAAAGCCCGCCGTTGCCGGACTCCGCGCCGGCGCCGCAAGCGCGGCCGAAACCGGCCGAAGCCCAGACCGCCAAAGCCCCGGAGCGCAAATCGGCGGAGAAGCCGGTGAAAGAGGTATCGTCCAAGCCCCAGTCGGAAGAAACCGGCTCGATCGAGGATCAGGTCACAGCGCTGCTCAACAAGGAGAAGTCGAAAGGCGGCGGCGCGAAGCGGTCCACGCAGGAAGCAGCTCTCGGAGGCAAGAAGACAACGGGCGCGAAGCTGTCGCAAGGCGAGATGGACGCACTGCGCGGCCAATTGAGCAATTGCTGGGCCCTTCCGGTTGGCATGGAAGACGGTTCCGGCTTGCGCGTCTCGATCCGCTTCAATGTCGACACATCAGGCAAGGTCGAAGGCGCTCCGCAGATCGATTCGTCGAGCGGCAACACCATTTTCGATGAAAGCGCTTTACGTGCAGTGCACAAATGCGATCAGCAGGGCCTGAACCTGCCCGCTCAAAAATCGGACATCTGGTCCGAGATCGTCGTGAATTTCGATCCCAGCGAGATGTTTTGAACATGTCCCGGGATCTCCTCGAAGAGGCTCGTTTGGAATGAAGAAGTTACTGGCATCAATTCTCATGGTTGGCTCGATCGCCTTCGGTTTTGCTGCAATGGCGACATTGCCCGCTCGTGCGCTGGTGGAGATCGACGTCAACAAGGGCGTGGTCGAGCCGATGCCGATCGCCATTACCGATTTTCTGTCGGGCAATGGCGTCGGCGCCGAGATCTCGTCGATCGTATCGGCTGATTTGCAGCGCTCCGGCCTATTTGCCCCGATCGACAAGGGCGCGTTCGTCGAGAAGATCTCCAACCCGGACGCTGCCCCGCGTTTTGAGGACTGGAAGGTTATCAACGCCCAGGCGCTGGTGACCGGCCGCGTCAGCGAGGAATCCGACGGCCGCCTGCGCGCCGAATTCCGCCTCTGGGATACATTTGCCGGCCAGCAGCTTATCGGCGAGCAGTATTTCGCGCCCAAGACCAATATGCGCCGCATCGCCCATATCATCGCCGACGCGATCTACAAGCGGCTGACCGGCGAGACCGGCTATTTCGATACCCGTGTGGTCTTCATCGACGAATCCGGCTCGAAGAACGACCGCAAGAAGCGCCTCGCCATCATGGATCAGGACGGCGCCAACGTCCGCTATCTGTCGGATGGACGCACGATCGCGCTGACGCCGCGTTTCTCGCCGACCAGGCAGGAAATTACCTACATGTCGTATGAAAGCGGCCAGCCTCGCGTCTACCTGCTGCAAATCGAGACGGGACAGCGCGAACTCGTCGGAAATTTTCCGGGTATGACCTTTGCTCCGCGTTTCTCGCCGGATGGCCAGAAAGTGGTGATGAGCCTTCTGCGCGATGACGGTAACTCGAACATCTATGCCATGGATTTGCGCAGCCGCTCGACGACCCGCCTGACCAACTCCAACTCGATCGACACCTCGCCTTCCTATTCGCCGGATGGCTCCAAGGTCGTGTTCACATCGGATCGTGGCGGCCAGCCACAGATTTATTCCATGGGAGCGGACGGTTCCGGCCAAACCCGCATCTCGTTCGGCGGCGGCAGCTATTCGACACCGGTCTGGTCGCCGCGCGGCGACCTCATCGCCTTCACCAAACAGTCAGGCGGCGAGTTCCAGATCGGCGTGATGCGTACCGATGGTTCTGGCGAGCGCATTCTCTCCACCGGCTTCCAGCAGGAAGGCCCGACCTGGGCGCCGAACGGCCGCTACATCATGTTCTTCCGCGAAGCATCCGGCTCAGGCGGCCCGCGCCTCTACTCGATCGACCTGACCGGCCGCAACGAACAGGCGATCCCCACCTCGCATTTCGCCTCGGACCCTGCCTGGTCGCCGCTGCTCGAATAAACTGGTCCAGCCAAACGCTCAGCGGACATTTGACGCAGCGAAAGTTTCACGGCTTCGCCGCGTTTTCACGACTTCGTCGCGGTTTCGTCGCATTTTTGCCCCGCCTGCGCGCGACGGACATTTGGCAGTGATTGAAGCATTCCTTTTCAATCCGAGTGCGACCTGCTTCCAGGGGACCGCAAACAGCCGGTAGTGGCGCAGCGGCGGAAAAAGCGATGCAGCAGCCGCAGAATCGGCGCGGTATCGAAACGTTAACCATGTCTCTTGAATGGCGGTTAACCGAAACGTGGTTACTCAAACTTCAATGAATTTGCTCGAACTTTAAGGAGAGGCGCATGCGCCGCATCGCAAAACTCACAACCACTCCAGTCATGATCGCTCTTGTTGCCGGGCTCGCGATGGCCGGTTGCGCATCCAAGAAAATGAACAACCCCAACGACCTTGGTCTCGGCGCCGGCGCGGCAACGCCCGGCTCGGCGCAGGACTTCACGGTCAATGTCGGCGACCGCATCTTCTTCGACACCGACTCCTCCTCGATCCGCGCCGACGCCCAGCAGACGCTGGCCCGCCAAGCGCAGTGGCTGAACAAATACAGCAGCTATCGCATCGTTGTCGAAGGCCACGCCGACGAGCGCGGCACCCGCGAATACAACCTCGCGCTCGGTGCCCGTCGCGCCGCCACGACCCGCGATTATCTGATCTCCCGTGGTGTCGCCGGCAACCGTCTGAAGACCATCTCATACGGCAAGGAACGTCCGGTCGCCGTCTGCGACGACATCTCCTGCTGGTCTCAGAACCGCCGCGCCGTCACCACGCTGGGCGGCGCCGGCAGCTGATCGACCTATCAATAGCGACTTCGCAACGGCGGCTCTGGGGTCGCCGTTTGTGTATTCGAAGGCGGAAACAAAATTTGGCCGAAGTCTCGCGGCCTGATATGAGGCGAGGCGGGCTGTTTGGCTGGCGCGTATTGATTTGCTTTTGTTTGCGGCCCGCAAGAACCGCTATTTCCTATCCGCGAGATGCTGATGTACTTTCGAACGATCCTGAGCGGCACCCTTGCCGTGTTGCTCCTTTCAGTGGCCGCCGTTAACGCGAGCGGCCAATCCACCCCAACCCCCGACCACGGCGTCACCATCCAACGGCCAACCGCGCGGCTGCCCGGCGTGTTCGATGCCGCCACGGATGATGGCAGCTTTCAGGTTGCGCAGGTTTCCGATCCGCGTGTCGGCCAGTTGGAGGAGCAGCTCCGCACGCTCAACGGCACAATCGAGGAACTGAACTTCCAGGTCCTGCAATTGCAGGAGCAGCTTCGGAAAATTCAGGAAGACTACGACTTCCGCCTTCAGGAGTTGGAGAAGAAATCCGATGCCTCCGGCAAATCGAACTCCAAGGTCGCCGGCAATACCACCAAGCCTGCCACGGACCTCGACACCTCGCAGCCGAGTAGTGTCGAGGACGTCATCGCAGATGACACGCCCGGCGCTACTAACGAAAATGGCTCGGGCGAAACCCTTGGCGCACCGGAGAAAAACTTCGGTGTGATTACGGTTGACAAGGATGGCAATGTGAAGAGCGTCGAGAGCCCTGGTTCCGGCGTTGCTGCGGGCGATGCTCCGCCCGCAGCCGGCACTGGCAACCAGAATGGCGGCTCGATCGTCGCCGCGTTGCCGAACACCGAAGATCCGGAGGAGCTTTACCGCAACTCCTATCAGCTTATTCTTTCTGGTGACTATTCGGTCGCGGAGACCGGCTTCCGCGATCACATTTCACGTTTTCCAAAGAGCGAACGGACGGCCGACGCGCATTTCTGGCTCGGCGAGGCGCAACTTGGGCAGAAAAAGTATCGCGAAGCAGCAGAGACGTTCCTGGCCGCCAGCAAGCAGTATCCGAAAGCCAAGAAGGCCCCTGACACGCTGCTGAAACTTGGCATTTCGCTGGCCGGCCTCCAGCAGAAGGAAGTCGCCTGCGCCACCTTCGGCGAGGTGACGAAGCGCTACCCCAAGGCTTCGGCGGCGCTCAAGGAACGCGTGAAGCAGGAACAGGCCCTCGCTTCGTGTTGAGCCCTACGGGCGATCTGGCAGGGATTTTCTCTGACTACCGGCTTGAACGCTTTCCGGCGGTCGTAGCCGCCGTATCTGGTGGCAGCGATTCCACCGCCCTCCTCCTGCTGATCAAGGCCTATCTGGACCGCGCTGCGCCGGGAACGCGTCTCCTGGCCGTCACGATTGACCACTGCCTTCGGCGCGAATCCACCGACGAAGCTGAAGCGGTGGGCAGGCTGGCGGCCAGTCTGGGGATCGATCATAGAATTCTGCGCTGGGATAACCCCAAACCGGAGAGCGGCATTACTGCCGCTGCGCGAAGCGCCCGCTACCGCCTGCTCAAGCAAGCAGCAATCGAGACGGGCGCGAGCATTATTATCACCGCCCATACCGCCGACGACCAGGCCGAGACCGTGTTCATGCGCCAACAGCGCGGCGACGGACCGGGCCTGGCCGGCATGGCACCCGCGACACTATTTGATGGAACGCATTGGCTTCTGCGCCCTCTGCTCGGCGTGCGGCGAAAGACCCTTCGAGATTTCCTTTCTGGCAACGGCGTCGGCTGGTTCGATGATCCGACGAACGCCAACCTGAAATATGAGCGGGCGCGTATCCGATCCGAGCTCAGCGCAACACCGGCTGCGGTAGCGGATCTTCTCGCGCTTTCAACCCAAAAGGCCGCCGAACGCGTCGCGCTCGGAAGCCGTGCCGCCGCCCTGCTTTCCAGACACGCGCGCCGGCTTGCACCGGGGCTGTTCCATCTTGATGCTGATTTTCGTGCTGGCAGCGACGATCAGTCCGTAATCCACGCGCTGCGGCATCTGCTTGCTGTCGTCGGCGGCGTTGAGCATCTGCCCGACCATGACCGCGTGGCCGCACTCGTCGCGAGGGCGGGCCCCTACCGGACAACGTTGTCGCGCTCCGTCATCGCCTCGCGGCGCGACGGTATCTGGCTTTGCCGCGAACAGCGCGGCGTTCCGGAGCCGGTCCTGCTGCGAGATGAGATTGTTTGGGACGGACGTTTCCGGATTTCCATAGAGTCCGCCCCATCCGGTGCGATGATTGCTGCATTCGGTCGCGACGCAGCCAAGGATTGCGAGATCGGCAGCCGACTACCACCTAGCCTGGCGCGCCTCGCCCTCGCTTCCATGCCCGCTTTCCAGCATGGCCGCGAAGCTGATCTCCTGGCGGCGCCAACGCCACTCCTTGCGCCGTTTGACCGCTTCTTGCCGAGCTTCGATCAGGTGCTTGCGAAGGCCTTGGGCGAGCTCATTGGCGCACCTGCCCTCCCCGCTCCGCCTTGGGCTGGACACATTGTCACGCGAGCTTAACGGCTTGGAGGGATTTGCTTGGCAATATCCGCTGTCCTCCCTATGTTACGAGGCATAATATCCAACTCTGGACGCATGTCCGTCAGCGGGCGTGAACGGGATACCTGATGAATCCGAATTACCGCAATCTCGCGCTCTGGGCGATCATCGCCGTACTGCTCATCGCGCTGTTCAATCTCTTCCAGACGGGGCCGCAGGCGCGAGGCGCCACTTCCGAGGTTGCCTATTCCGAGTTCCTGAAGGACCTTTCAACAGGCCGCATCAAGGAAGTTACGATCGCCGGAGACCGCATCAGCGGTAGCTATGGCGACAACGCGCAAGGATTCCAGACCTATTCGCCGGGCGACCCTTCGCTGGTGTCGCGGTTGGAGGAAAAGGGCGTCAGGATCAACGCCCGTCCTGAGAACGAAAACTCCGGCGGCATTATCAGCATGCTTATCAACTGGCTGCCCATGCTGCTGATCCTCGGCGTGTGGATTTTCTTCATGCGCCAGATGCAGTCCGGTTCCGGCCGCGCCATGGGCTTCGGCAAGTCCAAGGCCAAGCTGCTGACGGAAGCCCACGGCCGCATAACCTTCCAGGATGTAGCGGGCGTTGACGAGGCAAAGCAGGATCTTGAGGAAATCGTCGAATTCCTGCGCGATCCGCAGAAGTTCCAGCGGCTTGGCGGCAAGATTCCGCGCGGCGTACTGCTCGTCGGCCCTCCCGGCACCGGCAAGACCTTGCTGGCGCGTTCGGTCGCCGGCGAAGCCAATGTGCCCTTCTTCACCATTTCGGGTTCGGACTTCGTCGAAATGTTCGTCGGCGTCGGCGCCAGCCGTGTCCGCGACATGTTCGACCAGGCCAAAAAGAACGCGCCCTGCATCATCTTCATCGACGAAATCGACGCTGTCGGCCGCCATCGCGGTGCCGGTCTTGGCGGCGGCAATGACGAGCGTGAGCAGACGCTGAACCAGTTGCTGGTCGAGATGGATGGCTTCGAGTCCAACGAAAGCATCATCCTGATCGCGGCGACCAACCGCCCAGATGTTCTCGATCCGGCGCTGCTGCGGCCAGGCCGCTTCGATCGCCAGGTTGTGGTGCCGAATCCTGATATCATCGGCCGCGAGAAGATCCTCAAGGTTCACGTGCGCAACGTTCCGCTGGCGCCGAATGTCGATCTCAAGGTCGTCGCACGCGGCACGCCGGGCTTTTCGGGCGCAGACCTGATGAACCTTGTCAACGAAGCCGCCCTGATGGCGGCGCGCCGCAACAAGCGCCTTGTCACCATGGCTGAGTTCGAGGACGCCAAGGACAAGATCATGATGGGCGCCGAACGGCGCACCACCGCCATGACGCAGGAAGAGAAGACCAAGACCGCCTATCACGAGGCCGGTCATGCCATCACCGCGCTCTACGTGCCGACGGCGGATCCCGTGCACAAGGCGACAATCATCCCCCGTGGCCGCTCGCTCGGCATGGTCATGCAACTGCCGGAAGGTGACCGCTACTCGATCAGCTATAAGTGGATGATCTCTCGGCTGGTCATCATGATGGGCGGACGCGTCGCCGAAGAGCTGAAATTCGGCAAGGAGAACATCACGTCAGGCGCCTCGTCCGACATCCAGCAGGCCACCAAGCTCGCCCGCTCGATGGTCACGCAATGGGGCTTTTCCGACAAGCTTGGCCGCGTTGCCTATGGCGACAACCAGGAAGAGGTATTCCTCGGGCACTCCGTGGCGCGCACCCAGAATGTGTCCGAGGACACAGCGCAAATCATCGACGCGGAAGTCCGCCGGCTGATCGACGACGCCTATTCGGAAGCCACCCGCATCCTGACCAAGCACAAGAAGGGCTGGATCGCGTTAGCCGAAGGTCTGCTCGAATACGAGACGCTGACCGGCGACGAAATCAAACAGATCATCGCTGGCGATAAGCCGTCGCGCGACTTGGGCGACGACACGCCGCCGTCTCGCGGTTCGGCAGTGCCGAAGGCCGGCGCTTCCGGAGGCCGTCGAAAGAAAGGCGGCGAGGAGCCGGAAAGCAGCATGGAGCCCCAACCACAATCCTAGAGCATGTCGCGCTGGCCGAAATTATTTCAACAGACAAAACGCCGCCAATTAAAAATTTGCGGCGTTTTTTCTTTGACCGCGCCTCATTTTGGCAGCGTGATATTTGTCGGAGACTTGCAAGAACTGGCGGACCGCTTGACTCTTTCCCCAATCGTGCCTTAATCGATTGAATTCGCCGGGGGAGGAAACAATTGGGCAAGAAGAACAAGAAGAACCTGCACGGCGGCGAAGTCCGCGCCGATGCGGCGGAAGCAGAGGCACGGGAATCAGCTTGGAAGCTCGGCGAGAGGGGTAAAAAGAAGAAGGACAAGGCTGCGAACAAAGTCGCCAAGCCGAAATATCTCGACGAGTTGGTACGGCTGCAGTTCGAGTTGATCAAGCTGCAGGATTGGGTGCAGAAGGAAGGCCTCAAGGTCGTCGTGATCTTCGAAGGGCGCGACGCCGCCGGCAAAGGCGGGGTTATCAAGCGAATCACCGAAAGCTTGAACCCGCGCGTCTGCCGGGTAGTGGCTTTGGGTACGCCAACCGAGCGCGAGCGCAGCCAGTGGTACTTCCAGCGCTATGTCGCGCAACTGCCGGGCAAGGGCGAGATCGTGATGTTCGACCGCTCTTGGTACAATCGCGCCGGGGTCGAACGCGTCATGAACTTCTGCACGGAGGCTGAGTATCAAGAGTTCCTTCGCGCCTGTCCGATGTTCGAGGAGATGCTCATCCGCTCGGGCATTGTCCTGATCAAATACTGGTTCTCTGTGTCCGACGAAGAGCAGGAACGCCGCTTCAAGGAACGCATCGAGAACCCGATTAAACGCTGGAAGCTATCGCCGATGGACCTTAAGTCGCGCGAGCACTGGGTCGATTATTCGCGCGCCAAGGACGCTATGCAACTGCATACTGATACCGTGATCGCTCCTTGGCACGTCGTAGACGCCGACAACAAGAAAAAGGCCCGGTTGAACTGTATTGCCCACCTCCTGTCCCAAATCCCCTACAAGGAGGTAAAGCCAGCAGAGATAACGCTCAAGCCACGTCAGAAGGACGACACCTATGTGCGTCCGCCCAAAGACAGCCAGCGCTGGGTGCCGTCGGCTTACTGATCCAGAATCTTCCATCACTCATCGCTGTGCTTCGAGTCTGCACCGCCGCCGCTTTTGCTACCGCCCAAATCGCCGATTCCGCGCCGCGATGCGTCTGCCGAGAGATCGACGGTCGACGCGAGGACGCTTCGCTGAGGGGCAACATGGTAAAAAATCGATGAACCGTTAGGCTTAACCGACACTTAACCGTTATAGTTAACAATGCTCCCAATCGCGATGGGTGACTGTTCTACCTCGTCGCCCCATTGAGGAGTTCCGGATCATGAGTCTTGCCAGACGTGCTGCCTTGCTGCTCGCGGCTTCCATTTCCTTGCCTCTGGTCCCGGCCTTGGCCGCTGACTATGACCCCCCGATCTATGTCGAGCCTGCAGCGGACGAGTATGTTCCCGTCGAGGTCGGCACAGGCTGGTACCTTCGCGGCGATTTGGGATATTCGGTCAACGACCCGTACGAGGATAAGACCAACAATCCGGGCTTTAGCTCAAGCCAGAGTCCAATTTCTGCCAGCATCGGGTTTGGATATCACTTCAACGACTACTTTCGCGCGGACGTCAATCTCGGGCTTCTTCCCACCTCCGAATTTCACGACACGGACGCCAATACCACCTGCTTCGGATATGAAGAGACGACAACGGTATTCGGCACGTTCCTGACGCCGAGCTCTAGACCATGCCAACAGGCAGACGACGCCGACCAAAAGGCCTACAACCTGATGGCAAATGCGTATTTCGATCTGGGTACCTATTCGGGCTTTACACCGTATATTGGGGGCGGCGTGGGTGTCGTTTATAATTCCTTCAAGCATGCAGAAGGAGCGAAGGATTGTACCGACGACCAGTTCTTCCAGTGCTCTACCGACCCGAACTTCTACAGAGGCAGCAGCAAGAACGAGCGCAACTACAATTTCGCCTACTCCTTGGGCGCCGGCGTCTCTTATAGAATGACTAGGAATACCAGCATCGATGTCGGCTATCAGTATCTCTCGGCACCTTCGGCTGAATACCTCCGATTTGGGAATAGCCAAGGCGCGTACAGAGCAACGGGTCTTGACTTTCATCTGATCCAGGTCGGCCTACGCTACGACATCTGGTAGTCGCGACAGCAAACCGGCCGGCTCACGGCCTGCACCCTGGAACGCCGAAGACCCCCCGCCCTCTTGAGCGGGGTTCTTCAATTTTTAGCGCCGGTCAGGCTTGGTTGGAGAAAGTTGTTGGCTTCCTCCACCTTCACCAACGCAACAGCCGGTTGCCAAAGAGCGCACCGACGAGCGTCAGCAAGGCGATTGCCAGCGTGTACCAGGTGGCAACGAAGAACGGCGAATCGTCAGTACAATGAGCGGCATAGAAGGTCGCCGCGATGCCGCCCGCAAGAAGTCCGGAAAAGGCGCCCGCCAGCGCCGGACGATCGGGGGCACTCATGCGCACAGCGAAGAGCAGAACCGCCAGCGGCACGAGGCCGATCAGCGGAATGTAGATCAGGCAGTATGGCGCGTTGCTGCCGATCCAATGCGTTTGCCAATCCGCAGATGGCACCAACATAAACTCGACGGCGACGGCAAGCGCGACCAAGACAGGCGCGACCGCAAGCAGAATCACGTGCATTCGCGCAGCCGGTCTGGCGGCGGCAAAAAGCGTGGCGGCGGCTGTCACGGTCAGCACCAGTGTCAGCACGAATTTCAACAGAAAGCGCGGCGTCTGCGCCGCCGTCGCGATGTCGGCACGCGGGTGCAACAGGCAGAAAAACGCAATCGCGGCGGCAAGTGCGGCAGCCGCGCAAGCAGCGGTCAGGACGACCCCAAGCCGCGGCGACGTCAGCCGCGCATCCTTCGACAGTCCCTGGATCAGGCTTTGCGTGTCCATGTCACAACCTTCCCGCTTCCCGGGCGATGGCGGTGAGACCGCGGTGCAGAGCGACGCGCACCGCCGTCTCGTTCATGCCGAGCGCTTGCGCGGCTTCGCCGATCGAGCGGCCCTCGACCGAGATCGCGGTTACCACCTGGCGTTGGCCGGGCGGCAAACGGTCCAACGCCCGCTCGATGTCACGCCGACTAGCCGTCTCCTGCTGTGGTTCGGCCAGTGTCTCCGCAAAGTCGGCGATATCGACCTCGATGCGGCGGCCGCGTTTGCGGAACGCATCGATCAGCTTGTAGCGGGCGATCGCGAACACCCAAGGCAGCACGGCGCCATCCTCGCGCCAGGTGTGGCGCTTCAGGTGAATGGCAAGCAAGGTCTCCTGCACCACGTCCTCCGGGTCCGCACCGTGTTCGATCTTGCGCCGCGCAAAACCGCGCACGATCGCCGCGACGCGCGACAGGAAGGTTGCGTATGCCTTCTCGTCGCCGCCAATTCCGGAGCGCAGCAAACTGGCAAGTTCGGCGTCTTCGCTGTTGATCACCACGCCCTTCCCGCATTTCGGCGCGGAAGCGCGATTGTTACGTCACCAGTCGTATCAAGCAGAGCCGAGTTGGAAAGCGACATCACGAAACCGTGTTGGAAAGACCGATGTAACGAAGCTGGGCAAGCCAACGAAGACCTCTGCATGGAGCGCAAGACGTGCTTCAGCAACCGACTTCTAGAGGAGAACACCATGAACCGCCAGACCTTCGCCCTTGCACTAGCCGGCTCGCTCGCCACCGCAATGGCGACCGCCGCCATTGCTGCGCCGCTGACCGCCGAACAGATGTCAGGCAAGGAAAAGTGCTACGGCATCGCGCTCAAGGGACAGAACGATTGCGCCGCGGGCGCCGGCACCACTTGCGCTGGCACCTCGACGATGGACTACCAGGGAAATTCCTGGAAGGCCGTTCCCGCCGGCACCTGCACCACGATGAATGTGGATGGGCATATGGGTTCGCTTGAGCCCGTCAAGGGCTAAGAGCCCCTCGTGAATTCTGCTGCGGCGAGCATCGTACTCGCCGCAGCGATTTCCATACGACTCGTCCTTCGCCATCCGAATTCGTTCGGGCTCTTCTCTGCATTATCTTGGAGCGCATCCATGATCGCGCTGACCCTCACAAGCTCGACCCTCCCGCAACGTGCCGGGCTTGGACTGAAGCCCGAGCACTATGCCGAAATACTCGAGAAAAAGCCCGACATCGGGTTCTTCGAGGTGCATGCGGAAAATTATATGGGCGACGGAGGGGCCCCTCACCGGGCGCTGACGGCAATCGCCGAGCACTATCCGCTGTCGCTGCATGGAGTCGGTCTGTCAATCGGTGCGGCGAGGCCGCTGGACCCAGCGCATCTGGCGCGACTGCGCAAACTGATCGATCGCTACAAGCCGCAATCCTTCTCGGAACATCTCGCCTGGTCGACGCATGACTCCGGTTTCCTCAACGACCTTCTGCCGCTGCCCTATACGCCAGAGACGCTGGAGCGGGTCAGCGCGCATGTCGACACGGTGCAGCAGGCGACCGGGCGCCGTATGCTGTTGGAAAACCCGTCGACTTACATCCTGTTCGCGGACAGCACGATCGACGAGATCGACTTTCTCGACGCGATTGCCGAACGCAGCGGCTGCGGCCTGCTTCTCGACGTCAACAATGTCATGGTATCGGCCGTCAATCACAGCCTCGACCCGTTCGCCTATATCGATCGCTTCCCGGTCGAGCGCGTAGGCGAGATTCATCTCGCCGGCTATGACGAGACGATCGACGGCGAAGGCGACCGGCTGCTGATAGACGCGCATGGATCCGCCGTGCACGACGATGTGTTGGCCCTCTACCGTCATACGGTGAGCCGCTGCGGACCGATGGCGACGCTGATCGAGTGGGACAATAACGTCCCGGCCTTTTCCGTGCTGGTCGCAGAGGCGAAGCGGGCCGATCACGTGCTGGCTGACGAGATGACGCGGCGCAATCAGCTGCGTCGGCGGGCGTGATCATGCGCCATGCCGACACCGAGAGCGCATTCGTTAAGGCTTTGCTCGATCCGGCAATGCCGGTGCCGGCGGGCATCACGACGTGCGCGCGGCAAGCCCGATGCGAAGCGTTTCGCCGTCTACCGCAACAACGTAGCCGTCGCTCTGTCGCGCGCTCTGGCCAGCCGCTTTCCGGTGGTAGAAAAGCTCGTCGGGACGGAGTTCTTCGCCGGCATGATCCGCGCCTACATCGCGATGAGCAAGCCGGCGTCGCCGATCATCACCGCATACGGCGATGATTTTCCGGATTTCATTGCGGCATTCGAGCCCGCGGCAACGGTGCGCTATCTCGCGGATGTGGCGCGCCTGGAAGCGGCCTGGACCCGCGCCTATCACGCTGCGGATGCCGAACCGCTGGCGATTACCGCGCTCGCCGCCCTTGACGGTGCGGCACTTGCCAACACGCGCCTCACGCCGCATCCGGCCGCCATGCTGCTGCACTCCGCTTTCCCCGCTGGCAGCATCTGGCAAGCGCACCAGGGTGAAGCGATCGGCAATATCGGAGCACGCGGCAGCGAATGCGTGCTGGTGGCGCGTCCGGTATTCGACGTGGCCGTGCATATTTTGCCGGTGCGAGACGCCGCCTTCGCGGCCTCGCTGTTTGCCGGCGAACCTGTCGGAGCGGCGGCTGAAACGGCATTGGCCACCAATCCCGAATTCGAGTTCGGCCCGGCGCTGATCGGCCTGGCGTCGCTCGGAGCCTTTTCGGAAATCACGATTTCAGACGGAGTATCGTCCTATGGTTGAGATGATGAAGACCGACCATTCTGGTGGGATTCTCGGACTGGTTCGCAGGATCGAATGCATCGTCGCCTCGATCCCCGAGGCGGTGCCGCTCCTCGCATTACGCTTCGCAATCGCTGTACCGTTCTTCTATTCTGGACTGACGAAGTGGGACGGCTTCCTGACGCTTTCCGCCGGCGCGCACTACCTCTTCGAGGAAGAGTTCAAGCTGCACATTTTCGGATCTCTCTACCCGTACCCTGCCCCCGTACTGATGGCGACAATGGCCGGCATCAGCGAAATCGTGCTACCGATCTTCCTCGTTCTCGGGCTCGGAACCCGCTTCGCCGCCCTCGGCATCCTAGCGATGACCGCGATAATCCAGCTGACCGTACCGGAGGGCTGGGCGAATTTTCACCTACCCTGGGCGGCAATGGCGCTGACGCTCGCGGTGTTCGGTGGGGGTGCGCTGTCTCTGGATCGGCTGATCGGGCTACGGCAGCGAAAGGCGTAGTTGCTGCGACGCTCGGCGGGCGCTGGGCCGCTTTCCTTTTTCCGACACTTTGTTGGGCGCCATTCGCCTCAAACTCCCCCGACGAGGTAGAGCACAATTAATCGCGCGCTCTGCAACCACGCGCGATCTGCCGTCACCCGCTCGTGCCTGTCTGCCAGGCCTTCAGTGCATCATCAAACACCTTGGCGCCCGGAATACCCTTTTCCATGGTGAACAGTGCCCGGCGACCGGATTTGTACTGCACCGGCACATCGATCCACAGCTGCCTCTGCAGCAGCGATGTGTTCGCATCCATGTCCGGCTTGGTGTCGTTCAGCGCAATGAGGAAGAAACCATCCGCAATCTTCGCCGGAATACCGAGCAGCGGGCTTCCGGCCTCCTGCTCCGAGCCTTTCATAGACATACGCAACACATTGTCGATGCCTCCGCCTTCGAAGCCGGCCGGCGTCAGGAAGATCATCTCGACGATGTGGCTGGCGGGCAAGGTCTTGTCGGCATTGCGGCGGATGGTCATGCGCAATTGCACATCCTTACCGGGAATCGTCGCCTCGGCGCGGATTGCCGCTTCGGGCGGAAGATCATTTCCAGGCGATTCCTGCACAAGCGACCATACGATCGAACCGGGCTCAGCCGAGGCATCGGAAACGTTGGTGCGTTCCTCATAGAAAATGGCGCGCTGACCTACTGGTATCGATTTTTCCTGGCTTGCCGCCTGCGTCGGACTGGCTGAAGGCGTTCCGGGAGCTTGCGCGGTGGCATCAGGCTGCGTGGCTGAACCAAGCTGCGCTGATGTGGAGGGATCCGTCGCGCCAGGCGTTTCCGCTGTCGAGGCGGAGCCGTCGGCAGCAGGAGGCGGGGCCGGCTCCGTGCCATCGGCAGGCGGGGTCTGTGCTGCCGTGTCTGTTGGAGGGGTTGCTTGGCCGTCAGCGGGCGGTGTGCCCGTGGTGTCGGCGCCGGGCGGCGTCGCTGTCGTGTCCACAGGCGGCGTTGTTGCTGCTGTGGCGTCAGCCGGTTGATCCGGTTTTTCAGGAGTGGTGCTTTGATCCATACCGTCAACCGCCGGCGGCTGGTCGGAGGCGCCAGGAGTTTCAGCACCTGGCAGTTGCTCAGGCGCGGCAGGCTGTTCAGAAGCGGCCGGGGGGGTGCCGGTCGACGTGCCCTGTGGCAATGACGGCTGCGTTGCGGCAGCCACCGAAGTGCCTTCGCCGATGATCGGCGCACCACCAGCAGGACCCGCATCCACTTCGGTGCCGTCAGCGTTCAGGCGCTGCGTGAATTTATCGGGACCGTCATCAACCGCATCGGGAGCGGCAGCATTTGGCGCCGGCTCCACTGTCTTGGCCGGTACTTCCGGCTCGGTGGATGCGGCATCGTTATTCGCCGGCGGCTCCTCGCTTGGCGTGGATGGCGAGCCCGTCATGCTCGTCCAAAGTGCCTCACCGGTCGTCTTCGCGCGTTCCAGTAGTCTTTCAACCTGATCACGCTCCGCCCAATAGGCGTATGCGCCTCCGGCAGCCAGCGCCAATACCAAGCCGGCCGCAACGAGGCGGCCATAGCCGCGGCGGCGCGGCGCCACCTCATCATCGCCGGCGATGAATTCGCGGTTGGAATTATCCGGTTCGTAGGAAAGCCCCGAGTCGGGTGAGGCAAGCGGCCCCTCTGGAAGTTCAGACACCGGCACCTGCTTCTCGACAGGAGCGGGTACGGGCTGCGGTTGTGGCGCGGGCACTGCTGCGGCCGCCCCGGTATGGGGCATCGCAGGCGGCGTGTGTGGCGCGGCGGCGGGCGCTGGCCGGGCGGTCATGGCTGGCTGCTCCGTCGCGGGCGCCTCGACCACCAGTTTTTCAGGGGGGGGAACAGGAGCCTTGACCGGCTCCTTCAACACAGCGCGCGGGTCCGGATTCTTGAGTGACGCAAAAACGCTCTCGAGTTCCGACAGCGGGTCAGCGGTCTTTCGGTTGAACTCCGCTTCAACCTGAACGATCGCCTCTTCAAGCGCCTGCTTTTGCCGAGCGACAACCGCTTCTGGCAGCGGAGGGTTCATCGCCGTCAGCTTGCCGGCGATGGTTATCCGCGCCTTCTCGTAGACCTTCTCCCGCGTTTGCGGGGTCGTGTCGGAAAGACCGTCCAAGGTCTTCTTCAGGACCGCTACGAAGTCTGCCATTCTATCTTTAACCTATGGTGCTGATTACCCCGACGCGCTCCATGCGCCCAAATCGGGCCGCTAAAATTAGTCTTGAAACGGATCGGTCACAAGTATCGTGTCGTCACGCTCCGGACTTGTGGAGAGAAGCGCGACTGGCGCACCGATCAGTTCCTCGACATAACGCACATATTTAATCGCCTGCGCCGGCAAATCCGCCCAGCTGCGGGCGCCTCGGGTGGTTTCCTTCCAGCCCTCGAGTGTCTCATACATCGGCTCGACTCGCGCCTGCGCGCCCTGGCTCGCCGGCAGATAATCGATCTCCTCGCCATCCAGCCGGTAGCTAGTGCAGATTTTGATCTCGTCGAGACCATCGAGCACGTCAAGTTTGGTCAGCGCGATGCCCTTGATGCCGTTGACGGCAACCGCTTGCCGTACCAGCACCGCATCGAACCAGCCGCAGCGGCGCTTGCGCCCGGTAACCACACCAAACTCATGGCCGCGCGAGCCTAGAAATTCGCCGATCTCGTTCTTCTGCTCGGTCGGGAACGGACCTTCGCCGACACGCGTGGTGTATGCCTTGGTGATGCCGAGCACATAGCCGACAGTGCCTGGGCCGACGCCAGCGCCGGACGCCGCCTGGCCGGCGACCGTATTCGAGGAGGTGACGAAAGGGTACGTGCCATGGTCGATGTCGAGCATGGTCCCCTGCGCGCCCTCGAACAGGATACGCGCGCCATTGCGGCGCTTGTCGTCAAGAATCTTCCAGACGCGATCCATGAAGGGCAATATCTCGCCGGCGACGGACGTCAGCTCCCCCATGATCGTCTCATGGGCAACTTCCGGGTGACCCAGCCCGCGACGCACCGCATTGTGGTGCGAGAGCAGCCGGTCCACCTTCAGAGGTAACGTTTCCAAATCCGCCAAGTCCATTACCCGCACTGCCCGTCGTCCGACCTTGTCTTCATAGGCCGGACCGATGCCTCTGCGGGTTGTGCCGATTTTCGTGCCCGAATTGGAAGCCGCGTCTTCGCGAAATCCGTCCAGCTCCCGATGCAAGGAAAGAATAAGCGCTGTGTTTTCGGCAATTTTCAGGCAGTCCGGCGCGACGTTCACACCCTGCGCCCGCAGCTTGGTCACTTCCGCTACGAATGCGTGCGGGTCAAAGACTACGCCGTTGCCGATAATAGACAGCTTGCCGTCGCGCACAATGCCTGATGGCAGCAGCGACAGCTTGTAGACCTTGCCGTCGACCACCAGCGTATGGCCGGCATTGTGCCCGCCCTGAAAGCGCACCACCACTTCGGCGCGTTCGGACAGCCAGTCTACGATCTTGCCCTTGCCTTCGTCACCCCATTGCGAGCCGACGACCACCACATTGGCCATATGCCACCCCTTCTCAGGAACCACCCGGCGAATGCCAGGCAACGGGCTTCTATAGCGGCAAGGTTTTGTTCGCGCGACCGCAGAATTCGACCGAAGTGGCACGCAGGCACAATATTTTCTCGGCTTGCCAGCGTTTACCGATCGACTGGCGGCGCTTACCGGTTATTTCCCCGACAACGACGCACCCGACTCGATGCATCGCACCGCCTATGTCTTGCTGCTGCTGACGACCCTGTTCTGGGGCGGCAATGCTATAGCCGGCAAGCTCGCAATCGGCCACATATCGCCAATGCTGCTGACCACCGCGCGGTGGGCGCTGGCTTTCGTCATCATCGCCTCACTCGGCTGGCGCCGGTTCACCGCCGACTGGCAATTGGTGCGCCGGAATCTCCTCTACCTCATTGGCCTCGGCTTTCTCGGCTTCACCCTGTTCAACGTCGCTTTCTATGGCGCGCTGGTGCATACCAGCGCGATCAATGTCAGCATCGAACAGGGCGGCATGCCGATGCTAATCTTCCTGCTGAGCTTCCTGTTCTTCCGCACGCCGGTCGCCCCCTTGCAGATCGTCGGCCTACTGATGTCGGTGGCTGGCATTGTGATCACGGCCAGTCATGGTTCGCCGTTGCGGCTGCTGGAGCTGGATGTGAACGCCGGCGATGCCATTATGGTGCTCGGCCTCATTACCTACAGCGTCTATACCGTCATCCTTCGCTACCGTCCCACAATCCACTGGCAGAGCCTGATGATGGTGCTGACGGCGTCGGGCGCGATAACGTCGCTGCCCTTTACAATCGCCGAGTTTCAGCTCGGCGAGGGCATCTGGCCCGATCCGCGCGGCTGGGCGATCCTCGCCTATGTGGTGATCTTCCCATCCATCCTGTCGCAGATCTTCTACATTCGCGGCGTCGAGATGATCGGCGCCAATCGCGCCGGACTGTTCATTAACCTCGTGCCGATCTTCGGAACGCTGCTGTCGATCCTTATCGTCGGCGAGGATTTTTACATTTACCATGCGCTGGCGCTGGTCTTGGTGTTCGGAGGCATATGGATGGCCGAGCGGAGCGGAGCGGCCTTGGCCAAACGCCGTGACATGCCGCGATAACCGGCTCGCGATACGGAATTGCGTAGCTTTCGAAGTTCAGTCCAAATTAGTGTGTCAAGGCATAAGACGGAACGAGACGTGACTTGCGAGTGCCATACGGAGGAGAGCAAGATGACCAATACTGAGATGATGCAGCAGATTTCCAGCAAAGCTGGCTTCATCGCTGCCCTTGACCAAAGCGGAGGATCGACGCCTGGCGCACTACGGCTCTACGGCATTCCGGAAACCGCCTACAGTGGCGACGTCGAAATGTTCAAGCTTGTCCACGCAATGCGCGAGCGCATCATCACCGCGCCCGCCTTCACCGGGGACAAAATCCTCGCAGCTATCCTTTTTGAGCGCACCATGGATGGTTTGGCTCAGGGCAAACCCGTCCCTGCCTTTCTTTGGGAAGATCGGGGGATCGTGCCGTTCTTGAAGGTAGACAACGGGCTTGACGTTGAAAGCGGTGGCGTGAGCCTCATGAAGCCGATGCCCACACTCGATGCGTTGCTTGAACGCGCCGTCAAACTGGGGATTTTCGGCACGAAGATGCGCTCCGTCGTCAACCTCCCTTCCAGCGAAGGCATCGCCGCCATCGTTGCCCAACAATTCGAGGTCGGCGACCGTATCGCCAATCATGGCCTGATGCCGATCATCGAACCGGAAGTTTCGATCAAGAGCCCCGACAAGCCCGGTGCGGAAGCAATCCTGCTAGCAGAAATCCTGAAAAAGCTCGATGCGCTGCCGCCGGGCAGGCGCGTGATGCTCAAGCTTACCATCCCGGACGTTGTGGATTTCTATGGGCCGCTGGTCAACCATCCGCGCGTCGCCCGGGTTGTCGCGCTTTCAGGCGGATACACACGTGCCGACGCCTGCAAGCGCCTCGCTGCCAATCACGGCATGATCGCCAGCTTCTCGCGAGCCTTGGCGCAGGATCTCAGGAACTCGATGAATGACAGCGAGTTCGACGCGGCTCTGGCCAGCGCGATCGACGAGATCTACGAAGCCTCGACGGTTAAGGTCTGACACCGCCAGCCCGTTAAACTGCGGCTCTGAAATCCGCCTTGATATCCACTCCTCGACATGCATCGAGGAGTGGGTATCACTTAAAACGCGGTCTCCCTCGATCGGAGACGCGCCTAAGATCATCCCGCCACGTCGAACTTCAGCGGCTTGGCGGATACGATCTTCGGGTTGGCGCGAAGTTCGGCCAGGACATTTTCCGGGAACGGCGCATCGAGATAGAGCAGTGCGATCGCGTCGCCGCCAGGCCGGTTGCGGCCGAGTTGGAAGTTGGCGATGTTGACGTTGTTCTTGCCGCAGATCGTGCCGAGCAAGCCGATGATGCCGGGCGCATCAGGGTTGGTGGTATAGAGCATGTGCTGGCCGACCTCGGCGTCGAGATTGATGCCCTTGATCTGGATGAAGCGCGGCTTGTGGTCGGAAAAACAGGTGCCAGCGATCGCGCGCGTCTTCTTCTCGGTCTTCACCGTCAGCTTGATGTAGCCGTCGAACACACCGGATTTGTCGCGCTTGACCTCGGCAACGATGACGCCGCGCTCCTTCACCATGATCGGCGCCGACACCATGTTCACGTCCGACACCTGCGGACGGATAAGACCGGCAAGTGCGGCGCTAATCAGCGCCTTGGTGTTCATCGCGGCTGTCGAGCCGTCGAACAGGATCTCCACCTCCTTGATCGGCTCTTCAGTGACCTGGCCGACGAATGCGCCCAAAACCTCGGCCAGTTTCACGAATGGCCTCAGCTTCGGAGCTTCCTCCGCCGTGATCGACGGCATGTTGATGGCGTTGGAGACTGCACCCTTCATCAGATAGTCGGACATTTGCTCGGCCACCTGCAGCGCGACATTCTCCTGCGCTTCGCTGGTGGAGGCGCCGAGATGCGGCGTCGTCACGACATTCTCCATGCCGAACAGGGGATTGTCGGTTGCAGGCTCGACTTCGAAGACATCCACGCCGGCACCAGCGACCTTGCCGCTCTTCAGCGCCGCGATAACATCGGCCTCGACGATCAGGCCGCCACGCGCGCAGTTGATGATGCGCACGCCATCCTTCATCTTGGCGATGGCGTCTGCGTTGATGATGTTGCGGGTCTTGTCGGTCAGAGGTGTGTGCAGCGTGATGAAGTCGGCGCGCCGGAAGAGCTCTTCCAGTTCGACCTTCTCGACGCCGAGTTCGGAGGCGCGGTCCTCCGACAGGAATGGATCGAAGGCAACGACGTGCATCTTCAGGCCGACGCCGCGCGTCGCGACAATCGAGCCGATATTGCCGCAGCCAATGACGCCAAGCGTCTTGCCGGTGATCTCGACACCCATGAAGCGGTTCTTTTCCCATTTGCCGGCATGGGTCGAGGCATTGGCTTCGGGGATCTGCCGAGCCAGTGCGAACATCATCGCAATCGCATGCTCGGCGGTGGTGATTGAATTGCCGAAGGGTGTGTTCATGACGATGATGCCTCGCCGCGAGGCGGCAGGAATATCGACATTGTCGACGCCGATGCCGGCACGGCCGATGACCTTGAGCTTGGTCGCGGCGGCGATAAGCTTCTCGGTGACTTTCGTCGCTGAGCGGATGGCGAGGCCATCATACTGGTCGATGACTTCGAGAAGCTTGTCCTTATCCTTGCCGAGATCAGGCAGGTAATCGACCTCGACGCCGCGATCCTTGAAGATTTGCACGGCGGTGGTGGAGAGTTTGTCGGAAACGAGAACGCGTGGCATGGGGTGTATCCTTTGCGATTGGCTTACCCTCCCCCTTGTGGGGAGGGTGATCGCGAAGCGATCGGGTGGGGGTAAATGGGTTTAGCGAGTGGGGTTCGACCCCCCACCCGACGCTGCGCGTCGACCCTCCCCACAAGGGGGAAGGTAAGGGTGCTAAGCAACCGCTTTCAGCGCGGCTTTCTGATTGGCAAGAGCCCAGTCGAGCCAGGGGGTCAGCGCCTCGAGATCGCCGGTCTCGACCGTTGCGCCGCACCAGATGCGCAAGCCGGGCGGTGCGTCGCGATAGCTGGCAATGTCGTAGGCGACCTTTTCGGCCTCCAGCGCCCCGGTCAAAGCTTTGACGAAAGCCTGCTGGCCGACATCGTCAAGCGTGGCAACCATGGGATCGGCGAAGCGCAAACAGACCGACGTGTTGGAGCGCGTTGCCCGAACCTCGGGCAGAAAATCCACCGCCGGATTGATCGCGACCCACTTCGCCAACACGGCGGCGTTGGCATCTGCACGCGCCACCAGCGCATCAAGCCCGCCGATCGATTTCGCCCATTCCAGCGCGTCGATGTAGTCCTCGACGCACAGCATGGAAGGCGTGTTGATGGTCTCACCCTTGAAGATGCCCTCGATCAGCTTGCCGCCGGAGGTCAGGCGGAAAATTTTCGGCAGCGGCCATTCGGGCTTGTAGGTCTCGAGCCGCTCTACCGCGCGCGGCGACAGGATCAGCATGCCATGCGCACCCTCGCCGCCGAGTGCTTTCTGCCATGAGAAGGTGACGACATCGAGCTTCTGGAAGTCGAGCCGCTGCGCGAAGGCCGCCGAGGTCGCATCGCAGATGGTCAGGCCCTTGCGATCTGCCGGAATGAAATCCGCATCGGCCACGCGCACGCCGGAGGTCGTGCCGTTCCAGGTGAACACCACATCGCGATCGAAATCGACCTGCGACAGGTCGGGCAGCTCGCCGTAATCGGCTTCGAAGACGCGCGCATCCTTGAGCTTCAGCTGCTTGACCACGTCGGTCACCCAGCCGGCGCCGAAGCTCTCCCAGGCAAGCATGTCGACACCTCGCGCGCCAAGCAGCGACCACAGCGCCATCTCGACCGCGCCCGTATCCGACGCCGGCACAATGCCGATGCGATAGTCGGCTGGGACCTGCAGCACCTCGCGCGTCAGCGCAATTGCCCGCTCAAGTTTCGTCTTGCCGATCTTTGCGCGATGCGAGCGTCCGAGCGCGGCTTTTCTCAGCGCCTCGACCGACCAGCCGGGGCGTTTCGCGCAGGGACCTGAAGAAAAATTGGGATTTGCCGGACGCACGTCAGGCTTTGAAATCGTCATCATGGTTCTATCCTTCCAGATAGCAAGCCCGCTCGTTGGGGAGGGGTGGCCCACTGGCGGAAATAGCGGAACGCAATTCGCAGTGCAAGCGGTCTTTACAGACCGTTGCTAAACACCTTCGGAATGCGGCAAACAGCCGATCCAATTCATCGCGCCGCCTTCCGTTCCTCGGCAGGCCCATGATAGAGCGCTGCCGCATGAGCCTCTTCACCATCCTCCTTGGCGGCGATTTGACACCGACGCCAGCCGTCGCGCGGCAGGTTGCGGGATCGCGCGTCATTGCCGCCGATGCCGGCATGAAGCATGCGGCGAGCCTCGAGCTTGTGCCGGAACTCTGGGTCGGCGATTTCGATTCCGAGCCGGAGGTATTGCCTGAGCACCTGACGAGTGTGACCCGGCAGGGCTTCCCACGCGAAAAAGACCAGACCGACGGTGAACTCGCCGCCGATATCGCGATCTCACGCGGCGCCACATCGCTGCTGTTCGTCGGCGCGTTTGGCGGCGAGCGCAGCGACCACGAATTCCTGCATCTGTCGCTCGCCATCCGATTGAGCGAGGCCGGTGTCCCGGTGATGCTCACCAGCGGTACGCAGGAAGGCTTTCCGCTGCCCCACGGCGAAATGGCGTTCGACTATCCGCAGGACACGCTGTTCAGCATCATCTCCTTCACCGACTTGACCGGCCTGTCGGTTCAAGGCGCGAAATGGCCGCTCGATGCGGTCGAGGTCCGATTCGGTTCCTCGCTGACGATTTCCAACGAAACGCGGGGCCGCCTCACCGTCAAGCTCGGCGGCGGGCGCGCCATGCTCATCGTTCATCCCGTGCACTTGCCCGCCCCTTCGAAAGACTGACATGGCCCCTCCGCTTCTTACCCTTGAGGGCATACGCCTGACCTTTGGCGGCACGCCTCTGCTCGACGGAGCTGCCCTTTCGGTTTCCGCCGGCGACCGCATCGCGTTGGTCGGGCGCAACGGCTCCGGCAAATCGACGCTGCTGAAGATCGCTGCCGGCCTGATCGAACCGCAGGACGGCGAGGTCTTCCGCCAACCGTCGGCGACAGTGCGCTACCTGCCGCAGCTTCCGGACATGGAGGGCTTCGCGAGCGTCCGCGCCTATGTCGAATCCGGGCTTGGACCGGCGGACGATCCGCACCGCGCCACCTATCTGCTCGAAAATCTTGGCTTGACCGGCGAAGAAAATCCGGAAGCGCTGTCAGGCGGCGAAGCCCGCCGCGCCGCCCTCGCCCGCGTGCTGGCGCCGCAGCCGGACATCGTGTTGCTCGACGAACCGACCAACCATCTCGACCTCGAAACCATCGAATGGCTGGAAGACGAGATCAACCGCAGCAGCTCGGCCATCATCCTGATCTCGCACGACCGCCGCTTTCTCGAGCGCGTCACCCGCGCGACAGTGTGGCTGGATCGCGGGCAGACGCGTCGACTGGAAAAGGGCTTCGCGCATTTCGAGGCGTGGCGCGACACGATCCTGGAAGAGGAAGAGCGTGACCAGCACAAGCTGGCGCGCCAGATCGTGCGGGAGGAGCACTGGCTGCGCTATGGCGTGACCGCGCGGCGCAAGCGCAATATGCGCCGGTTAGGCGATCTCCACGACATGCGCAAACGCCTGCGCAGCCATCGCGGTCCGGAGGGCATTGCCGTTATGGCGGCAACGGATGCCGCCGAATCCGGCAAGCTGGTGATCGAGGCGAGGGGAATAGGCAAGCGCTACGGCGATCTGGTCGTTGTCGACAATTTCTCGACGCGCATCGCGCGCGGCGCCCGTATCGGTCTTGTCGGCCCGAACGGCGCCGGCAAGACTACCTTGTTGAAGATGCTGACCGGGGAACTCGCGCCAGATACCGGCTCGATCCGGCTCGGAGCAAATCTCGAGATCGCCACGCTTGACCAGAAGCGGACGATCGATCCAGACGAAACGCTCTCGCATTTCCTGACGGCCGGGCGTGGCGACAATATCGTGGTCAATGGCGAGGAAAAGCACGTCGTTTCCTACATGAAGGATTTCCTCTTCAAACCTGAGCAGGCGCGTACACCGGTGCGCGAATTGTCGGGCGGCGAGCGGGCACGGCTGATCCTGGCGCGCGTGCTGGCGCGGGCGTCCAACCTGCTGGTGCTCGACGAGCCGACCAACGATCTCGACATGGAGACGCTGGATCTGCTGCAGGAACTGGTCGCCGGCTTTTCGGGAACGGTGCTGCTGGTAAGCCATGACCGCGACTTCCTGGACCGTACAGTGACCAGCGTTATCGCGCCCGAAAGCGGCGGCCGCTGGATCGAATATGCCGGCGGCTACACCGACATGCTGGCGCAGCGCGGCGGCACGAAACTCGCCGACCGGCGCAAGGAGCCAAAGGCCGAAGCCACCCCAAAAGTCGAGGCCGCAACGCCGGCGGCGCCGAAAGCGGCAGTGCAAAAACTGTCCTACAAGCAGAAATTCGCGCTCGAAACCTTGCCAAAGAAGATCGACGCGGTCTCGGCGTCGATTTCGGCGCTGGAGGATCGCATCGCCGATCCGGCCTTCTATACGCGCGATCCGGGCTCCTTCCAGAAAACCATCTCCGCGCTCGACAAGGAGCGCGCCACGCTGCAGGCGCTGGAGGAGGAATGGCTGGAGCTGGAAATCCTGCGCGAGGGAATGGAAGGGTGACGCGGTTGCATTCCGGCATTATGCGCATACTATGTGCGCATAGATTGGAGGCCGCCATGCGAAGCGCGACACGTCCAGTACAACGCAAATCGACTAATCTTTCGCTCGACGCTCGTTTGGTGGCCGAGGCCAAGAACCTCGACATCAACATCTCCCGAATTGCTGAGGAGAGTATTGCACGTGCTGTGTCGGAAGAAAAAGCACGTCTGTGGAAGATCGAGAACCGCGAAACGATTGAAGCCTGGAACGAATGGGTTGAGCGCAACGGCCTGCCGTTGGCCGAATTCCGGCAGTTCTGATGGCGCGCTACGACCTATACACAATTGGAACTGGCGACGGCCTTCTCATCGATGTGCAGGCCGATTTACTGGACCGGTTTCAAACTCGTGCGGTCATTCCGCTGATACCCGCTACATCGACGCCGCCAGTCCTCAAACGGCTTCACCCGATCTTCGACGTCGATGGCAAGAAATATGTTCTCGCCACCCACCTCATCTCCGCCGTGCCTCTGGCTGAAATGACGCCAAGCAATCGTAATCTCTCAAAGCATCACGACCAGATCGTCGCCGCACTGGACATGCTGTGTCAGGGTTTCTGACCTTCCTCTTCGCGAAGCAGCCTCCCGCAAATTCGCCATTCAAACCCGCTTGCGCGTGGCCGCGGTGCAGCCTATGTTCGCCTCGCTCTAACGGGGTGCCGGTCGCTTTATCGCGGGCCGGCTGAGAGGCGCTCCTCGCCAACCCGCTGAACCTGATCCGGTTTGTACCGGCGGAGGGATTAGACGCGATCGGTTCATCCCGGCGCCCAATTCCCTTCAACCGTTTTTGAATGGAGGCGCCGATGCGCATGACGTTAAGACTTCTCATCTCGCTCCCGCTGCTGGTTCTCGGCATCTCGCCGTTGGCCGCGCAGGAAAAGACCCTCACCATCTACACCTATGAGAGCTTCACTGCCGAGTGGGGTCCAGGCCCGCAGGTCGAGAAGGCCTTCGAGGCCGAATGCAGCTGCGACCTGAAATTCGTGTCGGTTGCCGACGGCGTGGCGCTGCTCAACCGGCTGAAGCTGGAGGGCGCTACCACCAAGGCCGACATCGTGCTTGGCCTCGACACCAACCTCACCGCCGAGGCCAAGGCGACCGGCCTGTTCGCGCCCTCCGGCGTCGATACCGCCACGACCAATGTGCCGGGCGGCTGGAGCGACGACACGTTCGTTCCCTTCGACTACGGCTACTTCGCCGTGATCTACGATTCGGAAAAGCTCGCCAATCCGCCGAAGAGCCTGAAGGAACTGGTCGAAGACGATTCTTCCCAAAAGATCGTCATCCAGGATCCACGCACCTCGACGCCGGGATTGGGTCTGTTGCTGTGGGTCCGCTCGGTCTATGGCGACCAGGCGCCGGAAGCCTGGGCAAAGCTGCGGAAGCGCGTCCTCACCGTTACGCCGGGCTGGAGCGAGGCCTACGGCCTGTTTACCAAGGGCGAAGCGCCGATGGTGCTGTCATACACGACATCGCCCGCCTACCACATCGTCGCCGAAGGCACCGAAAAGTATAAGGCCGCGGCATTCTCCGACGGTCACTATCTGCAGGTCGAAGTGGCGGGCATGACATCCGTCGGCTCAACCAATCCGCTGGCAAAGCAGTTCCTGGCGTTCATGACTGCTCCGGCGTTTCAGGATGTCATTCCGGAGACGAACTGGATGTTTCCGGCCGGCAAGACGGACAAGCCGCTGAACCCGGCATTTGCAACGCTGGTGAAGCCCGAAAAGACGCTCGTCTTCTCACCGGAAGAGGTCGAGAAGAACCGCAAGACCTGGGTGGACGAATGGCTCTCGGCGATGAGCGAGTGAGCGCCTTATGCTCCCCACAAGGGGGAGGGTAAGCCCGCACCGCCCTCCAGCGCCACGATGAACATGCTGCACGTGCCCCATGCAAATCCCCGAATCCTCGCCGGCGTCGTAGCCTTAGCAGCGATCACTACGCTGATCGGCGGAGCGTTCCTCGGTCTGATCCTCGAGGGTACGCGCGATTGGTCGGGGGCGGTCGCCGCTTTCGATCCCTATCTGCTGCGTGTCACGCGCTTCACATTGTGGCAGGCAGCGCTATCAACCGCATTATCGGTCATACCCGCGATGCTGCTGGCGCGCGCATTGTCGCGCCATCCGGCGTTCTTCGGCCGCGTTTCGATCCTGCGCTTGTTCGCTCTGCCGCTGGCACTGCCGGCAATCGTCGCCGCACTCGGACTGCTGGAACTGTTCGGACGCGCCGGCTACCTCGCCGGTCCGCTCAGCCTGCTGGCAAACAATGACTGGCAGGGCATATATGGCCTTTTCGGCATTCTGATCGCGCATACATTCTTCAATCTACCGTTGGCGACGCGGCTGTTTCTGGAGGCACTGAATACGGTCAGCGCCGACCAATGGCGGCTGGCAAGCCAACTCGGCATGGGGGCGCGTCCATCATTTCGCTTCATCGAATGGCCGGTGATGCGCGCCGCCCTTCCCGGAATTGCCGGGTTGGTGTTCATGCTCTGCATCACCTCCTTCACCCTGGTGCTGACGCTGGGCGGCGGACCGCGCGCCACCACGCTCGAAGTCGCGATCTACCAGGCCCTTCGCTTCGATTTCGATCCGGCGCGCGCCGTGACGCTTACCGTCCTTCAGATCCTGCTCACAGCCGCCGCCATGTTCATCCTGACGCGCTTGGGCGCCAACATCACCGGCGAGGCCAATCTAAGTGTCGCGGCACCGCGGCCACCTTCCGCCGGCACGGGCGAAACCATCGTCAACGCTCTCCTGATCGCCGCCGCGGTTCTGTTCGTTGCCGGTCCCCTCGCCGCAACGCTGATATCCGGACTGCAGGCCGACCTGACGCGTCTCGCGGGTGAGGCTTCTGTACAGCGAGCGGCATCAACCAGCATCGTTTTTGCCGTCGCCGCTTCGCTTGTGTCGGTCACGTTGGCGTTGTCGCTGGTTTCGGCCCGGTGGGCGCTTGCGTCGGCAAGCGTTGGGGAATCTCTGCTTCAGCGAATATTCGATACTGGCGCTGGTTTCGTGCTGGTGGTGCCGCCGATCGTCATTGGCGCCGGCTGGTTTGTGCTGGTGCGGCCGCTCGCCGATGTTTTTGCGCTGGCGCCAGTCATGGTGATCGCGGTCAATGCGGTGATGGCAATGCCGTTCGCCATCCGCGCTATCCGGCCGGGCTATGACGCCGCGGCCGAACGTCACGACCGGCTTTGCACCGCCCTTGGCGTCCATGGATGGACACGGCTGAAGCTGGTCGACTGGCCAGTTCTGCGCCGCTCGCTCGCGACAGCGGGCGCATTCGCAATGGCTCTATCGCTCGGCGACCTTGGCGTCGTCGCTCTGTTCGGCAGCGATAGCGTGCAGACCTTGCCCTACCTTCTCCTTGCCCGCATGGGCAGCTACCGCACCGCCGACGCCGCCGGCCTGGCATTGCTGCTCGGCCTGCTTTGTCTGGCGCTCATCATGGTCGCCGACCGGTTTGCCAGGGAACCGGCCAGATGACCGAACAATCCATTCGAGTTGAGGCGGTCCGCTTCCGCTATCCGGAAATGGAGATGGGCTTTGATGCCGTGTTTCCGGCCAATGCCATCACCGCCATCATGGGGCCAAGCGGTTCGGGCAAATCTACCTTGCTGGATTTAATAGCCGGCTTCCGAGCACCGCAATCCGGCCGCATCCTGATCGGCGCCGAAGACGTTACCGCGCTTTCGCCAGACCGCCGTCCCGTCTCGATGATTTTTCAGGAGAACAATCTCTTCGCCCATCTCGACGTTGCCAAAAATGTCGGGCTGGGCCGTTCGCCGTCGCTCAGGCTCTCCGCGCAGGATCACGAAGCTGTTGCCGAAGCACTTGTCCGCACCGGCCTTTCCGGCAAGGAAAGGCGCCTGCCGCGCGAACTGTCCGGCGGCGAACGCCAGCGTGTGGCAATTGCTCGCGTGCTCGTCCGCAACCGGCCAGTGCTGCTGCTCGACGAGCCGTTTGCCGCATTGGGACCGTCGCTACGCGACGACATGCTTGACTTGATCATGGAATTGCAGGCAGAACGGGGCCTGACGGTGGCGCTGGTTACCCACCATCCCGAAGACGCCAGGCGCGTCGCGAAACACATCATCTTCGTCGAGGATGGAAAGATAGCCGCAAGCGGTCCAGCCGCGCCGTTCTTTGGATACACTGGACCCGAGGCTTTCCGACGCTATATCGGAAAATGACCGCGCATGACGCTGTCGATCAAAGGCTGAACACGCATTGTGTCAACATAGTTGCCACAATTGCGCTCAAACTGCACGTCCTTGCCCGCAAGCAGACATATTTACGGGGCAGAGCGGCCTTTGCATTGTTATGCTTGAAATGCTTACTGGCGGGCTTCGCGAATCTTTGAGATTCGCGGGATGTTGAGACGAGAGGACGAAACCCTGTCTAACGCAGTGGTCAGACGCGACACATGGCAGTCGGTACCGCTTGCGGGCGCCCGCCGTCTGCCGGTGCTTGGATTGTACTTGCTGCTGGCCGCTTGCAGCACGTTTCCGACCTCAGTCGAGGAGCAGAATTTTCAACCGTCCGACAAGCCGATCACGGTTGACACGGTCACTCGCAACGATCGCCTGGCGGAGCTGGCACGCGCACAGCATCCGCGCATTCTGGCGACCTATGGCGGCGAATATTCCGACCCCAAGCTGGAGCGCATGGTTGCGAAAGTGGTCGGCAGCCTGACGACGGTGTCGAACAATCCGACCCAGTCCTATCGCATCACCATCCTCAATTCGCCCAACGTCAACGCTTTCGCGCTGCCCGGCGGCTATCTCTATGTGACGCGCGGCCTGCTGGCGCTCGCAAATGACTCGGCCGAACTCGCTGCGGTAATTGCGCATGAGATGGGTCACGTTACGGCCAATCATGGCCTGCAGCGCCAGCAGAAAGAGGCGGAGGAGGTGCTCGCCAGCAGGGTCGTCAGCGACGTTCTGGGTGAGACCCCGAGCGCCAAGGTCGCCCTGCTCAAGGGCAAGCTGCGCATGGCTCAGTTCTCTCGCAACCAGGAACTTGAAGCCGATGCCATCGGCATCAAGGCGACCGGCCTTGCCGGCTACGATTCCTTCGCCGCGGCGCGTTTCCTGCAATCCATGGCCGATTACACCAATTTCCGCTCGATCACCGGCGCCAGCGACCCGAGCCTCGACTTCCTCGCAAGCCACCCGAACGCTCCTCAGCGCATCGAACTGGCGCGCGCGCATGCCCGCGAATTCGGCCAGCAAGGCACCGGGCCCACCGACCGCGACGCCTATCTCGCTGGTATCGACGGCCTGCTCTTCGGGGATACACCGGAGGAAGGCTATGTGCGCGGCAGCACGTTCATGCATCCCGGCCTTGGGATCTCGTTCACGGTGCCTTCGAACTTCGTCATCGACAACACCGCCACCGCAGTCACCGCTACCGGCCCGGGCGACATGGCGATCCGCTTCGACGGCGTCTCGCTCGACGCCAAGGTGTCGCTCGCCGACTACATCCGCTCCGGCTGGGTGGCGGGTCTCGACCCCGCGAGCCTGCGCAGCGAAACCATCAACGGCAACGAAGCGGTGATCGCCAGCGCCCGCGCCGACAAGTGGCAGTTCGACATCACCGTGATCCGCGTCGGCGGCCAGGTCTATCGCCTGCTGACCGCGGCGCCGCGGAACAATGCAAGCCTGAATGTCGTCGCCCGCTCGGTGGGTTCGAGTTTCCATGCGCTCAGCGCCAGCGAAAAGGCAGCATTGAAGCCCTTGCGCGTGCGCGTCATCACGGTGAAGCCCGGCGATACGGTCGGCACGCTGTCGTCCAAGATGGCCGGCGTCGACCGCAAGATGGATCTCTTCCGCTTGCTCAACGCACTTTCGCCCGTCGCCACGGTTTCGGCCGGCGACAAGGTCAAGATCATCACCGATCAGTAGCGGCCTGACCGGCGCTTGCCTCAAGCGCCGAGTCGCCCGTCTGAGCCCGCGCAAATTGGCACCCTTGTGGTTGGCATTGGTGGACGTCGGCATCATAGCGTTCACGATGTCGTGCGAGCGGAACTAATCGCCACGGCGCAACGTTCAGCTCAAAGTGGCGCGGTGTTTCTGCGGCGCCCGGTTTCGCACGCGAGCGGGGCGACGGCCATGGACGACAGGGCAGCACGATCGATGATTACCGCGGCGATGGCCGCACCTTACCTCGCACGCGAGGAAGAACTGGCGCTTGCTCAGCGATGGAAGATTTCCCACGATCAGGATGCGATGCACCGCATTACGGTAGCGCATATGCGGCTGGTTATCTCCATGGCCGCGCGTTTCCGGCATTTTGGTCTCTCCATGGGGGACCTTGTCCAGGAAGGGTATGTCGGCCTGCTTGAAGCCGCCGCCCGCTTCGAGCCGGAGAGAGACGTTCGCTTCTCGACCTACGCCACCTGGTGGATCCGTGCGTCGATGCAGGATTACATCCTGCGCAACTGGTCGATTGTCCGCGGCGGAACAAGCTCCGCGCAAAAGGCGCTGTTCTTCAACCTTCGGCGCTTACGCGCCCATCTTGCGCGAGGCGACAGCACGCTCACGGGTTCGGCGCTGTACAGTAAGATTTCGTCGGAACTCGGCGTTTCGGAAGCGGATGTCGCACTAATGGATGCGCGCCTCTCCAGCCCCGACTATTCGCTGAACGCACCGGTGGGAGAGGAAGAGGCCGCCTCCGACCGTATGGACTTTCTTGTCTCCAGCGACCCGCTCCCGGACGAGGTTGCCGGCGAAGCAATAGACCTCGAACGCCGCTCGTCCTGGCTCAATAAGGCACTAGATGTCCTGAGTGCCCGTGAGCGTCGCATCGTCGCCGAGCGGCGTCTGCGCGAAGACGGCGCAACACTGGAACAGCTTGGCGTGACGCTCGGTATTTCCAAGGAGCGGGTGCGCCAGATCGAGAACCGCGCGCTCGAGAAACTGCGCATCGCACTCGTCAAGGAAAGTCCGGCCTTTCTGGCGTGACTCCGCTCTACGCAACTGCTGCCATAAACCGTTTCCGCGCAGCCTCGACCAAGGACCGATCGTGACTTTCGCTGAATGTGACGTTGCGACCCGACGCCATGGACAGCGTGCAACGGAAATAAGGATCACCCTCGTCGTCCTTGCCTTCCGTCACCGGGGAAATTGCAACGTCACGCACCGCGCAGGACTCAAGCCGCCGGCGCAACGGCCAGCGCTCAAGAACCTCAACGCTCCGGTTTCCGACGGTGACCCGGATGCGCTGCGCTCCGAATATTTGGGCGCAGCCGGCGAACCCGAACATCCAGAAAAGCATCATTATGCCGGTCTCAATCGCCGGATTGAACTGGCGAAACCCACCATCGCGTACGAACAGCCAGCTGATCAGAACCAGCATGACCATCCAGATGCTCATGAATATCCAGCCGAAAATCGCCAGATTGTTGGAGAGAACCAATTTGTTTGTCCTAGCACTCACGAGCAGCCGGGCCTCGGGTTACGATCGCATTGTGGCCTGCCAGTCCATGAAGACTCGTTACGTTCGATCGAAAAATGCGATCCAACTCCACAAAATTCCTTCCTACATCAAATCTTCAAACCGGAATCCCATCGATTCCGATTTCATGTGCGACGCTCTAAATCACAAGAATGGCGCGAAGATCATTGACGTTCGTTCCGGTTGGGCCCGGGACGAACAGATCTCCGCTCGCGTTGAAAGCCGTCCACGCATTGTTGCCTGCAAGCATGGCCTTGGCATCCGTTCCGCCGGCGCGCATGCGTACTACGCTGGTGCCGTCGCAGAAGGCGCCCGCATTGTTTTCCGAGCCGTCAATGCCATCCGTATCGGCGGCCAAAGCGTGGATACCGTCAATGCCATCGATTCCGATCGCGAAGGAAAGCAGGAACTCGCTGTTGCGGCCGCCCTTGCCCTTGGCGCGTAGTGTGACCGTCGTCTCGCCACCTGACAGCACCAACACCGGCCGCGAAAATGGCCGGCCGCGCGCTGCCACTTCACGGGCGATTGCCGCATGCACTGAGCCGACATCGCGCGCCTCGCCCTCAATGGAATCGGACAATATGACCGCCTCCATACCTTGCCGGCGCGCCTCCTCGGCCGCGGCTTCCAACGACACAGCAGCCGACGCGATGAGATGGACCTCATTGCGGGCAAAGCGGCTTTCTTCTGGCCGCGGTGCGTTTGCCGCGTCTGTTTTCAAATGGGCCATGACCGCATCGGGCAGCTTCATGCGGTAGGTTTCGACGATCCTCAAAGCGTCGGCGCGCGTCGCGCCTTCAGGCACGGTCGGCCCAGAAGCCACGAGTGCCGGATTGTCGCCCGGAATGTCCGAGACGACGAGCGAAACGACACGCGCCGGCCAGGCCGCAGCGGCTAGCCTGCCACCCTTGATCATCGACACGTGTTTGCGCAGTGTGTTCATCGCCGCGATCGGCGCGCCGGAGGCAAGCAGCGCCTCGTTGACGGCAATCTCGTCGGCAAGCGTCAACCCCGCTGGCGGCGAGGGCAACAGAGCTGAGCCACCGCCCGAAATCAGCGCGACCACAAGGTCGTCCTCGCTCAGGCCGGAAACCGTGTTGACTAAGCGATGTGACGCCACGAGCCCTGCCTGGTCGGGCACGGGATGTGCGGCCTCGATTACCTCGATCCGCTCGCATGCCGCGCCATAGCCATAGCGGGTAACGACGAGCCCACTGATCGGCCCGTCCCAGGCTTTCTCAAAGGCTGCGGCCATCTGCGCCGACCCTTTGCCGGCACCGACGACGATCAGGCGTCCCTTGGGCCGTTGCGGAAGATGCTTTTTGATCGTCAATCGCGGGTCGGCGGCGGCAACAGCCGCCTGAAAGATCGAGACTAGAAAGGATTTCGGGTCGCGTATGGTCATGATCGTGCGATCCCTTTGTCCATTTACACTCGCGAAAGCAAGTCGCTCTTTGCCGGCTTGCCTGAAACGTAGACCTCGGCGATGGCCCGGTCGTCGCCAAGTGTCTGGAGCAGGAACAGCTCCTCGGCAAGTGTCTTGACAGTCTCCATCCGCAGCCGCATGGCGGGCGTAGCGCTGGCGTCGAGCACAGTGACGTCGGCGTCGGTGCCCGGTTCAAGCGTACCGATCCTGTCCGCCAGCGACAGTGACTCAGCGTTACCGCGCGTGATCTGCCAGAACGAGGCGAATGGGTTCAGCTTTTCTCCATTCAGCGCGATCACCTTGTAGGCTTCATCCATGGTGCGCAGCATCGAATAGTTGGTGCCGCCGCCGACATCGGTGGCCGCCGCGATTCGCACCGGCCTCTCGCGTGTCCGGTAGCGCTGGTAGTCGAAGAGGCCGGAACCGAGGAATAGGTTAGAGGTCGGGCAGAATACCGAGACCGACCCTGACCGCGATAGTGCATCCGCCTCGCGCTCGGAAAGATGGATGCAATGGCCGAACAGGCTCCTTGACCCAAGCAAGCCATAGTGATCGTAGACGTCGGTATAGTCCTTCGCCGACGGATAAAGCTCCTGGGTAAAAGCGATCTCGGCGTGATTTTCGGAGAGATGGGTCTGCATGTGGAGGTCGGGATGTTCGCGCATCAGCGCCTGCGCCATTTCCATCTGCTCCGGCGATGAAGTGATGGCGAAACGCGGCGTCACCGCGTAGTGCTGACGGCCCTTGCCGTGCCACTCGGCGATCAGCGCCTTGGTGTCGTCATAGCCCGACTGCGGCGTGTCGAGCACGCCGTCGGGCGCGTTACGGTCCATCATCACCTTGCCGGCGATATTCAGCATGTCGCGGCCATGCGACTCGGCGAAGAAGGCTTCCGCCGACTCCTTGTGAACCGAACAATAGGCGACAACACTGGTCGTGCCGTGGCGAATGAGTTCGTCGAGGAACAGCCGCGAGATGCGGCGGCCGTGCTGAGTGTCGCGGAACTTGGTCTCTTCGGGGAAGGTGTAGGTGTTCAGCCAGTCCAGCAGCTCGGCGCCGTAGGACGCGATGATTTGCATCTGCGGCATATGCGCGTGGCAATCGATAAAGCCAGGCATCAACAGATGCGGGCGGTGATCGATGATCTCAACGCCCTCGCCGGCCTTTGCCTTAACCTCTGCAAATGGACCTGCGGCAACGATCTTGCCTTCGCTCAGCAGCAGCCCGCCATCCTCCTCATAGCGAAATGCATCGAGGTCCCGGGCACCGTCTGGCCAGCGCAGGAATGACAGTGTTCTGCCGCGCAAAAGGGTGGTGGTCATGATGAGGTCAGATCCTGTCACCTGTCACGGCGTTGGTGAATGGCGGGAGTTTTGCAGCAAGAAAGCGTTGCAAGCGCCGCATTCCAACTGTTCACCATTTTCCATTCGCCATTCACCTAATTCCCCGCCGCCTCGAACCATGTCACCAGCAACGCGCGCTCCTGCGGCGTAATCTGGGTGACGTTACCGGGTGGCATGGCGTGGCTGCGGCCCGCCTGAAGGTAGATTTCCTTGGCCTGCTCGGCGATCGCGCCGTCCGTCTCCAGCACTACGCCCTTCGGCGCATGATAGATGCCCTCGTAAGAAGGCTCGGCGGCATGGCACATGGCGCAGCGTCCCATGACGGTATCGCGTACGGCGCCAAAGTGCGTTGACGCGATGTAGGTCTCCGTGCCGGCGGAGACCTTCTGCTCGCCAGTCAGCACTTTCGGCACGGTTGACAGCCAGATGATGATGACGAACAGGATCGCAGCCGCAAGCCACGTCCAGGTCGGGGTGCCCTTTCTTGCGTGCACCGTGTTGAAATAGTGTCGGATCAAAACGCCGATGATGAACACGATAGAGGCGATGATCCAGTTGAACTCGGTGCCGAAGGCCAGCGGGTAGTGGATCGACAGCATCAGGAATAGGACAGGCAGCGTCAGGTAGTTGTTGTGGAGCGAACGCTGCTTGGCGATCTTGCCGTATTTCGGATCCGGTTTGCGGCCGGCGATCAGGTCGGCCACTACGATTTTCTGGTTGGGAATGATGACCATGAACACGTTGGCCGACATGATCGTCGCAGTGATGGCACCAAGATGCAGGAACGCGGCGCGGCCGGTGAACAGATGCGTCAGTCCCCAGGCGATGAACACCAGCACGGCATAGAGCACCAGCATCAGGCCGGTATCGCTGTTGCCGAGCGGCGATTTGCAGAGCAGGTCGTAGACCACCCAGCCGACGCCGATGACGGCGAGTGAGATCAGGATGCCGACCGGGGCGGAGACGTCGAGAACGTTGCGGTCAATGAGGAAGAGATCGGCGCCCGCATAATAGACTATGCAGAGCAGCGCAAAGCCCGACAGCCAGGTGGCGTAGGATTCCCATTTGAACCAAGTGAGGTGCTCCGGCATTTCCGCCGGCGCAACGAGATACTTCTGAATGTGGTAGAAGCCGCCGCCGTGAACCTGCCACTCCTCGCCGTGGGCGCCTGCGGGCAGGCCGGGCCGCTGGCGGAGGCCGAGATCGAGCGCCACGAAGTAGAAGGACGAGCCGATCCAGGCGATGCCTGTAATGACATGCAGCCAGCGAACCGCGAAACTCAGCCAGTCCCATAAGATCGCTACGTCAAGCATTCCCGTACCTCTCTCCCACGATCCGATTGTTGCGTCACGCGCACTTTTAGAGAAGGCTACGAATACCCCATGACTTTCAAAAAAATCTGGAAAATAATGCCACAGGGCCGACCGTGACGGGAGGCCCTTATGGAGAAGGGCAGCTGTCTCGGCAAGGCATTCCTCTCCATCGTGCTGTGTGTGCTTCAAACCGTCCCCATGGACCGCGGGGGGACGGAAACAGCAACCGGGACCGGACCCGTTTCCCCCTCCCCGCAGGCCGGAACGAGTTCCGGCAAGGCAGCTCGATGGACAACGGGAGTGGCGGAAAAGCCGGACGATTTGCCTCACGTGCGAAGTGGGGAGCACATGGCCTATCTGGACAACATCACCGTTTTCGTACGGGTTATCGAACTCGGCAACCTGTCGGCTGCCGGCCGTGACCTCAGGGTATCGCCCGCCGTAGCCTCGAACCGTATCAAGGAACTTGAGAAGCATCTCGGCGTGCGGTTGTTCAACCGCACCACGCGGCAATTGATGCCGACCGAGCAGGGCACAGCGTTCTACGCAGGCGCAAAGCGCGTGCTGGAAGCCATAGAAGAGGCCGAGGCGGCGGTTAGTACGCTGTCCGGCCAGCCGCGCGGCTCGATCCGCGTCACCGCGCCGCTCGGCCTTGGCCGACGTTTCATCGCCTCTGGTATCCCGGAATTCCGCGACCAGTACCCGCAGATCCAGGTACGGCTGCGCCTGTCCGACCACAATGTCGACATCATGAAGGAAGGCATCGACGTGGCGTTCCGCCTTGGCTTGCTGGAGGATTCCAGCCTGCGCATGCGCGGCATCCTGGAATGCGAGCGCGTGCTGGTCGCAGCGCCGAAATATCTGGAGGCGCGCGGCGAACCGACCCAGCCGCAACAGCTGATCGATGACGGTCACGATTGCCTGATGCTGCGCTTTCCCGGCGCCCGCGAGCACTTCTGGACTTTGCGCACGCCCACTGGCCCGGCGAAATTCGAGGTGCATGGACCATTCGATTCCGACGATGGCGATGTCATAACCGGCTGGGTGCTTTCGGGCCGCGGCATCATGAACAAGCCGCGTTTCGAGATCGAACCATTCATCCGCGACGGTCGCCTCAAGGTGATCCTGACCGACAACCCGCCGACTCCCGTGCAGCTTGCGGCGGTATATCCGCATAAGAAGCTGCAGGACCCCAAGGTCCGGCTGCTGCTCGATTTCATGGCCGAGCGCTGCCAACGACTGATCAAGGATATTTTTGCCGCCAAGTAAACTTCGGCCATAGTCACCTTCGTCCACGAGGCGGTGGCAGGCGATCAATCATCGATCGCCTGATACGCCCCCGTCCAGAAATCGGTGAAGTGTCGTGGCGCCTCGGGAGAATCCATCATGCGCTGCGTCAACGGCACGCCGATGAGCCCTTCCTTCGGATCGGTATAACCCGACGTACCGTAGCCGCCGTCCCAGCCAAAGCGGCCGGGCGTCAGCCATGGCTCGTCGCGCCGCGTCGCCACCGCCATGCCAAAGCCCCAGCCGGTATTTCCATTGAAGAAGATTTGCGAGTCCGAGGTTGTCTTCTGCGCTTCGGTCAGTTGGTCCGCCGTCATCAGCTCCACCGATGATGCTCCGTGCCTCGCTCTTGGACAGTCGAACATTTGACGCAGTGGTTGACGAACCTCCTCTCCCCAGCGGGGAGAGGGTGGCCGAGCGAAGCGGAGGCCGCGTGAGGGGGCAACTTTCGCACAATCAAACTTCTGGCGGAGTGAGCGAAGGCTTGTCCGGCAGCGGGAAGAAGCGGAGATACGGCTCTGCCTCGCGCAACACCCGCTCGACCGACGGACGCCGCATCAGCCGCCCGTAATAGGCCCGCAGCCGGCTCCGCTCGCCGAACGGCACGATGACGCTGCTGAAGAACAGCCCCGGCAACGCGGCACAATCCGCCAGCGTAAACTCTTCGCCGGCGATCCAGGTCTTGTCCTCAAGCTGCTTCTCAACGAACCCATACGCCTCTGCGAGTTGGCTTTTTGCCTGTTCGACACCGAACGGGTCGCGCTGGCCATTGGGCCGCAGCTCGTCGATCACCACTTTTTGCATCGGCTCCTGAACATAGTGGTCAAAGAACCGGTCCCAGAAGCGGACGCGCCATGCCTGGTTCGCATCCTGCGGAATGAAGCGGATCGCGCCCGGATGAAACGCGTCGAGATACTCGATGACGATTGTGGACTCGGCCACTGTCGCACCCCGCGCTTCATCCACCAGTACCGGCATCTTCGCCATCGGCCAGATCGCCTTGAACGCTGCTGATGACTCCGGATCGCCAAGATCGACAATGACCGGCTCGAAGGTGATCCCGTTCTCATAAAGCGGGATAAGCGCCTTGTGACAGAACGACGCCAGCGGGTGATAATAGAATGTCAGTGCCACAAAGGCCTCCCATGTTGGTTCAAGACGTTTGAACAAGGTGGATTCCGACAGGCCTCAACCATTGCTCTCGAGATACGCAGCCAGCGCGTCGAACAAGCCACGGCAGCCTTCCTCTCGGTCCTTCACCTGATCCTTGCGATCCAAAAACGCGCCCTGCTCGGTTTGGCCGGATTTGAACTTGAGAACAGGTGGGCGGATTGGGTTGGATCCGCCTTCACCGCGGAGTCACGTTCGCACGTTTCGGTCTACCGCCTCAGATCGAAGTGACCACCCAATCCGTCAGCCTCCAAGCTGATCACAGCGCTTCCACCTCAATCCTGTAGCGCGTCACGAATGTGTGGTCCGCAGAGAAATCCAGCGCCGTCGGCGTACCGGAAAGCGCGATCGGATTGTCGGCCAGCGCCGTCGCCGGACCAAGTCCGAAAGGCGAGCAGATCGGCTCGATCCCCAACGCCACATGCCGCCCGTTCCACGGCTCGAACTTGCGGCCGCGATTGGACATCCACAAAAGCAGGCTCGGAAAATGCTCCTTCTGCCAGGAAAGGCGCGCCCGGTATCCCTCGGCGTGGTTGGCAAGCGCCACGCTACCGTCGAGCCCCTGTATCTGAAGCAATTCCTCAACGTCGCCGGTAAACGGCAAGCGCGACGCATCCACCGTTCCGCCGGCTCGTCCGGGAACAGCCGTCAGATCGATGAACCGTTCATTCTTGGCAAACAAAGCCGCCCCCGGCTCGACCGTATCGGGATAGGTAAGGCCATGGTCGAACGCGCCTAGCTCAAGCCGCGCCGCGCCTGCCTCCTTGGGCAAACGGAACACCGGGTGCAGGCCTATCGGCAACCGGCAGCTCCGCCGCGCCATGATGCGGAATTCCAGATTGACCGCGGTCGTGTGCGGGTCCGGCGTGATCGTCCGCTCGACCCGGAGGACCGGGCTTGGCAGCGGATATTCGATGAACAGTTTCAGCGAGTAGCCGTCGGTTGAGTGCCAGCGCCATTCATGATTGGACGAGTGGCCGTGAACCTCCTCTTCCTCGGCGGCCGGTCCCATCACTCTCGCCCATTCCTCCGGCCAGCCGTCGGACGGCACCGAATAGCCGAAGGGTGCGCAGGGCCAGTCGCCGCGCAGGCGGCGCAGGATGCCCGGAAGAGCTTCTGTCCCCGTGTCGCCCGCCCACGGCGCTATATGCAGCGGTGAGACCTGACGGCCATCCGGCAGCAGAAAGGTGACCGGCGCCATCATGGCGCCCAGCCGCTGCACTGTCAGCGCTCCGTGCTCCCAGCCAAGCCCGCGATAATCATCGACGTCCTCGTCTCTCATGTCCGGTCCGCCTCCTCCGCTACTGCCCCACGCCGCGTCCATTTCGGCAAGCCGCGCACGCGCCTTGGCCCGAATGTCGCCGCGACAGAGATCAGCAAGCATATCGCGCTCGATGGCAAGCCCCTCCGCGCCGGCCATCGCGATGGCGCCGACAGTCTGGTCCTCCGACCGCGCATTGCATGCGTCTTCAAGCCAGCTGGATTTCCCTTCGCCCGTCAGGACGGCGCCCCAAATTGTGCCGCCGGAAACTCGGATTACCCGCTCGGCACGACCAGCACCTTGACCTCGCCAGGCGCTGCCGGATTGCGGATGGCGTCCGGCGCGTCGTCGAGCGAAATGACGCGGGAGATCAGCGGCGCGACCTTGATGGAGCCCGACGCGATCAGATCGGCTGCTCGCCGGTGGACGAAAGGGTTAATGAAGGAGCCAAGCACCCTCAACTCGCGGAACAGGATGTCGAACGGTTCGATCTCGACCTTGGCGCCTTGCGGCATGACGCCAAGGATGACGGCGGTGCCACCCTTGCGCGCCAATCGGGTGGACTGGACGACGGTTTCGGCGACGCCTGCGCACTCGATCACGATATCCACGCCGCCTGGAACAAGGCCGTTCGCTCCGACGATCGTCTCGATGATATCGCCGGCCGACGGATCGATGGTCGCGGTCGCGCCAAGCGTTTCAGCCAACACACGCTTCGACGCCTGACGGGTCGAGAGAATAACGGTGGTCGCGCCGGCAAGCTTGGCCAGTTGCACCACAAGCAGGCCGATGACGCCACCGCCCAGCACCACGACCGATGACCCTGCCCTGATCGCCGCCGTGTCGATGCCGTGAAGGCAGCAGGCTAGCGGCTCGCAGAACGAGCCATGCAGCGGGTCAAGGTCGGAAGGCAGCAGGAACGCCTGCTTCTGCGGCACGATCACGTAATCGGCGAACCCGCCATCGCGGTGAATGCCGATGGCGCGCAGCCCTTCGCAGAGATTGACGCGGCCATTCTGGCAGTGCGGACAACGCCCGCAGGCTATGTTTGGATCGCCGGTAACGCGGTCGCCCAGCCGAAAACCGCCGACCCACTCGCCCATCGCCTCGACAATGCCGGAGAACTCATGGCCAAGCGTCACCGGCGGGTTCGATGGAAACTCGCCATGCAAGATGTGCCGGTCGGTGCCGCAGATGCCGCAGGCCTCGACCCTCACCAGCAGATCGTCTGCACCCGGCGCGGGCCTTTCGATGTCGCGGGCCGCCAGGCTGCCGATCGCGTCGAGGCGGACCGCTTTCATCTTTGATCCCTATCAGTTGAAGCTCGGCGGCTGCGACAAGTCATTTGCAGGCGGCGCCGGTTGAGCAGGCGGGGTACCAATCGCCGGCGGCTGGCTGAGATCGTTCATGGCGGGCGGCGTTCCCAATCCACCGTCCGTTCCGGGACCCGGCACATGGATTTCGATCTTATCCAGATCGACATTGCTCACCGGGTCAAGGAAATAGGTGACCATTCCCGGGAAGGCGATGAGCAGCCCGACGAGGATCAGCTGGAGGAAGAGCCACGGAATGGCGCCCATATAGATGTCGCGCGTTTTGATGGTACGCGGCGCGATGCCGCGCAGATAAAACAGTGCGAAGCCGAAGGGCGGATGCATGAAGCTGGTCTGCAGATTCGCGCAGATCATCACGCCGAACCAGATCAGGTCTATGCCAAGCGCCGAGGCCGCAGGCGCCAGCAAGGGGATGATGATGAAGGCGATCTCGAAGAAATCGAGGAAGAAGGCAATAACGAAAACGAACAGGTTGACAAACACTAGGAAGCCCACGACGCCGCCCGGCAGCGACGTCAGCATTCCCTCGATCCAGTGGCTGCCGCCGACGCCCTGGAAGACGAGGCTGAAGACGCGGGCGCCGAGCAGGATGAAAACCACCATGGCGGTCAGCCGCATGGTCATGTCCATACCCTGGTAGATTAGTTCCCACGTGAGTCGGCGATTCAACCAGGCAAGCAGGATTGCCCCGACAACGCCCATTGCGCCGGCCTCGGTCGGGGTAGCAGCGCCCATCAAAATGGTGCCGAGAACGATGAAGATCAGCGCCAGGGAGGGGATCATGGCGCGCGCGCATTTGGCGAGCAGCGGCCAGCCGCGCAGCGTGCGCGCCTCGGGCGGCAACGCCGGTACATAGTGCGGCCTGAAGATGCTGAGGATGAACACCCAGCCGGCGAACAGCGCCACCTGCACGATGCTTGCGCCGGTCGCGCCGATATACATGTCGCCGGGCGATTTTCCGAGCTGGTCGGCCAACACGATCAGCACCAGCGACGGCGGGATAAGCTGGGTTATGGTGCCGGACGCGGCAATCACGCCTGTCGCATGACGGACATTGTAGCTGTAACGCGTCATCACCGGCAGCGAGATCAGGCCCATCGCGATGACCGACGCCGCCACGGTTCCGGTAATCGCGCCAAGAATCGCGCCGACCAGGATGACCGCATAGGACAGGCCGCCGCGCATGCCGCCAAACAGCTGGCCAAAGCCATCGAGCAGGTCCTCTGCGAGGCCGCATCGTTCTAGGATCACGCCCATGAAGGTAAAGAAGGGAATGGCGAGCAGCAGCTGATTTTCCAGCACACCGAAGATCTGGAACGTCAGATTGCCCATGAAGCTCGGTTCGATCAGCCCGAGCTCGATGGCGATCAGGCCGAAGAATAGTCCGACTGCAGCCAGCGAGAACGCCGCCGGATAGCCGATCACCATGAAGAAGATCAGCCCCACGAACATCAGCGGGGCGATGTAGTGCGTGAGAAGGTCAATCATTGCATAGGCTTCTCATAGGCGAACTCGCGAACATAGTTCGTGGTGAGCGCCAGCACACATTTGATGATTTCCGAGATGCCCTGCAGGCCGACCAGCCCGAAGCCAAGCGGCACCAACAGCTTTGCCGGCCAGCGGATCAGACCGCCGGTCTGGTTGGAGCCCTCGCCTGTCACCCACGACTGCCAAAACCAGGGCCAGGTGAAATAGATCATCAATGCGCACATCGGCAGCAGGAAGAAGATGCCGCCGAGCAGATCGATCCAGGTGCGCGTGCGCTCGCTGACCCAGCCATAGAAGAGATCGACGCGGACATGCTCGTTGACCTTGAGCGTCCAGGCGCCGCCCAGCATGACCATCGCGGCGAACATGTACCACTGCGCCTCCGAAAAGGTGTTCGAATATCGCCCGTACCAGCTGACAAAGCCTCCGACGAACCCGCCGCCCATATATTGCTCCAGCCAGAGCAGGCCGTTTGTCGAGTAGCGCAGGATGGCGTTGATGGCGCAGATCAGTGATGAAAGCAGGACCATATAGATGGCGACGATGCCGATCCGCCGGTTCAGCTCATCGATCACACGCGTGACCGCGATGGCTGGTTCCACGATCGTCCCTCCGGTAATCGTTGTCGGTTTTTGCCGATTTGTTCCCTGCGACAGCTATGCCGGGAGGTGTGGGGCGCGTCAACAAGCAATGCCATCGCTCTCGATGAGAGCTGGAGTCCTGACCACACGGAAGCAAGTATTTGACCGCGACCAAGACGAATGTCTTAGACCCTGGAGGTTATTTTCTCCGGCAGTTCGCGTTCCGTCCTCAGCACCAGCAGCACGACGAGGAAACCGAGCATCCAGCCGTCCCGCCATTCCACCGGGAAATAGCCCGACCATAGCGATTCGGCGATGCCAAAAACCGCACCGCCGACCGCCGCGCGTGGTGGCGAGAGGTAGCCGCCGACCGCTGTCACGAACAGGATCTTCAGTCCGAACACCAGCCCAGCGCCGAAGCTGATATTGCCATAATAGAGTGCGGCGAGAATGCCCGCGAAAGCCGCGCCGAGACCGCCGAAAAGCACCGCTTGCCGGAACACCTTCTTGGTATCGACGCCGCAAAGGGCTGCCCCCAGACGATCGTCGCTGACGGCCTGCCACTCGCGCCCGAACCGGCTGCGGGGCAGCGCCCAGGAGGCGGCAATCAGCAGAGCCAGCACAGCCGCGCAGTTCATCACCTGCAAGGTCGTCAGCGTCGCCTTGAAGCCGCCTGCATGTGCAAACACAACCGGTTGTGACAGTATCGGCGGCAGCCAGAAGTCGCGCGTTTCAGCCGCAATGCGGCCAAGCTCCATCAGCACCAGCGACACCCCGAGCGTCGCGGCGACGATGGTGTTGGCCGATCGGTTAAACAAGGGCAGGAAAACACTGCGCGAAAGAACCGAGGAAATCATCGCGCCGTAGAACAGCGCTACCGTGACCCCGAACGCCAGCGTTGCGGGAAGCGTCAGCCACAGAACCTGCCAGCCAGAGACAGCGGCAAGGATCATGATTTGGCCTGCGAAACCGAAGATCGCCCCATGCGCCAGATTGGTGCGGCGAAGCACGGCGTTGATCAGCGCATAGCCGAAGGCGAGCGTGGCGTAGATCGCGCCCATATGCAGGCCGTTCAGCAATTGCTGCAGAAGGTAGAGCATACGTCATCCATGCCGCGCGCTGGCGCGGACCGGACTGGAAATTGCCTTGGCAATCCTAACTTGTCAAATCGGCTTTACCAGTTAGAATACTGCAATGGCAGTCTCGTGGACACCTCATCGCTTCTCCAGCGGCACTCTGGCACTCGACGTAACCAATACGGTTGTGTTGAGGAACGATCCCGAGCGGACCTTCGATCGCTTGGATGACCCCGTCGAGATCGTCCGTTTCGCCGCAGCAGCGTCGGTGCAGCGCGCGGAAGAACTCGGCGGCAGGCAGCTTTGTGTCGCCGAAGCGGAGGCGCCAAAGGTTCTGGCTATCCGCGAGGCCACCGACCGGCTGTTCCGCAATGCGGCTTGCGACGGGCGTCTCGACACAACCGATCTCCCGCCGTTCCTTTCCGCCTGTGCTGCCGGGCTGGATGGTCACAAGTTCGAGGTCGATGTCGCCGGCCGCCTGACTGGCGCGGCCTGACGAACCGATGCCTTTCGAAGCCGCGCTTGCGGTGTCTGCCTTGGCGCTACTGCAGCCGCAGAAGGCCGCGCGCATCCGCATCTGTGCCAATTGTAGTTGGCTGTTCCTAGACGAGAGCCGCAACCGCAGCCGCATCTGGTGCGACATGGCAGTTTGCGGCAACCGCCAGAAGGCGCGGCGGCACTATCAGCGCCGTTCGGAAAGAGAGGTGGCGCATGGCTGACCGATCGAAACTCAGGCTCATCGCGGCGATCCTTACGGCGGGGCTGGCGCTTGCTGCTTGCCGGGATACCGGCGATGGCGACCATTTTGCGCTGGATGGCAAACTGGTCGTATTCAACTACCGCGTCGCCACCGCGACTTTCCTTGTCAACCTGAAACCCCTGCGTCCCGTCGGTGACGGCGAGGTGGCGATCGCGCTGTTCGACGACCCGGCAGGTGGGGCGCCGATCGAGGTGCGGGAGAAGATCTGGCCGAACCTGTCGAAGATCACCATCAACACGCCGCCGCTGCGCTGCATCGTCAAGGACAAGCCTTACAAGGTCTCGATCCGCATCGAGGATGCGTCGGGAACGGAAATGCAGGCGATCGAAACCACCATCAAATCGTCGGAAGACCAATCGTTGCTGCCTGACAGGCCGCTTGTGGTTGGTCCACTTTACACGCCGAACCCCGAACTCGCGGGCCACCCCGACGGCAGGTTGCCTGGTGCGATGCCGCCCTGTCCCGGAGACGCCGGCGGCTAGCCGCGGTGCCAGAAGCGCGGGCAACTTGTGACATGTCGGTGCGCGCAGGCGGTCGTTTGAAAGGATTTGCAGAAGAACCCCCACCCCTAACCCCTCCCACAAGGGGGAGGGGGATCTTGTCGACCGCTATGCCGCGCAAAACCGTCGACGCTTGACGCCAAGCTTGCGATGCAGCGGGTCCCCCTCCCCCTTGTGGGGAGGGGTTAGGGGTGGGGGTATCGTCTTCAAGCAATACCCTGTCGCAGCGTGTCATACCCCTTGACCCTCTCTCCGGCTTCGGGCATCGAACCGCCTCCCGCCGCAGCCTCCGAGTCGCGGCCTTATCAACCCGCCGTCCGGAGTCCGACATGGCCGAAGATATCACCGAAACCAGCCAGACCGTCGCGGCGGGGCAGCTGCGCGCGCTGATCGAGCGCATCGAACGCCTGGAAGAAGAAAAGAAGACGATTTCCGACGACATCAAGGACGTCTACGCGGAAGCCAAGGGCAACGGATTCGACACCAAGGCGATTCGCGCCATCATCCGCCTGCGCAAGCAGGACCAGGCTGAGCGCGAGGAAGCCGAAACCATCCTTGATCTCTACAAGGCCGCGCTCGGCATGGTCTGAGACCGATCAGACGCCCTCCGGCAGGAATGGCGTCGCCGGCCACGTTCAGTACGTCGCCCGGCCGCCCGAAAGATCGAAGACCGAGGCAGTGGTAAAACTGTTCTCCTTCGAAACCAGCCAGGCGACCATGCTTGCAGCCTCCTCGATCTCAAGGAAGCGGGCACGCGGAATGCGCGACAGCATGTAGTCGATGAATTCCGGCTTCAGCTGATCGAGGATCCGCGTCTTAGCGGTCGCCGGCGTGATGCAGTTGACCGCTATGTCGTAACCCGCGAGCTCTTTTCCCAGCGACTTGGTCAGCCCGATCACACCTGCCTTCGAGGCTGAATAAGCAGACGCGTTGGGATTGCCCTCTTTGCCGGCTATCGACGCGATATTGACGATGCGCCCATAATTGCGCGCCTTCATGGCCGGGACGACCGTGCGGTTGACGATGAACGTGCCGTTGAGGTTGATGTCGATGACTCGCCGCCAGGCATCGACCGGATACTCGTCGAGCGTATGGTTCGGCCCGGCGATGCCTGCCGAGTTCACCAGGATCGAAACCGGGCCGGAGTCCGCCTCGGCCTTCGCATGGGCGCCGGCAACCGCCCCTGCATCGGTGATGTCGACCTTGACCGACTTCGCCGCATCGCCCAGCAATGCAACCGCCTCGCCGAGAAGCTTCTCGTCGACGTCCCATAGGTTGACCTTGGCGCCCGACTGGACCATGCGCCGCGCCATTGCAAGGCCGAGCCCTTGCGCTCCGCCCGTAACCACCGCGACTTGCCCGTCGAGATCAATCCGGTTCATTCCATCCCCTCAATCGTTGCGTCCGGCGGCAGGAGCCGGTCATCGTTTCACAGTGGGCTGCAATATCAGCGCCGGCGATCAAGCGCGCCCGGTCGCGATGCTGCGGCGGAAGTCGGAAGGCGACATGCCGGCAAGCTTGCGGAAGGATTTGTTGAAGGCGCTGAGCGACCCGAAGCCGCTTTCCATGGCGACGCGCAGCACATTGGCGTCGTCCTTCATGAGCAGCGCCTGAGCATAGCTCAGCCTCAGCAGGTTGACGTATTCGCTGAGCGTCATACCGGTGGCGCGTCGAAACACATTCATCATGTATTTGGGATGGAGCCCGGCAGCCGCGGCGATATCGATGGAGTCGATCTCGGTGAGGAAGTTGCCGGCGATGAAGTCACAGATCCGCAGCACGGCGCGTGACGATTGCTGGTCGAACGCGCCCACCGCACAGCTTGCACCACCGCCGGGAACCAGCTCGTAGGGCTCAAAGCGCACGCGCTCCAGCCTGAGCAGCAATTCGTTGACCGCATGCTCGGCCTTGGCCGCATCCTGCGAGCGGGCATAACGATGCCAACGCTCGAAATTGGTATAGTCCGCCGCATCGGTCGCCCGCATCAGCAGCGTTTCACCTCCCATCAGCCGGCGCGGAACCATGTCCGGCAGCTGCAACCGGAAGAAATGCACCAGCGGCAGGTGGCAGCCAGTATAAATGGCGTCATCGGTGCGCCAGTCCATCTGATGCGGCAACCCGCCCCAGAACAGGCACATCTCTCCCGCCGACAATGTGATTTCATGGCCGGCCATCAGATAGTGGACCGTGCCCTGTATGATGAAGTTGACCTCCACCTGGGCATGCCAATGTGGGTATTTCATTGTTGCGGGTCGATTGTAGAACATCTCCAGCGCCATGGGTTCGCCCTCGACAGAGCTTACGCCGGGCTGCCACAGTGTTGCCATCACGACCTTACCATCCGCCGAAACAATGTGCCCGCTATAAGGAGACACGCATTCAATCTGGGTTAGTCTAGCGTTGTTCGCGGGCAGCGCAAACGAATTGGGAGGGAACGCATGCTCGACGCCCCGGCTAGCGCTCTGATCTCCAACGGTTATGTGCTGGAAAGTGCACCGGCGCGTTTGGGTTCGTTGCGCCCAAGCGATCCGGCGGAGCCACTAGCGCGGCTAGCGGCGCGCTATGAAGAAGACGGCTATCTGTGGCTGAAGGGCCTGCTGCCACGCAACGAGGTCCTGGATTATCGTCGCCACTTCTTCAGTCAGTTCCGCTCGACCGGCCTGCTGGCGCCCGGCTCCGATCCGGTCGAGGGCATTGCCAATCCTCAGCCGGAACCAGGTGACGCGCGAAAACGGCTGATGGAACTGGTCCGCTCGGCGGCATTCGAATCCTTTTGCATGAAGCCGCAGCTCTGGGGTTTTCTCGATCGTTTCCTCGGCGGAATGTCGTATCTGCACAAGCGCAAGATGATCCGCTACACCCGGCCCGGCGACCCCTCCTCCACCGGCGCGCATTACGACCTCGTCTATCTGCGCGGCGGCACCAACCGGTTGGTGACGGCATGGATCCCGATCGGCGACGTGCCGGTTCACATGGGTGGGCTAGTCTATCTGGAAGGCTCGCACACGCTCGGCCGCAAGATGGAAGACGAGTTCACCGCGGCCAACGCTACCCTTTCTCCCGAGGAACGCGTCAGCGCTTTCAACAAGAACATGTCGGCGGGCGGATGGATCTCGAAGAACCTGCCCGCCATGGCCAATCGCTTCGATCGTCCCTGGCTCTGTGCCAATTATGAAGCGGGCGACGTGGTGCTGCACAGTCCCTATACCATCCATGCGGCAACCACCAACACCGACCCGAACGGTATCATGCGGCTGTCCACCGACATTCGCTACCAGAACGTCCTGGACGAAATCGACGCGCGTTGGTCCAACCATTGGTCGCTGGACGACATGCTGTGAAGGCATCGCCGCTGGCGACAGTTTACTTTTTGCCGAATGCGCGAACGCTGCAACGGCGCAGCCCTTCTGCGGCAAGAAAGCAAGCTGCCCCCGGCCTGCGTCCAAGGGCGCGGTGTACTGCGCGCGCAAGAAACTCGCTGCGACCTTACTATCCGGCAAGTCCACATTCCCTTTTTGGGAGACGCGGCGCTTCAGTGGACTAGTCTGGGGCGGCTCTAGAGGAGAGCAGGTGAGTTGGGAGGAATTCATGCGTAACACATTGGCTTACGCCGCATGCGCGCTTGTCCTGGGCGCCAGCCCGGCATTCGCGCAGTCCGGCGAGATCACGATTTGGAGCTGGAACATCGCGGCGTCTTCGCTCAAGGCGACCGTTGCCGGCTTCAACAAGAAATACCCGGACGTGAAGGTCACGGTCGAGGATCTCGGCAACCAGCAGGTGTTCGACAAGACGCTTGCCGGCTGCGCCGCAGGCGGCGTCGGCCTGCCTGACATCGTTTCGGTCGAGAATCTCGAGTCGGAGATTTTCTGGAGCCAGTTTCCGGATTGCTTCGTTGACTTGAAAACGCTCGGCTATTCCGACGAAACCGCAAAGATGTTCCCCGATTTCAAGCGCATCGAACTTGAAGCCGGTGGCAAGGTCTATGCGATGCCTTGGGATTCCGGTCCGGTTGCTGCGTTCTACCGCCGCGACTTCTACGAAAAGGCCGGCGTCGATCCCTCAACGATCAAGAGCTGGGACGACTTCATTGCCGCCGGCAAAAAGATCCAGGAAGCAAATCCGGGCGTCATCATGACCCAGGCGGACCTGAACGCCGACGATGAGTTCTTCCGCATGATCTCCAACGAGCAGGGCTGCGGCTATTTCAGCGACGACGCCTCCTCCATCATCGTAAACAAACCCGGCTGCGTCGCCGGCCTCGAGACAGTCAAGAAGATGAAGGATGCCGGCATCGTCAACGCGGGCAACTGGGACGAAAAGATCCAGGCCAACACCGCCGGCAAGGTGGCCACGCAGGTCTATGGCGGCTGGTACGAGGGCACCGTGCGCTCCACTTCACCGGATCTGGCTGGCAAATGGGGCGTCTTTGCGCTGCCAAGCGCAACCGCCGATGGCCCGCATGCCGCCAATCTCGGCGGCTCGTCGCTGGCGATTACCGCGAACTCCGCCAACAAAGAATCGGCCATGGCCTATGTGAACTACACGCTCGGCACCGTGGAGGGCCAGGTCACGATGCTGAAGGAATTCGGTCTCGTGCCGTCGTTGCTGAGTGCGCTTGACGATCCATACGTGCAGGCCGAACAGCCCTATTGGGGCGGCCAGAAAGTTTGGGTCGATATCCTCTCCACCCTGCCAAAGATCAAGCCCAGCCGTGGCACGCCATTCTACACCGATGCGCACAACATCATTGTAGCGACGCAGTTGAAATATCTGGAAGGCGGGTATCCCGACGCCAAGGCGGCGCTCGACGATGCCGCCAAGCAGATCGAGCTGTCGACCGGCTTGCCGATCGCTCAATAGCGGAAGCCTGGGCGGGCTCGGTTCCGGGCCCGCCTTTCCTGCCATGCTTCGGAGCGCGCCATGCGCAAGCGTACAATCGCGGCCTACGGGTTCCTGACACCATACCTGCTGATCTTTGCCACCTTCTGGGTCTGGCCGATCATCAGCTCGTTCTGGATGTCGTTCCTCAACACCCGCAGGCTGCCCTGGACCTTCAACCCATCGGCGAACTGGGGGCGGCTTCTGGTCGACCCGGCCTTCGCCAATGCGCTGAAGAACACGCTGATTATCCTGGTCGTGCAGGTGCCCGTGATGATCGCACTGGCCACGGTGCTTGCCGTGCTGCTGCATTCGCCGCTGCTGAAGGCGCGCGGCCTATTCCGCTTTGCCTTTTTCGCGCCGGTCGTGGTTGGCGAAGTCGCCTACGCCGCGGTGTTCCGGCTGATGTTCAATTACGAGTTCGGGATCGTCAACAAGCTGCTCGCATCGATCGGCCTGCCGGAGGTCTCGTGGTTTTCCAATCCGACGGCGGCGATGGCGTTGATCATCATCGCGGTGACCTGGCGTTGGGCGGGCTACAATGCAATCCTGATTTTGGCCGGGTTGCAATCCATTCCGCAGGATATCTACGAAGCCGCGACGCTCGACCGCGTGTCGAAGACCCGGCAGTTTTTCTTCCTGACCCTGCCGCTGCTGCGGCCGGTCATCCTGTTCTGCATCGTGCTCTCGATCATCGGAACAATGCAGCTATTCGCCGAGCCTTTCCTGATTACCGATCGCGGCGGGCCAGGCGGCGGCACAGAAACGCTCGGGCTTTTCCTCTACCGGCAAGGCTTCCTGTCGTTCAATTTCGGCTACGCCTCGGCCATCGCCTACACCATCGCGGCGATCGCCGTGCTGATCTCGCTGGCCAATATGTGGGCCGCACGGGAGCGCACGACATGAGAAAGAACAGCTCGACCCGGATGCGTTCCCTCGGCCTGCATGTGGCGCTGCTGCCGCTGGCCCTGATCTGGCTGTTTCCGCTGTGGATGATGTTCGTGTTCTCGACGATGCCGGAGAACGGCATCTTCAGTTCGGAGATCGAACTGTTCCCTTCCACGGCGTTCGCCGACAATTTCACCAATCTGCAGAACGACACCGATTTCGTCAGGGCGATGACCATCTCCATTATCGTCGCGGTGGTCTACACCGTCCTTTCGGTGATGCTGACCTCGATGGCCGGCTGGGCGCTCTCCCGCTACCGGTTCTTCGGGCGCGGCGCCGTCCTTGGCATCATTCTCGGCACGGTAACCCTGCCCTATTTCGCCGTAGTCATTCCACAGTTCATCATGGTCGCGCGCGATTTCGGTTTCGCCAACAGTTGGTTCGCGCTGATCGTGCCGCCGCTGTTCAATTCGCTCGGCGTGCTGTTCATGCGCCAGTCCTTCTCGATGATGCCGACCGAGGTGTTCGACGCGGCGCGTGTCGAGGGCGTTTCCGAATGGCGCATCTTTCTGTTCGTCGCCATGCCAATGGTGCGCCCGACCATCGCCGCACTGTCGATCATCCTCTTCCTGACCAGCTGGAACAACTACCTGTGGCCGCTGCTGATCAACAGCCGGCCGGAGATGATGACCGCGCCCGTCGCCCTAGGCAGTTTGATCGGCCTTACCAAAGTATCGTGGGGCGGCATCATGGTTGGCGCCGTGGTGCTGACCGCCCCCATGCTGGTCGTCTTCATCCTGCTTCAACGGCATTTCATCGCCGGTATTTCCACAGGCGCGGTGAAATGAGGGCGTTTCAAATTTCGACGGGTGCGAGCAAAAGAATTCACCCCCACCCCTAACCCCTTCCCACAAGGGGGAGGGGGACAAGGCTGCTGCTTACTTCCAACGCTGCCGCGGCGTGTAAAGCCGGCTGTGATTAGCGCTGAGGACGAAGCAAAGTCCCCTCCCCCTTGTGGGGAGGGGTTAGGGGTGGGGGTTTTTCTCCATCCGATTGTCCTGTCCCAAACAACCCTTGCCGAAAATCAGCCTCAGGAGACTGACATGAACGCATCCTCCAAAATCCGCTGGGGCATTGTCGGGCCCGGAAACATTGCCAAGGCCTTTGCCGGCGGCGTCGCGCATTCGCGAACCGGCAAGCTTGTCGCCATCGGCGCGCGCGACCCGGGCAAGGCGAGCTACGCGAAAGACTTTCCCGGCGCGCGCGTGGTCGCCGGTTATGAGGCGCTGATCGCCGACCGGCAAGTCGATGCGATCTACATCGCCACGCCGCATCCGAGTCACGCCGAATGGGCGATCAAAGCAGCGGAAGCCGGCAAGCATGTGTTGTGCGAAAAGCCTATGGGCCTCACAGCGTTCGAAGCCGACGCCATGATCCACGCCGCTCGCAAGGCCGGAACCTTCCTTGGCGAGGCGTTCATGTACCGCCTGCACCCGCAGACGCTGAAACTGGTGGAATTGGTGAAATCCGGCGCCGTCGGCGAGATCCGGCTGATCCGCTCGAGCTTCGGCTTCGCCATGCCGGGCTTCATGCCGGAACATCGGCTCTACGCCAACGACCTGGCCGGCGGCGGCATACTGGATGTCGGTGGCTATCCGGTTTCGATGGCGCGGCTTATCGCTGGCGCCGCGTCCGGAAAGCCTTTCGTCGAGCCGGAAAAGGTCGTCGGCACCGCGCATCTGGGAAAATCCGGGGTGGACGAATGGGCGTCGGCGGTCCTGCATTTTCCGAACGATATTATCGCCGAAGTGTCCTGCTCGATCTCGCTCAACCAGGACAACGTGCTGCGAATCCTCGGTACCAAGGGCAGGATCGAGGTTGCCGATTTCTGGTTCGCCAGCGGCAAGCAGGGCGGAACAGGCGAGATCAGGATCATCAGGCCGGAGGGCACTGAAACGGTCGAGGTCACCGAGAGCGGATGGCTCTATGCTTTTGAGATCGACGCCGCCGGCGACGCGATCCGGACAGACCGCCAGCAATTCGCATGGCCGGGCATGGATTGGGCCGACAGCCTCGCCAACCTGCGCGTACTCGACAAATGGCGCGCGGCAGCCGGCCTTCAATACGGCATCGAAACCGCCGCCAAACGCAGCAACACGATTTCCGGTCGCAGGCTGGCGCTGAACGGCAAGCGCATCCCCAAGCGGCAGATTCCGGGCTTTCTCCGCCCAGCCTCGGTTCTGGCGCTCGGCTTCGAGGATTTCCGCACTTTCTCGTCCGGTGCAATCCTGCTCGACGCCTTCTTCGAGGCAGGCGGCAACCTGTTCGATACCGCCTTCGTCTATGGCGCCGGCTACACCGAGAAACTGTTCGGCGAATGGCACCGCAATCGCGGCACCCGCGACCAATCGGTGATCATTGGCAAGGGCGCGCATACACCGTTCTGCACGCCCGACGCCATCGGCAAGCAACTTGCCCATTCGCTCGACCGGCTGCAGACCGACCATGTCGATGTCTATTTCATGCATCGCGACAATCTCGATGTCCCGGTCGGCGAGTTCGTCGATGCCATGGACGCAGAGGTCAAAGCCGGCCGCATTCGCGGACCATTCGGCGGGTCGAACTGGACACGCGAGCGGATGGATGCGGCAATCGACTATGCCCGAAAGAACGGCAAGCAGGCGCCGGGCGCGATTTCCAACAATTTCTCGCTGGCCGAAATGCTGTCGCCGATCTGGGACGGGTGCGTCGCCTGTTCGAGTGATGACTGGAAGCAATGGCTCGTCGCCCGCCAGATGCCAAACTTCGCCTGGTCGAGCCAGGGTCGGGGCTTCTTCACCGATCGCGCCGGGCGCGGCAAGCGCGACAATGAGGAACTGGTGCGGGTCTGGTATTCGGAGAAGAATTTCGGCCGCCGCGACCGCGCTATCGAACTCGCAAAGGACCTCGGCAAGAGCCCGATCCACGTTGCGCTCGCTTACGTGCTCGCCCAGCCGTTCCCGTCAGTGCCGCTGATCGGCCCGCGCACGCTGGCCGAGCTTGATGACAGCCTGAATGCGCTGGATATTTCGTTGTCGCCCGCCGATCTCGAATGGCTGGACAATGGCGTCAAGGCGTCGGGCCGCAAGGCCGGATGATCCGGCTCGTCCTATGGGTTGATTGAGGGGGAGGATCGCTGTTTGGGTGCCATCGAGTTGAAAGCGGTCCGCAAGTCCTTTGGCGCGGTGGACATCATCCACGGCGTCGATCTTTCCATCGAGCCCGGCGAATTCTGTGTCTTTGTCGGCCCGTCGGGCTGCGGCAAGTCCACCCTGCTGCGGATGATCGCCGGACTGGAAGACACCACCAGCGGCGAAATCCGCATCGAGGACAAGGTCGTCAACGATGTCGAGCCGGGTGACCGGCAGCTTGCCATGGTGTTCCAGTCCTACGCGCTCTATCCACATATGACGGTTGCGGGAAACATGGGCTTCGGCTTGCGCATGACCGGTACGCCGAAGGCCGAGGTCGAGCGTCGCGTCAAGGAAGCCGCAAGCATCTTGAGGCTCGAACAGCTGATGCATCGCAGGCCCGCGCAGCTTTCCGGCGGCCAGCGGCAGCGCGTCGCGATCGGCCGCGCCATCGTACGGCAGCCGAAAGCTTTCCTGTTCGACGAGCCTCTCTCCAACCTCGACGCCGAACTGCGTGTGCAGATGCGCATCGAGATTGCCAAGCTGCATCAGGAGCTCGGCGCGACGATGGTCTACGTCACCCACGATCAGGTCGAGGCGATGACGCTGGCCGACAAGATCGTTGTATTGCGCTCCGGCAGGATCGAGCAGACCGGCCGCCCCGTCGATCTCTACCGCGACCCGGACAATATGTTCGTGGCCGGCTTCATCGGTTCGCCCAAGATGAACTTCATCAACGCCACGGCGCTCCGAACCGATGCACTCGCGCTTGGTGGCGAAACGATTTTCAGACCGGCGCTGCGCAGCGCCCTGGCAGCGGGCCAGAAGGTTTCCGTGGGCGTGCGCCCCGAGCAGTTCGACAAGGCTGGCGCGAGCGCGGTCGAACTCCCGCTGGCGGTCGAAGTCATCGAAAATCTCGGAGGGTCATCAGTCCTCTACGGCACACTCGCAACAGGCGAGAAGCTGTTGGTGGAAAAGCGCGGCATTTGTGAAATTCGCCCCGGCGATAGCGTGACAGTGGGGTTCGCCGCGGACGAAGCGCTGATCTTCGACGCAGAAGGTTCGCGCTTGCGATAGTCGCCTGGACGCAACATTCTTGCGGCCGCCAAGCGAATGTGCTTGCTACGGCGCCTGAACGCCGGAGGGTAAGCATGATCGATCCAAAACTGTTCGCCAATGCCGCTGAAGGGCAATGGGTGGCAACCGCCGACGGCAACCGCCGCCGCGTCGTTCTCCACACCGATGAGCTGATGATGGTGGAGTTCTCCTTCGAAAAAGGCGGCGTCGGCGTCTTGCATTCCCACCCGCATGTTCAGGCAAGCTATGTTGTCGAAGGCCGGTTCGAGGTGACCATCGACGGCAAGACGCAAACCATCGCCAAGGGCGGAGCGTTCATCGTGCCATCCAACTTGGTCCACGGTGTCAAGGCACTGGAAGCCGGCCGCCTGGTCGACACTTTCACGCCGCATCGCGCCGACTTCCTCGTCTGATATTGAGGCGGCACGGTGGCGTCAGCTAGCATGATCCCGAAAGTCCAACATCATGTGAGACAACAAAGAGTTAGGGGAAGTGCTCATTCCGCGGGATATTATCACGCCCTAATGGCCGCTGCCCATTCCTGCTTCGGCGCGAACACTTCGATCGGTTCGGGGTGTCCCTTGATCGTGTGAACGCCGCACGGCTCGAACAGGCCGCCTGAGCCTTCCCAGCCGTCAAGGAAAGCGGCGCTTACCAGAATTGGCCTGCCCGTGGCGCGGGTGAGGCTCTCGATACGGAAAGCGATATTGACCGCATCACCCAGCGCCGTGTTGATGCCTTTGCCCATCGATCCGACCGCCACCTGGCCGAGATGCAGCCCGACACGGCAGTCGAGGCGAATGCCGTGCTCAGCCCTCAGCAGCATGCGCGTCGGCGAGGCGGGAACCTGTTCGATTGCCCGCAGCGCCTCCGCCGCCTGCACCGCCCTTTCTCGAATGTCGGCATCGGTCCCGTGCCAATAGGCGAAAACGCAATCGCCTATAAACTTGTCGATCGATGCGCCGTAGCGTTTCAGGATGAGTTCGCAGTCGGCGTACCATTCGCGCAGCAGATCGGCGACCTGACCCGACGATAAGATCGCGCAGATGGCGGTGAAGCCCTTTAGATCGGCGACCATTATGGTGGTCAGCACGTTTTTTGACGGTTGCGGTGCCAGGCGCGAGATTTGCGTTTTGTCGTCATAGGTGTTGCCGGCCGCCGCGGGCGCTCCCGTTTCCTCGAAAATCACGATTGCCGAGCCGAACTGCAGGCGATCGCCGTTGCGCAAGGCGCGCGCCGAGGTCAGTGCCGTTCCGTTGACGAAAGTGCCATTTGCGCTCCCAAGGTCGACCAGCCAGAAACTGCGGTCCTCGAAGCGGATCGAAGCGTGCTGGCGCGAGACGCTGGCATCCGCCAGCCGAACGTTGACAGTATCGCCGCGGCCGATCAGCGCCACGTCGCCAAGCTCGAAAAGCTCCCCACTGTTCAGTTCACGAATGGCTGCTGGCATCAAGCCCGCTCGGCTGAGTTCCATTTCTCACTACTACTGCATTATGCGGCGGGAATAGCCGTGCGGTCCAGCCTTACCGCTGCGTCGTCCCCTCACCCGGCCTCCGCTTCGCTCGGCCTAGCGAAGCGGAGGCCGGGTGAGGGGGACTATACTTTCAATCGGGCGCACATCACTCCAGCGGCTTCAGCCCACCGAACACTGTCGGCAAGAGCTCGGAAATCGTCGGATGGATCGGCACGGAGCGGATGATCGTATCGACCTTGGCCCTGGCATACATAAGGTCGAGAATGCCGTGCACGGCCTCGTCGCCGCTCGAGCCCAGAATGGAAGCGCCAAGGATTTGACGGCTGTCGGCATCAACCAGAACCTTCATGAAGCCTTCGGTCTCGCCCTTTTCGACGGCGCGGCCGACGCGGGTCATGTCGATCCGGCTGATGAGGCAGTTGCGGCCGGATTTGCGCACTTCTGCCTCGGTCATGCCGACCCGGCCGAGCGGCGGATCGATGTAGAGCGCATAGCAGGGGAAGCGGTCGGTAACGCGGCGCGGATCGTTGTCGAGCACATTTGCCGCGACGATTTCGTAGTCATTGTAGGCCGTGTGGGTGAATGCTCCACGGCCGTTGCAGTCGCCCATCGCCCAGATTCCGGGCGCGCTGGTGCGAAGCTGGTCATCGACCTTGATATAGCCGCGCTGGTCGATCTGAATGCCGGCGGCGTCCAGCCCGAGATCGTCGGTGTTGGGCTTACGGCCCATCGCCAGCAGGACGTGGCTGCCAAGGATTTCCGGCGCGCCGTTAATGCAATCGACGCCGGCCGCGATGTCGTCACCGCGCTTTTCGAACTTGATGCAATCAGCATTCAGCCGGAAGGCGATGCCCTCTTTCGAAAGAATGTCGAGGATCGCAGCAGAAACGTCCTCGTCCTCGCGCGAAGTCAGCCGCGAGCCGCGCTCGATCACAGTGACCTCGCTACCGAAGCGCCGGAACATCTGCGCGAATTCAAGCCCAATATAGCTGCCGCCGATAACCACCAGATGGCGCGGCAGTGTATCGAGTTCGAGGATCGAACTGTTGGTGAGGTAAGGGATGGTGCCGACGCCCGGCAGGTCCGGCACGCTGGCGCGCCCGCCGACATTGAGGAAAATCTTGCCCGCCGAAAGAACTTCGCCATTCACGGCGATTTCCGTTGGAGAGCGGAACCGCGCATGGCCTTCGATGAAGGTCACATTCGGCGTCGATTCCAGCCAATTGCGCAGCCCTTGCCGCGAGTTCCAGCGTCACCATGTCCTTGCGCGCCTTGACCCGCTTCATGTCGATGCCGACATCGCCAAGCACCACGCCATAGTCGGCGCCACGCCGCGCCAGGCGTGCGGCATAGGCGCTCGCCACCATCGTCTTCGTCGGCTTGCAGCCGGTATTGACGCACGTGCCGCCGAGGAATTTGCGCTCGATCATGGCGACCCGCATGCCGGCGCCGGCCAGTCGCACCGCGAGCGACGGACCGGCCTGCCCGCCGCCGATGACGATGGCGTCGTAGGCGGTGCTCATAGCGCTATCGAAGCGGCCACGAGGCCGAGAACGATTGCGACGGCATCCTCAAGCAGCGCGATCGGCAGGTCCTTGCCGCCGATCGCCCCAACCAGCCGCTTGCGCGCCTCATAACCGCCGAGCGTGCCGATCACGGCGCCGATCGCGCCGGCGATCAGCCCGCCGATCAGGCTACCGCCAGCCGTTCCTATGACGGCGCCGCAAAAGGCGCCGCTGACAATGCGCAAACCAAACTGCTGCGGCACTTTGCGGCTGGGCGTGGACGGCAGCTGGTCCGTCACGAACTCGGTCAGAGCCAACAGGCTGAATATCCAGGGCGTGAAGCGGTAGCCCATAAAGGCCGCCCATGTCCCCGATACTGGCAGCCAGCCAAGATAGGCGCCCCAACTCACCGCGGCCGGAGCAGTCATGGCGCGCAGGCCGGCGACAATTCCAATCAGCAACGCAGCGATAAGTATCGACAAGGGCGGATCTCCGTTCGGCGGGACAATACATCATGACTTGCGAGCTGCGCCTATTCGTTTCGTGGTCATGGATCGTCTGACTTTGGTCGAATGGACCTGCAGAAGATTGTGGCTGGCGCGGCAAGATCTTCCTGCTACCAATGGCGCGTCGTCGGCGCGTGAAGGCGCCAGGCATCTCGACGGGTCATCCCAGTCCAGCGAGCGTTAGCGAGCGCCGAGCCGGGACCCAGCGCAACATTTGCCTGAGGCGCTATTCGCGCGTATGCGCGATAAGGAAGAAAGATATTGTGCTGGGTCCCGGGTCTTCCTTCGCTGCGCTCAGTCGCCCGGGATGACGTACTTGACGCGCTTGCCGTCAAGCTCAGCTGACGGAATCGAGTGGATCCCCCTGCCAGCGATAGCCCTAGCTCAGAGAGTTGATCTTGCGCTGCATCGCCGCGATCTGCTCCTTCAGTTCCTGCAGATCCTCGGCTTTGCCGGGCGCCGGCTTCGGCGTCGACTCCGGCGCAGCGGCAGGCGGCGTGCCGTTCGGGAACGGCATGAACATACGGATCGCATTCTGGAACATTTCCATGTTGCGTCGCGTCTGCTCTTCCAGCGCCTTTATGGGGGTCGCCATTTTCATCACGTCGATCGGCGTTTTGCCGAGGGCCGATTTCATCTGTGCGCGAAACCGTTCCTGTTCCTTGGCGAACGCGTTCATCGATTGCTCGAGGAAGCTCGGCACGATCATCTGCATCTGATCGCCGTAGAAGGCGATGAGCTGGCGCAGGAACGGGATCGGCAGCATGGTCTGCCCGTCCTTGTTTTCCAGTTCGAAGATGATTTGCGTCAGGACCGGATGGGTGATGTCATCGCCGGTCTTTGCGTCCAGGACCGAGAACTCCTCGCCGCGCTTGACCATGCCGGCAAGGTCTTCAAGCGTCACATAGGTACTCGTGCCCGTATTGTAGAGGCGGCGGTTAGCATACTTTTTGATGACGACGGGTTCGTCCTTCGCGGCCATTAATGTCCTCCCAGACAGGCACAGCGCCGCGATGTAAGCGGCAGGTGACGATTGCGTGACAGGAAGGATACGCGCAAAACCGTCACAATTCCAAGCACTTTGTGCGGTGCGAGAGCAAAGTTTCGGCATTGCGGCAGAAAAATGCTGCGCAGCATTATGCGGATGCTTGCCGGACGCATGACTGCCCTGCGATTTTCCGGTTTGACTCGCTCGTTCGGGCGGGCCAGAAGAGATTAAAAATCAAAGTCTGGAGAGAGAAATGTCCGCATCAAACGTAATCGTCATCGCAAGCGCGGCCCGCACCCCGGTCGGTTCCTTCAGTGGCTCTTTCGCGGCGACACCCGCCCATGAGCTCGGCGCAGTCGTCATCAAGGAATTGCTGACACGCGCCGGCGTCGAAGCCGGAGAAGTCGACGAGGTCATTCTCGGACAGGTCCTTACGGCAGCTCAGGGCCAGAACCCCGCTCGACAGGCATCGATCAATGCCGGCCTGCCCAAGGAAACCACCGCATGGGGTCTCAACCAGGTGTGCGGCTCGGGCCTTCGCGCCATCGCGCTTGGCATGCAGCAGATCGCGGCGGGCGACGCCAAGGTAATCATCGCCGGCGGCCAGGAATCCATGTCGCTTTCGACCCATGCGCAGCATCTGCGCGCCGGCGTGAAGATGGGCGATTACAAGATGATCGACACCATGATCAAGGACGGCCTCTGGGATGCCTTCAACGGCTATCACATGGGCAACACCGCCGAGAACGTCGCCAAGCAGTTCCAGATCACCCGCGACGCCCAGGACCAGTTCGCGCTCGCCTCGCAGAACAAGGCCGAGGCCGCGCAAAAGGCAGGGAAATTCAAGGACGAGATCGTCGCGGTGACGGTCAAGGGCCGCAAGGGCGACACCATCGTCGATCAGGACGAGTATATCCGCCACGGCGCAACCATCGACGCCATGCAGAAGCTGAAGCCGGCCTTCGACAAGGAAGGCACGGTCACCGCCGCCAACGCATCGGGCATCAATGACGGCGCGGCCGGCGCGCTGCTGATGAGCGAGGCCGAAGCCGTTCGCCGCGGCATCACCCCGCTGGTCCGCATCGTCTCGTGGGCGACCGCGGGCGTCGATCCGGCCATCATGGGTACCGGCCCGATCCCGGCCTCACGCCGCGCGTTGGAAAAAGCCGGCTGGAAGGTCGACGATCTCGATCTGGTCGAGGCCAACGAGGCCTTCGCCGCGCAAGCCTGCGCCGTCAACAAGGGGATGGGCTGGAACCCGGACATCGTCAACGTCAATGGCGGCGCGATCGCCATCGGCCATCCGATCGGCGCTTCCGGCGCCCGCGTCTTCAACACGCTGGTTTTTGAAATGCGTCGCCGCGGCGCAAAGAAGGGCCTCGCAACGCTATGCATTGGCGGCGGCATGGGCGTCGCCATGTGCGTTGAAGCAATGTGAGATCGAAAATGGTGAATGGTGAATGGCGGATATTGTGCCGCCTCACCGTTCCATTCACCATTTCACCATTCGCCAATTCATTCGGGAGGACAAAAACCATGGCACGAGTTGCACTCGTAACGGGCGGATCACGCGGCATCGGGGCGGCGATTTCGCTGGCATTGAAGAACGCCGGCTACAAGGTTGCCGCGAACTACGCCGGCAATGACGAGGCGGCGGCGAAATTCACCGCCGAAACCGGCATCAAGACCTACAAATGGTCGGTCGCCGACTACGACGCCTGCGCCGCCGGCATCAGCCGAGTCGAAGCCGATCTCGGCCCGGTCGAGGTTCTGGTGAACAATGCCGGCATCACCCGCGACGCCATGTTTCACCGGATGTCGCCGCAGCAGTGGAAGGAAGTCATCGACACCAACCTCAATGGCACCTTCAACATGACGCATCCGCTTTGGACCGGCATGCGCGACCGCAAGTTCGGCCGCGTCATCACCATTTCCTCGATCAACGGCCAGAAGGGCCAGATGGGCCAGTCGAACTATTCGGCGTCTAAGGCCGGCGACATCGGCTTTACCAAGGCGCTCGCGCAGGAAGGCGCCCGCGCCGGCATCACCGTCAATGTCATCTGCCCGGGCTATATCGGCACCGAAATGGTTCGCGCCGTGCCGGAAAAGGTGCTGGAATCGATCGTTGCGCAGATTCCGGCCGGCCGTCTCGGCGAACCGGAGGAAATCGCGCGTTGCGTCGTCTTCCTCGCTTCTGATGAAGCCGGCTTCATCACCGGCTCGACGCTCTCCGCCAACGGCGGACAATACCTCGCCTGAGACAAGATGCAGGGCTGCTTGCATCGCCGGCGCGGAGCGATAATGTTCCGCGCGATCGTGGTATCGGAGCGAACCGAAGACGGCGCGGCAGACCTGCGCTTAATCCTATGCGAAACATAAATTGGGGACGGCGTTCGCGCTTTTGTCGAGACGTCGTGGAATTCCGGAGAGAATGATGGCCGCGTTCAAGACCCTTGATGACATTGGCGATGTGAAGGGCAAGCGCGTGCTGGTGCGCGTCGACCTCAATGTGCCCGTGGCCGATGGCAAGGTCACCGACGCAACCCGCATCGAACGTGTCGCGCCGACGATCACCGAACTGGCGGACAAGGGCGCGAAGGTGATCCTGCTCGCGCATTTTGGCCGCCCCAAGGGTGGCCCGACGCCGGAATTCTCACTGGAGCCGATCGCGCAGGCGACGTCGGAAGTCATCGGCCGGCCAGTCGGATTCGGCGCCGACTGCATCGGCGACAAGGCAGCTGCCGCCGTCTCGGCGATGAAGAACGGCGACATTCTGCTTCTTGAAAACACGCGCTTTCACAAGGGTGAGGAAAAGAACGACAAGGCTTTCACCGAAGCGGTGGCGAAGAATGGCGATATCTTTATCAATGACGCCTTCTCGGCGGCGCACCGCGCCCATGGCTCGACTGAAGGCCTCGCCCAAATCCTGCCGGCATTTGCGGGCCGCACCATGCAGGCCGAACTCGAAGCGCTGGAAGCCGGCTTGGGAAATCCGAAACGCCCGGTGGTTGCAATCGTCGGCGGTGCCAAGGTGTCCACCAAGATCGACCTGCTGATGAATCTGGTGAAGAAGGTCGATGCGCTGGTGATCGGCGGCGGCATGGCCAACACATTTCTGGCCGCGCGCGGCACCAATGTCGGCAAGTCGCTGTGCGAACACGATCTCGCCGAGACCGCAAAGCAGATCATGATCGAGGCCGCGAGCGCCGGCTGCGCCATCATCCTGCCGTCCGACGGCGTGGTTGCCAAGGAATTCAAGGCAGGCGCCGCCAATCAGGTCGTTGCCGTGGAAGCCGTGCCGGCTGACGGCATGATCCTGGACGTTGGCCCGAATACGGTCGAGAAAGTAAAGGAATGGATCGACCGCGCCGCGACGCTGGTTTGGAACGGCCCGCTTGGCGCGTTCGAGATCGAGCCATTCGACCGCGCGACCGTGGCTGCGGCGCGTGAGGCATCCGAACGTACGCGCGCCGGCAAGCTAATCTCCGTTGCCGGCGGTGGCGATACGGTAGCGGCGCTCAATCACGCCGGCGTGGCGGACGACTTCACCTATGTGTCTACCGCGGGCGGCGCTTTCCTCGAATGGATGGAAGGCAAGGCACTGCCCGGCGTCGAGGTGCTGAAAAAGGGCTAAGCGCTGGGGGACAGTTGCGCTCGCAGCTGCGTCTACGTCGTCAGGTGCGCGACCACCACCGTCAGCGACAAAGCGGCCAGCGCCACTACGGCCAGCTTCCAGAAATCGCGCCGCTGCCTCAATCCGGGCAAGCCGAGCGGCTTGATGATCTGGATGACCATCATGCCGATGATGACAAGGGCGAGCGCTTTTGACATGCCGCCTTTGAGCAGCATCCACGCCGGCTGTCAAAGCGTTGCCTGACAGGCTTTGCTCAGGTGAACGGTAGTGAAGCGCCACGTATCGGCGTTGACTGAAACGCCTCGCGAAGCCATTTTCCGCTGCGATACACCCATAGCTGCGTAAATCGCAGGGAGAGATCGTCCTGATCGCCCACTGCGCGAATGCCACCGCCACTGAGGTCGTTGATGCCGGTTACAATCGCGACATCGCCGTCTATGCGTGTCGCCACGTCGCGAAAGGCAATCCGCGTTGTTCTGCCAGCCCGCCCGGCTACATAATCCAGCCAGCTCCGTCTGTCCTGAAAAGCGCCAAAGGCATCCGTGTGTGTATAGGTCGGTGACAGAAGTGCTTCCAGTGTCGCCAGATCGCCATGCGCCCACGCTTCACCGAAGCGGTGGATCGCGTCTTGCAGCATCGCGTTCTGGTCGTGGGACTTATTTGCCATCGCCCGCACTGCCGTCTTTGCGTTTGGTCATGTCACCATAGCGCATACGCAGCTGGACGACGCGCCAATCGTCGATGCGAGACCAGAAAGCTAGCGCGACGGCGCCCGCAACCTCAGCGCGTTGCCGATGACCGACACCGACGACAGGCTCATCGCCGCGGCAGCGAGCATCGGAGACAGCAGCGTACCGAACACCGGATAGAGTACGCCAGCCGCCACCGGCACGCCTATAATATTGTAGGCAAAGGCGAAGAACAGGTTCTGGCGGATGTTGCGCATCGTCGCCACTGCGAGGCGCCGGGCACGCACGATGCCCGAAATGTCGCCCTTCAGCAGCGTGATGCCGGCGCTCTCCAGCGCGACATCGGCGCCGGTGCCCATGGCGATGCCGACATCGGCGGCGGCAAGCGCCGGCGCATCGTTGACGCCATCGCCCGCCATGGCCACGGCCGCGCCCTTGGCGCGCAGTTCCTGAACCAATGCGTGCTTGGCTTCCGGCGCCATGTCGGCCCGCACATGATCGATGCCGAGCTTTGCGGCGACAGCCTTGGCGGTTAGCGCATTGTCGCCGGTCGCCATGACGATCTTCAGTCCGCTCGCATGCAGCGCCTTGATCGCCTCGGCGGCGTTGGCCTTCACCGGATCGGCCACCGCAACAAGCCCTGCGGCTTTTCCGTCGGCCGCCACCAGCATGACGCTGCGCCCATCCGCGCGCATGGCGTCGGCCCTCGCCGTGAGTGAAGCCGTTTCGACACCGAGGTCCTGCATCATCGCGGCATTGCCCAGCGCGACCGCTCGGCCCGATACCGTGCCTTTCACACCCTTGCCGATGACAGCTTCGAAGTTCTCCGCCTTACCGATCGTAGCGCCCCGCTCGGCAGCGCCAGCGACAATCGCCTCGGCCAGCGGATGCTCCGACCCTTGCTCAAGCGACGCGGCAAAGCCAAGAAGGGTTATCTCGTCAAAATCTCCAACCGCGACGACATCAGTCAGCTTCGGCCGTCCCTCCGTCAGCGTGCCGGTCTTGTCGACAATCAGCGTATCGACGTTGGCAAGCCGTTCCAGCGCCTCGGCGTCCTTGATCAGCACGCCTTCCTGCGCGCCGCGGCCGGTCGCCGTCATGATCGACATGGGCGTCGCCAACCCTAGCGCGCATGGACAGGCGATGATCAGTACCGACACCGCGGCAACGATCGCGTAAACAAGGCTCGGCGCCGGCCCGAACAGCGCCCACGCCGCAAAGGCGAGGATCGCCACCAGCACCACCGTCGGAACGAAATAGAACGACACCTTGTCTGCCAACGCCTGCACCGGCGCGCGGCTGCGCTGCGCCGTCGCCACCATTTCGACGATGCGCGACAGCATGGTCTCAGCGCCAACCTTCTCGGCGCGCATCAGCAGCGTGCCGTTACGGTTGAGCGTACCGCCGGTTACAGGGTCATCCGGCGCCTTTTCGACCGGGAGCGGCTCGCCGGTCAGCATGGACTCGTCCACCGACGAACGGCCTTCCTCGACAGTCCCGTCGACTGGTACGCTTTCGCCCGGTCGGATGCGCAGCAGGTCGCCCGCTTTCACCTCATCCAGCGGCACATCGGCCTCGCTGCCGTCCGCGCCCACCCGCCGCGCAGTCTTGGGCGCAAGGTTGAGCAGCGCGCGGATCGCCGAGCCGGTCTTCTCGCGGGCGCGCAGCTCCAGCACCTGGCCGAGAAACACCAGCGCAACGATGACGGCGGCGGCCTCGAAATAGACTGGCACGGCATCCCCATGGCCACGGATTTCATGCGGGAACAGGCTGGGAAACAGCGTCGCCGCCACGCTGTAAACATAGGCCGCGCCGACGCCGATGGAGATCAGCGTCCACATATTCGGGCTGCGGTTGACGATCAACTCATAGCCGCGATGGAAGAACGGCACCGCTGCCCACAGCACGACAGGCGAGGCAAGCAGCAGCTCCGCCCAGGTGGACGCGCGTTCGCCAAGCCATTCGCGTACAGGCAGGCCGAACATCGGCCCCATGGTCAATACAAGCAGCGGCAGCGAGAGCGCAGCACTGGCCCAGAAGCGCCGGGTGAAATCGATGAGTTCCGGATTCGGCCCCTCGTCGCCGGCAGGCACGCCCATCGGCTCAAGCGCCATGCCACATTTGGGGCACGCGCCGGGAGCGTCGCGCACGATCTCGGGATGCATCGGGCAAGTGTATTTCGTGCCTTTCGGCGCGGGCGACTCCGGCTGGCGTTCGCCGAGGTAGGTTTCCGGCGCGGCCCCGAACTTCGTCTTGCAGCCGGCGGAGCAAAAATACCGCCCCTTGCCCTCGTGGCGGGTGAAATGCTTGGCGCCCGCGCGGACCACCGTCATGCCGCAGACCGGATCGGTCGCCTGCATGTAAATATCTGGATTTGCTTCGAACTTGGCTTTGCAGCCCGCAGAACAGAAATGGTGGACGCGCCCGCCATCCTCCAGCGACGGCTTGCCTGCCGCCGGATCGACGGTCATGCCACAGACCGGGTCGCGTACAACCTCCACCGCCGGGCTGGCGCCATGATCATGAGAATGAGGGTGATGGTTCAAGTGTTCGATCCCGGAATGTGCCTTGTGGGAACGAACCGTAATCTTTCCAGTCACTGGAAGGTCAAGCGATGATTGTGGCGAATTGCCTGTTTCTCAATCGCTGCTTTCCTCATCGTCGTCATCGTGCGGAAGCGAGACGTCCGAGAGATTGGCCTCGATCTTGGCCAACAGCTTGCCCAGCGCTTTCTGGTCTTTCTTGTCCAACCCCTTGAGCGCCTGCTTTTCGGTCTTGCGCACCGACTTTTCGATGTCGTGGATGGCCTCGCGCCCGGTTTCGGTCAGGAAGATATGCGCCTGACGCGCGTCTTGGTCGGAAGCCTGCTTGCCCAGAAAGCCCTGCGTTTGCAGGCGGTTGATCGTCTTGGTGATTGTCGGCGGGCGCACACCGATGCGCAAAGCCAACTGGCCGGGCGATTGCCCGTCCTCCTGAAACAGCGCCAGCATGATCTGATCCTGCCCGGCATAAAATCCATGTGACAGCAGCCTCGCGGCCAATGCGGTTCGGGCGAGCCGTGCCGCCGAATGCAGCCGGCTCATCGTCGCGCTCTTGTTCGTCTTTGCCATTAATCGCTCCCCTCGGGAGAAGCCTGCGGCGGTCTGCCTCAGGCTGGATCCACAAACTTTGCCGGCAATCGAATTCGGCGGATTGGCTAATGACAGAGGTTTTTAACAATTGCATGACAGCAGGGGTCGTAGCGTGGTTTCATGGAAGACAGAACCGCTGCATTGAGACGTGCAATCCGGCGTCCGGCGTCCTATATGGGGGCAACAAAATCCCCGAGGCCCGACCCATGAGCGAAGCGCAAATCCAGATCCCCGTAACCGTGCTGACCGGCTATCTCGGCGCGGGCAAGACAACCTTGCTCAACCGAATCCTGTCGGAGAACCACGGCAAGCGCTATGCGGTGATCGTCAACGAATTCGGCGAGATCGGCATCGACAACGACCTGATCGTGGAATCCGACGAGGAAATCTACGAGATGAACAATGGCTGCGTCTGCTGCACGGTGCGCGGCGACCTTGTGCGCGTTGTCGAGGGCCTGATGCGCCGCCCCGGGCGCTTCGACGCCATTGTGGTGGAGACCACGGGCCTTGCCGATCCGGTCCCGGTCGCACAAACGTTCTTCATGGATGAGGACGTTCGCAAGAAGACCAAACTCGACGCGGTTGTCGCGTTGGTCGATGCAAAACACCTGCCGCTGCGCCTCAAGGATTCGCGCGAGGCCGAGGACCAGATCGCCTTCGCCGACGTCGTGGTGCTGAACAAGACCGATCTGGTCACTCCGGAAGAGCTTCACGCCGTCGAGCACGCCATTCGCCACATCAATCCCGGCGCACGCATCCATAAGACGACGCGCGCCGGCGTCGATCTCGACGCGGTGCTCGACCGTGGCGCGTTCGACCTGAAGCGCGCGCTGGAGAACGACCCGCATTTTCTCGACGCGCACGATCATGATCACGACCATGATTACGGCCCGGAATGCGACCACGACCATCACCACCACGACCATGATCACGACCATCACGATCATGCTCATGGCGCGATGTCGCCTATCCATGATGTGACGGTGCAGTCGGTGTCTCTGCGCGGTGGCGAGATGGATCCGAAGAAGTTCTTCCCGTGGATCGAAAAGATCACCCAGCTTGAAGGGCCGAACATCCTGCGCCTCAAGGGCATCATCGCCTTCAAGGACGATCCGGACCGCTATGTCGTTCAAGGCGTCCACATGATCATGGAGGGCGACCACCAGCGCGCCTGGAAGGATGGCGAGAAGCACGAGAGCCGGCTGGTGTTCATCGGGCGCAAGCTCGACGAGGACAAGCTGCGCAAGACGTTCGAGGCCTGCCAGGCTTAGAGCTTTTCGTCTCGATTTACGGCAGCGCTATCGGATGCAACCCCCCTCACCCGGCCGCCGCTTCGCTCGGCCACCCTCTCCCCGCTGGGGAGAGGAGGACTAACGGCGCTCACGCTCCACCCTCGGCAATCGAAGCGTTAGCGAAGCGGGTGCTGAGCCTCCACTCCCCGGCGGGGAGAGGGTGGCCGAGCGAAGCGGCGGCCGGGTGAGGGGGACGAAGACAGGCTCACAAAGTCCATGGCGTCGGACTGGACGCGACAACAACTTCACGCTACGGCCTCGCCCATGCCAACAGTAGCCCCGCTCGACCTCGACAGCCATTGCATCGCCGCCGTGTTCCTCGGTGACGTGCCGCATTTTGCGCTGGCTGACGGCGCGATCAATCGCCTCGAAAGTGGCCACAAGACGGTACGGGCCAATGACGGGCTGCTGTCGGCAACAGTCGACCTCAGTGGAAAACTGCTGATCACCGGTGGCGAGGACGGCAAGGTCTTTGCCACGAGCAGCCACGGCGAGACAAAAATCGTCGCCGAGGCGGGGCGCAAATGGATCACCAGCGTGGCGAGCGGTCCGCAGGGCGCGGTCGCCTATGCCACCGGCCGCACCGCCTTCGTCAAGCTCCCGGACGGCAAGATCAAGGAACTGCTGCATCCGCGTTCGGTCGAAGGCATTGCCTTCGCGCCGAAAGGCATGCGCATCGCCGTCGCCCGCTACAATGGCGCGACGCTGCATTTCCCGGCGACCGACGGCAAGCCGGCGGAACTCGAATGGGCGGGCGCCCACACCGCCGTCACCTTTTCGCCCGACGGCAATTTCCTGGTCACCACCATGCAGGAGAACGCGCTGCATGGCTGGAAGCTCGCCGACGGCAAGCACATGCGAATGTCCGGCTATCCGGCCAAGGTGAAGTCGCTTTCGTGGAGCGCCAAAGGCAAATGGCTGGCGAGTTCCGGCGCCCCGGCGGCGATCGTCTGGCCGTTCCAGGCCAAGGACGGGCCGATGGGCAAGGCCCCGCTCGAACTCGGGACGCGCGGCAATACGATGGTGACGGCGGTCGCCTGCCATCCGGTCGATGATATCGCCGCGATCGGCTACGAGGACGGCATGGTCCTCGCCGCCCGCTTCGCCGACAGCAAGGAGGTTCTCCTGCGCCGCCCCGGCAAGGGCGCAATCACCTCGATGGCATGGGACCGCGAAGGCCGCCGCATCGCCTTCGGCAGTGCTGTGGGCGACTGCGGCGTCATCGACATTTCGGGCTAACGCAGCTCCGAATTAATTTGAGCGTAAGCGTACTGCGTGTCTCTGGAGACAACTCCCTCATCCTGCTAGATTGACCAAATGAAACTTGCTCAGATCCCCAGCGACCGAGGTATCGCCAATTTCTCCGGCGCCACGAAAGTTGAACAGCGGGCCGCCCATGCCGCTCGTCACGCCGCTTTCGATCGCGATCTTCGCCTGCGCATCGTCCGACTCGCATGACAGCCGCCAGACGCAAAGGCCGGCACGCCTGACACGGCGAGTAGACCGGCACACACCATTGCACGCATAGCAAACTCCCCGCCGAAAGCTCGCCCACAGTTCAAACCGGGTCCGGCCTCCCGATCAAGCCGGTTGTTGCACCGCTGGTTGCACGCGCCGCATCTGGCAAAGTCCTGGTTCGACCATATTGGCGTCAGCGGTCTGCTCGGGCAGGTGCGAAACAGCGCCACCGATCATCAGGAGCGCGGCGATGGCCGGACAAGGCGTGGCCTTCGTCAATCCACGTTTCTGGACAGAAGCTTCGTGATGGCCGATTGGTGCAAATCGCACCTGAATTTGTCGTGCCCAAACATAACGGATATTGGCTGGCCTGTCGGGATCGGCCATCAGTACCTAAGAAGCTATTCCGGGATTGGATAGTGGCAGAGATGTGCAGCGCGCTCGCGGCAGAGGGGGATGGCGAAAGAATGCGCAATGAGAACACCGGAGGCATCTCACCGCAGCGAATAGCCGACCTGCGCAGCAGGGAAGCAGCTGCATTCGTGGCGGCGCGGCCGAAATCGGCGAAGGCGTTTGGCAAGGGCCTGCCCGGCTATGTCGGCGGCGTGCCGATGTTGTGGATGAACGACTGGCCGACACCCTTCCCGATCATGGTCGAGAAGGCGAGGGGCGCGACCATCGTCGACCTCGACGGCATCAGCCTCGCCGATTTCTGCCTGGGCGATACCGGCTCGATGTTCGGCCATTCGCCGGCGCCGGTCGCCCGCGCCATCCGCCGCCAGAGCACGCGCGGCCTGACCTATATGCTGCCTTCGGAGGACGCGGCCGCGGTCGGCAGATTGCTTGCCGACACATTCGGCCTGCCGCGCTGGCAGATTGCCACCACCGCCAGCGACGCCAACCGCTTCGCGCTGCGCGCCGCCCGCGCCGTCACCGGGCGCAAGAAAATTCTGGTCTTCAACGGCTGCTATCACGGTGCGGTCGATGAGACTTTCGTGCGGTTGGAAAACGGCAAGCCGGCCAACAAGCGCGGTCTTGCCGGCGAATACCGCGACCTCACCGAATTCACCAAGGTCGTGGAATTCAACGACATACCCGCTCTCGAGAAGGCGCTGGCCGGCAAGGATGTCGCCTGCGTCATCACCGAGCCCGTGCTGACCAATTGCTGCATGGTGCCGCCCGCCCCCGGCTACCACGACGCGTTGCGCAAGCTGACGCGCGACAGCGGCACCCTTCTGCTGATCGACGAGACCCACACCATCTCCACCGCGCCCGGCGGCTACACCCGTCGTTACGGCCTGCAACCCGACCTGTTCGTTTTGGGCAAGCCGATAGCCGGCGGCGTGACGGCGAGCGTCTGGGGTCTTAGCGCCGACACCGCCGAGCGCTACGACCGCTATCTGGCCGCCAAGGAGCCCGGCTATTCCGGCATCGGCACGACCTTGTCAGCCAATCCGCTGCAGTTCGCCGCCATGCGCGCCACGCTGCAAGAGGTCATGACCGAGGCGAACTACGCGCATATGGAGCGGCTCGCCGCCCGGCTGCAGGCGGGGCTTGCGGAAAGCGTCGCCCGTCACAATCTGCCGTGGCATGTGGCACGGGTCGGCGCGCGCGTCGAGTTCATTTGCGCGGCGGGTCCATTGCGCAACGGCGGCGAGGCGGATGCCGCGCATGCACCGGCCCTTGAGGCGGCGATCCATGTGGCGCTGGTCAATCGCGGCGTGCTGATCGCGCCCTTCCACAACATGATGCTGATCTCGCCCGCAACCACCGAGCGCCAGGTCGGCCGGCTGATCGCCGCCTTCGCCGATATTACGGCGGCGCTTGTTTAATGTCGTGGCCTCGTGGCGGCACAGCATTTGCGCACGGATCTACCCTTACCACCTCCCCACAAGGGGGAGGGTGATAAGCTCGGCGCCCTCAACACCGTTGAAGCACTCAGCATCGGTCGCGATTAGCGCTGACGATGCAGCAAAGTCCTCTCCCCTTATCGGGAGGGTTAGCGGTGGGGGTAAAAATCCAGATGCAATTGCCCTGTCTTTTGAAGCGACAATCCGCCCAAAGCAGAGGGTAGCGAGCGCAATGCTTCCCAACTAAAAGGGGGCACAAACCGAGGGCAATCATGACATCACCTTCCGGCTCGGCCATCGGCGAGGCCAAGGCGTTTCTCGACGCCAACCCCGGCATCGAGGCGTTCGACATCGTGCTGACCGACGTCAACGGCATCGGCCGCGGAAAGATCATCCGCCGCCATGAGTTGATGGGCCTGTATGAGGGCGGGCGGCATCTGCCGATCTCGATCCTCGGCCTCGACATCACCGGCGAGGATGTCCACGAAACCGGCCTGGTCTGGGACTCGGGCGACGGCGACCTGCGCGCCTGGCCGATCCCCGGAACGCTGCTCGCGCTGCATGGCACCGAGCCGCCGCGCGGCCAGCTGCTGATGGCCATGTACCATCTGGACGGCGCGCCGATGCTGTCCGACCCACGCCATGCGCTCGCCCGCCAGGTGCAGCGGCTGGCGGACAAAGGCCTGCATCCGGCCGGCGCCTTCGAGCTGGAGTTCTTCCTGCTGGCCAATGCGCGCGACGCCGATGGCCGCGTGCAGCCGGCTAAGGCCGTGCTCGACGGCCGTGCCAGCGGCAAGACCGAGGTCTATTCGGTGGACCATCTGCACGGCATGGAGCCGCTGTTCGCCGACATCTACGCCGCCTGCAAGGCACAGGACATTCCCGCCGAGACGATTATTTCGGAGTATGCGCCCGGCCAGTACGAGCTGACGCTGCGCTACCGCAAGGATGTGCTGCGCGCCGCCGACGATCTGGTGCTGCTCAAGCGGATCGTGCGGGCGCAGGCGCGCCGCCATGGTGTCACCGCCTGCTTCATGGCCAAACCGATCGAGAAATATGCCGGCTCGGGCATGCATTTCCATGTGTCGCTGCTGGACGATGCCGGCGGCAATGTCTTCGCGGAGGCGGGCGGCGAGAGCTGGTCGCTGTCGCTCTTGCGGGCGCTCGGCGGCCTGATCGACACGATGGCCGATTCCATGCTGGTGTTCGCACCTCACGCCAATTCCTGGCGGCGTTTCGTATCGCAGTCCTACGCGCCGATCGCGCCGACATGGGGTGTCAACAACCGCTCGGTAGCGCTGCGCGTGCCGGCAGGCGACGTGAAAAACCGCCGCATCGAGCATCGCCCGTCAGGCGTCGACGCCAACCCCTACCTGGTCGCCGCAACCGTGCTGGCTGGCATATCCAAGGGGTTAAACGAAAAGCTCGACCCTGGCCCGGAGACTACCGGCAACGGCTATGCCAACACCGCACCGGACGGCAAGATGCCGGCGGACTGGCGCAGCGCCATCGAGGCGGCCAAGACCTCGGCGTTTCTTCAGGATGCGCTCGGCATGGATTTGCACCGCACTTTCACGGCGATCAAATACGCCGAATATCTGCGCGTCGCCCGCACAGTCAGCGAACTGGACTACCACCTGTATCTGCACGAGGTGTGACGCCGACGCCAAATTTTGATCGTTTGTGCCGCCCCTCATCCGCCCGCCGGCACCTTCTCCCCGCAAGAGCGGGGAGAAGGGACGCTTGCCGTATCAGCCCGGCTAATCGCCAGTATCAATGAATAGAGAACGACGCGGATGCCCCTCTCCCAGTCTCTATACGGGACAGGGCGATCGCATTTAGCCTTACCCCCACCCCTAACCCCTCCCCCTCGAGGGGGAGGGGGGACTCCCGCATCGCAAGCTTAGCGTCAAACGTCGACGGTTTTGCGCGGCATAGCGGTAGGCGCGGTCCCCCTCCCCCTTGAGGGGAGGGGTTAGGGGTGGGGGTATCGAGCACGCAGCGCGGCCCGGGATTTCCATATGCGATAGCCCTGCTATACGGGGAGAGGGCAAGGGTGAGGGGCAGCGAAGGCGGTCAAACCGTAGCGGTCTTGGTGTGAGGGGGCCGCTACAGTCTCAAAACCCAAGCCTCGACCTTTCCCTTGCCCTTCACCTCGATGGCGCCGCGCGCTTCGAAGGCGAACAGGTCCTTGAGCAACTCGTAGACCGGTCGCGTCACCTGGACGGAGTCAGGGATTCCACCTGATTCCATGCGGCTCGCGAGGTTCACCGTGTCGCCCCACAGGTCGTAGATGTATTTGCTCTTGCCGATAACGCCGGCCACGACCGGGCCGGTGTTCACGCCGACCCTGAGCTTCATCGAAGTGTTATGTTCCATGGCGTGCTCGCGGGTGATGTGGACCATGCGGATGGCCATGCGCACCATGCGCTCGGCGTGGTTCGCGACGGGCTCGGGCAGTCCGCAAACCGCCATATAGGCATCCCCGACCGTCTTGATCTTCTCGATACCGAGATCCTGAGCGGCGGCGTCGAAGCGTGTGAACAGCCCGTTGAGCAACGTCACCACATCGTGCGGCGGCATATCCGATGTCAGCGCGGTGAAGCCGACCAGATCAGCGAAGGCGACAGTGACCTCGGCGAAACCGTCAGCGATCCCCTGTTCGCCACCACGCAGCCGATTGGCGATCGGTGCGGGTAGAACATTCAGCAGCAGCTGCTCATTTTCTTGATTCTTGCTTTGGATCACCCGATTCTTTTGGTTCAACTCCTCGACCATACCATTGAAGGCTAAGCAGAGCTGGCCGATCTCATCGCCGGAACGAACAGGCACGCTGGCGCCATAGTCGCCGGCGGTGAAACGTTTCACGCCGGCCGTGAGCTCTCGCAGCGGCCCAAGCATCGCCCGCGCCAGCCATCCCGCCGTGGCAGCGACGACGAGCAGCGCCAGTCCGCCGACCAGCAGCAGGTCGCGGCGCAGCGCGTCGATCGGCGCGAAGGCTTCAGCGCTGTCAATCTTGGCGACGAGACCCCATTTGACGCCGGATATCGCCAGCGGCCCCCATGAAGCAAGGGTCGGAACGCCACGATAGCCGATGATCTCGCCTGTCCCCTCGACGCCGGCGAGTGCTGCCCGGGTGGCATCGGTGTCGATCCGCTGATGCAAGACCGGCGTCCCGTTGCGCCGGATGGACGCGATCTCGTCTTCCGAAGTGCCAACGGATTTGAGTTCGGCGAAGTAGCTCTCCCGATTCTCGTAAAATGCCCGTGGCGCCGAACGCACCAGATAGTCCGGCCCGACCAGGTAGGCTTCACCGGTGTCGCCAAATCCCTCGTGCCGCCATTGACGGCTGCCTGTGACGACGCTGTCGATCTCCTCATTCGACAATTGCGCGATCAGCACACCGGTGACGACACCCTGATCGATCACCGGCGCCCCCATGAAAGCCGTCGGTGCGTCGCCCGAGGGGGCATAAGGGGCGAAATCCTCCAGACAGATGGCCGACGGGTCCGCCGACAGCGAGCACCGGGCGACCGCGGCCGCGACGTTGGAGCGGCGGTAGGGACCGAATTGAAGGGAGGTGGTGAAGTCCGTTTCCTTCTCGACGGTATAGATCAGGCGGCCTGACTTAGGGTCGGCCAACATGAAATCGAAGAAGCCGACCGTGGTGGCAGCGGCGCGCAGCAGCGGATGATAGGTGGCGTGCAGTCTGCTGTACTCGCTGCCGTCGCCGGCGTCGTCGAGGAGGCTGCGCCGCTCCGCTGGATTGGGATTGGCGACGATGTAATGGTACTGCAGATAATAAGGTGCCCCTCCGACCGGCAGATAGTCGCTCAGCGCCGGCTCCCGGCCCAGGACCTGCGTCATCTGCGGAATGAAGTTTTCCGCATACCAGTCACTGACTTTCTTACTTAGCTCGGGCGAGACACCTGCCCGGTCGAGCTGGTCCACGGCAACCCGGAATTCGCGCGTCGAATCGACGACCATCTTGGAGGTGGCAAGCAGTCGCAACTCGGCCTGGATGGTGCGAAAGTAAGTCTCCACCTGGCGCGCCTTGGTTTCGCGGGCGGCGGTCAGTTGATCGAGCACCGCTTTTTCCAGCGCATCGCGGGCGCGCATATAGCCGAGCACCCCGGTGAGCAGCACTGCGATCGCACCGAGCAGCAGGAGCGTCGTGAACAGCTTCGCGGCCAAACCCCAGCGCACGGCATGCGTTGAGCCGGTCGCGTCTGCTGAGGACATCCAATACCTCCAACCGCAAATCGGGGTGAAACGTCTAGGAACTTGTACCGCAGGACTAACAGATCGCCCACAACGCTGGCGGGCATCGGATCATACTGAAACCCTACACGTGATTGCAGTGATTATTTTTCACTCTCGCGCCAATGGCTTGGGACGGCAAGATGCCGGCGGACTGGCGCTGTTACCGTACTGCACAATCGATAGGTTGTACTCCTTCGCACCCCCTCTGTCCTGCCGGACATCTCCCCCTCAAGGGGGGAGATCCGCAGCTTCACGATCGGCACCTCTCATGCACCGTTGGAGATTGGCAAAAGGCAAGAGGACAGCCTAATCTCCCTCTTTGAGGGCAGCGCTATCGCATATGGAAATACTGGAGTTTGACGGCTTTAGTACCCCGCCCCTAACCCCTCCCCTCTGAGGGGAGGGGATCTTGCCGACCGCCATGCTGAGTAAAGTCATCGGCGTTTGACGCCAAGCAAGGATGCAGAAAGTTCCCCTCCCCCTGAGGGGAGGGGTTAGGAGTGGGGGAGTAAGTCTAGATGCGATAGCCCTGCCCTTGAGGGGAAATGTCCGGGCATCTGGCTGCAGCGGAATTTTGCGGCTGCGCCACTCCAAACCTCCGATCTGACGCTATAGTGAAACCAACCCGGCGGGTATTGCCGTCACATGAAGCTTCAAAAAAATCGCCCGGCGAACGCTTAGAGGGAAAAATGTCTAAAAACGCATCGCTACAGTCACGCCGCGTCGCGGCGATCCCGCGCGGAGTCAGCACCGCCTATCCGGTGTTCGCAGGTCGCGCGGAAAACTCCGAACTGTGGGATGCCGAAGGCCGCCGCTTCATCGATTTCGCTGGCGGCATTGCCGTGCTCAACACCGGCCACCGCCACCCCAGGGTGATCGCGGCGGTCAAGGCGCAGCTTGACGCCTACACCCATACCGCCTTCCAGATCGTCCCCTACGAGCCCTATATCGAATTGTGCGAGCGGCTGAACAAGCTTGCGCCGTTCAAGGGCGACGCGAAGACCATCCTTTTTTCGACCGGCGCGGAAGCCGTCGAGAACGCCGTCAAGATCGCCCGCGCCGCCACCGGCCGCACCAATGTCATCGCCTTTTCCGGCGCTTTCCACGGCCGCACGTTGATGACCAGCGCACTGACCGGCAAGGTCGCGCCCTACAAGAAGAAGTTCGGGCCGATGCCCGCCGGCATCTGGCACGTGCCGTTCCCAGTGCCGCAGCATGATGTGTCGGTGGCGGATTCGCTAAAGGCGCTCGAATATCTGTTCCGCGCCGATGTCGATCCGGTCAATGTCGCCGCCATCATCATCGAGCCGGTCCAGGGCGAAGGCGGCTTCCACCCCGCCCCGACCGAATTGCTGCAGGCGCTGCGCAAGATCTGCGACGACAACGGCATCCTGCTGATCGCCGACGAGGTGCAGACTGGCTTTGCCCGCACCGGAAAAATGTTCGGGATCGAGAATTCCGGCGTGGAACCGGACCTGCTGACTATCGCCAAATCGCTGGCCGGTGGGTTCCCGCTGTCGGGCGTTATCGGCAGGGCGGCGATCATGGACGCTCCGGAACCGGGCGGCCTCGGTGGCACCTACGCCGGCAGCCCGATCGCCTGCGCGGCCGCTCTCGCCGTGCTCGACGTCATCGCCGAGGAAAAGCTCATCGCCCGCGCCAACCTGCTCGGCGACCGCATCAAGGGCGAGCTGACGCGCATCGCCCAGCGCAACGACACCGTGGCGATGGACGCCATCCGCGGTCCTGGCGCCATGGTGGCCTTCGATGTGGTCAAGGACCGCGGCGGCTCCGAGCCCGACGCCGACGCCACCAAGCGCGTCACCCAGGCAGCGCTTGCCGAGGGTCTGGTGCTGCTGTCCTGCGGCGTGCATGCCAACACCATCCGCATCCTGATGCCGCTCACCGTCTCCGACGCCATTCTGGCAGAGGGCCTCGGCAAGCTTGAAAAGGCGCTGGTGGCGGCGAACGCCTAATCGCGGGCGCGCGGCGGCAGAGACGTTGAACCGACCAACCGCCGCGCATGAGGCCGCTACGCCCGGCGTGCACCGCGAACACCAGTTGCGGGTCAGGAGCCGCGCGGCTCCCAACGCCGAATTGGCCGATCTCGCCGACAAATTGTGAATTATGCTTTGAAACCGCAGACAAATGGTGGCATAAGCGTCTTTAAACAGTTTAAAAGGATCCGAGAAACGAGGCCCGCAAAGAGCGTTTGAGAGTTTCTCATCCGTCTCTTCTCAGCTTGTCGGGGGAGGACACGCTGGCCCAGAAAATCAAGCTTTCGACCATCGCCGATGCGCTCGGTGTTTCCACCGCGACTGTATCGCTGGCGTTGCGCGACAGTCCGCTGGTCGCCGATTCGACTCGCGATCGTATCAAGGACCACGCCCGCGCTATCGGCTACATCTACAACCGCCGCGCTGCCAGCCTGCGTACGTCGCGGTCGGGCATTGTCGGGGTCGTGGTGCATGACATCATGAACCCGTTCTTCGCGGAGATCTTGCGCTCCATCGAAAGCGAACTCGACCGCAGCCGCCAGACCTTCATCCTTTCCAATCACTATGACCAGCTCGAAAAGCAACGCACCTTCATCGATACGCTGCTGCAGCTTGGCGCGGACGGCGTGATCATGTCGCCAGCGATCGGAACACCGCCCGAGGACATCGTCATGGCGGAGGAAAACGGCCTGCCGGCGGTGCTGATTGCGCGTACCGTCGAGGGCGCCTCGGTGCCGGTATTTCGCGGCGACGATGCCTATGGAATCGGGCTTGCCACCAACCATCTGATTTCTCTCGGCCACACGCGCATTTCGATGATCGGCGGCACCGACCAGACGTCGACCGGCCGCGACCGCTATCAGGGCTATGTAACGGCGATGGAACGCGCCGGGCTGAATGCGCTGCCCTATTGGCGCATCCCGGGGCCGCGCACCAAGCAGGGCGGCTTCGAAGCCGCCGGACAATTCCTGGCGCTGAAAGATCACCCGACAGCGGCGGTATGCTGGAACGACCTCGTCGCGATCGGCTTGATGAACGGCATCGCGCGTGCCGGCCTTGTTCCCGGCGTCGATATTTCCGTCACCGGCTATGACGATCTTGAAGAGGCGGCAATCGCCACGCCGGCGCTCACCACGGTTTGGAACGGCCAACGCGAGGTCGGCCGCCGCGCTGCCCGCGCACTGCTCGACAAGCTTGGTGGCTCAGCTGTGAAGGCCTCGCAGGAGCTGATAAAGCCTGAACTTCACGTGCGTCAGTCCACCGGCCGCCCTGTGGAGCGGCGCAGCTAGGATCGGGCGATGCGTTATGCGGCAGACGGACAACAGGCGCGGACGCCCGGGAGGCAACATCCGCAAACTACCGAATTTTGCCGAACCTGCTTGAACAGCTGCGATTCCGAATGTTCAGCAAAGCTTGCTGACCGCTGTTCACAGATTTACAACGAGGTTAGTGGATACAGATCGAAATGCATGGCTTAGCGCCGTCAAACTGTTTCGCCTTTTTGGCTGATGCAGGCCACGGCATCTGGAATTGGAGACGGTGTTGGCCGGCAAGATGAGTACCTGGACAATCCTCTCGCGGCATGCCGTGAGCCTCGGGGTCTTCTCGACAGTCGTCAACGTGCTTCTGCTGGTCATGCCGATCTACCTGATCCAGGTCTATGACCGTGTACTGCCGGCAGCGAGCGGTAACACGCTGGTCTATCTGTCGCTGATGGCAGTGGCGGCGTTGGGTTTTCTCGGGTTGATCGAGACCATCCGCGCGGTCTATTTCCTGCGCATTGCCGCCTCGATCGACCGGCAACTGGCGTCGAGTGCGTTCGAAGCGACGCTTTCCGGGCCGCGGGCCGATAGTGGTGACGTGCAGCCGCTTCGCGACCTCTCCACGGTACGCGGTTTCATCGCCTCGCGTGGTCTCGCAACATTATTCGACCTTCCCTTTGCGCCGCTCTTTGTCGTCCTGCTGGCGTTGATTCATCCTGCCCTGCTGTGGCTCACCATCGGCGGTGCCGTGGTAATGATCATTCTTGTTGTGCTCAACGGCCTTGCGGTTCGTGCGGTAGCCGCGGAAGCCGGCGAGATGTTCAGCAAGACCGATCTCACCGCCCAGGCCTTCGCCCGCAATGGCGACACCTTGCGCGCCATGGGCATGGAGCGTGACGCCGGCGCGGTCTGGGGCAGGGCTTTCGTCAGGGCGCTGAATGCGTTCGATCGTTCAACGAAAGTCAATTCGATATTCGCGGGCGTTTCGCGCGCCGTTCGCATGCTCCTGCAGATTGCGATACTCGGGCTTGGCGCCTGGCTGGTACTGCAAGGTCAGATGACTGCCGGCATGATCTTCGCATCAAGCATTCTTTCCGGACGCGCTCTGCAACCGCTCGACCAGCTGGTATCCGGCTGGAAACAGACGACCGATGCGTGGCGCGCGTGGCAGCGCCTGCAGCGGGTTTTGCCCGCAAGCGACCAGCAGGCGGCGAAAGTGCAACTGCCGGAACCCGCCGGAAAAATAACGGTGCAGCAGGTAGTGTTTATTCCCCCCAACGCACCGCCGGGCACCGAGCCGATACTCAAGCGCGTCAGCTTTCAGTTGGAGGCTGGTGAATCACTGGCGATCATCGGACCGAGCCGCGCCGGGAAATCGACACTGGTGCGGCTTATTGTCGGAGCCTCGCGTCCCAACGCCGGAGCTATCCGCATCGATGGCGCCGATCTCGAGAGCTGGGATAAGTCGCAGCTCGGCAAGTATGTCGGCTATCTCGCGCAGGACATTCAGCTGTTCCCCGGCTCAATTGCCGAGAATGTTTCGCGCTTCGACCAGAATGCCAGCGACGACGCTGTCGTCGAGGCAGCTCAGCACGCGCAGGCGCATAAGCTCATCCTCAGCCAGCGCAACGGCTACCAGACGTTGATTGGATCGGTCAGCTCGGCACTGTCCGGCGGCGAACGGCAACGCATCGGCCTTGCCCGCGCCTTCTATGGCAATCCCAAAATCCTTGTGCTCGACGAACCCAACTCCAACCTCGACCAGGAGGGGGAGGAAGCGCTGGCGCGTGCGGTCGCCGGGGCGCGCCAACGCAGGGCCACGGTGATCATCGTGACGCATCGGCCGTCGATTGCAGCGACCTGTGACAAGGTGCTACTCATGCGCGACGGGATGGCCGAGGCTTTCGGACCCAGCGCCGACATTTTGAACAAGGTTGTCGGTTTGAGACCGAATACCGGACAACCTTCCGCGCCCGTTCCGCAGCCGCAGGGCCAATTGCGTTCGGTCGTCCCGGTCGGCAATTTGACGAAATGACGGACACGATCTTGAGCAAGACAAACCGCTACGACTGGGAAGACGATATCCATTCCGACAGCCGCAAGGTGCAGCTTGCCGGTTATGGCGCGATTGCGCTGTTGGTGGCTTGCTTTGGATACTGGGCTGTGACGGCGCCTTTGTCGGGCGCGGCGGTGGCGCCGGGCACGATTGCTGCGGCCGGGCGCAACATCCTGATCCAGCATCTCGAGGGCGGCATCGTCAAGACGATCAATGTCCGCGAAGGCGACCACGTTACCGCCGGCGAAGAACTCATCCTGCTCAACGACACCGCCGCCAAGACGCAGGCTAATCGTCTGAGGAAGCAGTTGATAACGCTTTCGGCGACCGCCGAGCGGCTCGCCGCCGAACGCGACGGCGTCCCCGAACTGTCGTTCTCAGGCGACCTTGTCCAGAAGGCCACCGATGCGAAATTGCCTGGTGTGCTTGACGAGCAGATGAAGGAGTTCGGCGCGCGCTTCGACCGCTTCAAATCCGAGCAGTATATTCTGAACCAGCGCGTGGAAACGCTTAACGAGTTGATTGCCGGTCTGAATGCACAAAAGCAGGCCGTCGAGAAGCAGCTGAAGATTGTCGAGGAAGATCTTGACCGGAAGAAAGCGCTTCTGGACCAAGGATTGACCAACCACTTCGAATTCACGCAGATGCAGCGCAACCAAGCCGAATTGATCGGCCAGACGAGCACAATCGAGTCCGATCTTGCATCCACACGCAGCCAGATCGTCGAGGCACGCGAGCAGGTCGAACGGTTGCGGACGCAGCGTGTCGAGCAGGCGGTGAGTCAATTGACCGAAGCCCGAACCTCACTCGCCGACCTCGAGGAGCAATTGCAGGCGGCTGAGGCCGTCTTGAGCCGCGTATCGATCCGGGCGCCCACGGACGGCATCGTCATATCGGCGCTTTACAACCACGAGGGCAGCGTGGTGTCGCCCGGCGAGAAGCTGATGGAAATCCTGCCGCTCGGTACCGCGTCGATTGTCGAGGCGAGAGTTCGCTCCGACCGATATCGATGCGGTCCGGGTCGGACAGGATGCGCGATTGCGCCTTGTGGCGCTCAACGCCCGCCTGACGCCCGAGGTGGCGGCGACTGTGACCAGCGTTTCGGCTGACCGGTTGATCGACCAGGCGACGCAGCAGCCTTATTTCCGGGCGAGATTGCGAATTGCCGACGACCTTCCCGATGGCGTCAACGCCAGCCAGTTCTATCCCGGTATGCCGGTCGAAGCCTTCATCAGCACCGGCAACCGGACCTTCGCCGAATATCTGGCGCGGCCCATGATCGACTTGTTCCAGCGCGCCTTCACCGAGGAGTAGGCGCCAGGCGGTCGGCGCCCTTCCACAGCGACCATCCCAGCGTCATGCCTGCAGCCGCAATCAAAATCGTGGCCGCGCCAACCATCTGCAGCGCTTGCAAGCGGTGGCCGAAGGCGACGAGGTCAACCAGGATCGCGACGACCGGGTAGATGAAGATAGCGCCCCGGTGAGGCTGGTGGGCAGTTTCTGGATCGCGCCGTAGAGCAGGATATACATCAGCCCGGTGTGAACGACGCCGATGGCGACGAGGATCGCCCAGGTTTCGTACCGGTCGGCAGGCTCGACGTTGCAGCCATGGGAGCGAGCATAATGCATCCGGTCAGAACCTGGACCAGCGCGATCAGATGCGGAGGCACACCCTTCAGCGCCTTGGCGACAATTGCCGCCACCGCGTAGAAAAAGCCGCGCCAAGTGCCAGCAGGATACCCAGAAGATAACCCGATCCGCCACCTTGCTTTGCCTGGACGATCAGCAGCATGCCGGCAAAGGAAATCCCCAACCAGGTCAGCTTGGTCGCCGTCAGCCGCTCCGCGAAGAAGAGAGCGCCTAGCCCCACCAGCATGAAAGGTTGAGTATTGTAGACCGCCGTGGCGATCGAAATCGACGCATGCGAATAGGCGGCGAACAGTAGCAGCCAGTTGATGACGATTGCCGCGCCACCGAACGCCGCGAGGGCAATCTGGCGCGTCGACATCACGCCGTAGCGGAAGTGGCCCAGCGCCGCGCAGACGGCGAGAAGCGTCGCCGCGCCGAACAGGCAGCGCCAGAAAACGACGGCGGTGACCGGCTGTCCCGACATCACAACAAACCAGCCGATCGTGCCTGAAATCACCATCGCGGCCGTCATCTCGGTCGCACCGCGCGCTGTCTCGTTCATACCCGGTCCCTTTCGTGGATCGGGTGGATTTGATTGGGGAGACACCACGGTTTGAATGGACTCCAAAAGGCCATTTCAGAAATCACGCTAAAAATAATTTGGAGATTAGGCCAAATGCCTTACAATAGTGCGCGATAACCTCAAACCCGGTCACGGTAAAAAGGTCCGCCATGCTCGACAAGCTTGATCAGCAGATCATCGAAATCCTGGCGACCGACGGACGGATTTCGGTGAAGGATCTCGCCCAGCGCGTGAACCTGTCGTCACCCAGTGCGTCGGAACGGATCCGTCGGCTGGAGGAGCGCGGGGTCATTCGGGCTTTCACCATCGAGATCGATCCGCAGGCAATCGGCTACGCACTGCAAGCGATCGTGCGCGTCAAGCCGCTTCCCGGCAAGCTGCATCTCGTGCAGAAGCTGATCGAGCAGATCCCTGAAATTTCCGAATGCGACAAGGTAACCGGCGACGACTGTTTCATCTGTCGACTGC
>CAWIWT010000006.1:0-102428 GCA_963839725.1 uncultured Alphaproteobacteria bacterium | reverse complement strand
AGAAACGGATAGCCGAGGACACCATCGCAGACGTAGACGCTTCGGGCCTGTGGCCGGGCAAGGCCGTGACCGAGGTCGAGCCGGTGGGAGCTTTCTGGCAGGCGGAGCCGGAGCACCAGGATTACCTGGAGCGCTACCCCAATGGCTACACCTGCCATTTTCCACGTCCAAACTGGGTGCTTCCGCGGCGCGAGGCGGCCGAATAAACCGGCCGCCTATTTCCGAACGCGGATTGGTATTTTTTTGCAGTCACTACGGATAGCCCGATGCGTATGCGCGTCGGCTATCGAGCATGCGCGACTGTCAGGACCAGGATCGTGCCATCGAACCGAATTTGTCGATGAGTGTGGCAAGGGTCGCAACAAATAGCACATAGGCGAGCGCAGCCTGCCATGCACCCATGGGAAAACCAACCATCAGCAGCGTATCGTTCCCACCCGGAATGAGTAGCGAACCCAATCCCATAAGCACGCCTCCAAGCGTTCTAGTGGCTATGGACCTGATTGTCGGCCATTTGACCACGAATCGACGTTTCCTAGTCCGCGGAGACAAGGCTGCCGCCAAACATGCACACAGAAATCACGGCGCCCGCGACAGGTATCGAAACGATCGATCCGACCGATGCTGTGATCGAGAACCCGGGCGCAAAAACAGCCAGGACCGTAAAGGTGATCCCACCGCTCCCATCGACAGCGTCAGCCGCCGGAAATTGGTCTCCGATTTGAGTGACACACCGAGTTCAACGTCAGGATGGCCAAAAGTGCAAGTGCGAGGAGTGCCGGCCCAAGCGGCAGGGAAGAACTTGCCGGCGGCTGATCCGGAAGCAGGCCAAAAAAAAATTCAATGTAGACCACGGCAAAGATGCCGAGAAACGCGAATCCGAAATCGATCTCGCCATTTCCGAAATGCCCGACAGACCCGAACACACAGGCGCCGTTCACATAGGTGCCGAGCCCAAAAAATATGGCTGCCGGAACCAGGTAGCCGAGTGGCGACCAACCCTGATGCATAATCGGTGACGTTTCGAGGATTGCGTAGACAATCGCCGCCCAGGCGGCACATTCCGCGAGGGCGATGAAGCGCGCAGACCTTTTCTCCGAAACCAATTCTCTCGTAGCGATGACGGTGCAGATTGATCCGTGATTGAGTGCGAAACCGAGGACGAATCCCACCACCCCAAGCAAAGCCATTCCCGCCCAGGGCTCTATCGTTGCGGCCGCAGGGGGACCAGATATGTTCACAAGGAACTCGCTCATTTGACCACCGGAATTTCAGGGATGCATGCAAGTCCGGTGCAAGCTGCGGAGCTACGCTTGCACGCCGGACCCGCCGTACCGTTCAGTCTTGATCAATGCTGGCTCTATTCCGGCTGCGATCGTTCCCTCGGCCGCCGTCTCCACGAACGCATTTGAGCCGCAAATCAGAACCTGGCGCACCGGCACCTTCATGGCCGTGACGATGCCTGCCATGAAGGCCGCATCAATCCTTCCAGCTCGAAATGAGTGCGCGCTTGCCTCCCGCGTCAGCGTCAGCATCAGATCAAAGCCGTTGCCGGAGGCCGCGAATTTCGAAAGTTCGTCGAAGAACAACAATTCCTCGCGCAATCGCGCTGAGAACAATAGCGTCACTGGAACCTGCGACCTGACCGCTTCGCGTTGGCGCAGCATCGACATGAAGGGCACAATTCCTGAGCCGCCGCCAATGAAAAGCATGGGGCCGCCATCGTCAGGATCCAATTGAAATGCCCACCGATCGGGCCGCCTAGCTCGATCTCATCGTCCACCTGTGCGGCATCGTGCATGAAGGGTGAGACTTCGCCATCGTCGAACCTCTCAATCGTGAGTTCGAGTTCCTTGGCCTTACCAAGCCCGGGTGCTGAGGCGATCGAGTAGCTGCGTTGAGCGCGATAGCCGTCTGGCGCCGTCAACCGCAGCAAGACGTGTTGACCGGGCCGGAACGAAATGGGCTCCGGAAGATGGAAAAAGAAGCTTTTCACGCGCGGCGATAGCTTCTCTATGCGTGCTATGGTGGCGCTCTGCCAGTACATCGGTCGGTCAATCATTTGTGTAGCGCTGTTCGCGCCAAGGATCGCCGTAGCGATGGTAGCCCCGCAACTCCCAAAAACCGAGTTCGTCGCGCTTGGTGAACTGTAGTGCATTCACCCATTTCGCTGATTTCCAGAAATAGAGATGCGGCACGAGGAGCCGCGCCGGCCCACCATGCTCCGGCGGAATTGGCTTGCCCTCATAACGCAGCGCGACCATCGCCTTGCCACCGACGAGATCGGCGGTCGGCAGATTGGTTGTGTAGCCGTCAAAGGAATGGGCGAGCGTGAAATCCGTCGGCGGGTCGATATAGGCGTCGCCGAAAATGTCGTCGACGAGCACCCCTTCCCAGGCCGTGTCGAATTTCGACCAAGTCGTCACGCAATGGATGTCGCGTGTGATCTTGCTCTGCGGCAGCATGTTGAACTCGGCCCAGTTCCAGCTCTTCACCGGCCTGACGCCGTCCTTCAGCGTGAAATTCCAGTCCTCGGACTTGATACGAGGGGTCGGCCCGGCCGACAAAACCGGGAAATCGGTGACGATATGTTGACCTTCGGGAAGGCGGATCGACTGATCTGAATTGCTGGACCTACGTATAAAGCCGCGTGTGACCATGGCGATATCCCTTTCTGATCTCTACCAGACACGCTACCGTCGAGCGTCGCGGAGTCCATTGTACGATGGTGTCGTCGATACTTTGGGATTGGTTGGCGCAGTTTTCGGAACGGAAATGCTGCCTAAGGAGGCGTCCTCCGGTCCCCAACCTGCGGCCTTTGCCCCTTGATCCTGCTCGCCATCGAACGGCAGACCGCCGAACGCGTCAGCGAACGGCAACGCCGCGCCTATGCGCGCGAAGCGCTGATCCGCCAGCTAACCGCGCTACAGAACGATTTGAAAAAGTCGGATGAAGAGGAAAAGGAAATCAGATGGGCGCGTTAGATCGTATGATACGAAGCTTGCGGGGATCACCCGCCGCAAGGGGTCCCCGGCTGCTCAAGACCGGAGAGGCCGGGAAAATTGCTACGCGGAACAAGCGCAGCCAGTTGCGCGCCTTCTGTTCGGACAAGCTCCCGTTGTGGAGAACGACCCGATGAAGGTTTCCGTGTTCAAGACCCAAGCCGCCGCCGCAGCAGCCGCGAAGGCGCTGGCCAAGAGGCGCTGAACAAATCGGTCGACTAGGTCTCCAGCGGCGGGTCGGCTACTGTTCCCCCGTGTCACAAGGCACGTAACAAAATCCAGCCTGTTGGCTGGTAGGGTTGACCCGTTTTGTTAGGTTACCTTGGGATGAAGCGCACTATACGACCCTGCTTCCTTTCCCAAACGCAAAGCACTTCCCAAACGACAAGATGCGGCCCCTCCGGGGGCCGTTTGGCTTTCCGGCTACACACGCGCCCACACAACGCGACCGGCAAAGAGTAAAGCACGGTCGCCAGTAGAGGGTTGTTCAAAGTGCTAGAACCACCAGAAGCCCCGAAACGGTTTGTTAACGCTAAGCTACCGTGGGCTATACTGCCCAACGCGAAAGCATGGCATCTTCCTGGGCACATTCTCGGTTGCGAGGATCTGTTCATGGCAGTCGATAATGCGATAGTTCGGATCATAATCGATACCAACATTGCAGTAGTGATCGACGACGGCTCCTGCTGCGGAAAGTATTTTAGTGCTTGGATGACCTTGAAGGCTTGGCGCGATCAGCCTCCAAACCCTGGCGATCAACCAAACTCGCTCGATCTAAATGTGGCTGCAGCTGAGAACTATATGTTCGCGCGAGCGATGGTCTGCGCAGGAAGGTGCAGTCGATTTCAAATGAATACTCTCGCGTTGGGCTACTACGCCACAAAGCTGATTGGCATCGGCATGCCCACGAGCTCCAACCCCCAGTCTGAGCCGGATTGGCGGTTGCGGGATGGGGCGGTATTGGTTCTGAAGAGGGCGAAGCCGACCGCGAACGCTGCAACCCGAACGCTGACCCTCCGTACTGGCGTCCGGTCAAGGAAATCTTCGGAAAGGACGGCTATTACCACACAGCCGTAGGTACGCCGGGCACCCGCTACAGTGGCAAATGACGGGTTTGTTTTCGCCGAAGGTACGCTCGAAGTGCGCCCCCGCTACCAACGACGTTTCCGGCTTCGGCTTGTCGGCACGCGCGAAGGCGACGCGGGAAGCGTTCCGGTCGGTGCCGCAAGACCGAAACAAGGTGGTTGAACATTCCGGCGCGGCGGGTGCCGGTAACGCGGTGAAAGATAGCGCGGTAGCCATCGCGGCCCCCGTAGCTAGGGTGTGGAAAAGGTTACGCATTTCTATATCCAAACGGGGCGGAATGCCCCGGTCGGACACATCGCGTGGCGCGAAAGCGTCATCCAGTCGCTTCGACAGTCGGGGTTAATGGCTCGATGTTGGGCAAACGTTGGGCAAACACAAAAGCCCTATTCCGCCCGAACGGTGAAACATAGCAATTTCAAGTGGTTATCTGGTACGCCCAAGGGGAATCGAACCCCTGTTTGCGCCGTGAGAGGGCGCTTAGCCTGCGAACGGTGGGCCCGTTGGCTAAGGCAAAGTACAATGCATGGATGCATGGGGACTTGAAAATCCGAATTCTTGCATCCATCTCGTTGGCCGAAAATCCACCAATGGACCGCACATGGCTTCGAAAGCCAAACCTCTGAAAACCAAAAGCTTCGAGGCAGATGTTTCTCGCCTCCTCCATCTGATGGTTCACTCGGTTTATTCGGACCGGGACGTCTTTCTGCGAGAACTGATTTCGAATGCGGCCGACGCATGCGAAAGGCTACGCTATGAAGCGATCGCACGTCCCGAGTTGCTCGGCGACGATCCCAAGGCACGCATTACCCTTCATGCCGACAAGGATGCCAGAACCCTCGGTATTGAAGACAACGGCATCGGCATGGGCCCCGACGAGATGGCAGAGGCGCTGGGTACGATAGCGCGATCCGGAACGCGGGCCTTCATGGAGCGCATCGAGGCGTCGAAGGGTGGAGAGCAGGCCGACTTCGTCGGTCAGTTCGGCGTCGGCTTCTATTCTGCCTTCATGGTGGCCGAGCGGGTCGACGTTTACACGCGAGCCGCCGGCAGCGATGAAGCCTGGCGCTGGTCGTCCGACGGCAAGGGTGAATATGAGATCGGGCCTGTTGCGCTGGAGGATGCGCCGAAACGTGGCACGCGCGTCGTGCTGCGCCTGATGGAGGATGCAGCCGCCTATACCGATCGCTGGACGTTGGAGCGGCTGGTCAAATCGCGGTCCGGTCACGTGCCGGTGCCAATCTCGCTTTTTGAGAAGCCGGGTGCTGAGGCTGTGGAAGTGGCGGACGGTAGCGCGCTGTGGACCAAGCCGAAGAGCGAGGTGAAGTCCGAGGAGTACACTGATTTCTACCGCAGCGTAGCCGGCCAGTATGACGAGCCCGCGATGACTATCCACTACCGCGCTGAGGGCCGTCACGAATATTCCACGCTCGCCTTCGTGCCGGGCTCGCGTCCATTCGACCTGTTCGACCAAGATCGCAAGGGTCGTATGAAGCTGTACGTGCGGCGCGTCTTCATCGCCGACGATGCCGACCTGGTGCCACGATACCTGCGCTTCGTGCGTGGCATCGTCGATTTGGCGGACCTCCCGCTCAACGTGTCGCGCGAAATGATCCAGGAGAGCCCTCTGCTTGCCGCTGTTCGCAAGGGGGTGACCAATCGAATCCTCGGGGATCTCGGCAAGCTGGCTGAAAGCGACCCTGCTGCCTATGCGAAGATCTGGGACAATTTCGGCGTGGTTCTGAAGGAAGGGCTCTACGAGGACTATGAGCGGCGCGATCAGCTTCTGAAACTGGCGCGTTTCCGGACAACCACTTCCAACGAAGGGCTGCGCAGCCTGGCTGATTACGTGGCGGCGATGAAGGATGGCCAGAAGGCGATCTTCTTCATGACCGGCGACGACCGGGCGCGGCTCGAGGTGTCGCCTCAGCTCGAAGGGTTCCGGGCGCGGGGCGTCGAGGTCCTTCTGCTCACCGACCCGGTCGACAGTTTCTGGGTGATGCAAGCGGCGGAGTTTGAGGGCAAGCAGTTCAAATCCGTGACCCAAACCGGGACCGACCTGTCGGACATTGCGTTGCTTGATGCCTCAATCGAAACCGTCAGAAAAGACCGAGCCGGAGGTCGAACAATTCCTCGCCTTCGTGAAATCCTCGCTAGGGGATGCAGTGACGGATGTCAGGGCATCCGAGCGTCTGACCGAGAGCGCGGTTTGCCTTGTCGCGCCGGAGCATGGACCGGACAGGCAGTTCGAGCGGCTCCTGAGCGCTGCCGGCCGCTTGGATACCGTGTCAAAGCCCATCTTGGAAGTGAACCCGCGCCACGAACGAATTATCGCTCTGGCAAAACTTGGTAACGACGCCGGCGACCTCAAGGAGGACATGGCGCATCTTCTTTACGACGAGGCACGCGTGCTCGACGGCGACAAACCGCTCGACGCCAAAGCTTTTTCAACTCGTCTTGCCCGGCTGATCTCGCGAAGTATCAATACCCCGTAATGTACCGGGCCCTGCGCAATGTCGGACCAAATGTCGGACCAAGTCACCCATCGGTGCGTTATCCTTCGGGAATAACTGGGCCGAAATATTTAACGATTTCAACATGGTGCGGACGGCGGGGATCGAACCCGTACGATCAGGGTCGAGGGATTTTAAGTCCCTTGCGTCTACCAGTTCCGCCACGTCCGCGTCGGTGCCACTGGTAGCGCACCGGTGGTTAAACGCAAGCCCGGCCTCACTCTTCCTCGACGAACACTTCGTCGCGCTTCTTGCGCACTGCGGGCAGCAGGATGACGATCAGTACACCAACGGCGATCGCCAGCAGCAGCGCGCTGATTGGGCGGGTGACGAAGGTGGTCGGGTCGCCGCGCGACAAAATCATGGCGCGGCGCAGGTTTTCCTCAAGCAGCGGACCAAGCACGAAGCCGAGCAGCAGCGGCGCCGGTTCGCAGCGCAGCTTCAGCAGGAAATAGCCGAGCAAGCCGAAAAAGGCGACGACGTAGAGGTCGTAGACATTGGAATTGACGCTGTAGACGCCGATCGAGCAGAACGCCATGATCGTCGGGAACAGCACGTAATACGGCACTTTGAGAAGCTTGACCCACAGCCCTATGAGCGGAAGGTTGAGGATGATAAGCAGCAGGTTGCCGATCCACATCGACGCGATCAGCCCCCAGAACAGGTCCGGCTTGTCGGCGGCGACATTCGGGCCTGGAACAATGCCTTGAATGATCATTGCGCCGATCATCAGCGCCATCACGGGATTGGCCGGAATGCCCAGCGTCAGCATCGGAATGAACGACGTTTGCGCGCCGGCATTGTTTGCCAATTCCGGACCGGCAACACCGGCCAATGCGCCGCGCCCAAACTCTTCCGGCCTGTCAGACACGCGCTTTTCGATCGAGTAAGAGGCGAAGGCGGCGAGCACCGCACCGTTTCCGGGCAGGATGCCGAGGGCCGAGCCTAGTGCTGTGCCGCGCAGGATCGGAGCCGTCATGCGGCGGAAATCCTCGCGCGTTGGCAACAGACCACCGACCTTCGCCATGAGCACTTCGCGCGTGCGCTCGTCTTCGAGATTGCGCAGGATTTCTGCAATGCCGAACAGGCCGACGGCGATTGCGACGAAGTTGAGCTGATCGCCGAGCTGGGTGATGCCGAAATTCAGCCGGGGCGCACCGGAGATCACATCGATGCCGACAAGACCCAGCAACAGACCGAGCACCACCATGGCAACCGCCTTGATGACCGAGCCGTGGGCCAGCGCCACGGACATGATCAAGCCGACGATCATCAAGGAACAATACTCGGCTGACCCGAATTTCAGCGCCATCGCCGTCAGCGGCGGTGCGAAAAGCGCGATGAGAACGGTAGCGATCGTTCCGGCGACGAAGGAGCCGATCGCAGCTGTGGCCAGCGCGACGCCGGCGCGGCCGTTGCGCGCCATCTGATAGCCGTCGATCGCTGTAACCGCCGACGAGGAACTCGCCGGGCATGTTGATGAGGATCGCCGTCGTCGAGCCGCCATATTGCGCGCCGTAGTAGATGCCGGCGAGCATGATCAGCGACGATATCGGATCGCCGATCTGAAAGGTGATCGGCAGCAGCATCGCGATGGTGGCGGTCGCGCCGATGCCCGGCAGAACACCGATCAGGGTACCGAGCAGAACGCCGATCAGGCAAAAGCCGATGTTGACCGGCGTCGATGCGGTGGCGAAGCCGAGCGCGAGATTGTTGAAAAGCTCCATGCCGACCCCCTAAAACCGCAGCCACGGACCGATGCGCTCGAAGGGTAGCCCGAGGCCGTAGCTGAAAACCAGCGTCGAAAAGATGGTCAGCAGCACGGCCAGAACCACCCCGTAAGCCGGGGTCATCTTGAAGGAAGCGAAAGCGGCGAATAGCGATGTAATGAAGACGGATGCGACGAATCCAAGTCCGCGCACCGTCAGGCCGAAGATGATCGGCGCCAGGATGATGAACAGAATGCCGCGCCAGGCTATGCGTCCAACCGGTTCGCCTTCAACGCGGGTTGCCTGGATGAGGATGACCGCGCCGAGCAGTATGAGCAGCGCCGACAGGACAAGCGGCATGCCACCCGGACCTATCCGCAGCCATGTGCCGAGCTCCTGTGAAAGCGATTGTGCGCCGAAGACCGCGCCGGCAAGAATGAAGAACGCCCCGCAGACTGCGTTGGGCTTGTCGATCGAGGCCGAGTTCATCGGCTGTCCCCTTCATAATATCGGACGTGCATCCGCTCATTATAGCTGGCCGTGCGAACCCTTAGCGTTGCCGGCAGGGCCAGTATATCTTGCCTTGCCGCCGCAGGGACGGGCAAGGCAAATCAGTGACGAGGCGTCAGTCCGCGTACTGTCCGGCAGCTTCGATGATCGGCTTCCAGCGCGTGATCTCGCTCTCAAGCTTGGCATTAAGGGCAGCCGGGGTCGCGTCGGCTTCCGACGATGGCACCGTGCCGAGTTCGGCGAAGCGGGCCACGACGTTCGGGTCCTTCAGCGCGCCCTGCAGTGACTTCGACAGGCGCGCGGTCACCTCGGCCGGCGTGCCTTTCGGCGCATAGAGGCCATGCCAAATGCCGACCTGCATGCCTGGAAGGCCAGCCTCGTCGGTAGTCGGCACGTCCGGCAGCACGTCGAGCCGCTTCGGCGATGTCACGGCGTAGGCCTTGATCGTCCCGCCGAGAATCTGCTTGGTCGTGTTGGTGGTCTGGTCGCACATGATGTCGACCTGGCCGCCCAGCAGGTCGGTCATTGCCGGTCCGGTGCCCTTGTAGGGAACGGTGACCAGCGGCGTTTGAATAGCGCTCATGAACAGCATGCCGCAGAGATGTGATGCAGCGCCGATGCCGGCGTTGGCGACGGTGACAGCGTCCTTGTTCGCCTTGGCGTATTCGACCAGGCCTTTCAGGTCGGTTGGCTCAAGGTCCTTGCGCCCGACGATGGTCATCGGCACTTCGGTGACGAGGCCGACATACTCGAACGCGTTCAACGTGTCATAGGCGAGCTTGCGATAGAGCGTGGCGCTGGTCGCCATGCCGATGTGGTGGAGCAGCAGTGTGTAGCCGTCCGGATCCGACGTGGCGACGCGGCCCGCGCCGAGCGTGCCGCCCGCGCCGCCGACATTCTCCACGATTACCTGCTGGCCAAGGTCCTTCGACATGGCTTCGGCGACGAGGCGGGTTACCGTGTCGGTTGGACCCCCCGCCGCAAACGGCACAACCACGGTGATAGGACGCTCGGGATAGGTTTGCGCCTGCGCGACAAGCGAGGCAGTCGCCAGGGCCGCAGCGGCGAGCAGCATTTTCAATAGCGTTTTCATACAGTTCCTCCCATAGCTTAAATCTTTTTCTTGGTGGCTCAGTTTCCTCCCGGCCCCAAGTTGACTGCATTAGATAAGGCTCCGCAGGCGATTGCAACCGCTCGCAAGAGAAATAGAGCGCGGAAACACAATCCTCTTGCAGCATTCAGGTACATTTTCAAATCGTTGTGCGCCTGTCTGCCGGACGCTATGGTCTCGGAATAGAAGCCAATAGCGAGCACCATGAGAGCGATTGTCTACGAGCAGTTCGGAACATCACCGAGCATACAGAACGTCGCCGATCCCGTGCCGACGCCCAATGGCGTGGTTGTCAAGGTCGAGGCGACCGGGCTTTGCCGCAGCGACTGGCACGGCTGGATGGGCCATGATCCCGATATCGTGCTTCCGCATGTTCCGGGGCACGAACTCGCCGGAACGGTGGCCGCCGTCGGTAGCCAGGTGAAAGGCTGGCGCGTCGGCGATCGCGTGACTGCGCCGTTCGTCTGCGGATGCGGCCATTGCTTCGAGTGCCATTCTGGCAATCATCAGGTTTGCGAGAAGCAGTTCCAGCCTGGCTTCACGGCGTGGGGATCGTTTGCCGAACATGTCGCGCTCGACTTTGCCGATACGAACCTCGTGCGCCTGCCCGACGAACTCGATTTTGCGACCGCTGCCGGCCTCGGCTGCCGGTTCGTGACGGCGTTTCGCGCTATTGTCGATCAGGCGCGCGTGCAGCCGGGAGAATGGGTGGCGGTGCATGGCTGCGGCGGCGTCGGCCTCTCCGCGATCATGATCGCCACGGCGATGGGCGCCAATGTCGTGGCCATCGATCTTACCGAGGAAAAGCTGGATTTCGCCCGGGAAATAGGTGCCGTGGCCACCATCAACGGTTCAGAGGGTGCGGGCGTGGTTCGCGCCGTCAAGACGGTCACTAATGGAGGTGCCCATGTATCGATCGATGCGCTCGGCCACCCGACGACGTGCTTCAATTCGATTTCCAACCTGCGCCGCCGCGGCCGCCACGTGCAGGTCGGCCTGATGCTGGGCGAGCATGCTCAGGCCAAGGTACCGATGTCCAAGATTATCGCCTTTGAGCTCCAGGTCCTTGGCAGCCATGGTATACAGGCCTTTCGTTACAAGGCGATGATGGACATGATCGGAACCGGAAAGCTGCAGCCTCACAAGCTTGTCGGCAAGAGGATCAGCCTGGACGAGGCGCCGACAGCATTGATGGCGATGGACCGGTTCGAGGGAACGGGTATCTCGGTTATTACCAGCTTCTAGGTCATCATTGGCAAGCTTCCGCTGTTTCCGCGCTGGTCAAACCTGTCAGGGCTTGGCACAGTTAGGCAGATTTGGAGTTTTGCATGACCAAGAAGCCTGCCCCGCATTTTCCCAAGCCCAAGAGCTGGCGCGAAATCGCGCCTTTGCTGGTCGATGTCGCTACCGGGCGCAAGCCGGCCGATCTTGTGGTGCGCAATGGCCGTTGGGTGAATGTGCATTCCGGCGAGATTATCGCCGGGACCGATCTGGCGATTGTCGGCGGGCGATTCGCCTATTGCGGGCCGAATGCCGCGCATGCGATCGGCGCCGGAACCAAGGTGGTGGATGCGGGTGGGCGCTATCTCGTGCCCGGTCTCTGCGACGCGCATATGCATGTCGAGAGCGGCATGGTGACGGTGACCGAATTCGCCCGAGCCGTCATCCCGCATGGCACCACCTCGATGTTCATCGATCCGCATGAGATCGCCAATGTTCTAGGCCTCGATGGCGTGCGGTTGATGCATGACGAGGCGGTTGCCGCGCCGATCAATGTACACGTGCAAATGCCGAGCTGCGTTCCGTCCGCACCGGGCCTGGAAAATCCCGGCGCGACACTTTCGGTGGCCGATGTTGCCGAGGCGATGACATGGCCGAACATTATCGGGCTCGGCGAGGTGATGAATTTCCCGGGCGTGATCGCCAACGACGAACTGATGGTCGGCGAGATCGCCGAGACGGTGAAGGCCGGCAAGACCGTTGGCGGCCACTACGCCTCGCCCGATCTCGGGCCGGCATTCCACGGTTATGTCGCGGGCGGACCCGAGGACGACCACGAAGGCACGCGCGCCGAGGATGCCATAGCGCGAGTGCGGCAGGGCATGAAGGCGATGCTGCGGCTGGGATCGGCATGGTACGACGTCGCCGCGCAGATCAAGGCCGTGACGGAGCAGGGGATCGATTCGCGCAACTTCATCCTGTGCACCGATGACAGCCATTCGGGTACGCTGGTGCGCGAGGGCCATATGGACCGCGTCGTGCGCCACGCCATTGCGCAGGGCCTCAAGCCGGTGACGGCGATCCAGATGGCGACGATCAACACTGCCGAACATTTCCGGCTGAGCCGCGAAATCGGCTCGATCGCGCCGGGCAGGCTGGCGGATTTCCTTATCGTTTCGGACCTGGCGGCGCTGACGATCGACGTGGTCTACGCGCGCGGTATCAAGCTCGCCAAGGATGGCAAGCTGGCGGTGGAAATCCCGGCCTACGACTACCCCAAGAAGGCGAAAAACACCGTCAAGCTTGGCAAGAGGCTGAAAGCGCAGGATTTCGATATCGTCGCGCCAACGGGTGCGAACGAGGCGCGAGTGCGCGTCATCGGAGTCATCGAAAACCAGGCGCCGACGCGGGCGCTGACCGCCGATCTTGCCGTCGAGGACGGTATGGTGGCGATGGACCGGCCGAACGATGTCTGCCAGATAGCGCTGGTCGAGCGGCATCGCGGCACTGGCAAGGTCACCAATGCCTTCGTGTCGGGTTTCGGCTATGTGAGGGACTGCGCGATTGCCTCGACGGTCGCCCATGACAGTCACCATATGATCGTCGTCGGCACCAACAAGGCTGACATGGCAATAGCGGCGAACCGCCTTGGTGAGGTGGGCGGCGGTGTCGTGCTGATTTCGCAAGGCAAGGAGTTGGCATTGGTCGAGATGCCGATCGCCGGCTTGATGTCGGATGAACGTGCCGAGATTGTCGCCGAGAAGGCGGAGGCGCTCACCAAGGCCATGCGCGACATGGGTTGCAGTCTCAACAACGCCTATATGCAGCACTCGCTGCTGGCGCTGGTGGTGATACCCGAACTGCGCATATCGGATATCGGCCTGGTCGACGTAACGACCTTCGAGAAAGTGGATCTGTTCCTGTAGCGACAACCGAACGGGCTACTGCCCGACGGCGATCCGCAGTACGTTGATCGGCGTGGTGACGACGACCTGAGCGGCGTTGGTCAACGAGACGCCGAGATCGTTCGCCACTCCTCCGACGCGCTCGCCGACTTCGGCCTGGTTTACCGCAAAATCGTCGTCCCGCTTGAGGCGCTCTCCGAGAACCTTGATGAGGATCGGGTTGTCGGCGAACTTGGTGTGATTAAGCGGGTCGCCGGCTTTAACGTCCGATAGATCGACCGCAATGACGCCGAGATTTGCGATATCCTCGGTATTGGAATAGTCGCCGACGCGGGGACGGTTGCCCGCAATCAGGCCTGAAATGCGCAGTGCCCGGTCGTCCTTGGACAGGAAGAGGATGAACGGTTTGTCAGGCTTGCCATAGCGGACCATCTGCGAGCGGAAGACGTCGAAATCGATGTCGGGCGAGGCCAGGACGACGTCGCCCAGCCGGTTGCCGAGATCGCGGTCGCCTGAGATTGCCAGTTGACGCAGGGCCTCCATCATCGCCCAGTTGCCCATGGAATGCGCGATGACGTCGATACGCTTGGCGCCGCATTTCGCTGCCAGCCGCAACGTGGCTTCAAGCGAGTCGCGCGCCGCGCTGGCGCTGTTGCTATCATAGACATAGTCGACGGTTTTGCCGCCCGACGCCCAGGTGAAGAGGATCGGCGTACCTTGGTAGCCCGCATCATGAACGATCTGGGTCATGCGGTAGACGGCGCCATCGAATGCGGTGTTGTATCCGTGGATGAATACCAACGCCCTCCCATTGTGCCGAGCGAGGTTGGGGCGCAGCGCTTTGCAGAAAGCGTCCGAGCCACCATAGCCGGCGACGGATTCGGCGACATAATATTTGGAGGGATCAGGCGGCTGGCCTTTCTTACGGCGCTCGATTTCACCGGTCTTGTGAAGCTTCGGAACGGTGATGTCGACTTTGACGTAGCTCGTGGTTTGGGACCGCTTGCCGCTGAAAACTTCAAGCGGGTCTTCCGACTTAGCGCGCGTCGTCGCAACGAAAATCTCGTGGCGGCCGGCGATTTCGTTATCGGTAACCGTGACCGGTTTTGCCGGAAGCAGCTCGCGCGTCGCCTGGCTGGCGCAGCCGGCCAGCGATAGTGCGCAGTAAACAGCGACAATCCACCGCGACAACTCCTGCAAAATTCCCCTCGCTACCACAAGTTATCAATGATGTAGCGCCGTGATAGCGGCTGTGACGCGCTTGGTCGAGTCTATTGGCGGGCGTCGACCACCATGGCCTTGTCGCGCGCCAGCCAGAAGGGCGGCAAGAAGGCCGGGATGTTGGAGAATGGTAAAACTTCAGGGCGGATATTGAGGCCGAGTTCGCCGACCATGAAGGCGCGGCGAGCTTCGATGCGCGCCCAGCATTCGGGATAGAGTGCGGCAAGTTCTTCGCGTAGCGCCGTATCGGCGATCGCAATGCCGTCTTCGATGTTGGTGGTGAAATAGGGCGTCCCCGTTGCCGGAATGACGTCCACCTGCAGCGCCATGCCGGAGCGAATTGGGATGGTGGAACCTTCGAAGACCGGAGAGTGCATCCATTCGTCGATGTGGATCAGATGGCCGGGATTGAGCGAGACGCCGAAGAAGGGCGCACCAATGCGTTTGTGGATTGCCCACCATAGCGAACCGCCGGCTACGCCGATGCCGATCGTCTCGTACCAGTCGGCGACTGCGGAGAAATAGGGCGCGACCAGTTTCTCGACATAGTCCTGGATGGCGGGTGGCAGCTCCGAAGCATCCTCGACGAGGAAACCGGCGCGCGCGTTGAGTGCGCCATGAACGCCGTATGCAACCGTGATCGGATCGCCTCGGTTGATCCTGTCGAGAGACGGGCTCGGCAGACCGTAAGCGGCACGCCGTCCGGCCGTCAGCATCGGGTGGCAGGCATGCGGCAAGCCGTTCATTCCGATCAGGCGCGCGGCAGCCAGTTCGGTCATTCCGGGTTCGATGTTTTGCAGGACATTGCGCACGCCCTGCGAGGTGAAGGTCGCGGCGAACTCGAAGGCGGCGAGTTGGTGCGCTTCATTGATGGCGCGAAGCCCGTCGGCCGGGTTCATCAGAAGATTGGCCGCGTTCCGCACCGCGCCACGGTCGCCGACAATCCGGCGCAGTGTGTCGGTAATGAAAGAGGGCAGGTCGAGCGTCGTTTCGTCGAAACCGTGGTCGCCGCGATCGAATGGCTTCCAGCCGATCGCTCCGATGCGCTGGCCAGGTTTCAGGCCGCAATCGCTCAAGATATGGCTCAGCGCCGGCGTGCGGTCGCGCGGCTGCGACGGCAGGCTGAAGGTTTGATAGAGGATGCGTTGATAAGGACCATCGCACAGTTCGGCGTAGCCCCAGCCTTCATTGCCGATCAGCAACGATGGCGTGCGGTGGGGTACAAGGACGAGCAGAGCTTCCTCGAAGCGTGGATCGTAACCGCTAAGATAAGCAAGGTTGGCCGCATGCTCGCGGTCACCATAGACAACGACAGCGTCGAAATCGGACGACCTGGTTCTGGCAAGAAGCGCCTCAATCCGCCGCTCATACGTTGCCCGCGGAACGACCGGCATTACCGTCGGCTCGCCGAATTCCGGCAAGGCGACTTTGCGCACATATATGCTTCTGACCGGCATGCTTGTGCTCCCTCCGATTGGCGGCTGACGGTGGCGTCACGGGGTTGAATATGCAATAGCGCCGGGTGCACCGCCGATGAAACGGCGCGAGCTTCTGGCCGGAAAGACAGCATGATGGATTTCACCGAAAACGTTGCGGTTGCAGCCGGCGCGCTGCGCGACCTCTTTCCCGAGACGCCGCTTCAGGAGAACATCTACCTGTCGCACAAAACGGGCGCCCGCATCTTCCTGAAGCGCGAAGATCTGTCGCCGGTGCGCTCCTATAAGATCCGCGGCGCGTTCAATTTTTTCCGCAAGGCGCTGACGGCGGGCAACAAGGCCGAACTGTTCGTTTGCGCCTCGGCCGGAAATCATGCGCAGGGCTTTGCCTTTGTATGCAGGCATTTCGGCAAGCGCGGCGTCGTCTTCATGCCGGTCACCACCCCGCAGCAGAAGATCGACAAGACGCGGCATTTCGGCGGCGATTTCGTCGAGATCAAGCTGGTTGGCGACTTCTTCGACGACTGCCTGCGTGCGGCATTGGCTTTTGCCGAGGAAAGCGCCGGCCATATGGTGCCGCCATTCGACCACAAGGATATCGTCGAGGGTCAAGCGACGGTTGCCTATGAGATTGTAGCGCAAATGCCGGAGAGTGTCGTACCGGACATCCTTATCCTGCCGATCGGCGGCGGCGGGCTGGCCGCCGGCGTCACGCGCTATCTTTCTGGGGTGGGCAAGCAGCCACGCTTTGTCTTTTGCGAGCCGGCTGGCGCACCGAGCCTCAAAGAGGCCTTGCGGACAGGAAAACGGGTCAAGCTCGCCAAGGTCGACAATTTTGTCGATGGCGCGGCGGTCGCCGAGATCGGCCGCGAGCCGCTGCGCCATCTCAAGGATTTTCCGGCGGAGACCGTGCATCTCATTCCTGAAAACCGGCTCTGCGCCACCATGATCGAAATGCTCAATGTCGAAGGCGTGGTGTTGGAGCCTGCCGGCGCGCTGACCATTGACGTGCTCAAGAACTTTTCCAAGCGCGAGTTGAGGGGCAAGACGATTGTAGCGGTCGTCTCCGGCGGCAATTTCGACTTCGAGCGTCTGCCAGATGTGAAGGAGAGGGCGCTTCGCTACGAGGGTCTGAAGAAGTATTTTGTCTTCCGGTTTCCGCAGCGGCCCGGCGCGCTGCGTGACTTTCTTGGGCTTCTCGGCCCGGAGGATGACATCGTGCGCTTCGAGTATTTGAAGAAATCGGCACGAAACTTCGGCTCGGTGTTGATCGGCATCGAAACAAAGGACGCCCGGAACTTCGGCGTTTTGACCAAACGCTTCCACGACGCCGGCTGGGCCTATCAAGACATAACCGAGAACGAAACACTGGCAGGCTTCATCATATGAGCGGGAAGACGGTCTATATCCTGCTGTTTCGCGGCGTTGGCGGGGCGACGCAACTGCCGACCGCGCCATTGCGCGCGGCGCTGACCGAGGCTGGTTTCGAGAATGTCGCGACCTACATCAACAGCGGCAATGCGGTCGTGCGCAGCCGGCTTCCCCGCGACAAGGTGATCGCCAAGGTGGCGAAAATTGCCAAGGACAAATTCGGCTTCACCAAGCAGATCCACGCGCCGACGCTGGACGAGTGGTCGGAGCTGATTGCCAGGAACCCGTTTCCAGACGCGGTGTCTGTTCCGAAATTCTTGCATGCGGCGGTGCTTGAAGGCGTTCCGGAAAAACAGAATATCGAGACCATCCGCGCTTATGCGAAGGCGGGCGAAGAATTCAGTGTTGTCGGCAAGGTCGCGTATATTCATACGCCCGCCGGTTTTGGCGTTTCGAAGATGGCAGAACGTTTTGACAAGCTGATCGGTGTGGGAAATACCGCGAGAAACTGGAACTCCGTGCTCAAGCTGGAAGAACTGGCCAAGAAAGCCGCGACAACTTAACCCGCATCGATGTCATCGCGGTCGCCGTATAAGTTGGTTCAAGATGATAATTTCTTCACCGATGAACTTATTTTGTGTTGTTTAGCGGCGATACGCTTTCCGAATAATTTTGATTTTATCGAAAGGCACTTGCAATCCGTGTCGAAGTAGGACATATGCGCCGCTCATAGGCGCTTGGGCTGCACACTATCTAGCCCTCTCAACAGAGACTGGTTGCGTCTGCAGTTCTCCTCTCCGTAAAGCCGGCATGGAGACAAGTCCCGGAGTGAAGGCTCTGGGCACGACAGCGCAACTGCGTGCGGGCTTGGATGCCCGTCGCCTTGTCGTTTCACGATCTAATAGTCGACGGTGGGTAGCGCCCGCCGCGATACCAATTTTGCGGCGATATCCTGCCGCGCGAAAGAAGATAACATTGACTACTCAATTTACTGCGACCCTCGATGGGTTCGCATCCCTTGGTATAACTGGACAGTTGCTCAAGGCCACCGAAGCCGCCGGCTTCGACATGCCGAAGCCGATCCAGCTGAAGGCCATTCCGGCTCAACTCGAAGGCCGTGACATTCTTGGCGTCGCTCAGACCGGCTCCGGCAAGACGGCGGCGTTCAGCCTGCCGATTCTGTCGAAGATCGCAGCGCTTGGTAGCAAGCGCCTGCCGCGTACGGCGCGTGCCCTGATTTTGGCACCGACACGTGAACTCGCGGTGCAGATCGAGGAAACCATCAGCGTGTTGGCAAGAGGCATGCATATCGCGACCGCGCTCGTGCTTGGTGGTGTGTCGCGCGGCAGCCAGGTCAAGCGCATGGCGCCGGGCGTCGATATCCTAGTCGCTACCCCCGGCCGCTTGACCGATCTCGTTCGCGAGGGCGATGTGAAGCTGAATGAAACCCGCTGGCTGGTGCTCGACGAGGCCGACCGGATGCTTGACATGGGTTTCATTCACGACGTGAAGCGGATCGCAAACGCGACTCACCCGACGCGTCAGACCGCGTTGTTTTCGGCAACCATGCCGGCGGAGATCGAGCAGCTTGCGCGCGGTATCCTGAAGGATCCGGTGCATGTCGAGGTCGCGCCGCAAGGCACGACCGCCGCTGAAATCCACCAGAGCGTCGTGCTTGCCCGTCTCAAGCAGAAGCGCAAGGTGCTTTCCGCGATGCTGGCCGATCCGGCCATGAGTTCAGTGATGATCTTCACGCGCACCAAGCATGGCGCGGACCGTGTAACCCGCGACCTCGAGCGCGATGGTTTCAATGCTGCCGTCATTCACGGCAACAAGTCGCAGAATGCCCGTCAGAAGGCGCTCAACGGCTTCCGCGACGGCTCGGTGCGCATTCTGGTCGCGACAGATATTGCAGCGCGCGGCATTGACGTGCCCGGCATCTCGCATGTCGTCAATTTCGACCTGCCGGACGAGGCGGAGAGCTATGTGCACCGCATTGGACGCACCGGCCGCAACGGCGCCGACGGCATCGCCATCACGCTTTGCGATCCAAATGAAGGCGCCAAGCTTCGCGCCGTCGAGCGCGTTATTCGCATGAAGCTACCGGTTGCCGCCGATCATCTTAGCGAACCCGATCCGCAGGCGGACCGTTCTCAGCAGCCGCATGCGACCGAGGCCAAGGACAATGCATCGCGCACCCGCGACTTTAGCCGTTCGCGGCGCCCTGGTGCCGCTAAGCCGCGTCCGAGTGGGGAAAAGCGCTTTAGCGCCAAGAAGCGGTCATTCCGCGGCCGTGGAAACACGCCACGCGCTGCATAAGGTCGGATGACGGTTCGACTTACAGCGCCGCGCGTCCTTTCCGACGCGCAAAGGACGCTGGATCTCTTGACACTACGCATCGTGCTTTCCGAAAATCGATTCCGATTTTCGGGCCGATGCGGTAGCTGAAGCATCTGACTATCGAATGCGATAGCGGCGGCCGTAGCAAATGCTCCGGCCGCCGCACCGTCCGACAATGCCGGTGTGCGGTTCCTGTATTGGCTACAACCCAATAATATCGCTCAACCTTCGGTGCAGCGGGCCGGTAAGGCGCAGCGGGCCGTCGGTGACGGAAAAGCCGATGCAGGGGCGTTCGGTCTCCGCGACAGGGCGGTGGTCGACCGATTTGTCGGCGATGGAGATGTCGCCGCGCGCGTAGCGGCCGATGCCGTCGTTGAAGGCGCCGTCGAGCACGAGGAACAGCTCCGAGCCCTCATGCGTATGTTCGGGGATCGGTCTGCCAGGGCGCAGCCAGAACAGGTTCGTTTGACAGCCGTCGATCTCGCCGAGGTCGTATTCCTTGAAGCCCGGCAGCTTCTTGCGCCACGGCACGTCGTCGAAGTCGAAGCCGAGGAAATCGCGCAAGGGCTTTGGAAACAGACCTAAGGCCGGGCGTTCAGGTGTGGCCGTTTGCGGTGGCTCGCTGGCGAATATCGCATCCAGCCGGTCCTGCATGCTGTCCAGGTCGGTAGGACGGGCGCCGGCGAGCGCGTCACCCGCAAGCGTTTCCAATCCGGACGTGAAGATCCTGCTGGACGGTTTGATCGCTAGGTGGCTTTCGACAAGGACGCGCGCCGGCGCCGGCAGGCCACCCGCGACATAGCGTGCCAAAAGGACGTCAAGGCTATCGAGAGTTTCGGAAGTCATCAGCTCACATACAGGGAGGGCAACCAATGTGGCGGCCAGTTCGCTTCTCTACGCCGCATGGTGTGAAATGGATCAATCCGAAGCAGTTTCGCGATCAGTCTACAGCGCCGCGCGTCCTTTCGGACGCGCATAGGACGCTTTATCTCTTAGAAACTGCGCATCGTGCTTTCCGAAAATCGATTCCGATTTTCGGGCCGATGCGGTAGTGCCTGTCATCCAGAGGCGTCAAAATTCGCATGGACCAGAGTTTTCCACCGCAGGTGCATCTGTTGAATGTCGTGGCTGTCTCTGGCAGGAAGACGGGTCACGCTCGGCCTCTGTCGTGGCCGCCCAGTTCAATCGCGCCCGCGGGAAACGTCTCATGTTTGGTTCGGTCATCGATGCGATCGGGAACACGCCGCTGATCAGGCTGCGGCGCGCCTCCCAAGAGACAGGCTGTGAAATCCTCGGCAAGGCGGAGTTCATGAACCCCGGGCAGTCGGTGAAGGATCGCGCCGGCCTCTTCATCATCCGCGACGCCGAGAAGCGCGGCCTGCTCAAACCGGGCGGCGTGATCGTCGAAGGAACAGCCGGCAATACCGGCATCGGCCTCACCGTGGTTGCCAAGGCGCTGGGGTACCGCACCGTGATCGTCATTCCGGATACCCAGAGCCAGGAAAAGAAGGATGCGATTAAGCTGCTTGGCGCGGAACTCATCGAAGTGCCGGCTGTGCCTTACAGGAACCCGAACAACTACGTGAAGGTCTCAGGCCGACTTGCGGAGCAGATGGCAAGAACCGAGCCGAACGGTGCGATCTGGGCGAACCAGTTCGACAACGTCGCAAACCGTGATGGGCATATTGCAACGACGGCCCAGGAAATATGGCGCCAGACGGATGGCAAGGTCGACGGATTCGTGTCGGCGGTCGGCACCGGCGGCACCCTGGCAGGCGTCGCCGTGGGCCTCAAGGATAAGCGCAAGAACGTCAAGATCGCACTCGCCGACCCACTGGGTGCCGCGCTTTACAGCTATTACACAGCCGGTGAATTGAAGGCCGAGGGCAGTTCGATCACCGAGGGTATCGGGCAGGGGCGCATAACCGCCAATCTTGAAGGGTTTACGCCTGATTTCTCCTACCAGATACCGGACGAGGAAGCGCTGCCGATCATCTTCGACCTGTTGCAGGAGGAAGGACTATGCGTCGGCGGCTCGACCGGCATCAATATTGCCGGTGCAATCCGTCTCGCGCGCGACCTCGGCCCCGGCCATACAATCGTGACGATCCTCTGCGACTTTGGCACGCGCTATCAGTCGAAACTCTTCAATCCGGACTTCCTGCGCGGCAAGAAATTGCCCGTGCCCGAGTGGATGGATAGCCAGACTGCCATCCCGGTGCCATTCGAGCCGGTTTCCTAGGTTTCGTTACCATGCCTTTTCAGACCGAGACCCTTTTTCGCGACGACGCGTATCTGTGCGAGGCGGCGGCCACCGTGCTCACCATTAACGACCGCGGCGGCATCATTCTCGACCGCACGGTGTTCTATGCGACCTCCGGCGGACAACCGGGCGATAGTGTTGGCGTGAGGTCAATGTTTCCAAGGGGTTATCTGTCAGTGACGTCGCGGTTGGCGGGCTGGGGCAACATTGCGGGCAACAATCGCGGATTTGGCGGGACCGGGCAATCACACTCAGAAGCGCTTGGCTTCCCTGATCAGTTCGAGCCGTTTCCGCTCCAGCGCCTTGCCAGCGTTCGGCAGGCTGTCCCGCAGCTTGTTTGCCGCCCGGTAGCGCCGCGCCGCTTCCTTGTTGAGGTGACGCCTGACCAGAAGCTGACGCGCTTCCTTGGCCTTCTGCGGGCCGGTGACGATGGTACGGACAGTCCGCAATGACAGATCGGTCCGCGCCACGATGCCGCGAAGGCTGCAACCCTCCGTCCGCAACTGCCTGACCCGCGCCGCCTGTTCCTCGGTCGCGCCGAGTGGCCGTCCCTGCGCCTTCGGTGGCGTGTCGCGGAGCATGGCGTTGTACTCGGGGATGAGCCGGTTGAAGTCGGTGACAGCCTTGTCACGCTCGGCGATCAACGTCTGGTTCTCGCGCCACAGGTTCGGAGTGGTGCTGTCCCAAACCCAAGCGGTAAGGTCGCTCATGCGCTCCCAGTGTTCGCCTTCCTCGACAAGCTGTTCCTTCATGCTCTCGACCAGCGCGCGGGCATGCGTTACCTCAAGCCGCCAATCCTCGACCGTCTTGCGCAGTCGCTGGAGATTGTCGCGGAGGACTTCGACATCGTCGGTCTCGTCGTCTGGGTGGGTCGTCATCGGGGCCTGCCGGGTGTTGCTGTGTCTATAACATAGCCCTTTCGGCACAGCTTGCAAACCCCGGAGTTGCGCGGTTTGCCGCGCTACGCAAGGCCAGATCGTCATGCTCAAGCCTTCGCCCAAGGGCGCTAGCCTATATCATTGCCGGGCAGGCGGGCCGCGCCAGTCCATCCGTGGTCGCGGCCCCTGCCGTCTACTGCCGCCGCGTCACCACAGGCGGCGCGGTATGAAGGCTTTGATACGGAACGAGCACCGAGCCGTTGAGGCGCATGCCGTGGCGTCCGTGCCACTCGGCCAGCAGCGTTTCGAACAGGTACTGGGCGACCGTGATGGTGTTGATCAGTTCGCGGTCGCTCATGTTGTCAACTGTCGCGCCAGCCAGCATGAAATCGGCTGCGGCCTCAAGGTCGGCGCGCGTCATCAACTTGCTGTCGTCGCCTTGGTACAAGGCCAGCGGGGCACGGACATAGTTGCCTATCGACACGGTCGCTAACGCCTCTTCAACCGGCCTTCGTTGGCGATGCGGCTGGCCTTGTGCAGGGGTGTCCCGTGGGTTGCGAGCCGGGTGGCCAGCCTGTCCTCCATGACGACATCCCACGTGGTGCCGTCCGGGCTTTCCCGCGTCTTCACGTCGGCGCTCGAATAGTTGCTGACGTTGATCGTCACGCCGGTCTTGCCGCCCATGGCGACACCGAGCTTGCCGTCCGTGCCGCGCTTCAACGGCAGCACAGCTTCTGGCCCGGCTTCCCCCATTAAACCGCTCCCCGGCTCATGGCAAACAAGGTCGGGTTCCCGACGATGCCACCATTGGCGAACGGTACGACATTGCCGCCATGGAAGGCCGCGCCCATGGCGTACAGACCGCCAGCGTAACCGCCGCTTATTGCCGCCGACGCGGCGGGCGACAGTGCCGACGCCGGCATGCCGAACAGGCTGCTGATGCGCATGCCGATACCGCCGCCAGCCGGTGCGGCAGGCGCGGCAGGGAACTGCGTCAAGGCGTTGGCGAACGTGCCGAGACCACCGGTAGCCTTGCCTGCGGCCTCTGCCGCCATTCCGGTGCTGCCCGCGAACTTGCCGAGCATCTGGTCGGCGATCTTCAACCGGCCTTCGAAGTTGTGGCCTTGTTCCGGAGAAGCCCCATGAGAAACCTTGCGGGCGTTCGAAGCCCATGAAGCCACCGACGCCGCCGCGCAGGCTGGTCGAACTGCGGAGGGCGTTGAAGGCCCGGCTTTCCGGCCCCTGCATTTCCTGCCAAGCGAATTGAAGCTGGCCTTGCGGATTGGTGCGCCAGTCCGGCACAGCGTTGACCATGTTGTTGCGGCGCTGACCGGCCCACTGGAACAGGCCCCACGCGTTGCCGCTGTCGCCGGTATCGACCGCCGGGTTGAAGGCGCTTTCCGCTCCCATGTGGCCGAGTATGCTGGCGACTTGGAAATCCGGCAGGCCTTTCGACTTGAAGAAGTTCCACGCCTGCGCCTGTACGGAGCCGCCGCCAGCCGCGCTGACGGTCGGGGCGAAATTGCCCGTTCCGCCAGCGCCGCCAACGAACCTCAAGGAACCGGATGCCGCCTGTATAGCGGCGGGCGTCACAGCACCCGCGCCGGGTCCGGCTGCGGCCTTGTTGCCGAGCAGCCCGCCGACCAGACCGCCAATATCGTAGCCAGCGGCTGGCTTGGTGCCGAAGAAACCGGCCAATGGACCTTGTCCGAATAGCACGGCCTGCAATATGGCGTCGGCGATGGCGTTGGCGATATCCTTGAAAACGTCGGTCAATTCCTTGCCGCCCTCGATCCACGCATCGAACAGTTTCATGCCTTGGTCGGCAGCGAATTTCTGCTGGTCGTTGAGGTCGGACAGCGCTTCCTTGTTGGCGTCGGTTTGTATCTTGGCCTCGGTCGCCCGCTGGGCATAGTCGCGATAGGCGTCGGCCTGTTCCTGCGTCAGGACAACATTGGTCTTCGCCAGTTCCTGTTCCGTCTTCATCCCGGCAATCAGCCGTTCGCGCTCGTCAGCCGCCATGCCCATGCTGGCCAACTCGAGTTCGGCCAACTGAGCCTCGTCTTCCGTTTCCGCGAGGATCACCGGAGGCTTCGGCCCGTTTGGCTTCAGTCTCCAGCAACCGTTCGGTTTCCTTGCGCTGGTCCTCCAGTGCCTTGGCGGCGTCGGTGGCGAACTTGCTGGTGTCATGGCTGGCGCTTGGGTCGCGCAGGTCACGGAAGGCCAGCCGTCGCGCCCGTTCAGACGCTTCGATGCCGGTCTGCTGCGAAGGGACGAACTGCCGGAAGAAGTCGCGCCTCGCGTCCTCCGTGGCCCTTTGCATGTCACGCCTGCGGCGCTGTTCCGCCGCGTCGGCAACCCGTGCCGCCTCGACGGTCGTGCCGCCTTGGAAGTCGCGGTAGTAATCGCCAGCGTTAAGGATGATGGCAGCATCGCGCTGGGTGCGTATCTTGGTGGTCAGGCTGTCATAGGCGGTCTCGATGACCCGCAACGCCGCCGCCGTCTTCAGGAATTCGGCGGGCATGTTCTGGTAGAGGCCGAGGATGACAGCCGAAACGTCGGCGAAGCTCTGGCTGGTCAGTTCGCCCGCTGCCGCCTGTCGCTGGAATTCGCTGACGGCCTGACCGGCGGCGCTGATCATCGCAGGGTCCATGGCCTGACCGTTCGGCCCCATCGCGCCAAAGCCGGGGATCAACGTGCGCATTTCGCCGATGCGCTGCATCATCAACTGCCGACGTTTCTCGACCTCGCTTTCCAGCACGCCGCGATTGATATCGGCGGCTGCGGCCTCGGCCTTGCGGGCTTCGGCGATCTCGTTGACCAGCGCCAGCGTCTTGCCGTAACGCTCATTCAAATCGTCCAGCAGTGTGGTTTGTTCTTCCAGCGTCAATTCGGCCTGTTCGCCTGATTTCAGACATACGCCGACCCGATTTGATGACGGCGGCGGCAAGGCGACGGTGCCGTGGTGACCAGACTGAGCGGGTTCAACAGCGCGGCGAACCCGCCGAGCAAGGTCTGCGTCATGCTCTGCCCGGCCTGCTGCACTTGCTGAAGCCCGCCAGCCAGTTGCGTGCCTTGCTGAAGCGCCGTCACCATGACGTTCTGGCCGGAAGCCGCCATCATCGCGATGTCTTGCGCCTGAAACATCACGTTGAGGCTACCGGCGTTCATGCCGCCGCCAGCAACGTTCTGGTTGGCGGCGGTTCGTGCCGCCGTCTGGAGCTTGTTGATCTCTTCAAGGCGGCGGGTGGTCAGCCGGGTCATGATGGCGCTGGTGGCATGGCTAACTATCCGGTTTTCGCACACCAGATGGATCACCGACGTGGACCGTTCGAAATCCTGCTGGATTTTGAATCTCGCTTGGTGAGAGGATCGAAGAATGCCGTCAACCTATCAAGATTTGCTTTTACGCGGGCGGTTGACTGCGTGCTGGCCGTCTCCATGACCTTGCTGCCATCGGAAGCGGCTTTCGCCATCTGGGCAAACCTTATCGACTTCGGCGGCATTCGAGCCAGCGGCCTTGATGACGATTTCCGAGACGATGATGCGATTGTCAGCCGCCATTGGTCTTGTCCCGCGCCTCGCCTGACAGCCACTGGTGCGCCTTCTCCGCGTCCGTCACGACCAGTTGCGGACGGCTGGCGACCGGCGGGTCCGGCGTGGCGTAATCGCCTTCAGCCGCCGCCAGTTCAGCCCTCTGTTGGCGTGCCTCTTTCATGCCGGGCGGCTTCGCCGTCGCCGGTCGGGCGATTGGATGCATGAACGGCGCGGCAATCCTTGCTGCCGCGTCACGGCGTGCGGGCGGGACGCTAGGGTCGTTGAACGTTTGAACCAGATATTCGAGCGGTGACAACGGTTTGTGGCTGGGCTTGCGGCCACTGTTGGGACGCCAACCGCCGCGCTTGGGTTTGGTTTCGGTCATATTCAATCAACCTCGTTTGGCGGTGGACACGTTAAGGTTGAAACGGGTCCGCCGCCGATGATATAGTCCCTCGCCAACACCCTCGCGGTCCTCCCCCGTCGGGTTGTACGATTTTGGTGGTGCCCGCCCCGGTTGTATTTGACGCAGGATGTTTTGCAGGCCGCCCATCGTGAGAGCTTTCGACGGGCGGCCCATGATGGCGCGGAGAACGGGGAACACGCGCGCCATCGAAGGGTGCGGACCGACCGCAGGTTAGCACTACGGTCGGCCCGCGATTGGCAACGCACCTAGTAGCCCTACTGTTCTGCGTCACCAATGGGTTGACCTCTCTCGCGGCAGGCCGCGCAGCACACGTTCGGCAGCTACGACCGCCCTCGCGAGAATGACCAGCACGTCATATTCGACGTTGACCGGCTCGCGGCCATGGCGGGCAGGCCAGCCGTCCAGCAATTCGAGGAACGCGGCCATTTCATCATCCGTCATCGTCTGGCTCATCTAGGCGACACCTCTCAGGCGTGGCGAGGCGGCGGCTTCCAACACGACTAGGCGATCCTCTAGCGCGCACTGCTTGCGATAAGGAGCCGACCGATAGCCAGCGTAATCGACCATCAGGTCCACCAGCGCGCGGCGCAGGGTCAAAGCCGGGTCTTTGGCGTTGCCGTAGTCGGCAAGCAGACGCCGGATAGCCCGGTCTGCATCGTCTCGCGCCTTGGCGTGGAACTCGTCGGGGCTTAGGCGTTCACCCAGCCCGACGCGGATGTTGATGTCGGATATGTCGGTTGTCATGGTTCAGGCTCCCCAATCGGCAGATTGCAGCCACGCCACGCAGTCACTACGCCTTTTGACCCAAGATATTCGAAGGGTGGTTCGCAAACCGGCCAACGCCGACTGGAACAAGCTGGCCGCTGGCGCTGCCACCGTCGCTGGGCTACCTGCGGTGCCTAGGGCCAGCGGTGCCGCGTTTTCCATGTGAAGCACGCTTTCCCGGCTCCAATTGAATTCCGGCACCGGGTCCGCGCCATGGATCAACCCGCGAGGATCGACGGCGATCACCATCCCGTCGATGACCGCTGAGCTTGCAAGGCAGTGACCGCCAGTTCCGGGGCACGCAGCGAAAGCGCCACAGCTCGCCTTGGGTTCATCACGTAAACGATCTGGCCGCATGCGCCCGCGCCGGAAATCGCTGATCCGAGCGCCGAATGCCATCGTCGACAGCCAGCCTTGCGGTGGCACGCATGTGCGGACGACGGGGGAAGTCGGCGAAATCCACATCGGCAAGATCGAGAAGAAGGGTCGCGAAAACCGCCGCTTCCGCATTCGGTTTGGGCCGTTGCCTGCGCTTTAGATCCGAGATTGGCTGCAGGGGGTAGTTTGCTTTCCTTCCGCAGGAAGCCTGGCAATCGAGATGCTTGCGCGAGCGGAAAAAAGTAAACTGTCCCAGCGCTTATCCATATATCCGGGTCTGCAGCACCTCGTGATGCGTCGAGCGGGCGTCCCAGCGCTTTAGCACCTTGCGCGCTTCCTCCGGCACATAGGCCGCTTCATAGTCGGCGCCCTGAAAAGCAATGACGTTGTCGATCGAATCGAAACTCATCACCGTTGTGAACTGAATCTCGTCGCCATTCTCGCGCCGCATCAGTTCTATCGACCGGTAGCCCGGTATCTTCTTCGCCTCGATGCCCGGAAAGACAAAGCTGTTGAGCAGCCGCTCATAGGCATCGGCGTTTTCGCGAGTGGTGTAGCCGTTCCAGATGCGCTTGATCATAGAAACCTCCGTGGTGATATGTTGGTGCCGCTGGCCCTTTTGGCGAAGGCGCTGATGTGCCAGAAGCGTTGTGCCAACCGAAATCTGGGGATGCCTCATGCCAGAAAAAAGCCCGTTCGCTGTCGATGCCGACTGGCTGCAGGAACAGCTCGGACGACCGGGCCTGTCGATAGTGGATGCATCCTGGTATCTGCCGGCGCAAGCACGCGATCCGAAGGCCGAATATAACGCAGCGCATATTCCCGGTGCGGTGTTCTTCGACCAGGATCTGGTTGTCGATCCAGATTCGGATCTGCCGCATACACTGCCGAAGCCGCCGCTATTCGCTCAGCATGCGGGTTCCATGGGAATCTCCGTTGACGACACGATCGTCGTCTATGACGGGCCCGGAATGTTCACCGCGCCGCGAGTCTGGTGGATGTTTCGCGTCATGGGCGCGGCTGAGGTCTTTATCCTCGACGGCGGTTTCGACAATTGGAGAAAAGCCGGGCGTCCGGTTACCGACGAAGTCACCAAGATCGCGCCGTGCGTCTTTCATACGGATTTTGACGAGGTGCGCGTCGCCGGCATCGAGGACGTGCGAAAGGTGGTCGAAAGCGGCGGTCAGATCGCCGACGCCCGGCCCCCGCGCCGCTTTTCGGGCGAGGATCCCGAGCCTCGCAAGGGCGTTCGTTCCGGCCATATGCCCGGGGCCAAAAGCGTGCCGGCGCTGTCACTTTCCGAGAACGGCTATTTGCTGCCCCTCGCGGAATTGCGAGGCAAGCTGGAGCGCGCCGGGCTCGATCTCGACAAGCCGATCGTCACATCTTGCGGCTCGGGCGTGACGGCAGCGGTGATTACGCTGGCACTGGAAAGCATCGGCCATGGCGCCAACCGGCTCTATGATGGCTCCTGGACCGAGTGGGGCGGACGCCGCGACACGCCGGCAGTAACGGGCAAGGATTGATCGATCATGGCAAAAAAGAAGACACCGGAGCCCATCGGTGTGACGGTGACGTTCCTCGAGATGGAACGGCCGCCGGCCAGTTACTCGTCGTTGCCCTATAACCGGCAGGTTGCGCTCCTTCGCACTCGCGACATTCCGGCCCACTATTACCGATATCTGCTCGATCGCGTCGGGCGCAAATGGCACTGGGTGAATGCGCTTCGCATGCCGCCCGAGGAGATGGTGGAGGGGTTGCACAAGCCGGATCGCGATATTCGCGTGCTCTATCTCGATGGCTGTCCCGCCGGATTTTTCGACCTCAAGCCACATCTGCCGGATGAGGTTGAACTCGCCTATTTCGGCATGATGGAACATGCTACGGGGCGAGGGCTCGGCCGCTGGTTCCTGAGTTCGGCGATCGAGGCGGCATGGTCCTACAAGCCAGCAAAAGTGACTGTACAGACCTGCACGCTCGATCATCCCGCCGCCCTGCCGCTCTATCAGAAACTCGGTTTCTCGCCGGTTGGCCAGAAGCAAGAGGTTGTGCATCCGATGAGCTTTGACGAACGCTGCGCCGTCGTCATGCAGCCCTAGGGTCAGGACCTATTAATCTGGTCGAAATGGCGTCGAAACGGCTGCGACGTGTCGCGTCGAACCGCTCGGCCAGGGGGTAGACCCCCCTTCATAACGGGTCCTGATCCTAATCGCTGACCGAAGTCTAAACATTGCATTCAGCGCCAGTCAGCTTGCAAGCGCCGATATCCGGCGTCAAACCCGCCGGAGACACCTCCGGTGGGTGCCAAGTTTCGGGTGGAAGCTTTTGTGTAACAGGTGGATTAAGCGAGCTCGCGTATCGAACTGAGGAGCTGACCATGCTTATCCGGTTTTCTGCCCTGCCGACGGAAGCGGTTCGCGCCCTCCAGCGTGGCGGTTCCGACGCCTATGGTCTGACGCCCGAGCGCAGGATTTCGGACGGCGATGGTGTTCCATGCCGTCATTGCCTGAGAAATGTGGCTGCCGGGAAACCGTACCTGGTGCTCGCCTACCGGCCGTTTCCCGCGTTACAGCCCTACGCCGAAACCGGGCCGATCTTTCTTTGCGCCGAGGAATGCGATCGCGCTCCGGAAGCGGATGTGATGCCGATGATGTTCAAGCCGACGCCGGACTACATCGTCCGCGGCTACGATCACGCCGACCGCATCGTCTATGGAACCGGCGCCGTCGTGCCGACAAACCAGATTTGCAGTCGTGCACATGAACTGCTGGCGCGGGAGGATATTGCGTATCTCCATATGCGATCAGCCCGGAACAACTGCTACCAATGCCGGATCGACCGCGGCTGAAGCAGGGCAGGGTTCGCAGACTTCCTTAACCTATTGTTAACCAATCCGGTGCGACCTTAAGTTTCGACTGTCGTACTGCCGTCATACACGCAGGGCAGAACGGCAGTCTCGATGGATTGGCCGACCACGGATGAACTGGCGGTCAGTCTCGACAAGCGGGCCCCATAGCCGCTCGGACTGCTGAGAACCCCTGGCGTTGCCGGGGGTTTTTTTGTTTTCACGGGGGCACGCCGTCGTTCAGGACACGCCTGCAGCGGCGGCGGTCTCATGAAGAAAAAGGCGGGCATTGTGCCCGCCTTCTCCGATACGATTTGAGGAGCGTGGACTTAGAGCGGTTCATCACTATCGATTAACCGCTCTAACTTCCTGTTTGTCGCGTTTCCCTCTAGAAGTCCATGCCACCCATGCCGCCCATGCCGCCGCCGCCCGGCATTGCCGGAGAAGCCGACTCCTTCTTCGGAGCCTCGGCAATCATGGCCTCGGTGGTGACCAGCAGGCCCGCAACCGAAGCGGCGTCCTGCAGAGCCGTGCGAACGACCTTCATCGGATCGACGATCCCCATCGCGATCATGTCGCCATATTCACCGGTCTGGGCGTTGAAGCCGTAGGTCGGGGACTTGTTGTCGAGGATTTTACCGGCGACGATCGAGGCTTCCGCACCGGCGTTCGCCGCGATCTGGCGAGCCGGCGACTGCAGTGCGCTTGACGCACGATCTGAATGCCGGCGGTCTGGTCGGAGTTCACGCCCGTCACCTTGATGGCGAGGAAGCGCGCAGCAGGGCGACGCCGCCGCCAGCCACGATGCCTTCTTCAACGGCAGCGCGGGTCGCGTTCAGCGCGTCGTCAACGCGGTCCTTCTTTTCCTTGACTTCAACTTCCGTCGCACCGCCGACGCGGATAACGGCAACGCCGCCCGCCAGCTTGGCGAGACGTTCCTGCAGCTTCTCCTTGTCGTAGTCCGATGTGGTCTCCTCGATCTGCTGCTTGATCTGGGCAACGCGGCCCTGGATCTCGGGCTTCTTGCCGGCGCCGTCGACGATGGTGGTGTTCTCCTTGGAGATCGACACCTTCTTGGCGCGGCCGAGCATGTTGAGGCCAACATTCTCGAGCTTGATGCCGAGGTCCTCGGAAATGACCTGGCCACCGGTGAGGATGGCGATGTCTTCCAGCATGGCCTTACGGCGATCGCCGAAGCCGGGAGCCTTGACGGCAGCGATTTTCAGGCCACCGCGCAGCTTGTTGACGACCAGCGTGGCCAGAGCCTCGCCTTCGACGTCCTCGGAGATGATGACCAGCGGCTTGGAGGTCTGCACGACCGCTTCGAGGATCGGCAGCATGGCCTGCAGATTGGAGAGCTTCTTCTCGTGGAGGAGAATGTAGGCGTCCTCGAGGTCGGCGACCATCTTGTCCGGATTGGTGACGAAATAGGGGCTGAGATAACCGCGGTCGAACTGCATGCCTTCGACGACTTCGAGCTCGGTCTCGGCGGTCTTGGCCTCCTCGACGGTGATGACGCCTTCGTTGCCGACCTTCTGCATGGCTTCGGCGATCATCTTGCCGACCGACTCGTCGCCATTGCCGGCAATGGTGCCGACCTGCGCGACTTCCTCGGAGGTCTTGATCTTCTTGGCGTTCTTGACGAGGTGCGCGACGACTTCGGTGACGGCAAGATCGATGCCGCGCTTCAGGTCCATCGGGTTCATGCCGGCGGCAACCGCCTTGTGGCCTTCCTGGACGATCGCCTGGGCAAGAACGGTCGCGGTGGTCGTGCCGTCACCAGCGATGTCGTTGGTCTTCGAGGCAACCTCGCGGACCATCTGGGCACCCATATTCTCGAACTTGTCGGCAAGTTCGATTTCCTTGGCGACGGTAACGCCGTCCTTGGTGATGCGCGGCGCGCCGAACGACTTGTCGATGACGACGTTGCGGCCCTTGGGGCCGAGCGTCACCTTCACCGCGTCGGCGAGGATGTTGACGCCGTGAAGCATGCGCTCACGGGCGTCACGGGAGAATTTTACTTCTTTAGCAGCCATTGTTAGCTCCTGTGGGCCTTGCGGCCGAATTCAGATTTACGATGAGAATGGAGAGATCGGCGCTCAGCCGATGATGCCCATGATGTCGGATTCCTTCATGATCAGAAGGTCTTCGCCATTGAGCTTCACTTCGGTGCCGGACCACTTGCCGAACAGGATTCGGTCGCCGGCCTTGACGTCCAGCGGAACGAGCTTGCCGGACTTCATCGCGAGCGCCGGAGCCAACAGCGATGATCTCGCCTTCCTGCGGCTTTTCCTTCGCGGTATCCGGGATGATGATGCCGCCCTTCGTCTTCTCTTCGGATTCGACGCGACGAACGACCACGCGGTCATGCAACGGCCGGAACTTCGACTTTGCCATGTTTGACTATCCTTGTATGCGGATGTTGATAAAAGGGGTTCCTCCATCCGGGCTGGCCGGATTTCGTTAGCACTCACCAATAGCGAGTGCTAGCGTGGCGCGGAGATAGGCCCTGCCCCTCAGGATGTCAAGAAGTTCGGCGTGTGTGATGAGCGCAACTTTTTGGCCTGGACGCTACTTTGACCGTCAAATCCGTCCGCTCATAGCAATAAGCAAGAAACGCTAGCTCGAACGTGAAACACCCTGCCTTTCGACAGGGTGTTCCAGCGCCCGCCCGTATGTTGTGTCAGCTAACGATGCGCAGGTTGGAAGCTCGTCGCCGATCGCCCAGGCCTTGTTGGCCCAAAACCTGCGCAGAGAATAGCGAAAGCGGTATTCCGGTATGCCCTGCGGAAATTACAGATCGCACTGTAGCGAACAAGATTGAACGTCTTTTCAGCCGGGGCCTTACAAATTTGCAGGAATAGTTCATTGGCAATTAAGGACTCTCCGATTGCCCAAGGGACGCTGCTCTCCGGCCGTTGAGGCGGCGAAGCTCCCCGAAATTGGCTCAAAAGGCAGAAATGAGGCCGGAAAATTCGGAAGTCGGTCATACCTGACATCGCAGCGTGCAGTGCAAGGCAAGCCAAACCAGATGACAGCGCGAAGGCTCTCGGCTAATTCCGGTGCAAATCGAGCCGCGCTGTGCGGCACTCCGAAGAGGTGGGTCAGATTTTGGTAAAGTTCGTAGAGACGCTGGATGATGTCAGTTCATCCTATTCCGCAATCCTGTGCGACGTGTGGGGCGTCGTACACAACGGCGTCGCTGCATATCCGGACGCCACCGAAGCGCTGGCGCGAGCCCGCGAGAAAGGTGTTGCGGTGGTGTTGATCACCAACTCGCCGCGCCCGCGTGCCGGCGTGGAGGCCCAGCTCATCGCTATAGGGTGCCCGCAGGACGCGTGGGATCGTATCGTCACTTCGGGCGATGTTACGCGCGAACTGATAAAGCAGGGGCCGCGCCAGGTGTTCCACATCGGCCCGGATCGCGATCAGCCGATTTTCGACGGCATCGACGTAGAACTGGTCGAGGAGGCCGAGGCGAGCGTCGTCGTCTGCACCAGCCCGTTCGACGACGACAATGAAACTCCGGCGGACTATATCGATCAACTGCGCCGCCTTCGCTCGCGCGACCTGCCGTTCATTTGCGCCAATCCCGACATCGTCGTCGAGCGCGGCCATCGCATGGTCTATTGCGCGGGTGCGATCGCGCGCGAATATTCATTGCTTGGCGGGCGCACTTTGATCGCCGGCAAGCCGTATCGGCCGATCTACGAGGCCGCGCTCGCCGCCGCGGGTGACGTTCTCGGCCGCGAGCTTGACAAGTCCGAGGCGTTGGCGATCGGCGACGGCATGCTGACGGATATCAAGGGCGCCACCGACAACGGCTTCGACGTGCTATATGTGTCGGGCGGCATTCATGCCCGCGACTACGGCGATCCGCTCGATCCGGACCGCGATCAGCTCCTGGCGTTCCTGGCCAGCCATGGCGAGCGTCCGGTAGCATCCATTCCGCGGCTGAAATAGGGCAGGGCGCGGAGGCATGACGAAAGTCTTCGAACGGCTGACAGGCGAGACGCCGCTGCCAGCGCAGTTTCGCCGTGGCGTGGTTGCGGTCGGCAATTTCGACGGCGTACATCGCGGCCACCAAGCCGTTCTGGAGTGTGCGCTGGCGGAGGCGAAAGCTGCCAGTGTTCCTGCGCTGGTTCTCACATTCGAGCCGCATCCGCGCACGGTATTCCGCCCAGACATTGCGTTGCCGCGGATCACGCCCGCGCCGATCAAGGCGCGACTTGTCCGCCTACTCGGCTTCGATGCGATCGTAGAACAAGCGTTTACCCGCGATTTCGCCGGTCGCACGGCGGACCAATTCATAGACGACGTGCTCTTGGGCCAACTCGACATCAGCCACGTCGTTACCGGCTTCGACTTCCATTTCGGCAAGAACCGCCGCGGCGATCCTGCCTTTTTGGTGGCTGCGGCGCGCCAGCGCGGATTTGCGGTGACGCAGGTCGAAGCGGTTGGCGACGAAGGTGGTGAGATCGTCTCGTCAAGCCGCATCCGGCCACTGCTCGCAAATGGCGATGTCGCTGCTGCGACTGGGTTGTTGGGCTACCGCTTTACCGTCGAGGGCGAAGTCGTCCACGGCAAGAAGCTCGGCCGGACGCTTGGCTTTCCGACCGCCAACATGGCTCTGCCGGAGCCGGAAATCCTTCGCCACGGTATTTACGCCGTCAGGCTGCGGCGCGCCGACGGGACGCTTTTCGATGGTGTCGCGAGCTATGGGCGCAGGCCAACCGTCGAAAGCGCCGGACTGCCGCTACTGGAAACCTATGTGTTCGATTTCGACGGCGATCTCTATGGCGAGATCTGCGACGTATCGTTTTTCGGTTTCCTTCGTGGCGAGGAAAAGTTCGACAGCCTTGATGCGCTCCTTGACCAGATGACGCGCGACAAGGACGAGGCCCGCGCGCTGCTCTCGAGCGTAAGGCCTTTCTCCGAACTGGATTTGCGCGTCGCCTTCGACAGCTAATTCCTGACCGGCCGCAACTTATGGTAGCTTGGCCGGCGTTCCTTCCGCTGGTCTACTTGGCCGATGAAAAATGCCATCGTGATATGGGCATTGATGCTGGCGTGCGCCGGCATGTTCATTGTCTGCGACAGCTTTAGCGCGCATTGGGGCAAAACCGCACAGACGAGAAGCCTGGCGATTTTCGTGCTTTTGTCGCCGCTGTCCTATTTCCTCTTTGCCCTCGTCAACAAACGGGTCGATCTGGCCGTTGCCGGCGCGTTGGTTAACGCGGTGATCGTCGTCGGCGCGGTCACAGTTGGCGTACTGTTCTTCGGAGAGCAATTGTCGAACCTGCAATATCTCGGTATTGGCTTGGCTCTGGTATCGGTGACTCTTTTGAATCTCGGTTGATTAATTCGTGCGTGGCGTGCCCATTTAATTCAAATTTTACCGACATATCTGAAAACAACCTGCCTTTCGTGTTGAGTTCAGACCTTGTATGTCGAATAAAATCATTTCACTTGCTTCCGTCTTGCTTGTTGCTGGTTCTATGCATTGCGCACAGGCGCAAGAGAAATCAGGCTTCTTCGACTGGGTCCATGGCGATTGGTATCTGACTGTTGGCGCTGCCGGGTCGATGGCTCCCGAATTCGAGGGCGCCAGCAAGATGATCCTCCGCGCCGCGCCGATGATATCGCTCGGCAAGAAGGGACCTGAGGCGCGCTTCAACTCGCGCAACGACAATATTTCATTCGCCCTTTATGAGGCCGGCTCGTTCCGGGCGGGTGCGGTTGGTAAGATTGTCTTCCCGCGTGACGACGACGATTCCGACGACCTCAACGGTCTCGAACCGGTCAAATGGGGTGGCGAACTTGGTGGCTTCGCGGAATTCTATCCGACCGACTGGCTGCGTGTTCGCGGCGAGGTGCGGCAGGGCGTTCGCGCCCACCATGGCGTGGTCGCAGATGTCGCCGTGGACGCGTTCAAGGACGCGACCGAAAAGGTGCGAATCTCCGGTGGTCCACGCGTTTCGATGGCCTCGGCGGACTATTTCGACACTTATTACGGCGTCGATGCCGAGGAGAGCAAAAAGTCGGGCCTGAAGGAATATGATCCGGGCGGTGGCTTCAAATCGGTTGGCGCGGGCGGCGCCATCACCTGGAAGGCGACCGACAGGGTAACGGCAAGCCTGTTCGCCGAATATGCGCACCTTGTCGGGCCTGCCGCCGATTCTTCGCTGGTCAAGCAACGCGGTTCGAAGGATCAATTCATGATCGGCATTTCGACGACCTACCGGTTCGACTTCACGATTCCCTGATACGGTGTGGTTCAATCGGCAAAGTTCGATCGAAAGCCTTTATTCCCCGGCGCGTCTGGGTTAAAAGCCCGACCATGACTTTTGCAGCGCGCCGCGTCGCCGCCATCATACGAATTAGTGGCCCGGTCTTCCGGGCAGCCTGAGGCTGCCGGAAGCTCCGGGATAATTTTGCCCGAGCGCCCTCGCGCTTTCCCCAGATCATGATAGTTGAACGCCCTGGCGCCGCCGCCGGGCAGCAGTGATGGCAAGACGATGAACGACACGATGACGAAACTCGACTATTCGAAGACGCTTTACCTGCCGCAGACGGAGTTTCCGATGCGCGCGGGTCTGCCGGAAAAGGAGCCGCAATTCGTGGCCCGCTGGCAGGAGATGGATCTTTACCAGCGCCTGCGCGAGGACGCCGCCGGGCGGCCGAAGTATGTGCTGCATGACGGTCCCCCCTACGCCAACGGCAACATCCATATCGGCCACGCGCTGAATAAGATCCTCAAAGACGTGATCACCCGCTCGTTCCAGATGCGGGGCTACGATTCCAACTACGTGCCGGGCTGGGACTGCCATGGCTTGCCGATCGAGTGGAAGATCGAGGAAGAGAACTATCGCGCCAAGGGCAAGGCAAAGCCGGACCTGTCCGATCCCGATGCAATGATCGCGTTCCGCAAGGAATGCCGCGCATATGCCGAGAAATGGATCACGGTGCAGGGCGACGAGTTCCAGCGGCTCGGCGTGGTCGGCGATTTCAAGAGCCCGTATACGACGATGAACTTTCACGCCGAAGCGCGGATCGCCGGCGAGTTGCTGAAATTCGCGATGTCGGGCCAGCTGTATCGCGGCTCCAAGCCGGTGATGTGGAGCGTGGTCGAACGCACCGCGCTGGCCGAAGCCGAGGTCGAGTATCAGGATTACGAAAGCGACACGATCTGGGTGAAGTTTCCGGTTTGGGCAGCTGTAAGAGACGGCGCGGAATCGGGCGAGCTGATCGAGTGGCGATCTCGCGCGTCTCGTTGTCATCTGGACCACGACGCCTTGGACGATCCCCGGCAATCGCGCTGTGTCGCTATTCGCCGCGCGTGACATACGGCCTTTATGAGGTCACCGCGATCAGAGAACGACTTTGGCCCGCAGCCGGGCGAGCAGTTGATCTTCGCCGACAGCTTGGCGGCGGACTGCTTTGGCAAGGCAAAGCTGGAGTTCAAGCGCCTTCGGGATGTTCGGAGCGACGAGTTGTCGGTCTTCGTTGTCGCACACCCATTTGAGGGCCTAGGTGGCGGCTACGATTTCGCTGTTCCGCTGCTTGACGGCGACCACGTCACCGACGATGCCGGCACGGGCTTCGTGCACACCGCACCTGGCCATGGCCGCGAGGACTTTGATGCCTGGATGGCGCCGCAAGGCTCGGCACGCGGGGATCGACACCGCCATTCCCTTCACCGTCGACGATGCTGGCTTCTTCACCAAGGATGCGCCGGGCTTCGGTCCGGATCGCGAGGGTGGGGCCGCGCGCGTCATCGACGACAACGGCAAGAAAGGCGACGCCAACAAGGCGGTCATCGACGAACTGATCAAGCGCAACATGCTGTTCGCGCGCGGCCGCCTGAAGCACCAGTATCCGCATTCGTGGCGCTCGAAGAAGCCGGTCATCTTCCGCAACACCCCGCAGTGGTTCGTCTATATGGACAAGGAACTCGGCGGATTCGACACCCAGGCGCTGCGCCGACCTGCGCAGCCGCGCCCTCGCCGCCATCGATGCCACACGCTTTGTGCCGGCGGGCGGCCAGACGCGATTGCGCGCCATGATCGCCGAGCGCCCCGACTGGGTTCTGTCGCGCCAGCGCGCCTGGGGCGTGCCGATCTGCGTCTTCGCGGACGACAATGGTGAGGTGTTGAAGGACGAGGCAGTCAATACCCGCATCATGGAGGCCTTCGAAAAGGAGGGCGCCGACGCATGGTTTGCCGAAGGCGCGCGTGAGCGCTTCCTTGGCAGCCGCGCCAACGAACCGTGGACGATGGTCAAGGACATCCTCGACGTCTGGTTCGATTCCGGTTCGACCCACACCTTCACGCTGGAGGATCGGCCCGACCTGAAATGGCCAGCCGACGTCTATCTTGAAGGCTCGGACCAGCATCGCGGCTGGTTCCACTCATCGCTGCTTGAAAGCTGCGGCACGCACGGCCGGGCGCCCTACGTCACGGTCGTCACCCATGGCTTCACGATGGATGAGGAAGGCCGCAAGATGTCGAAATCGCTCGGCAATACTGTGGTTCCGCAGGACGTCATGAAGCAGTCCGGCGCCGACATCCTGCGCCTGTGGGTGATGACCACCGACTATTGGGAAGACCAGCGGCTCGGCAAGAACGTTCTGCAGACCAACATCGACGCCTACCGCAAACTGCGCAACACAATGCGCTGGATGCTGGGAACACTGGCGCATGACGAGCGCAAGAATGTCGCACTCGGCGACATGCCGGAACTCGAGCGGCTGATGCTGCATCGCCTGTCGGAGCTCGATGAGGTTGTGCGCGGTGGCTATGACGCCTTCGACTTCAAGCGCGTCACCAAGGCGCTGCTCGACTTCATGGTGGTCGATCTGTCGGCGTTCTATTTCGATATCCGCAAGGACGCGCTCTACTGCGATGCGCCGTCGAGCAAGCGCCGTCTGGCCGCCGTTCAGGTCGTGCGCCACCTGTTCGATCATCTGGCGACGTGGCTGGCCCCGATGCTTCCCTTCACCACGGAAGAGGCGTGGATGGAGCGCTATCCGGACTCGCGCTCGATCCATCTGCAGCAGTTCCGCCATGTTCCGGCAGAATGGCGTGACGAAGCGCTCGCCGAAAAGTGGCGCAAAATCAGGCGGGTGAGGGGCGTCGTTACCGCTGCGCTTGAGATCGAGCGGGCAAAGAAGGTGATCGGCTCGTCGCTGGAGGCGGCTCCAATGGTGTTTATCGCCGATCAGGAGCTTCTCACGGCGGTGAGTGACATCGACCTTGCCGAGGTTGCGATCACCAGCGGCATCGAAGTGTCGGACGCGCCGGCTCCGACAGATGCCTTCCGGCTGGACGACGTGGCGGGCGTTGCCGTCGTCCCAAGCCTTGCGGCCGGTAGGAAATGCGCGCGCTCCTGGCGATACACGGACGATGTCGGCTCCGATCCGGAGTTCCCGGATGTCTCCGCGCGTGATGCAGCGGCACTGCGCGAACTACAAAAGCTGGGCAGAATCAGTTGATCTTGCCAAGGTATCGTTTCCAGCGGTCGCGATATACGGTAGAGAGTTAACGTTTATGACCGACAAACTATCGCCGGATTTGCCGGTCAATTGCAGTCTGGGGCCGATTCCGGACGAAATACGAGGCACAGCGTTTTGACACCTTTGGGCATGACGGCCAACCGCCGCGGTATTGTGGCAGCTGCAGGTCTTTTGATTGCAGGGACAATGCTCGCTGGCTGCCAGGCGCCGACCTACGGCACGGACAAGTCTGCGGGCGATCAGTTGGCCACCGATGTGACTGGCATCTTGTCTCTGGCTCCGCCGAAGCGTCCACCTGTTGACTACAAGCCGCGTCCGGCGCTTGTGCGCCCCAGCAAGGCCGAAATCGCTGCGCTGCCCGCGCCTCAGGACAGCGTGACCTCTACGGGTAATGCCGCTTGGGTGGAGTCTCCCGAGGAAAAGCGGGCTCGTTTGCGCGCCGAAGCCGACGAGAACAGCGACGATCCGTCGTGGCGGCCAAAGATCGATGCCGATTTAGCGAGAGAGTCTGCCGCGCGCTTCCCCAAAGAACAGAGTTCCGTGACTAACATTCGATCTCAGGAGTCCGGCGTACAACCGACGGGCGTGAGCGCATCGAAGCAGAGCGAGCAGTTCCGCCAGAAGCTCGCGGAAAACCGTCAGGGCAGTCCGACCAGCCGCAAATATCTGAGCGAACCGCCAATCGACTATCGTCAGGCCTCGGCTACCGCACCGGTCGGTGAACTTGGCGAGGACGAACTCAAGAAGGAACGCCGACTGAAGGCACAGGCGCGCAAGAAGAAGGACAAGACCTGGGCTGACCTCTTGCCTTGGTAAACGGGCTTAGTTCTCGCGCCGCTCCCGGAAAAATCGCGTAAGAATTTCGGCGGCTGTTTGCTCGCCAATGCCTGGATACACTTCCGGCACATGATGACAGGTCGGCGACGAAAAGAACCGTACGCCGCTGACCACCGCGCCGCCCTTTTCGTCGATTGCCCCGAAGTAAAGACGCCTGATGCGCGCGAACGAAATCGCCGCCGCGCACATCGTGCAGGGCTCCAGCGTCACATAGAGGTCGGCGTCGTTCAGCCGCTCGGCGCCGAGTTTCGCGGCACCTTCTCGAATGACCAGCATTTCCGCGTGCGATGTGACGTCCTTCAGTTCGCGCGTGCGGTTGCCGGCTTGAGCGACGGCCTCATCGCCAAGCGCAAGCACCGCGCCCACCGGCACTTCTCCACGATTGGCCGCGGCCTCGGCTTCGGCAAGCGCCAAACTCATGAAATCCGGACGTTTCACAGGCGGTTCACCCGGAGCAAGATGAGATCAGGTTCGGTTAGTTCTATTTCACGGACGGCGAGGCGATCCACGCGGAGGGTTGCGAAGGCCGTAGTGGAGCCAAGGCCGAGCAATCCGCCAAAGCGGGCGCCCGTCGCCCGGAAACCCAGAGGGCCGGACTGGTTTGGGCCAAATCCTTCGGCTTTTGCCTTGGCCGTACCAATGGGTACGACCGTGGCAAAATCATCGACCTTGCCCCAAACCATCGCCGGCAGAACGATCGAACCCAATCTCATCTTGCTCCGGACATTTCCCTCGCTTGGCTGAGACGTTACTGCTACACCGCGCCGCGAAAGGCAAAGCCCTATGGATGACGACAGCAAAAAACCGCCTCGCGGAGGCAGACCTGGAGCCGGCGGCGGCAAGTCGCGTGGGCCGCGCGACGGTCGCCGGCCGGGCGCCAAAGGTGGCAAGCCCGGCGAGAAGCGGAGGTTCGGCGACAAGCCGGCTTTCGGCAACAAGACCGGCAAGCCGTTTCGTGCTGGCGGCAAGCCCGTCGGTGAGCGCCGGTTCGACCGCAACGATACGGCTTCAGAACGTGCACCGCGCGCCGAGGGTACTTTCAAGCCGCGTGGCGACAAGTCCTTCCGCCCGCGCGAGGATGGCGTTAGGCCGGAACGTCCGTTCCGCGAGCGTTCGCAAGGCGAGGGCGGATCCTTCAAGCCGCGCGGCGAAGGTAAGCCATTCAAGCCGCGGGGAGAGCGCAAACCGTACGCGCCGCGTGGCGACAGCGCCGCACGCCCGGGCCGCAGCGAGCGCTTTGGTGGGCGTGAAGGCAGTGAGGCCAAGCCCGAGCAGACTGAGCGTCCGTTTCGCACGGGTCCGCGTCCGGAAGGAAAGCCGCATGTGAAGCGTGGCGACGCTGGCGAGTTCAAGCCGCGCCGCTTCAACCGCGACGACCAGGCTGGTGGCGAGGGCGGGCGTCCTCGCCGCTTCGATCGCAGTGACCGTCCTGCTGGAGACGAGCGCCCACGTCGCTTTGAGCGCGATGACCGCCCGACAGGCGACGGCGACAGGCCGCGCCGCTTCGACAGGCCGTCTGACGGCGGAGAATTCCAAAAGCGCAAGCCGTTTGAGAAACGCGAAGGCGGGCCGCCACATGATGGCGATCGCAAGCCTTTTGCGCGCCGCGAGACGGTCGGCGAGGAAGCCGAGGGCGAGCGCATCGCAAAGCGGCTGGCGCGCGTGGGCATTGCATCGCGCCGCGATGCGGAGGAACTGATTGCCGCCGGCCGCGTGCGCGTCAATGGCCGGGTGCTGGAGAGCCCCGCCTTCAACGTCACAACGGACGATGTCATCGAATTGGACGGCAAGCCGCTGCCGCCGGTCGAGCGCACACGGCTGTTCCTGTTCCACAAGCCTGCCGGCCTGGTCACCACCAGCCGCGACCCGGAAGGCCGCCGGACTGTGTTCGACGTGTTGCCGTCGGATTTGCCGAGGCTGATCACCATCGGCCGCCTCGACATCAACACCGAAGGCTTGCTGCTCCTGACCAACGACGGCGGGCTTGCCCGCACGCTGGAACTGCCGGCGACCGGCTGGCTGCGGCGCTATCGGGCGCGCGTCCACGGCAAAGTGGAGGAATCCGCGCTCGCCGGCCTCAAGGACGGCATTGCCGTAGACGGCGTGTTCTACGGCTCAATCGAGGCATCGCTCGATCGCGAGCAAGGCTCCAACGCCTGGCTGACGCTCGGTCTGCGCGAAGGCAAGAACCGCGAGGTCAAGAATATCCTCGGTGCTCTTGGCTTGGACGTGACGCGCCTCATCCGCATCTCGTTCGGGCCGTTCCAGCTTGGCGACCTGCCTGAGGGCCATGTGCAGGAATTGAAGGGCAAGATGCTGCGCGAGCAGCTTGGCGAGCGGCTGATCGAGGAATCCGGCGCGAACTTTGAAGCCGACATCGTCAAGCCGTTCTCCAACAAGCCGGTGAGGCGCACCGAAGTCCGCGCCGAGGAAGCCGCGAGGCCGAAGATCACGCGCGACGGAATGCCGGGGCGGATTGGCGAGGGCGGCCTTATCAAGAACCGCAAGCGGCGCGAGAACGGCCGCGACGAGGCGCTCGGCAAGCTATCGACCAAACCGGATCGCGGCTCGTTTGGCGCACGAGGCCCGAAGCCGGAATTTGGCGACCGGCCACGCGGCAAGAAGGGTGAGCGCGAGCAGCGTCCGATCGAGCCGCCCGGAGCCCGCAAGGCCAATGTCTGGATGGCGCCCGGCGCCCGGCCGCAGGGCGCGGGACGGGTGGCCGCGGAGAAGGCAGCGTCCGACGCCAATAAGGCTCGCAAGCCGGCATTCGGCAAACCGGGCGCGAAGCGCTTCGACAAGCCGCGCGGCGAGAACGGCGCGGGGCGCGGTCCGCGTCCGTCGCGTTCCGGCAAGCCGCCACGCAAGGGCGAATGACGCATGCGCATTGTCGGCGGCGAATTCCGGGGGCGTTCGCTGGCGACGCCGCGCACCCATGACATCCGCCCGACCACCGACCGAACCCGTGAGGCGGTGTTCAACGTGCTGGCCCATCGCTTCGGCGATCGGGTGAAAGGCGCGCGGGTTCTCGACCTGTTTGCTGGCACTGGCGCGCTTGGGTTGGAAGCAATGTCGCGCGGCGCCTCCTACTGCATGTTCATCGAGGAATCCGCCGAGGGCAGGGGGCTCATCCGCACCAATGTCGAAACATTCGGCCTGACCGGGCGCACGAAGATCTTCCGGCGCGATGCGACGAAGTTGGGTGATGCCGGCAATATTCAGCCCTTCGGCCTGCTTTTTGCCGATCCGCCATATGGCAACGGCTTTGGCGAGCAGGCGCTGCGGTCGGCAAGTTCAGGCGGCTGGCTGCTTGCCGGCGCGCTCTGCGTGATCGAGGAAAGCGCTGCCGTACCATTCGGCCCGGTGGAGGGGTTCGAGGTTCTCGACGAACGCGGTTATGGCGAAACTGTCATCCGTTTCGTCGAGCTATCTAGGAAATAAATCCTTGAATCCTGCGTGGCGACTTCCTACCTGACTGCCGATGCTGCCGAAAATATGCGATCGGCGCACGAGGCGTAGGAGGGGATGAAGTGCCGATTTACCTGTATTGGCCCGAGTTCAGCCTTCTTCCAGCTTAGATATGACAAACAATTCACTTTTCGCTGGAGCCGGTCGGCCCGTATAAGGCCGCATCGATTTCGCTACGGGAGCTTGCATGAATCTCGAAACCCGAACGGTCCGCCGACTTTTCGCCGGAACCGCGCTCCTGTTGCTGACGACCTTGCCGATCGGGTCCGCGGTGGCCGAAGCCTCGGCCAAGCGCGAGCCCGTCGCGGATTTTCTGCTTGGCAATGGCATGGAAGTGGTGGTGATTCCCGATCACCGCGCGCCCATCGTTACCCACATGGTCTGGTACAAGGTGGGCAGCGCCGACGAACCACCCGGCAAGTCCGGCATCGCGCATTTCTTCGAGCATTTGATGTTCAAGGGTACGAAGAACCACAAGCCCGGCGAATTCGATGCGACGGTGGCCGAAATCGGCGGCAATGAGAATGCCTTCACCTCCTACGATTTCACCGCCTATCACGAAACCATCTCACCAGACGCGCTGCCGATGATGATGGGCCTGGAAGCAGACCGGATGCGCAACCTGATCCTCGACGATTCGGTGATCGGTCCGGAACGCGAAGTGGTGCTCGAAGAGCGCCGCATGCGCATCGAGGGCGATCCGGGCAGCCTGCTGCAGGAGGAAGTGCGGGCGACGCTTTTCCAGAACCATCCGTATCGCGTGCCGGTCATTGGCTGGATGCACGAGATGGAGAAGCTGAACCGTGACGACGCGGTCGCCTTCTACAACCGCTACTATACGCCCAACAATGCGGTCCTGGTGATTGCCGGTGACGTTGACACCGACGCGGTGCGCAAGATGGCGGAGGAAACCTACGGCAAGGTGGCGCGCGGTCCGGATTTGCCGCCGCGTGTGCGCCCAACCGAACCGGAACAGAATACCAGCCGTACGGTCACCATGACCGATCCGCGGGTGACGATCCCGAGCTTTGCCAGGTACTGGCTTGCGCCGTCTTATCGTACAGCGGAACCGGGCGAAGCGGAAGCCTTTGATCTTCTTGCTGAAATTCTTGGCGGCGGTACCCGCAGCCGGCTCTACCAGCAACTGATCGTCAAGGACCGAATCTCCTCGGGAACAGGCGCCTACTATGACGGCACGGCGCTCGATGAAACCGGGTTCTCCGTCTACGCATCGCCAAGCGGCGCCGATGGCCTCGACAGGGTTGAGAAGGCGGTCGAAGCGGAGATCACTCGCATCCAGCGCGAAGGCGTTTCCGCCGACGAACTGGAAAAGGCCAAGAAGCGCCTCGTGCGCAGCATGATCTTCGCGCAGGACAGCCCGGCGAGCATGGCTAACATCTACGGCACGGCGCTTACCACCGGCAGCACGGTTCAGGACGTGCAACAGTGGCCGGACAGGATCGAGCAGGTGACCGCCGACCAGGTGAAGGCCGTTGCGGTGAAGTATCTCAATCCGCAGCATGCGGTGACGGCGTATCTGCGTCCGTCGCAAGAAACGTCGAATTGAGCGGGGCGGCTGGAATGTTTAATCGCAATCGGATTGCATCTCATGCGGCGGCCTTGCTTGGTACGCTAACCCTCCTGATCGTCGTCATTGCCGCGCCGGCGAGCGCGGCGGTGAAAATCCAGCAGGTCAAGTCTGACGGCGGCATCACTGCCTGGCTGGTCGAGGACTATTCGGTACCGATCATTTCGTTGCGCTTTGCCTTCGATGGCGGCGAAACGCAGGATCCGGCGGGCAAGGAAGGTCTGGTCAACCTGATGACCGGTCTTTTCGATGAGGGCGCCGGTGATCTCGACAGCGATGCTTTCCAGATAAAGCTCGACGATGCCGGCGCCGAAATGGGCTTTAGCTCCGGTCGCGACAACATCTATGGCTCAATGCGCATGCTCGCCGAGCAGAAGGACGCGGCGCTTGGTCTCCTTCAGCTGGCGATCACCAAGCCTCGCTTCGACCGGGCGCCGATCGACCGCATTCGCGGCCAGATCATTTCGGGCATCCAATCCGAGGCAAAGGACCCTGAGACCGAGGCAAAGATCCGCTGGATGAAGGCGCTCTACGGCGACCATCCCTATTCCCGCCAGGACGAGGGCACGGAAGCCTCGGTGAAGACGGTTACAGCCGACGACCTTCACGCAATGCACAAGGCGGTCTTTGCGCGTGGTGGCCTGCATGTGGCGGTCGTCGGGGCAATCGACGCCCAGACGCTGAAGCGCGACCTCGACAAGCTCTTTGGCAGCCTGCCTGAGAAGCCTGTGCTGACGCCCGTTGCCGACGCGAAGCCGAAACTCGACCAGATTGTCCGCTATGAGTACGACCTGCCGCAAACAACACTGATGCTTGCCTATCCGGGCATCGCGCGAAAGGATCCAGGCTTCTTCGCGGCGGTTCTGATGAACCACATCCTCGGTGGCGGCAACTTCACGTCGCGGCTCTTCCAGGAGGTTCGCGAGAAGCGCGGCCTGACCTACGGCATCAACTCGTCCATCGTGAACTACGAGCACTCAAGCTCGCTGACGATCGGCACATCGACTCGCGCCGGAAAGGGGGGCGAGACGCTTGGAATAATTCGCGACGTCGTCAAGAGCATGGCGGAAAACGGCCCGACCGAGGCTGAGCTCGCCGCGGCAAAGAAGTATCTGATCGGCGCCTATGCCATCAACAATCTTAACTCGTCCTCGGCGATCGCAACAACACTGGTAGAACTGCAACTCGACCAGCTTGGCGCCGATTATTTCGAGCGCCGGAACGACTACGTCAACGCGGTGACGCTGGAGGAGACCAAGGAGATTGCACGCAAGCTGCTGACCGTTCAACCGGCGGTGCTGATTATCGGGCCCGCCGAAAAGTCATAAGGCAAACCGGCAGATGAGCCCGACTTTCGCGGTTGCATTCGGTGGTGGCGGCGCGCGCGGCCTCGCGCACATCCACGCTATCGAAGTGCTCGATGAGCTGGGTATCAAGCCGGTCGCCATCTCCGGTTCCTCGATCGGTGCGATCATGGGCGCGGGCATGGCGGCTGGCATGACCGGCCGCGATATTCATCACTATGCGGCCACTGTTCTTGGCCGTCGCGCAGAGGTTGCCAGCCGCATGTGGAAGGCGCGGCCCGGCACCATGGCCGAAGCCTTGCAAGCCGGCATCCGCGTCACCCAGTTCAACATCGAGCGCATCCTTAAGGCCTTCCTGCCGGACGCCATTCCAGACCGTTTCGACGAGTTGAAGATCCCGCTAAAAGTAACGGCGACAGACTTTTACGGCCACAAGCTCGCGGTGTTCGCGGAGGGCCATCTGCTTTCCGCGCTGGGTGCCTCGGCGGCTATTCCTGCCGTGTTCCAGCCCGTGCAGCGTGATGGCGTGCTGCTGATCGATGGCGGCATCTACAATCCGGTACCGTTCGACCTGCTGACCGGGCTCGCCGACATAGTAATCGCTCTTGATGTGGTGGGCGCGCCTGTGGCTAGCGGCCGGTCGAAGCCCAATTCGATCGATCTGATGTTCGGCGCGACGCAGCTGCTGATGCAGTCGATCATCGCCGGCAAGCTGGAACACACGCAGCCGGACATTCTGATCCGCCCGCCGGTGTCGCGTTTCCGCGTGCTCGATTTCATGAAAGTCGATGCGGTTCTGGCTGAAACGGCCAGCGTCAGGGATGAGCTGAAGCGTGCGATCGAGGGCGCCGTTGCTCAGCGCGAAGAGCGAGGCAAAACCGGCAAGCGTGCCAAACAGTTTTGGGATTAGCCGGAACCGCCGCCAATCGCCCAACTACTCCTGCAGTGTCGCAGCCTTGGCCGTCGAAAACGGCGATTGCCCGGAAGGTGGCGGACCCGGCAGGGGCGTGTCGGTGGGCGGATTGGCTTCTATCCTGCGGATCACCCGGAAGCAGACGAGCATGGACACGACGCCAAATACCACCGCCCCCAATCCCCATCCGGCGATAACGCCCATAGCGCCGAAAAAATAGGCTCCCGCCCAGACGAACGGAATGGTTCCCAGCGTCGAGCGCCCCCAGTTGAAGAGGGTCGAGTAGGTCGGGTAGCCGAGATTGTTGAACGCCGCACTCGCCACGAAGATGGCGCCGTTGAACAGGAAACTGCCGGCCGCGAAGTGACAGAAGAACATGATCAATTCGCGAGATGTGCCCTCAGCCCCGAACAGGGTGGCGATCGGCCCGGCGAAAATCGCCAGCAGCGCCCACATGACGCTGACATAGACGACGGTGAACATCAGGCTGTCGCGCATGGTCGTGTTGAGGCGGTCGAATTTCCGCGCGCCGAAATTCTGGCCGAGGATCGGCCCGACCGCGCCTGATAATGCGAAAATCACGCCGAAGGCGACGGGTACGATACGACCGATGATCGCCCAGCCTGCCATCGCCTGGTCTCCAAATGCTGCCATTTCATAGGTCACGTAGGTGTTGCCGACCGGCGTGGCGACCTGCGTCAGCACCGCCGGCAAGCCGATCGAGAAGAACGGCCGCGCCGCCTCCTTCAGCCTCCGCCAATCAGGCAGGCGCACCAGCCGGTGAACGGTATGGGCACCGTGAATGCCGATCGCCAGCATCACCACCCGCGCCAACACGGTTGAGATCGCGGCGCCGTCGAGCCCGAGATCGAGCGCGAAGATCAGGATCGGGTCGAATACCGCAGCAGCCAGCCCCGCGCCGAGCGTCACATACATGGCGCGGCGGGCATCGCCCACGCCGCGCAGAATGCCGGTGGTGCACATGCCGAGCGCCACCAGCGGGGTCGAGGGCATCACGATGCGCAGGAACTGGACGGAGAGGTCCAGCGTTTCGCCGCGCGCGCCCATCAGCGCCACCAACTCGCGCAGAAAGGGCCAGACGGCCACCGTGATCAGCGATGTGGTTATGCCCATGAACACCAGCGATGCGCCGCCCATGCGCGCCGCTTCCTCGCGGTCGCCGCGCCCAAGGCAGCGGGCGACCAGCGCGCCGCAGGCGATGGTGAAGCCGATGGCGACCGAGATGGTGAAGAACAGCAGCGTCGAGGCAAAGCCGACCGCAGCCGCAAGCTCTGCGATGCCTAGCATCGAAATGTAAAAGAGGTTGAGCGCGTCGACGATGAAGATCGCGATCAGTCCGACCGAACCCGTCGCCGTCATCACGATGACGTGGCGAAGCGTCGATCCTGCGGTGAACTTGGCGGCGTGGGTTTGTCGTGACGATCCAGTCATGATGGCATTTCGGTTCAGTGCGCAAAAATCTGTTCGATCGACCGGAAGCCTTTGAATTCAAGCGCATTGCCGGACGGGTCGCGGATGAACAGGGTCGCCTGTTCGCCCGGTTCGCCCTTGAAGCGGATCATTGGCCGTTCGATCCAGTCGATATCGGAACGCGCCGCGAGTCGTTCGGCGAGTTTCAACCAGTCGTCCATCAAAAGCACGGCGCCGAAATGCGGGATCGGCACGAGCTTACCATCCACCTTGCCATCTGCGTCCGGACGCGCGGCGGCTGGCCGAACATGCGCCGACATCTGGTGACCGAAGAGGTCGAAATCGACCCATGTTTCGGACGAGCGGCCGATCGCGCAACCGAGAACCTCGCCGTAGAAGACGCGCGTTTCTTCAAGGTCGCGAACCGGAAAAGCGAGGTGGAAAGGCGTCATGTGATTGCTCCCGAATGCAGGGCGCGTCGTCAGTTATGGATTGGAGCGTGGTACGAGCCAAAATTGTCCAGGTCCAGGAGCGAAGCCGGAGGCGGGGTCCCCCGTCGAGGTTTCGCGACGCCGAAATGGACAATTTTGGCCGTATCCCTTCGGGACGCGGCGGATTTTGGCCCTGAGTTCGTTGAAGCGCCCTTGTGGTGGTAGACACCACGGCGGCCGCTTCGCCTGCTCAGTTCCAAAATCCGCATCGCGCCACGCACAATCCATAACTGACGACACGCCCTAGTCCAGCCATTGCACAAGCCGGGCCGGAACAATAGATGGTGCGGTGGAAAACAGAGAAACGCCGGACAGCCGAATGGACGCCACGCTGGAAGCTTCAAGCCTGATCGATCGCGTTTCGGCGCTGGTCGACGCCGCCAAGGCAGCCGGCGCGGATGCGGCCGACGCCGTGGTCGTGCGCGGACGTTCCACCGGCGTCTCGGTGCGGTTGGGCAAGGTCGAAGCGACCAGCGCCGCGGAAAGCGATGACGTTTCGCTCAGGGTCTTCGTCGGCGGGCGGGTCGCCAGCGTGTCGGCAACGGCGGCTTCCGACGCGAAGACCCTTGCCGAGCGGGCCGTCGCCATGGCGCGCGTCTCGCCGGAAGACCCGCATCAGGGCCTTGCCGACCCGGCGTTGCTGGCAGGGAAGGTTCGCGACCTCGACCTTTTCGATCCGACCGAAGTTTCCGCGGACCGGCTGAGAGAAGACGCACTTGCTGCCGAGGAGGCGGCTTTGGCGGTCAAGGGCGTCACCAATTCCGGCGGGGCAGGCGCAAGCGCCGGCATGGGCGGGCTGGTGCTCGCGACATCCCACGGCTTCCTCGGCCAATATGTCGGCTCGCGCTTCTCGCGCTCTGCAAGCGTGATCGCTGGCGAAGGCACCGGCATGGAGCGCGACTACGAATATTCCTCTCGCCTGCATTTCGCCGATCTCGACTCTACCGAGCAGATTGGACGCATCGCTGGCCAGCGCGCCGTGCGCCGCGTCGGTCCGCGCAAGGCCAGTACCGGCGAGGTCACGGTGATCTTCGATCCACGTGTGGCGCGTGGCATTGCCGGGCATCTGGCGGGCGCCATCAACGGCGCGTCGGTCGCCCGCAAGACCAGCTTCCTGCGCGACATGATGGGCAAGCAGGTGGCATCTGCGGCGATCACCGTCATCGACGAGCCGACGCGCCGCCGCGGCCAGGCTTCGCGCCCCTTCGATGGCGAGGGCGTCGAGGGGCAGACGCTCACCATGATCGACAAGGGCGTGCTGAACCACTGGTTCCTGTCGACCTCCGCCGCACACGAACTCGGCCTTACAACCAACGGCCGCGGCTCTCGTAGCGGGTCGTCGGTTTCGCCTTCCTCGACCAACCTGTCGATCGAACCCGGTGCGGAGACGCCGGAGGCCCTGATCGGATCGCTGAAGTCCGGTTTCTATGTCACGGAAGTGTTTGGCCAGGGCGTCAACATGATCACCGGAGAATACAGCCGCGGCGCTTCCGGCTTCTGGATCGAGAACGGCAAGCTTTCCTATCCGGTCTCGGAGGTGACCATCGCCTCCAACCTGAAGGACATGTTCCTGCGCCTGGTTCCGGCCAGTGACCTCGACCGCAATTTCGGCACGGCGGCGCCGACGCTTCTCATCGAAGGCATGACCCTTGCCGGAAGCTGAACCAATAAAGGCGGATGCCGGCCAGCAGGCCGACCTCGACCTGTTGCGCGAGGCCACGCGGCAGGCCGGCCGCATCGCCATGAACTACTTCCGCAAGGACCCGGAAGTCTGGATCAAGGCCGGCAGTTCGCCGGTCAGCGAGGCCGACTACGCCGTTGACCGGTACCTGCGCGAGACGCTGCTCGCCGCGCGGCCCGATTATGGCTGGCTTTCCGAGGAGACGGCGGACAACGCGGCGCGGCTTTCGGCACGCGCGTACTTTCGTGGTCGATCCGATCGATGGTACGCGGGGATTTCTCGAAGGGCTCGACCTCTGGTGCGTCAGCGTGGCGGTGGTCGAGGCGGGCAGGTCGATTGCCGGCGTATTGGAGTGCCCAGCGCGCAAACAGACCTACTGGGCGCTTCCGGGGCAGGGCGCGTTTCGCAATGGCGAGCGTATAACTGTGCGAGCCGCCCCGGATCGTCGGCTCCTCGCGGGTCCAAAGCCGATGATCGACGCGCTGCCGCGGAGGGTGCTCGATACGATTGACCGCAAGTCCTACATACCCTCGCTTGCCTATCGCCTGGCGATGATCGCTGATGGCAGCCTCGACGCCACCTTCGTCAAGGCGAACGCTCACGACTGGGACCTTGCCGCCGCCGACCTCATCCTACGCGAGGCGGGAGCCACGCTGTGGAACGAAAGCGGTCAGCCGCCGCGCTATGCCGGCAAGGTTGTCAGCCATGGTCCGCTCGTGGCGGGCAGCGGGGAACTACTGGCGGTGATGGCGGATGTCATCGCGCGGCAGGCGGTGGCCGCGCCGGAAACCTAGCGCGATGCTCCGCGCCGTCCTTGGTGCACGTTGCTCCAGGTTCCAAATTTGCTGGATTTCCTCTAGATCAGTTCAGATTTCGCACGACTCAGGATCATTGCATGGCTGAAGAACACGCCAAGAAGCAGCTGCTGCACCTCGTTTTCGGCGGAGAGCTCAAGTCGCTCAAGTCGAACGAGTTCCGCGACCTCGACCAGCTCGACATCGTCGGGATATTCCCGGACTATGCGACCGCGCTGACGGCGTGGAAGAGCAAGGCGCAGTCCAGCGTCGACAACGCCCATATGCGGTACTTCGTGGTCCACCTGCACCGCTTGCTGGACCCGCAGGGATGAGCGACAGCCGCGTTGCGCGAGTGGCTGGCCGGGTGCCGAAAAAGAAGCGCCCCGTCGGACCGATGAAGGCGCTTTGGCAGAAGGTCCGCAAGCCGCTTGCCGAGTCGAGTTTTGCAAAGGCTTCAATCGCCACCTTGCTTGCCAGCGGCCTGCGGTTTGTCCGCGTCACCACGCGTCCAGTCGAGGGCTCGGCCGACGTCGCCAAGTCCTACGAGGAAGTCACACCGGCAATCCTCGCCATCTGGCACGGGCAGCATTTGATGGCGCCGATTGTCTATCCGCGCGGACGGCCGTTGGCGGCGATGGTTTCGCGTAGCGCCGATGCCGAACTGAACGCGTTGGTGATCGAGAAGTTCGGTTTTGAAGCGGTGCGCGGCTCCGGCGGCCGCGTGTCGAAGAAGCGGAAGCTGGAGAAGGGCGGGGCGCAAGCACTGATTGCCCTGAAAAAGGCACTCGATGGCGGTAGCAACGTCTGCATGATCGCCGACATCCCGCATGGAACGCCACGTGAAGCCGGCATGGGGATCGTCATGCTGGCGCGGATTTCGGGCCGCCCGGTTGTGCCGATTGCCATGACCACCAGCCGCCGCAAGGTCTTGGAAAAGACCTGGGACAGGACGACGATCAATCTGCCTTTCGGCAAGCGGGGTCTGATCGTCGGAGAGCCCATTTTCGTTCCGGTCGATGCCGATGACACGGAAATGGAACGCAAGCGCCAGGAAGTCACCGCAGCGCTCAACGAGGCGACAGATCGGGTCTACCGGATTGTCGACGGTCGCCCATGAGTGAACGCTGGGCGAGGGCCGTCCTGCGCGCTTACCGTCTGGGCGGCGCAACCGTCTATCCCTTCGTGGGCACCTACGTCGCCTGGCGCGCCCGCAAGGGCAAGGAGGACCGCACCCGTCGCCGCGAGCGTTACGGCTTTGCCAGCAAGCCCCGTCCGCCGGGACCAATCATCTGGGTGCATGCCGCGAGCGTTGGTGAAACGAACGCTGTCGTGCCCCTGCTGCAGCGCATTCTCGGCTATGGTGTCAACGTCATCCTGACCACCGGCACGGTGACATCGGCGCAGGTCGCCGAGGAGATTTTTGGCGACAACATTATCCACCAATACGTGCCCCTCGATCTCAGGCCCGCCATCAGGCGCTTCCTCGATCATTGGGAGCCGGACCTTGCGATCATCGCCGAATCCGAGATCTGGCCGATGACCATACTGGAGCTTGGCGAGAGGCGCGTGCCACAGGTTCTGGTCAACGGCCGGCTTTCCGACCGCTCCTTCCGCTCATGGAAGAAGCGCCCGCATGTCGCGGAAGCGTTGTTCGAAAACCTGGCGCATGTGGTCGCTCAGTCGGATGTCGACGGCGAACGGTTTCAGGCGCTCGGCGCCCGGCCGGTAACAGTTTCCGGCAATCTCAAGGTCGATGTCGATCCGCCATCCGCCAACGATCTGGCGCTCGCCGCGCTGCAACGGCAGATCAGCAACCGGCCGACCTGGGCAGCAGTATCGACGCATGAGGGCGAGGAAACCTTCGCGGCCGAGGTGCACGCGATGCTGCGTACCCGTCACCCCTGCTTGCTGACCATCATCGTGCCGCGCCACCCGGACAGGGCCGCGGCCCTGGCCCTGGAATTCGCGGCGATGGGTCTCAACACAGTGCGCCGCACCGGCGGAGGTGCTGTCGAAACAGTGACGGATATTCTGCTTGGCGATACGATCGGCGAGATGGGGCTTTACCTCCGTCTGACCGAAATCGCTTTCGTCGGCCGCTCACTGACCTCCGAGGGCGGCCAGAACCCACTCGAACCTGCGATGCTGGACACGGCGGTGTTGGCTGGCCGCAATGTGCAGAACTTTCGCGATACCTATCAGCGGCTGATCGACAGTGGCGGCGCGCGATTGGTGCGCGACAAGGACATGTTGGCGGGCGCGGTGAACTATCTTCTCACCAACGAGGCGGCGCGGCGCGAGATGATCGCAGCCGGTGCTGCGACGGTGGACGACATGCGCGGTGCATTGGGAAGAACGCTGAAGGCGCTCGATCCCTTCATACAGCCACTCGTGGTGAAGTCCCGGCTGGAGAAGTCGAACGGTGGCGGCGGTAGGTAGTTGACTGCAAAGGCTCCCCCATTCTGGTGGCGGCGGACGGGCTGGCAAGCCATTGCGCTGTCGCCCTTGGCGGCGGTTTATGGCGCCGCAGCCCGGCACAGACTGGTCAACGCACCGCGCGAAAAGGTAGATGTGCCAGTGCTTTGCATAGGCAACTTCACAGTTGGCGGTTCTGGCAAGACGCCGGTTGCGATTGCGCTTGCGCGCCAGGCAATGGCGATGGCTTTGAAGCCCGGCATTCTGTCGCGCGGTCATGGCGGCGCCGCCGCAAGGCGGCCCCGCATTGTGGACGCGGCGAGAAATACAGCGCGCGATGTGGGCGACGAGCCGTTGCTGCTCGCCGCACACGCGCCTGTCGCCGTGACACCGGATCGCGCCGCGGGCGCTCGACTGCTGCTTGGCGAGGGCTGCGACTTCCTCATCATGGACGACGGCTTTCAGAGCGCCCGCATCCGGATCGACTATGGGCTGATCGTGGTCGATGCGCGCTATGGCATCGGTAATGGCTGGGTGCTGCCCGCCGGTCCGATGCGCGCGCGGTTGGTCGATCAGTTCCGTCATGCGGACGGGCTTTTGCGGATGGGCGAGGGCGTGGGCGCCGATCACGTGGTTCGTGCCGCATCGCGCGCCGGCAGGCCGGTCTACGAGGCCACGACGGAACCGCGCGATCCGCTGCGCTTTGCCGGGCGGCGGCTGTTGGCCTTTGCCGGCATCGGCCACCCGGAAAAGTTCTTCGCGACATTGAGGCAGGCAGGCGCTGAGGTAGCGGCGACCCGCGCCTTTCCCGATCATCATTTCTATTCGGACGATGACCTTCGCGATTTGATGGCCGCCGCGCGCCAGGACCGCCTGCAATTGGCGACGACAGCCAAGGACGCCGTCCGTCTGCACGAGGCCTTCATGCCCACGGGATTTCGAGAAGATGCTGGACGTGCTGGAGATCGACGCGGTGTTCAAGGAAGACACCATGCCGCTGCGGATCATCGAGGATACTTTGAAAGCCTGGCGCAAACGGCACGGGCAGGCGAGATAGCTGGGAACTCCCGCCCGGCTAGCGGGCGCTGCGCGTGCGCAATGACGGATCTGACGCGATCTCGCGCTTCAACGAAGCTGCGGCGTCGATATAGGGTTCCTGCCGCGCGACACTCCAGTACTTCAACTCGTCGAGAGCGATGCGTTCGCCGGTCACCGCGCAGCGCACGAATGATCCCGGGCTGGTGACCTGAAAGTCACCGTCGAGATAGCGGATTCCAGCTTCCCTTGCGCCGGGACCTTCGAAGCGATTTATCATCCTATGCTCTATATCGCGAATTTAGTTTGCATCCGCCACAAATCCAGATCGAAATCAAGACAAGCAATACACTCTGCCTGCTGTAAGTCCCGGACAAGCAGAAAGGCCGGGCGCCCGGCCTTCCATGCTCGCTTATAGAACCAGTTTAGAACTGGAAGCCGACGCCCATCTGCACGCGATGGTCGCTGGCGTCGACGTTGCTCGTGCCGCTGCCGGTATTGAATTCGGCGCTGCCATAGTCTGAGTAGCGGTACTCGACGCGGGCGAACACCTTTTCGGTGAGCTTCACGTCAGTGCCGACGCCGGCGGTCCAGCCGAGTTGGGTCGCGGAGTCTTCTTCGCCGCCTTCGCGTACCGACATGTGCTTCGCGGCACCACCACCGGTGACGTAGCCGAGAATATCAGGCGTAACGGCGTAGCCGAGGCGGGCGCGCAACGATCCATCAACACCGGACTTGACGCGGACGCCGTCATTCGCGCCCTCGACGCCTGAGTAGCCGATGTCGCCTTCGCCACCCAGCACGATACCGTTGCCGAGTTCCTGATTGTAACCAGCGAAGCCGCCGCCGACGAAACCGTCAGTGTCGACGGTGGTCCCTTTGCCCTGAGACTCGCCGGCAAAGCCGTAGCCTGCGGTGATACCGGCGTAGCCGCCGGTCCAGCTTGCCACAGGTGGAACCTCCATTGGTTCTGCGGGAGCGGGCGGCGCTTCGATGGCGTCCGCAGCATGTGCGACGCCGATGCTCATGAATGCAAGAAGGCCGAATGCCGCTGCGGCCGGGCGGGTAAAATGGAATCTAGCTGACATTTCTTAGTTCTCCTTAGCCACAGCATACTCGGGACGCGCTGTGGTGAATTTCGCCGTGAGCCCCGGCCCAGGTCGGGAGGAACGGGCGCGGTGCTCGGCGGTTGGAATGTCGCGCCGAAATGCGGCCCGAGCCGACCATAAATTTGATGATTTGACGACGCGAATTGGGCAGCCGGCATGCGTTGCATGCCTGCAACACCCGTATGTCAGGATGGTTGACGCGTTTGCCGCAAGTGCGCTTGGTGCAAGGGGTTCAGCGCCTTATATTGCGCATGTGCGGTTGGCTGTTTTCCTCGCTGCGCGGTCGCAATCAGGGCGACATCGCCACATTGCCGCCGGATCTGCAATGATCGGTAATATTAGGCGACGGACTACTTTGGTGACGCGTCAATATGCGCCAAACAAGAAATTGGGTGGAAATTGCCTGAAGATCGCATCAACGTTTTGGTTACTGGCGGCGCAAGGCGCGTTGGCCGCGCCATCGTTGAGGATTTGGCGCATCACGGGTTTGGCGTGGCGATCCACAGCAACCATTCGGGTGCGGAGGGCGAGGCGCTTGCCAGCTCCATCCGCGCTTTTGGCGGCGTAGCGGTGGTGGTCGAAGCCGACCTGACGGATGTCGATCAGATCGCGCAACTGGTTCCATCGACTGAGGCAGCAATCGGACCGTTGTCGATCATCATCAACAACGCGTCGATCTTCGAGAACGATTCCGTTACCGATTTCACGTGGGACGGATGGGACGCGCATTTCGGCATCCACGTGAAGGCGCCCGTCGCGCTGGCGCGGTCGCTTGCCGAAGCCATTCCGACTGACGGCGAGGGCCTCGTGGTCAATATCGTCGACCAACGCGTGCTGCGGCCGACGCCGCGCTATTTTACCTACTCGCTGTCGAAGTCTGCGATGTGGTCGGCGACGGTCATCATGGCGCAGGCGCTCGCGCCGCGCATCCGCGTCAACGCGATCGGTCCAGGCCCGGCGCTGCCGAGCGCCCGCCAGACACCGGAGGATTTCGACATGCAGCTCGCCGGCCTGCTGCTGAAGCGCGGGCCGCGCGCTTGAAGATTTTGGCGCAACCATCCGCTATTTATGGCAGATGCGGTCGATCACCGGCCAGATGATCGCCCTCGATGGCGGCCAGCATCTTGCGTGGGAAACGCCGGACGTGTCAGGCATCGCTGAATGAGTTCCTGCAGCACGCACGATCAAGATGCCGCCGATTCCGAAGAAGGACACCGCTTCGGATGACGTTGCCGGCTATCTTCCGGATGGCGACACGGATGACGACGAGGAGATAGCCGCCGAGCCGGCGCCTGCCGCCGGCCCGGACCTGCCGTTCACCGCCATCGACTGGAGCGCGCATAGCGGCGATGCCGACGGCAGGGTTGGCGCCGACGTGATCCAGACACTGGTGAAGCGCCTCCCCAACTCACCCGGCGTCTATCGGATGATGAATGCCGCCGGCGACGCGCTTTATGTCGGCAAGGCGCGGAGCCTGAAAAAGCGCGTCACCGCTTATGCGCAAGGCCGCTTCCACACCAACCGCATCGGGCGGATGGTGCGCGAGACCGCCACGATGGAATTCGTGGTGACGCGCACCGAGATCGAGGCGTTGCTGCTGGAAGCGAATCTTATCAAGCGCTTGCGGCCGCGTTTCAATGTGCTGCTGCGTGACGACAAATCGTTTCCCTATATCGTCGTCACTGGCGATCATGCCGCGCCGGGTATTTTCAAGCATCGCGGGGCGCGCTCGCGCAAAGGCGACTACTTCGGGCCTTTCGCGTCGGCGGGCGCGGTCGGGCGCACCATCAACGCTTTGCAGCGGGCCTTCCTGCTGCGCACCTGCACGGATTCGGTCTTCGAGACGCGCACCCGGCCTTGCCTGCTTTACCAGATCAAGCGCTGCTCGGGGCCATGTACGGGTGAGGTTTCGACCGAGGATTATGCGGAGCTCGTCGGCGAGGCGAAGGACTTCCTGTCGGGCCGCAGCCAGAAGGTGAAGACGCAGATCGCCGGCGCCATGCAGCAGGCCTCCGACGACCTCGATTTCGAGCGCGCCGCCGTCTATCGCGACCGGCTGGCGGCACTCTCGCATGTGCAGAGCCACCAGGGCATCAATCCGCAATCGGTCGAGGAAGCGGACGTATTCGCCCTGCATCAGGAAGGCGGCCAGGTCTGTATCCAGGTGTTTTTCTTCCGAACCGGCCAGAACTGGGGCAACCGCGCCTATTTCCCGAAGGCCGATCCGGCACTTGAAGCCGGCGAGGTGCTCGGCTCGTTTCTCGCCCAGTTCTATGACGACAAGCCTTGCCCGAAGATGATCCTGCTGGCCCAGGAGGTCGAGGAGCAGGACTTGCTTGAACAGGCGCTGTCCACGCGCGCCGGCCACAAGATCGTGATTAGCGTTCCGAAGCGGGGCGAGAAGAAGGATCTTGCCGATCACGCCCTGCAGAATGCGCGCGAGGCGTTGGCGCGGCGTCTGGCCGAGACATCGACGCAAGCGCGGCTTCTGATCGGCTTGAAGGAGACCTTCGGTCTCGAGAAGACGCCGACGCGCATCGAGGTTTACGACAACTCCCATATCATGGGCACCAATGCCGTCGGCGCGATGATTGTCGCCGGGCCGGAAGGCTTCGTGAAGAACCAGTATCGCAAGTTCAACATCCGCTCGACGGACATAACGCCGGGCGACGACTTCGGCATGATGCGCGAAGTGATGGAACGCCGCTTTTCGCGCCTGCTGAAGGACGAGCAGGAAACCGGTAACAGCGCGACAGGTTCCGCGCCGGAGGACGACGAGGTTGTCGGCAGCGCGTTTCCAGTGTGGCCGGATGTCATTTTCATCGACGGCGGCCAAGGCCAGATGTCGGCGGTGCGCAAGATACTGGACGGGCTGGGCATTGCCGAACGCGTCATCGCGATTGGGGTGGCCAAGGGTGTCGACCGCGATGCCGGCCGTGAGCGGTTCTTCCCGCCAGGCCGCGAATTGTTCACGCTGCCGGTGCGCGATCCGGTTCTTTATTTTGTTCAACGCCTGCGCGACGAGGCGCATCGGTTCGCAATCGGGTCGCACCGCGCTCGCCGCAAAAAGGAGATGACGAAGAACCCGCTCGATGAAATCGCCGGAATCGGACCGGGCCGCAAACGTGCGCTACTCCTCCATTTCGGAACGGCGAAAGCGGTAAGCCGCGCGGCGATGGACGATTTGATGTCGGTAGACGGCATCTCGGAGTTGGTTGCGCGGGCGATCTATGATCATTTTCATGAGAATTAATCATTTCATGCCTCAATTGCGCCGGGTCAGGCCTGTTTGAGCAATTGACCACTGATGACTGGTTCTGATTTGGCTACGCTTGGCGGGAAACGACGTAAATCATGGCAAAGCGCGCATTCAACCTTCCCAACATACTGACCTACGGTCGGATCATTGCAGTCCCGCTGGTGGTCCTGTGCTTCTTCCTGGAAGGCAGGCTGCAATCCAGCGAGTTTGCGCGCTGGAGCGCTTTCATCGTCTTTATCGTCGCGAGCGTGACCGATTATTTCGACGGCTATCTCGCGCGCGCCTGGCAGCAGACGTCGAACATCGGCCGCATGCTCGATCCGATTGCCGACAAGCTGCTCGTCGCGACGTGCCTGCTGCTGCTTGCAGCCGATACGGACCATCGCGGCGGTATTGCCGGCTGGTCGCTGTGGGCGGCGATCATCATCCTGTGTCGCGAAATTCTCGTATCCGGCCTGCGCGAGTATCTTGCCGAACTCAAGGTCAGCGTACCGGTGACCAAACTGGCCAAGTGGAAGACCACGGCGCAGATGATCGCAATCGCCTTCCTGCTGCTCGGACCGGTTGGCGACAACATTGTGCCTTACTGGACCCAGATCGGCATTTTCCTGCTTTGGGTGTCGGCGATCCTGACCCTATATACCGGCTATGATTATTTCCGCGCTGGCCTGAAACACATCGTCGACGAATGAGCGCCGAATCCGTCAAGCTGATCTATTTCGCCTGGGTGCGTGAGCGTATTGGCCGCGCCGAGGAGGATGTCGTCCTTCCGGCCAATGTGAAGTCGGTGCGGGACCTGCTCGCTTGGCTGCGGGAGCGCGGAGAGGGATATGAGCAGGCGCTAAAATATCCCGATGCGATACGGGTCGCCATAAATCACGAACACGTCGATCACCGCGAAGGACTGGCGGGCGCTCGCGAGATCGCACTTTTCCCGCCGATGACCGGAGGCTAAGCCGGTGCCGACACAGGCCGAGCCGGTCGTGCGCATCCAGCGGGAGGATTTTGACGTCGCTGTCGAGATCGCGCGGATGACGCGGGGGCGCGCCGATGTCGGCGCGGTGGTGACGTTCTCCGGTCTTTGCCGCGACGAGGCGGGCACGCTGTCCGCGCTGGAGTTGGAACATTATCCTGGCATGGCCGAAGCCGAAATCATCCGTATCGCCAGGCAAGCTACCGAACGCTGGCCATTGTCCGGGCTGACCGCAATCCACCGCTATGGCCGTATCGAGCCCGGTGAAAACATTGTGCTCGTCGTTGCCGCGTCATCGCATCGGGATGCCGCTTTTCAAGCAGCGTCGTTTCTCATGGACTACCTGAAAACCCGCGCCCCGTTCTGGAAGAAGGAACATCCTCGCAAGGGGAGCGCCGGCGAGTGGGTCGAGGCGAAATCCTCGGATGAAGTTGCCGCCAAGCGCTGGTAACAGGCTTTTGGAGTGCGACCTGCTCTAACGCCCGCCAAAAAGAAAGCCGGCGCGAAGGCTGGCTTTCCCAATTCAAACCGTTCAGTCCTTGCGGCTTTCTCAGCCGACGATCTCGGTATCGGAGAACCAGTACTTGATTTCCTGTGCCGCGGTTTCGGGGGCGTCCGAACCATGCACCGAATTCTCACCGATCGACAGGGCATGCACCTTGCGGATTGTGCCTTTCTCGGCATTCGCCGGGTTGGTTGCGCCCATCACTTCGCGGTTCTTGGCGACGGCGTTCTCGCCCTCGAGCACCTGAACGATGGTCGGGCCGGACGACATGAATTCGGTCAGTTCGGCGAAGAACGGGCGATCCTTGTGGACGGCATAAAAGCCCTGCGCTTCACGCAGACTCATCCAGACGCGGCGCGATGCGACAACGCGCAGACCGGCGTCCTCGAGCATCCTGGTGATGGCGCCGGTGAGATTGCGGCGGGTCGCATCGGGCTTGATCATAGAGAACGTACGTTCGGTCGCCATGGCGTTTCCTTCTAAACTGTCCAATTGGGAGGTGGCGGTGCCTATACAGGCCGCCCGTGGCATTGCCAAGAGGCGCGCAACGGTTCAGGTAGCCGCCGTCATGCGCCGGTCCCTCACGAGGGCCGAGGCAGCAGGGCTCCAATGGAACAATCGTCATTGGCGTCCGATCGTTTCGCAATTAGGAATGCAGATCTCGTCGCATCGCGCGCAAAGGAAAGCCGATGAAGCAACATTTTCAGATGTTCGCAGCCTATAATCGTTGGGCCAACCAGCGCGTCTACGACGTAGCGGCGGAATTGACCCCGGAAGAGTTCACGCGAGACACCGGGGCCTTCTTTAAATCGGCCATGGGAACGCTGAACCATCTGCTCGCGACAGACCGGATATGGATGAAACGCTTTACCGGTGAGGGCGACGCACCGGCGACGCTGGATACCATTCTGTATACGGATTTTGAAAAATTGCGGAAAGCGCGGATCGCCGAGGATGACCGCATGGTCGCCTGGGTGAATGGGCTTACCGAACAGCAGCTCGACGGCCGCTTCACTTACATCACCGTAACCGACATTCGAACCATATCGCAGCGTCTGGCGCCCGCTCTGGCGCATGCCTTCAACCACCAGACCCACCATCGCGGCCAGTTGCATGCGATCCTGACGACGATCGGCAAACCGTCGGTTGTACTCGACTTGGTCTCTTTCCAGCGGACGGAAGAAGGCCGGCCGTTTGCCTGAGTGATGGTTCAGTTTGGCTGAGCGACGGATCGCAGTCCCAGAAGCGGCTCCATTGCCGAAAAGTCTCGATCAACACCCTGCAGAATTTCGGCAGCGATCAGGTCTCCGACAATAACCTGCTTGTCGGCAAGTTCCCGATCGAGCAATTGGCTGTGAAAGCTGTCGGATTGCCTGAAGAAACTGACCCAAGCCGACGTATCGACGAGGATCATTTGTCACGGCGCATCGCGTCGAGGTCGCCTTCCCACTCGATCTTCCCGCGTAAGCGGCGCAAGCTGTCGATTGCACGCTGCTGCATCAACTGATCTCGCACGGCATGATTGACCGCTTCCTTCATGGTCTTGGCTCCGGTCAGAGCCATGAGTTCCCGAAGAGTTTTTTCATCTATATCGATGCTGGTTCGCATCGCCGCGGTCCAATGTGTCTACCTGTGTATTCATATACACATCGGTAGAGGTTTTCTCAAGTTCCGCCCTTGCTCTCCGCCTCTTGCTCCGCCAATAACGCCCGGCCATGCTGACCATCAACGATCTCTCCCTCCGCATCGCCGGACGCCTGTTGCTCGATCATGCCTCTCTCTCGCTGCCCGAAGGCGCGAAGGCCGGACTTGTGGGCCGTAACGGCACCGGCAAGACCACGCTGTTCCGCGCCATCACCGGCGATCTTTCCAGCGAAACGGGTTCGATCTCGCTGCCGAAGAACACGCGCATCGGTCAGGTGGCGCAGGAAGCCCCAGGCACCGAGGACCCGCTGATCGAGATTGTGCTTGCCGCCGATACCGAGCGCGGCGCGCTGCTGGAGGAAGAAAAGACGGCGACCGACCCGGCGCGCATCGCCGAGATACACATCAGGCTCGCCGATATCGATGCGCATTCGGCGGAGGCGCGGGCGGCAACTATCCTTGCCGGCCTCGGCTTTGACTCCGAAGCCCAACGCCGGCCGGCGTCCTCCTTTTCCGGCGGCTGGCGCATGCGCGTGGCGCTCGCTGCCGTGCTGTTTGCCCGGCCCGACCTGCTGCTGCTCGACGAGCCGACCAACTATCTCGACCTTGAAGGCACGCTCTGGCTGGAGAACTACGTTTCCAAATATCCGCACACCGTGCTGCTGATCAGCCATGACCGCGACCTTTTGAACCGCGCGGTCAACTCGATCGTCCATCTCGACCAGAAGAAGCTGACCTTCTGGCGCGGCGGCTACGACCAGTTCGAGCGTCAGCGTTCCGAGCAACTCGAGCTGCAGGAAAAGGGCCGCATCAAGCAGGAGGCGCATCGCAAGCATCTGCAGGCCTTCGTCGATCGCTTCCGTGCCAAGGCGTCGAAGGCGCGGCAGGCGCAGTCGCGCATCAAGGCGCTGGAAAAGATGAAGCCGATTTCGGCGGTGCTTGACGACACGGTAAAGCCGTTCAGCTTCCCCGAGCCGGTGAAGAACGTCGCCTCGCCGATCATCGCGCTCGATAGTCTCGCCGTCGGATACAAGGCGGGCAGCCCGATCCTGAAAAAGCTGTCGCTGCGCATCGATGCGGACGATCGCATTGCGCTGCTTGGCGCCAACGGCAACGGCAAGTCGACTTTCGCAAAGCTGTTGGCCGGTCGCTTGAAGGCGGAGACAGGGACGATGACCGTCGCGCCGGGGCTGAAAGCGTCAATTTTCGCTCAGCACCAGCTTGACGATCTGCGGCCCCAGGAAAACGCCTACGAGCATGTTCGTCGCATGATGCCCGAGGCCCCCGAATCGAAGGTGCGGGCGCGTGTCGCGCAATTCGGCTTGACGACCGAGAAGATGAACACGGCCGCGAAGGATTTGTCGGGTGGAGAAAAGGCGCGCCTGCTGATGGGTCTTGCGGCTTTCGATGGGCCGAACCTGTTCATCCTCGACGAGCCGACCAACCACCTCGACATCGACAGCCGCGAGGCGCTGATGGTGGCGTTGAACGACTTTCCGGGCGCCGTCATCCTGATCAGCCACGACCGCCATCTGATCGAGGCGACTGCCGACCGGCTGTGGCTGGTCAAGGACGGCTCGGTCAATCCGTTCGATGGCGACATGGCCGATTACCGGCAGATCGTCACCGGCGCGTCGCCGGATCGCCGCGACCGCCGCGAGGCCGACAAGGCGTCGAAGGCCGATCGCCGCCGCGAGTCCGCTGCGCGCCGCGCCGCCGCGGAACCAGTCGCCAAGGAAATCCGCGCGACCGAGGCGCTGATGGATAGGATGCGCAAGCGCATCGACGGCATCGAGGACCAACTGGCCGACCCGAAACTTTACGAACGCGACCCCAACGCTGCGACACAGCTTTCCAAGGAGCGCTCGCAGCTTTCCAATCAGTTGTCGCAGCAGGAAGAGCGCTGGCTGGCGATGTCGGCGGAATATGAGGAAGCCACGGCGGAGTAACGCTTTCGCGCTTGCTCGCCCTCAGGTCCTGCCGCGCTACCTTGGCGCTCGCGGTTTCCGGCGCATCGGCTTGCCGGAGGTTCGAGAGAAAACGCTCCATCAGCGGTGATGCGCCGAAGCGGTTGTATTCGCGTTCGGCGGCCAGCGAGAAGTCGGGTCTTGCCGCGACCAGACGGGCCATCACATTTGCGCGGCCTCGTCCAGGTTTCCGGTCTCGACCTGTATGGCGACGCGGATCAACAGGCAGTCCGGCTGTTGCAGGGCACGCATAAGGCAATCGCTGAGGACTGCGTCAGCCTCTTCGAGGCGCTGCGCCGCATAAAGCGCCTGGCCATGGACGTAAGTGTAATATTCCGGCGCCATCGGATGCAGCCGGCGGGCGCGCTCTGCGTTCGCCACGGCCTCGTCATAGGCGTTGAAGCGCACCTGCGCCTTGGCCAGCGCCATCAGGCTGTCCGGTTCGATTTGGGTTAAGTTCGACGGCCTTTTCGGCCGCCTGGATCGCGGCCGCGAAATCGGCGGTCACCGGCGCAACACCGTAGCTCAGCACCTGATAACCGACAGCGAGATCGGGATCGAGCGCGATCGCCTGCCGCGCTTCGCTCAAGCCCAGACTCGACCTTGTTACGGTCGGGCTTGCCGGCAGTATCCCATGTCGCCTCGACGACATAGGTCATGCCCAGATAGGCGCGTGCGCCGCGTAGCCGGGGTCCATTTGCAAGCGCTCGCTGCAGCATGCCGTGTGCCGCGAACAATCCATCCGGATCCGACGTCCCGTGCAGCACGAGATCGTATGCCTGGAGGCTGTCGGTCGAGTCGTTCGGCCGTTTGAGCGATTTCCGACTCGCGCACAAAGGAGGCGACATGCGCGACGATTTCGGTCGTCAGCGCCGTCTGGAGGCGAAGACGTCGTCGAGCTGGCGGTCAAAGCTTCGCGACCAGAGGTGGGTCCCGTCGCGTGTGTCGATGAGCTGAGCAACTACGCGGAGCTGGTCGCCGGCGCGCCGTACGCTGCCTTCGACGATGTAGCGGGCGCCGAACTGCCGGCCGAGGTCACGCAAATCGGTAGCCTGGCCACGTACCGCGAAGGTCATAGTTGCGGGCGATGACCTGGATGTCGGGATTGCGCGCGAGCTGCGCAATAACATCTTCCGTCAGCCCGTCCACGAAGTAGCCCGCTGCTGTCGCGCACATGTGTCAACCGGCAATCGGCGATGGCCAGTGGGCCCCGGGTCGCGTAAGCCACTGCGTTGCGCGGTCTGGTCGCCGGCAGCCTAGCGGCCGGCCCCGAGATCATGCTGCGAGAGCCGTAACGCGGCCGGGTCTGGCCGTGGGGAGGCATGCGGCCGCGCATGGCGGGAGCGTCACTACCGATACCTTACAAGGTGCAATGCGCATGCGCCGGCTCCCACCTCGATAGAGGGTTCCTTGAAAGGCCAGGGCCGAGAGGCAGCTGGCCACGCATGAGTGCGCCTGAGCGGTACTTCAAGAGGAGATCGACGGGCCAGCTGTCTAACCAGACTTCTCTCCATACTGGCCCTACACCTCGCTGCGCGAAGCGGATAGATTGACGCCATGAACCAGCATGCCAGCATCAAGCAAGCCAATACCCGCATCGGCCATTCAGCCTGCCCGCATGATTGCCCGTCGACCTGTGCGCTCAATGTCGAGTTGCTCGACGACAAGACCATCGGCCGCGTCCACGGAGCCAAGGACAATAGCTACACGGCGGGAGTCATCTGCGCCAAGGTGGCGCGCTATGCCGAGCGCGTGCATCATCCCGACCGCCTGCTGAAGCCGCTGGTACGCTCTGGCGCCAAGGGCGAGGGCAACTGGAAGGAAGCCAGCTGGGAAGCCGCGCTCGACCTGGTCGCTGAAAAATTCGACGCGGCCGAGGCCAAGTTTGGCAGCGAGACGGTCTGGCCATATTTCTACGCCGGCACGATGGGGTTGGTGCAGCGCGACGGCATCGAGCGCTTGCGCCACGCCAAGAAGTATTCCGGTTTCTTCGGTTCGATCTGCACCAATCTGGCCTGGACCGGCTGGATGATGGGAGCGGGCGCGCTGCGCGGCTCCGATCCGCGGGAGATGGCGAAATCGGATTGCGTCGTCATCTGGGGTACCAACGCCGTGGTCACGCAGGTCAATGTGATGACCCATGCGGTGCGCGCCCGGAAAGAGCGCGGCGCGAAGATCGTGGTCATCGATATCTACGACAACGCGACCATGCAGCAAGCGGATATGGGCCTGATCCTCAAGCCCGGAACCGATGGCGCGCTGGCCTGCGCGGTCATGCATATCCTGTTTCGCGACAACCTCGCCGACCGCGCCTATCTGGACAAATATACCGACGATCCCAAGGGGTTGGAGGCACATCTTCAATCGCGTACCCCGCAATGGGCGTCGGCCATCACCGGCCTGCCGGTCGAGGAGATCGAGGCCTTCGCTCGCCTGGTTGGCACGACAAAGAAGACCTTTTTCCGGCTGGGTTATGGCTTTGCCCGCCAGCGCAACGGCTCGGTGAACATGCATGCGGCGCTGTCGATCCCGGCGGTCACCGGCGCCTGGCAGTATGAAGGCGGTGGCGCCTTCCACTCCAATTCGGGTCACCTGAAGCTCAACACGGACCTGCTGGAAGGCACCAAGCTGCGCGACCCGAAGGTTCGTTACCTCGACCATTCGCGCATCGGCCCGGTGCTGATGGGCCACGAGGACGCCTTGTTCGGCGGGCCGCCGGTGACGGCGATGCTGGTCCAGAACACCAACCCGGTCAATGTCGCGCCAGAGCAGCGGTTGGTGAAGCAGGGCTTTGTGCGCGACGATCTTTTCACCTGCGTGCATGAGCAGTTCATGACAGACACGGCGAAGCTCGCCGATGTCATATTGCCGGCCACCATGTTCCTGGAGCACGACGACATCTACAAGGGCGGCGGCAACCAGCACATCACGCTGGGGCCGAAGTTGATCGATCCGCCGGCCGGTCCGCGCACGAATCACTATGTCATCGAGGAACTGGGCAAGCGGCTCGGCGTCGCCGACATGCCGGGCTTCGGCATGACCGAGCGTGAGCACATCCAGGTCATGCTGACCAAAAAGGGACTGGGTGCGTTCGATGACTTCAAGGCCCAGCGCTGGGTGGATTTGCAGCCCGAATTCGACAAGGCGCATTTCATTTCGGGTTTCGGCCATGCCGATGGCAAGTACCGCTTCCGCCCTGACTGGACGGGTCAAGCCGCGCCAAACCGGCCACCGAAAAGCATGGGTCTGTTCGGTCCGATGGCGCAGCTGCCGGAATTCCCCGACCATGTCGATCTGATCGAAGTCGCCGATGCGGAGCATCCATTCCGGCTGGCCACGTCGCCGGCGCGCTCCTACCTCAATTCGTCCTTCACCGAGACGCCGAGCTCCATCCAGCGCGAGATCCGTCCCGAACTGCTTATCCACCCGCAGGACGCCAAGGCGCTCTCGATCGCGGCCGGCGACCGTGTCGAGGTTGGCAACGGCCGCGGCGAAGTGGTGCTGCACGCAAGGCTGTTCGACGGCGTTCAGCGCGGTGTGGTCATCGCCGAGGGCATATGGCCGAACAGCGCCCACGAGCGCGGCGAGGGCATCAACATACTTACGGGCGCCGATGCGCCGGCACCCTATGGGGGCGCGGCGTTCCACGACAACAAGGTCTGGGTGAGGGCGGCGCGTTAGAACAGTGCGCTTATGTCCATAGCGCCACGCACGACGCGGACGATTTCGATCGTTTTCTCGCGCAGCTGGTATAGAATGAGGTAATTGCCCTCGACCAGCTTACGAAGTCCTTCGGCGATCTCCGGGCGTTCGGGACCAAGTTCCGGGAAGTCGGAAAGGTTCTGAATTCGTGCGTCAATTCGCATAAGCAGGCGTGTCGCTGCACTCTTGTTCTTGGGTGCGATGGCAATCCAGATATCGCCGAGGTCTCGCTTTGCCGCAGGGCTGCGAACGATTCTGTAGTTACGCACGCTTTCTCGCCGCTTGGGCCTCGGCCAAGCGGCGTTCAGCGTCCTCGAGAATTTCGTTCAGGTCGTAATGCTCCGCCGGTCCGCTCGCCAGGCCTTCTTCCCAAGCCTTCCGCAGGCGCTCCACCTCGGCTTTCCGCAGCGGCTCGCGGATCTGCCAGCCGCGCAGCGCCTCCCTGATCACCTCGCTGGTGGAGGCGTATTCGCCTGAGGCAATAGCCTTCTTGATGGCTTGCAACTGCGTGGTTGTCACGGCGACACTGATCTTTTGGACATCGGACATGGCTCGACTCCGCCACGGTGAACGGTAGCAATATTTGCTACCACGCTATGATCAAAGGGAGGGACGGTCAAGCGGCGCAGCGTTCCATGACGGCGGCTGGTAGGCGGCAGCCTAGAAGAGGCTGGCCAAACCATAATGCGGGTCTGCTATCCGGGCTTGCGCTGCCACGGATTGACCGAGCCGACGTCTTTCCAGATACGGCGGGTAAGCCCCAGGGCGACGAGGGCATCCTCGATCCACCAGCCAATGATCTCCTTGCGTCCGCGCACGAACGGTATCCAGGCGGTATCGAGGAAAGTCAGCGGATTGAAGGGGTTCGGCCGCATCGAAGCGTAGATCTCGACGCGGGTCGATGGGCGGACCGACAGGCCGCGCGCGTGAAGGCCATAGGTGTCACCGACAACCAGCGTGTTGCCGGGAACCGCAAACACCTCGCGCTGTGGGAGGCCGAGTTCGCCAAGCTCGGAATCAGCGATGCGGAACGCGCCTCCCTTGGTCTTTGCCTCGCACGCCTCAATGCTCTTCTGCTGCTGCCAGGCAAGGCGGAGCGGCGTCGGCTTATGCGAGCCGGGCACATAGGTGAACGGGCCTTCATCCGCCGCGACGTCCTCGAGGAACAGCCAGGCTTTCATCGTCGGGTGGAAGGTGTCCATGTGCAGTCGCGTCTGAGGATCGCTGCTGATGCCCTTGTCGGATCCTTCGCCGAAAATTGTCTGGATGCAGACGATTGGCTCGGCATTGAAGCCGCCGATATAGCGGGTCAGGCCACGCCATTCGGACGACGCAAGGAACCGTCCGAGAGCGGGAACGGTTTTCAGCAGTTCCGGCGTTACGGCGATGCGCCGGGTTATGGCGCCGCCTTCCTTCATCTCACGAGCGGGGGCGGAGAGCGCACGCATTTCCGTGAGCAGCGCCCGGAAGTCGGCGGCGGGGATGACGTTCTTCTTCGCCACGAATCCGTTCGCGGCATAACCTTGACGATCTTCTTCCGGCACCAGATGCTCCAGTCGCCTGCGACGCCAGTTGGCGATCGCGTGGGACATCCGGACGCGCCAGACATGCAACCCGCGACGGTTGAGCGAGACGCTGCCGATCAGCGGATCAGCGAAGGATTTGTAGCCCGAAAACAGCCGAAGCACGGAGACCGGCAAAAGCAGATATCTAAGGGGATTTGTGGCAGTCACGACATCAATCCTGTCGGCCAGTCAGCCTATGTTCGGTCTCAAGGCGTAAATCGGGCCAGACTTTCGACATCCACCTCGGCCGAGTGCGACGTCAGCGAGAACAGCCGCGCGTCCTTGGATACGAGGTCTCTGGATGTATGAAAAGTGGATTTTCCGCCTTGCATGCTGACCTTTCCATCGGCCAGCAGCGCGACCGCCAGCGGATAAAGCTTGTGCTCGGCGGTGAGTACGCGCGCGGCAAGCGTGTCCTCCGTGTCGTCGGCCAGAACGGGAACGGCCGCCTGCGCGATGATCGGCCCGTCATCCATTTCGGGCGTGACGAAATGCACCGTGCAACCGTGCAGCCGCACGCCGGCATCGAGCGCGCGTCTGTGGGTGTCGAGCCCCTTGAACAAGGGGAGCAGCGCCGGGTGGATGTTGATCATTCGGCCTTTCCACTCCTCGACGAAGGGCGTGGTTAGAAGCCTCATATACCCCGCGAGGCAGACGATCTCGGTGCCTAGCGCATGCAGTGTCGCGTCGATTGCCTGGTCGTGCGCTTCCTTGCTCGGGAAATCGGCGCGATCGAGCACCTTTGTCGTGATGCCATTCGCATCGGCAATGGCGAGCCCGGTGGCATTCGCCTTGTCGGAAATCACGCCGACGATTTCCGCCGGAAAGCTGGGCGCCTTCGCGGCCTCGATCAGTGCGGCCATATTGGAGCCACGGCCGGAGATCAGGACGGTGACGCGTTTGCCGGTCATAGCGCGAGCGACCCCCGATAGATCACGCCCGCATTGCGGCGCGGCACGATTCGTCCGACCGGCGCCACGGTCTCGCCGGCCTCCTGAAGCACGGCCGCGACCTGCGCGGCCTGGCCGGCGGCTACGACGGCGATCATGCCGATTCCGCAATTGAAGGTGCGCATCATCTCTTCCGGCGTGACGCCGCCGGTTTTCGCCAGCCATGAGAAGACAGGCGGCACGTCGATCGATTCGAGGTCGAGTTCGGCGGAAAAGTCCTTCGGCAGCACGCGTGGAATATTGTCCGGGAAGCCGCCGCCGGTGATGTGCGCCAGGGCCTTGATGCCGTGCGTTCCGCGAATCGCTTTCAGCAGCGGCTTCACATAGATCCGCGTCGGCTCCAGCAAGGCTTCGCCAAGCGTCACGCCATCGGCAAAGGGCGCTGGATCGCTCCATTTCAGGCCGGAGACTTCAACGATCTTGCGGGTCAGCGAGAAGCCGTTGGAGTGCAGGCCCGACGAGGCAAGGCCGAGAATCACGTCGCCCTCGACAATGTCGTCGGTGGGCAGCAGCTGCCCGCGCTCGGCCGCGCCGACGGCAAAGCCGGCGAGGTCGTAGTCGTTGCCGTGATACATGCCCGGCATTTCCGCCGTTTCGCCGCCAATCAGCGCGCAGCCCGCCATGCGGCAACCGTCGGCTATGCCCGCTACGATCGCCGTGCCCTGGTCGGGATCGAGCTTGCCGGTAGCGAAGTAGTCGAGGAAGAACAACGGCTCGGCGCCCTGCACGACGATATCGTTGACGCACATGGCGACAAGGTCGATGCCGATCGTGCCGTGACGGCCCGAATCGATGGCGATCTTCAGCTTGGTGCCGACGCCGTCATTGGCCGCGACAAGAACCGGATCAGAAAATCCCGCTGCCTTGAGGTCGAACAGGCCGCCAAAGCCGCCGATTTCGCCGTCCGCGCCCGGCCTGCGGGTCGAGCGCACCAGCGGTTTGATCCGCTCCACCATTTCATTGCCGGCATCGATATCGACGCCCGCTTGCGCATAGGTGAGCCCGTTCTTCTGCCCGCTCATCGCCTCGCTTCCGGCTGCTTGGATCATGCGGCTCTTCGCATGATCCTCTCCGGCTCGCAAGGCGTTGATAACTGAACCGGCCTCTTGCGGGTTGTCGATTGCGCGCCCATCTTCGCGGGACCTAATGCTGGAGGAAACGGTTCGTGACCATCCCGAACCTGATAACGATCATACGGTTCCTGCTCGTTCCGGGCGTGGTCTATGCAATGCTATCCGGCCGCATGGACTGGGCATTCGCTGGCTTTCTCGTCGCCGGCGTCTCGGATGGCGTCGATGGCTTCATTGCGCGGCAGTTCAATCAGCGCAGCGAACTCGGCGCCTATCTCGATCCCGTTGCAGACAAATCGCTTCTCGTCAGCGTCTTCGTCGTCCTGGGGATAATGGGACAATTGCCGCTGTGGCTAGTGATTGCGGCCGTCACCCGCGATGTGCTCATCATAATAGCCGTGCTGCTGTCGTCGGTCATGGCGCGTCCGGTGGCGATGAAACCGCTTATGGTCTCCAAAGCCAATACGGCCTTGCAGATCATTCTCGTCATCGTCGTTTTGGCCGAACTTGCCTACCCAGCGGATTTCGGCTGGGCGACCGACACGCTCGTCTATCTGAGCGGGCTCTTGACCGTTGCTTCCGCCGCAGCCTATCTCGTCGCCTGGCTGAGGCACATGAATGGCTATGGCAAAAGCGAAACTGCGCACCGGTGACCTGACCGGCTCCGAGGAAGCGACAAGCGTGGCGTTTCGCCGTCAGATCCGGTTTTGGATCATCGTCGCCATCGTGCTGGCACTGTTCCTCTACATTTTCAGTGAAATCCTGCTGCCCTTCGTTGCTGGAATGGCGCTCGCCTATTTCCTCGATCCGGTTGCCGACAGGCTGGAGAAGTTGGGGCTGTCGCGGATCATGGCGACGGTTCTGATCCTCGGCGCGTTCCTTGTGATGATGGTCATTGCAGTGATCATCGTGGCGCCGCTTCTGGCAACGCAGCTATCCGACTTCGCGGCGAAGATGCCGGACTATCTCAGCCGGTTGCAGGCGCTGATCACCGGCTTCGACCCTCAATGGATCGAGAAACGCTTCGGCATCGATCCGGCCGACCTGCGTGACGCGCTGAATTCGTTGCTCGCCTCGGGCGTCGGCTTCGTCACGGCGATCTTCACCTCGATCTGGAGCTCCGGCGTCGCTCTGTTCAGCCTCGCCAGTCTGTTCATCGTGACGCCCGTGGTTGCCTTCTACATGCTGCTCGACTGGGACAAGATGGTTGCCAAAGTCGACAGCTGGGTACCGCGCGACTACGTGCATATCGTCCGCCAACTCGCCACCGACATCAACGCGTCAACGGCCGGATTTGTGCGCGGCCAAGGCACGCTATGCCTGCTGCTCGGCGTCATGTACGCAGTCGGCTTGACGCTGACAGGCCTGAATTTCGGCATCCTGATCGGGCTGTTCGCCGGGCTGATCAGCTTCATCCCCTATGTCGGCTCGCTGGTTGGGCTCGTGCTGGCGATCGGCGTCGCCTTCGTCCAATTCTGGCCGGATTGGATGATGGTCGCCGCTGTGGCGTTGGTGTTCTTCATCGGCCAGTTCATCGAGGGCAACATCCTGCAACCGCGCCTCGTCGGAAAGAGCGTCGGCCTGCATCCCGTCTGGCTGATGTTCGCGCTGTTTGCGTTCGGCGCGCTGTTCGGCTTCGTCGGGCTGCTGATCGCGGTACCGTCGGCGGCCGCCATTGCCGTTCTGGTGCGCTTCGCCATCTCGCGCTATCTCGATTCGCCGCTGTACGTCGGCCATTCGGACGACGCGGTCGGTACCGTGAACGAAGCAGGGGACAAGGCGCGGACGAAATAAGTCATGCGTAAAGCTCGTAAACTCCAGATTTTCTCCCGACGCCGATGACCGAACCTCCACGGCAGCTGCCACTCGATCTCGGCCATGTCGCTGGCGTGTCGCGCGACGATCTTGTGATCTCCGCCGCCAATCGGGATGCGGTCGCGCTCATCGAACGCTGGCCCGACTGGCCATCGCCGGTGGTGTTGCTTGCCGGGCCACCGGGTTCCGGCAAGTCGCATCTCGCGGCCATCTGGCGGGAGCTTGCCGGCGCGGCTGTCATCCCGGCAATCAGGATCGAGGCGGTTCTACACGATGGCTCCGCACCAGCGGCTCTGGTCGAGGATGCGGATTCAGCGCAACTGGATCAGACCGGGCTGTTTCATCTCATCAACTCGTTCCGGGCGGGCGGCGGACACCTGCTGCTTACGGCGCGGAGTTTTCCGGCCGCCTGGCGGGTGACGCTGCCGGACTTGGTGTCGCGGCTGAAGGCGGCGACCGTTGTCGAAATTCATGAGCCGGACGATCTTCTGCTCGCAGGCGTCATCACGAAGCTCTTCGCCGACCGTCAGGTGGAGGTCGAGCCGAACGTTGTGCAGTTCCTGGTGAGGCGTATAGAACGGTCGCTCTCGGCCGCCATCGACGTTGTGGAAAGGCTAGACACGGTAGCGATGGAGCGGAAGTCGCGCATCACCCGCGTCCTCGCCGGCGAAGTCACATCCGGCCGTTGAGCTGGCAAGGTGATAGGCCGCGCAGCCTCGTTCTCACGCCGCCAGCAGCGATTTCAGCTTCACATCCGACGATGCCAGCTGGTCTGGGCTGGGACTCGCGCGCTTGGCTATCATCATTTCTGCCAGACGAATGTCGCGGGCGACGGAATTGCCCGTGCCGATGCCGCTTGCCGCAACGAGGCGGCCATCGGCAGCGATGTGAAAGAGGATGAAGGCGCCGTGGCCAAGATCGCGCCGCACCGTCGTCGAGGCTTCGTCGGACAGCCCGGCGATCTGCAAGGTGAGCTCGTACTGATCCGACCAAAACCATGGAACGGCGGCATGGCCTTCGCTGGCGCCGTTCATATTGTGCGCCGCCACGGCGCCCTGATCCTGGGCATTGCGCCATGATTCGAGACGCACACGCCGGCCTGCATAGATTTCGAGCGGGAAGGAACAGCAGTCGCCGGCGGCGAAAATGTTGGGATCGCTGGTGCGAAGTTCGCTATCGACCGCTATGCCGTTTTCGACCGTTAGTCCTGCTGCTTCGGCGAGCCCTGTGACGGGAACGGCGCCGATGCCGATCACCGCCAGATCGACATCGAGGCCTGAACCATCCGCAAGAAGAATGCGCACAGTCTTACAGTCATCGTCGATCGATTTCAGTCCGCTTCCGGTTCGGACGTCGACACCTTCCGCAACGTGAGCGTCGTGAATAATCGAAGAGATTTCGGCGGGAACGCCACGCATCAGGATGCGCGGTTGCGCTTCGATGACTGTAACGGAAGCACCACGCTTGCGCGCCGAAGCGGCAAGCTCGAGCCCGATGAAGCCGCCGCCAATGATCGCAACCCGTATGCCTGGCTTAAGATGCGCGCGGATCGCCAGCGCATCGTCATAGCTGCGCAGATAGACGCAGCGCTCACCGAGGCCCGGCATGGGAAGGCGGCGCGGCGCCGATCCGGTCGCCAGCAGCAGCTTGTCGTATGGAATTACCCGCCCGTCTTCGAGCAGGACAGTCCTACTCTCGCGATCGATGCCTGACGCCCGAACCGAGGAGATCAGGCTGATGTTGTTGTCGGCAAGGCGCTGATGATCGGTGACTGTGACCGGGGTGGGATGTTCCTCGGAAACCATGGCTGCCTTGGAAAGCGGCGGGCGCTCGTAGGGAAGGTGCGGTTCTTCGCCGATCAGCGTTACGGGGCCGTCATAGCCCACCTCCCGCAGCGCGAATGCGGCCCGCGCGCCGCACTCGCCGGCGCCGACAATCACCATTCCGCGTTGCATCTGCCTCACCCGAGTTGAACGAACACTTGGCCGTCATCGACCTTGACCGGATAGGTCTTGAGATTGATGCAGGCGGGCGCGCCTTTTGCCTGGCCCGTCTTGTAGCTGAAGCGGCCATTATGCTTGGGGCATTCGATGATGTCATCCATGACCAGGCCGCTGGCGAGGTGGATTTTCTCATGCGTGCAGAGCCCATCGGTGGCGAAGAACTCGTCGTCCGGGCTGCGGTAGATCGCGAAGGTACGGCCGGCATGATCGAACCGCATCACGTCTTCTTCGTCGATGTCGGCGGCCCCGCACGCCTTGACCCAATTGCTCATGAACTCCTCCCTGTGAAATCCTGTTTGGCGGCGCGACGCCGCCTATCGCTTCCGCTCCAGCGGAAGCTACTCGGCGGCCGCCAGCACCTCGCCATGGAATTCCGGACGATATGGCTTTGCGGTCTGCGGCAGTTCGCGACGCACGAACCATTCCGGGTCGCGCCGCTGGCGCAGCAACGCCGGGATGATCTCCTTGTAGGCCGCCCAGGTGCTCGGGTAGGGCTGCGGCGTGTCGGCTTTCATGATTGCATGCAGTTTCGGCAGCGCGTGATAGGGCACCATCGGGAACATGTGGTGCTCCACATGGTAGTTCATGTTCCAATAGAGGAAGCGGAACACCGGGTTCATGTAGACCGTGCGGGAATTCAGGCGATGGTCGAGGACGTTTTCGGCCAGGCCCGAATGCTGCGTCAGCCCCATGAAGATCACGAACCAGCCGCCATAGATGGTCGGCAACAATCCGACGAGCAGCAGCGGCAGCCAGGAGCCGAGCGCCAGCGACATTGCGATAATGCCGAGATGGATGGCGAGCCAGATGCGCGCCACGCGGAATGCCCGTGGCCGCTCCATGTCGGGGACGAAGGTTTCCTCTTCCGCCGTCAGCCTGCCGCAGGCGTGCAGCACCATGTGCTTGATGGCGATTGTCGTGCTCTTCAGCGCGAAGATGTTGAGCAGCATGCCGACCAGATCCGGCGGACGCATCGCGATGATCTCCGGGTCGCGTCCGACGATGATGGTATCGGTGTGATGGCGCGTATGGCTCCAACGCCAGATCGTCGGTTCGCGCATGATCATGAAAGAGGCGAGTTGATAGACGGCGTCGTTCATCCAGCGCGTCTTGAAGGCGGTGCCGTGGCCGCATTCATGCCAGCGGGAGTCGGTCGCCGAGCCGTAGAGGACGCCGTAGCAAAGGAAGAACGGCACGGACCACCAGCTACCCCACAGCAGCGCCGCGCAGGCGCCGAAAGACAGGAGCAAGCCCAGCCAGATGGCGGTATCGCGGATCGCCGGCTGGTCGGAGCGCTGCATCAATTCCTTCATCTGCTTGCGCGGAATGTCGGTGTGATACCATTCGGCCGCAGCCAGTCCATTCTCCAAGGCGCGCTTGGAATCCTGGCCTATCAGGCTGTAGTCGCGTTCGCTCGGGGTGACGCTCATCTCTGTCTCTCGGAAGTTCGTGCGGGTCAGGTATCGACTGGACCGTTCACGTCGTCATGAAGATAGCGAAGGCCTCAAAATCATCAACTATCGTCAGATAGAATTTATCAAATCTATCATCAATCGACTCGAAATTGATGTTCGCGTGTCGGATCGATGTCTGTGTGTCGGTCATTTTCCTCGAAAATATCCAATTAAATCAGTTCTATGATATCAGATAATGCCGAGCGCTCTTGCCAAACAGTCAGAATGATAGAAAATATCACATCTACCAGTTAGCCGGGAGAACGGGCATGGCAAAGCGGCCAACCGTTGCCGATGTAGCGCGCAACGCCGGATTGAGTGTGGCGACCGTGGACCGGGTCTTGAACGCTCGCCTGCCCGTTCGCGAAGAGACGGCGCGGCGGGTCTACGAAGCCGCTACCGCCACCGGCTACCACGCCGCCGGGCTGATCAAGCAGCGGATGCGAGAAGGGCTGCCTGAATATCGGCTTGGCTTCCAATTGCTGAGACCGGACACCTATTTCTATCGAGAATTTGCCAGAGAGATTGCTGAGGCGGTGGAAAGATCGTCGCGTATGCGGGGGACGGCGATCGTGGAGTTTTCCCTCTCGCTGGTGCCTTCAGAAATTATCTCCGGACTGCAAAGACTGGGGGAGACGTCGCAGGCCGTTGCGCTTGTTGCTCCGGATCACCCAACGCTGACTGCCGCCGTGGGGGAACTTAAGGCGAAGGGTGTTCCCGTTTTCTCGCTGCTGTCCGATTTTGCCGGCGGTGTGCGCGAAGGTTATGTTGGCCTGGATAACCGCAAAGTCGGCCGCACCGCCGCCTGGATGATTGCAAAGGCTGCGAGGAAACCGGGAAAAGTCGCGATCTTCGTCGGAAGCCACCGCTTTGACGGGCATGAACTGCGCGAGATGGGCTTTCGCACTTACTTTCGCGAACACGCACCGGAATTCACGATTTTGGAAACGCAGGTCAATCTGGAGGCAGCGCAGATTACGCATGAGGCCATCGCGTCGCTGTTGGCTCGGCATCCGGATCTCGTTGGCTGTTACGTTGCCGGTGGCGGCATCGAAGGTGCGATCGCAGCCCTGCGTGAGGCGGGGACCGCTGACGGGCTCGTTGCCATCTGCAATGAGATCACGCCTGAAACCCGCGCTGCCCTTGCCGATCAAATCGCCACGATGGTGATCTCGACGCCGCTCACAAGCCTCTGCCGTGAGCTCGTTGACCTCATGGTCAATGCTGTCGAGGCAAAATCGGCCAGCGTTCCGGGCCAGACCTTCCTGCCGTTCGACATCTATCTGCCGGAGAATATCTAGGGTCAAGGCGCACCTGCCATCGATGAAGGTCATGTGACGGGTCCGGCGCCGCACCCTCGGCTCTCCTCAATCGATTAAGCCTCCGTGCATTCGCGGAATCACTCTTGACGTCCATAATAAATTTGGAATAAATATTTCAAAACTGCAACATTCGGCTTGAATGTTCCGAAATTGGAATGAAGGTTCCAAGCAGGGTGCGCGGGAGGAGTGGCAGCCTAAAGCCCCTGGCTGAGGCCGGCGACAGAGACAGGCCCATGGCGAAGCCCAGGGCTTCCGGCAAAATCGGGTGCACCGGACACCCTTCCAGGAGGAGACGACAATGAGAAAATTGATTTTGGGAGCGGCCTTCGCAGCTTTGATGGCAGGGACGGCTCACGCGGAAAAGGTAGGCGTTTCCATGGCGCTGTTCGACGACAACTTCCTGACCGTGCTGCGCAATGGCATCCAGTCATATGCCGACGAGAACAAGATCGAGGTGCAGATCGAAGACGCGCAGAACGACGTCGCCAAGCAACTCGACCAGATCAAGAACTTCGCCGCTTCGGGCGTGGACGCGATCATTGTCAATCCGGTCGACACGTCGGCTACGCAGGCGATGACCGACGCGGCCGCCGCCGCCAACATTCCGCTGGTCTATGTCAACCGCCAGCCGGTCAATCTCGACGCGCTGCCGGACAACCAGGCCTTCGTCGCCTCGAACGAGGTCGAACTCGGGCACGCTAGAGACCAAGGAAATCTGCCGCCTGCTCAAGGAGGCCGGCAAGATGGAAGCCAACGCCTACGTCATCATGGGCGAACTGTCGAACCAGGCCGCGGTGCAGCGCACCCAGGACATCCATGACGTGATCGGCGGCTCGGAATGCGGTGTCAAGATCAACATCATCGATAAGCAGACGTCGAATTGGAAGCGCGACGAAGCCCAAAACCTGATGACCAACTGGCTGTCGACGAACAAGCCGTTCGACGCAGTGATCGCCAACAATGATAAGTCGGCGATCGGCGCGATCCAGGCGATGAAGGCCGCCGGCATCGACATGAAAGCCGTGCTGGTCGGTGGCGTCGACGCCACGCAGGACGCGCTTGCGGCCATGCAGGCCGGCGATCTCGACGTGACGGTGTTCCAGAATGCCGCCGCTCAAGGTTCCGGCTCGATCGACGCGGCCGTGAAGCTCGCCAAGGGCGAGGCGGTCGAGCAGAAGGTGTGGGTGCCGTTCGAACTCGTCACGCCGTCCAACATCGACCAGTACCTCAAGAAGAACTGAGGACAGCTCAACCGGAGCGGCGCTCAGCGCCGCTCCCATATCTCTCCGCTTCCGCTTCAGGTAAACTGGCGGTCGTTTTCACGTGGGCAGAGGAGGGCTCTCAGTGGCTAACACTTCCCTCGGCGTCGGTGGCGTCGCATTCGATACCAGCAGGCGGCACTGGCCGCCGGAACTCAACGTGCTTATCGCCCTCATTGTGCTCGTCGCCGGCTTCGAGCTGATGGGCCGTCTGGTCATCGGCGATTCCTTCCTGTTCAACACGCGCCCGAACGTCGATGCCATCTTCAACGAGGCGCGCCTGTCGATCATCATCCTGCAGGTGTCGATCATCGGTATCATCGCCATCGGGGTGACGCAGGTGATCATCACCGGCGGCATTGACCTGTCCTCGGGCTCCGTCGTGGGCGCCACGGCGATGATCTCGATGAGCTTCGCTCAGGTCGCGATCGTCAACGGCAATCCCAATCCGAAGGCAATCTTCGGGCCGGAATTGATGGACCTGCCGGTGATCGTGCCAGTGGTCGTCGCGCTCGGCTGCGGGTTGATCGCCGGCATGATCAATGGCTTGTTGGTCGCCTACACGAAAATCCCGCCATTCATCGCCACGCTCGGCATGATGGTCTCGGCGCGCGGCTTGGCCAAGTGGTGGTCCAAGGGCAACCCGATCTCGTTTCCGACCGAAAGCTTCGCTGATATCGGCAAGGGGCTGATGCCGGTCATCATCTTCGTGTCGCTCGCCATCCTGTTCCAGCTCATCCTGACCTATACGAAATACGGCAAGCACTGCTACGCGATCGGCTCCAACGAGGACGCCGCGCGCATGTCGGGTATCAACGTCACCGGCCACAAGGTGCTGGTGTACAGCATCGCCGCGATGCTGGCCTCGCTCGGGGCGGTCGTGCTCTGCTCGAAGAACCTGACCGCGCAGGCCGGCATGGGCGTCATGTACGAACTCGACGCCATCGCGATGGCGGTCATCGGCGGCGTCTCGCTGTCGGGCGGCCGCGGCTCGATCATCGGCACCGTGCTCGGCGCGCTGATCTTCGGCGTGATCATCTCGGGTTTCACCTTCATGCGCCTCGACGCCTACTACCAGGAGATGGTCAAGGGCGTGATTATCGTGGGCGCCGTCGTTCTGGATCAGTGGCGGCAGCGCCGCCGGGCTCTGAAGGGCTAAGGCAATGTCGGACATCATCCTCAAGACCGAAGCTCTCACCAAACACTATGGCGGCCTGCACGCGCTGGAGGACGCCAACTTCGAACTGCGCAAGGGCGAGCATGTCGCCATCATGGGTGACAACGGCGCCGGCAAGTCTACCTTCGTCCGCCAGATCACCGGCGTGGAGAAGCGCACGCGCGGCAAGATGTGGTTCGACGACAAGGAGGTCGAGTTCGTCGGCCCGATCGCGGCCCGCGAGGCCGGCATCGAGACGGTCTACCAGAACCTCGCACTCGCGGACGACCTCGACGTGCCGTCGAACCTGTTCCTCGGCCGGGAGAAGCTCCTCATCAACCTAGGTCCGTTCTCCATCCTCAACGGCAGGGCGATGCGAGAGCAGACGCGCAAGGCGCTGGAGCGGACGGGAGTGAAGATCGCCAATCTCGGCAATACCATCCGGCACATGTCGGGCGGCCAGAGGCAGTGCGTGGCGATCGCGCGCACGGCGACCTTCGCTTCCAAGCTGATCGTCATGGACGAGCCGACCGCGGCGCTGGGCGTGCGCGAGACCGCGCAAGTCGAGGATATCATCCGCAACCTTAAGGCCAACGGCGAGCCGCTGATCCTGATCAGCCACAACATGCGCCAGGTGTTCGACCTGGTGGACCGCATCGTCGTTTTCCGACGTGGACGGATAGTCGCGAATTTGAGGAAAGACGAGACGGACGGGCAGGACGTGGTCGCGTATATCACCGGGGCGAAGACCGCACCTGAATATGCCGGCGCCGCATAAAAGCCAACGCGATTGAGATTGACGTCGGTGCTCCCATGGACATCCCGGTCCTGAGTTGTCGAAGGATCGGGGAGTGAGTGAATGGTGGCAGCCAGGCGAGAGGCGGCCCAAACGGTCAAATTGCTACGGTCGTTGAATAAAGCCTGGGGCAGGGCGATCGGTGGATTCCATGCCCTCGATCGTCAAGCTGTGCGGGCGGGCCGCGGGCGGACAGTCAAGAAAGGACGGATATGACAACTCGTTTTGGCCTGCTCGGTGCGGGCCGTATCGGCAAGGTCCATGCAAGGGCAATCGGCTCGAACCCATCAGCGCAGCTTGTGGCTGTGGCGGACGCCTTCGAGAAGGCGGCGAACGACGTCGCCACTTCCTATGGCTGCGCCGTGCGCACGATCGATGAGATCGAAAAGGCGTCGGATATCGATGCGGTGGTGATCTGCACCCCCACCGACACGCATGCCGACCTGATCGAGCGCTTTGCCAAGGCCGGCAAGGCGATCTTCTGCGAAAAGCCGATCGATCTCGATGTGAAGCGCGTTGAAAAATGCCTTGCCGTGGTCGAGAAGGCCGGCGCGACGCTGATGGTCGGCTTCAACCGCCGCTTCGATCCGCATTTTGCCGCCGTCCGCAAGGCGATAGACGATGGCGCCATCGGCAAGGTCGAGCAGGTGGTCATCACTTCGCGCGATCCCGGCCCGCCGCCGCTCGATTACATCGGCCGCTCGGGCGGCATCTTCCGCGACATGACCATTCACGATTTCGACATGGCTCGTTTCCTGCTCGGCGAGGAGCCGGTGGCTGTGACGGCGACCGCCTCGGTGTTGGTCGACAAGAAGATTGGCGAGGCCGGTGACTTCGACAGCGTCAGCGTCATCCTGGCGACAGCGACCGGCAAGCAGTGCGTCATCACCAATTCGCGCCGCGCCACCTATGGCTACGACCAGCGCATCGAGGTGCACGGCTCCGACGGCATGATCGCGGCGGAAAACCAGCGCCCTGTGTCGATCGAACTCGCCAATGGGAAGGGCTATACGCGCCCACCGCTGCACGACTTCTTCATGACCCGCTATATTGACGCATACGCCAACGAGATCGCCACCTTCATCGAGGCGTCCAGCAAGGGCCAGGCGGCTTCGCCGAGCGGCAAGGACGGCCTCGCGGCGCTGAAGCTCGCGGACGCGGCGCTGAGGTCGGCCACGGACGGCAAGACGGTGAAGGTGTAGGAACTCCTCTCCCTGTAAGTAAGGGGATAGGAAATTTGCGCTCCCAAATCCCCCTCTCCGGTCTGCTGCGCAAACCACCTCTCCCCACTTCGTTGGAGAGGACGGGCGCCAAGGCCGGCGAGTTCGCTCCCGTCCTCTCCCTCACGAAGTGGGGGAGAGGTGTCGAGCTCGAAGGGCGAGACAAAGAGGGGGAATTCGATGGCCTTCGAGGCAGCAATCTGCATCGGAAGAGTCTGCGACCCACCTGAACCTACTCTATTCGCGATCTGACGTATGACGTAACAACGCTGGAGGCCAAGAATGACCACCGAATCCACTCGCAACAGCACCACGCGCGCGCTGATTACCGGCGGGGCGCAAGGCATCGGCTTTGCAGTTGCAAAGCAGCTTGCGCAGGAAAGTTGCCAGGCGATCGCGCTGGTCGGCCGTTCCAAAGAGAAGGGTGCCGCCGCGGTTGCTGAACTCGAAAAGATCGGCGCCGAAGCGATCTTTATCAGCGCCGACGTTTCCGATCCCGCCGATTGCACCAAGGCGGTCGAGGCGGCGGTGAAACGCTTCGGTCCGATCAACGGTTTGGTCAATGCAGCGGCGTCTTCGGCGCGCGGCTCGCTGCTGGAGACCACGCCGGAACTCTTCGATTTCATCTTCAATACCAATGTGCGCGGCCCGTTCTTTCTCATGCAGGGCGTGGTGAAGCACCTGCTGGAGGCGAAGCAGCCAGGCGCGATCGTCAACATTCTGTCGATGTCGGCGCATGCCGGACAGTCGTTCCTGACGCCCTATTCGTCAAGCAAGGGCGCGCTGGCGATCCTGACGAAAAACGTTGCCAGCGGCTATCGCCGAAACCGCATCCGCTGCAATGCCGTGCTGCCTGGCTGGATGGACACGCCCGGCGAGGCGCTGGTGCAGAAGAATTTTCATGGCGCCGCTGATGACTGGCTGGAACAGGCCGAAGCCTCCCAGCCGATGGGACAGTTGGTGAAGCCGCATCAATTGGCGGTGCTGGTGAGCTACATGATCAGCCCTCAGTCGGGCGTGATGACCGGCTCGCTGGTGGATTACGACCAGAACATCGCGGGCGTGATCGGGGAGTAAATCCGCTCGCAGCGCGCGTGCACGTCCTCATTATGCCATCTGACTCCTCCTTCTCCCCTTGTTGTAGGAGAAGGTGGGGGCGCCGCATCGCGGCGCGAACTCCCCATCGAGAGGGATGGCGAGGCGGGAAGGGGGTGGATAAAAACCAATTCGAAATAATTCTACGCCTTTTCAATTGCTTATCATTTTCCTACCGGCGATTTTATTCCCCCTCCCGCATCCTCGCGTAATCTCGTCATGCTTCTCGTGGGAGCGTGGTTCGCGACAGCGCTTCGTGGGGACGGCACTTCGGGCCGCTGTCGACGGGCAATGGGTAACCGTCAGGCAAATCCCGAAATGCCGGCGTGGCGCGGATGACGTGTGACGTTTGAACCAACCAACTGCGTGTTTCCGGCAACACCGGCATCCGCGCACCGCTTCCTTCCTCATCCTGAGCTTGTCGAGGGATCAATGGCCAGACCGAGTTTTCGGGGCGTGGCGAGGATGAGTGCTACCCGGCCGAAACCCCAATCGGGTTGGGGTCCCCGCTACGGCCATATCTGCGCAAGGGTGGCAGTCCTAACAGTCCACGCCAGAACTCGAACTGTTCCCCATCGCTTTCCGCTCTTGCGCAACGAAACTGAATGCATTAGTGAGCCGTACCGTAACGTACGGTACGGCATGTGCCGAACTTGATAGTGTGGGTTTCTGGATTGCGGATCGCGGTGGACATTGCGGGCGAGGCGGCGCTGACTGAACGCCAGCAGGCGGTGCTGGATGCCGTGCTTGGACTGCTGATGGAGCAAGGCGGCGACATCACAATGACCGCAGTGGCGCGGCGTGCGAACTGCTCCAAGGAGACGCTCTACAAATGGTTCGGCGACCGCGATGGCGTGTTGACCGCAACCGTGCGGTGGCAGGCGTCGAAGGTGCGCGCTCGCAATTATGATATTCAGAAGCTCGACACGGCGGTCTTGCGCGAAAGCCTGGAAAGCTTTGCAGCAAACTGGCTTGCGGTGATTTCCTCGACCACTTCGATCGCGCTGAACCGTGTAGCGGTGAGCCATGCGGCGTCGAGCAAAAGCAATCTTGGCCAGATCGTGCTCGCCAATGGCCGCTTCGCGATCGGTGAACGGCTGAAACCGCTGCTGGAAGCCGGCCGCTCCGCTGGGCTGCTGGCCTTCGACGACGCCGAGACGGCGTTCCGCACCTTCTTCGGTCTTGCTGGGCGCGATGTGCAGATCCGGCTTTTGCTCGGCGACGAATTGAAGCTCAGTCAGGCCGAAATAGCCCGCGATGCGGCGCTCGCGACCGAGCAGTTTCTCAAGCTTTACGGCGTGGCGGCCACCGCGCCGAGAATTCGCTCGCTTTAATGAACCTAACCAACAAGAAGGAAACACCTCATGCGTGTCTATTACGATCGCGACGCCGATCTCAATCTTATCAAGGGCAAGAAGGTTGCCATCATCGGCTACGGCTCCCAAGGCCGCGCCCATGCGCTGAACCTCAAGGAGTCCGGCGTGAAGGACATTGCGATCGGCCTGAAGGCCGGTTCGCCGACCGCTAAGAAGGTCGAAGCTGACGGGCTTAAGGTGATGTCGGTGGCGGACGCCGCCAAGTGGGCCGACCTGATGATGATGGCCACGCCCGATGAACTGCAGGCGGACATCTATAGACAAGAGATCGCTCCGAATATCCGTGACGGCGCCGCAATCGCCTTCGCGCATGGCCTCAACGTGCATTTTGGCCTGATCGAGCCGAAGGCGTCGGTCGACGTGCTGATGGTCGCGCCGAAGGGCCCGGGACACACCGTGCGCGGCGAATACCAGAAGGGCGGCGGCGTGCCGTGCCTGGTTGCTGTCCATCAGGACGCATCGGGTAACGCACTCGACCTCGGCCTCTCCTACGCCTGCGGCGTCGGTGGCGGCCGTTCGGGCATCATCGAGACGAACTTCAAGGAGGAATGCGAAACCGATCTGTTCGGCGAGCAGGTAGTGCTTTGCGGTGGTCTGGTCGAACTGATCCGCGCCGGCTTCGAGACGCTGGTGGAAGCCGGCTACGCGCCGGAAATGGCGTATTTCGAGTGCCTGCACGAGGTGAAACTGATCGTCGACCTGATCTATGAAGGCGGCATCGCCAACATGAACTACTCGATCTCGAACACCGCCGAATGGGGTGAGTATGTGTCGGGTCCGCGCATCATCACCGCGGATACCAAGGCCGAGATGAAGCGCGTGCTGAAGGACATCCAGACTGGCAAGTTCACCAGCGAGTGGATGCAGGAATATCGGGCCGGCATGTCACGCTTTAAGGGCATTCGCCGCAACAATGACAGCCACCAGATCGAGGAAGTCGGCGCGAAGCTCCGCGCCATGATGCCGTGGATTGCCAAGAACAAGCTGGTCGACAAGGCCAAGAACTAAAAATCCGCCTCGGTTTGCGCCGCCGGTCATCTTGCGCGGTCTTCTCGGCTTCCGGTGCTCACGTACTCAAGTACGCTCCGCTCCGGCTCCTCGAAGCCCATCGCTGTCTGACTCGGCGGTCCAAACCGCCTTCGGATTTTTCCGGATCGTGCGTGTCACAGATACGCGAGATTGGGCGAACTTTTTAAATCTCGAACTTCGACCACACCAGATGGTGGTCGGACGCTTCGGTCGAGGTTCCGGTCACCGTGTCGAAAGGCTCCCAGGTGTTGGGATGGTATGAACCGCGCCGCTCGATGCCGGTGGTCACAAGCCGCTGCCGGAGGGCAGGGGACATCACCAGGTAGTCGATCTTGTTGCCGGCCAGCCCGGTGCCGAAGGTCCCCGGCCGGTCGGTGGGATAGTCCGGGTGGTCCTTCACATCGGCGAAGCCGCCCTCGAAAATGTGGGTGATCGGCTGGCTCGTCGGCGTGTCGTTGAAGTCTCCGGCGATCAGCACCATGTCGCTGCGCGCCAACGCATCGCGTGCGATTGCATTGGCGCGCTTGGCCTGTTTCGCGCGCCGCTCGCGTGAAGCCTGGTCGTCGCCATTGCGCTTCGACTTGAAATGGTTGGGAATAACCACCAGCCGGCCGCCGCCCGGCAAGAGCAGATCATATTCGGGACAATCCCGGGAAAAGATCGCCCCACCTGTATCACGCCCGTCATCGACGTGGGTGCGGACTGTGTCAATCTGGAACATCGAGGCGATGCCCACATCGATGCCGCGGTCGTCATTACCGTCTACGACCATGAAATGTGGGTAGGACCAGCCAAACTTGGCGGCCAGGACCTGTTCGTTGAAATGGTTCAGCGTCGGGCGGTTCTCGACCTCGATGATGCACAGAATGTCCGGCTTGTGCGCGTCGATGACGCGGGCCGTATTGAAGGTCGCTTCCCAGCGCACATCGGTGCGGCGCAATTCGAACCAGCCTGTCCAGTCGGCGCGGCCGCGCGCCACCACATGCAGACCTTGCGCCTGTGTGTTGGAAAACAACCGGCCCCTTATCTTCTGCAAGAACAGCAGCGAATTGCTCGGCGGACTGCGCAAATGCCAACCATAGCGCTGCGAGAGTGCCACTAGCGCATCCTTGTCCGCCTGCGAGTAGATCATCTTGTCGGCGATGGCGTTTGCCGCGGCATGATCTTCGATCGCCTGCCTGCCCGTGTCGTCGTCGGCACCGCTCATGGCGGTCGGCCGTGTGAACAGATTTTCCAGGTTGAATGTCGCAACGGTGATTTGCATGAGCAGGCCACCTCCCGATCAACTGATCATCGCGCTGGTCGGATCTTGCGGCAAGGCACGTTTCTCCGGGCAGGATTTCCGCACAGCCGGACAGGTGTGGCACCGGTCGCCCCATTCCGGCACACAGCATTCTGGCACGCGTTTTGCGTCGGTTCGCCATGTGGGCACAGGAGGGGACATGGTTTTGGACGTTAAGAGTTACTTCGGAACAGAGCGCAGGATGGCGCAGCGCCATCGCGTCCTGAAGGGCGGCAGGCTCAAGTTCAACAAAGGCTACAGTGTGTTCGAATGTGTCGTGCGCAACCGCTCCGATCTGGGAGCGCTGCTGGCCCTGGGCGATACCTCGGCCATTCCCGCGCGTTTCGACCTGGACATTGTAGGTGAAGCGGCGCCGCGTTCCGTCAGTCTGCGGTGGCGCAGCATGTCGGCACTTGGCGTTTCGTTCGATTGACGCGGAGAAAATTCCCTCATCCGGCTAACCAGCGACGCCGCTCCGGCAGCACTCCGAAGCGCGTTGCGAAGGCGAATGAGGGACAGTCCCAGCGATGGGACGAAGTCATAGGGATTCTTGCGCCCGAAGAGCGTTTCCGCGGGGGCGGCGCTGAGGCGCGGGAGGGGCCGGCGCGGTGAGAACCGCGTCGGCTCTGTTTATCTGGGCGACCGCTCACCCATAGGGCGAATAACACTGCTGGCGCGGGCCATTGTAGGGCTGGAAGGTATTGTCCCAGTCGCGGTAGCTGCGGTAGCGCGCATAGCACCATTCGACATGCGAGGTGCCAGCCCGGTAAGCCCGGCGGGGCGCCAAATAGCGCGGTGCGTAATAGTACGGCTCAGCATATTGGTAGGCGGGCAGGCCGAAGCCGAGATAGATGCCCGAACCGTAATTGCCGCCGTAGTAGTTGCCGTAGTTGCCGTAGTAGCCGCCGCGGCCGCGCCAATAACGATTACCATTCCAATTGCGGTTACCATGCCAATTGCGATTGCCACGCCAATGTCGGTTGCCATTCCAATTGCGACCGCCGCCGTGGCGTCGCCAGTGCCGGCGATCCGACGCAAGCTGCACTTGAGCACCGGCGTCACTCTCGCTTACGGCGATCGGCGCCTGAGGTGCGGAGGGAACGATTGGCAAGGCGCTTACGCTGCCGGTGATGCTGGTCAGCAGGGCAAGCGAAACCACGCCCGCTCGCGCGAAGGTGGAAAGGGGGTTGATCATGATCAGTCTCCAAAGCGTGGTCCGAGCCCGCTGCCCCGGCGAGTTGTCCGTATTTGTTAACGTAAGGTCACCAAAATGAACGAGCGATGAACGGTCGTTGCTCCAGATAGGCAAGCAGTTGGGGCTCGGTTTCCTGCCCCATTTTTGAAGACGTATGCGCGGACTGTAAGCTAGGCGTCCGACCGTAGCCAGTTTGGTCTTTCCCGACGGGTCCCGTGCCAACCTTGCACCGTCTTGATGGTCCCTCTTGCCTTCCCAAAATCCCGCAGGCACAAACGCATGATGTCATTGCGCATCGCCACCTTCAATGTCGAGAACCTGATGAACAGGTTCGACTTCTCCGGCTACCGCAACCAGCTTCACGCAGATCGAACGTTGGCGCTCTTTCAGATCAGGGACGAGGCGGAATACAGGCTGCTCGAGCAAGCGCGAACCATCGCCCACACTGATGACACGCGCCAGCTTACCGCGCTGTCGATCGCGGCGACTAGGGCTGATATTTTGTGCTTGCAGGAGGTCGACAATATCGAGGCGCTAAAGGCCTTCGAATATGGCTATCTGTTCAAGATGGTGGGCCATGGCTACCGCCAGAAGTTCACCACCGCTGGTAATGATTCCCGTGGCATCGATGTCGCCGTGATGATGCGCGAGCAGACCCGCGACGGTCAGCCGGTCGAGTTTGTGCGCATGACCAGCCATGCGCCGCTCACTTTCGGCGAGCTTGGCCTGCATACGCCGCAACTTGCCGCGCTCGGTACCGAACCGCACGAGCGTATTTTCCGGCGTGACTGCCTAGAGGTTGACGTCACCATCGGCGGTCAGCCGTTGACGATCTACGCGGTTCACTTGAAGTCGATGGGCGGGCCGCGTGACGGCGTGCCAGGCCGCGACGCGACCATGCCAGTGCGCCACGCGGAAGCGTATGCGATCCGCCACATCATTGAAACTCGCTTCGGTAAGGACTTCGCGGCCAAGAAGCGCTGGGTGATCTGCGGCGACTTCAACGACTACCGCCAGCGCATCGTGATCGGCGGCGACAGCGAGCCCGGCTACGACTTTTCCATCGTCAACGAGGAAGGGTCAGCGATGGACGTCCTGCTTGGCGATGGTTTCGCCGTAAATGTCGTCGAGCGCCGGCCGGAGATCGAGCGCTGGACACTCTACCACACGCGGGGGCCGCAGGAGCGGCATCTGTGCCAGCTCGATTATATCCTGCTTTCGCCCGCTCTCGCCACGCGCAACTCGGCCGCTGTCCCGGATATCGTTCGCGGCGGCCAGCCTTGGCGGACGATTTTTCCACCGGGCCAGGAAGTCGATCGCTTTCCGCGCGTCGGCTGGGACCGCCCCAAGGCGTCTGATCATTGTCCCGTGGCTGTCACACTCGATATCGTGTAAGGCGGCTGACGATCACATGTCGCTGTAACCGGCTTCCCGGCCATGGCGGATCGCCAGCAACACCACGTCTTCGTCGTCCAGGCGATACAGTACGACATAACCGTCGCGGCCGAACTCAATCACCCACTCGCGAAACTCCGGATTCATATCCTCGGCGGGACGACCCATGCGCGGATGATCGCGCAAGATCCCGACCGCCGACCGGATAGCTTGTGCGGTGCGCCTGGCCGCGTCCGTGTTCTTGGGCGCGAGGAACCGGTAAAGCCTCTGGACGTCAAGTAGAGCTGCGGGCGACCAGATCAGTCGTGACATGCAGGAGGCTCGGCATCGTTACCTTCCTCGAGCTTCCTGAGCCACTGATCGGCCTCCTCAATCGTCGCATGCAGGCCGGTTGCACGATAGTCTTCCCACGCCCGCAAAGCGTCGTCGCGGAAGGACTGCCGCTTTTCCTCGCGGTCAAGATATTGTTCTATCGCTTCCTTCATCAGCCAATGAGCCTTACGTTGCCGGTTTTCCGCGAGTCGTCGCAAGCGGGTTCTGGTGCCGCTGTCGAGTTTGAGGCTGGTTGTCGATTGCGAAGCCATGTTTTCCATCACGCAGTGACAATAGGTGTTACCAAATATCACTTTTCTGCACCGAAGGCTCTTCTAAAACGGGCGGGCAGTTTTTCGGAGAATCAAACTTTGTTCAACCTTCCGCGTGGCGAGGTCGTGCCAGTCTCGGAGATCGAGGTTCGCCTCGATCCGACGCCCCATCCCTTCGAACTGGCCAATGCCGAGGCCATAGAGGCCAACTGGCGGCGTGAGGTGTCGGCAAATCCAGCACTGTTCGACGGCACCATCGTGCTGCTGTCCGAAGTGTCCTACGAGGATGGCAGGCTGGTCGGGCGCTGCCATGCCGTGCGCTACGCAACGCTGCTTGAATGGCGGCGCAACCGGCCCGCCGGCGCCGAGCACGCCTATGCCCATGCCGCGCTTGTTTCCAGCGATGGCGCTCTCATCGCGATCCGCATGGGTGCTCATACCGCCAATCCGGGAGTGGTATATTTCGCGGCGGGCTCCTTCGAGCCGGAAGACTTTCGCGACGGGCTGGTCGATACCGCTGCCAACATGGAACGCGAAGTGAGGGAGGAGACGGGGCTCAGGATTTCAGATGCCCGGTTCGACGACAGCTATTGCCTGTTCTCCCGCGACGCCATGACAGTCATTTTCCGGAGATATCACCTGGATGAACCCGCCGAGCAAATCGCCCGGCGCATCTCCGACTTCGTCGCCGGCGAAGCCGAGCCAGAGATTGAAGGCCCTGTAATCATCCGCAACCGTGACGACCTTCCGGAGGGGTTGGCCCCGTACATGCGGGCGATTGTCGACTGGCATTTTGGCAGGGGTGAATGGTGAATGGTGAATGGTGAATGGTGTAGAATAAATCCTCAATGCGTCTTTGAGCGCGCAATTCGTGCTGACTGCCACCATTCACTGGCCTCACTCGTGCCGCAGCGCCACGATCGGATCGAGGCGGGCGCCCCGCAGGGCCGGGAAGAAGCCGAAAACCATGCCGATTAGCGCCGAGAAGCCGACGGCGAGCAGGATCACGGCGAGGCTTGGGGCGAAGGGGATCGACAGAGTGAGCGATGCGGTGCCGGCGAGCGCCAGCCCAAGCGCAATGCCAATTAGGCCGCCAAATAGCGAAAGCACCGTGGCTTCGACCAGGAACTGCACCAGGATGTGCTTTTCGTGGGCGCCTATCGCCAGGCGGATGCCGATTTCGCGGGTTCGTTCGGTCACCGAAACCAGCATGATGTTCATGATGCCGATGCCGCCGACCAACAGGCTGACGCCCGCCACCGCACCCAGCATGCCGGTCATGGTGGCGGTTGCACTCGCCATCGCGTCGGCGATCTGGGTCATGTCGCGCACGTCGAAATTGTCGCCGGTGCCCGGCGCGATGTGTCGGGTCTCGCGCAGGATCGTCTCGATCTCATCCTGAACATCCGAGGTTTGCACGCCATCGGCTGCCGAGACATAGATCGTGTCGATGTCTCGGTCGCCGGCGATGCGCCGCTGATAAGCGATCAGCGGCATGACCACGGTGTTGTCCTGGTCCTGGCCGAAGCCGGAGGTGCCCTTGGGCTCCAGCACGCCGATGACCCGGCAGCTCATCTTGCCAACGCGGATCGACTGGCCCGCGGGGTCACCGGCGCCGAAGAACTGCGCCTGCACCGTTTGGCCGACGAGGCAGACATTGGTGCCGCCGCGCACCTCCGATTCCGTGAACAGCCGGCCTTGCGCGATATCCCAGTCTCGCGCGACGAAAAAGGCGAGGTCGGCGCCGGTGACATCGGCTGCGATATTCTCGGCGCCGAAGACCACGCGCACTGTGCTTTGCGAAGCGGCTGAAACCGCGTGGGCGGTGCTCAGGCCGTTGGCTAGGCCGGCGAAATCTTTTTCGTCAAGCTTCTTCGGTATAAATGACGTGGAGCCCGAACGGTCCGGCCGAGCGGCGCGCACGACCAGCAGGTTGCTCCCCAATTGCGAGATGTCGGATTTCACCTTTTCCGTGGTGCCGCTGCCTATAGTGATCATGGCGATCACCGCCGCGACGCCGATGACGATGCCGAGCAGGGTCAGGAACGAGCGCAGGACATTGCGGCGGACGGAGCGAAGCGCGAGGCGGATGGTTTCCAGAAGCATGACGTTACCCTCCCCCTTGTGGGGAGGGTCGATCCGCGGAGCGGATCGGGGTGGGGGTGCCGCCCTCTACCCCCACCCCGTCCAGCGCGCTCCACTGCGTTTCGCCCGCTTGCCGACCCTCCCCACAAGGGGCAGGGTAAAGGCCTGCGGCCTCCAACCGCAACGTATCGGACGCGACGTGGCCGTCGAGGAAGCCGATGGTACGGCCGGCGTAGGCAGCGACATCCTGCTCATGCGTGACCATGACGATGGTCAGTCCGAAATCGCTGTTCAGCCGGGTGAGCAGGTTCATGATCTCGTGGCTGCGCGCCGTATCGAGGTTGCCAGTGGGTTCATCGGCGACGAGAAGGGTAGGGCGGGTGACGATGGCGCGGGCGATTGCCACGCGCTGCTGCTGGCCCCCGGAAAGTTCGGCCGGCGTATGATGCTCGCGGCCCTCAAGTCCGACTTCCGCCAGCGCGCGCATCGCCAGCTTCCGCCGCTCGGCGGTATGCACGCCGCGATAGATCAGCGGAAGTTCGACATTTTCCGCCGCCGTCGTGCGGGCAAGCAGATTGTAGCCCTGGAAGACGAAGCCAATATAGAGGTTGCGCAAGGTGGCGCGTCGCCCGCGATCTAGCCGGCCTGCATCGGCACCGAGGAAACTGTAGGCGCCGGAGGTGGGCGTATCGAGGCAGCCGACGATGTTCATCGCTGTTGACTTGCCGGAGCCGGAAGGACCCATGATCGCGACGAATTCTCCACGCTCGATGGAGAACGATACGCCAGCCAACGCATGTACCTTGGCTTCGCCCTTGCCGTAGGTCTTCCGGACGGTGTCGAAGCGGATCAGCGTTTCAACGCCCTTCGCCATCAGTTGCGCGCCTCGCGCGTGCCGGTGATCACCTGATCGCCCTCCGAAATGCCGGAGAGAATCTCAGTCTTTTCACCATCGGTCGAGCCAGTCTTCACCTGTACCTTTACGGGCTGCCCATCTTTCAGCACATAGACCGCGCGCGTGCCATCCGGCTCGCGCGTTTGCTGGCGGTTGCCGCGCGGACGGCCCATGCGCGGCATGAACAGCCGCTGCAGGCTCCAGCCCTGGTCAACGTCACGGGCCGGCGGGCTGTAGCGGAAGGCCGCACTCGGGATCGCCAGAACGTCCCTGGCTTCGCGAGTGACCACTTCGACTGTCGCTGTCATGCCGGGCCGCAGCAGAAGCTGATTGTTCTGAACGTCGAGACGGGCATCATAGGTCACCACGCCCTCGGTCGTCACCGACGCGAAGGAAATGTCGCGGATGTCGGCATTGAAGCGACGATCCGGAAAGGCATCGACGGTGAAGCGCGCGCCTTGGCCGGGCCTCACCGCGCCGATGTCGGCTTCGTCGATTGCGGCCTTCAATTCCATGTTCTTGAGGTCGGCGGCGATCACGAACAGCACCGGTGCCTGCAGCGAGGAGGCGACTGTCTGGCCGGGATCTACCGAACGCGTCAGAACGATGCCGTCGATGGGCGCGTAGATGGTGCTTTTTTGGAAGTCGGCTTCCTGGAGCTTCAAATCGGCGTCGGCGATGGCGAGGTTTGCCTCCGCGACGGCGACGGCGGCCGAAGCCCGGTCGCGTGCCGCAATCGCAGTGTCGAGGGCCTGCTGAGCGACCATGCCGCGATCCGACAGTCGCTGCGCGCGCGTCAGCGTCTGCTCGGCCTCTTTCAGCGTCGTCTGGGCCTGTCCGATCTGGGCTTGCGCGACTTGCACGGAAGCCTTCGCCCGGTCAACATTGGCGGCGATGCGAACCGTGTCTAGCGCGGCGAGCACGTCTCCCTTCTTCACCGAATCGTTTTCATTGACCGCGACGGTGCGCATGACGCCGGACAATTCACTGGAAATATCCACCTGGATCAACGGCTGCAGCGTGCCGGTGGCGGAGACCTCCACGGTGAGGTCGCCGCGCGTGACCGGCACAGTAGTAAAGGAAGTCGGGGTCTGCGACGGTGCGGTCCACCACCACCAAGCGCCGGCGGCGATAGCGGCAAAGAGGACAAGTGCAAGAAGGCTGCGCCAAACCACCCGGCGCCAGGCGGTCTCCGCCTTGCGGTTCAAGCCGAGTTCTTCTTCGATCAACGGCAGGCTATCCGCGCTTGGCCGATTGACAATTTGGTCCATTGCGGACCCCTATGCGTTTGAGCAAACGACGCTCTGATAGTCCCTTCGTCTATCACAGGTCATGTGTAAGCGGCGGGATTGCAAGTTAAATTTCGCTCATGTTTTTGGCGGATTTGAGGGCAGGGACGATGCAAGGTCGCCGCTATGTGGTCTACGACGTATTCACCGACAAGGCGCTGACGGGCAATCCGCTTGGCGTTTTGCTCGATTGCCAGGGGCTGGATGCGGACGCCATGCAGCGTATCGCGCGCGAGTTCAATCTGTCGGAATCGACCTTCGTCGGACCTCCTGAAGATCCCAAGCACAAGGCGCGGGTGCGTATTTTCACGCCGGATTACGAGATGCCTTTCGCCGGGCACCCGACTGTGGGAACGGCCATTGCGCTTGCCGAACTCGCCGGAAGTACGTCGCCGCAGATATTCGTGCTGGAAGAAAACATCGGCCCGGTGGTGTGCGCCGTCGGTCGTTCCAACGGCACCGGCTTTGCCGAGTTTAGTCTGGCCAAGCTGCCGGAAGCGCTCTCGTTCAGTGTTGATGCGAATGTCGTTGGCGCCGCACTGGGCCTCGATCCGCAGGATATCGGCTTCGAGAACCATCGCGTTTCGTATTGGTCCGCTGGCGTACCGTACGTTACGGTCCCGGTTTCCGGCCTCAAGGCTGCTGCAAAGGTACAGCTCGACAACGCTGCCTGGATGGAGATCTCGCCCGCAAAAAGCGGCAGCGCGGTGGCTTCCGCTTATGTCTATTGCCGCGAGACTGTGTATCACGATAGCACCTTTCACGCGCGCATGTTCGTCCCGGGCAATCCCTCCTACGAAGATCCGGCAACGGGATCGGCTGCGGCAGCCTTCGCCGGCGCGGTCGCGCATTTCGACAAGCCAGTCGACGGTACGACACGGCTCTGGATCGAGCAGGGCATCGAGATGGGCCGGCCATCGCGCATTCGGCTGGAGATCGACATGGTGAAGGGCGCAATCGAGAGCGCACGGATAGGCGGCCAGGCGGTGAAGGTGGCCGAAGGCACGCTCTTCGCGTAGTCGGCAGCCGGCACAGACCGCGTCTCGTGAGCAGATTGGGAGGCCGGGGGCGGTGTCGAGAATAGCGGACCCACGCGATGCGTTTTTGCTTGAGAGAGGTGTTGAGAGGGCGTTGCCGTCGAAGAACGTGGTTATCAACGGATTTCGCCGTCAATTGTCCTCTTTCGGCACAAGCATGGATCGAACTCGGCCCCCAAGTCGTTTAGACCAAGGAAAATGCGGATTTCCCGCAGCTCCCAGAAGCAAGATGACGAACGTTATTCAGTTTCCTGTTCCGCAGAACCGCCGTTGCAAGACCTGCATTCACTGGCAAGCCCTGGATGGCAACTCCGGCTTCTGTCATTTCACGGAAGAAGAAACCAATTCCGACTACGTTTGCGAGGTCCACAAACGCAATCTGGCGCTGAAGGAGCACGCCTGAATCCCGCTCGGCATTGAGCCGCCTGGAGCGATTTTCGCTGGCTAATATACCGGCTCCTTGCAAAGACCGGCCTCCGTTTCCTTAACGCCGCACGGCGGATCGGTGTACTCCTCTTCGCGGGACACGCACCCGGTCATCAGTAGCGCGGCCATGGCGACAAGGACCAAGTTTAGTCTCATATCGGCGCTCCATGTGACAGGTGAAATCTACGAAGCCCGCACGGCAATGACAAGCTTGCGGGCGAGCAAACCAAATCCGCTACCGCGATGGGCACAAACTAATGCCATCGCCTGAGGAAAGCCTCCAAGTCGTGGCAGCCGCGTCCCGGAGATGGTCGACGCGTTCACGCCGACGGGCGGTTTCCCGCAATTCGTACCCGATGCCAACCGCGCTGCTGTTGAGCCGTTCAAGGACTAGATCGGCAAAAAGCAGCTGGCTCTCGTCGTTGCCGACACGCTGCCCATTCAGATTGACCAAATGAAGGAAGGGCTTTCGCTTGGCCAGGTCGGACAACGTCCGTTCGAGATGGGCTACAAGACAATGTTCGCTTTGAAGGACGTGACGGACGGCAAGGCTGCACCTTCCGACCCGACCTATACCGGTCTCGACGTCTGCACGCCGGAAAACGTCGATACCTGTATCGCCAAGTAATCGACATACATAAAAGCGGGCAGGGATACCCTGCTCGCTGGCACGCTTTGCGGCTGGCGAACAACAAGCCCTGCACGCCCCTCGCAGTTAGGCCTTCAGCACCAGAGAAATGATTCGGGAAACGCGAGCGCCAGGCGCCGAGTTCCACGCAGCCCGAGACAGCCAGCGCGCGCCTACGGGGCACTCGAAATCGGTCAGCATTTCGTCAAAGCGCCGTCAAGGAACTCACGTTTCCTTCGTTGTCGACGACGCAGCTATGTTTCTTCCCAGCTGCATCCAGCTCAACCTGAAACGACTTGGTATCGACCTGCCGGGAACTCACCGGCAGCACCTTGTCCGAGGCCACGCCGCTTTGTTTGGCGACAGCATTTGCACAGAGCAGCTGGAGATCGGCGGGCGCTGTCTGCAACGTCGTCCGGGCCAGCTCCTCTGGCTCGGGTGACGAGACGCAACCAGCCACCATAAGCGGCGTCAACAGTGCCGCCGTAAGAAGAAAGGCCCGGCTTGATGCTTGCGATTTCGGCATCGATTTCCCTCCATCCTCCCGCCTGGGCTACACGCCTTTGTAGAGTGCAGCCCCCTGCATCAGCACGATAACCTTTGCGCCAACCTCGATGCGCGAGTGCAAGTCCGTAATGTCGTCATTGTTCATACGTATGCAGCCGGAAGAGACATCAAGGCCAATGGTCCAGGGCTCCGGAGTGCCGTGGATGCGGTAGATCGTGTCCTGATCGCCCTCGTACAGATAAAGCGCGCGAGCGCCAAGCGGATTGTCAGGTCCTCCTGGCATGCCTGCCGCCCATTTGACGGCATTAGGGTCTCGCGCCACCATTTCGGACGGGGGTGTCCAAGTCGGCCATTCAGCCATGCGGCCCACCCTCACTATCCCCGCCCACCCAAAACCCTCGCGGCCGACGCCTATTCCGTACCTGATCGCCTGGTGCCCAGGCTGGACCAGGTAAAGAAAATGCTGATTTCCATCGATGATGATTGTGCCCGGCTTCTCGGCGGTCCTGAACTTCACAACCTGGGGCCGGAAAGCCTCAGGTGGCTGCTTGTTTCGGGCGAACATTTTGCGTGCGGTCGCGCGGTCGTACTTCACCCATTTGCGCGTTTTGGAATCGTAGATTTCCGTGTCAGCGATTGCGTTCGATATGCCAAACCCGAAGGCCGACAACAGGATCGCCAAGAAGACCAGCCGACGCCTGCGGACGAAGTTTCCAGCCATCACCGTCCCCATTCCTCGACGCGGCTTCGGTTCTGCTCCACCCAGGCCTTTGCATAGTCTGAGGGAAGTTGGCGGTCGACCTGGAGCGCATAGCTCATGGCCGAGATCTCATCCGGCTTGAAGTCCACTTTCTCCAGGAATGCAGCAATATCGGCATGCTTCGCAGCGAACGCCGCGGAATAGGCAATTTGGAACTGGACAGGACCCCAAGCGACTGGCGCGCTGGATTTCGATATCCAGAGCGGATCGGTCTCGGCAACGATATTCCACTTTCCCGGATCGTATGGGGGTTCAATCAGGCGCACCAAGTTATGAAGCTTGAACACGTGATGGGGCGCGTAGCAGTAGAAGACCATCGGCCGGCCGGTCGCCACTGCGGCGTCGACAGCGGCCATGGCCACGTCTTCCTCGGCCTCGACCAGCGTCACCGTATCCGCATAGCCATAGCTGTTGGCGCGCACCCGCTCTATTCCGGTGGACTTCCAGGTGGAGGCGCCTATCCATATCTCGCCGCGCCCATCTCCATCGGTGTCGAGCATGGTGGACTTGCTCTCGTCGCTGAGGTCCGAGACATTGTTGATGCCTGCCTCCGCCGCGTCCTGCGTGGCGCACAGGCCCTGCCATGCAGGCACAGCGAGGTGACTGACCACCACGCTTTTCGCCCCATCGGCTCCGTAGCGTGCCACAAGATCATCGAAATTAGGTCGCCAAACCTCCGGCACGACGTCGACCTCGCCCGATTGCATGCCGGCGAAGGCGAGTATGGTTCCAAGCTCCGTTACCTCGGCGTCGAGGCCGAATTTCTTAGCTATTGCGAGTTTAAGGATATGCGCGCCGGCCTGTCCGGAGGGCCAATTGGGCATGGCGATAACCAAATCGGCGGCTGCGGATGACGCGGTTATCGACAAGATGGAGGTTGCCGCTATGAGCATTCGTCGCAAAATCATGCCTCACACCTCAGAACATTTGGCCGATGCCAAAGGCGATTTCATCCTAGACAGAAACGTCGCCGTGCCAAACCAAAACTTTTAACCGGCCGTCAAGGGCTTCGTCTTTTTGAAGGAGAAACCGGCTTGATCCATGTCGACCGGTGCACGCCCCGGTCACCTTGTCGTCTCACGGCACCAAAAACTTCCGCACCAAGGCTTCCCATTCTTCGTCAAGCCTTTGGCTGGGCAGGGCCGCTCCAGCGCGTTGGTACCAATATGCGGCATTTGAGGGGTCGCCCTCTTTTCGATGCAAGTATGCGTGCACCAGCATGCCCGGCCTGTCGTCTCGCTCCTGTGCACTCTCGTGCGCCTTATCCCAGTCGCCTTTCGCATCCCACCACAGTGCTTGCAGGGCAGGCGACAGGTCAACGGGCGGCTCCCGATCCGCAATCGAGTCTTTGAAGGTTTGCAGGTCCAAGGTTCTCCCCCCATCAACAAACAGCCGGCGGGCAAGCGTTTCGAAGTCTTGGACACTAGCGCCTTCTGCCTATCGTGACGAGATATTCGCGCTGCAAGTGCAACCCTCGACGAACCCGTCAAGATTTATTGTATGCGATGGCTCGATCTGCACGGCCTCGATTTCGTTTTCTTCAATGCTGACGAAATCGCCGTCGCTGACCTCGTAACCCTTGATCTCGTCATCATCGCCATGGGGCTTCCCGGTCTCGGAATTGACATAGATTCAGTTGACTGTGTTACCGGTCTTGCGGTTCAGAACGTGAAAGGAAACTTTTTCGGCATGTGTGACGACGTTGGTCAACTCGACCGCGCAAGTCACCAGCGAGAGCTTCAGGTATCCCTTCCAGGCGGGGCGCGGGGCCATTCGAGTTTCCTCAGTTCGCGACCATTGGTAACGAGTGAGGCTTTGTCCGGTTCACTTCGGCGGTCGGCCACGATGTCCTTCAGATCGCGTCTCGTGGTCAGCCTGAATACGCCTGACCTTGTAGCCCTCGAGTAAAATTGCTGTGTCGGCCTGGGCTGGCAATATCCCTCCGAAGAAACGGAACACAGGGGGCCGGCAGCGAGTTATTTCAGTACCATGAAAAGGCTGCTCTTCACGGAGGTCAGTATGAAGCTAGAAAACATCGAAAAAAATGCGAAGGTCGTGGGATCTGATGGCGTTCTCGCCGGCATTGTGGATCGTGTGGACGGCGATCGGATAGAACTTGTTCAGCCGGCGAGCGAGCCTCACAAGCCTCGCAAGCCGCACCAATTCATTCCTGCGATGTTCGTGGCAAGGGTTGAGGACGGGAAGATAATCCTGTCTGTGAGGGCCGACGCGGCGGTTATGTTTGAGGAGCACGGCAAAGCGCCGTCCTGGCAAAGGCGAACCGAAGGAAGCCGAACCCACAGACGATTGTAGCCTCGCTTGCGGGTGTTCCATCGCCCATAATCTAGGACGCTATCGAGCGGTTGCTTGTCCTGCTGGAATATGGAGCCCGAACTGGGCTTCGCCGGCGCCAGCGTCGGCTTCCGTACGCGCGAGCCTACCGACAATCGGGAAGGCGACGAGGGGCGAATGCGCCTCGTCAGGGCACTGGCCGTAGAAACCAACGAAAACTGGATGGAGGCCAACCGCTATATCAACATGGACGACCTGCGTGAGCACAAGAAACTCGCTCTGCGCCAAGCCGCATGACCAGCTTCATGGCCGCCCATTTTGCAGAACTTGACGCACACAACTCAGACCTTCTTCCGGAAAACAGGAAGGTCGGGGTTGGGGTCCCTTTGCAGACCTTCAGCAGGGGACTCTGCTTTCCGATTGCCGACATTGGGCATCGAACGTCATTCGTCGGAAGTCGCGGTCGAGATGCGGAAGAAGGGCGACAGCCCGTAGGCTGAACCCGGCACCGAACTCACATGGCCCTCGGCCAGCAGGTAGTTCGAAACCGCGACATCGTCGGACAAGATCGCGCCCTTCGGCTCCTGCGCCTGCATGTGCCGGACGGCGGCCACCATCAAACCTGAGACCGACGGCAACTTCTCCCGGCCACCTGCGAGTTGCAAACCGCGAAGGTTTGTGCGCAGGATCAACATTGAGAAAAGCTTTTCCCAACAAGCTGGCGGACCTGACCTCCGGTTTGTGCCAGGAGAGAGGAAAAGCTTTTCCCAACGATATAATTGCCAGCTCGCGACAG
>CAWIWT010000005.1:0-77200 GCA_963839725.1 uncultured Alphaproteobacteria bacterium | reverse complement strand
CGAGGTCAGGATCTTGCCGGGCTGCAAACCGTCTCGTTGGAATCGACGCCGATGCGAGCTTGCCCGCATCAGCCGCTGCCTGAAGAACGCCAACGCCGGTGCCGCCTGCTGCGGCGTACACAACGTCAGCACCCTGATCGATCTGCGACTTGGCGATCTCGCCGCCCTTGGTCGGATCGTTCCAGGCGGCCGGGGTGTCGCCCGTCATGTTCTGGATGACTTCGGTCGCACCAGTTGCCTTGGCACCACCGACATAACCGCAGCCGAACTTGCGGATCAGCGGGATATCCATGCCGCCGACGAATCCCACCTTCTTGGACTGGGAAGCCATCGCGGCGAGTACGCCGACGACGTAGGAACCTTCCTGCTCCTTGTAGACGACCGAACGGACATTCGGCTTGTCGACGACCATGTCGATAATGGCGAAGTTGGTGCTCGGGAAGTCTGCCGAAACCTTCTCCAGCGTTGCCGCCCAGGAGAAGCCAGCCATGACGATCGGGTTGTTGCCGTCTTCAGCGAACTTGCGCAGCGCCTGTTCGCGCTGGGCATCGTTTTGGATTTCGAAGTCGCGATATTCGATGCCTGATTTCGGCCTTGAACTTTTCAGCACCGTTGAAGGCCGATTTGTTGAAGGATTTGTCGAACTTGCCGCCGAGATCGTAGATGATTGCCGGCTTGATGTCCTCGGCGAGCGCCGGGACGATAAATGCGGTTGCAGCCAGGAGGCCGAGGACGATACGCTTCATGTGATCCACACCCTGTCGGTTTTTCTTGGTTGGGCACCCTCGGAAGTAGCGGTCCCGTAGACCGTCACGCGGAGCGCGGCAGGCGGCTTTCACCGTCCGCTCCTTCATACTCTTGCATGCCGAAAAACAAAATTCACGCGAAATTTTGACCGTTTGGAAAAGCTTGGCACGAAAGAACGGACACACGCCGGATTTTGCGGCGCGCCTGCCCGCGTGCGGTTATGGATCGGGCAAAATACTCAGGCCGCCGTTACGACCTGCGGAATCGGACATGAAACGCCGGTGCCGCGGAGGTTACAGTAGCCATACGGGTTCTTGGCCAGATACTGCTGGTGATCCTCCTCGGCGAAGTAGAACTCGGACGCCGGCGTGATCTCCGTGGTGATCCTGCCCTGCCCGGCGGCTGTCAGTGACGCCTGGTAGGCCTCTAGCGAGGCTATGGCAGTGGCATGCTGCGCATCGCCGTAGGTGTAGATAGCCGAACGGTAGGTCGTGCCGACATCGTTGCCCTGGCGCATGCCCTGCGTCGGGTCGTGGCTTTCCCAGAACTCGTGGAGAAGGTCGGCGTAGAAGACCTCCTGAGGATCAACGACGAGGAGAACTTCTGTGGTGTGGCCGAGGCGGCCGCTGGTTGTTTGATGGTTGGTGGTGTTGGGCATGCTGCCGGAGATAGCCGACGGCACCCAGCCGCCTTCGTTCGGTCTGAAAATGCGTTCACTGCCCCAGAAGGAGCCGGGGGAGGCCATCGATGGCGGTCTGCCGGCCTTATAAGTGCGCTCCATTCAGCCGCCGGTAGAAAAAATGCTGGTTGGACGCCGGGAGGGTTGGTGTCTGCCCGCGGAGCCCGCATCCGTCGTCTGGGGAGTATTTTGTTGTTTATTATGTCTCTGAGTGGGGAAGGGATGGATTTTTTTTTTTTTTTTTCTCTCTTTTTTCGCGGTCGGGCGGGGGTGAGGGCGCGGGGGGGGGGGCCCGAGCTGAGAGAAAAGGGGAGCGAGAAAAGCGAAAACGGGGAAGAGCGGGAGAGAGGGGAGGGGCTGAAAAGCTCTTTGTCATATCGCGAAGAGCCCTTTTTGCGCAGAGCCTCCGGGGCCGGTAAAAATGGAGGGAGAAACGAAACCCCCAGGAATCGGCGAAGTAGGTTAGGAAAGGGGGCGAAGGGGGAATTGAACGCCGCAGGTTGAACCCCGCCATGATGGGGGGCAACTAAAGCGGGGACAACCAGCCAAAAGGGAGAATAACCCTTTTATTTTTTTTTCGGGGCGCCGTTGCCGACCAGAAGTATTGCCGCGCCCGATTCCCTTCGACCACTACAAATTAAATCGAGGCATCGGTTCATTTTTTTTTTGCGGCATGATTTCAATCGGGCCGAGCAGCTGTTTTGTTAGATCGGGCCGCGTGGAAGGGTCCGTCCCGGACCCAAGCTTATCTGTCTCGGCTCACCTCATCTTGTGAGATGGCAAGGTTTAGCCTGAACAGAAAACCAAGCCTGTCCCTGTGCTTGCAATGCAAGTCGGTGGGATGACGTCAAAACTTGGCAGGGCAGTTTGGTTCAGATCGATTAGACGAGCTGGGATCTGATCTGCCGGGTTGGTTCGGAACGGAGACCGCGTGATGGAGGACGCCCGGCAAAATGTTTTTACGAGAGAAAGTAATGAGGGGTCTAAGCCCGCCTCTCTCCGCCAGAATTGCAAATTATATCAATAAAAACAATATGTTAGTCTTGCCGTAAATGTCAGTCCTACCTCCTGCCCTACCACAAAGCAGCAAACTACGAAATTCTGGGGGAGTTCGAATCTCGGATGCGCCAAATGACCACCACTTCCAGAACAAAGATGGGCACTAAATGTCCGCACCCACCGCCAGGGCTTTAGGGCAAATAGTGACCCGAAGCCGACTTGCACTTGGCGCGACGTGAACGGCAGCTCTGCGCCGCATTTCGGCCGTTGAAGTCCGCTTCGCCGGCGCCCGGAAGCGGACGTTGCCGCCGACTGTGCTGGGAGTCAGGGCTGCGCCTGGAAAGAGAGCGGCCGACGAGAGAGAGTTGGCGCGTCTTCGCTGTGCCGGTAGCTTGCCCGTCAAACAACCTACCACCATCGTCGGTATTGCCGGCAGAGCAAGGTCATCCCGTATGTCAGACGCACCGTAATCGTTGCAAAGATTCTTATGAACCACGCGCAGCGGCGATACCGCATTGGGACGGCGAACGTCGGCGCCCGCGAAGCGGTCCGGCAGGCCGACTTCCACGATTGTCGCTCCCGCGGCGCGGATCGCGTGATCGTAGAAATTGCGCTGGCTACGCACCATCACGATTTCGCATGCCGCGCGCGTCGGGCAAGCGCTCCATTTTGCCAGCGTCGTCCCCGGCCATGCAGGCGGCCGCCACCAGCAGCAGACAGGCCGAGGCCCCGGACGCGACACGTGCCAAGGTATATCGGGAGCAGCCAGTCGTCGACGTGATCCGGCTCCAGCTCTGTCCCGCGCGGAGGAGCCAGAGAGGCTCCGCTTTCGTGGCCGCAATGGGAAGCCCGCGCTATTTCGCGAAGGCTTCGAGGTGGCACGACCTGCGTGTTGCTCCTTGGTTGAGGCAGCCGTTTCGCAAAGGGCATACCTGAACGCACCATCTGCTTTGAGTTAGTCCGGAGCAGCCTTGTCGTTGTCCCATGCTGAATTAGCTGAAGGAGGACGTGCGTCTGGCGGGTGGACGTAACTGGAGGGAAGCCCCGATGAAGCAACTTGCCATTGCGGAAGCTGCGCTCCTGGCCAACGCGGGATGTGATACAAGTGGGACTGCGCCATCGATTGCCAGTGCGAGCGCGAGCGCGAGCGGATGTCTCCCAAGCGGACCGCTACAAGTACCCAGCGTGCAATACTCCCCAGGTTCATCAATCTGTCCCCTGATGTGTCAGAGGCGGACCGCGCTAACTATCCGGCGTGCAACTAATCCAGTGAACTTGTGAATTGTCGCATCCGGCCGTGTTCGGGGCTTCCCTGAGATCAGCTCTTCCCAGGACTTCTGGTGACCGTGGATGTGAGCGCCGGGATGTGCGCTCAGCCGGTCTCGGTCACCGATGCGATGCGCACCGGCGCCCGCCGCGGGCCCCAGGCGCCGGGGCGGGGCTCGAAGACGCCGGCGATGGCGGTCCCGCATTGGCCGCAGCGGCCGCCGGCGAGGTTCCAGGCGGTGATCTCGTACCAGTCACGGCCGATCACGCGCGCGCCGCAGCCTGGGCAGTAGGTGCTGCCGCCGACCTCGTCGTGGACGTTGCCGGTGTAGACGTAGAGGAGCCCCGCTGCCCGGGCGATTTTGCGGGCGCGGGTCAGGGTGACGGCCGGTGTGTGGGGGGTGTCGAGCATCTTGTAGTCCGGGTGGAAGGCGGTGAAGTGCAGCGGCACTTCGGGGCCGAGCTTCGCCATCACCCATTCGCTGAGCGCGGCGACCTCGTGGGCGCCGTCGTTGTGGCCGGGGATCAGCAGCGTGGTGATCTCGAGCCAGACGTTCGTCTCGTGGTGGAGATATTCGAGCGTCTCAAGCACGTCGGCAAGGTGGCCGGTACAGAGCTTGCGATAGAAGTCCTCGGTGAAGGCCTTGAGGTCGACGTTCGCGGCGTCCACGGCGGCGAAGAGTTCCGCGCGGGCGGCCGGTGCGACGTAGCCGGCGGTCACGGCGACGTTCCGGAGCCCGCGCGACCGCGCCGCCTCCGCCACGTCCACGGCGTACTCGAGGAAGACAACGGGATCGTTGTAGGTGTAGGCGATGGAGCGCGCACCGCTGCGGAGCGCGGCGTCGGCGATCGCCTCGGGCGATGCCGAGTCCATCAGCCGGTCCATCTCGCGGGCCTTGGAGATGTCCCAGTTCTGGCAGAACTTGCAGGTCAGGTTGCAGCCGGCGGTGCCGAACGACAGCACGGCGGTGCCGGGGAGGAAGTGGTTGAGGGGTTTCTTCTCGATCGGGTCGAGGCAGAAGCCGGACGAGCGCCCGTAGGTGGTCAGCACGATCCGGTCGTCATGGCGGGCGCGCACGAAGCAGAGACCCCGCTGGCCCTCTTGCAGCTTGCAGTAGCGCGGACAGACGTCACACTGGACACGGCCGTCCGACAGCCGGTGCCAGTGGCGGCCGGGAATGCCTTCCAATCGAGCCTCGTCGGTCATAGACTTGCGCCTCGCAGACAGCACGGAGCAGCTGCGCCATGACCCATACATATAGGACGCGACCGCCGGCGGTTGCAGGGTCATTCTATCCCCGAGACGCCAATGCCCTGCGCGGAAAGGTGGCGGGGCTGCTCAACGGGGCGAGTGCGGCGCCGGGCCGCCTGCGGGGGGTGATCGCGCCGCACGCGGGCTACCGATATTCGGGTCCGGTCGCGGCGGAGGCTTTCGCCGCGGTGCGCGGGTGCGCGGATCGCTTCGCGCGCGCCATCGTCGTCGGGCCGGCGCACTACGTGCCGTTTCAGGGCATAGCCGCGCCGTCGCATGACGCTTTCCTGACACCGCTCGGCGAGGTGCCCGTCGACGGGGGGGCGGTACGGGACGTGGCGAACCGTGGGCTGGCAGGCGTCGACGACGCTCCGCACGCGCCCGAGCATGCGATCGAGGTCGAGCTGCCGTTCCTGCAAGCAATCTTCGGCGCCTTGCCGGTGGTGCCGCTGCTGTTTGGCGGCAGCTCCGCCGCCGCGGTGGCGGCGGCAATCGCCCGGCTGTGGACCGATGACACGCTACTGGTGGTCAGCTCGGACCTGTCGCATTTCGAGCCCTACGCGGCGGCGCGTTCCCATGACGCGCGCACCGCGGAGGCGATCGAGCGCGGCGACGAGGCCGCGATTGGCGCCGCCGACGCCTGCGGGCACCTAGCGGTGCGCGGCGCGCTGATCGAGGCCCGGCGCCGCGGCTTGGACGTCCGGCGCCTGGCACTCGCCACCTCGGGTGATACAGACGGCGACAAGGCGCGGGTCGTGGGCTACGGAGCCTGGGCCCTTGCGGAAGCCGGCTGACGGCCGAGCCGGATTTTTTGCGGGCGGCGTCCGGACGCCGCATAGTTGGGCGGGGAGGCCATCATGCGGATCGGCTGGATTGTGGTCGAGAATGTCTCGGACCGGGTCGCGGTGATATATCTGGGACAGATCGTCGAGACGGAAACGCGTGACCAGGTCTTCGCCGACCCGCGCCACCCCTACACCAGACGCCTGATCGAGGCGGTCCCGACTCCGTATCCCAAGCTTCGGCGCACTTATTTCGCTCGATTGGAACGCGAGATCTCCAGCGCCGTGAGAGCTCTCGGGGACCCGCCCAGCAAACACGTCGGCGGAGACGGCACTTTGTTCGGCTTCCTCGCCGGACTGATCCCCGTTGCCTTCGCAGGGGTTCATTGTGATGATCGTGCCTCTAACGGTTGCTTTCGGCAGCTAATTAGTCAGATCGCACCTCATTGCATTAACGTCAGCAACCTCCGTTGCCCCGCCGAAAGCAGCCGGTCTGCTTTTGATGCGGTTGTCTAATCGCTGAGTTGGGGTCAAGGCATTTTCGATCTCAGAGACATGTTTGCCGGGTGCATGGTTGTCTTCGCGGTCGACATCGGTCGCCGCATGATGGAGCTTCGCGGACGAGCCTTCAATGTGGACGACGCACTTTGCTGAGACAGCGGTGCAACCCCATCAGCGGAATGGCTCGGCTCACGTCCCGGCAGGGACGCCTCAGGCGCTCAGATCCTGAACGCTATTCGCAGATTCATGCTGTGGCGCCTGCATTTCGATCAAAGAACTCACCGGTCTTGAGCATCGAATGCATTATCACCGCCAGTTTGCGCGCCACAGCCACGGCAGCTCTTTTGAAGCCAATCCTCTCCCGGAGCTTGAGGCCCCACGTGCGCAGGCTGCTGTCGATCGAGCTGCGTGTCAGGATGACCGCCGCGGCCTCGTAGAGAAGCCCTCGCAAATGTCGATCGCCGCGCCGGGATATATGGCCGTCATAATCGACTTCTCCCGATTGGTAGCGGCGAGTTGTCAGGCCGATCCATGCGGCGACAGAGCGGGATTTCTTGAAGTTATTTGGATCTTCAATAGCGGTAACGAAAGAGGTCGCCGTGATCGCGCCGATGCCGGGGATCGACATGAGTATGCGGCATGCCTGGCTCTGACGTGCATCCGCGACGAGCTGGCGCCCAAGCTCGGCGGCACGAATGCGGATGCCGCGCCAGGCTTCCAACATCGGCAGCACAATAGTAGCAAGTTCGTTGTGATCGATGAGAAGGCGCCGAACGTTCTTCTCGAATGTGGTTCCTTTACCTGCGGGAACGAGCAAGCCGAACGTTTTCATGATCCCTCGGATCTGGTTGGAAAGCTCGACGGTGATCCGGACCAGCCGGGTGCGTGCTGCCACGAGCGTGCGGGTCAACATGCTGTCGAAGCCTTTAACGCGCACCTCGCGAAAGAACCCTACTTCAGCAAGATGCGCCAAACCGTCAGCGTCGTTCGCGTCCGTCTTGTTCGCCGCCATATCAAGCGCAGCTTTGGCATGGCGAGCATCGATGCAGATCTGCTGGCAACCCCTCGCGGCGCAGAGAATGATAGAACCACACCGACAGAGGGCCGGTTTCGAACACGATGCGCTTTGCGGCCGGCGCCCGCTTGCGGACAAGCTCAGCAATGATGTTGGGATCAGATGCGCACTTTCCGCGCCAAATCCGTTCGCCTTCACGGCGGATCGACACTGCCGTCTCTTTCATCGACACGTCGAGACCGATATATTCTGTCATGGCTGTTCTCCGTTGATGCTGGGCCCGGCGTCCAGTCGTGAGCCCGTATTTCATCTTATCGGGGAACAGCCACCCTCCAAGGCTATGATCGGCTCCAGGGCACGTCGCTCCCGCGATTACCCCATGTGGACGGCTCTCCTCCGCCCTGCGGCTATAGTCGCGGGGCCAGAGCTGGAGGAGAGCTGAGATGGACAACGTTACGACGATTGGTCTGGATATCGCGAAGTCAGTGTTTCAAGTGCACGGCGTGGATGCTGTGGGCGCGGTGGTCATCCGAAGGAAGCTGACCCGTGGGCGGGTCCTCGGGTTCTTCGAGAAGCTGCCCCGATGTCTCGTCGGGATCGAGGCATGCAGTTCCTCGCACTATTGGGCGAGAGAACTGATCGCACGAGGCCATGATGTGCGGCTGCTGCCGGCACAGTACGTGAAGCCCTATTTGAAGCGGCAGAAGAACGATGCGGCCGATGCAGAGGCCATCTGCGAGGCGGTGACCCGGCCGACCATGCGCTTCGTGCCGGTGAAGACGCCCGAGCAGCAGAGTGTGATGATGCTGCACCGGGTCCGGTTGATGCTCAACCGCCAGCGCACCCAGATATCGAACGCGTTGCGGGCACATCTCTCGGAGTTCGGAATCGTGGCGCCGATCGGGCGGAACGGAATCGAGCAACTACTTGTCGTCATCAACGACGATAATGACACGAGGATACCGGCTGACGCGCGGCTCTGCCTGCGGATGCTGGAGGCGCAGCTCAGGGTCGTGAAGGCGCAGATCCTCGAGAATGATCGAAGGGTCCGAGCGAGCGCGCGCGAAACCGAGCTTGGTCGCAGGTTGATGGAGATACCAGGCGTGGGTCCGCTGCTGGCGAGTGCGTTCGTCGCGACCGTCGCGGATGTGCATGCCTTCAAGTCTGGGCGATGCCTCTCGGCCTGGATCGGGCTCGTGCCGAAGCAAAACTCAAGTGGGGGCAAGGAGAAGCTCGGCAGCATCTCCAAAGCCGGCAATCGTTATCTGCGCCAGATGCTCGTGGTCGGCGCGATGGCGGTCATCCGCTATGCTGAGCGGAACGGGACCAGGCGGCCATGGCTCGTGCAGTTGATGGCGCGGCGAACGACCAAGGTTGCGGCGGTTGCACTCGCCAACAAGACCGCCCGGATGGTCTGGGCACTGATGACCAGCGGTGAGCGCTATAGGGAGCCGATCACCGCATAGAACGAGACAAGGCGCGCGGATCGCCGACGAGGTTGGAAAGGGCGAACAGGAGCTGATGCACAAAGCCGGTTGAAACCGCCGGATCAGGAGAACCCAGTTGGGCCGTGCACTTCGAGTGCGTGCTTTCGATCGGGACCTGAGCCGCGCGAATGGCATTATGGCCAGCGGCATATGAAGAGCCGCACCTATAGGTCGGATACATGGCCGCACCAACCAGCAACTGCAAAATGCTCAGATAACCCTTGCCAACGGAGAGCCGTCCATACACGGCCCAATTCGAGACGTTCCATACCTCGGTGCTAAGCGTCGGCTCCTGGCGCAAGTTGGCTCTTCCGCTCCGAGCGATGATCTCAGAAATCAATAGGCGCAGCAATGACATAGCGGTGCCCAGTTTCATCTCGTCCGGCACGGCCGGTCTACACTGAGGCGGCACTTGCATGCAGGCAACGAGGCTCGGCCATGGCGTTTCGCTCGGCGACAAGAATTCTGGACGGCGACGATTGCGTGCCGGCCGCACAGTCAGCGTCTAAGTACCTCAGCCAAGTCTTTTGTCGATTGGATCACACTGGAAGTCGAGGAAAGGATGGTCCCGAGACCTCGCTGTTTGATCCAGCTACCGGACTTTGTGGATCCCGACAATCTCCTCTGCGACAAGAAGCTGCAAGCGCCAGAGGTTACGATCCCTTATGCCGAGCGTTTCGAGGTGCGAGACGGTGTTATAGAGATGCTCCGCGCATGACCCACGTGCCCGCAAGCCCGGGCCAGCACCGACGCGACCCTTTCGAGCGGAAGCTTCAACGAAATACCGTCGCCTTGCTTTGGGCCCGCCCAGAAGACGAGCGCGCGGAGGTCGCCCGCTGCAGCCCTCACCTTGATCCAGCGCACCATGTTCAAATCTTCCTGGAAGGGAATCTCCCTGCGCACCATCCGGCTGAGATCGCCTAAGCGGCAGGCGTCGGAGAGCCGGAACGCCATGCCCTCGAAGCGGCCGCCTCGATCAAGCGCCATCATCAAGCCAGGTTGCTCCGCAGTCCCTCGCCAGCTGGTCAGCTCCAAGCAAAAGGACCTATGCCAGCCTAACGCCGTAGCGCGCCGCGATTCAGCTGGATCAAAGGTCGGGTTCCAGATCAGCGAACCATAGGCAAATACCCACAGCGGCTCCGCACCGCACTCGTCGACTAGGCGCTGCGCAGTAGCATCTTGCTCCGCGTCAGTGAGGGGCGTCCATTGGTCGCCAAAGCCGCAGTCCTCCGCTTTGCGAAAGCAAAGCGAAACGAGTTTCCGGGGTGAGGGACATTTGGCGTGGCGGAGCCATCTTATCTTGGTGGTCTCCTTGGGATCAGGTTCATCATTGCAAGGATTTCACAAAGAACGTCAACTTCTCCAAGGAAGGCAGACGCTTGAACTCAACCCGCTCTGGGTCGGAAGAGACCGCACCGTTGCGACGTCACATAATCTGCGTGAAGGGTGGTTGATCGCGCACGTCGTTGCCGGCGCGGATAGGTTGAATGGTACTGACCGTTCCCAGAGCGAGCAGGAGTAGGTTATGAAAGCTGATCATCTGATCACGCCAATTCTCGCAACGGGTTGTTTGAGGCAGTATCAATGCGAAGCGAGGCAGGGCACGGCAAACGCGCTTCAACAGACGCGAGGACCAAGCCATGCATCGATGCAAAACGAGGGCGGGATCGTTGGCGAGGATGTCGAAGATATGCCCTATTCGCTGCGACGTTTGACGTTGGAGGAGATGGATCGGGCCGCAATCATCCATCGGACGGCATTCGACGAGCGTCTTCCCTGGTTGGCAGGGATGCATACACCGGAAGGGGATCGGGTGTACTTCAGAGAACGTGTCTTCGTGGAGTGTGAGGTATGGGGTGCGGCAGTTGACGGCGAAACAATCGGTATCGTCGCCTTCCGCGAAGGTTGGATTGATCAGCTTTATGTACTCCCGCAACATCAAGGAAGGGGAGCCGGCGACGCGCTTCTGCGAATTGCCAAATCCGCGGCTTCATCAAGCTTGCAGCTTTGTACGTTCCAGCAGAACGCACTTGCGCGAAGGTTCTACGAGAAACGAGGTTTCGTTGCTGTGAAGCTGACTGACGGCAGTGAGAGCCATGAACGTGAGCCAGATGTACTCTATCGGTGGCAGCAGTCAGAGCAACCGTTTGAGCGCGGCGAATAGAAGCGTCCCAAAGTGGGGCTGAGGAATTCAGGCTATTGGGGAAGAGACGCCCCCAGAGGGGGAATAGCGATGGCAACACGCTTCGACATTGGGGATGAGGTTTCACTGCGCGGAACCGAGAAGCTGCTCAATGCAGCCGGCGACGTGACGATTGAATTGCACGGCACCGGCCAGCGGGTAACGGTGATGGCGAACTCAACCTATGTCGACCTGGTCGCCAAGGCCAAGGGCGAACAGGGCTTCACGAAGGCACCTAAGGGCCTCAAATGAGCGAAGCTTGCCAATCGCCGGAGCGCGCGCAGTGATCGATACCAAGCCTCTCTCGCTACCCATAACAGGCGGATGCCAGTGTGGCAGCGTTCGCTTTGCTTGCGATGTCGCCCCCGAGAATGTGCATGTATGCCATTGTCGGATGTGTCAGAAAGCCGTGGGTGGGCCCTTCGCCGTTATCTGCCCTGTTCTCAAGTCCGGGTGACACGCGGCGCCATCTCATGGTTCAGGAGCTCGGATCTCGCGCGTCGCGGTTTCTGCAGCCAATGCGGCACCCCCATGATTTTCGACTATCCGGAGTATCCGGATATCGGCGTGCTGGTCGGATCCTTCGATGAACCGGCGAAGGTGCCGCCGGTTGTGCAGTACGGGATCGAGAGCCGCGGACCCTGGTTCGCCCATCTTCCTGAGTTGCCGGGCGACAAGCTGACCTATTCCAATGATCCCAAAGGGTATCTCGTGAGAATAAAAGCGTCCAATCGTCAGCACCCTGACCACGATACTACTGTCTGGAACGAAAGACTTGATCGCACGAAATGAGAACGGCGTTTCCATGGTATCTAGTGGCGGAGCGGGGGGAAGCCGGTCAGTAGCGATATAACACGGCGACAATGGCAACGAGGCCTCCGGCGATCAGAACAGCCATGACGACATATAAAACCGTCCAAAGCCGTCGCTCCCTGGTCCTCCTGTCTTAATCGCTGAAATAGCCTTTCCTGTTCGTCGCCCATTAGGCTTCCCATCGGGGATGCTTGCTATGGATTGCCTGAACGGGCAGTGAGAGCCGCCACCCGAGCATCGAGCGGCAATAGTTAGTTTTAATTTGCACGAACGAATAATGAAAGCCGCACTTCTACGATCGGCACATGATATTCTATCCGGTCGGTGGGATCAACTCCAGCAAGTCAACAGTCTCATCATGGGCGAAAGCGAATTGCCTCGGGTGATCAGGTTGAAAGGAGATCTCGCCACATGAAATCTTAACTCTGCAAATGTAGATAGTGCGTGTCGGGATGGGTACTTCGTACGAGGGTTCCGATTGAGTCCGGCCAAGTGCCCCGCGCGCGGAACCTTGTCGGACGTGCCGGGAGTGCCAATCGAAGAGGGGTCGAATATGGTTGCAACGATCGACGGTTTCGATATCGCCTACACGCATCGAGGAAGCTGGAAGGCGAACCGGATATTTCGCGGAAAAACCGTCGACGAGATACCCGTTGCGTGGAAGGAAGATTATAGAACCGGCGCCCCCGGCCCGTCACTCACCATTTGGTTCAAGGATGAGAATGAAGCGGGTGAACGCTTGGCCGCAGGCATCAAATTTGTTGCAGCGCTCTCGCAGAAAAAATCCGGCGGGGCCAGTGCAGCGGATATTCTCCGCCTCTATGAAGTTGAACCGTTAGAAACAGTTGCGCCGGTCAAGGGTACAAAGTCTGGACTGCGATGCGCCGTGGTCGGCAAATGCCAGCCGCCGGCTGAGCAGAACGCTGAAACCAGCGTCTGATATACAGAAGCACGTGACCGCTCGCGCGCGAGCGAACTGCCTGATGAATATCTGGAGGTTGGGATAACGCTGCGATGGCCAAAATCATAATCAAAGTCGACGGGGATTGTCAGACGACCGAGGAGGCTTCGGTCCTGAACCGCAAGTACAGAACCATCAAAATACGCGGCATTGCCTCAAAAACCATTTGGAAGAACGTCCTCGGTGGCCGCACTGCCACAATCGGCAATCGCTTGGGACACATCCGCAATCGCAGCACAAGGGATGAAGAAGATATCTGCGATTTCATTCATGTAAACGGTGGGGCGTTCCTGGAAGTTGAGGTCTAGGCCGATGCCCAAGACGAATCCCCTCAAATTTGACCATTGAGGCCGCATGGCCCGCTCATCTCGTACAGAGAATATACGTAGCGGGTGCGCGACGTATGATGGAAGCCTGTGTTCATCCGCATGGCAATGCGGAGGAGCGTCAGGATGCGCCGTCGTAGCCCTCCTATTAGGGGCGCACAGGCACTGGATAAACCGAATTATTACAATGGTTTATGCCGACATCTCGGTTCGGCACGGCAGGTGAACATGATTCCTCCCCCAGCGCGCTACGACGGTCGGTTCTCGGAATTCTATGAGCGCTACGTCGAGCCCAATCTCCCGTCTCCAGATAGGGTGCAGGCATTCGACTTGCAGCTGCGACAGCATCTATCCGACGAGGACCCAGTTCACGTCGTGCGATACGTCAGCGGACAGACGCGCGGCACTGTCTACCGCACCGGCGAGGGCTGGCGAATTTTCCCGACCGACAACTCCCCGGCCTGGTGGACGCACGCCCTGCTCCATTCAGAAACTGCGTTGCCCGAGGACAGGGGTACGCTGTTCGGGACGATGCCGCACCACTTCTTCAAAATGGCGCGCGTCCAGACGCTGAACCAGGCCGGATATCACGCGGCCCACATCCTATCGGCTAAGAACGGCGACACCAATTGGCAAGCCTGGACGCGCGCCGAGCTGGGGCGCCGAATGCTGGTGAACATCCACCCATGCAACGTTTTCCTCGTTGCGAAACGTGGGTGGCACGAAAACGGCGGTCGGCATGACATCATTGCCTGGATAACCAGCGCCTACCTCCGCCGCTACGGCGCCACAATGGAGAGGTTTCTGGCCGATGGCGATACCAGTGCTTCACCGCGTAGTGGACTGATAGACGATCCGGTCTATCGCTATGGCGGGGATGCCGATGGCCGGGCAAGCCAGGCAGACACACCGTCTTTGCCACGGTCGCCGCGGCGGTCGTCGCCAAAGACGGAGCCCTTCGGCGCTCGCCGAACAAATCGACCGATAATTTGGCGAGATCTCTTCGGCAAGGAGATATCGCTCGAAATTTCGATGCTGGGCACCCGATATCGGCTGCCACACGATGATTTCGTTGCGTGGGTTGGGAAGCACACGACTGCGCTGCAGACGGCAAGCTGGAACGACCATGGAACATACAGCTGGCCTCGCGCAACGAAGGCGATGGTCCAGTTCCTCGAGCGCTATCGGCTCTCGTAACTAACATCGACCTACGCATTGGTAAGAGCATGTGGCTGCGGGCTGTGGTGCGCGCGAATAACGCCAGCCGGGATCGTGACCACCGGGATTACGATTTGTTTGGTAGCTGTGACGTTGGCTCTGGCATCGCGTCGAGCGCATTGGGAATTTGATTAGAGGCGAGCGTTCGCTTCGTATTTCCTTTAACTCGCTGGTCGCTTGGCGGACTTCGCCCGCTCCATTAAACGTTAGGCGCCCTTCTTCAGGTCGCTTCCCTTTAGTTTTTGGACCTTTTTTTTCGTCGGTTGCAGCAGCGGCCTTGGAAGAACTTCCAACATTCGTTGTGCTTTTTATCGTGCTCATTTATCGCTCCCGTTGATGGTCACCTCACGCTGACAAAAGAAACATTGCCAACGCCGTCATGCCAATAAGGACTGGCGTACAGTAAGCAACAGGGCCTGAGAACAGCGCCAACCGCGCGAGGTTCCTTCTTCACGAGAGAGAAACTAAGTCCTAAGCGTGCCGGTGAACCGTAATTCGCGGAGGACGCGGTTTGAGCGTTTGACCCGGAGCCGGAACGATCACGCGCATGATCACCAAGTCCTCTCCATGAGGATTGAGGCCGAGGCGAACCTGCTGCACGAGTTGAGATCGCTCCGCCGAGGTCAGCGACAGGTTGGGCCCGCTGAGATCAGGAAACCCTTGACCCTCGGCCAAAGAGTTGCCGACCAAGTCGCGGCGACGATGGGGGCATGGCGGTTCATCATTATCCAGACTACCGTGCTGATCGTCTGGATCATCTTGAACGTCACGGCCTACGTGCAGCGCTGGGATCCATATCCGTTCATCCTGCTCAACCTGGCGCTCTCATTTCAGGCTGCCTACGCGGCCCCATTCATCATGATGAGCCAAAACCGGCAGCAGGATATCGATCGCAAAGAGGCTGAGAACGATCATCGCATCAACGTCAAGGCCGAGTTGGAGATCGAACTTCTCCACGACAAAATCGAACTTCTCCATCAGAAGATCGACCAGCTTCGGGAGAGGGAGGTATTCTCGCTCACCCAGGCCGTCCAGGCGCTGACAATGCTGCTGGAGCAAAGCAAGCCGGAGCGAAAGCCCTCATGACGATCCCACTCCGCCTCGTTCCACCCGATGTAGCATTGATCCGTGGCTGGGCAAGAGGTGCGTTTGGCGTTTGACCCGGGCCAGGCGCGACAGGATGAGGCTAACGATTCCATCGCGAATCGCGTGTCGAACACGCGTGATCACCATGCAGAGCATCGTTGCGGGACTGGGGCTGTCGGGCGCGGCGATGTTTGCGGCTGCGTTCGGGTTCCTGACTCCAGTAGCCGGTGCTCTGCTGCAGGAGGCGATTGACATTGCCGTGATCGTCAACGCGCTGCGCGCTCTTGGTGACGGAGAGCGTCGAGTGTCAATGTCGGCTGCGATGATCTTGAGAGGAGCGCATTCGTGATGAAGATAATCTCTGAACCATGCGGCGCAGACCGCGCGCGCGTCGATCAAAGTTAGTGCCTCCTTCGGCTCAACTTCCTTCTAAGGGATGTCCAGCAGCGAACGACCGCTTCGCTCATCATTAGCGGCAGCGCGACAATCTGGATGAGAATCTGGTGTGCGCAGCGGTTGATGTATATTATGCAGCTATCCGTCGATTACCCATAGCGTGGATCCCTCATAGCCCTGCTTCGCATCGACGGATCGAAGTGGGCTTTTGCGCGAGGAGGACAAAATGATCGCACGAATGCTCTACGGCGCAGATCCATTTCGTGACATGCGTCGCCTTCACAATGAGGTGAACCAGATGGCGGGAAGAGGCACTGTACGCGCCCCTGAGTTTCCGGCCTTCAACGCCTACACAAATCAGGATGGCGTGGTTCTCACCGCGGAATTGCCTGGGGTGAAATCCGAGGATCTGGACATCTCTATTCACCGTGACGCGGTAACCATCAGCGGTCAGCGGCAGGGCGCTGAGGAAGCGAAAGTGTACCACCGGCGCGAGAGGCCGCAGGGCCGGTTCGTGCGGACGCTGTCCTTGGCCTTCATGGTCGACCCGGACGGGGTTGAAGCCTCAATGAATGATGGTGTGCTGAGGCTGGAGCTTCCTCGCGCCGAGGGAGACAAGCCCAGGCGCATCAGTGTGAAGGCGAGGTAGGAGGCGGTTATGGCCAAGCAAGTGAGAACGACAGTTCAAGAAAAGGGTGGGAGCAAGCTGCAGTCCCAGGCCGTGCAGGCAAACCAGCCGGAAAACGAGGCGAAGCTGCCAGCGGAGCAGGGAGCGGGCGAGCGGACGCATGACCGGCCGATGTTCGTGCCGCGGGTGGACATCTACGAAACCGAAACCGGGCTTGTTGTTGCCGCCGATCTGCCAGGCGTTAAGCTGGGCGGATTGGAGGTCACTCTGGAGAAGCGTGTCCTGTCAATTTACGGTCGCGTTGATGAAGAGGCTCCCGAGGGCTACAGCCCGATCTATCGCGAGTACGAGGTCGGGGACTTCGAGCGACAGTTCACTCTGTCCGGCGATTTCGACATCAATGGTATCGAAGCGGAGATGAAGGACGGCGTGCTTCACCTTGCCATTCCAAGGTCTCCGGAGCCGGCGGCAAAGCGGATCGAGGTCAGAGCTTCTTCCTAGAGAGGCTTCCAAGCTGAGTGAGAATGAGGGTTCCCATCCAAAACGAAGATCGGGACCGGTAGCCGCGTCGAAGGCGCTTTCAGTTCGCCATTCTTCAGTCCGTCGGCCCTGCACGACCGGCCATCCGCTCCATGGCGCCGATGATCGCTTCCTGAACCGTCTTGTCCTGTGCGACCACGGCGGTGGTCAGCAACAGCAACTTCTGCCGGGTGTCGTAAAGCTGGTCGATCAGCGAAAGAACGACCGGTAGGGTGTCCGCGTCGATCTCGAGCTCATAGTGCAACGTGGAGATGAGGCGGACGCGTGCATATTCCATATCGGAGAAAAGCGGTGCTCCGGCTTCCTGCCGCGGCACGATCAGTTCCTCGCGGATCCAGTCTTCGAGACCGCCGCGTTGCAGAGCAGCTATCGCCGCGACAAGGTCATCGACGCGCATCATGGGACCAACTCCTTGCGCGGGTCCTGCGGGTTTCTGGGATGCCAAGTTTCCAGGAACGCGGCCAGTGCCGGTTCTTCGGCTGCGGGCAGAACGACTTTGAGGGTGATCAGCTGATGCCCGCGTTGCCCGGTCTTGCGGCCGCTACCGGTGCGACGCCCGTTTCTTCTTTGGTGCGTCAGGCTTCGGTTACTCGGCGGCGCGCTCTGCCTCGTCTTTGGCAAGCCGCAGCTCTCGCAGCCTGGCCGTCTTCACGGCTCTCAGTTTCGCCTCGGTCTGGTATTCAACCCTCGCCTTCTGCCAATCCGCTCTTATTCTGCGCCTCAAGAAAGCACGGTTCGGCCCTTCCATAATAATTTCTCTGCTTTCGGCCACGAAATGTGCTCCTTCCTCATTTCATGCAAAATATACTGATACAAAATAGCAAATGGTGACTTGCAGCACAAGAAATCAATTTTTCAGCGTCCGTAATATTGATCAGCTTTTTATCACTATCAAACGATATCATACCTTTTGAATATTTTTTCGTAGAGATAAATATCTTTTGGCACTCCTATCATTCGAGTGCCAACGGGTGTATGTAAGCGGTGTGGCCGCCCTATGCGCCGGCCGCAGAAAGAACCCAATGAAATTCCGGCCTCTTCACGACCGCGTCGTCATCCGACGCGCGGAAGGCGATATCAAATCCAAGGGCGGGATAATCATTCCCGACACAGCGAAGGAAAAGCCGCAGGAAGGCGAGGTGATCGCCGTCGGCCCCGGTGCACGCGATGAAAGCGGCAAGCTGATCCCGCTCGACGTCAAGGCCGGCGACCTCATCCTGTTCGGCAAATGGTCCGGCACCGAAGTGAAGCTCAATGGCGAAGACCTTCTAATCATGAAGGAGGCCGACATCTTGGGCATCGTCGAAAGGCCCAAGCGGCCAAGAAAGCCGCCTGACCGAGGCTCAATCTCCGATCCGCATCTCAAGACCGAACTGGACGAAAATCATGTCTGCCAAAGAAATCAAATTCTCCACCGACGCCCGTGACCACATGCTTCGCGGCGTTGAAATCCTCAACAACGCGGTCAAGGTGACGCTCGGCCCGAAGGGCCGCAATGTCATCTTAAACAAGGCCTACGGCGCGCCGCGCATCACCAAGGACGGCGTCACCGTCGCCAAGGAAATTGAGCTTGAGGACAAGTTCGAGAATATGGGCGCGCAAATGGTGCGCGAAGTCGCGTCGAAGACCAACGACCTCGCCGGGGACGGCACCACCACCGCGACGGTGCTCGCAGCCTCGATCCTGCGCGAAGGCATAAAATTTGTCGCGGCCGGCATGAACCCGATGGACCTCAAGCGCGGCATCGACCTGGCTGTGGCTGCGGTCGTCAAGGACATTCAGGCGCGGGCAAAGAAAGTGAAGTCGTCGGACGAGATCGCCCAGGTTGGGACGATTGCCGCCAATGGCGACGCTTCGGTCGGCGATATGATCGCCAAGGCCATGAAGAAGGTCGGCAATGAAGGCGTGATCACCGTCGAGGAGGCCAAGACCGCCGAAACCGAGCTCGAAGTCGTCGAAGGCATGCAGTTCGACCGCGGCTATCTGTCACCCTACTTCGTCACCAACACCGAAAAGATGCGCGTGGAACTGGAGGACGCCTACATCCTCATCCACGAGAAGAAGCTCGGCAATCTGCAGGCCCTGCTGCCGATCCTGGAGGCCGTGGTGCAGAGCGGGCAAGCCGCTGGCGATCATCTCCGAGGATGTCGAAGGCGAAGCGCTGGCCACTCTTGTGGTCAACAAGCTGCGCGGCGGATTGAAAGTGGCAGCCGTCAAGGCGCCGGGCTTCGGCGACCGCCGCAAGGCAATGCTTGAAGACATCGCCATCCTGTCAGCCGGACAGCTCATTTCCGAGGATCTCGGCATCAAGCTCGAAAACGTGACCATCGACATGCTTGGACGCGCAAAGCGCATCGTCATCGAGAAGGACACGACCACCATTATCGATGGTTCGGGCGACAAGGCGACCATCCAAGCGCGCGTCGCCCAGATCAAGGCGCAGATCGAGGAGACCACCTCGGATTACGACAAGGAGAAGCTGCAGGAGCGTCTCGCCAAGCTAGCAGGCGGCGTTGCGGTTATCCGCGTCGGCGGTGCCACCGAGACCGAAGTGAAAGAAAAGAAGGACCGCATCGACGATGCCCTGAACGCCACCCGTGCGGCGGTTGAGGAAGGTATCGTTCCCGGTGGAGGTGTGGCGCTTCTGCGCGCCAAGGCAGCTTTGACAGCGCTTACTGGAGCAAACGCGGACGTCACGGCGGGTATTTCGATCGTCATGAGAGCGCTCGAAGCCCCCATCCGGCAGATCGTCGAGAACTCCGGCGTTGAGGGCTCCATCGTCGTCGGCAAATTGATCGGCGGCAAGGATGTCAATCAGGGGTTCGACGCCCAGACCGAAACTTATGTCGACATGATCAAGGCCGGCATCGTCGACCCCGCCAAAGTCGTCCGCACCGCCTTGCAGGACGCCGGCTCCATCGCCGCTCTCCTGATCACCGCGGAAGCAATGATCGCGGAAATCCCGCAGAAGGATGCGCCCGCCACAGGCGGCGCAGGAGGTATGGGCGGAATGGGCTACTAAGCCTCTCCACCAGCAAAACGCATTGCCGATCCCGGCATAACCAGGAAGGACTATTGCAATGACCGTTCAAGCGAGCAGCAAGCCGTCTCTGTCGAGACGATGGGAAAACTATCAGCCAACAAAGTCCCTGCTCATCTGGGCCTGCGTTGGCACAGCAGCAGCCACAATGTTTGTCGGGTTCAGCTGGGGCGGCTGGGTCACCGGCGGCACTTCGAGCAATATCGCCGCAGCCGCTGGAAAGACAGCGCATGGCGAACTTGCGTCTTTGATCTGCGTCGACCGCTTCAATACGGCTCCTGACGCCGCTGCAAAACGCGTCGAATTCCTGGCTCTGGCCGATAGCTATAAGAAGCGCCAGTTTATCGAGGCCGGCGGCTGGGCGACCATGCCGGGGCAGAAATCCCCTGATACGAACGCCGCAGAGAGCTGCGCGGTCGCCTTGGCCACCTGATGCCGATGGCATTCCTACTAATTCATTGGTTCACAACAAGGAGCACATGAATGATCAATTATGGGAAGAAAGCCGAAATTCAGCCTTCGGCTAAGGACGTCGAAGACAACCGCTTTGAACAGATTCGAAAGGCTGCGGCTGAAAAGCATCGGCAATCGGATACCGAGGCGGCGCGCCGCCTCGACCTTCAGAAGCCAGACGATAAGCGGCTGCTTAAAGATTAGACGTATCGTCTACAGCATCGCCCTACTTCAAGGGCGTTGCGCTCTGGAGCGGTGCGAGCCGACGGCGGCTCATCCGCGATCCTTGCGATGAAGAGGCCCTACCCATGAGATATCTCGATCGCCTGCCGACAGAGCCGACCGCCTGGCTCCTGATGCTTCTGCTTTTCGTGGTCACCGGCAGCATCCTCTACCTGGTTCTGAGCAGCATCAAATATTGACTGCTTTCGCTTGTGCTGTTGTCGCCAATTTTTTTTGCAGTGCCGTCGAATATCCCGGCCTCGGTGACGGCCTCCGCCGAGACAGTCGTCAGTGGTCGGCGGTCTACCTCGTCATGAGCGTTCTGCTTTTAGGAGCGGGCCCCTCCTATCGCGCAGATCTTGCCTTCGTTCCCAGCAACAGCGGTGTGGCTAGTTTACACAAATAGACGCAGTAATTCTGGAGTCAACAATCCAGCGTTGGATATTGCGCACATATTCGGCCCGAACTTTGCTCTCCACTTGCTTGTCTATTTGGGACGTTTTTTCGTAGCTGAGGTACTTATACTTGGCGCGTCGCCGGGCGACGAATTGCATCGTCGTTGAATACCTTCAATTCTGCGCAAGCGGAAAGGAGTGGCGGAAACACTGGCGCGCCTGAACCAGTCCGCCCAGCTCGTCGGCGGCACGTTATCCAGCCTAACGTCACGCGAACTCGAGATCGCCAAGCTCGAGATGGCGAACGAAGGAGATCGGCGCCAAGCAAGGCATTCGCCGGGAACCGTGAAAATCCATCTTCAGTCGATCTACGACAAGCTCGACATCACCAGTCGCGTGGAGCTGGCGAATTTCGTTCGCGTATCGCCTGTTGGCGGCCGATGACTCGGAGCCAGAGCACCTTGCCGCAAAGTGGCTCGTCCCTGCGCTTCGGAAGCTCGGTTAGTTCATACCGCGCTCCAACCAAGAAAATCTTGGTGCACTCGGTAGGGCTCGAACCTGCATCTGCCCGAGACCTTGTTGGGCTCTATCCTGTTGAGCTACGAGCGCGACATCTAGCTGGCTAGAGACCAAGTGCCGTTTGATCAATTTGGAGATTAGGGGTAACCGGCGGCTGCGATGGAAGTAGGCTCATGCATCACAAAAGGCGGCAGGCACACAAGGCGCCCCCCGGTCTGCCATAAAGCGCCCGGCTGCGCGAGTGCTGCGCTTTTCGACGTCGGTGCCGACAGTCTCAAGGGCGCCTAGCGTTCCTGACTGTCGGCGCGTCACGGCTTCGAGGTCTTCAGTCAGCGGCGACGCCAAGGACTCTGAGCCTTGTCTAATTCTTCGTCGATAAACGAGTCGCAGTCACCCGATGGGATATCACATGGCATTATGTAGCCCGGCTTATTGGAGCCTGGCAGAATAGCATAGGAGGGATACTATTCAATTTCAATACCAATTTTAGGATAGACTTCAGTCTCTTTTAGTTTTGGGAAGTCAAAGCATACAACAGCGACAAACGGTATGAAAAATAGGCACACATATACTACATTGCCGATCCAAGAATGCTTCATCGGATCCCTCCCAAACATGGCAGTCTTCGGCTAATTTCTCGTCGCCGCGCCGGCGCGAACGTTTATCTCGCCTGTGCGGCGTCTCGAGCGCGATTCGACGCCTCGCACTTGCACTATTACCACGTGATGCTTGTAAGCGCCAAGTAGAGCATAGTGCCAACAGTTCCGGCCAGCATGAGAACTAGAATCGAGACGGTACTCTCCGTCGCCAAGAATGTAAGGTATTTCATCAAAACTGCCTTTTGCAGGAGTCAGTTTAACGGAATGCTTTGCGTCCAACGTCCGAGATCAAGAGCAAGATCAATCTCAGTTAGCGTTTCCTTCGGGCACTCGGCAGCCTCGCATGGGTAATTGCTTCGGGCTGCTGCTTTCGCTTCGACAAGAGCCTTGGAGAGGGAGCAACGGAGACCTTTTCGAGATTGTTTTCCTCCGCAACGCGCTCGTGGCGTCCCTCGTCGTCGCTAATCCGGTATTGAGGCGACCAGTCCCTTGCAGGCATTCTCCCGGTGATCCTGAACATGGCACCGGTCTGGAAAGACATGGCAACTGCCCCTTTCAGCCTGACCGACTGCCCAATGGCGAAGCGATGAACGTTCATTGCTGGATCCTCCCGTTTGCGCGTCGCGCCTGTTCCGTATCCTCGCGGAGCGCGCCTTCGAGTTCAGAATGGTCGATACCCACAAGCTGGTTCTTTCGGCCGTCGATCGAGGAAATGGCTGGAAGGTGAATGAATGTCGCGACGCGCCGATAGGCGAGCCAGGAAAGCCCGTCGATCAGTTCCTCGTCCTCGTCGATTGCATAGTCGCCCGGCGGCTGAATCTCATCCACGCCGCTCAGTGCGAACGGTGCCGTGAATGTTACGGTCGTGTGCTTTGTGCGGATATTCATTTTGCATATCCTTGGAAAGGGCGATCATTGCGCTCGCAAAGCGACGCAGCCCTTCAAAATCGAGGATTTGGGGGAGTTGGCGGGTCGAGAGCCTCTGACGCCGCGATAGCCAAGCTTGGCCAAAAGAACGATACGCGAACAATATGCGCCAATTGCAGTCTAATTGCAACGGCCCAAGAGAAATATCCCTCTGATGACCGCGGTGTCTTGGACGCTATGGGGCCCGTTCAGGAATGTCTAAATAATTCAGTGTTGATGCCCATATTGTGCTATGGTGATTTTCCGGCCGATATAACGAACAAAACAAAGGAGGCCGCCATGAAAACTCATATTCCGGCTCAATTTTACTTTTACGACTACAAGAGCTTGATCGTCAGAGTGTCCGTCACGATTGCCGTCAGCATCATCGTCTATTCGACGCTTTTCGGCATCACCTGGTAAATCCGGACGCCGATTCCAGCTGACACGCTAACTACCGGAGTCGCGCTTCAGGCCGGCGACACCAACGCCCCGCGCGGCAAAAGCGATGAAGATCGTGATCGAATTCTACTGCACCCGGGATGCGAACGGCGCAACGCTCTATTCGCGCGTTCTCGGCGCGGAAGCCACAAATGAAGGAAGGCCACAGTCATGAATGCACGCAACAACGAAACGGAGCGGAGACGGAGTGCCGCGGCAATCGGAATCTGGGAAAACGAGGGTGGCGCGCCAGGACGCGACTCTATGGATCATCTATTTGGTCGCCGCATCGAAGCGGATCGCTCCTGGACCGTCTATCACGTGTTCAGCGGCGTTCCGGCGCGTGCCGATGATGAGGCGATGATCGGTCTCACTCGGTCGGACGCAACCGAGGGCATGTTGTCCCTCAACCGTCGCAATGCCAGACGCCAGAGAGAACGGAGCAGCCTGTCGGCACCCGTCCTGACTGTGTCGTGTGAAACAGCGGTCGACTTATCATGACGCTGGCTTTTCCCAACCCGAGCCGCAGCTTCGACGACGCGCGGAACGCCGTCCGTTTCATCGGCCATGACGGCATGTTCGCGGTGCGGTTCTTCGTCGAGGCCGGCGCTCTCGCCAAATCGGACATCGATCTGCGCAGGACAGGGACGGCGGAGACGAAGTACCTCAAAGCTTTCGATGCGTTGCGCACGTCCATTCACGATGTCGCGCGCGAGGTCTATTCTCGCGACCGGCGCAACTCCTACACTCTGACTGCCGCCGATTTCCGGTAGGCGGGATCCAGATGCTGATCCGCTACGGTTATGAGATCACGCTGACCTGTCAGCAACCGACCGCATTGGTATGCCTGCTATCGGTCCACGACGATCGTGCGGCCGATATCCGGGTTCCGGAAACGGTATTCACTACTCCCGATGTTCCGACATCGACCTATCGCGATCTTTTCGGCAACCGATGCCGGCGGCTTGTCGCCCCGGCGGGCGACCTGACGATGTGGAGCGACGCCACGATCGAGGACGACGGCAAGCCGGACAGGGTTCTCCCAGGCGCTCGGGAACTCCCGGTGCCGGAGTTGCCGGACGATTCCCTCGTCTACCTTATGGGCAGCCGCTATTGCGAAACCGACCGTCTCAGCCAGATCGCATGGGACATGTTCGGCGCTACTTCTCCGGGCTGGGGCCGGGTGCAGGCGATCTGCGACTTCGTCCATGACCACATCCGCTTCGACTATCTGCAGGCCCGGTCGACGCGGACGGCCTTCGAGACGTTCCACGAGCGCGTCGGCGTCTGTCGCGACTTCGCGCATCTCGCGCTCACATTCTGCCGCTGCCTCAACATTCCCGCTCGCTACGTCAACGGCCATCTCGGGGATATCGGTGTTCCCGTGGTGGACCCGATGGACTTCAGCGCCTGGATCGAGGTGTTCCTCGACGGTGGATGGCATACATTCGATCCACGCAACAACGCGCCGCGGATCGGAAGAATCGTGGTCGCGCGGGGCCGCGACGCGGCCGACATACCGCTCATCAATTCTTTCGGCCCACACGTCCTGAAAGCGTTTCGCGTCTGGACCTACGACGTGCCGAGCCTGCAATAAACTCAAGGCATCTCGAATAAAGCCTTAGGACGGGATCGCCACACCAAGCCGTGGACGATTCATCGAGGCCACCACAAGCGTCAGCGACTCTAGAGGAAGGCCAGACTTCACACGAGCGCGCACCTTCAAATGGCGCAACTTCGACGTTGATGATTGCGAACGTCAGTTGACGGTGTTCGAACTCAGTTCTTTATCTCAGGGCAGTCGTTTCCAACTGACACAAGCTCCCTGGCAAAAAAGCAAGGGAAATCAAAGGCACCGAACCTCTTGTCGGATTTGCGTAGTCACAAAGTTTGGAGAATTTAGGGAGCGAGATTAGCTCAAATGGCGGTCAACGAGGGCACAAGGTTCTCCCAGAAAAACCCGCAATTGCAGGGCCTTGGGGCAGCGACAACCTGAGAGAATGTTTTCAGGATTGGCGTTGGTATAGGGAAGCGAGCTGGAATCCAATATTCTGAAGTGTGATCGCCTTGTTTGCTACGTCGGCCATACCAACAGGATGAGCGGCACGCCGAGCGAAACTACGATGAACGAGAGCGGTAATCCCAACTTCCAGTAGTCGCCGAACCGATATCCCCCCGGTCCCATAACGAGCGTGTTGCACTGATGCCCGATGGGCGTGAGGAAATCACAGGCTGCGCCCATGGCAACTGCCATGAGAAACGCGTCAGGCTTGTAACCAATTTGCTCGGCAAAGGTAGCCGCAATGGGGGCCATCACAAGCACTGTTGCCGCATTGTTCAGAAAGGGCGTTACCGCCATTGTCGCAACCATGATCAACGCAAGCGAGCCGTAGGACGGCAAGGTACCGGAAAGCTGATAGAGCCATCCGGCGATGAGATCGGCGCTACCGGTCGTCCTGATCAATTCGCTGACCGGAATTAGCGCCCCGAGCATCACTAGGATGGGCCAATCAACAGCCTCGTAAGCCTCCCTGAGCGACAACGCCCCGAACAGCACCATCAAAGCAGCGGCTGTAAAGAAGGCGGTAGCCACCGGCAGCACGCCGGAGGCTGTTAGCATCATGGCACTGCCCAGGATTGCCACAGGAACCAGACCCTGTCGCACATTCCCCAGGCGGATTTCGCGTTCGGCCAACGGAAGAATGCCGAGCTCCTTCAGCCTGTCAGGAAAACGCGCAAGGTCGCCCTTCAGCACGAGAACATCGCCCGGCTGCAAGGTGATGTCTCGCAGGCGCTCGGTGAACCGCTCGCCGCTGCGACTGACTGCAAGTAGATTGATGCTGAAGCGCTCATGCAGTGCCATGCGTTTGGCGGTCTGTCCAATCAGAATGGAAGTGGCTCCGATCACAGCCTCTATTCCGCCAATCTCATCTCCTGCCCCCTTGGCTCTGGTGTGGCGGCCCTCTCCTTCCAGTTCGAGGCCGGCGCGGCCGACTGCTCGTTCGAGCGCTTTAGGATCGCCTTCAAGAAGCACAATGTCGCCCTCGATAAGGACGACGTCCGGCACGAGGCTCAAACGTTCAGATCTATGGCGAATAACCCCGGTCACCACAACTTCGTAGTCGCATAACTTCGATAGGTCGCTGATCGTCTGGCCGACCACCGACGAAGTCGCCAAAACGCGGGCCTCTGTCATGTAGTCGTTGATATCGATCGCCTCGTCCATCGTGGCGGCCGCCCTACGACCGCCGGGTAGCAGCCGATAGCCGAAGACCAGAAAGGCTACTCCTGCCACGGCGATGCCAAGTCCCACAGGCGTGAAATCGAACATTCCAAAAGGCTGGCCAGTCAGTTCCTCGCGCATGCGAGAGACGATGATATTAGGCGACGTGCCAACGAGAGTGGTCAGCCCCCCAAGAAGCGAACCGAACGCCATTGGCATGAGAAACCACGAAGGCGATGCTTTCGAACGCCGCGCCATTTGAAACGCTACCGGGATCATCATCGCCAGCGCGCCGATGTTTTTGACGAACGCCGAGAGGATGGTGACGGTGGTCACTAGAACCACTATCTGCCCCTGCACCGATATGATCTTCGGCGAAATTCTATGGAGCGTGGCCACTATCACGCCGGAGCGCTCTACCGCCGCACTGACCACCAGAGCACTCGCGACAATGACTACGATATCATCGCCGAACCCGGAAAACGCTGCCTTATGAGGAACGATGCCGGTGAATACAGCCATGAGGAGAGCTAGTACGGCGACGAGATCGTACCGAAGCCGCCCCCAGATAAAAAGGGCCATGAGCCCCGACAGAACTGCAAAGGCGAAGATCTGATCTTGCGTCATAGCTTAATATTCATGAACGCGCTTCGGCGACAAAGCGCACGACCTTGACGTGATTGATCGGAAATGTGGATGTCGTCGGCGCTTGAGATCGACCTGTTACGATGACAATCCTACATGGCGCCGCTCAGTCATCCAACAAGCTGCAACTATCGCCTTTCTGGTGACGTAAGCCGGGCCAGCATCAAAGACCCCGCCATGGCTGACACGACTAATGCACCAAGGGTGCCAAGTTTGACAGAGTCTGAGCAGGTCGAAGTCGAAGGCGAGGTCGGCAACGAGTTCACCGTCCAGGACAAACCGCTCGGCCTTCAATCTGGCGAGGCCGGCGGCGACCTCCGGGAAGAAGCGGTTGAGCGATTTCTGTTTCTTGGACTGCAGATCAACCTTGTCGCAGTCGCGATAAGCGAGGCAGCGGAATTATATGTCTATGGCGGCGGCGGTCACTCTAACGGAGAACCGCAAATGGGCAGACGCAAGAAACCTGTCGGAATCATCGCCCTTCAAGCGCTTCGTCGACGAGACGACGGCGATGCGCAAGACCATCATCCAGCACGGTCTTACGTCGGTTGCGACCACTATCGCCAACTGCAGGAACTACACGAGGCTCTGCTGGAGGCTATCCGCTCGATTACAGAGCTTGCTGACGGCAAGGTCGTCGCGGCGAAGATCGAGAAGATGGACAGGGTGCGCGTTTAGGGGGAGTGGCGGCAAGAGCCGCAGGATGCCAGCCGCTGCCGGACAGCTTCAGGCAACAAGAGATTAGTATCGCCCGGCCGGCTAGTTGCTCGACCGGGCAAAACAATTGAATACTAGTGCTTTGTGGCGTGAATAATTATTGATCCCGAGGAAACCTTTGGCGCATCCACGCTAATGTTTGCTGCATTTTTCGAGATCCACTCCTTCGCGACGCGGACACTCTCTTCGGTGCCGGCCTTGTCCTGGCACACGGTCATCGATAGGCCGCCGTCGCTCTCACTACTGCGGGCTAGAGTGTAGCTTTCAAATCCTTTGACTGAGCGCATGAGCTTTTCAACGTTTGCCTTATTCTTCTCCAGCAATGAAAACAACTCTTTCGAGCCCTTACCTGTATAAGTTCTTACAACGACATCCATAATGGATTCCAATTCTGCGAATGCGTTCATCACCTGAACGCCTATTGTGGAGAGCATCGATCCGAACCAACGGCTCCGGTCCTGCTGACCAATATTCCTAATACCAATATTTCTAATATGGTGCGCCCATTGACCGAATACAATGCAATAATACTTAAACCCAGAAGCGCACACGAGCGCGCGCGCTCGTCGGGCAATGCTGGTTTATGAGTTCACGCCCATAGGAGCCCTATCCACGCGTGGTGCTTGCTTTCCTGTTCCTGGCCGACCAGTTGCGCCTTCGGCGGCCCCGGCGTGGGAACATTGTTTGTAACGTCAGCGCGATTCACCAAGAGAGCGAGCCCTTGCCGTGAGCGCCCTAGGAAGTCCAACGGGGGCGTTGGAGTTATCTGGCCGATGGTTCTACCCCATTGGAGCAAGTGCATCGGGCGATGCTGGCGCTCATGAGCCCGGCGAATGTGTGTAGGGGGGTAGAAAATCCCTACCAAACGGCTGGGGCGGACACTGCTTCGGGCCAAATTTTCCACAAAGCCAAGTTAAAAAACAGGATTTCCAGCTGGCAAAGCGAGGGTCGAAGCCGAAGGGCCAGTCATCTCCGAAGATCCCCCCAAACGCCCTGTGACGCCGCGCGGCCGATGCCGTTTTGCCTACAGCGCTTGCGGGGTTTTCACGGCCGTTAATGAGAAGGAAAAGGACTAAGGGCATGATCCATTTTTGCGCACGCCGTCCCACCCGATGCGGCTTATCCCGCTTAAGAAAACCGGCAAGCGCTGGTGCAAATGGCCGGTAAAGGACGATCCTGGCGTCATCGGCGGCTATCTCTGCTGCGGCCGCGCGACCACAACGGAGTTTGAAACGCACGCAGTCGAATCGTCAATTCTTGGCCTGCGTCATGTTCCCAAGGCTTCGGCCGCCGCAATGGCAGCCATGTTGATGATGCCGCGGCTGGTCACCGTGGGGACAAGAATGTGGACCGGTTTCGTCGTTCCCATCAGAATAGGGCCGACGGGAAGCGCGTTGTTGAGTTCAGTCAGCAATGTCATCGAGACGTTTGATGCTTCCAAGCTCGGGAAAATGAGCAAATTGGCTTCGTCTGGAAAACGCGTTTTTGAAACATAGCGTCCACGTAGCGCGCCGTTGACGGCCAGATCGCCTTGCATCTCGCCTTCGACCGGCAGGTCAGGCGCAACATCTTTCAGGCGCCTATAGACCTCACGCATTTTCTCCGAGCTCGCACCGTCGCGTGAACCGAAGTTCGAGTAGCTGAGCAAGGCGACCTTTGCGTCGATGTTGAAGCGCTTGAGATGGTCACGGGCTTGCAGGGTAATCCGGACGAGATCGTTCGCGCTCGGATCAATATTCACTAGAGTATCGGCCAGGAAAAATACGCCGCGCGATGTGATCAGCATCGAAAGCGTCGAGAGGCTTGCCGCGTCGCCAGTTGGTCCAATGATGGACTGAATGTCCCTCGTATGTTGCGTAAAGTTTCCTTCCAGTCCGCAAAGCAGGGCGTCCGCCTCTCCCCGCTGCAACGCTAGAGTGCCGATCACTGTCGTATTGGTCCGCACGATGGTGCGAGCGCTGTCGACGTTGACGCCTTTGCGGTCAACCAGCGAATGATAGAGGGCGACGTACTCGCGGTATCGCGGATCGTCTTCGGGGTTGATGATCTCGAAGTCCTGGCCTGCCTTCAGCGCCAGTCCGAAGCGTTCGATGCGCTGCTCTATGACGGATGGCCGTCCGATCAGCACGGGATAGCCGATCGCCTCCTCGACGATGACCTGCGAGGCTCTGAGCACGCGCTCGTCCTCACCGTCGGCGAAGGCGATCCGCTTGCCCTGATCTTGAACCCGCTCGAACATCGGCTCCATCACCAGCCCCGACCGGAAGACAAACCGCTTGAGGCCGTCCTGATAGGCCTTGATGTCGCCGATCGGCCGCCGCGCCACTCCGCTGTCCATCGCGGCCTTGGCGACCGCGGGCGCGATGCGCAGGATCAGCCGTTGATCGAAGGGCGAGGGAATAAGGTAGCTGCGATCGAAGGTTGCAGGCCCACCGCTGGCCGTCGCTTCAAGGCCGGGCTCGTGCGCGAGCCGGGCGATGGCGTGAGCGGCAGCGAGCTTCATGTCCTCGTTGATGGTGGTCGCACCCACATCGAGCGCGCCCCGGAAGATGAAGGGGAAGCAGAGGACGTTGTTGACCTGGTTGGGGTAGTCTGACCGCCCCGTGCAGATCAGCGCGTCGGGCCGTTCCGCAATAGCGACCTCCGGCATGATCTCGGGGACTGGGTTGGACAGAGCGAGGATGAGCGGATCGCGCGCCATTTCGCGGATCATCTCCGGCTTCAGTGCGCCAGCCTGCGACAATCCCACATAAATGTCAGCGCCGCTCATGACCGCGGCGAGATCCGTCGCATCGGTTTCCTGGGCGAAAGCGCCGCGCCAGCGGTCGACGGCATTGCTGCGTTTCGTTGTCACCAGCCCCTTGCTGTCAGCGATCCAGATGTTCTCGCGCTTGGCGCCCACCGCGACCAGCATGTTCATGCACGCGATCGCCGCCGCTCCCGCGCCGGAGGTGCAGATCTTGACCTGCCCGATATCCTTTTTCACCAGATGCATGGCGTTGATGACAGCCGCGGCGACGATGATGGCCGTCCCATGCTGGTCATCATGGAAGACTGGGATGTTCATCCGCTCGCGCAGCGTCTCCTCGATGTCAAAGCAGTCCGGTGCCTTGATGTCTTCGAGATTGATTCCGCCGAAGCTCGGTTCGAGGGGAGCGACGATCTCGATGAATTTCTTCGGATCGGTCTCGTTGACCTCGATATCGATGCTGTCTATGCCGGCGAATTTCTTGAACAGGACCGCCTTGCCCTCCATCACCGGCTTGCTTGCGAGCGCACCGATGTTGCCGAGACCGAGCACAGCCGTGCCGTTGGAAATAACAGCGACGAGATTGCCCTTCGAGGTGTACCGGTAGGCTTGCTCGGGGTCGGCGGCAATCTCCTCACATGGTGCCGCGACGCCAGGGGAATAGGCGAGCGCCAGATCTCGGGCATTGGCCAACGGCTTGGTCGGCGTCAGCTCAATTTTACCGGGCCTTGGATGTTCGTGGAAATGTAAGGCTGCCGTGCGCAGGCTGGCTTGCGGGTCCTGTGACAAGGCGATCTCCCTTTCTATTGTTATGTTCTTCTTCGCAGCCGGCAGTGCATGGGGATGATCTTGCCGACGTCGAGCAGAACGACTTAAGGCCTCCCATCGCCGCGCTGCAAGGGGAATCGGGCTCATCTGCACTGGGAAGCGGTCGCGCTATTTTTGTTGAAGCGGCCATACTCTAAGCTTTTGTTTTCACGCATTTTCTTCACGCGAACCGGCCTCCATTGCGCTCGAAAATGCTCTAGCTCAGTTCAGCCAGTCCGATTTTCGTTGAAGAGCGCGAGCTGTTCTGCGGGGCTTGCCGACTTTGCGTGAACCGCCTTTTCGACTAGCCCGTCAGACGCGACTGGACGAGATTTCAGGCTGCAGCATCGAGGTGGGTGATTTTCAAAGGCGTCGTACGGGAAGCACGGACTCCTTCCGGACACTGCAAGGGCCGCACTGAGCGGGATTGTGGGCTATGAGCGGCCGCGAAATTTGCAAACGGAGTTTTTTGCCGGCATGCAGGGAGGCGCAGGAATCACCGGACAGGAAGTGCGGCTGGAACACGATGTCACGGGGCGGTGCATGTGCCTCGGCTCCCAGACATGCGGTCGAGCAGGCAGGCGATGGCGGCCTTAGCGATATCTGCGATCGGCTGTGCCGACGCGCCGCCTTGTCGGTGCGCCACCGGATCAGCCGGGAGCCATGCCGGAACTGACCGCCGCTGATGTGGTCGGCGCTGAGTTCGGCCACGAGGATTGGATCGAGGCGAACCATCTTCTGCGCTTCCCTGTCCACCGGCTTCTATCGCCTGGCGAACGACAGTGAAGCCGCTACCGCCCTTCATTTGCTCTAGGAGCTTCGCGATTTCGGCAGCGTTTGGGCTGTCGATGGTGCCGGTCGCTTCGTCCTCGTAGTTAGCCGGCGAGCACGGCGTCCACCGTATGCCAGATCTTGATCGGAAGCCGTCGTATTTGGGCTCGTAGAGCCACCCCTTCCCGTGCGGCAGATCGTCCACCGGCCCGGATTCCACGGCTTGAGCGACAGCGGATTGGGCAGGTCGGATGCCACCTTGCGTCAACTCTTCAGCTTTGCAGCCTCTCGATAGAGAGTGCCCCTATCGTTTCCGAAATCTTTCAATCAAATTGCGGGCTTCGTCGATGCCGATGTCGTAGTACTTGGCTAGGCTCGGCGTTGCGATGAGGAGTGCAGCTCCCACGATGTAGGCGGAGTGAAGCGGGTCTTAGAAACCTGCTGCAGGAAATACAACGCCCAGAACTGGCCACTGTACCAGACGCCCCCTGTCCGATCAGCACCACGGTGGCGTTTCCAACGTATGTGATGCTGGAGCTAAGGAAGGCTTCCTTCCAAGGCGCAGACCGCGCGCGTCGATCAAAGTTAGTGGATCCTTCGGCTCAACTTCCTTCTAAGGGGTGTCCAGCAGCGAACAACCGCGCTGCGATCCTGAAGAAAGCGGGAGTGGTCAGCCCGGACGATTCGGGCCACCTTGAGTTCCTTGACGGCCTTCTCAAAGACGCTCTTGATCGGCCTGGAAACGGCTGACAGGGGGAGCCACCTCCGGGACAAGCGTTCGTGAAAACGGCTGGATCCTAAGCACTTTGAGGGATTGCGCCTCCCCTCGACGCCATTTTTGTGACGGGTGAGGCTGCCCAAGCACTTCCCAGCGCACGGAACATTCCGATCGAGGAGACGCGCACGCAGGTTGCGCAGATCGAGAAGCAATATGCTCAGACGGTTGAGCGAGCCAAGCAGCAGGCGGCTGAGGCTGCCGATGCCGATGCGTCTCGACTAGCGCACTTTATGCGTTCGTTGCGCTCGTCCTTGGCGCTGTCGCGGGCTGGTTAGTTGGCCGTTCGGGTGTCGTCCTCCGATGATTAACCGACTTCTTCCGGGTCGGCGACCGTGGTACATCAAAAGACCAGCCCATATGGCGCATGGCAAGGACGGGACCGTGAGGGACAGAGTTGGGGATGGCGGTTCGGCGCTTCGGACCGGCGCGGGCCTCGCCTCTCCTTCGCGACCTCGGCCCGCGAAGGAACGAATGTAGTGCCGTCGCCGTTGAGTGTTTGACGAGAGCTAGGTCCATGAACAGCGACGATGAAGCACAGCAGCTTTCACCCGATGTGAGAGCAGCGATCAGCACGTTTTTGAATGAGAGCCAAAGAGACGCCCAGCCCTTCGCTATCTCGGATGCGCTAAATGCGGTGAGGCGTGTCTTTCCTGATCTGGAAATTTCTGATGCTGATCTTGCAGATGCCATTACCAGCGAAGCCTTAACGGCTGGTCTCGACATGCATTATGATATCGACCCACCCCGCAAGGCCAGTTCGCTCGAACGATGGGATAACGAAGGCGGCGCTATCGGAAAGAAGGAGCCTACACAGCCCCGCACGCGACGAATCGGAGCGCCGAAAAATCAACGACACTGATAGGCGACGGGCAAAAGACAGCGAAGAGCGAAATCCGTTGGTCTAGGTCCGGACTCAATTGAGCCACCAGGTTATGGCGGCGGCGAGAAGGATGCCAGCAGGACGTTCCACTGCGCGCTTGTCGTAGGGATTGCGATACGGCGAAAATCCTTGATCAGTGGCCACATCCGGTGCTGGCAACGAAAAGGCGAAATGCGATTCGACCTTTTCGAGATCGAGACAGATGGCTTCGATGTGTTCGGCGAATACTCGACAAAAAACGCATTGGGGCAGTGGCCCGCTTGGGTTTCCGACGTCCAATGAAATCTCGACGTTCGATGGCGTGGGACGGTTCCTATCCTTTCAACACGGGACGATTTTTCATGGCACCGGCACAGGAACCCTTTTAGTAAACTAAGCTATTGAAATATATATAGAACTCTCACGAATGGAGATGGGTTCCTAATCCGTTTTCTATGGATAGTAACCCGCCGCACAGCGTCCAAAGCGACGCGACGGCCGATCGAGAAGCGTGGAAGCTTGTGCACTGAGGATACGTGGCGCTCGATCTAACCATTCCGCTGACGCTGAAGCCCATGGAGGCCCAGCCGGTCGACGAGCTGCCGCGCGGCAAGGGCTGGCTTTACGAACTCCTTTGCTTCTCGTCCCGCCAAGTTATCCGCCGCACCCATCTTCACGTCGACCCGCTCACTATACCGATCGCCACCGGCTTCCCGAGGCGGTCGAAAAGGAGTTTGGCGTCACTTTCCACAAGACGGCGGCGGAAATGGTGCCTGTCTGCGATGTCGTCACCATTAACGCGCCGCTGCATTCGGAGACGGAAAACCTCTTCGACGAGAAGATGATCGCCAGGATGAAGCGCGGCGCTTATCTGGTGAACACGGCGCGCGGCAAGATCTGCAATCGCGACGCGGTCGCCCGCGCACTCGAGACCGGCCAGCTTGCAGGCTATGCCGGCGACGTCTGGTTCCCGCAACTTGCGCCTAGAGACCATCCCTGGCGGTCGATGCCGTATCACGGCATGACGCCGCACATTTCGGGGTCATCGCTGTCTGCCCAGGCGCGCTACGCCGCTGGCACGCGTGAGATTCTGGAATGCTGGTTCGAAGGCAATCCGATCCGCGGAAGAATATCTGATCGTCGACGGCGGCAAGCGCGCCGGCGCCGGCGCGCATTCCTACAGCTCGGGAGACGCAACGCACGGTTCTGAAGAGGCGGCACGTTTTAAGGCATGATCGAGGCCGGCGGTTCCGGACACCACCAGGACTGCCGCGCCCTGATGATCATCGCGGCAGCGGCATTTTGGACGTTGATGAAGAGTTCGCCCAGAGTACGATGTCCACTCCCCTCATTAGACCGCTTCGAGCCGACTGAAACGAACCCGGATGAGTTTCCGAGCCTCAAGTTGCCCTGCCGCATCCTTGTCGATGACAGTCAGCAACCTACTTCTTCAGATCCCACAGGCAGAACTATGCGCACCCCTGGCTCGAGCTGCTTAAGCAAAGCCGGCGGCGGCCGCTCAGCCGCCACGGTGACCAGGATCTTGTCGAATGGGGCGTGCTCAGGCCAGCCGCGAGACCCGTCTCCGACACGAATGCCGACATTGGAGAAGTCGAGGCCCTGCAGGAAAGCCTCGGCATGGCTTGCGAATTCCTTCGATTATTTCGACGCTCCAAACTTGCCTGGCGAGTTCCGCAAGGATTGCGGTTTGGTAGCCCAGCGCCGGAGGTCCATAGGGTGAATAGAGGGCGCCGTTCGCCGTGAAGACGGGCGCACAACCCGCTGCGTCCTTGCGCCGGTAGGCAGCACCGTAGACGTCGTTGGGCAGCACCGTAGACCTCGTAAACATGTTGCAGTTCCTCACGAACCGACAATCGATTTCTCCTGCTGGATGGCACACATTTGCGCACAAATTGTCGCAAAGGTTACCAGGTCGAACTTTTTTGGCGACTGCCGAAGGATGTCGTCAGAAGACCAAACTCGGCGCGAGGATGTGGCGCTTGATTTCTAAGGTATTCCATTCAAATTCGGCTAATCCGCGTGACACGACAAGGGGATCAGATGGAACCTGTTGAGGGATATTACCGGTCTGACTCGGGAGAGTGGCACTCGTGCCAGATATTGTCTTTTGTCGAAGCCGATTGGCGCGACCCTCAAACGGGATCTGATCGGCGGGGGGTCTGCGCTGTGGTCGCCACCAACAACGGCAATATCTTCCTCGAGCCGTTGGACGGGATCAAAACAGACGAGTTCGAACCGGGCTAGCGATGGTGATGCGCCCGATAGCTCGGCTCCGCCGAGAACCCGACTTGTCGCAGTTTTGAAGGGGGGTTCGCTGCCTGCGACAGGCTTTTCATGTACGCCGTTCATGCAGTTGATTTCGAGCAAGTAGCTATAAAATTGGCAGAGAAACGACCTTCGCCAGCCTCACATTTGGCTGCTTGTGATCAAGACCAACCTCGCCTTCCGCAAACTGACGCTGGCGGGACTTATGCAGCTGCAAGCGAGCACCCGAACTGCCCCCTGACAATAGACTAGTCTGGCGAGAACCTTCTCGACGATGTGCCGGGCGCTGCTGGACTTCGGAGTGTTCCTGGCCTACGCGATTGTCGATCTGATTGCCGTCATTCCACGCGGGGAACCCAGCACGGGCGGTCGTCCAGCCGCGTAGCGACCTGATTGCTGCGGGCATCGGCTTGGTGGCTTTCTTTCTTTTCGGGCTTCTGGCTGCACGGCTGGCTCTTCGGGGTCTCGCCGTTCGGTTGACAGCGACGCTCCATGATCGCACGCTCAGTTCTGAAGGCCGGCGACCAGGCAATCCGGCAAGGTCTTGCTTGCAATCGAGCCATCGGGGTCAAGGGAAGGATTGAATATCGTCGACGGTGATGCTCATCAGCCTTGCTGGTTACACACGCCGCGCGCAAAACGTCACGAGCATTTTCGAAGCTAAAGCCGTCGTCCATTCGATAGTCGACAGCCGGCATGATGGCATCGGCCAGAACATCGGCGTCGAAATGCACGAAGAATCCTTTCAACGGCGGCGCGGCGAGCCGGCCGAGCGCCTCGTTGAGGGATATGCCCAAGCCCGCGTGAGCGGATATAGGTCAATGACCTCACGTCGATACCGCTCTTCCGCACGTCCTGCGAGCCGGCCTCAACGGCGAGGACCTCGTCACGGAAGCCGAAAAGAACCGCGTCGCGGGGCTCGATGTACGGTGAAAGACCATTGATGTTGGAGAGAAGCGGATGGCTCGCTCCCGTCACAACGGCGAGATCCATGTCTGCAACCTCGCCGGTCGGAAATTCATGTGGGCCGTAATAGTCTGCATGTCCATCCATGAAAAGCAGGCCGTAGCGGCCCTTGCCCTTCAGTCCAAGCGTCACGCCAATGAGGATCGAACAGTCCCCGCCAAGGACGATCGGGGTCGCGCCCTTGTCCCATTCGGCGCGCAAGGTCACAGCAAGCTGCGATGAGTAGCTGGCGATTGCCGGACCGTTCAAGAAGCCGGTTTCGGGATCCCGTTCCTTGGAATACTTCGGAGGCGCCAACCGTGCGCCCTGACGGGCTGGGAGCCGACCCAGCAGGCCGTGCGCTTTCAAGGCCTCGGGCAGGCCCTCGACGCCGCTCTCCCAAAGTCCCAGTGGCGACGGCGCATCGATGATGACGTAGGATGCAAGCGTCATGGCAGAAGGTCCTTGAACTTGTACGAAAGCCACCGGCGACGGCGATTGCGGAGCAAGGCCGCCCGGGAACGTTCTTTTAAGAATGCTCTCCCCGTGTTTCATTTCAATGGCTTAGGACATTTCAAATGGGTTTTGGCGAGGCTCTGAAAGTCAACAAATATCAAAACATCGGCGAGGCCTGATCCGCCATTATATCTTTTTTATGGACTAGGCAACCAATAGCTTGCCGAGCGGCGGTGTGGTCGGGCGATAATTGGATGAACAACCCCATGGCGTGCGGACGATGGCGATCCTGGCACCCGTTTGTTCAACTTGTGATGATCTGATTGCTGTCGAAGGTATTGTCGGCGATCAGCACGCTGAAGACGCCATCGATCAACGGCTCGACACCCAGCCTATCAACGCGCTGCCCGGCAGCAGGACATAACGGACAAGATTGCCGATCGCGTGGTTGAAATCGACGATATGGAGGCCGAAGATCGGTAGAGTGCGCGACTTGCCATGTCGCAGGCGAGTGGCATGGTCAGCGTCGGATCAGATGATTGTGAAGTTTCTAGGTCTCTGACCGGGGAGCCCCGCGGGGATAAACCAAGGAGATAACATGACCACGAAACTGACCAGCCGCCGGGCATTGCTCAAGGGACTAGCGGAACTCACTGTCCTCGCCGCCGGCGAAGTCGTGTGGCGGGCCTGGTCCAACGAAGTATTCCACGTCGGTAGCGGTCCGGCCTATGAGCCGTGGCATGACTGGCGCGACGACCCACTCGACGGACCGCTGGCGCTCGTGCGCGCAGGCATTCTAGCTGCCAACGCCCATAACACTCAGCCCTGGCGGTTCCATGTTGCGGAAAATCAGATCGCTGTGTTCGCCGATCATGATCGTCACCTTGGCGCGTTTGATCCGTTCCGCCGCGAGTTGGCGCTGTCGCTTGGTTGTGCCATCGAGAATATGGTGCACGCGGCACATGCTCAGGGTTCTTTGCCGGAGGTCGAACTGACGCCGGATCGCCTCGGATTGGGGGGGCCAGCGTATCCGGATCAGGCTGTGGCGACGATCCATCTCGCGTCGGGCCATACTCAGCGAGAGCGAATTGTTTCAGGCGATCCCCCACCGTCGCACCCATCGTGGCCCCTATGACAACGAGAGGGCAGTTTCCGCCGAACTGCGGGACGAGATGCGGACCCTGACCGAGGGAGGCCATCGAGACGTCCGGCTCATCCTGTTCGACAACGGTCCCGCGAAGGACCGCCTGGGCAAGATCATTATCACGGCGACCGAGGAAATCATCGCCGATCACGAGATGGCGATGGACAGCGCCAAGTGGTTCCGTTTCGACTGGCGGTCCATTCAGGAGCACCGCGACGGCATCACGCTGGATGCTATGGCCCTGCCGCCGCTCATCAATACCGCCGCTAAGATCGTTCGCGCACCGTCCGCCGAAGTGGCTGATCAGCAATGGCTGGGCGCAACGCGCGATGTTCATGTCGCGAGCGCGCCGCTCCTTGGCATGATTGCGGTGCGTGAGCTTTATGATCAGCCGACAACGCTTGAGGCGGGCCGGCTTTGGCAGCGGCTGCATCTGTGGGCGACTGCCCGCGGGCTAGCCGCTCATCCACTAAACATGCCGCCTCAGCGGGTGGACCGCGAGGCGGAACTCAAACGGGCTCCCCTCATGGCCGCGATCCTAGCCGAGTTCACGGACGATCCCACTTGGCAGCCGACCTTCGTCTTCCGCATGGGTTACGCTGGGCGGCCGGCGCATCTCAGTCCGCGGCGGCCGCTAGACGCAGTTGTTGCCGCCTGAACGGGGTTCACGCCAGGTCCAAACGACCTATGCTGCAGCGTGTGCGAAGGTGCAGAAATGGTGCAACCGAGCCCAGGCGTGCGTTGCCTGCCGAGGAAGCGTGACAGGTCGATAGAGGGCCGACTTGGGTGACTTCTGTCGCAAATGTCGTGTTGCGCCTCTGTCCGCCAGTAATCGCCGCTGGCATCGACAATTCAGTTCCTTCCCCACGTGGCGGCGTCCCAGTCCTCCCCTCCGGCGACGCACTTCATATGCATTTTCGTCGGTGCCCATCATCTTGCACGTCGCTGTCCAAATCGCCGTGAAGAGCGTTATGAAGAGTTCCTGTTCCAGCGCCCCGTTCCACACAGCACTGCTCCACTAAGTTCGTCAGCGACTTCACGCGCTGTGCAGCGCTGTCAGACGCGGCTGGCGCAGCGTAGCCCTCGATCTCGTCGTCGTGGTTGACGGTCAAGGCGTCGGCGTTCATGCGCCACAAGGCGCGGCCTAACGCCACGTCGTCAAGATCAGCGAAGGTCGCGGGCAGTGGCGTCCCCGCTTCACGAAGACAGGCCACCGCGTCGGCGATGGTTTCGGCTGATACAAAATTCATGTCACTTCTCCTTCTCTCATCAAGTGGCGACGTTGGGGTGCACCGGCGGTCCATCCAGTCGCCGTTGTGGTCCGAGATGATTTCCTCGGCGTTGCTCTGTTACGTGAATCGCGCGCAGGCGCTCTTTGCGGTCACTGCACCGGCTGAGGTCTTGTGGGGGAGGTCACGCGCGCACGAACTCGGTCGTCGGATTGACCGCGGGCGAAACTATTAAATTGTTGGGGAAGCACTCCGTATATGGGTCTGTTTTGGTCGATACACAATACCTTGAGCGCTGATTTTCAGGCTATTCGATCCCTGTCATTGCGCCCCGCCCCAGTGGCCGGAATCGCGCATCAGCCGATTATCTTGACGGTATACTGAAGCCCGGAGGGGAAGCCTTTCGTCGCTTACCGATGAACTCTCCCCCCACCTCCACGCTGGATCGACCCTCACGTGCCTCTACGTGGGTTCGTTGATCGGCCGGCCGATCTCGTCATCGCGCAGGCGACGGCGGCGATGTTCCAGTCCTACGTCTTCCATATCAATGGCCTCGGGGTCGGCGGCAACGGGCAGTCGGTCATTGTCGATCCGGCGGGCCGCGTTCTCCACCAGGCGCAGACGCACGAAGCGTTTATGCCGATCGAGATCGACTTCGATACGGTCCGGCGCCAGCGCGAGCGCGGCCTCCTTGGGTTGGGCCAACCTCTCAAGAGCTTCCGCGACTGCACCGTCGATTTCACGGTCTACGACCGAGAACGGTTCGACTACGGTTATCTCGATAGTTTTGGGCCACTGCAGAAGCCCGGCCGCGCCGAACTGCAGAGGCTGAAACCCGCCGCCGAGTGATGCGCCTCGCGGTCGGTCAGTGGCGTCCGGTCACGGGAGGCAAGGCGGAGGGCCTTGCCCGCCTAGACATCGCCGCCGCCGCGGCGGTCGGCCAAGGGGCCGAGATCCTGGTCACACCCGAGATGGCGCTCACCGGGTATCCGTGAGGGCCGCAGCCGAGCCGATCGACGGGCCTCTTGCGGCGGCGATCTCCGAGATCGCCCGTCGACATGCTATCGCACTGGTCGCCGGCCTTCCGGAGGCCGATGGAGACATCGTCTACAACGCGGCGTTCATGGTCGCTGAGGATGGCGTGCGTTTAGCCACCTGTCGCAAGTCCCACCTCTTCGGTACCGTGGATCGGGCGCAATTTGCTGCGGCGGGCGACTTTGCCCCGGTCTTCACCTATCGCGGCTGGCGGCTCGCGTTGGCAATCTGTCACGACGTCGAGTTTCCGGAACTGGTTCGCACGCTCGCACTCGATGGTGCCGAAGCACTGCTGGTACCGACCGCAAACATGGAACCCTACACCGGCGGTGCCCAACGCATCGTTCCCGCGCGCGCGGAGGAGAACGAGATCTTTGTCGCCTATGCCAACTACGTCGGCACTGAGGGAACGTTCCACTACTGCGGCCTGTCGTGCATTGTCGGCCCGGATGGCTCAGATCTGGCTCGGGCCGGGGCGCACGAGGAGGCGATCTTCGCCGATCTCGACCGGAAGCATTTGCAGGCTGTGCGCGGGAAACTCAGCCATCTGAACGACCGTCGCCCCCGGCTTGTACGGTCGGCTTGTTCAGAGGAGACCCGGAATGACCGCCCCGGTTACCATGTTCGGTCCCGATTTCCCTTTGGCTTCGATGACTGGCGGGCGCATCCGGACGGGTTAGGGGCGATCCCGGCCGAGAAGCACGGCGCCCGGGTTGCGATCATCGGTGCGGGGATCGCCGGAGTAATCTGCGGATACGAACTGATGCGGTTGGGGCTACGGCCGATCCTGTTCGAAAGCGGTCAGTTCGGCGGCCGGCTTCGTTCGCAGCCCTTCGAGGGCGCCGACGGCGTGATCGCTGAACTCGGAGGCATGCGCTTTCCGGTGTCCTCAACCGGCTTTTACAGCTACGTGGATCGGCTCGGCCTTGAAAGCCAGCCGTTTCCGAATCCTTTGACGAAGGCTGCCGGCTCGGCAGTCATCGATATTGGCGGCGAAACCCACTATGCCCGAACTCTTGCCGATCTCCCGACGCTCTATAGCGAGATCGCAGAAGCATATGACAAGGCCCTCGACGACGGCGCAAACTTTCTGGCACTGAAGCAGGCGATCCGCGACCGCGACCCCGCCCGTATCAAAGAAATATGGCATCCCATCGTCCGCACCAGGGATGAGCGTACATTCTACGACTTCGTTGCCTCATCAGCGCATTTCCAAAAGCTTTCGTTCCGCCATCGCGAGGTGTTCGGACAAGTCGGGTTCGGCACTGGCGGATGGGATTCGGATTTTCCGAACTCGATGCTGGAAATCCTGCGGGTTGACGGAGCAGGACGAAAATCAGCGGTTCATCGTTGGAGGGGTCGAACAGGTCCCTTGGGGCCTCTGGTGTCGCGCACCGGAGCGGATCGTGCACTGGCCGAAAGGAACCACGCTTGCTGCGCTGAACGGCGGTGGCACGAGGCCGGGCGCGCGGCGTCTGTTCCGCGACAACGAGGGCAGGCTGAGCGTCACCGACTGGGGCCGGACCGAAGCATTTGAGGCAGTGATTGCAACTTGCCAGAGCTGGCTTCTGACAACGTCGATCGACACTGAGGAGAGGCTGTTCGGCCATGACGTGTGGATGGCCCTGGACCGAACCCGTTACATGCAATCATCGAAGACCTTCGTCATGGTCGATTGGCCGTTCTGGAAGGATACGGATCCCGAAACCGGCCGCCAACTGATGTCGATAACGCTGACCGATCGGTTGACTCGCGGCACCTACCTCTTCGACCTCGGCGACGATCGGCCGGGGGTTGTCTGCCTGACCTATTCCTGGATGTCCGACGCGCTGAAGATGTTACCGCAGCCGGTGGAGAGGCGCGTAGAATTGGCTCTTACGGCGCTACATAAAATCTATCCGAAGGTGGATCTGGCCCGCCATATCATTGGCGACCCGATTACGGTCAGCTGGGAGAGTGATCCGAACTTCCTAGGGGCGTTCAAGGGGGCCCTGCCAGGGCACTACCGCTACAACTACCGTATGTATGGTCACTTCATGCAGGATCATTTGCCGCCGGTGGAGCGCGGGCTGTTTCTCGCAGGCGACGATGTTAGTTGGACGCCGGCCTTGGTCGAGGGTGCGGCACAAACGGCGCTGAACGCCGTTTGGGGCGTGATGACCCACCTGGGTGGGCGCACACGTCCGACGAACCCCGGCCCAGGAGACGTGTGGGCAGAGCGTTCGCCTATAAGGCTGCCCGACTGAAGTGCAGGACGACCGAAAAACAGCTCGTACAGAGAGGCCACCTGGAACGAGATCTGCCGTCGCCGCCTGCCCACGGTACGAAGACGCGCGACGCACTCGTCGACTTCCATAGAGGGGGCTGACGTGCCTGGCGCTCACATGCGAGAAGCCGAGCTCCTTCAAAAGCCTACGGACATGCCGTTCGTGATAGGCGAGCCGAAGCGCGCCTCGATTACGCGCTTCAGGTCGATCCGCCGCCAGCGCACAGAACAGGCCCGATCCGAATTTTTGCATCCGGCCTGGCTTCATTGAGGGTGTGCGGCGGCTCGCCAAGTACGGCCTGCACTTCGAGATTTGCAGCTATCATTACCAGCTTCACGCTGCCACCGAGCTGGCACGCCGATGCCCGGACGTTCCGATCCTGCTTGACCACATCGGCAAGCCCGGGATTCGGCACGACCTTGTCGAGCCGTGGTGGTCACAGGTACGCGCGCTAGCAGAACTTCCGCATGTTCACTGTAAGGTCTCTGGCGTCATCACTGAAGACGACCATGATCGCTGGACTGAGGGCCACATTAAGCCATACCTGAACCGAATATTGGATGCGTTTGGCTTCGAGCGCGTGATGTTCGGCAGTGACTGGCCGGTTTCTGAACTCACCTATCGATATGCGGATTGGGTCGCCATTCTGGATCGGCTGACCAGCGCCTGTAGCGATGATGAGCGGCGCAAGTTCTTTCGTGAGAACGCGATACGATTTTACCGCCTGAGCTGAGTCGCAGGAGCGCTCGGCAGAACGAGCGGAACTTTTTGCGGGTTGCTATTTGTCGGGCGCTAGACTGAAGGGTCTCCAGGGTCTGACCTGACGACGCCTGACCGGCCCGCTCCTGTCAGGTGCCGCCGCGTAGTCTTGGCAGCCCTCAAGCTTCGTTAACAGCCAGCTCTGCAACGATCCACCCGGCAAAGTCTTTCGCAGGCCTGCTAAGAAGCTGGAAGTCAAGCGCGACGAGCCAATAGGCCCCATAGGGCACCGCGAGTTTGAACGGTCGCACAAGCGTTCCGCCGCGAAAATCGTCACCTTCCATCACCCGGTCGCCGAGGGCGATGCCGTGGCCAAGCTTGGCGGCCTTAAGGGCGTGCGCTGCATCAGCGTAGACAAGGCCGGGCTCTAGCGCGAAATCCGGCAGACCAGACGCCCGAAACCACAGCGCCCAGCCGTCGTGATTGGCTTCGTGAAGCAACGTATGGCGGCTGAGGTCGGCAGGCGAGGCAAGCGACGGGCCGGAGGCGAGCAGGTCCGGCGTCATGACAGGCGTCAACCTGTACGTCGAGGAAGCGTCGTGATTGGGTGCGAGGCCACGACTGTGCGACCGCGCCATAGCGGATAGCAATCTCGGCCCCGTGATCGCGAAACTCAACGAGCCGCATATCAGCATCGACCGAGATTTCCATCTCAGGATGCCGCTCGCGAAATCCGTCAAAACCTGAAAGGCTCTAAGTAAGCCCCGCGCGGCGGGCACCCTCCCGGATCGCCGCAATGGCCGGAGGATTGGTGACCGGGTAGCAGCCGATAAACCCTTCGGCCGAAAAGTTCGGAAATTCTCTCGTCAACCGGTTGGCAACTTTTATTGCCTGAGGTGTCTCGCCGAGCATGGCATGAGCCATGGCCTGGAATAGCAGCGTTGCAGGCGAGTCCGCCGGAGCCTGGCTGAACGCGGTCAGGCACTCCCTGTGGAGACCAACAACGAAGCACGATCGGCCCAGCATGCTATAGTACCAAGGAATATGTGGATTGATTTGAATCGCCCGTTTCGCCAGTTCATACCCTTCCAGCGGGTCACCGGTCACGAATGCCCTGCCTCCGGCAAGCAAGGCGAGGGTATCGGTATCGTGCGGGGCGGACTTCAAGGCAAGCTCATATTCGCTCTCCGTGGCATCGAGATCACCCTGCAAGGCTCGAACTTCGGCGAGACATATGCGCGCATGGGTATCGCCAGCGTCGAGTGCCAAGGCTCGCTCGAGGCACAGTTTCCAACGCTCTTTTGCGTCGGAAGGATCGTTTGTAAATGCATTGATGGCTGCGACGGCATGGGCCAGCCCCAAGACAGTCCAGGCTCTGGCAAGACCAGGGTCGAGTTCGACAGCGCACGTCAGAAGCCGCATAGCTTCCGCATTCGAAGCACGCGTGTACATATTGTGCTGCTCGACGCCGAGCAGATAGTAGTCATAGGCGCGCAAGCTGGCTGGGGGTTTTCGGCGAGCCACATCGCGTCGCAATTTTGCGAGCTTGCCGCAACAGCTAGCAAGGACATTGACAACGTTTTCGGTGACGATGTCCTGCATTGTAAACAGGTCTTCCGCCGATCGATCGTAGCGGGCCGTCCACAAGTCGACCCCAGTCCGCGCGTCGACTAGTTGGACGCAGATACGCAGCTGGCGCGCCTCCGCCTGCAAGGTTCCTTCAAGCAGATAATCGGCATTCAGTTCCCGCCCGATGGATCGCACATCATCGCGCCGGCCCTTGTACGAGAGCATGGTCTGGCGGGCGATCACCGCAAGATCGGGATAGCGCGCAAGATCGACGATGATGTCCGCTGATAAACCGTCGGCAAGTCGGGTCCAGTATTCGTCCGCGCTCAGATTGTCGAACGGGATCACCGCAACCACAGGAGGCCCAGAGTCGTCCCTGGAAAGGTCATCGGACCGCGCCTGGCCAAAGACTTGCCCGCGGTGATCGGCAAGCAGGGTTGCAAGCGCCACTTTGCTGCGAACATCGAGTTTCCGGTAAATTACCGAGAGATGGGTCCGAACGGTGGTAGGCGCTATGAAGAGCAGCTCGCCGATTTCACGGTAGGTCATCCCTTCGGCGAATTTTGCAGCGACCACCCGCTCCCGATCCGACAGGCCGGCAACAGGATTGCCTACGGCGTGAAGCATCGCCTCGATCTCCGATCTGCCCGAGCCATGGCCACCCAGGATCTCGTGGCAGGTCGAAAATACTACAGATGCGACCTCGAAAACACTGCATTTGCACGATGCCTAGCCGTCGCCATCGATCCTACCCTTCCCGGATCGGCAGGGCGCCGTGATTGGCAGATCCCCGCCAGCCCCAGATTGGGAGGGATCGGTGATAAAATGGTCTGTCTCGGCCGCGATACTGGTGCTGCCCTTGTCGGCTGGACCATGCTTGTCCGACGGCACCCAACGTGACGGCAAGCTGATTTCCGAAACTGCTGTCAGAACCGCCAGCGCCGAATTGTATTCCGAGATCCTCATCAGAGCATGCAGGAACGGGTGGCGGTATCCTCGCAGCCGGATCGAGAAGGGCTTTAAGCGGCATCTTGAGGAGCTGAACCTACAACTGATCGATCAGGGCTACACGATCGTGGCGAACAACTCGCCCCAAAGCCTTTCCGAGACGGCTTTTGTCATCGAGCGCCCACCACTTGGCTCGCGCCAGTTCGGCTGTTCCCGCCCGTATTGGCTCGACGAGTGAACCCCCTCAGTAAAAAAGTGCGCGCCGCGGTTGCTCCCAAACTATCGGCAGCTCCCGCAGGAACATCGGCGGGGTTTGCTGCCACCGAGGATTGCCCAGACCATATCCGACGCCAGCGGTGTAGGGCGCAAACGAGCTACTCTCACGCATGGAAGCGGTCAGTTCCGCTCACCGTCGGCACCAGCGGATCCTTCACTTCCAGGATCGACTTGCTCAGCTATCCGCCGAGGCCAACCTCGGCGAGAAGCCGGAAGAATAGACCACCGTCGACGAAGGAAGGCTCGACACCGCCGTTCGCGCGCAAAAATGCCGCGATATCATCGGTCCTCTCGCCCTTGCCCTCAAGATAAGCGCCAAGGCGCCGCGATTCAGCCACCAACGCGACGGAGATCGGGCGCCGGACAAACTCATACCGCTGAAGGCCGTCCTCTACCGTTGCCGTCTCGAGGGCCATCGCCAGCGCCATCGCATCGTGACCCGCCTTGATAGCTCCACGCGCAACATGCGGGCGCGCGACGTAGGCGGCATCACCGAGCAGAGCGACACGACCGAACGCCATGCGGGGGGACTCGAGGTCGCCGATCGGTTGAAAGAGCGGCTGATCGCTTGCGCGGACCACCTCGGCCCAAGCCGGGCAGAGCAGCGACCCTCCTCAAGAGATTGATCGCAACTGTCGCCAGCATCCGGAGAGCACTGCCACCCCAAGACGCCTCGCGGGCGTTTGGGCTGGCTTGGATGGTTGTTGCCCTTATCGAAAAGCGCACCGGCAAGATGTCTATCCGCCTTCTGAGCTTACAGGAGAAGCATCTGACTTGCGTCTTGACGCCTATTCAACGTAGGAGTCCTTCCGGATCATCTCGCCGCCACGCCCTTTCATCCTCCGACCCTGTTCGACTTCGACAAGGACACCCTCAGGCCCGATGCCTTCCCGACGCTCGAGAAGGTCGCGGCGGTCTTGGCCGAGTATCCCGACGCACCAGTGCGAATCGAGGGCCACACCGACAGCAAGGGCAAAGACAAGTACAATCAAAACCTGTCGGAGCGGCGCGCCAGGTCGGTCAAGAATTGGCTGGTGGAGAATGCTGGCGCCGACGGCGGTCGCATCAAGACCAAAGGCTGGGGCGAAGCGAAGCCCGCGGTACCGAACGAGAAACCTGACGGCAGCGACGATCCGGACGGCCGCCAGCAGAACCGCCGCGTCGAGATCACGATCAAGACGGGGTAGCCGCGCCTTGTTCGCCGGCGTCCCCTTGGTGTTGATCCGAATCGGCGATGCGCTCATCGAGGATGATCTCAATAGTCACCTTTGGTAACCAAGTGCGATAGTTTCAAGCTGCTCATCGGTCATGTGCTGGAGAGCCAGCAAATCATAGCTGTTAGCTTCGCGCTTTCGACAGTCCTGGACGCTCGGCAAGCAAAACGTCACGACCACATTCGGAAAAATCGAACGAGTCGAGGCGTCTCCTAGTCGAGATCACGTCATACGAGATCCAGACGCCACGAAGGCCACGTTGCGACAAGAGTGTAACTGCAACCCGAGTTACTACGAGCGCGTTATAGGGCATTCCACGCCAAAGAATGCTATCCATCGGAGGAAACGGTGAACACCAGCAAATTCGATCGGTCAGTCGCAATTTTTGTAGGCCTCGGATTCCCTCGTGAGATCAAGTCCGTCTTGGACGCATTTCAACTGCCTAATGAATGGACGGGCAGCCGGGGCCAAGTTCATCAGCTTCCGCTCAATACTTGCCGCGCTGCTCTTATGGGGAAGGGGGACGTAGACCGCGCGCGCCAAGCACTTGTTGCATTCGCGCATGATCTGGACATTCTTGCACCAGACGCGTTGGCGGCCCGCGCGAAAGTTGCGCTGAGCGGCGACGGCGGGGATGAGCTTTTCGCAGGCTATGCGACGGCGCCGGTGATTGATGCCGGCTGGGGGGCCGCTATGTGCTCGGGTCTTCCGCTCAGATCGAGATCAGTGCCATGTGCCGTCAGCCGAGTGAAGGAGTCTCCAAGCTGAACCAACACGACCGGCCAACATGGACGCAAAATGCTCGGCAACAGCATCCTCCAAGCCATCATCGACAAGTGCCTCGACGCTTCGTCGCAGGAATTCCTGCTGCATCTCCCGAGCGTGTTCTACGTCAGGTTCTCGCATGATCGCTGTGACGTGGTAGGCGACAACAGGCTGGCTAAGGCAAGAGAGCAGCGTGTTGGCTTCGGCTGTCGCTGCTGCAACTGCTTCTTCGATGTTCATTGTGGCGCTCCTCATCGAACATGATGCGGGCGCCTCCCCGTAAGGTGACGGTCTTCCGTCACTTCTCGTTTTTCATAACTGATTCGTGGGTATCAGGCACGACAAAAACGGTAGGTGCACAAGTAGACAGGTCTCTCTTATTCCGGCTCTATGAGCAACTTGCCGCGTCGCTCCCCAAAAATCAGTATCCGCTAAAATAGCGCTGAACGCGATCAGATAGTTAATTGATGGTTAACGCGGACGGTCGCATCTTAAGCGTTGGCGCGCGCTCTCGGCTTGGTAATGTCGAGTGTTGCAATGTCCGTCGCGGGAGATCCATCGAGCGGGATCGCGGAAGCGGAAGCCTGCAATTGTTACATCGGGCGGCCAAACCTCACGATCCCAGCGAGAGATTACTTCCCGTTTATAAAAGGCCTTTTGACTTCAGCTCTCGCCAAAACATTGCGCACATTGGACACCTGCCATTCGCCGCCTCGTGCTGTGCGCACGCCTCGGCTGTTAAGGGCAATGGCGATGCCCCTCAGACTGGTAATGCCCGACTTCTGCAGGGCAGTGATAACCGGCAGGACGGTGTCGGCAAACCGATCTGCTGCTCTCGTCTGAACATCGCGTCCGGCTGCGGCTGCTTTGCCAGCATTGACGGGATTGCCAAGCTTGGTGCCATGCAGCTTGCGCGAGGCGAGGGCCGACCGAGTGCGCTCGGAAATCTGCCGGCGTTCCTTCTCGGCCAGAGCCGCGTACAAGTGCAACATGAAAGGATCAGCGTCAGCGCCGAGTTCGGCGACGATGAAGGGTACGCGCTGCGCCATCAGGCCGGCAATGAAGGCAACGTCGCGCGAAAGCCGATCAAGTTTGGCAACCAGCACCGGGCACTTCGCCTGGCGGGCTGTGGCCAGCGCAGCGGCAAGCTGGGGCCTTCGATCAAACGCATCGGTGCCCTTGCCAGTTTCTACCTCGGTGAACTCCGAAAGGAGCGTGATGCTCTCGGCTTCGGCGAAGCGAGCGACTGCCGTTCGTTGAGCCTCCAGGCCGAGACCTGATCGGCCTTTCTGCCCCGCTTCATCGAGGAGGGTCAACAACAGGCGCAGGCTCCATTCGGCGCTCGGCGATCATACATCTTCGGCGTCGCGCCTTCTCGTAGGTCGCTGCCCCGCAGGCTAGAAAAAGCCGCACTAACCGGGGTGTGTTGGTTGCGCGGCTCTCCCTCATCTCGTCCACAACCTTGGGAGTGCCGCAATCGATGCCGTATAGACGGCAGACTTACCTAGATGCCGCTTGCGTTCATAATACAAGCTGCGAAAGCGCATAACGTTCCTGTGCCGCCTCGAATGTATTCCAGTGCGTCATATTCGCCGAAATCGAACTCCAGGTCGCTGCAGCTGCCGAGATAACCCTCCTAGGTTCTGGTTGGTCATCGGTCCCGTCCTCAAGGTCCAAATCGCCGTCAACGGATCGAGATACGGTAAGCTCCACGGAGAAGCGTGGCGCTGAGATGCTGACCAGCGGTCTCGACAAGATACGTGCTTTTATGCAGGTACTGGAGGCAGAGGGGATCGAGTTCCTGAACCACGGGAACCCCGGAGTTAGGGTGCGGCAGGACCGATAAATGACCCGTGAGATAGGAAGGGCACAGTCGATCCTGCCCAACGCCAGCGACCGCGATATCAGTCGGACGTTCGACGCCTATGCCAGCAAGCACGACGGCGACCTCCTAGTGGTCCAGGTGACGATAGAGGCGAGGCTGCAATGAGCGAGGAAACCGCTATGAGTGAAAAGCTACACGCGAAGCTGCCGAAGAAGCGCGCCGAGATCCTCGCCACGCCGCTGAGCGCACTCAATCTGCCCAAGCCGATCAGGGTGGCCCTTGAGAAGGAGAACGCCTTTCGCGAAAAGTTGGGAGGCTATGGGCTGCCGCCAGTCGTTACAGTGAAAGACTGGCTGGCCGCGACTCCGCATACCATCCGGGGGCGAGGTCGCGAGAAGGTGCTGGCCAGGATCGACGCCGAATGTGAGAAGCTGGGCGTGACCCTAAAGGTCCGCGAAGACACCGCAGCCAAAGCGGCGGTTGAGGCGGAAGATCGCAGCAGGGCACAAGACCGGGCAGAGTGGGCGTTCGACGACTGGTGTGCGGAACACCGGGACCTGTTGGAGAAAATGCGCAAGAACCCCGAGATTGTCGAACGCATCCGCAAGGAGCTGGAGCAGGCCGCGCAATGAAGCGGCGATCTCCGGTCAAGGACATCGTCGCCGCGAACTGGACGTAAAGAAAAGCCGAAGGACGCTGAAAGGACCTCCGGCAAGAGCTTGCTATCAAGGACAGCCTGCAGCGACGGGATGTAGGAATGTTACCGCAGGCCGACAGCGATACTGTGCCCGAAGCCGGCCTAAGTAGAATCACGTTGAAGCCGAAGGACGTGTTGGATGTTGAACGCCCTCCGGCCACAGGCTGACAGCCCGCAGTGCGGCGTATATGGGGGATGAGGGGCATCTGCAGGCTGTAGAGCGACAGTGCGCCCCGATCCAATCACCGTCCAGCCGTTTCCAGCTAGAAGCTCTTCACGGTCGCGTTGCTGAAGCGTTGGCTGCCTGGATGGCCACATATGATCGCTACCCTCAACTTCTTCTGCGTAGACGCTTGAGGACTTGGGAGGCGGGCTCGGCGTTACGGACGCTGTCTCCGGACCCGTTGTGCTTTCGATCAGATGACTCTCAAGGGGCAACCTGGCGAGCAGGTTGCGGATGTGAGCGGACAAAGATTGTGGGAGAGCGGTTCAAACTTTCTCGCAACTGAAATCAGGACGGAACAAACTGCCGTCGGCGATGTTAACGGATGCCGCTACACGGCATCGATGCGACATCCCCAATGTTGCGGTCGAGTTGAGGGAGAGCCGCGCAGCCAACACACCCCGGTTAGTGCGGCTTTTTCTTGTTTGGCGCGGCATTCCATTCGAAACAAAATATATTTGGCATGCAAGGTCCGATACGGATCGGTGCTATGGTGGCTCATCGCCCATAATTCCAAGGGAAACGGCGACTGAGAGAGACGAACACGCTCTGCCCAACGGGATAGGAGCGTTCCATGCCCATCACCACCCTTTCTGCCGAATACGGCATATACAAGCCCAAAGACCTCGCATTCCTCAAGGGCGTATTTGACGAGGTTAAGCGGTCGCACAAACTCGCCGAGCCCTGGCAGAGCAGCGCGCTGGCGCGCCAAATCCTCTACATTTACAGGACCGGCGTCAGTGACCGCGTATTGTTGTTGAAGGCGCTTGACGGCAGTTACAATTACCAAAAGCCTCGTCGTAGTGGTGCTCGCGTGCAGCTGCACAAGTCCTGGCAGCGTCAGTTTGCGGAAGGCGATGTTGGTCCGATCACTAGCAGCATAATGTGAGGCTGGCGAAGGTGGTTTCTCTGCCAATGGACGAGCACGAAACGGTCAATCAGGTAAAGCATGAAATCCAGATTGCGTTGGTTGCCCGACGAGAGTCCGAAGCGGCGCTGCAGCAGGGCGAGACGAGTAAGGCTTGCGACGTGATACGGGCTCGGGTTACCCGGCTGGCAGGGCGGCTCCACGATAGCGCACAAAGCCACTTTCGATAACAGTAGCCTTGCAGCCTTACGCAACGTTGTCTTGTCTCTACGAGGGCAACCTCTTCGCGTTGGGACGGTATGAGGGGTTCAGAATCGGCTTCCGGCTGGACATTTACACCCCCGCTCAGTCGGACGCACGGTAGACCTGCCGCAGGCAAAGCGAGGGCGCCCGTACCTGCGGCAGGCTTTCACAGAAATGTCCATAACTGTGAGCGCGCATGTCAATTGCGGAAGGCGACCTGACACGCGGAACGAAACTTCACTGCAGGCAGTTTGTTAGCTCCGCAGTACGTGTCTTCACCCGCCGTGGGTTCCTGGCGTTCGACCTGCTTCATCTGAACGGCGAAGATTTGCGCAGCGAGCCCGTTGAGGAGCGGCGGGACCGACTGTCGCTACATATCCCTGCCGGAGGCCGTATCCAGTTCTCGGACAGTCTCCAAGGCACGCCGACGCAGCTCTTTGCATCCGTCGAGCGCATGAACCTTGAAGGCATCGTCTGCAAGCGTCCCGGTTCAACCTATGTCAGCGGACCGACGACGAATTGGCTGAGGGTGAAGACTTTCACGGAGAGCGAACTCGAGATTCTTGGCGTCCAGCATGAGCCAGGCAAGGCATCTCGGATCGCTCCGTTCGTCAACCCAAGCCAAGGTCGACGATGTGCCAAGGCTTGCGAGCGCGATGACGCTCGGTTGTCGTATCGACTGGGGGCGAAGCCAAACAATTTTGGGAGATACTGAGGATATGGGTCTGTTGGGCCGATGTGCAATACCTTGAGAGCAAATTACAGGCTATTCGATCCTAGTCATTTCGCGCGCGCCGGCGGCTGCCTCGACCCCGTCGTCCAGCACCATGCGGCGTTTACGTTGCCGAGCGACGCCATTCTCCAGCTCATAGATGATGGCAGGCACACCTTCGTCCGCGTCAAATTCAGCATCGGCTCGATCCGGATTGGGTATCGTGGCCGCATTCGAACGCGCCATGCGTAAAACGGCTGTTCTACCGGCTGCCGCGGACCGTAAACGATGCTGCCGGGCGGTCTGCCGCACTCTAGGATTGCAACCTCTGAATGGTCATATGGCTTACATTGAACGATCGTGCGATGTCGCTATGTGACTCGCCATTTTCCTTGCGAGCTAAAGCCTCTGCGCGCTGGGCTGGCGTAAGTTTTCGTGGCCGGCCCATACGCTTTATCGACCGAGCGCGACCCTCGGCTGTGCGGGTCAAGATCATCTCGCGTTCGACATCTGCAACGCCACCCAGGACCGCGAGAAATAGCCGACCGGTGCTGGTTGTGCTGTCAGCCATGGGCTGCGAAAGAAACAGGAAATGGCCTCCGGCATCAAGTACTCGCTTGACGATGCCAAACAGTGCCGATTTCCATAACATGGCCCGACCTGTTGCGGAGGACGCGCTGCAAGACCGCCAGCATGGGCTCAAAATTGCGGTGATACGCCGCCGCGTCGAGCCGATCATCCGCGGCATCCAACCTGCGGTCAAACTCAACAACGAACTCAGGCAAGGTCCGACTCCTGATGCGGCATCCATCCGATGACCGGCTCTTCGGGCCGAGATTGTCGCCAGGAGCGGGCATTTGGCAAGCCCGAACCTTGCCGTGACGGCCAGATGTGCCGGAGGACGGTAACAAGGAGTTGGCTGGCCTATGCGGCTGCGGTCTCGATCGCGTATTAGCATCGACGGGTCGGCCGTCTTGTCGTGGAGCGATGCGCCAGCGAACTCGCCTGACTTCTGAAGCGCCAGCGCGACGGTCATGGCTTCGCCGTGACTGGCATGCAACGACAGGTGCGGCTCGTCGAGTTCATCGCCGGTGACGACGACAGCGAAGCTATCGGCCTGGCAGTGGATTTCGATGCGACGGTTCTGGTTCATGCGGCACCCATAGGCCGCTGTGACGGCAGGCGAGCGAACACCGCGTCGGTGAAGTGGGCGCCCCCTACCGGGGAACGAAGTCGCTATCGGCGAGTTTACGTTACATGACACGAACCCAAGACAATCTTCTCAGCCTTAAGTGCGCGAAGGCTCGCAAGACGCTCCGGAGCACCAAGCTCGCCCTGAGCCAGGCAGAAGACCTGCTCGACGCCAATTGCGGGGTGGGTATCAATATTGCGCTGGTCGGCAGGATCAGGGCCGCCAAACAGCGCTTTGCTGAAGCCAAGGCCAAGCTGAGAGAAATCGAGCCAAGTTCAATCAGTCGAAATAGCTGATCCCGCTCATCGGAATTTTCCTCGGATGGACACGGCACAATCGTCGGCACAATCGAACATGAAACCGGTGGCTTTGTCGAACTCAAGCGACTCTACATTGATGAAGGCTGGAAAGGTTCTGGCCTAGCGATAATGCTCGTGGATCTGGTCGAGCGCGAGAGCTTGCGGCGAGGAAGGAATCGGCTCCAATTGACAGTGTGGGAGCTAACCCTCGCTGAATTGGGTTCTATTCAAAAATCGGGTTCCAGCGGCAAGCGAGGATTCTGCGCGGAAATGCGGCTCTAGGCTCGTTTGGCAGGCCTTGGATCAAAAAGACGATTGGATGACAAATATATGTGTCGGCGGCTTGGATAAACCGTCGGAAGCAAGAGTAACCTGCCACATGTACGCTGACACTCAAATTGCAGTGGTACACCGTATGCGAGGAACTGCCAAAATTTACCGAGAAGGACGCAGACGCCATGATGGAGTTCATTGAGCTCGATTGAATAGACAATCCAGTCGCGGCAGCAATGCCGACGCTTTTCGCCTTCCCGGTTTTCCGGGTGCAGCTTTGTCTCGGCGGGGGCCGCTCTCATACGTGCCGATAGACAGCAATGCGCGGAGGACGTGGTTTGAGAGTTTGGCCAGGAGCGGGAACGATTGCTTGCATGATCACCGGTTCTCTCCATTAGGTTTGCGCGGGCGGCTCTTTCGTGTCTGCGCTCGCCGCCGGCGCTCCGGGTGCCGCGCCAGGGGCGCTCCCATCGAGGGCAAGGATCCGCGTCAGCAGCCGGAGCTGCTCCTGCTGAGCGCGTAACAACTCCGCGAGGTGCTGCGAGCGGATCTGGTCCAGCTTCTCGTGCAGCGCCATGATTTCGAGCTCCGCCTTCAGGTTGACCTCATAGTCGAGGCCGGCCGCCACACGATCGCGGACGGCCTGACGGTTCTGCGACATCATGATGATCGGCGCCTGCAGCGCGGCTAGCATCGAAAGGATGAGGTTCAGGAAGATGTACGGGTAAGGGTCGAACGCCGCCGCGACGGACCGGGCCAGGACGACACTGTTGAACAGGGTCCACGCGACGAGCACACCGAGGAAGATCGTGATGAATACCCACGAGCCACCGAATGTCGCAACTCGATCAGCGAGGCGATCTCCGACGGTCATCTTCTCCTCGAAAGCGTGATTGGCATCCCGACTGATCTGAGTGCGCTTGGCGACTCCGATGATCACCCGGCGTTCGCGATCTGACAGCTGGTCGAAGCCGGTCTTCAAAAGCTGTTCCGCCAGCTGTCGTACTTGGTCATCCATGGCCGACCTCTCGCAATCATCAAACCCGAAGCTACTCCGCCGTGTAGGTTCGCCGAGCGACCTCGTGCTGTCGAGGCCCGATTGCTATTGTCTTCTCCTACAGGTCAGGCCGATTGATGATTTCGGAATTCGGATACAGAATCAGGTCCCGGCTAGGAGCGACGGGAGGAACCGATGGCTAAGGGCCAACAGGACGAACATGAATTCATGGTCGCTGGCGTAGAACCGGCAGCCGGCGAGATGATCCATGGCATCGCCATCACGCTGGTCGATGCACGCGGCGGCAGAGTTCGCCTCCACCTCAGTACCGACATGGCAGAGCTGCTTCGCGAGAGCGTTTCCGCCGCGCTGGACAAGATGCCGGGACCGTAGGTTGGCGTTTCATATCGTACCGGGCGCACATCCTCGGGTCCGACTCGAGCCAAGGCGCGTGGCAGGAAGCCGGTCGGCTTCGAGCGATACCATACCCTGATCTGTGACTTCCCATTGAGCGTTCTTAAAAAATGGACATGGCGAAGCTCCTCTGGCGCCTCGCGTATGGAAACCAATCCCTGCCCGAGTTTAGAGCGGCGACGAACGCCGCAATGCGATAATTCCGCTGCGGCGTTGCTGTCCTTCCCGCTCTGACGCTTCGCAATGAGGGCATCGTGCGCCGCTTGGTCAAAAGCGACCCGTTGCCCAGATGCGTTGGTTCGAGGTGCTGCGACATTTCGACTTAGTTTTGGCCCCTAGAGACTTGCCGCCCCTCTGAGCGGTTCTGGCGCACCTAACTTGTCGAGTGCGAGTCTGACTTCACGCAAATCCTCATTCCAGCCGTCTGTCATTCATGGAGCTTTCGGACGAGGCGCGCTGCAAATCTCGCCCCTCGCTTCGATTTCGCGGAGCTGCTTGATCTTGCTCTCGGACGTCAACGAGATATCGGTGACTATCTCGTGCGCCTTCATCATATTGAAGCTGGCCATACGACACCTCATGGTGGTGCTGGAGTTAGTTAAGTTAGTTTTGTTGCAGCAATCCTGCTGAATGAGTCGAGCCCGCTGCCGGGGAGACAGCGGGCTCAAACTAGGGCCGAGAGGGGCAAGGCCCTTTATGGTCCCACACATGGGGATCATTGGGACAACACCGGGCGCCACACAACGTTCCGTCGGCTGAAAGATATAAAGCGATTGCTCGATGCCGGTAATCGCTATGCCGCTCGGTTCCAGCGAACCTCCCCCGCCGGCCACTTGCGACGGCACACCTAAGAGGTCAGAACAGCAACCAAAGCGATTCACGGCGGCGTTGGTAGGCTGTCTGGGTCGACGCGCGATTTGCCGTCATCGCGTCTCCCTTGCCAATGAAGGCGGAAGGCGCATTCTCAGATCAGCAAGCCGCTCATCGGGCGGTGTCGGCCAAAAGGGAGGAACGCCAAGTCCAGCAGCGTCTACAAGATAGTCGAACTGGTCGGCACGAGCACCGAATCGTGGGACGACGCCGCGCGCGCCGCGGTGGAGCGCGCTTCGAGCAGCCTGCGCAGAGGTCGTGAAACTTGACCTCCAGATCAAGGACGGCAAGGTCGAGGCCTACCGGGCGAAAATCAGCGTATCCTTCAAATACGAGGAAAAGGCCGGAATAGTCGAATAGCCCCATTAGATATTCGCCGGGGCCCGTCAGCACCATCAGCGAGCGCGACACCATGCGGTGCTTATCCGTCACATCCGCTGTCGCGCGGCGCGTCCAACACCTATTCAGCAGGCAACCGGAACCGTCTTCAACGCGGCGCGTTGAGAACGACAGCCCCCATGAGGTGTCGGAATGGTCAGCTTCAATATCTTGAAGGCGCAGGGAATCGTCGCCGACGTCTCCACGACGAATGAGATCAAGATCGAAAAGCTCCGCGAGATCGAAGGGGAGGCGCGCGCTTTGCAGCGCGCCGCGTCCGAGAGCTCGATGAACGCCAACGATGGCTGGGATGATGATCTACGCGAAGTCAGACTTGCGCTCGACAAACTGGGCGCTACGGAACCACCAAAAGGGGCGGCAAGCCTCTAGCGCCTAAGCAGTGCGTTGAAGCGCGCACATCGCCCGGTTATTGAATTGCAGCCGGGGCGGATAGACACAGCTAGCGACAGGTGCGTTGGCCGGCTGGCCAGCTAGGCTAACGAATAACAGCGGCGCTTCATGGCGCCGTCTTTTGCGATGAACGGTTTGGTTGATTTGAGTGCTGTTGCCAGGCGAGGCTGGCGATCGACGACTTCTGCCATATGCGGCGCTACGTCAATCTCGTCGATCGACAAGACACCTTTTGAACAGGCAAGTTGTTGATGGACGCCAATGCCATCATCAACCCTTCCAGTTGGAGATGGCGACGTTCATGAAACGAGGCTGTTGATGCGTTAAAGCGATCCGGCGCGTGGTCAGCACAACGGAACCGCTCGCTTAAAAGACTGCTAGGTACTTCAACAGCGAAATGATGCCGATGATGATTACGACGATCTGCACAATTTGCCTGGTTTTACCGTCGATAGGCAGGCGTTGAACCAAATAAAGTACGAGGACGATTACGAGGAAGGTGACTAGAATGCCTATGAGTAATGACGATGCCATTACGAAGTCCCCCGAAGCGCGCTTCAATTTCGGCATGCATTAGCCGTACACATCAATGCGAACGTGCGGCAACAGTTCCGAGTGAGGGAGCGAATCGGCTGTGGTTCCTTACTTTTGCTCAAGCGATATGCCGGAATCGTCGATGCGCAACTCAACGCCCTCCGGCTTGGTCTCCTCTCGCAGGACGTAGATCCCAAGGCCAACCACAACGACCACAAGCGCGCCGATGACGAGATAGAGTTTGTTCTGTGCCATGTTTTTCCTTTTCACTCGTTCGCTCGGTAGAGATAAGTCGGCGAACTGGGTGACAAGCTCAGTCTGCCTGCTTTGATCCGGTCGTTGGAGGAAACCGCTGAACGGCAGCTTGAGGGTTTGGTCCGTCCACAGTACCGGATTGTTATTCGCTCGCCTTGCGGTTCGAAGGACCAAGAGCCCTAATTCGGTTTGGCGGTGCAAACCCCGGCACAATGACGATGTTACCACTCGAAGCAAGCCGACGCAGGTCTGCCAATCCTTGGTACTCGGTGGAATCGTGGCATGCCAAAGCGTCCTCGAAGGTTGGAAACTCAAAGACGATATGCCGACTTGCCTCCCGGCCGAAGCCTCCTATCTATTTCGAGGGTTCGCTATCCTTCTGCCTTGAAATTCTCGGCCTCGTCTTTGATCTTCGCCCAATCGTTTCCATGCTTTCGAAGCAAAGCCTTCGCCTGATTGGGCGACAGGTCGGTGGTTTCGGCCAGATGCTGGACTTCCAACTGCTCACCCTTTGCTACCCGGCTGAGCTTGCCCCTGTCGGTGAGACCCTTGTCGCTGGAAGCGTCCAAACTCTCCTTCGGCCGCTTGCGCTCAATCATTCTACCCGACTTTCGCGCTGCCACCGTCGCTTCGGATAAATTCGCGGAGCCACCGGCGGCTTTTTCCTTACTGTCGATCTCAGACGTGGCCAAGCGCCAGTGCTCATCAGGTTGGCCGTTTGGCCGTCCCGCCAGTTCCCAAATCTTGTGCGCTCTTTGCCGAATGCGTTCTTCTCTGTCGTCTGTCATGGGAACCTCCAAACCGGCGTTCTGCTCGATTCAACTGCCCTATGGATAGGTGGTTCCGGACAATCAAAAATAACCGGAACTGTATATCGACGCGAGTTGGTCCTTACGCACATCTCGGCTCAATCAGCTCTTAGCCGATGCTTCCCTCAGCTTGACCGGGTCGCTCAATCTATCGGTGATCGCCCCCAAGCAACTGCTTATCGACAACGGCGTCGGCCAGAGCTCCTAGGGGATGTCAGGGGGAAGCGATTTACTGACAGCGGTCACAGCCTACCAGCCCCCCACTGCTTCCTTCAATGGTCGATTTGTTGGCCTTCTAACCGGTCTATTATGGGAAGCAGCGCGGCTTTATATAGCAGCTCGCGATCCCGGACGCCGCTCTTGAACAAATACAACGCGCCAAAGGCATAGGTTTTTTGTCCACTGGCGGAAGAACTCCGCGCGGCTTATAAATGTCGGTTACTGGCTGCGGCCCGCCAAACAACCGGACAAAGCTGGTGCATGCCTGAAACAGTAGTCAAGTCCGAAGGCCAAAAAGTCGCCGAAGCAGATGTCGACAGCTTTCGGCAAGGATCTTGGCCCGTTCGTCGTTGCCGCTGAAACGACACGCATGGCAATGGTGTTTACGGACGCAAAAGAGCCCGGCAACCCGATAATTTTTGCCAATGACGCCTTTCTCGAACTGACCGGATACGCCCGGGAAGAGGTGCTCGGGCCAGAGCTTCAACTTCCTGATGGCGCGCGGCACCGATCCCGATTCGCTGGCGCGCATCGAAGCCGCGTTCGCGGGCAACGCCATCGGCGGTTCGGAAATCTCCTATCGCCGCAAGGATGGCAGCGTGTTCTGGTCGGCGGTCCTCATCAGCCCGGTTCGAGACGAAAGCGGCGATGTCGTGCAGCATTTCGCCTCCTTCGTCGATCTTACCGATCACAAGCAGGAGCAAGCCCAGTCGAGGATGCTCATCGACGAACTGAACCATCGCGTGAAAAACACCCTTGCGACGGTGCAGTCGATTGTCTGGCAGGCTTTGCGGAATACCTCTGATCCCGAAGTGATCCGGGAATCCATCGAGTTCGCGCCTCTTCGCCCTCTCCCGATCGCACGACCTGTTGACCCGCGAGAATTGGGAAGGTGCGGGACTGCTCGATCTGATCAAGGCGGCCTTGGAGCCGTTCGGGGTTGCAAATGGACGGTCGGAGCACTTTGTCATCACGGGCAGGAATATCCGCGTCTCACCGAAAGTCGCCCTTGCGCTCGGCATCGCGTTCCACGAACTCGCGACCAATGCCGTGAAATACGGCGCGTTTTCCAACAAGGCCGGATCAGTCCTGATTTCATGGACGATCGAGCCGTCGCCGGAGGGCAATCGGCTTCTCCTGCGCTGGCAGGAGAAGGACGGCCCGCCCGTGACACCACCATCCCGGAAAGGGTTCGGCTCGCGGGTAATCGAGCGCGGTCTGGCTCACGAGCTGGAGGGCGCGGTCGATCTCGACTACCGGACGGACGGCGTCGTCTGCACGATCAACTTTCCTGCACCGAAAGGTGCTCGTGATGGATAAATTGCTTTCCGGTCGGCGCGTCCTCGTTGTCGAGGATGAAATGCTGGTCCTCTTCATGATCGAAGACATGCTGGCCGACCTCGGATGCGAGTCCGTGACCGCCGCCGCCACGGTCAATCAGGCCCTCGCCGCTGATTGATGCGCAAATCTTCGATGCCGCCATGCTGGACATGAACCTGAATGGCAGCAACAGCTATGCCGTGGCCGACGCGCTCGTCGCGCGTGGCGTACCGTTCGTCTTCTCGACGGGCTACAGCGGCCACGACATGAGGGATGGCTACCGCGACCGTCCAGTTCTGAAGAAGCCGTTCATGGATAAGCAACTGGTCGAGATGCTTACGCGCCTTCTCTCTCGCTGATCGAATAGCCATATCCTCCCTTGATCAATATCGACCCAAGGACGCGTGATCGGCCGGACTCAGCCGTTCCCACCCGCAGGCCATGGCTTGGAGGCGGCCGCACATGGCTCGACACAGAGCACTTCCCGATTTTCCACAGGAGCTGGAACTGGGCTCGGACCCATATCACTCAAGCGGCATCCTGCGGCTCCGATTTGGAGTGCCTGCGGTCTTCAACCTCGGCGGCGTGCCACTCGAGGAAGAGGCTGTAGCCGACCGCCAACAGCGTTGGGCCTAGGAACACGCCAATGAAGCCGAAGGCGAGAATGCCGCCGAGGAATCCGAAGAGTCCGAGTACCACGGGCAAGCTGTTGGCCTGAGTGAGGAGATAAGGCCTGAGGACATTGTCAATGCTGCTGACGAGGAGCAAGCCCCAAACCGCGACGAAGACACCCCACCAAACGGCTCCCTGGACAAATAGCCACAGCGCCACCGAGCCCCACACAAGCGGGGGGGCCGCCGGCACGAACGACAGGACAAACGTAAGGAAGCCGAGCAATAGCGCCTGAGGCACACCGGCGATCCAGAAACCAATGCCGGCCAACAGAGCCTGGGCGAGTGCTGTGCCGATCAAGCCGAAAACCACGCCCTTTACGGTCACGCCCACGACTCTAAGTAGGTGCCGAGCACGCGGGCCGGCGATTCGTTCGGCGCTCTCGCGCACATACGCTGCCATCTGCCGCCCGTGGCGATAGAAGAAGAAGGCGATGAATACACTTAGACTGAGCTCGAGAAGGCCGACGCCGACCACGGTCCCGCTGGCGACTGCGAAGTCGGCGGCGGGTCCGATCAGCTTCTTGAGCTCAATCATGAATGCGGGCGCGTTGTGGGCAAACGTTTCCCAATAGGCTGCGAGGCTCTCGCCAAGCACCGGGAGCCCTGCGACCCAATGCGGTGGCGCCGGCGGGCCCTGATCGAGGACGCGGGTCGCCGCCGTGATTAGGCTGCTGATACTGTCTGCCAGTGTCGCCACCATGATGGCGAACGGTGCGACAACAACAACGGCAACCGACAATGTCATCAGGGCGGCCGCCAGCCCTCTGTGGCCGCCTAGGGTCCGCTCGCACCACGTGTAGATGGGCCATGTGGAGTAGCATATGACCGCCGCCCACAACAGGGCCGACACGAAGGGCCAGAGCACAATGCCGCAACCAATCGACAACAACAGGAGAGCGGCAATCCCAAGGATCTGCTCAATTGGCTTGCCGAGGGGTATCATGACCATCAGCCTCGAGGCGGCCTGGGTCTCTGCCCGCACATGGTCATGGCGGTTCCAGTTCACTCGGCCCGTGGCCCACAACTAGGCGACAACGAAGCCGCCGACAAGGTGTTCAAGGGTATACAGCTCCGCACATAGTCGAGGGACCACGGCGTCGGCGAGCGCCACTTCCTTTACCTTAGTTGGCGAATCGGAGCGCTCACTGTCTTTGCTTGATGAGACCGAAACACTCGAACCATTCCTTCCCGCGTATTGCGTGGAGGAACGGGGCGTCGCCCTTTTTGCGCTAGAACGCGCCCTCCGCCATCCGTGGCTCTAGAAAGTCACCCGGCCAAATCCGCCCTCGCTGTTCGGGCTTCGCCTGAAGCCGGCATGTTCGCCGTGGACTAACGAAGATAGTGATGGGATTCCGAGGATGAGGGCATATGAAGGCTTGACAGAGTTGCGGTGTCGGTCGTGCTCACAGCTCACCCCTCCCCTGTTGCGTGCCAGAACGTCAGAGCGCCAACTGCAAGCTGAAATCGTCGTTTCCGACGCATATCGGAAAGAGCTTTAGCCGAAGAGATAGAGATTGACCACCGTGGAAGCCCCTCCTCTCGAACGCAAGCTGGTGGCCATCCTAGCCGCGGATGTGGTGGGCTATTCCGCCCTCATGCACGACAATGAGGAGCGCACGCTTGGCATGCTGACGGCGCACCGCGCCATCATCGACGAGCTGATCGCAAATGGCCGCGCGAGATCAGCCGGCGCGGCGGGCGACAGTGTGCTTGCCGAATTCGCAAGCATCGTCGATGCCGTGCGCACCGCCGTCGCCATCCAGCAGGCCCTTGCCAAGTCCAACGAGTTGCTGCCGGCCGAAAGCCGCATGCTGTTCCGCATCGGCATCAATGTCGGCGACGTGATGGTCAAGGATGGCGACATTTTTGGCGACGGCGTCAACGTCGCGGCGCGCCTTGAAGGCATCGCTGAGCCGGGCGGCGTCTGCGTGACGCGCGGCGTGCGAGATCATCTGCGCGATCGGAGCGCGATCGGATGGAATATGAGTTCGAGGATCTCGGCGAGCATAGCGCTCTGTAGCAGGCTGCCGGCGCCTCTCGCGATGCAGTGGCCCGCTGGTGCAAGCGATACCGGATTGGCAAGCGTCTACATCTGAAGTGCAGGTTCAAATACGAAACGGAGCGGCGACTCCACGAGGTGGTTGCCGGACAACAAACACAGGCAGGCCCGAGGACAGAATTTTCGAGGTGCTGGAACCATTTCGCTAGTGGCGCGCTTTCATACTATCAACCATATGATGCCGTGGGATCCACAATGGCATTTCTCGAAAGCCCCCACCTTTCAGGAACACTGTGGTTGTGTTGTTGCCCGGCGGGTGTTGCAGTCCTAGGAATTCCCGCCGGAAAGCCTTCATCCCATTGTTCGAAGCTCTCAGATCTAAACTAGCCATGCGTCACCAAGACTTGAGGTCAAAGGCTTTACGCCGCGAAGAGCGCTGGTCCGTGTTTTGTTAGACACACTCAATTCTCTGGCCAGCAAAGTGTGAGGCTTTCATTAACCCTCAGCGCAGTGGCCGATCGTGTCTGCATTTCCATCAGCCGCTCAGATGGAATATCAAATGTGCCTAAAAGCAACTTCGACCGCATGCCATAGCTCTCCACGTGGTTCTCGAACGCGAACATGAAAGTTTTCTTGTCTTGTCGCGCCCCTTCGGGCTGCGGCTTTCGCTTCTAGCCAACAAGGGCCTTGGAGCGAGAGCAACGGTGACCTCTTCGAGTTTGTTTTCCTCCGCAACGCGCTCGTGGCGTCCCTCGTCGTCGCTAATCATTCTCGGTTTCCGAAGAGGAGGCGGAAATTGTGGTCGGAAGCCTGGACCAGGCGCCGAGCGCGCTGTTGCCAGAATAGGAACTGTGGATCCATCGCCGCGAACCGTGGCTGCCGCATGGCCCTTGGGCGTCGCAGTTTACTGGCGATCGGCCGCAAATGGCTCGGCCACGTGAATGGCTGGCGCGCCGATCATCGCGACTAACGAGGGTCGTCTAGTCACTCGACCTTCGCTTTTTTTCAACGACCCGGAACCACCTGTCTACAGGGCAGTTGCATCAGAGAGTACGCCGGTTGGAGGCTCCTGTGACAGACGAGAGACACGAACGGATTCGTCAAAGAGCGCACCAGATCTGGGAACTGGCGGGGCGGCCAAACGGCCAACATGATGAGCATTGGCGCCTGGCCAGAGCCGAAATCGATCGTGAGGACAAAACTGTTGGCGGTCCCGAGAAATTGTCCGAGGCGACGGTGATATCGCGAAAGTCGGGTAGAATGATTGAGCGCAATCGGGCGAAGGAGAGTTTAGACACTACAAGCGGCAAAGCGCTTACCGACACCGGCAAGCTCAGCCGCGTTGCAAAGGGTGAACAGCTGGAGGTGCAGCACCTGGCCGAAACCACCGACCTGTCGCCCAATCAGGCTAAAGTTTTGCTTCGAAAGCATGGAAACGATTGGGCGAAGATCAAAGACGAGGCCGATAGTTTCAAGGCGGAAAGCTAACCTTGGCCGTGGCGATTGGGCGATGCGGAGAGAAACGTGGAACATAAAATGATCACGGTCAGCGGACTTTTCGATAAGCGTGGTCAGGCAAGAAGCGCGGCCGCCGCATTGGAAGAAGCGGGCATATCAAGCGACAACATTAGCCTGATTTCATCCAACAATAGCAAAGCCGAAGACAACGGACAATCAAGCGGTGCGGTGGTTGGAGCGGCCGTCGGTGGTGCAGGAGGTTTGGTAGCTGGTCTTGCAGGCGTCGCGATGCTGCGCGTTGGTCCTGCAGTGGGTGTTGGCTGGTTTGCATCATCGCTTGCGGGAGCTGCTGTCGGTGGTGCGGCGGGAGCGCTCATCGGTTCACTGATCGAACGAAGGGATAGACGAGAAAGATGCGCATGTGTTCGCCGAGGGGGTCAAGCGCGGAGGCACGTTGGTGTCGGCGAGAGTTTACGAGGCCGAGATTGACTCAGTCCGAGGAATCTTGGCTGACAATCTCTCGGTCGACATAGCCTCGCGACGGAGGGCATACGAAGAGAGTGGATGGGTAGGGTTTAACGACGAATATGTGTCGAACGATGAATTATTAGATAGCGATCGGCCATTGCGCTGAGGGTTATGAAAGCCTCGCAGTTTTCTGTGGTAGAGAAGAGAATTGACTGAGTGCAAAACCACGCGGTTGCGACCAGCGCTCTTCGCGGCGTAAAGCCTTTGACCTCAAGTCTTGGTGACGCATGGCTGGATCTGAGCCGCGAATTGTTGGAGCATTATCGCTGAGCCGACGTCATGGCTTCGTACAGTGGGATGAAGGGCTGCCGTCGCGGGGGCTTTGATGCTGGCCTGGCTTACGTCACCAGAAAGGCGATAGGTCCAGCTTGTTGGATCTCCGAGCGGGGCCATGTAGGATTGTCATCGTAACAGGTCGATCTCAAGCGCCGACGACATCCACATTTCCGATCGATCACGTCAAGGTCGTGCGCTTTGTCGCCGAAGCGCGTTCATGAATATTAAGCTATGACGCAAGATCAGATCTTCGCCTTTGCAGTTCTGTCGGGGCTCATGGCCCTTTTTATCTGGGGGCGGCTTCGGTACGATCTCGTCGCCGTACTAGCTCTCCTCATGGCTGTATTCACCGGCATCGTTCCTCATAAGGCAGCGTTTTCCGGGTTCGGCGATGATATCGTAGTCATTGTCGCGAGTGCTCTGGTGGTCAGTGCGGCGGTAGAGCGCTCCGGCGTGATAGTGGCCACGCTCCATAGAATTTCGCCGAAGATCATATCGGTGCAAGGACAGATAGTGGTTCTAGTGACCACCGTCACCATCCTCTCGGCGTTCGTCAAAAACATCGGCGCGCTGGCGATGATGATCCCGGTAGCGTTTCAAATGGCGCGGCGTTCGAAAGCATCGCCTTCGTGGTTTCTCATGCCAATGGCGTTCGGTTCGCTTCTTGGGGGGCTGACCACTCTCGTTGGCACGTCGCCTAATATCATCGTCTCTCGCATGCGCGAGGAACTGACTGGCCAGCCTTTTGGAATGTTCGATTTCACGCCTGTGGGACTCGGCATCGCCGTGGCAGGAGTAGCCTTTCTGGTCTTCGGCTATCGGCTGCTACCCGGCGGTCGTAGGGCGGCCGCCACGATGGACGAGGCGATCGATCTCAACGACTACATGACAGAGGCCCGCGTTTTGGCGACTTCGTCGGTGGTCGGCCAGACGATCAGCGACCTGTCGAAGTTATGCGACTACGAAGTTGTGGTGACCGGGGTTATTCGCCATAGATCTGAACGTTTGAGCCTCGTGCCGGACGTCGTCCTTATCGAGGGCGACATTGTGCTTCTTGAAGGCGATCCTAAAGCGCTCGAACGAGCAGTCGGCCGCGCCGGCCTCGAACTGGAAGGAGAGGGCCGCCACACCAGAGCCAAGGGGGCAGGAGATGAGATTGGCGGAATAGAGGCTGTGATCGGAGCCACTTCCATTCTGATTGGACAGACCGCCAAACGCATGGCACTGCATGAGCGCTTCAGCATCAATCTACTTGCAGTCAGTCGCAGCGGCGAGCGGTTCACCGAGCGCCTGCGAGACATCACCTTGCAGCCGGGCGATGTTCTCGTGCTGAAGGGCGACCTTGCGCGTTTTCCTGACAGGCTGAAGGAGCTCGGCATTCTTCCGTTGGCCGAACGCGAAATCCGCCTGGGGAATGTACGACAGGGTCTGGTTCCTGTGGCAATCCTGGGCAGTGCCATGATGCTAACAGCCTCCGGCGTGCTGCCGGTGGCTACCGCCTTCTTTACAGCCGCTGCTTTGATGGTGCTGTTCGGGGCGCTGTCGCTCAGGGAGGCTTACGGGGCTGTTGATTGGCCCATCCTAGTGATGCTCGGGGCGCTAATTCCGGTCAGCGAATCGATCAGGACGACCGGTAGCGCCGATCTCATCGCCGGATGGCTCTATCAGCTTTCCGGTACTTTGCCGTCCTACGGCTCGCTTGCGTTGATCATGGTTGCGACAATGGCGGTAACGCCCTTTCTGAACAATGCGGCAACAGTGCTTGTGATGGCCCCCATTGCGGCTACCTTTGCCGAGCAAATTGGTTACAAGCCTGACGCGTTTCTCATGGCAGTTGCCATGGGCGCAGCCTGTGATTTCCTCACGCCCATCGGGCATCAGTGCAACACGCTCGTTATGGGACCGGGGGGATATCGGTTCGGCGACTACTGGAAGTTGGGATTACCGCTCTCGTTCATCGTAGTTTCGCTCGGCGTGCCGCTCATCCTGTTGGTATGGCCGACGTAGCAAAGAAGGCGATCACACTTGAGAATATTGGATTCCAGCTCGCTTCCCTCTACCAACGCCAATCCTGCATTCTCTCAGGTTGTCGCTGCCCCAAAGCCCTGCAATTGCGGGTTTTTCTGGGAGAACCTTGTGCCCTCGTTGACCGCCATTTGAGCCAATCTCGCTCCCTAAATTCTCCAAACTTTGTGACTACGCAAATCCGACAAGAGGTTCGGTGACTTTGATTTCCCTTGCTTTTTTGCCAGGACCGCCGCGTTGCAGAGCAGCTATCGCCGCGACAAGGTCATCGACGCGCATCATGGGACCAACTCCTTGCGCGGGTCCTGCGGGTCCATCGCCGCTCTTCTGATCACGGCGGAGGCGATGATCGCGGAAATCCCGCAGAAGGATGCGCAGGCGGCGCAGGAGGTATGGGCGGAATGGGCTACTAAGCCTCTCCACCAACAAAACGCATTGCCGATCCCGGCATCAACCAGGAAGGACTATTGCAATGACCGTTCAAGCGAGCAGCAAGCCGTCTCTGTCGAGACGATGGGAAAACTATCAGCCAACAAAGTCCCTGCTCATCTGGGCCTGCGTTGGCACAGCAGCAGCCACAATGTTTGTCGGGTTCAGCTGGGGCGGCTGGGTCACCGGCGGCACTTCGAGCAATATTGCCGCAGCCGCTGGCAAGACAGCGCATGGCGAACTTGCGTCTTTGATCTGCGTCGACCGCTTCAACACGGCTCCTGACGCCGCGGCAAAACGCGTCGAATTCCTGGCTCTGGCCGACAGCTATAAGAAGCGCCAGTTTATCGAGGCCGGCGGCTGGGCGACCATGCCGGGCAGAAATCCCCTGATACGAACGCCGTCCGAGAGCTGCGCGGTTGCCTTGGCCACCTGATGCCGATGGCATTCCTCATAATTCATTGGTTCACAACAAGGAGCACATGAATGATCAATTATGGGAAGAAAGCTGAAATTCAGCCTTCGGCAAAGGACGTCGAAGACAACCGCTTTGAACAGATACGAAAGGCTGCGGCTGAAAAGCATCGGCAATTGGATACCGAGGCGGCGCGCCGCGGTGCTGCGCTTTTCGACGTGGTGCCGACAGTCTCAAGGGCGCCTAGCGTTCCTGACTGTCGGCGCGTCACGGCTTTCGAGGTTTTCAGTCAGCGGCGACGCCAAGGACTCTTGAGCCTTGTCTAATTCTTCGTCGATAAACGAGTTGCAGTCACCTGATGGGATATCACATGGCATTATGTAGCCCGGTTTATTGGAGCCTGGCAGAATAGCATAGGAGGTATACTATTTAATTTCGATATCAATTGTAGGATAGACTTCGGTCTCTTTTAGTTTAGGGAAGTCAAAGCATACAACAGCGACAAACGGTATGAAAAATAAGCACACATATACTACATTGCCGATCCAAGAATGCTTCATCGGATCCCTCCCAAACAAGAGGCGTTTGGGAGAACTTATCACAACATCGCCATTATCGCATTCGGGCAGTGTTACGTTGGCCTAGCATCAGCGTCAGATTTGCTCCTTTCCCTATCCGGGCGCCGATGCCGCCTCCGTCGTTCCTAAGCGGACCACAATGCCAGCAGCAAGTCAGCGGGTCTGTACCTGATCGAGGTCAAGGCTCGGGTCGCCAAGTGCAGGGACATGACGTGGCCCCAGTTCCTACAGGCCCACTGCAACATTGGACGAGATCGAGCTGACGAGATCAGTTCGCAACGCACACGGGAAGCATCAGCCGAGAATTCCAAGGCATTGTGCTGGTCGTCAGCGCCCATCGCTCACCGGAGCAGCGACCATTGCGATCCTGTTCGGACTCGGCTCAGGACTGATGAGCATTGTCGGCGGCACGCTGCCGCTAGAATTTTTCGGCCGTGACGGCTATGGCGCGCATGTCGGCTGGATCACCGGCGCCCGCCAGTTCATCGCCGCCTTCGCGCCTTTTGGGCTGACCCTTCTGATGGACCGGCTCGGTGTGCTTCCACTTTGGCTCAATGCGGTAATCGCGGGCTTATGGGGGTCGCGGCTTTTGCGGCCATCGCGTTGCTTCACCGGACGTGAAATGCAGCCGAGGAGAGTGCCTTTGAGCGCTTGAAGCTAACGCAGTACCTGTAATTGTTCCCGTCTATGAAACCCTGCCCAGGATCGCAGCCGTCGGTTCAGGCGGAACTGTCGCGCCGACGGGCCGGGGCGTCCGCAATAACTTTACGCTGACATCGCAGGACGGTGCGCTTGTGTCACTCCGCGACCTTCGCGGCAAGGTGGTCGCCGTTGCATTCATCTTTGCTTCCTGCACCGACGTTTGCCCGATGCTGACCGACAACATGGCACGCGTACAGGAAAAGCTCGGTACCGCGTTCGGGCACAAGATCGCTTTCGTTTCGATCACCGTTGACCCGGAGCGCGACACGCCCGAAGTGTTGAAGCAATATGCCGAGAGCTTCGACGCCGATGTGGAGGGCTGGTCGTTCCTCACCGGCGATCCGGCGACTGTTCACGAAGTCGGACGAGAAGTACGGGGTCATCGCGGTGAAGAAGGCGGACGGCGACGTCGACCACACGCTGCTGACGTCGCTCGTCGACCCGAATGGCATCTTGCGCGTACAATACATTGGTGCTGGGTTCGACCTGGAGGAGTTCCGGGGTGACCTTGTCAGCCTCCTTGATGAAGCCAGGTAACGTGAAGGCAGCATGAGCAAGCGAATCCTGATGGTCGAGGACACCGAGGACAACCGCCAGATCGTACGCGATCTTGTCGCGACAACCGACTTCGAGCTGATCAAGGCCGCCGATGGCGCTGCCGGCGTCGCCGCCGCCACGGCCGAGAAGCCAGACCTGATCCTGATGGACATCCAGCTTTGCATGAGGAGGTTCCTTCTCAACCGTGGTGACGCCGCGAAGCACGAGCCAAGCCTAGTGCAGCGTCGGCTGCAACCTCTTCTGCAGGCGGACCATATCCAGTTCGACCGCAGTTGCCGAGGCTTGCTCCGATAGTGAGATTGCTCTTCGGATCGCTTTCTTGCTACCAATTCTCATAAGCAAATTCGCATACTCAGCTTGTGCATGCGCGAGCCAAGGTCGCGAGCCGCTTGCTGCGTTCATTTCAACTGCATGCTCGAAGTGCTCAGCGGCCTTCCCAAAATTGTCCAGCGTGGTGCCCGCGCATGCCGAGCGACCCATAGGACGTTGAGACGTCGGCGCAGCGTCCCGAGTTCTTCCAACTCGCCAACCGCTCGATCGGCTCGCGCGCGATTGCCCAGTTCGGTGGAGACGTAGATGTCGAGTGCAAGGGCTTGTCCCCGCACGTCGTCGTCGTTGATGTCGGCTGAGAGGCGCTTTAGTTGATCTATGCAAGCAGTCCGATCATTTGCCTCCTTGAGGGACTTGACTGTCGTGGTGATCAAGAAAGGCAGGGAAGAGAGTTCGAAACGCGACGTTTTGTCACCAAGCCGCCGAGCCAAATTGACACCTTCCTTACGACATTTCGCGCTGTTCTTGCCGTCGCCGACGTACAAATATGCGCGCGCAAGGCGGCTGAGAAGCTGGCACCGCGTCCTCTGATCGTTGGGTTCGATTTTGCCCATCGCTTCCGTAAGAAGTTGGAGCGATTGGCCAGGTCCTTCGAGGAAAGGGACTGGCGGAATCGAAACCGAGCGCAGAGCGGATGAAGGCCTTGGTATCGCCGGCCTCACGGGCCAATCGTGCGGTCAGGTTGTATTTTGCAACGGAGTCCGACAACCGGCCCGCAGCGCTCAGTGCCTCGCTGAGCCTTAGGGTCGCCTTAAGTACATCGTTTTGCCGGCCCGGTAGTGCAAGGGCCGGCAAGGTCGCCGGCTGCATCATACTGGGCCCAAACGAGCGCGCCGGTAAAGCCCCCACGTTTCACTCAAGCGGCGCACCCAAGGCTACGGCGTGCAATCAGGCCGTCCGGGACCGTCGCGTTCCGCAGCTTGGACTTTTTGAGGGAAAAATGCGTGTTGTGGGGAAGTGACATAGAGCACACGCCGGTTTTCGAACCCCCCTTGCCTTTTCCTCGCCCTCGCACCGGCCGGGCTTCGCCCCCGCTACGACGGCCCAGGAAGAACGCATGAGCGTCGCCGCCGTCCAGATGTCGAACGGCGTTAAGGGGCGACGCTTCGCCTGGCGGCTCGCTTGATCCTCCACTAGCGTTCCGGATAACTGTGTCGTCGCTGGTCGCGACGACGCTCGGTTGGTTTTGGCTTTGGAGGAAGGATGCCTCCTTGCCCGTCTGCGTGCCCAATTCCTGACTCAGGCGCGGCGTCCTGGAGGGGTTTCGGTGTCGGCTGGTCATCCGGAGCCTTCCCTGGCCCGCGCCTTCCTGGGGGCTTCGCTCGCGCCTTCTGGATCCGCGGCTGGTCGTCTCCCAGGATATGAGGTGGCGCTGGTTATCCGACCGGCGGCGTCGCCGCCGCGCGCGCCCGCTCCGCCCGGCTTGCAGTTTGACAATGCGTTCGAGGAGGTTTCCGGAGAGCAGAGCTACCCCTGGTGCACCCCCCGCAGAGGAAGCCATGGGCGTTTTGTTAGGTGAATTAGGCTAAGCCGTTGAAATCATTGGCGTACCCGAAGAGATTTCAACTCCTGACCCCCAGATTCGTAGACTGGCGCCAATAGCGGCGCGCCATAGCCTTTCATGACGGATGGCGGCTGCCACGTCTGACTTACTTGGGGGGATTTCTGGGGGAAGAAGGCGGCGGCTATCCGCTAAGTGCTTATAATAGCAGTATATTTAGAAAGTTGTTGGCGCACCCGACAGGATTTGAACCTGCGACCTCTGCCGTCGCATTGTCAGCACCCCAGCATTTACGTTTTACAGATCGATGTGAAAATGCGTTGCATCCGTGATCGGCGATGACGGGTAACGACCCGAATCCGAGTTACGCATTTGCGCAGCGTCGAACGGCGGCTCTGCGCCGCACGGCAGTCATTCATACGGTCGCGTCCATTCACCAAAAGCGGACATTCGCCATTGGGAGGCCGCAGGCAGTTTTGCGCCAACACCGGCCATTGCTCCTCCTTCGAGTGAGTGGCTGCAGAGGTTCCAAGACCGGACACTCGCCTGGTCTGGTAATTACACCAGGCCAGCCTTGCGAAGCCCGTCCACCACCAGCTCGAAATCGGCAGGGTTCTTGTAAGGCAGCACTTTGCGACGGTGTTCCAGAGAATAGTCAGGGTTGATACGGAACACTTCCTGCCACTCCACCCGGGCCTCGTCGAAGCGGCCCAAGTGGCCGTAGCTCGCAGCCAGAAGCACGCGTGAGACGTCGGTGTCTGGGTTACGAACCAGTCGCCGCTTGAGAGAAGCGACGGCATCCTCGTACCGGCCCAACTGGAACATCGCTTGTGCCTGGAAGTGCAGCCACATGTCCGGATAGTAGGGGTTCAGGGCCATTGCCCGATCGAAACAGGCAAGCGCCTCCTCGGACCTGCCCGAATAGTGCAGCGCATTGCCGAGGGCTTTCGTGCCCGTCCGCAAGATTTGGAGCAAGCGAGATCGTGCGCTCAGCCTCGCGGATGGCCATGTCGTGCCGTCGCAAATGCAGATTGATGATGCCCAGCGCCCAATGCGCGTAAGGATTTCGATCATCGAGCGCCACTGCACGTGTCGCAAACTCTTCCGCTTGTTCCATTGATGTCGACGGGGACGGGCTCCATCGGTTTATGTAGTCCAGCCCGTGTGCGACAGCGAGGAACGCGTAGGCGGGAGCGAATTTCGGGTCCAGTTCGATGGCGCGTTGCAACAGTTCCCGAGCCTGGTTGTTTTGCTCTCTCGTGAACCGCCACAGCTGCTCTCGGCCACGCAGAAAGCAGTCATATGCTTCCAGGTTGTCGGTATGCTCGGTTGCGAGCCGCTGCTGATCGCCCTCCGTCAGGTTGAGCGCGAGCGCGCCGACAATGTGCTGCGTCACGTCGTCCTGCACGGCGAAGATGTCGGTCAGGTCGCGATCGAAACGCTCCGCCCACAGATGTCCGCCCGTGGTCGCGTCGATGAGCTGCGCGGTGATCCGTACCCTGTTGCCGGACTTGCGGACGCTGCCCTCCAGCACGTAGCGCACGCCGAGGCTCCGGCCCACCTCCTGAACGTTCACGTTCCTGCCCTTGAAAGTGAAGGACGAATTGCGGGCGATCACGAACAGCTGCGACAGCTTTGACAGAGCCGTGATGGTGTCTTCGGAGATCCCGTCGGCGAAATACTCCTGCTCGGCATCGCCGCTCATGTTGGCGAAGGGCAGCACGGCGATCGAGAGCTTCGGCGGCGGCGCTGTCGAAGCCAGAGCGGCCGGAGCTTCGGAGGTCGCTGCTGCCTTTGCCTGAGCGGCGGTGCCGACCTGGAGCGAATAGACCCGGATCGGCTCGGCGATGTTCTTGAGCTGCGTGTTGCCGAGATCGCTGACTGAGAGGTCGAGCCTCGCCTTGACCTGGCGATAGGCATCCTCGGACAGGCAGATGGCGCCGGGCGCCGCGACGCCCTCCAGACGCGAGGCGATGTTGACGCCGTCGCCCATCAGGTCGCCGTCGCTTTCCTCGACGACGTCGCCCAGATGGATGCCGATCCGGAACTCGATGCGGCGGTCCTGCGGCACGCCGGCATTGCGCTCGACCATGCCGTTCTGCACCTCGATGGCGCAGCGCACGGCGTCCACCACACTGCGGAACTCGACCAGCGCTCCATCCCCTGTGCGCTTGATCACGCGCCCGTTGTGCACGGCGATGGTCGGATCGATCAGGTCGCTGCGCAGTGCCCGCAACCTCGCCAAGGTACGATCTTCGTCCGCGCTGGCGAGCCGGCTGTACCCGACCACGTCGGCGGCCAGGATAGCGGCTAGCTTGCGATTCTCGCTCATAGGGCCATCTCCTCATCTCCACGATAGCAGGAAGACACAGGGAAAGAGGGAACTTTCGATTCTGCTCAAAGCGACTTTGGGGAAATCGAGTTGGCCATTACTGCCGAGCTCGGGCTCGATCGCGCAGCCTGGTGACTCCGCGCGGCGGCGTTATCGTAAGCGAACGTCGGCCCTCGTCTGCGTTCCAGAGACGCCCCGCTAGACGATCGAGCTTTCAGGGCAAAATACTTTCTTAGCCGCAAGCCTTAGAGCGGGTCAGCGCCCACCACCGCGGCGCTACGGCATAATCTGGCGCGAATGCGGGCACTGTGAAGCGCCGGCATGGCCGCTCATCTCTTCCAAAGCCACTTTTCGGTTCGGCAGCGCGAAACGCTGGTGATTATTCGCGCCGGCGATCCCCCTTTTCAGGGCTAGTGGCCTGAACAAACTGACCGGAGCGGGCTTGTCCCGCTCTGCTGTTATCAACTTGTCAGCCGTGGGGCGCAAATTTGTGAGGGGGTCGACCTCGGAATTGGCGCCTGGCGCTTCAGCAGATTTTTTCCGCTGTTCTGCTTGCCGCTTCCACTTGATCCCGTTCTTGATCCACCGCTTCCAGGACAAGGCCACGATCCGGATCGTATTCGGGAGGTTTCGCTTTCCGCGTACTCCGTTCTCCTGGACGGAGATCAGACCCATTTCCGCCGCTTGGCGGATCGCGTAGCGGGCGATGGTGCAGCCAACGCCGGCGCGGCCGGCGATTTCCGGCAGCGACATATTGGACTGCTTTTTCGCCGCGCAGGTGAGCCCGAGGACATGAAGGACAGCGAGCCGAGCCGTTGTGAAATGCCGCGCCAGGTGCGACGGTATCGGGCAGTCCTTGGCGAGGCGTTTTCGGCGGGCCCAGGCCTCGGCGCGCGCCTCGTACGGATCGAAGCCGGCGATGTGGCGGAAAGTGGGAGGGGGCCTTCTCGACGTGCGGCGCTCGGGCTTGAACTGTGTCTGTCCGGGCGCACAAGTTTGCGGCATAGATCCGCGATCGGCGAAAGATACTCTATATCGCGGTCGTCAAGCAGACCACCGGCTAACAGCGCATAGGCTGATCGCATCTGTAACTCGATCTGGTGGACCGTGTGCGAGCTGATGATATTCGTAAGTAGGCCGTTCCCGCACGCACGAGCGGCAGGCCTGAACGTCACGTTCATGGTGTATCCTCAGTGGGTCTGAGGAAGGGCAGGCGCCATCGGGACACAAAAAACCGTGGCAAGAAGCTCTTGCGTTTTAGGCCGAAACGTGCGAGAAAATCGTTGCTTAAGCTTTTTCCTCGGCCTTAGTTCGGCCTAGATGATGGACCCGCCCTTCCGGCGGGTTTTCATTTCTGGGGTGTCGCGAATCTCCGTTAAATGGCGTGGACGCTAGCACGCCTCTCGCTGACCGTAAATCTATATATCTAATCATCATTGCGCGTTTCTCTTGATAGGAGCGGAGAATCGGAATTCGGCAAACGCGGATGAGTTCTCGCGTATGACGATTTCGCTTCCCGATTAAAAACGGCGCTAAATCAACGTATTGCGAATATGGCGCCAACTGGATTACAGCCTGTGTAGGCTTGTGATCCGCATGTAGTGAACGATTCGACCGCCGGGATCCCCCTTTACAATCCTAACCGCCGAACTGAAAAACTCTCTATATAGCGAGGGCTTTGAGCTTCGAGCAAAGGCGATCTCTGCCTGCAATAAGGGGAAAGGAAGCTTTGCCTCCTCTCCCCAGCAAGGTGATTTCCGCACATCCCCCATGTTTCGGCCGGTGGCCTGCAACACCGGCCTGCGGCCGGCGCTACGCGTGGGTGGTCCCCCCTGTGCACAATCACCTTGCCCCCCTCTCCTCCACCGGTCCCCCGGCTCCGGGGGTCAGAGGCGAGACCTCTGACCCTTCGGGAGTAAAGGCGACGATGACAACGGGCATAGAAGATTCAGATGTGAGCTGGCTGCGGGCATCAGCGCGCATTGGCAAGATAATGATGAGCAAAGGGCAGAGCAGGGCGG
>CAWIWT010000004.1:0-28455 GCA_963839725.1 uncultured Alphaproteobacteria bacterium | reverse complement strand
TCATTCGGGGTCTTCTTGAGCATTCCCACCTCGTGCAGTCGGAGCGCATAGAAACGCACCGTGTCCTCGGGGTCGTAGTCGCGCCACAGCCCGTAACGGGCGTCAGCCAAGGTCATGCCCGCGCACTCCTCCGAGAAACCAAGTTCGGCCATCCGCTGCACCGCTCGTTCCGGCTGCTGGTGACAAATATCGGTCGCCTTGAGGATCGCACGCATGGCGCGCTTGGTCGCAACAGGATTGTTGCGCAGGAAATTGGCATTGGCCGTCACCATGCAGCAGAAATAGTTCGACCAGGGACGATCGTGGGCGATGTTTACGACGGTGTGTCCGACCTTTCGCGGGCACGGCTGCTTAGGATCGGGCGGAAACCCGATGAAAGCATCGACCTCGCCGGCGGTGAAGAGCTCGACCTGGCTGACCGATGGATTGGCGACCCAGTTGATCTCCGCGGGATCGAGTCCGACAAATGAGGCCATCGCGCTCACCAGCAAATGGTCGGCGGCACCGATTTCACTAATGCCTACTTTTTTGCCCCGCAAATCCGCGACGGTCTGGATGCTGTCGTTGGCACGCAGTTCCATGCATCCCACGTGGACGCCGGAGAGCACTGTCAACGGCTTGCCGGCATCCAGCAAGTGCAGATAATCGACCGGGGCCTCCATGCTGATGTCAAGGCCGCCATCCGCCAGCATGCCAGCCGATATGACTGTCGTCGGCACATATTGCACCTCGGTAAAGCCTTCCTCGTGAAGTAGTTCCTCGGCCATGTATAGCGGCGCCTGGCACGCGGCAGGGATCGCGGGAAGGCGGATGGCGGTCGTCTCCGGCGGCGGCTCGGCTTGGGCTCGTGTTGTCGCGCCGAGAAGGCCCGCGGCGCTGGCTGCCGCAACGCCGGCGAGGAGTTGGCGGCGGTTCTGGATGATCTGCATGCCACGTCTCCTCTAGACGAACGGGCTCAGGTTTTGGACTCGCGCTTGATCTCTTCAAGGAAGCGCCAATTCGTGCCCTCGTCGATGATCTTCCGGGGGCTCAATTCGATCATGCGGCTTTCGTTCAGCCGCAGCGAAAAGAACCGGATCGTGTCCTCTGGATCGAATTCGCGCCAAGCGCTGTAGCGGATTTCCCGGAGCGCCTGCAGGGCATATTCATAGTGCGCGGCATAGCCCCGGTCGACCATAAGACGCGCTGCACGCTCAGGGTTGGACGTGCACTCATCGGCGGCCGTGAAGATGGCGCGCAGCACGCGCTTGGTCGCGATCGGATAGTTCGCGACGTATTCGGGGCTGCCAGCCAGCATGCAGCAGAAATACTGCGACCACGGACGGTCGAGGACCCCACTGACGATCGAATGGCCAATCTTTCGGGCGTGCAGTTCCTGACATTCGGTTCCGAAGCCCAGGAAGGCATCCACCTTGCCGTCGATGAAAAGCTGCATCGGCTGGGCTTCTGCATGATGACCCAATCGATATCCCGGAGCGGGTCGAGGCCCACATGGGTCGCCATCGCGCTCACGAAAAGATAAGGATCCGATTTCAGATTTTGGCCCACACCGATGCGCTTACCTTTCAGGCCGAGGACGCTGGTGATACCTTCTGCGGCGAACAGTTCGTAGCAGCCGGCATGCAGGCCGCCCAGTATCTTGACCGGTGTGCCGTCATCGATTGCGATCACGAACGCACTCGCAAATTCAAACCCGATATCTGCTTCGCCATTTGCCAATTTCATCGGCGTGTTGACGCCCGCGTCCACGTCCACATAGGTGAGGTTGGTAAAGCCATCGGCGCGCAACAGTTCCTCGGCGAGGTAGAGAGGTGCGTTGCAGGTGCTGGGGGCATGGGTGAATCGAACTGTGGTCGTATCGAGCGGAGCATCTTCGGCGTAAGCATTGCGACCGCCGGCAGGTCCAACGATGCCTACCGCAGTCATACCGGCCAAGAAGCCGCGGCGGTTCTGGATGATCTGCATGGACTCCTCCCTCCAATGGACGGCGCGACGCGCCAGGCACTCTCAGATCTTCAACTCAATCTTGAGCTCGTTGAGGAAGCGAAAATCCGTTCCGCTGGCGATGATTTCTTGCGGGCTCGACTTGATCATGCCCGTCTCCTGCAGGCGCAGCGCATAGAAACGCACTGAATCCTCGGCATCGTAGTTTCGCCACACGTCGTGCCGAGTGTTCTGCAGGGTCGTCAGTGCATCGTCGTAGCTGGGCACAAAGCCTCGATCGACCAGCGCGCGCGCCGCCGACATCGGGTCAGACGCGCAGAAATCTGCTGATTTGAGGATAGCCCGCAAGACACGCTTGGTCGCAGCCGGGTATTTTTCGACGTAGTCGGCGCTGCCGGCGACCATGCAGCAGAAGTACTGCGACCACGGCCGGTCGACGAGGTTGCTGGCGATCGGGTGGCCTATCTTCTCGGAATGAACCTTCGGGAACTCGGTGGTGCCGGCGAGGAACGCATCAACCTTGCCGTCGATGAACTCCTGCATCGGGGAGGAACTCACCGCCCATGCAATGTCGTGGATGGGATCGAGGCCGACATAGTTGACGATCAGGCTGAGAAATATCTGCGGATGGTCGTCCAGGGCCCAAACCCCCACCCGCTTCCCTTTGAGGTCTGCGACGCCGCTGACGCTGTCATTGGCGCGTAACTCCCAGCAACCCGTGTGCACGCCGCTCAATATCTTGATGCGCGCTCCCGCTTCGATGGACCGGATATGCATCGACGGCATGTTGAAATCGAAATCCGTCACGCCGCCGGTGAGCCATTCGGTGTTGTCGACCTTGGTGTCGCCTTGTACGTAACGCACATCGGTCAGGCCGTCGGCGCGAAGCAGCTCTCCCGCGAGGTAGAGGGACGCCCAGCAGTGAGCGCCGCCTTCCCACCGCCCGAGGCGGACCGTCGTCGTTTCCGGGGGTGGCTCCGCTGCTGCGGCGCTTGACGGGCCAACGTTGAACAATCCCGCGCTGCCGGCCGCCGTCAGGCCGGCCATAAAGGTGCGGCGGCTCTGAATGATCTGCATCGGAACGTTCCCTCCGAATTGCAAAGGCAGTTACGGTCGGAACCGAGCAAAAGAGGTTCCGGCAGAGGCAGATGGTCTCGTGAACGCGCCGAACAACTACAGTTGGAGCGCGCCTTTTCTTGATGCGGGAGTCTTGCGCTCTCAGTCGCTGGCCCGTATGTCCCAGCCAGCGATTATATAAGCATATCCCCAAATATGCGCTCATAGCGAGGACAAAGTCTCGTCTTGCGCCACTGGCCAAGCTGGCACCTCGCAGTTTCCAAAGATCAGGCAGACCGTCTATCTGGAGGTTGCGAATGGCGACTTCGAGTCAACTTGGGGTCGTTCCGAGTAATCGACACGAAGGTCGCCGTTGGGTCAGGTTTTGCCGTTTGAGCCGGCCGCCGGAACGGGCAACTACCGCCACTTGCAGACCTTCGCCTTCCGTACTGCGAGCGTCGCGATCCGAGGCGTTGCGGACTTTCGCAGCAACCTGTCCCACAACTCAAAGTCGCCCGAACTGGTGTCATGCGACGGCGCCGGTTGGTGGGACGCGGTGCAACGAAACTGATTGGAGCGGTGCGGCCGCGCTAAAGAAACGCCATGAAGCTGATCCATCATATCGGATGCTTCAGGGCCTTACTGCCAGGAGAGGGAGATGGCTATAGAGAGTTCCCGCGATCCGGCGGCCTTCCGCGATTTCGAACATGCTGGTTGGGAAGCCGTCAGCGATGGGTATGAGCGGCATTTTGCGCGTCTTACCTCTCAAACCGTTCCAGGCATTCTGGATGCCGTCCGCGTTGCCAGGGGGATGCGCCTGCTTGACGTCTGCACCGGACCGGGAATGCTTGCTGGAGCGGCGCTGGAGCGAGGAGCGAATGTAGTCGGTCTCGACTTCTCCAGCAAAGTCATAGCGATCGCCAGGCGCAACGTACCTGGCGCCGAGTTCCAACAAGGTGATGCGCAGGCCTTACCGTTCGAGGCCGAGAGCTTTGATGCTGTGGTTTGCGGCTACGGTATCATCCACGTTCCCGAGCCGCAGAAGGCGCTCTCGGAGATGCGCCGCGTGCTCAAGCCCGATGGCCATATCGCCGCGAGCGTTTGGGACGCACCAAAGCCCACGAATGGTTTCGGCCTTCTCTTCGGCGCCATCAAGGAGCACGGCGACCTTAACGTGCCCCTGCCTCACGGGCCGGACTTCTTTCAGTTCAGCGAGCCCGAGAAATTGAGAGCTGCACTTCAAGAAACCGGATTCACTGACACAGTGGCTGAGATCGTTGAACAGACCTGGCAGTTGGACGAGCCGTTGGGCGTGATTACGGCGATTCTCGAAGGTGGCGTGCGGGCGCGTGGCTTACTTCGCGCGCAAACCGAGGATGTGCGCAATGCCATCTTCACTGCAGTTACAGGTGGGATGCAGCAGTACCGCTCCACGGATGGTGTTTACCGGGTCCCGATGCCGGCCCTGGTGGGTTCAGGGAGGAAGTGATCCGTACCGTTCAGCTACCGTGCACGAGCTGAACGGCAACTTCCACCCGTTTGCGGACCTTCTCTTTGGAAACGAAGAAGGTCGCGGTTGGGTCAGATGACGTCGATGCCTCGGGAACCTGAATGTCCGCTTCTTAAATATCCGGACCTCGAAGCAGTCCGTCCGCCGGCCCGACGCCGACTTGAGTCTCGCGTGTCGCGAATGGCTCCTTTGCGCCGCATATCGGCCGTTGAAGTCCGCTCTGACGCTGTCTGAAAGCCGACATTTACCGCCGACACGCTGGAGGTCGCGGTTTCGCCATATCATGACATTCGCGCCGCTTCCCCAAACCTGCCGTTCGCGCTATGACCTGACGCGACCGTTCCGGACCTTGGTTCGAAAAAGTTCTACCAGAAGCAATGTGAAAGGTTCCGGATGCCGGCCCTGTGTGAGAGGTGGAAATAAATGAGAAAAAAAATAGGAACCCTTCACATTTCCGGCTCAATTTTTGCTCCCGGAAAGCCGACACTCAGCGGAACTCGCCGGTTTGGCCCGCCCCGGCTTGCGGGTCAAGAGCGGACCGCTCCTCTGCAATCGCGTCTTTCGGCTAAATCCTACATGTCCACCGCTTGCGCGATTTCGATCGTGCCACCCGCTTTGAGCAACGGACAGCCCCTAGCCTTGTGATGAGCGTCTTCGAGGCTTGACGCCTCGATCAAACTGTAGCCGCTCGCCGGATTGGCGCCGCCGCCGGTGACGAGCGAGCCATCCGGTTTGACGGTGCTCGATTGTCCTACGGGATTTCCGCCATCAATCACGGCAGCACCGATGGAACCAAACCAGGCTCCCCAGGCATCCATCGTCTTCTTGATTTCATCCGGGTTCGTTGGGGCCTTCGCCCCGTGATAGACAAACAGGTACTTAGCCATTGCGCTACTCCTTTGTTTTCGGACCACCTTCTAGAAATGTGTATTATTCCCATAGGCATTGCTTGAACATGGTGATACTTCCGGTAAATTTACCAGTCTCGCTGTGAAGACTTCACAATGGCTGCACATCAACACCCCGAGCACGGAGCGCTTCGGCGGGCTTTGGCCCTGCTTGCCGAAACCGGCATCGTTCCGCACGCGGCCGCGGCGCTCGACCACACTATGGAAAACATGCAAAGCATGCTTCGCGATGCCGTGCTGGCGGACGTTTCGGCTTTCTCTCATTCAGGCAATCCTGATGTGCTGCCACAGCTCGATCAGCATGGCGGCGAAAACCTTCATGAAATCCGGCGGCTATTGGGTGGCGGCGAGGTTGGCGGCTTCGAGTTCGTCAGGACACATGCACAGCGCCGGGCAGCGCAGCGCTTTCCTCTCGAAGCGACCCTCGACGCCTACCGATGCGGCCATCGAATCCTGTCCCGTTGGCTGCGCGATGCGGCCATTGCAGCGGGCGCCACCGACCTTGAAAATGGCATTGCCGCGATCACCGACTTTGTCATTGAATATACAAACACCGTCAGTTCCATCACCACGGCTGAATATGTCGATTGCATACGAGCGCTGGCGGAAGCCGAGGGCGATCGCCGCAGCGAGCTGTTCAACATTCTTCTGAATGGCTGCGATGAATCCGATGTCCGCGTTGCAAGGCTGCTGAAGCGCGCAGGTTATCTCGAGCAACGCCAAGCCTATTGCATCTGCGCTGTGCAGCCCATCAACGCTTCGGAGATGGAAAATCCGGCACGGGCACAGCGCATCGCGACTGCACTGTCCGATTCTTGGCTGCCGCGTCCATCCGGATGCTCGTCGGGACACGCAACAATGCCGTAGTTGCCGTCACTTCGGCCAGACGGCGGCAATCGGGCTGGACAGCTCCGCAAACCAACCTTGCCGAGCGCATTCACCCCATGCTTCTTGTCCTGGGTCCTGCCGTTCTTGTCGGAGTAAGTGCCGATCATCCATCCACGTCGTTTCTGCCAACAGCCCTGCATGAGGCGACGATTGCGCTCGACTTTGCCAGCGTGAAGAACCGCGTCGTGCAATTCTCCAGTCTGCCGATCCGAGGTTTACTGGTTCATCGCGGCACTGAGTATATACAATCCGCACCGCCAAACTGGGTTGCCGCGCTTATTGCCTCAGATGCAAAGGCGGGCGGCGCTCTCGTCCAGACTTTGCGCGCCATCGCCGACGCCGACATGAATATGCAAAAGGCCGCCCGCATCCTCGGCAAACACCCGAATACGGTTTATACAAGGATCGAGCGGATAAGGGACCTGACAGGACTCGACGCAGCTACCACGATTTGACCGAATTGCTGCTGGGTACCGATTGCGCGGGGGCCGATCCACTCCGCCTGAAGGCAACGAAATAGCCCTAGTACAGGGCCCGCTCGACCTTGCCCGGGGCACCGGAACGTCGGCATAGGCTCAATCTAATCATTCTTCGCGTTCGTCGCCGAGGACCGCAAAACGTCAACTCCCGCGGCCGTGCAGACGTCCGCTCCGAACAGTCAATGTAAAGGTCCTATAGCGCGGCCCGGGCGGCCGCAATTCAGCTGCTCTGGAGGCTGAAGGTGAACGTCAAAGGACCGACTCGGGTGGAAACGCTGGTTGCGGTGAACGTCGGCTATCGGGCAGCGAAATGGGCTGATGAAGGGCGGCTTAGGGTCAAACCTGCGCCTTCACCTAGGTCGTGGTTGCGCCGGCGCGTGTTTGCCTCGACATCGACGATGACGGCATGGTCCATATCGATCAGGTAGTTGGTGGCGTAGGCGAAGAAGGCGTGGCCCTTGTGCGCTCCAGTCCATTGCGCCGCGGGATCGGAGCGCGACACGAACTTCGGCGTCACCTCGCTCGCAGCACCCCAGGCAGCATCGTCCAGCGTGCCGAGATATTCCTGCACCGAGCGCCTTGTCTCGGCAAGCGCCCTCCAGTTGACCGGCTCCGTCCCTTCAGCCGAGCGCTGCCTGTTGGCGTCGGCCCGGATCAGGCTCGCGTCGACGGCAAAGCCTTCGCCGCCCACCAGTCCTTCCTCGATACAGCGGCGCACCGTCGTCTCGAACAACTCGCGCAGCAGATCGAACTCGCGGAAGCGGCCGTGGCGGTTCTTGGAGAAGGTCAAGTGGTCCGGAACATCGCCCTCCAGGCCGGCAGAACCAGCGGTACGCGAGATTCAGGTGGACCTCCTCGCTTAGCCGACGCTCGGAGCGGATGCCGAAGCAGTAGCCTATGAGCAGCATCCGGATCATCAGTTCCGGATCGATCGAGGGGCGACCGATCTCGCTGTAAAATGGCCGCAGATGCGATCGCAAAGCGGACAGATCGACGAAGCGGTCGATCGAGCGCAGCAGGTGATCGGCCGGAACATGACGCTCGATGCTGAACTCGTAGAACAGCGCTTCCTGCATCACCGTCCGCTCGCCCATCATCAACTCAATCTCCCTCTCCAAGAGAAGAATAGAATCAGATGGGGTATTCGGCTTGAGCCCCCTCTTGGTGGGATGTGTGGAAGTGCTGCGCTTCGAGCTGATGATCAAGAACGTGGTCTGTCTGGAACAGCCACAAGCATCAGAGGAGAAGCGCAGCATGAAACATTATGCCGGATTAGATATCTCAGTAAAAGAGACGTCGGTTTGCATCGTGGACGAAACAGGCGCGGTCTGCCGCGAGTTGAAGGTCTCCAGTCACCCGGAAGATCTCGTCCGAGCCTTGAAGAATCCCGCGTGGCGGCTCGTGCGCATCGGACTCGAACCGCTGCCCCTTATCGCAGTGGCTGTTCAGCGGCTTGGTCGAGGCTGGCCTGCCGGCAATCTGCATCGAGACCCGGCATGCGAAGGCCTTTCTCAAGGCACAAGTGAACAAGACCGACCGCAACGATGCACGCGGGATCGCTCAGATGATGCGAGTTCAATCTGTTCCGGCCGGTGCACGTCAAGACGCTGATCAGCCAACAACGTCGTGTTCTGCTGACCGCGCGTAGGCTGCTGCAGGAGAAGGCTATAGCCATCGAGAACGATATCCGCGGGCTGTTGCGCAACTTTGGGATCAAGGTCGGCATCGTCGGCGTAATCGGGTTTGACGAACGGATTCGGGAGCTGATTGAAGAACGCCCGGAGCTTGGTGGGGTCATGGAACCTTTGCTGGCCGCCCGGCACAAGCTTCGTGAGACATTCATGGAACTCCACCGCAAGCTGCTTTCGATCGTGCGGGATGACGAGGCCTGCCGACGTTTGATGACAATCCCCGGTGTCGGTCCCGTCACCTCGCTTGCCTTCACCAGCACCATCGATGTTCCAGCTCGCTTCAAGAACTCACGAGCCGTCGGTCCGGCGCTGGATTGACCCGGTGCTGAACCAATCGGGCGAGAGTCATCGCGTCGGCCGTATCTCGCTATGTGGCGACGCCATGATGCGCACGCTTCTCTACGAAGCGGCGCATGTGATGCTGACCCGTGTAAAGAAATGGTCCTGGCTGAAAGCCTGGGCAATGAGTGTCGCGAAACGACGCGGCCGGCAGAAGGCCATCGTTGCACTGGCGCGCCGACTGGCGGTGATCATGCATCGTATGTGGTCCGACAGCGCCGAGTTCCGCTGGACAAAGGAAGGCACGCCGATGGCTATCTGATCGGCCACGGAAAAAGGAGGCGACAGAGTTCCACTTGCCGGTGGACAGGCGTCCTTTGCGGGACGATGGATGAGGTGAGTTCGTTGAAGCCCTGTGTCGGTCGCATCATCGCGATCAGAACGCGAATCAGATTGGGCCACCTCATTCTACCGATCCCATGCTGGGAGGGCCGAGGAGCCGATCCCGAAGAGAAGCAAGAACCCGCGAACGACGTCAATCACCGGCAGAGCGGAAAGCTTCGAAGCGCTTGACCTCAACGCGCCGAATAGAGAAGGACTTCAGACCGCCAGCAACCACGACTTTTTCAACACAATCCGCCAATAGCCGACCTTCGGCTGGAATCGATTGTTGCCAATCGCATCATTCAGGGATCAATCTAATATTGTCAAGTCAATCTAGTATTGTCAGGCAGCAGAAGAACCTATGAAACGCACGAGGACGCATCATTGGCGTAGCTGACGTGTCCCAGAGCTTCAATTGCGGACCAGGCGCGACTTAGCTGCCGGAGACGGCTCCTGCCCACGACTACTTTGGGCAAATCGTCGACTCGGATGGAACGATCTTGCTCTGTCTCCCACGAGTGGGGTTGACAAGTCCCCACTACGCCGCGCCTGGCAACGGCCTCCTCTTGTTCTTCCGGGTCGACAACTTTGACGTAGCTTTGCCAAAGGCGCGTGCGCTAGTCAGCCGGCTGGAAGAAGAGCCACATGTTAATCCCAGCACTGGAACTACGAGTTTTCGCTCCGAGATCCTGACGGATATTACGTCACCATCAGTGCGCTTAACTAACCGCTCCATCGAGCCGACAGGTTCCGGCAGGCTGTGTCGCTGGAAGCTGCGGTCATGTGAACGTTCCCGCATCTCCGTGTTGGGTCAATTCTCCCGGCTCGCGAATAGGAAGGTTGCGCCAGGAGCCGACGCTTAGCACCGAGGTATGGAATGTCTCGAATTGGGCCGATTGCGGACCGGCAGCTTCGAGGCTGGGATTGTCAGAAAGCGGACGTCAGCTTCCTTCGGAGCGACTGACCTGACAGCGGACATTCGCCAAGTTCCGCTGGCGAGCACGGCAGAGCATCAAGCCCTTCGCGCATCTCCCAATTCAAGCGCATGCGGTGGCGCAATTTTAGTTATTAGTTGGGTTGAGGTTGTGGCGCATTTTCGGCCTATGGTGACCCGATCGACCGGACATTTCTCAGAAGTCGTTCGGCCGTCAGGGTCGAAGCTCCCGTTGCCATCAACATCTGCGGCATTATCATCCACTCGAGCGTCCAGGCAGCCCCGGATCGTTCCTGTTCGTGAACAAGCGCTTGATGCATGCCGGAAAGCTGAGTGGCATTGAAGCGGGCCAGAGCAATTAAAACTTCGGCGTCGATGGGGTTGTGCTTGTGGGGCATGGCCGACGACTTGCCGCCACCGGCAAGCTCTATTTCGTCGCCATTCTGCGCCATTAGGGCAATGTCCTGCCCGAGCTTGCCGAGGGTGCCGGTCATAATAGATAGCCAATTGGCAAACTCAACGATGCGGTCGCGCTGGCTGTGCCACTGCTCGGCGTCACCCAGTCCCAGCGACTTTGCAAGATCAGCCCGAACGTTCTTAGCGCCGCCGCCAAGTTTCTCCAACGTTCCCGTGGCCCCGCCGAACTGAATGACGAGGATTGAGTTTCTCAAAGATGTAAGCCGTTCCAGGTGTCGCAGAACGGGAGCGCGCCAGCTTTCGACGCGGTCGGCGACGGAGATGGGCATTGCCGCCTGCATTCGAGTCCGCCCCATCACACGCCTCCCGCCGAACCGGTTCTCGATATCATCGAGGGTTGTCGCAAACCCGCGGAGCCGCCCTTCCAGCAGATCAAGGCAGGGGCTGACCCTCAAGACCATCGCCGTGTCGATAACGTCCTGGCTGGTCGCGCCGAAATGGACGTATTCCGATTGAGGGTGGCCTACGATCCGCTTGATTTGGTCGACAAGTTCCGGCACCACGACGCCGTCATGCGCCACGCCACGCTTCAGCGCGTGCAGGTCTGGTTTGAAGCTGGACAGGGCACTCTCTATAACCTTCGCCGCCCCAGCCGGGATGATGCCAAGCGTGACCTCCACCTCGGCCAGTGTCCTCTCAAAACGCAGCATCGCGGCGAGTTCGGCCTCGACTCCAAGCAGCGCAGACATTTCCTCGTCGCCGAGAAGTCCGGACAGGAACGGATGATCGAAGGCCGCGATCATATGTCGAAAAAGACGGTTTCGTTATCGCCCTGCAGTTGAACGTCGAAACTGTAGGTATCACCGTCGCGCGGAGCGATCAGTGTGGCGATACGGTGCCTGTGTTCAATGCGGGCCAGCACCGGGTCCTCCGCGTTGGCGGTCTCCTCGTCGGCAAAAAACATCCGCGTGTGCAGGCCAAGGTTGATGCCGCGCGCGACGATCCAGACTGAAATGTGCGGTGCCATCAAGCGCCCGTCAAAAAAGGGTACGCGCCCCGGTTTCACCGTCTCGAACACGCATTCGCCGGTCGTCATGTCCGTGGCCAACCGACCCCAACCGCTGAAGTTCGGGTCGGCGTCACCGCGCAAGTCAGACGGCGAATTGTATATGCCCGCAGCATCGGCCTGCCAGATTTCCACCAGCGCATCCTTCAACGGTACGCCGGCGCCATCGATCACCCGAATTCCAATTCGGATGCGCTTGCCCTTGGTTTGCTCGTTCACCATGGTCGCGCCGAGGTCGCCCGCGTAGACGCCGGCGATCCCGGAAAAGTTGGGGGTCAGGCCAATATGCACGTACGGCCCCGCAGTTTGCGAAGCGCTTTCCTTCAACCGCTCAAGGGTCTGGACCATCAGTTGCCCTCCAGCCTGTTCTCGAACAGAGTCGAGCGGCGGCCGCGCAGCACGATGTCGAATTTGTACGCCCGCGCATCCATCGGGATCGTCGCTTCCATGTCGAGCGCGGCGATAAGCTGCTCAATGGCGGCTTGGTCGGGAATTGTCCGGACAATCGGACATTTCCAGATCAGCGGATCGCCCTCGAAATACATCTGAGTGATCAGCCGCTGCGCAAATCCATGGCCGAAGATGGAAAAATGGATGTGTGCCGGACGCCAATCGTTCGGCCCATTGGGCCAGGGATAGGCGCCTGGCTTGACAGTGCGCAGAGAAAACAAGCCATTCTCGTCGGTAATGGTTCTCCCGCAGCCGCCGAAGTTCGGGTCGAGCGGCGCGAGATAAGTTTCCTTCTTATGCCTGTAGCGGCCGCCAGCATTGGCTTGCCAGAACTCCAACAGCGCTCCCGAAACGCCTTTGCCGCGTTCGTCCAAGACACGGCCATAGACGATGATGCGCTCGCCGATCGCGCTTTCGCCCGGCTTTGCGAAATTGTGGATCAGGTCATTATCCAAAGTCCCCAGGATGTCGTGTCCGAACACGGGTCCCGTAATTTCGGAGAGCGTGTTGTTGAGCGACAGCAGCGCGCGTCGGGGTGACCGCAGAACCGACGTTTTGTAGCCCGGCAGCGAGAGCTGGCGGCTGCCGGGTGCCGTCGCGCTGGAAGAAAGCTCCGGTTTCCGCTTTGCCGCTCGTTGCGGGTTTGCTTGTCGTCATGACTTGGCTACCCGGTCCATCTCATCGAATGTATTTTTTGCTATCTTTATCGCCTGGTTGGCCGCGGGCACGCCGGCATAGATCGCTACATGCAGCAGGGCTTCACGGATGTCATTGCGCGTCGCCCCAGTGTTGACGCTGGCGCGTATGTGCATCGCGAGTTCTTCGTCCTGCCGTAGCGCTGCAAGAAGAGCGATGGTGATCATCGAGCGTTCGCGCTTGTCGAGGTTCGGTCTCGACCACACATGGCCCCAAGCACTTTCTGTAATCATCTCCTGAAACGGACGGTCGAACTCTGTCTTGGCTGCTTCGGCCCGGTCGACGTGGGCGTCGCCCAGCACCGAGCGTCGCGTCGCCATGCCTTGCTTGAACCGGGCACTCGGATCGCACCGGCTCATGTCCGAGCCTTTCGGAGATCATTTTCCATGAACGCTCTGATGAGTGACGACAATCGTTCCGGTTGCTCGACGCATGGAATGTGTCCTGCACTGGCGATGATTTCGAAGCGCGCACCTGGAACAGACCGTGCGAATGCTTCCACGAGGTCTGGTGGCGTAGAACCGTCCTGGTCACCAACAATGCAGAGTGTCGGCACTTTGATTGCGGCGGCGGCTTCGATGAAATCCGCGTCTCGGATCGCCGCGCACGCCGCTGAATAACCGGCCGGCTCCTGACGCGTCAGCATTGTTCTGTATCCCGCCAATTCGTCGGCGCGCTCGCGATGAAACCGCGGCGTGAACCATTTTTCCATCACGCCATCGGCGAAGCTTGCAATCCCTTGCGAAAGCGTCGCCTCGATCCGCCCATTCCACATCGCCGGGGTACCGATCTTTGCCGCCGTATCGCAAAGGATCAGCCCGTCGATCATGTCCGGTCGCGACGTGTAGAGTGATTGCGCAATGATGCCGCCGATCGACAATCCACAAATCACGCAGCTTTTGACGCCCAAATGGTCGAGCAGATCGGCCAGGTCGGTGGCATAAGTCTCAATAGACTGAACCCCCGTGCCCAATTCGCTAAGCCCATGCCCGCGCTTGTCGAAAGTTAAGAGTGCATATTGGCCGTCGAGCCTTTGCTCGATTTCGTGCCAGATACGCATTCGGTGCCGAGCGAATTGATGAAGACGATCGTCGGCCTGCCTGCCGCGGGCCGGTATTCATAGTGGATAGCTGCACCATTGATGCTGAACGAAATTTCATGCGGATTGCACCTTCGGCATTCCCATTGGTCTCATCAGTCGTTTCTGTGCGGCAATTCGGAACGGTGCGTTCGGCGCGCCGTAACCCGCATAGCCTCCTCGCCGCTGCACGATCTCAAAGATAAAGCCCTCGCCAAATGTCGGGGCGTAAATCTGGAAGAATTCGCCCTTGTCGTCGCGGTCGTAGAGGATGTTAGCCGCCCGTAATCGATCCGCCAATTCAGGGTCCAAGCCGAAACGCGCTTCAATATCATCGTAGTAATTCGAGGAGATTTGGAGAGGTTCGAAGCCCCTGGCTTTCAGCCTCGTGACGGTTGCGAAGATATCGTCTGTAGCCATGGCCAGATGTTGAACACCGGAACCAAAGGTCTCGGCTATAAAATGGCCGGCGAGCGTGCGCCGACTCTCCGCACCATTTAATGTCATGCGAAATCGCTTGTCCAATCCCTCGACGACCTGACTATGGACGATGCCTGCGGGATCGATGACATCGACCATCGGCGTCTTCGTAGTTTTGAATATCGAGGCGTAGAACAGCAGCCAGCTCGGCATCTCCTCCTGAGTCATTGTCTGGCCGACATGATCGATGCGGATAAGCCCCATGCCGCGCTCCAGACTCGCCGCAGGACTTTGCGTGAACTCGATATCCCAGACCTTTGCCAGGTCTGTCTTATCATCAAGGAAATAGATCACCCCGCCGCCAACACCCCGTATCGCGGGAATGGACAGTTCCCCGCGTCCGACCGGCTGATCGAATATCTCAGCTCCCAATGCGGTTGCACGCGCGACGGTCGCCGCCGCATTATCGACCTTCAGTCCGATTGCATAAGCGGACGTTCCGTGGACGACGTAGGAAGAATGAGCGAGACCCTGCTGCTCGGTATTGATGACGATATGGACCTCGCCCTGGCGGAAAAGCGTGACATCCTTTGAGATATGCCGGCCAGCTTCGGAGAAGCCGAGCGTCATGAGCAACGAGCGAAGCTGCTCGGCTCCTTTGCGATCGGCAGCGAACTCGACGAATTCTACGCGCTCGACAGAAATGCGATCCGGCATCGCCTGGGCGGCAACTGCGAGCGCAGGCTCGTCGCGCTGAACCTGATCAATCAGCCACAGAAGCGAGCGTTGGCCATCGACCGAAATCGCCTTGGCGGAGCCACCGCGGAATTGGTCGTTGAAGATCTCCAGCGACAGGTAGCCGTCATACCCCGTCGCGGCCACAGCTTGCATGAAAGCGCGCACCGGCAGATCGCCTTCGCCCGGCATATTGCGAAAATGCCGGCTCCAATAGAGTAAATCCATGTCGATCAGAGGCGCATCCGCGAGCTGGACAATGAAAATCTTGTCCCCCGGGATCGAACGAATGGATGAAACGTCGATCTTGCGCGACAGGGTATGAAAGGAATCGAGGATCAGCCCAATGTTCGGATGGTTCGCGCGACGAACGATTTCCCAGGCGTCGCGATGATCGTTGACGTGGCGACCCCACGCCAGTGCCTCGTAGCCGACGCGCAATCCGCGCTTGGCGGCCCGCTCGCCGAGCTCGTGAAAATCCGCTGCCGCTCGATCCACGCCGCCTAGAGATATCGGCGACACAGATGAGCAAACCAGCATCAGGTCGGTGCCCAATGCCTGCATCACGTCGAACTTTCGCTCGGCCCGATCAAAAGCACGACTGCGCTGCGGCTCCGGTAGACCCTCGAAATCGCGGAATGGTTGGAAAAGCGTGATCGCGAGGCCGGCGTCGCGTGCCATGCGCCCGACATCGCTGGGCGAACCGTCGAAAGCCAAAAAGTCGTTCTCGAAAATCTCCACGCCGTCGAAACCGGCTGCGGAAATGGCCGCCAGCTTCTCTGCCAGGTCGCCGGCGATTGAAACAGTCGCGATCGAGGTCTTCATCGCGACTCCTCCCTGAAGTCATAATGAACGAACCAGTTCGTACATTCTATGGCGCGCATGACTGGTCAGCAAGTGCAATTGACTATCCCTTCATCCCATCGTCTTTGGCGACAAACCGTACCATCATCTCAACGGTGTTGCTTCGAAGGCGATCCAATTGCGCGGGCGCGCCGAAATCCCGTCCGAAAATCATCGAGAATGTTGTGCGATTGGAGACGTTGAAGAAGCAGAGTGCGCTCACCTGCCAATGCAGTTCGACCGGATCGAGACCCGGCCGGAACACGCCTTCATCGACCCCGCGAGAATAGATGCGCGAAATATGGTCGATGGCTGCCACGTTGAGGTCGCGGATAACTTTCGACTTCTCGAGGTACTCGCCGTGATGGATATTCTCGATCATCACCATTCGGATGAATTCCTCATGCCGGTGGTGATGATCGAAGGTGAACTCCACCAGCCGAGACAGAGCAGCGATAGGAGACATCCCTTCGATATCGAGGAGTGCTTCGCCCTCGCGCACCTCACGATACGCATTCTCGAGCGAACGAAGATATAGACCTTCCTTGTCGCCGAAATAGTAATAGATCATGCGCTTGCTGAAGCGCGTTCGCGCTGCGATCTCATCAATGCGGGCGCCGGACAAACCGTTCAGCGCAAATTCTTTCGAAGCAATCTCAAGGATATTGCGTTGAGTCCCCTCCGGGTCCTGAACACGCGTGGGGCCACCTTCCTGCTTCGGCTTGCCTTCGCTTTTGACCACAATCATTCAAATTCCGTCCTGTCGGCGGTGGCCGGCGTTTGACTAAACTAACCAGTTAGTACATTATCCGCAAATTGTGATTGCATCATTTACAGGCGTGTCTCGCATAAAGACAAGGGCGGCCAGAGCGACCGTCCGCGGGCTGGGAGTGGCTCGTCAAGGGAGGAAACTGCGGGAATGGGCGACAGCCTTGTCGACCTGCTCGGCCGTCTCGTGGCCGACCATCGAGGCGCGGCCGAAGCCGGCGGCGACCGGATCGTGATCGGCTTGGTCGGACGCGGCATTCATGCGTCCCGAACGCCTAGCATGCATGAACGCGAAGCCACTCGTCTGGGTCTCGGCTACTCCTACCTCCTGCTAGATTTCGATCGCCTTGGTTTGCCCGACGAGGCGATCGCCGACGCCGTTTTGGCGGCAGGAGCCCTGGGTTTTCGCGGTCTCAATGTTACGCATCCCTTCAAACAGTCGGTCATCGTGGCACTGGACGACTTGTCGCCCGAGGCGCAGGCCATCGGCGCGGTCAACACCGTCGTCTTCGATGGTGGGCGTGCGGAGGGGCACAACACAGACAGCTGGGGTTTTGCGGAAAGCTTTCGCGAGGGGATGACCGGTGCTTCGAAAGATCGCGTCGCGGTTTTCGGAGCAGGAGGCGCAGGGGCTGCTGTCGCGTACGCGCTGATGCAACTGGGCGTCGGGCAACTCTCGGTCATCGACAGCAACAGCGCGCGCGCCGACGAGATGGTGCGGCGTATCGGGTCGCGGTTTCCGAAGCAGCTTGAGGCGTGCCGGGATGGCGCGGAGGCCGTTCGTGACGCCGGCGGAATTGTCAACACCACGCCGGTCGGAATGGCGAAATATCCGGGAACACCATTCGACACGGCGCTGCTCAGGACGGACAAATGGGTAGCAGACATTATCTATTTCCCTGCCGAGACAGAACTTTTGCGTGCAGCGCGGGCGATCAACTGCCGGACGCTCGCCGGTATCGGCATGGCAATCCATCAGGCAGTTCGCGCTTTTGAACTGTTCACCGGCCAGAAGGCCGATCCGCAGGCGATGGCCGGTCACTTCGAGGCCGCAGCATGAGCAACTTACAATCTCAAACGCATGAAACCTGGGAGGAACCAAAATGAAACTCGAAATGAACCGCCGTTTGTTCCTGGCTGCCGCTGGCGCCCTGGCCGCCGCCGGAACCGCGTATCCCGCATTCGCACAAGACAAGCCGAAGCTTCGCTTCTCCGCGGTGTTTTCCGAACAGGATATCCGCGCCGAGATGATGAAGATGTTCGCCGACGCCACCAAGGATGATTTCACCTATGAGGGCTACTACGGCGGCAATCTGTTCAAACAGGGAACCGAACTGGTTGCAATCCAGCGCGGCAATCTGGAGATGGGCAATATAGCCCCGCAGGACATCTCCAAGCAGATACCGGCGTGGTCAATCGTGACCGCCGGCTATCTCCTTAGAGACGCCGCGCACCTGAAGACGTTCTTCGCCAGCGACGCCGGCGCGGAACTCAAGAAGATGACGGAGGACCAGCTGGGCGTGAAGGTCCTGGGTCCGACCTATTTCGGGTTGCGGCAAGTGGGGCTGAAGCCGGACAAGGAGATCAAGACGCCCGACGACATGGCCGGCATCAAGCTGCGCATGCCAGGCGGCGACGCCTGGCAGTTCCTGGGCCAGGCGCTTGGTGCAAATCCGACACCCATGGCCTATGCCGAGGTCTATACCGGACTGCAAACCGGCGCGATCGATGGTCAAGATAACCCGCTGCCGAATGTCGAGAACATGAAGTTCTACGAGGTCATGTCGCAGATCGTCCTGACCTCGCACCTCGTCGGCTTCGACCTGCTCAGTATTTCTAAGAAGGTGTGGGACGATATGGGTGCCGAGAAACAGGCCAAGGTTCAGGCAGCCGCCGACAAGGCCATCGACTTCTCCACCGAGAAGCATCTCGCTCGCGAGAAGGAACTCGTGGACACGTTCAAGGGCAAGGGCTTGAAGATCTACGAGCCGGATGTCGCGGCGTTCCGCAAGCATGTTCAGGAAGCGTATCTCGCATCCGACCTTGCCAAAGACTGGCCCGCGGGAATGGTCGACAAGATCAACGCGATGTGAGCGGGAATGCGGAGCCGGCGCACCGGTTCCGCATTGCGCATTCCTCCATGAGGCGCAACGCGCCGTCCAATCAGGCTTGGTGCAATGAATCCGGGGATTAAACGACTGGCTGGTTGGCTATATCGCCGTGCCGAGAATGTGCTGGCAGCGATGCTGTTTCTCATGTTCGCGTCCTTCTTGCTGCAGATCGTGTTCCGGTATCTGCTCAACTTTCCAGTTGGCTGGACCAATGAAGTAAGCGTCGTCCTGTGGATCTGGCTGGTGCTATTCGGCGCAGCCTTCGTGGTGCGCGAGGAAGAGGAAATTCGCTTCGACCTAGTCTATGCGTCGGTCGGCGCTCGTGCCCGGCGGGTGATGTTCATCCTCTCCGCCGCGGCACTGATTTTCCTTTATGCGGTCTCGTTCCCCGCAGTGCTCGACTATGTGACGTTCATGAAGGTGGAGAAGACGGCGTACCTCAAGATACGGTTCGACTGGCTGTATTCGATCTACATCGTCTTCGTTGTCGCCACGATCGTCCGGTATCTGTGGCTATCGTGGCAGGCGGTATTCGGCCAGGCGCCAGAGGAGTTCGACCCGACCAAGGCAGGATCGGGCGTATGAACCTCACCAGTCCGTTCTCGCTGTCGATCGTTGCGATCACCGCGCTTGCGTTCCTGGGTCTGCCAATCGGTCATTCGATGATCGCCGGTTCTGTCTTGTACCTGATGCTGGCAGGCCTCGACATGGGTACAGTGGCCGAGCAGTTGCTCAACGGCTTGTACACCAACTACATCATCCTGGCTGTGCCGCTGTTCATTCTAGCGGCTGAACTGATGAATATCGGCTCGATGACCGACCGGCTGATGACCTTCTGCAACGCCGTGGTTGGCCGCTTTCGCGGCGGGCTGGCGCACGTGAACATCCTGCAGTCGATCATCTTCGCCGGCATGTCCGGCTCCGCCATCGCCGACGCTGCTGGCACCGGTAAGATGATGCAGCAGCTGATGACCAAGGACGGCAAATATCCGGCGAGCTACGCCGCTGCCCTGACGGCCGTGACCGCTGTCATCGGCCCGATCATCCCGCCGTCGATCCCGATGGTCATCTATGCGCTCGTCTCCGACGCTTCCATCGGTTACCTGTTTCTTGGTGGGGTCGTGCCGGGCCTTTTGATGGCGCTGTCGCAGATGATCATTGTCTTCTTCGACGCGCGCCGAAAAGACTTCCCGGTCGAGGAACCGACGCCGTTGCGCGACCTGCCTCGCATCACCTGGCAGGCGTTTCCGTCGCTGATGATGCCGGTGGTCCTGCTCGGCGGGATCTATGGCGGCGTCACTACGCCGACAGAAGCAGCTGCGGTCGCCGCAGCCTATGCCTTGCTGATTTCGGTGGTGCTTTACCGGAGCGTGAGCTTCGCCGATTTCTACCGTTCGATACTCTCCAGTGCCCGTACGACTGCGTCGATCGGCATGCTGATCGCCGGCGCGCTGGTGTTCAACTATGTGGTGACCGTCGAGAACATCCCCCAATCACTGAGCGTCAATCCTCACCGCCTGGGACCTGTCGCCAACCGGCTTCCTGATCATCGTCAACGTCATCCTGCTGCTTCTCGGCTGCGTGCTGGAGGGCACCACGATCCTGCTCGTCGTGGTTCCGGTCTTGATCCCCACCGCCGAAGCCCTCGGCGTCGACATGGTGCATTTCGGCGTGATGGTGGTCGTCAACATCATGCTCGGCCTGATCACGCCACCTTATGGGCTGCTGCTGTTCATCATGACCCGCATTGCGGAAGTGCCGTTGCGCGATCTTGTGCGCGACACCATGCCGTTCCTCTACGCGATGATCGTTGCTCTGCTGCTGATCACGTTCTTTCCATCGCTGGTGCTTTGGCTGCCGCGACTGCTGGGATACCAGGGGTGACCATGACCAAGCCAATCTTCGTCCTCAACGGTCCCAACCTCAACCGGCTCGGCATGCGCGAGCCGGAGATCTACGGCAGGACGACCTTGGCGGAGATCGAGGCGATGTGCCGTGTCGCGGCCGGTGAGTGGCCGATACGCTTCCATCAGTCGAACATCGACGGCGAGATCGTCAACTGGATCCATGAGGCGATCGACGATGGCGCCGGCGTCCTGATCAATCCCGCCGGCCTCAGCTTCATCTCGATCCCGGTGCTCGATGCATTGAAGATGTTTCCGGGACCGATCGTCGAGCTGCATATTTCGAATATTCATCGCCGCGAGGAAATCTATCACCGCTCGCTGGTGTCGAAGGTTGCAACCGGAGTGATTGCGGGTCTTGGGGCAAGGGGGTATCCCCTGGCGATAACATGGCTCCTGGACGAAATCCGGAAATAGCGTCCGACAATGTCTGAACCTTGCATCATCACCGTCGCGATAACGGGGTCGCTGCCGCGCAAGCAAGACAATCCGGCGGTGCCGATCAGCGTGGCCGAACAGATCGAGTCGACACACGAGGCGTTCGAAGCGGGCGCGTCGCTCGTGCACATCCATGTCCGCAATGACGACCAGAGTTCGTCGTCCGATCCGCAGCGCTTTGCCGCGGTTCAGGAAGGCGTGCGCAGGCACTGCCCCGGCATGATCGTGCAGTTCTCGACTGGGGGCCGCGGACGCGATCCGGCCGCGCGCGGGGCGGCGCTTTACCTCAAGCCGGATATGGCTTCGCTGTCGACGGGCTCGGTCAACTTCCCGTCGATCATCTACGAAAACCACCCAAGCCTGGTCGATGACCTGGCAGCCAGGATGAAGACGTTTGGAATCCTGCCGGAGATCGAAATATTCGACCTGTCGCATCTGTATGCGGCGCGGCGGCTCGTCGACCTCGGCCTGTTGAGCGAGCGCCCGCATATTCAATTCGTCATGGGCGTTCAAAACGCGCTGCCAGCAAATGAGCGCCTGCTCGACATTCTCCTTAGTGAGGCGAAGACGCTTTTTCCATGACCTGGGCGGCAAGCGGGTCGGAGTTGGGGGCATCCGCTCGCACCCGCAGATCCTGGTGAGTCTCATGGCCAACTATGTCGGGCTCGATCCCGACGATATCGACTGGGTGGTGAGCCCCGATCCGGTGAAATCCTTCGTCGACAACGATGTCGACGCGGTCCTCGCCGCCGGGTCCCAACCGCTGACGCTGCACACCAGGAAGATCGGGCACACTGTTGTCAGTAATGCTCTCGATCGCCCGTGGTCGCAATACTTCTGCTGCATGGTCGCCGGCAACGCGGACTATGTGAACAACCACCCTGTGGCGACCAAGCGCGTGCTGCGGGCCATCCTGAAGTCGGCCGATCACTGCGCTTCGATGCCGGAAATGGCAGCGCAGAACCTCGTGGATCAAGGCTTCATATCTAACTATGACGACGCGCTCGGAACGCTGCGCGCGACACGGCACGACGTATGGCGAAACTACGATGCTGAGGATTCAGTGCGCTTCTATGCGTTGCGCATGCAGGAGACGGGCATGATCAAGTCGAGTTCGCAACAGATTTTCGCCAGCGCTCGACATTCGCCTCCTCGACGAGATCAAGCGCGACATGAGGACGTGAGCACCTAGCTGGCACGTTGTGTTTTTTCCATTGAGGAGGAGCCCATGCCAATCATCCAGAACCGCCGCCATTTCCTGGCCGGCGCTGCGGCGGCGGCGCTTCGCAGCTGAAAATGTCGCTCGATTGGATCGAAAAGTACCACCCGATCGTTCGTGTCGAGGATCAGGCCCTTTACAGGGCTGCGACGCGCGGGCACTACTGATGCAATCAGGTAATCGGTTGAGAGCCCGGTACGACTGCGGCGCATTGTCTTTCCCTCGGCGAAACAACGCTCCTGACTGAGTAGCCGGCAGTGTCTGCTCTCGGGAAGCGGCAAAGCTGATCGGTACGGCCGATATGAGGCGCGAAGCGGATGTGGGAGCCGGTATAGCGCGCAGCTACTGGTTTGTCCGCTTCGCGCCTGATATCGGCCGTTGAAGTCCGCTCTGCCGCCGCCTGAAAGCTGACATTTACCGCCGACACGCTGGAGGTCGCGGTTGCGCCAGGAGCCGTCCTTCTCAGAGCAATCTGCGAATGTCGCGATTTGGGCCGTGTATGGACGGCTCTCCGTTGGCAAGGGTTTATTTGAGCATTTGCAGTTGCTGGTTGGTGCGGCCATGTATCCGACCTGTAGGTGCGGCCTTGCATGCGCCGCTGGCCATAATGCCATTCGCGCGGCTCAGGTCCCGATCGAAAGCACGCACTCGAAGTGCACGGCCCAATTGGGTTCTCCTGATCCGGCGGTTTCAACCGGCTTTGTGCATTAGCTCCTGTCCGCCCTTTCCAACCTCTTCGACCATCGCGCGCCTTGTCTCGTTCTATGCGGTGATCGGCTCCCTATAGCGCTCACCGCTGGTCATCAGTGCCCAGACCATCCGGGCGGTCTTGTTGGCGAGCGCGACCGCTGCAACCTTGGTCGTTCGCCGCGCCATCAGTTGCACGAGCCATGGCCGCCTGGTCCCGTTCCGCTCGGCATAGCGGATGACCGCCATCGCGCCGACCACGAGCATCTGGCGCAGATAACGATTGCCGGCTTTGGAGATGCTGCCGAGCTTCTCCTTGCCACCGCTTGAGTTTTGCTTCGGCACGAGTCCGATCCAGGCCGAGAGGCAGCGCCCCGACTTGAACGCATGTGCATCGGCGACGGTGGCCACGAACGCACTCGCCAGCAGCGGACCCACGCCTGGGATCTCCATCAACCGGCGACCAAGCTCGGTCTCGCGCGCACTCGCCCGGACCCTCCGGTCGTTCTCGAGGATTTGCTCCTTCACGACCCTGAGCTGCGCCTCCAGCATCCGCAGGCAGAGCCGCGCGTCAGCCGGTATCCTCGTGTCATTATCGTCGTTGATGACGACAAGCAGTTGCTCGATTCCGTTCCGCCCGATCGGCGCCACGACTCCGAACTCGGACAGATGGGCCCGCAACGCGTTCGATACCTGCGTGCGCTGGCGGTTGAGCATCAACCGAACCCGGTGCAACATCATCACGCTCTGCTGCTCGGGCGTCTTCACCGGCACAAAACGCATCGTCGGCCGGGTCACCGCCTCGCAGATGGCCTCTGCATCGGCCGCATCGTTCTTCTGCCGCTTCAAATAGGGCTTCACGTACTGTGCCGGCAGCAGCCGCACGTCATGACCTCGTGCGATCAGTTCTCTCGCCCAATAGTGCGAGGAGCTGCATGCCTCGATCCCGACGAGACATCGGGGCAGCTTCTCGAAGAACCCGAGGACCCGCCCACGGGTCAGCTTCCTTCGGATGACCACCGCGCCCACAGCATCCACGCCGTGCACTTGAAACACTGACTTCGCGATATCCAGACCAATCGTCGTAACGTTGTCCATCTCAGCTCTCCTCCAACTCTGGCCCCGCGACCATAGCCGCAAGGCGGAGGAGAGCCGTCCACCGCATCAGAAGCGGAATGGCAGCTTCCAGGCTCGGATTACCATAAAGCGGACCTTCAGGTCGCCGCATCGCATCGACTTGATCTGACCATTCCGGCGCTAGAATGTTGCCTATGATCGGTATCGAAAGGCATCGACAAACGCGTTGAAGGCGGGCGACAGGTTTCGCCTGCTTGGATAGTAGAGATGGTAGCCTTGGAATGTTGGGCAGAAATCCGTCAGGATCTCCTGCAGCCGACCGGCCTCGTGTACCGCATAACGAGCGTCAGTGGGCGCGTAGGCTAGGCCTATGCCGTCGAGTGCCGATCGATGCGCGGAGCGGAGGTCGCTCTAGATCGAGCTGGCCATCCACGCGTACGCTGAATTCACGGCCGTCCTTCTCGAATTCCCAGGCATAAGAGCCAGCCGGAAGTCAGAAGCCGCAGATTGACGCAATTGTGCTCTGTGAGCCCTGCGGGACTGGCAGGCGCCGCGTGGCGCTCAAAGTAATAGGCGCGCCCGACAACACAATAGCGGACATCCGGCCCGATACGCACGGCGACCATGTCCTCGCGCGACCGCTTCGCCCAGCCGCACCCCGGCGTCGAACTGACGTTCGACAATATTGGTGAAGCCGTTGTCGACAATAAGCTCCACCGAATGTCCGGGTACTCGGACAGGAACGCTGACAGCCGGTCGGCGGAAACACCATCTCGATCACATCGTCCGGACAGACGATCCGGACCTCGACCGGAGGGCTTGTCGCGCAGCGCGCCAAGGGCGCCGATCTCGGCGGCGATGCTCTCGAAATGAGGCTCGATGCTCTCGCTAAGACGCTGGCCCGCGGCCGTCGGGGCCACATCGCGCGTGGTGCGGGAAAGAAGGCGGATGCCGAGCCGCTCCTCCAGTGCGCGGATTGTGTGACTGAGGGCAGAGCGTGTCACGCCCAGCTTGGCGGCTGCGCGCGTGAAGCTCCGCTCCCTCGCAACCTCAAGGAAGGCTCGCATCTCGCTTGAATTCGTCCCGCCGCATTGTTGAATCTCATTCACCACTTCATGCAGTATTATACCTTCTAGTCGCCCAACGCCAGCACGGCTATCTTGCGCAACCGAGACAGGAGAACGACCCATGGCCATCGAACTGACACGTGGATGACGCTTTCCGCTGGACCGCGCAGCAGAGACGCCTTGGGCAGCGGTGACCTGCCTGTCGCTCCTGAGCTTCCTGCTGGTCGGGCCTGGAGTTCATGCCGGTGAGCCTGCTGACCCCGATCGCCAGGGACCTCATCGGTATCGGAAGGACAGGCCGGACTGGCCATCACCGTCTCGGGCGTCTTTGCCGTAATCACCAGCCTCTTCGGAACGGTTTCTGGCAAATTGGACCGGAAGACGGTCGTCCTGCTCTATACCGGGGTTCTGGCCCTTCCAGCCTGGCCGTCGCCCTCGCTCCCAACTTCGCCGTCTTCCTGCTGGGTCGGGCGCTGGTCGGCATCGCGATCGGCGGCTTCTGGTCGCTTCGACAGCCATCCTCGCACGCCTGGCGTCGAGCCCGGACCTGCCAGGGCGATCGCCGCTGCTTCAGGGCGGCACCGCGCTCGCCATCGTTATCGCCGCGCCGCTCGGCAGCTTTCTTGGCAGACTGATCGGCTGGCGCGGCACCTTTCCTTATCACGGTTCCGATCGGCCTTGTCGCCCTGGTCTGGCAATTTGCCGTTCTGCCGAAGATGCCAGCACGGGCAACCGTCTCGGTCGGCCCGATTTCCGCTTGCTGCGCAACCGCCCTTCGCGATCGGTATGGCGGCGACGGCCTCGCCTTCATCGGCCAGAACGCGCTGTCGATCTATCTGCGGCCGTTTCTCGAAAGCGTCACCGGGCTGGAAGTCAACACCTTCCATGATGCTTCTGGGCCTCGGCCTCGGCGGCCTGGCCGGTACGTTCGCTGATCGGCTTCGTCCTGCGCCGACACCTGCCGCCGCGCTGATCGGTTTGCCAGGCACGCTCGCCCTGCATCGCTCTCCTGCTGATCGCCTTCGGGGCCTTCACATGGCTGACAGTCAGCCCTGCTCGTGCTCTGGGGTTCTTTCACGCCGATCCCGGTGGCCTGGAACACCTGGATGGCGCAGATCGTCCCGGGCGAGCTGGAAGCGGCGGGCGGACTGCAGGTCGCGTTGATCCAGCTGGCCATTGCGGGCGGCGCTTTTGCAGGCGGCGTGCTCTTCGACACCGCAGGCTGGTGGAGCGCCTTTCCTGCTGGCCGCTCCTCCTTCCGGGTCCGCCGCGCTCGCAGCTCTTGCCGGCCGCCGCATCTAACCTACTCAACACTCGAAACAGGAGAACATCATGTCTCAAGGAATCGAAAATAAAGTCGTCGTCATTACCGGCGCGAGCAGCGGACTTGGAGAAGCCACGGCACGCCATCTCGCCGAGCGAGGTGCCACCGTGGTGCTCGGTGCCCGCCGGCGTCGACCGCATCGACGCGCTGGCCAGCGAACTCACGGCAAAGGGCTACAAGGCCAGGGCGGTCCAGACCGATGTCACGGACAGGCAGCAGGTCAGCAACCTGGTGGAATCGGCGGTCGAGGAATTCGGCCGCATCGACGTGATGCTGAACAATGCCGGCCTGATGCCGCTGGCCCCGCTCGAACGTCTCAAGGTGGACGAATGGGACCGGATGATCGACGTCAACATCAAGGGCGTGCTCTACGGCATCGCCGCCGCGCTGCCGCACATGAAGGCGCGGAAGTCCGGCCACATCATCAATGTCTCCTCGGTCTATGGACATGTGGTCGATCCGGGTGCCGCCGTCTATTGCGCCACCAAGTTCGCCGTCCGCGCCTTTCCGAAGGGCTGCGCAAGGAAGTGAAGCCCTACAACATCCGCACGACCGATCATCTCGCCCGGAGCCGTCAGCACCGAGCTTCTCGAGCATATCAGCGAGAAGGACATCCAGGCCGGAACCAAGGAATTCGTCAGCAAGATCGCGGTCAGCGCGGACACCTTCGCCCGGACGGTCGCCTTCGCCGTCAACGAGCCCGACGACGTCGACATCAACGAAATCCTGTTCCGGCCCACGGCGCAGCCGGTCTGACGGAGGTCGAGCATGACAGCGCGCTCCCTTCTTTACGCGACGCACCTGCTGGGCGGAGCCTTGGGCCCGGCTTTGCCCGTTCCGCGTGCGCGATCGTGCAGGAGGGCGCGACCCCGCCAGCCAGGAGCCGACCGACGTGAGGATCAGGATGACGCTTTAACGACCTTCGCTGACGGCCATGCTCTACGACAATCCGTCGGCGCGCGACCTAGCTTCGATGCTTCCTCTTGACCTCAAGATCGAGGACTACGGCAGGAACGAAAAGATCGTCCATCTGCCGCGCAAGCTGACGGAGGAGGCAGCGGTCCGTTCGGAAACGAGCGGCCGGGCGACCTCTGCTACTTCAAGCCCTGGGGCAATCTCGCCCTCTTCTACGACGATTACCGCTGGGACGGGCTGATCCGGCTCGGCCGTTCGAAGGCGGTTCGGACCTCTGCTTGTTCGCGGCGAATTCCCGTGCGCATCGAGCGGATTTGAACACTGTAGAGTTGGCAAAACCCCTCATCAACCATGAACGGATTCACAGCTTCAAGACTCTGAATGTAAACAGCAGACGTACAGGCGCCCCCATCTATCGAAGTGAACTGACCCTCGTCGGACCTTGCCGAGCCCGGCTTCGAATGCCGGATCGCAGACGTCCGGGTGAACTCGCCGTTTCTGACCCTCGAGACCTTTAAGCGCGCGGAACCAGCTCATGGAAACGATGGAGACGCGTTAGTCCATGGTTGGCCGACGTTGCAGGCTGCGGTTGATCCACGCCGATCACCACCCAGTTGCCGGCGACGATTTCGTCGTGGGTCTGCGTGCCGCTCGCGCATCCACGAATTCCCCGAGAAGGGCGTCGCGATTGCCCGCGGCGCGGAGCCGCTGAGCCAACTGCAGCGCCGATTTCAGCTCGTTCGCCCTGCTAGACACCAAGAGTTGCTGAGGCCTTTTGCCGGGAACGTCCGGCGCGTCGAGCTCCCGACCCTCCACCAATCGGATGGCGACGGCCTTTGCTCCGGGTCGTCGCCTGCGACTGGAATGGCGATACATCCCAAATGCCCTGCCTGGGGTAAGTCTTCTGTACGGCGAATAACACGCCCAACACGGCATTCCCATTGCCTTGATGACGGGACGACCGACTGGTCGCTCGCCGAAACGCTTTCAGGCTCCCCGTACATCGGCCTTCGTAATAGCACCGTCACGAAACGGATGATCGTAGCTGGAATTGCTGACGATCACCGGCAACTCAGGCCGGCGCGCTGCGTAGAAAAGGCTGGCGAGGTTGGGATACCTCCCAAACGGGATCGATAGAACGATGACCTCGACGCCCTGCACGGCTTC
>CAWIWT010000003.1:0-24724 GCA_963839725.1 uncultured Alphaproteobacteria bacterium | reverse complement strand
CTTGGCCTCGGCGACGTCATCGTCCTGCCGGTCAGCGCGGTCGAGCGCCGCCAGGTCTAGCGCCGCAGCATGAAGCCGGAGTGTCCGGCAACACGCGGTTCGAGGTCGCATCGGCCAAGAGCTATCCAGGAACCTATGATCTTGTGGCCTTCTTCGACTGTCTGCACGACATGGGAGACCCGGAGGAGAAGAAGCACTCTGCACGTCCACCAATCGCTCAAGCCAGACGGTACGTGGATGATCGTCGAGCCGTTCGCGCATGATTGCCTGCTGGCCGCTCTCAATCCTGTGGGAAGGGTCTACTATGCCGCTTACAACCTTTGTTTGCACGCCGGCGTCCCTTTCACAGGAAGTCGGCCTTGGGCTTGGCGCGCAAGCTGGAGAGGCGCGGTTGCGGCAGGTGGTTACGGGCGGTGGCTTTACGCGCTTCCGTCGCGCCGCCGAGACGCCGTTCAACATGGTTTTAGAAGTGCGGCCCTGACGGCGTGCTGCCGCGCAAATACCTCTGCCTGCCGAGCCGGTTGGCTTGCGCGCAGGTGGGTCACCACTGGCGCAGCCCAAATGTCCCTCTTTCATGAGCGAACGAGCGCCGCGGTGCGGGTCAAGATCGCTTTCTTAAATTGCTGGGCGCCGGAGGCGCCTTGGACAAACAAAACTGTTATGGAGTCTTTGACCACGGCGCGCGGATATCTTTACCGTATGCCTCCTTTTCGAAAGCCTTTCCCATTTCGCTGTGAAATCTTCTTTTCCGTCCAGCGAGTTGCCCGAATGAACCAGTTCGTGGAGGATGGTCAATTCGATCAGGGTGGACATTCCTGATCTGTCAGTCGAATTCGCGTCGCGGAACTTCTCGCAGATCGTCTGGGAAATGAAGACAGAAGTCGGATATTTCTTTAAGAAAGCGCCGTTGTCGGCCGGCATATACCGCCAGTCGATATTCGGTGACATACCGTGCTTGATCGCGCGCTCAGCCACCTTTTCGTTCATCCGCGCGTATTTCTGAAATGCCTTAAATATCTTCGGTTTATCTCGTACCTTCGGAAGATTGTCGCAAATCCAATCGAAATCTGCGGATACTCTTTGGCCAGCGATGGCGAAATGATCATAGGTTTCTGCCTCCTTACAATTCCTGCTGTCGTCTGGTCGCCCGCCAGAGTGATCCCAAATCTGGAGCTGACCAACTGACAGGCTGGCGAGTTGAGTGGCGTCTTCCTCGCCAAACGCGCCAATGACGTTGCTGTCGTCCATTGCTCAACTCATAGAGGATGCAATCTTCGCCCAACCTAGCAAAAACGCAAGAAGCCGCATTTTGCCCGCGCGGCGCCGGGCCCGGTCTGAGGGCGCCATTGGATAGACGGCTGTGCTCGGCGGAAAGCTGCCTTTCCCGAAGCTAGTCAGTCAGGGCAGCCATGCGCCGCATGTCGGCCGTTGAGATCAGCGATGGTGCTTCCTGAAAGCAGCCATCGCCGGCAACGACGCTATAGGTCGAGGTTGCGCCACCAGCGGCCGTTCGTTGCGACGGCACACAACATGGCTTGACTCGGACAACCCCGCCGTTACGCTGAAGGCACATACCGGCCTCGTTCGCCGGTCGGCAAATATGCCTCGCATGCCTCGCCATCGACGGTGCGGGCAGCGGGGCATTGTTTATTTGGGCTTCGCGTTGAGACGTTTGATCCAAATTGGTTTGCTTTATTCGCGTTCAGGCACGTACAGCCTGATCTCGGATTCGTGTCGCCAGGGCGTTCTTCGCGCCATTGCCGACGTGAACGGCGATGCGAGAAGTTCAATCGAATTTGTTCCCGTTGAACGTGACCCACAAGGCAACGTTGACCGATATGCGCCGCTTTGTGAGGAAATGATCCGCGAGCACGGCGTCAGTCACATCGTCGGCTGCGTCACGTCGTGGAGCCGCAAGGAAGTTATTCCTGTCCTCGAGAAGTCCGGTGCGACGCTATTGTACGCTTGTCCTTATGAAGGCTTCGAGGCGAACGAGCATGTCGTCTACATGCACGCCTGCCCGAACCAGCACCTGGTACCGCTGTTGGCCTATGTCGTGCCGCGCTTCGGCGCCAACGGTCTTCTGCTCGGCTCGAACTACATATGGGGCTGGGAGACCAACCGGGTGGCGCGCGACCTGATCGCCGACACCGGCGGCACCGTGCTGGCCGAGCGATATCTGCCCATCGGCGAGACCGACGTTTCGCGGCTGATCGACGAGATCAGGGCCACCCGGCCGGACTCATTCTCAACAACCTGATCGGCACGTCGTCGTACGCCTTCATCGCGGCCTATGCCGAACTCGGCTGGCGCGATCCGTACTTCCGGCCCGAGAACTGTCCGCTTCTCCCTGCAACCTGACCGAATGCGAGCTCCCCGCCCTGGGCAATACCGCCAAGGGCCACCTCGCCGCCGGGCAGTACCTCCGCGTGCCGGTCGACGCCGAGGAGAAGACGACCGCAGGGGATGCTCCGCAGCCGGCATCGTCGTTCGAGGCCGCGGCCTACGCTTCCGTACGCGTCCTCGCCAAGGTGCTCGCCGGCAACGCGCACGCAACCTTCGCCGACCTTCCCTTAGTCTTCGCCAAGACGACGTTTGAGACGCCCTTCGGCGACACAATCATCGACCCGCAGACCCAGCATGCGACGCTCCCCGTCGTCATCGGCCAGATCGGAGACGACGGTTTCGAGACCGTGAGCCGAACAGAGGGTGTTGCGCCAGATCCCTACCTTTCCCGCTACGATCGCGCTGACGTCTTCGGTCGCCCGCGCTTGAAGGTGGTGCCATGAGCCGGGGCGCGCGCATCCCCAATCTCGGCGGGGCGACCGCCTTCATCCTGCACCGGCCTCACGCCACTGTGACCGCGCTCTCGCGCGAGCTGGTGGCCATCGGGCTCGACTTTCGGGAGTACTGGCCAGAGCTGCCACCGGACGCACTGGCCGCCGACTTCGTATTCTTCGACGTCGACACCTCGGGTTCGACGAGCAGTTCCCTAGGGCGCTTGGAGAGGCACCCATGCCCCTCGTGGCCCCATATCGGCTCCGATGCGCCCGGCCGCATCGAATGGGCGCTGTCTCACAAGGCCGATGCTCAGCTGTTAAAGCCGGTTGGTACGGCAGGCGTCTACAGCGCGCTGTTGATCGCCCGGCAGTCCTTCGTTGCCCGCCGCCGCCTCGCCGACGAGATAGCGGCTCTCGAGACTCGCGTCGCGGAGCGCCAGACGATCGTACGCGCGGTCGCGGCCCTGTCAGCACAAGGTGTGGAAGACGGCCGCGCCTATGCACAGCTCCGCTCGCTGGCGATGGGCTGGCGGGTGAGCGTCGAACAGGCGGCGCGACGCATTGTGGCCATGACCGAGGACGGCGATGATCACTCCAGTATCGCCTGACCTTTCGGCCCCGCTGCGGCCCGTCAGGCCACGCAGCGGCATCTGGCGCCAACTCTTGAAGCGCCCCCTGGCATTGCTCGGGGTCGCCCTGATTGCCGTCGCCCTTGCCGGCGCCGTCCTCGCCCCGTGGTTGACAGCGTACGATCCAAACGAACAGATGTTCGACGGGCTGACTCTTGAGGGAGCGCCGCTGCCGCCCAGCGAGAAATTCTGGCTCGGCACCGACCTGCTCGGGCGCGACCTCGCCACACGCATCCTCTACGGCGCTAGGACCTCTCTGGTCATAGGCATCGTGGCGAACGGCGCCGCTCTGCTGATCGGCGCCCTTGTCGGCATCACGGCGGGTTATTTCCGCGGCTGGATCGGCGGCGCGCTGATGCGCTTCACCGACCTGATGATGGCGTTCCCCGCGCTGCTGCTCGCCATCTGCTTGGCCGCCATCCTCCAGCCCAGCCTCTGGATCGTCGCACTGGTGATCGCGCTGGTGAACTGGGTGCAAACCGCGCGCGTCATTTACACCGAGACGAGTTCGCTGGCCGAGCGCGAGTTCATCGATGCCGAGCGCACGATCGGTGCAAGCACGCAGCGCATCCTTTTCCGCCACATCCTGCCGCACCTGCTGCCGACGCTGATCGTGTGGGGGACGCTGGGCATCTCGACCACCGTGCTCTTGGAGGCGACGCTGTCTTATCTCGGCATCGGCGTGCAGCCGCCGACAGCGTCCTGGGGCAACATCATCTTCGAGAACCAGACCTACTTCCAGGTCGCACCGTGGCTCGTCTTCTTCCCCGGCGCCGCGATCCTGGCGCTGGCGCTCGCCTTCAACCTCGTCGGCGATGCGCTGCGCGATATCCTCGACCCCACGCAGCGAGGCCGGGCATGATCGCCTATCTCGGCCGCCGGTTGATCCAGTCCGCGCTGATCCTGCTTGGCGTCTCCATCATCACTTTCGCGCTTCTCTACCTGCTGCCCGCCGACCCCGTACGCCAGATCGCCGGTCACAGTGCGACACCACAAACGGTCGAAAGCATCCGCCAGCAGCTCGGCCTCGACCAGCCCTTCGTCGTGCAATACTGGCACTACCTGACGAACCTGATGGCCGGCGACCTCGGGCGCTCGTACATCCAGCGCTCGGAAGTCAGCGAACTGATCGCTGCCCGTCTTCCAGCCAGCCTGCTCCTCATGGTCGGCGCCATCGTATCCGAGTTGGCCGTCGGCCTCACCTTGGGTCTCGTCGCGGCCGTCAATCGCGGCAATCCCACCGACCACGCGCTGATGCTGACGTCGTTTGTCGGCGTGTCGGCGCCGCAGTTCGTCGTCGGGCTCATGCTGCTTTACATCTTCGCCGTGCGGCTCGGCTGGTTCCCTATCGGCGGCTACGGCACCTGGAAGCATCTCGTCCTGCCCTCGCTCACACTCGGCATCCTCGGCGCCGGCTGGTACGCGCGTATGATGCGCTCGTCGATGATCGATGTGCTGCGCCAGGATTACATCCGGACGGCGCGGGCGAAAGGCCTCGCGCGCGGTACGATCCTCATCCGCCACGCGCTTCCCAACGCGATCCTCCCCGTCGTCGCCATGGTCGGAATCGACATAGGTATCTTCATGGGTGGCATCGTGGTGGTCGAGAGCGTCTTCGGCTGGCCCGGCATCGGACAGCTTGCCTGGCAGGCGATCCAGCGCGTCGATATTCCGATCATCATGGGTGTCACGCTGATCTCGGCCTGCGCGATCGTGCTCGGCAACCTCCTCGCCGACATCGTCGCGCCGTTTATCGATCCACGCATCAAGCTGCGCTGAACCAAGACTTCCTCATTGGTAACAGAAAGAAGGGAACACCGAAATGAAGAGATACCTTACGACGACCGTGGCCGCGTCGGCGTTTGCGCTGATGTTCTGCCTGACGCCTTCCGCCGCACAAGAACAGCGCGACCCGAACGCCAAGCCCGGGGGTGAAATCGTCATCACCTACAAGGACGACGTGTCCACGCTCGATCCGGCAATTGGCTACGACTGGCAAAACTGGTCGATGATCAAGAGCCTGTTCGACGGCCTGATGGACTACGAGCCGGGCACCACGACTCTCCGGCCCGAGCTCGCCGAGAGCTACGAGATCTCCCCAGACGGGACCACCTTCACCTTCAAGCTACGCACCGGCGTCAAGTTCCACAACGGCCGTGAGATGACGGCCGAGGACGTCAAGTACACGCTCGACCGCGTGACCAACCCCAAGACGCAGAGCCCGGGCTCGGGCTTCTTCGCATCGATCAAAGGTTACGACGACGTCGCCGGCGGCAAGGCCGAAAGCCTGGCCGGGGTAACCGTGGTCGACCCGGCGACCATCAAGATCGAGCTATCGCGCCCGGATGCGACATTCCTGCATGTCATGGCAATCAACTTCTCGCATGTCGTGCCCAAGGAAGAGGTCGACAAGCACGGGGCTGATTTCGGCAAGAACCCGGTGGGCACCGGCGCCTACAAGCTCGCGGAGTGGTCGCTCGGCCAGCGCCTGGTCTTCGAGAAGAACGCCGACTATTGGAACAAGGGCCTGCCCTATCTCAACAAGATCACCTTCGAGGTCGGCCAAGAACCCATCGTCGCGCTGCTGCGCTTGCAGAAGGGAGAGATCGACCTGCCCGGCGACCCCATTCCGCCAGCCAAGTTCCAAGAAGTAATGGCCGACGCCGCCCAGAAGGAGCGCGTCGTCGAAGGCGGCCAGCTCCATACCGGCTACATCACCATGAACACGACGATGGCGCCGTTCGACAACGTTAAGGTGCGTCAGGCCGTGAATATGGCGATCAACAAGGACCGTATCGTCCAGCTTATCAATAACCGGGCGGTGCCGGCGAACCAGCCGCTCCCGCCGTCGATGCCGGGCTATTCGAAGGAGTACAAGGGCTACGCCTACGACGTCGACAAGGCCAAGGCGCTGCTGGCGGAGGCTGGGCATCCGGACGGCTTCGAGACCGAACTCTTCGCCATGAACACCGACCCCAACCCGCGCATTGCCCAGGCGATCCAGCAGGATCTGGCGATAATCGGCATCAAGGCAAACATTCAGTCGCTCGCACAGGCCAATGTGATCGCCGCCGGCGGTGACAAGGCCGGCGCGCCGATGATCTGGTCGGGCGGCATGGGATGGATCGCCGACTTCCCCGATCCCTCGAACTTTTACGGCCCGATTCTGGGCTGCGGCGGCGCGGTACCGGGCGGCTGGAACTGGTCCTGGTACTGCAACCAGGATCTCGACAAGCTGGCGGCGGAGGCCGACTCCATAACCGATCCGGCGAAGGCCGACGAGCGCTACAAGAAGTGGAGCGCGATCTACGAGAAGATCATGGAGGACGCGCCTTGGGTGCCGGTCTTCAACGAACAGCGCTTCACCATGCGTTCGCCTCGCATGGCCGGTGCCGACAACCTGTACGTCGATCCGGTCCATATCCCGATCAACTACGACAACGTGTACGTGAACGATGTGCAATAAGTGCGACTACACCATCCACGGACGCCACCATCATTTCGGCTGGGACAATAGTTTTGTCCCGGTCGAGCGGGTGGAGCCCGGCTCCACGATCGAGTTCGAATGTCTTGATTCATCGGGCGGGCAGCTAACGCCGGACAGCACCGTCGGAGATGTCTCGAGGCTCGACTTCGGCAAGGTCAATCCGGTGTCCGGCCCCATCCACGTGGATGGGGCCGAGCCGGGGGACGCGCTAAAGATCACTATCCAAGCCTTCAAGCCATCCGGCTTTGGCTGGACGGCGAACATCCCGGGATTCGGTCTGCTCGCCGAAGACTTCAAGGAGCCGGCGCTGAACCTCTGGAAGTACGACGCGCTCACCCTCGAGCCCGCGCTCTACGGAAAGAACGCGCGCGTGCCGCTGAAGCCGTTCGCCGGCACGATCGGCAACGCCCCCGCCGAACCGGGACTGCACTCGGTGGTGCCGCCGCGTCGCATGGGCGGCAATCTAGACATCCGCGATCTTGCAGCCGGCACGGTTCTGTACCTGCCGGTAGAGGTGGCCGGCGCCCTGTTCTCCGTCGGCGACACGCACGCGGCACAGGGCGACGGCGAGGTCTGTGGCACCGCCATCGAGAGCCAGATGAACACGGTGCTAACGATTGACCTGATCAAGGACGCGCGGCTGAAGATGCCTCGCTTCACGACGCCCGGTCCGGTCAGCCGACATCTCGACGCCAAGGGTTACGAGGTGACGACCGGCGTCGGGCCGGACTTGATGGAGGGAGCCAGGGCTGCCGTCGCGCAGATGGTCGACCTGCTGTCGGGCCGGCATGGCCTCGACCCGGTGGAGGCCTACATGCTCTGCTCGGTCTGCGGCGATCTCCGCATCAGCGAGATCGTCGATATGCCGAACTGGGTCGTGTCGTTCTACTTCCCGCGCTGCGTCATCGAATGATCGTGGGCGGGCAGTCCGGGACCGCAGTCGGGCCGGCCGCCGAGAAATCGGCGCCCGTCCTCGACGTGTCGGGCCTCACCATTGCTGTGCGCGGGGAAGACGGCGAGCGCGAGGTGGTCTCCGACCTCTCCTTCTCGCTCGCGCACGGCGAAACGCTCTGCATTGCGGGCGAGTTGGGGTCCGGCAAGTCCATGACCTCGCTCGCCGTCATGGGCCTGCTGCCCCAGCCGGCGGTGCGACTCTCCGCAGGTTCAATCCGCCTTGACGGGCTCGAGCTCGCCGGCCTGCCCGAAAACCGAATGCGCCATTTTCGCGGCGACCGCATCGCGATGATCTTCCAGGAACCGATGACCTCGCTCAACCCGGTCCTCTCGATCGGACGCCAGATCATCGAGGCGATCGAGGTCCACACGCCGCAGTCCCGCCGGGGGGCCCGCCAGAGCGCTCTCGAGGCCCTAAAGTCGGTCCGGATACCTGACGCCGAGCGCAGGCTGACCCAGTATCCGCACGAGCTTTCGGGCGGCATGCGTCAGCGCGTCATGATCGCCATGGTGCTCGCGCTGAAGCCCGACATCCTGATCGCAGACGAGCCGACCACCGCGCTCGACGTCACGGTCCAGGGCGAGGTGCTGGAGTTGCTGCGCGACCTGCAGCGTGAGACCGGCACGGGCCTGATACTGATCACCCACGACATGGGTGTCGTCGCCGAAATGGCCGACCGCGTGATCATCATGCGCAACGGCCGGATGGTTGAGCAAGGCAGTGTAGTCGACATCTTCGCTGCGCCTCGCAGCGATTACACGCGCGAGCTGCTGGCAGCAGTGCCGCGGATGCGGATCAGGCCCGGCGCGAACGCGCTGGCGGCAGTGGAGGCGCGGCCGGAAGGCGCCAGCACCGACATTCCCACCGTAGCCTCGGTGCGTAACCTGCGGGTCCGCTTCGACCTGCACGGCGGTTTCTTAGGGCGCGTCGACCGGCGTCTGCACGCCGTCGAGGGCGTGAGCTTTTCGATCGCGCGGAACGAAACGCTGTCGCTGGTCGGCAAATCCGGCTGCGGCAAATCGACGACTGCAAAAGCGATCGCCGGATTGGTCCCCTACACCGGCGACATAGCGATCGATGGACGCAATTTGCACGATGTCTCGGCCGCCGAGCGCAATTCCGTTCGGCGTGACGTGCAGATGATCTTCCAGGATCCCTATGCGTCTCTCGATCCACGCATGCGCGTTGGCGACCTGGTGGCGGAGCCGCTGCTGATTTATCGGATTGGTTCCAAAACAGAGCGCCGCGAACAAATCGCCTCGCTTTTCGAAGATGTCGGACTTTCGGCCGATCAGATGGATCTCTACCCGCATGAATTCTCCGGCGGTCAGCGCCAGCGCATCTGCATCGCCCGCGCACTCACGCTGAAGCCGAAGCTCATCATTGCTGACGAGAGCGTATCGGCGCTCGACGTCTCGGTGCAGGCGCGTGTACTCGGGCTGATGAAAGATCTTCAGCGGGAATTTAAGGTCGCCTACCTGTTCATCTCGCACGACATGGCTGTGGTCGAGAATATCTCGGATCGCGTGGCAGTCATGTATCTGGGGCAGATCGTCGAGACTGGCACGCGTGACCAGGTTTTCTCAGACCCTCGTCATCCCTACACAAGGCGCTTGATTGACGCGGTTCCGACGCCGGATCCTCAGCTTCGGCGCGCCCATTTTGCTCGATTGGAACGCGAAATTCCGAGTGCGGTGAGGAGCCTCGGAGATGAGCCCAGCAAGGTAGTTCTCAGCGACGTCGGTTATGGTCATCTCGTTGCCGAGTGAAGCGCGTTGTTTTCGCCGACGCGACCGCTAGCAAACAGTATTGATTGAGTGGAATTGGCTGCGAGCCTGGCACCCGCGCGAGAACGACCAGATGTGGGTTGCTACAAGCCAACGGCGATAAACGGGCAGGGTCAGGAACGGCGCATTTAGCTAGGACACGCCGTTCCCTTTGGGGTCAAAGCTCAAGAAGTGTCCGGGCGAGGCGAGCCCGAGGTCAGGGTCCTACCCGAGTTCCGGAGTCGACCTTCATGTCGAACTTCTGCGCATCGACCGGCTTGAGCTTGCGCAGCTTGACTTCGTCCTCGGGGATTTCGCCGAACACGATGCGCGCCGCGCTGGTGATGTTATGGACGATGTCGTCGATCTCCTCGCGGCTGTGGAGCGGATGGGTGGCGACCATCACCGTGCGATTGAGGATGTCGAGCGACCGGGCGCAGAGGTCGTCGGGATAGGTGGTCCGGCATTCCGAATTGGCAGGCATGGTATAGGGGTTCATCGCAGGATGGGCGGCTCCCTTACGCATCAGCACCTGGTCCCATTCCGTGAAGGTGTGCCGACCAGTCTTGCCCGCAATCACGCTCGGGAATATCCGTGTGAAGCCGTCGGCCATTTCCGCCGACGGGAATGTGAACATGACCTGCGTCGAGCAGTCGTAATTTGGACTGTTCATGGGCGTCGGTCTCAGGCCGAGGTTGCCCCGGGACGCAACCCCGGCCATGATCGCCTTCTTCTCCGCCCGCATGGCCTCGACCATGACATCGAGGCGGTCTAGCTGGACGTTGAGCATCGCACCCGTGATCTCGGATGCGCGCGCGCCGTTGCCGGCGAACGGCTTGTCGGCATCGTTGCGACCGTGCCAGTAGAAATGGCAGGGGTCGATGGCGCAGCGTACGCGATCGGCAATCCTGTCGTCGTTGACCGCCACTCCTCCTCCTTCTCCGCAGGTCATGTTCTTGTAATAATTGAAGCTGAAGGCGCCAACATGGCCGATGGAGCCCAGCTTCCGGCCCTCATAGGAGCCGCCTACGCCCTGGCACGTATCCTCGATGACGATCAGGCCATGGCGGCCGGCGATGTCCATTATCGCATCCATGTTGCAGGCCGCGCCCCACATATGGACAGGAACCACGGCCTTGGTCCTCGGAGCGATTGCCGCTTCGAACGCGCCCGGATCCATCGTGATGGTCTCGTCGACATCGACGATCACCGGTATCGCGCCCACGGTGAGCACCGAAGTGGCAGTAGCCATGTAGGTGTGAGCCGGAATGATCACCTCGTCGCCGGGACCAATGCCGACGCCGATCATTGCCGCGGCGAGCGCATTGCTGCCGCTCGCGCAGAGCGCGAAGTGCCTTACTCCGAGGTAGTCGGCATAACGCTGCTCGAAGCGGTCGCATTCGCCGCCGACGCCGTATCGGAACAGCGAGCCGGAGCTGATGACCTTTGCAATGGCGTCGATTTCTTCCTGGCCGGCGACATACATGGCTGCTGCTCCCGTGTAGTTGAAAGGATGGTGGCTAGAGCCGCCGCGAGGGAACTCCCCGTCCGCGGTTACCGAGAAGCGCGATCTCTCGCTCGAGGTCGACTAGGTCCTTACCGCCCGCCATTTGCACCATAAGCTCGTCGCGCGTGATCTCGTCCTTGCCGTAGGTCCCGATCGAGCGGCCCCGGCTGAGTAGGGTGAACCGGTCGCCCACGACATGGGCATGGTGGACGTTGTGCGAGATGAAGACCACGCCGATTCCACGTGAGCGGGCCTCTGCGACCAGCCTCAGCACGACCGAAGCCTGGTGGACGCCGAGCGCGGAGGTAGGCTCATCAAGGATCAGTATCCGTGCGCCGAAAAACACAGCGCGGGCAATGGCCACGCATTGCCGCTCGCCGCCCGACAGCGTACCGACTGGCTGGTCGACGTCGCGGAGCCGAATCCCCATGCTTGCCATGGCCGATAGGGCGGTGCTCTTCATCCGGTTGGTATCGAGGGTGCGGAAGGGTGGAAAACCCTTCTCCGGCTCGCGGCCGATGAAGAAGTTGCGGGCCACGCTCATGAGCGGAACAAGCGAGAGGTCCTGGTAGACGGTGGCGATGCCGAGATCGAGCGCATCCTTGGGCGAGCGGAACACGACGGCTTTTCCGTCGACGAGAACCTTGCCGCGGCTGGGCCGATGCACGCCGGCTAGCATTTTGATGAGGGTCGACTTGCCGGCGCCGTTGTCGCCGAGGAGGCAATGAACCTCCCCCGGCCACAGGTCGAAGGAGACATCCCTGAGGGCCACCACCTTGCCGAAATAGCGGTCGACGGCGCGCAGTTCGATCAGGGGCGGCTGCATCAACGGCTCTCCGTCACGCGCTTGAGCACGTAGCTGTTGAAGAGCACGGCGATAACCATCATCAGGCCCATGAACAGCTTGAACCAGTCAGTATCGACGCCGGTGTAGAAGATGCCCATCTGGACGAGGCCGAAGATGAGCGAGCCGAACATCGCGCCTACGGCCGAACCGTAGCCGCCGGTCAACAGTGTGCCGCCGATGACCGCGGCGATGATCGCCTCGAATTCCTTCTGCGTTCCCCTGAGCGTGTCCGCCGAACCGGCGGTGAGCACCTGAACCGCGGCAAAGAGCGTCGCTGCGCAGGCCGTGCAGACAAATAAGATGACTTTGGTCCGCGCTACCGGTACCCCGAGATTGCGTGCGGCGTTGGGATCACCTCCGCAAGCATAGATCCAGTTTCCGAACTTGGTGCTCGAGAGAACGAAGGCGGCGACTATCGTCAGCAGGATCCACCAGAGGATGCTGATCGGGATACCCTGGATGCTCGGCTGGCCGTCGGCGCGTAATCCGATTAACCCGATCCCGGCAAGCCATGCCACCGCGCTCTGGCCGATCGCGGTGGAAAAGAAGGGCGCCAGCCAGTCGCTACTCGAAAGCTCATGCAGCCCCGAGACCTGGGTACGACCGGTGATGAGCCGCGTCAGGCCGAGGGTCAATCCGCGTAGTACGAACAGGCTGCCGAGGGTGACGATGAAGGACGGCAGCTTGGTTCGCACGACGACCAATCCGTTGAGATAGCCGACGAATACGGCAACCGCGAAAGCGAGCAGGATCGTTGTCCAGACCGGCCATCCCCACATGACAGCAGGGATGGTGATGACAATCCCGGCAAAGCCGATCATCGAGCCCACCGAAAGATCGAACTCGCCAGCAATCATGAGGAGCGTGACGGCGACGGCGAGTATGCCCAGTTGAGCCGAAACTTCGAGAAAGTTGACGATTCCCTTGGCGCTGAACAACCCGCTGTCGCCCGCCGTAACGATAAAGAACGCGAGCACCAGAAGCGTGCCCGCTACGGCCCCGAGTTCCGGCCGCGCCAGAAGCCTGCGAAGCCAGTGTACCTGTCGCAGGCCTTCATCGCCGAGCATTGGGTTTGCGGTCACAGCGTCCTCGAACGGAGTCGGGCCAACGGCTGCCGCCCTAACGCCTGCCCTGCTTCGCGAGGTCGATGACCGACGCTGCTTCGGCCTTGGTCACGAAGCCCGGCCCGGTCGGATAGTCGGCGATCGGCGTCAGCTTGTACTTGGCCTTGAGGTCGAGCATGACGACAGGCACATAGCCCATCAGATATTGTTGGGCGTCAATACCCCACTCGACATTCCCATCGAGGATCGCCTGCAGAATGCCGGGCGACAGGTCGAAGGTTCCGAGCTTCACCTTGCCCTTTAGGCCGAGTTCTTCGAGCGCTACGAGCGCCGGCTCGGTTGCTGTCGGACCACAGCCCAGCATGAACTCGACATCGGGATCGGTGTTCAGGTAGGCCAGCACACGGCTTTTCATCTCGGTCGGGTCGATGACGCCTTGGAGCACCGGCACCTCCACTCCGAGACCCTTGGAAAATCCGTTGCAGCGGTCGTCCAGGCTCGAATTGCCGACCTCCTGATTGATGCACACGGCCTTCTTGACGCCGAGCTTCGCCACACGCTCGCCGGCCGTCACGCCCGCCTCATACTCGGATTGGCCGAGATAGAGCAGGCCTCCGAGTTCCTTTGTCAGCTTCGAGCCGCCCGAGTCCACGACGATTACCGGTATGCCCGCGGCAACCGCCTCCTTTACCGGTCCGCCGAGCGCGGCCGCGTCTGGAATAGAAACCACGAGGCCGTCCGGTTTCGACGCGGTCGCCGCGTCGATCAGCTGCGCCATCTTCACCATGTCGAAAGTCTCCGGCGACAGATATTCCGCCTTAACGCCGAGAGCCTTGGCGGCGTCGTCCATGCCGTTCTTCACCACTGACCAATAGGGATCGCCGCTCTGGCCGTGGGTGACGAAAACGACGCGGGTTTGAGCGGCAGCGGCCGCCGCAAGTCCCGCAAGGATCATCATTCCCAACACGAATTTTGCAAGAATGCGCATGCTGTCCTCCCGTTTTTTCCAAAGGCATTCACGCGACGCGGCCTGGAACGCGGCGCGGGCAAGCCGCCGCGTATTCCTCTTGCACAAAACATATCACCCGGCCTCTTCGTGGGCTAGACCGAGATAATTAGCCGATGCCATCTTGGACGCACCTCCGCACCGGCTAGGAAACGGCTCGGTCGTTGGGTGTCGATCAAATGTCATACCCCGCGTCTCCAAAACAGGGCTTGATGATCGCCGGACTATCGGCCAGCTTCGGTGGGTACCTTTTTGATCGGGTCAGCGGTAGATTGGGATGGCGTTGCGATTGGACTAGCGGTGGGCCGTTCGATCGGATGACATCGCATTGGGGCTATTTGGTCTACTGAAGTCAAAGTTTCCGACACCAGCGCCACTCACCCTCCTTGATCTTGCTCATCGCTTATGGGGAATTCATGGACAAAGGTGACAGAGCCGCGCGCATCGTTCGCACCATTGTCGAGACGCTGAAACCCGGCTTCGCGGTTAGGCTTTGGACCGGCGAGCGCATCGGGCCACCTGCGGGACCGACCCTAATCCTCAACCGCGCGGATATCGTCCAGCGCTCCCTGCGGAGGCCAACCCTTTCGACGATTGTCGAAATGTGGGCGTCCAAGGCGATCGACATCGAAGGGGGCTCCCTGTTCGATTTTTTTGAACGGAGACCCGAGGGCCTGAGGGCGAAGCTGAAAACCCTGCCAATGCTGAGCTTGCTGCGCGACCTACCGTTAGTCCTGCTGGCCGGCAAACCGGTGGTGACGAACACCGATCTTGCCGGCCGAGATCCCTTCGTCAGCGGCTCCAGCGCCGAGGCGATCCGGCATCACTACGACATTTCGAATGCGTTCTATCAGCTCTTCCTCGACCAGCGCATGGTCTACAGCTGCGGCTATTTCACCGACTTTGCTAACGACATTGACCAGGCGCAGGCCGATAAGCTGGAGCATATTTGCCGCAAGCTGCGGCTGAAGCCGGGCGAGCGCCTGCTGGACATAGGCTGCGGCTGGGGTGCGATGTTGATCTATGCGGCGAAACATTACGGGGTGATCGGACATGGTGTGTCCCTGTCCGAACGGCAGACCGAACTGGCGCGCGAACGTATTCGGGCCGAAGGACTGGATGACCGCATCACGATCGAGATCAAACCATACTCCGATCTCCAAGGCAGCTTCGACAAGATATGTTCAATCGGCATGTTCGAGCACATCGGAATCGCCAACCACGCTGCCTATTTTTCTGCCGTGCGTCGACTGCTCAAAAAGGATGGCATTTATCTACATCATGCGATTACGCGGCGCTCTAAGGGCACAATGCGCAAGACGTTACGCAAGGGCACGGAATACCGAGCGCTGATTAGATACATCTTTCCGGGCGGCGAACTCGACACGATCGGCATGACGCTGGGCGGCCTCGAGGCGCACAGCTTCCTTGTCTACGATGTGGAGAATTTGCGAGAGCACTATGCCCGCACGTGTCGGCTGTGGGCGGAGCGGCTCCAAAGCCGGTTCTCAGAAGCTGTCGCGGAGGTAGGCGAGGCGCGGGCTCGGCTGTGGCTGCTCTACCTCACCGGCTGTTCGATCACCTTCCAACGCGGATCGACCCAGATCTTCCAAACTGTGGCCATCAAACGCGGCCGCGGTCAGACTGATTTGCCGCCAACAAGAGCGGATCTCTATCGCTAAGGGCCTGACAAGTCGGCCTGGAGGGTTCCGAAAAGTCGGCCGTACGCTAGGGTCTCGAGATCGTGCGGACAAAATTCGGAGAACGTATGCTTTTCGGGTCTCTTATCGGGACCACACAATCGTGAAGTAAGCCAAGTATTTGAAATTGCTGGTACGCCCAAGGGGAGTAAAACTATCTCGCTATTTCAACAGCTTGGATTGTCCAACCTATATAAACAGCCGCTTTGAATTCATTGGCGTAACGCCGCCAACGTCCAACCAGCTGCGCATCCAGATTTCGCCGAACGGATAGTTGGCCGTCGCGTTTGCGGACGCGGCGGCTCGGCTCTTTTCGGAAGGATCGGAAGTCCCGGCGAAAATAGTCTTCCCACAGCGTCAAAGCAAGACCGCGGCATCACCGACGAGGAGGTGACGCCCATGCCAGACGTTTATCAGACTAGCCAGATAAAGCGCCATCGAGCCACCAAGGCCGAAATGTTCGAGCGGCGCGATGCGCTCTACGACACGTCGCATGACCTACGCCGCAGCCATTGCCCGCGCCCTCGGCGGCCGCAAGTCAGGCGCCGGCTGGGTCTGCAAATGCGTCGCACATGACGATCGCTCGCCGTCCCTGTCGATCTGCGACGGCAAGGACGGGCGCATCCTGGTGAAATGCTTTTCCGGTTGCGACGGGCGCAACATCATCGACGCGCTCGATCGGCGCGGCCTGTGGCCGGAACGCAAACGCAAAAGAGAGGGCAATGCTCGCTCCAAGCCGAAGCCGGCAAATGCATCACGCGTGACGCATTTGGATGCCGATCGCAGCGCCATCGTGCGTCAGTTGTGGTGCGGGACGGTGGACCCGCGCGGCACCTGGGCCGAGCACTATCTGAACAAGCGCAACCTGCGCCTTCCTGGCGATCCGGAGATCCTGTTGCGCACCCTGCGCTTTCATCCGCGTTGCCCGTGGAAAAGGGAGCGCGTGCCGGCCTTGGTCTGCGCCTTCGAGCCGATCGATGTCCACGTTCCAGCCGATCCGTTCCTCGATCCGCCGGTTGCCGCCATCCACCGGATCCGCGGCCGCGGCCACGACAACAAGAAAATGCTCGGACCTGTCCGCGGCTGCGCTGTGATGATCAGTCCGTGGTGGCATGTCGGGGAAACGCTGCATATCACCGAAGGCCTGGAAACCGCGCTGGCGCTCTATAACGAAGGCGCCGCCAATCCCGAGGACTGCCATCGCCCGATCTGGGCGACGGGATCCGCCGGTGCCATCCGAGCCTTTCCGATCGTCGACCGCGTCCGCAGGCTGGTGATCTGGACCGACAACGATGCGTCCGGCGTCGGCGTCAGCGCCGCGCGCGAGTGCGCAAGGCGCTGGGCAGAGGCGGGCAAGCGCGTGGTTGTCCGCAACCCGATGCGGGAGGGCGCCGACTATGCCGACCGCTAGCAGCTTCGCCTACGAGGACGAGAACATCGAGATCCACGAGCCGGATCCTGGTGGCGGCACCGGGCAGCAGCAAGGCGAGCCAATCCGCGCCCATCGTTTCGTATGGCGCGAACCGGAGCTGTTGCCGCGCCGCGCCTGGCTCTATCCGGGTTTGTACGTGCGCCAGTTCGTGTCGATCACCATCGGCGGCGGCGCCGTCGGCAAGACCGGCGAGTGCTTGGTCGAGGGCATCGCGTTGGTACTCGGTCGTGACTTGCTCAGGATCGGTCACCGTTTCCCCGCCGGGAAGCAGCGGCGCGTCTGGTACTGGAATGGCGAGGATCCGCTCGTCGAGACGGAGCGCCAGGTGTATGCGGTCTATCTCCACTACAGGCTCGGCGCAGCCGATCGCGATGGATTGACCGAGCGGCCTTTCCTCGACAGCGGCCGCGACAGCCCGATCGACCTGATCAAGGAAGGGGCGCGAGGCGCCATCCTCGTCAACGGACCCGCACAGCAGCAGATCATCGACACGATCCGCGGCAACCGTATCGACCTCGCGATCTTCGACCCGGTGGCCGACTTCATGACCGCTGCCGGCAATTCAAACGAGGCTATGAGCATACTTGTCCGCACCTGCGGCGCGATCGCCGCCGAGTGCGACTGCGCGATCGGCCTCGTCCACCATCCACGCAAGACCAGCGCGCAGGAAATATCCACTGAGGACGCGCGGCGGCTCGGCGCTGGTCGCCGGCACCCGCGTTGCTCGCGTGCTCAACCGCATGACCGCCGACGAGGGTGCAAAGGCAGGAATCAAGGGCAATGCCTACCGGCGCTATTTCCGCATGTCGTCCGACAAGATCAATCTGACGGCGCCCGAGGATGACATTACCTGGCGCTATATCGACGCCGTGACGCTGCCGAACGGCGTCCCGGACGATCCGCTCAACGCGGACGGCGACAGCGTCCGCGTCGTCACCCGCTGGGAGTGGCCGAACGCCTTCGCCGGCCTTCGCAACGACCAGATAACCGCCTTCCAGGACGCGCTCGACGCCGAAGCCCGGCTGATTCGGCTGGATCCGCAGTCGGCCAACTGGGTCGGCTTCCTGCTCGCTCGCATCCTCGACGAGGACACCCGGCCGGCGGCGCGCCGCAAGTCGGACCTCACCGCAAAGCAGGTCGCCGCAAGATCGCGCTGCCGGCAGATGATCAACACCTGGCTGGAGTCCGGCCTGCTGGTCCGCGACACCATGCGCGACGAGAGGCGCGACCGCGACGTCGACATCGCCCGCGTCGGCGCGAGGCACGAGCCATGAAAGTTTCCCACCTGAAAACCGCAGGGTGGGAAAGGGTGGGAAACCCACCCGCTTCGCCGCTGGCAGACCGACACCCAACCCACTTTCCACCACCTAACACCCCTGTAAGGGGTGAGGGTGGGAAGGTGGCTGGTGGGTGGCGGCTCGCCGTCTCGCGAGAAAAGTCTCCCACCTGATCGATCGCGGTGGGAACAGGTGGGAAGTCCCGGCGCCAATCGCGTCGCCGGCAACAGAAGGAGGAAAGGACGATGACCGAGCGTATTGAAATTTCACCCAACCCCGATCGTGCGCTGAACAGCACCTATTTTGGCGCATGCCCGCACTGCCGGATGACCGACGGGTATATGAACGACGGCCCTGACCACTACGACTATTGCGCCGTTCACAAGGTCAAATGGGGATTCGGCAGCAATCTGTTTTCAGGTTGGCGCCATGAAACCCCAGAACAGCGCAGCCAGCAACGGCTGTTGCTGGCGTTGCTGGATGGCGTAGAACCCGTCTTTCCGGAAAGAGAGGACGCCCAGTTCGTCGTCGAACTGACCACAACCAACGTTCTCATGCGCTGGCCGTGCCACGTCTGTGGCGGCGTTACCGAAAAGGATCCTGTTCTGGCCGAGGTTCTCCTTGGGCCGCAAAAAGGCTTTCGCGTCTGCAATCGATGCCTGAACGCCGGCGACATCGATGCCCGGCTGGCGGCGCATGCGGAGGAGTTGGAGATGGAAGCCGACCAACTCCGTCAAATGATCGGGCGCTTACAGGTTCCAACCTATGAGGCCTGGCGCGCGATGTGGGATCGGGTCGATACCGCAACATGGGCCGATTGCACGGGCGCTCATAGCTACGACGAGCCGGACGGTGTTCCACTAACAAAAAAATCAAGGGGAATTTCGGATGCTTCTAGAATATCTGACGAAGCTGACATCACGGCTCTTTACCGTGTCACTCCTGTGCTGCTTTCCGTTCCGCAGGCTCCGCCGCGGACTGCACCCAAGACACGCTGTGCCGGATCATCACCGACGGCACGCTCAAGGTCGGCGTCGTCGTCGACTACAAGCCGTGGGGCTATCGAGGCGCCGACGGCGAGTTTCTCGGTCTGGAGCCCGACATGGCGCGCGATGTCGCCAAGAGCTTGGCGTCGAGATCGAGTTAGTGCCGGTCAACTCTGCCAATCGCATGGAGTTTCTGGCGCAGGGTCAGATCGATCTGATGATCGCGACCATGACCGACAAGCTGGAACGGCGCAAAGTCATCGGTATCGTGCATCCCAACTACTATTCCTCCGGCTACAACATCATCTTCCCCAAAGCCGCGACGCCGCCGGACTGGGAGGCGCTGAAGGGACAGAAGATCTGCGCCATCCAGGGCTCCTGGTACAACAAACCGGCGCAGGAGAAGTTTGGGCTGGACTATCTGGCGTTCCCAGGCATCTCGGAGGTGGAATCAGCACTTATACAAGGCCGCTGTGTCGGCTGGCTGTTCGATGACAATCTGATCAATGTGATGCTCGCCGACCCGTCCGGGAAATGGGCCGACTACCACATGCCGCTGCCGAGCCAGGATGACTATCCATGGGGCCTAGCCGTCCGCTTGGAAGATCTGGACAAGGCCTGGGGCCGCTTCATCTCCGGCATGCTCTACAACTGGCACCGCTCCGGGCAGCTCCTGGCGTGGGAGAAGGAACATGGCATCGCAGGAATCGCCGTTCCTGCGAGGCGCACAGAAGCGATGAAGGACCACCTCCAGTAGCCGGAAGTGCGAGAGCGCGGCGCTCGGCAGAAGAGGCGCGCGCGAGCGTCGCGTGACGCGCCCCTCTTTGACGGGGATTGACCATGGACTCGTCATGGAGTTCTTTCGTGCTCTCAACGAGCGGACCGGGATCAACCTTACGATCCTCTATGATCCGTTCGACGCCGACCGGTTCTTGCATGGCCTGATGACGACAATCGAGCTGTTCCTCATCTCCGCAGTGGTCAGCATCGTCATCGGGTTGGTCGGCGCCGGATGGCTGACTCTGCCGTATCGTATTCCCAAGGCGATCATGCGCGGCTACGTCGCGTTCTTCCGCAATACGCCGCCGCTGATCCAGATGTATTTCTTCTTCTTCGGCATCGGGGCGCTGATTCCGGTGAGGAAGAACGATTTCGGCTTTCCCGAGCCGACTGTCGACAATTTCCACTGGGCGTTGATCACGTTGTCGCTCTATGCCGGCGTCTTCAATATCGAAATTTTCCGCTCCGGCGTGGAAGCAATTCACAAATCGATCGTCGAAGCCGCGACCGTCCTCGGCTACGGAAAGATCGCTGCTTCATCTATGTGTTGCTGCCGCTCGCTTGGCGCGTATCCCTGCCGGCGCTTTGCAACAATCTGATCGAGCTCTTGAAGACGACGACCCTCGCCTATGCGATCGGCGTCCCAGAGCTTCTCTATGTTTCGAACCAGATCTGGTCCGACAACCTCAACACGTTCGAGATGATGAACGTGCTGATGGTGGTCTATTTGCTGCTCGTCGGCATCGTCGCCTTGGCCATGAATCGCTGGGAGCGCGCGCTCAGGCTGCCCGGATTTGGAGCCGCCGCCAGATGACCGAAAATCGCATGAAATTCGGCCCGCAAGTCGGCATCACCATGCCCGAGCCGAAGCGGCAGGGCGGCTTGGCATTCAATCCCGAACTCGCGACGTCCTGCTGGCCATCCTGGCGGTCGTCGGCATCGTCCTCATCCTCGCGCTGCTTTCCGGTGCCGATACCGGCTTGCTCGGCAAGCTCGTCAAATGGACGCCCTTCATGGCGAAGGGCTTTGCGCTGAATGTCGCCATCAGCCTGTTTGCGATCGTCTTCGGCACGATCGGCGGCATCTTCCTGGGGATGGGTCAGCTTGCGCCGCCCCGCTGGATATCAATCCCTTCAAAGATCCTCACTCAGATCTTCCGGAATGCGCCCTGGCTGGTTCTGCTGTTCTACTGCATTTTCTTGATACCGTTTCAGGTCAGGATCGGTGGAGAGACATACACCATCTCGAACTGGCTGCGAGCCAGCATCGGATTCACCATCCCGGTCATCGCGAACTTCTCGGAGATCGTGCGGGGCGCCTGCAATCCATTCCGTCCGGCCAGTGGGAAGCGGCGCGTTCGCTCGGCTACACCTGGCAGCAAACGGTCTTGTCCGTCGTGCTGCCGCAATGCGTTAAGCGCATGTTGCCCCCTTGGATGAATCTCTACGCCGTTCTGTCTGATGGCGACCCCGCTGGCGTCGATCGTGGGCGTGGAAGAAGCCATGACGAACGCGCGGACCGCGCTGCAGGCGGAATCGGATGGAAGGCTACTGCTTCCGCTCTACGCCTATCTCCTCTCCTGGTTCTTCATCTATTGCTATCCGATTGCCCGGATCAGCAAGTCGCTTGAAGACCGTTTCGCAGTGCGATGAGGCCAGTCATGACCGACGCGGGAAAGAACCGGCGCTTTCATTAAGATCCACGACATCTACAAGTCCTTCAAAGGCGTCCCGGTCCTGCGCGGCGTCAGCCTTGAGATCGCGAAAGGCGATGTCGTCTGCATCATCGGTCCATCCGGATCCGGCAAATCGACCATACTGCGCTGCGTGAACGCGCTGACACCGGTCGATCAGGGCTTCATCCAGGTCGCTGACGTCCAGGTGACGTCGAAGGATCTCGACATGGTGGCCCTTTGTCATCGGGTTGGCATGGTCTTTCAGCAATACAACTTGTTTCCGCACAAGACGGTGCTGCAGAACCTGACAATGGCGCCGATCCAGGTCCTGAAGCAGCCGCGCGCCGAAGTGACGGAACGCGCCCGCGCTTTGCTCGACAAGGTCAGGCTTGGCAACAAGGCAGATGCCTACCCAGGCGAGCTGTCCGGCGGCCAGCAGCAACGTGTCGCCATTGCCCGAGCCCTTTGCATGCAGCCCGAAGTGATCCTGTTTGACGAGGTCACCGCCGCGCTCGATCCCGAGATGGTCGGCGAGGTGCTGAACGTCATTCGAGAGATCGCGCGCGACGGCATGACCTGCATGATAGTCACTCACGAAATGGCATTTGCGCGCGAGGCGGCCAATCACATGTACTTCACCGATGGTGGCGTGATCGTGGAATTCGGTGCACCGGATGCGTTCTTCTCGAATCCAAAGGACGAGCGCACCAAGACTTTCTCTCAAAGGTGCTCTAACGATATCGATGCCTCAGGAATCCACATTGACCGATTTCCGAACGATGTTGTGAAATGCATACGAACACCGCACGTCGCGTGCTACGCGGCCGTTCAGGATCGCGATCATTACGACGGGCGGAACGATCGCCAAGACCTATGATCAGCGTGAGGCGGTCATGCGCAACACCGAGCCTGTTGTCATGAGTCTCGTCCATTCTTTGCGGCTGGAAGGGACGAAGGTGATGTTTCGAGATTTGATGCATAAGGATTCCCTGGAGATTGACGACAAAGATCGAGCACTGATCATTCGCTCGGTTCGTACCCTAGCCAAAAGAACGACGCGATCATCGTCATCCACGGCACGGATACATTGGCCATGACGGGCGAAGCATTGCTTGTAAGCATGCCGGCACCACCCGTGCCGGTGATCTTGACTGGTGCCATCATTCCGTTCGTGGTGCAGGGCAGTGACGGACTCCAGAACGTGACTGAAGCGCTGTTCGCTTGCCGCCTGTTGACGCCTGGTGTCTATGCGGTCTTTCACGGGCGTGCGCTCACCTTTCCCGGCGTCGTCAAAGATCACGAGACCCTGACCTTCGCCCGTCATTCGCACAAAATCATCAGGGGAGCGCGGCTATGAGCCAGCCATCCGTCACCACCCGTACCGAATTCGACTCGCTCGGCACGATCGAAATTCCCCGAGCTGTCTGTACGGGATTAACACGGCGCGCGGGCCGGAGAATTTCGCGATTTCGCATCGTGCCCTTGGCGAAGAGCCGGCCTTCGTCCGGGCACTCGCCCGCGTTAAGAAGGCGGCTGCGATGGCGAACCGAGAGATAGGCGCCCTGCCGCCTGACATCGTGGACGCCATTGTGACAGCGTGCACCGAGATCATCGCGGGCAAGCACAGCGAGTATTTCGTGATCGACATGCTCGAAGGTTCAGGCGGCACGTCGATCAACATGAACGCCAATGAGGTAGTCGCCAATCGAGCGCTTCAGATATTTGGGCAATCACCTGGCGACTATCGCAATATTCACCCGAATGACCATGTCAATCTCGGGCAATCCACGAATGACGTGGTGCCGACCGCGCTTAAGATCGCCTTCTATGAACAGGCGCAGCCGTCTCCTTGATGCCGATGAGCTCGCGGGGGCGCTCGAAGGAAATCAAGTGAGTTCGCGGATGTCCTCCGGTTGGGGCGGACATGCCTGCAATCGGCCCAGCCGATGACGCTGGGGCAGGCATTTGGCGGCTATGCCGCGGCCGTCACGCGCGCTCGGGACAAGATCGCCGGCTCGGCCAACGATCTTCTGGTTGTGCCTTTGGGTGGCACTGCGATTGGTACGGGCCTTGGGGCCTCAGACGGTTACCGAGAGGCGGCGCTCCGTCATTTGGCCCAGATAACCGGCTGGGCGATTACTGGCCCTGGCGATCTCTTCGACGGCATGCAGAACGCAGACGCTTTCGCACGCTTCTCCGGCGAACTTCGCGTCGCGGCCGACATCATCGGAAAGATCGCCGCGGACCTTATCATCCTTAGCTCGGGGCCGACCGGCGGGCTTGGCGAAATCACGCTACCGCCTGTTCAGGCCGGATCGTCGATCATGCCCGGCAAGATTAATCCCGTCATGCCCATGATGATGCAACAGGTCGCGTTTGCGGTCAGCGGCAACGATCTTGCGGTGTCCATGGCCGCCCTCCAAGGACAGCTCGAAATCAATCACTTCGAGCCAGTGATGGCCTCCACGCCTCTTCGATTCCTCGACCTGCTGACAAATGGCGCACGGCTGTTCGCCGGTCGGTGCGTCGATGGTCTGCAGCCAACCGCGAGCAATCACTGCGAAACTTGATGGAGTCCAGTGCGCTTGCGACCGCGTTCGTTCCGCAGCTTGGATACGAAGTGACGTCACGCCTGGTGAAGCAGAGCCTGAAGGAGAAACGCCCGTTTATCGAACTCGTCATCGAACGCGGACTGCTTACAGAAAACGACGTCATGGCTTCCCTGTACCGCAGCGCAGGGCAGCGGGTGCCGGGCGCATGACGGCCCGGATTGTGGGCGGATAGCGGATGAGCGGAATAAATTGTTGCAAAACTGCGCTCCGCGAGCCGTACA
>CAWIWT010000002.1:0-10522 GCA_963839725.1 uncultured Alphaproteobacteria bacterium | reverse complement strand
ACCCTTGATCGGCTTGGCGTGGACCCATTCGGTGGCCATAGGAAAATCGTCCCATGTTTTCATCTGATGCCTGCCTCTCGTTCGGCGCGCTTGCGTTGTTCCGTTCGATAGTTCGCCGCCTTCACGGCTTCGTCGTATTTCGCCCACGGACGATTGTAGAGGGCAATGTGTTCGGCTGGCGTAAGGTTCTCTGCCGGTTCGTTTATGAAGGTTCTGGTGTGCGTCATGCCGTTCGCCACCCACGGCGTTCCCGACGCCTTGGCTTCGGCAATCATACGCTGGACTTCGGTCAGGAATAGCTTGGTCAGCCCATCAGGATCGTAGCCCAGCCGCAGGCGGGGGAAGTCGGGGCGTTGCCGGTCTGGATATTCGTCGGCGCGGATGGGCCGGATGTCCTTCGCTGGGCGAAGGCGGGGGATGGAGGATCGGCTTGACCGGCCCCAGCCGACCTTGCCGCGCGTCGCTTGCAGCGCCAGCAAGTTCATGCGGGTCGAATAGTCCGGCTCTTCCAGCTTGAAGCATAGCAATTCGAGCCGGTCGACAAACTGTTCCTTGGTCATCGAGGAAGGGGTGCGAAGTTGCAACTCGCAGGCGGCAACCATCGCGGCTTCGGAAGGGGCAGCGACGACCACGGTCTCCGCAATGGTAGCCCCGGTCTGCGCGAAGTATGCGTCCAGATCAGGGTCGTTCAAGCGGACGCCCCTTCCGATGCGGCCAGCGCCGACTCAAGCTCTTCCTCGGTCATCGAACCGATGCCGTGGATGCGGGCTTTAAGGTCGAACGCCTTAAGCTGGAGGACTTGCAGGCGCGAGAGTCCATCGAAGGGGTTCGCCGGGGGCGGCGCATAGGGTTCTTCGGGTTCGATGGTGGGGGTGATGTCCCTTGCTCCTCGCCTAATGCCAAGGCGTTCAAGCAAGCGGCCCAGATTGCCTGCGGTGCGGCTGTATAGGTCGACGGTGCGTTCGCCCACTGTGGGGTCCGTAGCAAAACGCAACTCAAGCGCCTCGCACTGAAGTTGAAGGGTCGCGGCCAGCCTGATTATGGTGCGCTCGGCGGCGGAAGTGTTGGCGTACCCGCCCTTGTCGGCGATTAGTTCGCCCACCACTTCCCGCATCCGGCGCGCGTATAGGCTTCGGCCATCGTGTTCGCCCGCAAGCGCGGTCTTGCCGTTGCCGAACTTGGTGCCGAACGTGTTCGCCTTCGAGGTAGTTTGCGCTGCGGTATCCATTGGCTTTCTGGGGGCTTGTTTGGCCGATTTCGGGCGAAAATCGCCGTCCGCATCTACCTAGTTATGTGCTTGGACACAGTCAATTGCTTGGAAATGCTTGTTTTTCGTCTGTTGATAAGATGCGAAATAAGGAAAAGCGGGGGTCTTTGCGCCGAAAACCGGGGGCGCGCACTTTTCTTTTGAAAATATTTCTGCGTCTTTCCCTATCGAAGCCCACGAGTTGCTCCAGGACGATCTCGTGACTGCAGACGAGGCGGTTTCGTTCGGCAATGGGCTCGGTTAGTGGTCACTTCTTCGCTTTCCCAGCCTCGCCTGGCGTGCAGGACCGTTGCCAGCTTGCTGGCCACCTCATACGCCAACTCCACGTCGATGATGGCCGAAGCGATTTCATTCCTGCTGGAATAGGGAAAGATTTCCAGCGCATGTTCGAGCGCTTCGCCGGCTGCGCGCAGGTGATTGGCAACATCGTTTCTGGTGAGATCGATTTGGTCTCCGGTCATTTGCCGCTCCTTTGGTCGGCAAGCCACTCGATCTGAGACAAGAAGGCTCGCGTTCAGCGAGGCGGTCCAATGAGCGCCGGTTTGGAGATCGCGGGCCGGTATCCAACTACCGATCCTATCACAGGTTTAGGTCACGGCGTGTCAGGTTTTGCTCGCCGCAATCCCCGCTTCACAAAACCTGCCGTAGGAATATAACCCCACCCGCTGCGGCAGGTTTGGCCTTTTCTAAGGGCTTTCCGTCAAGGGCTTCTTCGCCAAGTTGTCGAAGCGGCGTCTCAAGCGCGACGTCTTCCATTCCGTCGTCGACCTCCACGCCGCTATCAATCGCTACCTCGCCGCGCACAACCGGCAACGCAAACCCTTCGTCTGGACCGCCGATCCCGATGACATCATCGCTGCCGTCAAACGTGGGCACCAAGTGTTAGATTCCATCCACTGGTGAAAATCTGACGCTTGGTATCCGAGTTTGAAATACCGCTTGGGTAGGGCCTACCGTTCGAGCCAACTGTCGCGACGAGCAATAAGCGCCATGAGCCGCCGTGCGGCACTACGTTCTGGCCCCTTTGGCAGCATGATCGTTAAGGCGACTGCGGATGGCGCCGTTGACGGACGCCCTCTACGTCATCCCAAGCTGCCTGAATTGAGTCCGATGTCGTCCGCGCGCATGACAGCGAACGGACCGGATAGGTGCGAGTGTATGCCAGATGAAAGCCCGAGCCAGGGGGCAACCATGGACCTTCAGAGTCTCGTCGCCGCGCACCTTCCTCTCACCCGCCGCCCGCCCGCAATGGATGCCCGCGCAGAGGAGCGCTACTATAGCGCCCAGCTCACGCTGCCGCGGTCGATCCTTCGTCCCCTAATCTCGGTCGCCACCGCCGCGGGGCTGATCCTGGTGCTCATCGGCGCCGCTCATGCGTGAGGCAAGGCCCATGCCGCTCAGAACCGCCCGTGCTATGCTGCGGCCCGAGGTCGCCGAGGAGCGCGCCGGCATGGACGACCGTGACGCTGACAAGGCTGCGATCCTGGCGGCGCTCCGGGCGGAGACCGACGCCTGGCTACGCCGGGACTTCGACGCAATGGCGCGCCACTGGCTGCAGGCGCCGGGAACCCGCAAGATGACCAACCATGCCTCCTTCGGGACGTATGTGGTCGAGGGATGGGAGGCGATCGCGGCGGATCTCAAGAGCCAGATGCAACACGCCTCGCAGAGCTATGACATCGCCCAGCGGCTGAGCTGGGACCGCGTCAACATCGTCGTCGGCGCCGACATGGCCTGGGTGAGCTACGACCAGATCGGCACCGACACCGACGACGAGTTCGAACTGGCGGGGGTGCAGCACGAGCTGAAGATCTTCCACCGCGTCGATGGCGACTGGAAGATTGGCTGCCTCGTCATCATGCAGCGGAGCGTCGAGCGCGCCACCTGCCCACTGATCGAGGTCGACCCGCAGGCGCGGGTCCTCTGGATGAACCGCGAGGCCCGGGACCGGATGGACGATCACCCCGGCCTTGTGGTCGCAGCCGGCCGTCTGCGGTCGCGCCGGCGCGAAAACGACCCCGCCCTCCGCGGGGCGATCGGCCGGGTGTTCGAGCACCTGCGCGCCCGCAGCCCGCTCGGTTCGCCAGCGGCACGGCTCTGCGGAGTGGTCCCACTGGGCGAGGGCGACAATGGCGCTCTGCTCTTCTGCTGGGTTCTGGCTGAAGACGGCAAGGTCCTCGTCTCCTTCGACGATGCGCGAATGGTCGCCCGCAGGATAGAGACGGCGGGGAGGGTCTATTGCCTGTCGCCCGCCCAGGTGCGGCTCGCCCGGCTGATCGTTGACGGCCAGGATCTCGCCGCCGCTTCCGATCTGCTCGGCGTCAGTATCAACACGCTGCGCACTCAGCTGCAGCGCATGTTCGACAAGACCGGCGCACGCGGCCAGGCCGCCTTGGTCCGTACGCTGTTGAGTGCCGAGGCGCCGATCAGGTAGCCCCAACTTGGGTGCTCCGCGTGAAGACTGTGATGATCTTCGGCGACAACGACGCGAGCAGCACCGGACAGGCAGTAGCCTTCACGCTGGCGCAGCGATTGGAAGCGAAGGGGTCGCGGCCCTCGTCGAGATACCGCCGGTGACCGGTCATGACTGGAACGACGTCCTGCAGAGCAAGCTTCGCACCGCTGTCCGCTCCTAGAATGGCCGTCAGCGCCTATCATCGCTGCTCGCCTTCGGCCCAACGCGAAATCTAAAGCTAAACGATGGCGGCATGGATGGTCGAGCGCCCATGATGTGTCGCACCTGCTTCGACAATTTTCGTTGAACGGGGAGGGCGTGACGTTCGCTCACATCGACCATGCCGCTCCGATCGCCTCGACGGCCGCGCGCGCAATGCGGGCGTCAGTCTCCCAATCGCCGCCGCTAACCCCGATGAGGCCGATACACTCGCCCTCGACCATCACCGGGAAACCGCCCTCTAGGGCGGTCCACCTCTCCGGACCCGCAGCGAGCGCCAGGCCGATAGCCTGGACGACATCAAGCGGCTGCGCCTGCGCGCCCTGAGCCGAGGTCGGTCGCTATTCGAGGCCGCGCAGACGGCCTTGGTAGTTGCTGAATGAACGGTATGAAACCGCCCGCCGTCCATGCGTTCGAGCACCATCAGATGCCCGCCCAAATCCGCACGGCCACCGCGATGGCGACCCCGGCAGTCTGCGCGTGCTCTACCGCGATGGCGGCCATATGCTTGGCCCCCTGGTGAGTGAGACGCTTGGTGGTGGCCACGTACATGATGGTTCTCGATGTGAGTAGCCGGTTCCGCTTCACCGACGAGAAGTGGCGGCAGACGCTCCGGCAAACTGCATCAAGTCGCGGGCCGGAGCAAGGCTGCTGAAGCGTAACGAATCCACAGTGCAGCACTCGTTGCCATGAGGAAGGGCTGATCGGGGCAAATCGGTACGCGATCTTAGATCAACCCGGAATGGGTGAAGGGCCACGCCGGCATTGCCGGGAACGTCCGAGCCGATAAACTGTCGTGGACTGGCTTCCGAACTGTCGGGCTTCGTGATGTGCTGAGCCATCTGGCCGCGAGGATGGAATTTTTTCGAGATGGGGGAACCGTTTCGCATGTGCCGCGCTTTCTAAGGATCAACCATATGATGCCGTGGGATACACAATGGCATTTCTCGAAAGCACCCACCTTTCAGGAACACTGTGGTTGTGTTGTTGCCCGGGGGTCTCATCTCCCGCTGGGCAGCCCATCTTTAGTTCCCATCGTTATTCGAACCAGTCAACGCCTAGAATGCCCTCAGCGCCACAGAGATGAGTCAGGGCGCGGGAGAGGCAGTTGCCGAGTCCCACACGGCCCGAAACAGACAACGCGCTCGTACGGACCGCTTCTGAGTCAGTGCGAGGATGTGCGATTTATTCGAGCGCCGCGCCTGCTGGCTCGCTTCACTCAACCTCGGTGGCTAGCAAACCCCGCCGATGTGGTTGCTCATCCTGTGAGAGCCGCCGCAGTTCACTCGTCGAGCCAGTATGGGCGGGAACAGCCAAACTGGCGCGAGACAGAAGATGGGCGCTTGACGACAAACGCCGTCTCGGAAAGGCTCAGGGGCGAGTTGTTAGCCACGATCGTGTAGCCCTGATCGATCAGTTGCAGGTTCAGCTCCTCAAGATGCCGCTCAAAGCCCTTCTCGATCCGACTTCGAGGATACCGCCACCCGTTCCTGCATGCTCTGATGAGGAGCTCGGAATACAATTCGGCGCTGGCGGTTCTGACAGCAATTTCGGAAATCAGCTTGCCGTCGCGTTGGGTACCGTCGGACAAGCATGGTCCAGCCGACAAGGGCAGCATCAGTATCGCGGCCGAGACAGACCATTTTATCACCGATCCCTCCTATCCTGGGGCTGGCGGGAGCTGCCAATCACGGCGCTCCTGCCGATCCGGGAAGGGTAGAATCGCTGGCGACGGGTTGGCATCATGCAAATGCAGTGTTTTCGAGGTCGCATCTGTAGTATTTTCGAGACCTGCCACGAGATCCTGGGTGGCCATGGCTCAGGCGGATCGGAGATCGAGGCGATGCTTCACGCCGTAGGCAATCCTGTTGCCGGCCTGTCGGATCGGGAGCAGGTGGTCGCTGCAAAATTCGCCGAAGGGATGACCTACCGTGAAATCGGCGAGCTGCTCTTCATCGGTGCCGACATGAGCGCGCCCGCAGGCTGCCAACTGACCGGCCGCTGGCGCATCGTCGAGGCCGATCTGTGGGATCGCGGTTATCTCGACCTCAGCGGCCCCGCCATGATCACCATCGGGGAAGACAACAACGGCGAGATCGCCTTTGGCGCGCTGCAAGCCGGCCTCGATCTCTCCTACAGCCCCTCGATGGTCTTCTCGACGACGGCTCGATCGAGATCACTTTCACCTATCACAACGGCGACGAGGCTACCCTCAAAGCCAACCGGAATACTTCTTCAACAGCCTTTAGGTCCGGTCGGTATTGGTGGTCTCCGGGATAAGAGAGCCGATCATACGCAACAAGCTCTCGCGCTCTGGTGAGCCTTTGCTCTGTAGGAGAAATGCGTCAAGTTCGAAATAGCTGCTCTCACCGCCCGACGCTGCATTGGGCAGATGCCTCACGAAAACGTCGCCACTTTCGGGATTGCGGACCAACAGCCATCTGTCGCCGTTCGAACTGGTATGAATTGGCACTGATGGGTTTTCCACGCTAAAACTCCCATGCTTTCCGCTAAGCATATATGAGCTTCCGCCTTCAAAGCCTACGGCTGTCTCCTCTTACGCTGAGTGCATCGGGTGCAACGTCTAGGTTCAGCCGTTCATTTCCATTCGTTTCGAGGTAGGATGTCGTCATGGAAATCGCGCTGACCCCCATGGAATACGCCCGGCGTGCGCGCCGGCTGTACGCCGACCGCGAGGCCGTCGTCGACGGCGAAGAGCGGTTCACCTACGGCCAGTTCCTGGAGCGGTGCGACCGCTGGTCGGCGGCGCTGCAGGCGCTCGGTGTCGGGCACGGCGACCGGGTCGCCTACATCGCCCCTAACACGCACGCGCACCTGGAAGCCTACTACGCGGTGCCGCAGATCGCGGCGGTGCTGGTGCCGATCAACTACCGCCTGTTGCCGCAGGACTTTGAGTACATCATCAATCACTCCGGCGCCAAAGTGGTCTGCGCCCATTCTGACTACATCGAGGCGGTCGAGGGCATCCGCGGCAAGCTGCCTGGGGTCGAGCATTTCGTGGCTCTCGAAGGCGGCGGCGAGGGCTGGATCGACTACGAGGCGACGCTAGCTGCGCACGGTACTGGCTACGCCTGGCCGGAGATCGCCGAGACCGACCTCCTCACTATCAACTATACCAGCGGCACCACGGCCCGGCCGAAGGGAGTGATGATCACCCACCGCAACGCCTACGTGAATATCATAAACACGCTGGCGCACCACCACTTGACGCCGGCCGATCGCTACCTCTGGACCCTGCCGATGTTCCACGCCAACGGCTGGACCTTCATGTGGATCAACGCCGCCCGCGGCATGGCCAACGTCTGCCTGCGCCGGGTGGAGCCAAAACTCATCTTCCAGCTGATCCGCGACGAGGGCATCACTATGTTCTGCGCTGCGCCGACGGTGCTGATTGGCATCGCCAACGCGCCGGCGGAACTCAGGGCTGGTGCGCCGCGCGGCGTCCGCCTGTTCACTGCCGGTGCCCCCCCGGCTGCCGCGACCATCGAGCAGGTCGAGCGGGAACTCGGCTGGGAGCTGACGCATGTCTACGGCCTCACCGAGACGGCGCCGTTCATCACCTTCTGCGAGCCGCGGCCCGAGCACCAGAACCTGCCGCTCGCGGAGCGCGCCAAGATCAAGGCGCGCCAGGGCGTCGAGGGGATCAGCTCGGGTGAGCTCCGGGTGGTGGACGAGAACGGCCGCGAAGTGCCGCACGACGGCGAGACGCTGGGCGAGATCACTGTGCGCGGCAACGTCGTCATGAAGGGCTACTACAACGACCCCCAGGCGACTGCCCAGGCGATCCGCGACGGCTGGTTCCACTCCGGCGACGCCGCCGTGGTGCACCCCGACGGCTTCGTCGAGATCCGTGACCGTTTCAAGGACGTCATCATTTCAGGCGGCGAGAACATCTCCTCGGTTGAGGTCGAGGGCTGGCTGATGAGCCACCCGGCGGTGCAGGAGGCGGCGGTCGTCGGCATGCCGCACGAGAAATGGGGCGAGGCGCCGCACGCCTTCGTCATCCTGCGCGCTGGCGGCAAGGCCACCGAGGACGAACTGAAGCAGCACGTGCACAACGGCCTCGCCCACTTCAAGACGCCGCAGTGGGTGAGCTTTGTCGAGCAGCTGCCAAAGACTGCCACTGGCAAGGTGCAGAAATACGTCCTCCGCAGCGGTAAGGTCGGCATCTCGCGGCAGTAGCTCATCCATCCGGTTTGTCCCGCGAGGATTGCTCCCGAGCGCAGCGCACCGAATCGATGCACATTCGCGCCGATGTGATCGCATCGAATTTGACTTTTACTGTCGACCGGCTTTCCAAGACCTTCGAATCCGGATAGGTATCCATTCCCATTGGGGCGGATTTTCTGAAACCGGAGAACCGCTATGTCAGGATACCGCAAGAAGCCAAAGACCGTCGCCAACATCGAAGCCTTCGGTGACGACATGTCAGCCATCTTCAAGACACTGAACCGCTATCAGATGGACCTATACACAGGCGGCGAGCACTACCTCGCGCTCGTGGATTTGCATTCCAACTTTGCAAGACGACGCTCGCCATCACGGGCAAAAGCGAACTTCCTTGGGTTTCGAGAGCAAGAGGATATAGATAACTCGACCTGCTCAGGGCGAGTGGGGGTCTTCCAGTGACCGTGAGGTACGCCGGCCCGGCAGCGTTCACCCTGCGGCGCCCTTCCGCGCAGCCGGGCCATCTTGGTCGACAGGCCGGTCTCATCGATGAACACCAGCTTCGCCGGATCAAGATCGAGCTGGCCGTCGAACCAGGCGCGGCGGCGGCTCAGGATGTCGGGGCGGTCTTGCTCCAGTGCATGTGCGGACTTTTTTTGAACGTCCAGCCGTGGCCGCGAAGCCAGTCGCTCAAGGCGCTGCGACTGATCAGCAGCGAGCGGCCGGCCGCCAGCCGCTCCACCATCTCGTTCAGCGTGATGGCCTTCCGCTCCTCGATCATCCCGACAATGAAGGCTTCATGCGCATCAAGGCTGGAAGCGCGGCGTCGGCCTTGCGGTCGCGGCGATCGCTCGCCGATCTTCGCCCGCGCGATCCACCGGATCGCACTCGATATCCCGACCCCGAACCGCGCAGCGGCTTGCCGGGCCGAGATGCCCTCGTCCGAAGCCTTCAACACCCGCGATCGAAGATCCTCGCTCAATGCTCTCGCCATCATCCACATGGGGTAATCGCGGGAGCGACGTGCCCTGGAGCCGATCATAGCCTTGGAGGGTGGCTGTTCCCCGATAAGATGAAATACGGGCTCACGACTGGACGCCGGGCCCAGCATCAACGGAGAACAGCCATGACAGAATATATCGGTCTCGACGTGTCGATGAAAGAGACGGCAGTGTCGATCCGCCGTGAAGGCGAACGGATTTGGCGCGGAAAGTGCGCATCTGATCCCAACATCATTGCTGAGCTTGTCCGTAAGCGAGCGCCAGCCGTGAAACGCGTGGTGTTCGAAACCGGCCCTCTGTCGGTGTGGTTCTATCATTCTCTGCGCCGCGAGGGGTTGCCAGCAGTCTGCATCGATGCTCGCCATGCCAAAGCTGCGCTTGATATGGCGGCGAACAAGACGGACGCGAACGACGCTGACGGTTTGGCGCATCTTGCTGAAGTAGGGTTCTTTCGCGAGGTGCGCGTTAAAGGCTTCGACAGCATGTTGACCCGCACGCTCGTGGCAGCACGCACCCGGCTGGTCCGGATCACCGTCGAGCTTTCCAACCAGATCCGAGGGATCATGAAAACGTTCGGCTTGCTCGTTCCCGCAGGTAAAGGAACCACATTCGAGAAGAACGTTCGGCGCCTTCTCATCGATCACAACGAACTTGCTACTATTGTGCTGCCGATGTTGGAAGCCTGGCGCGGCATCCGCATTCGTGCCGCCGAGCTTGGGCGCCAGCTCGTCGCGGGTGCACGTCAGAGCCAGGCATGCCGCATACTCATGTCGATCCCCGGCATCGGCGCGATCACGGCGACCTCTTTCGTTACCGCTATTGAAGATCCAAATAACTTCAAGAAATCCCGCTCTGTCGCCGCATGGATCGGCCTGACAACTCGCCGCTACCAATCGGGAGAAGTCGATTATGACGGCCATATATCCCGGCGCGGCGATCGACATTTGCGAGGGCTTCTCTACGAGGCCGCGGCGGTCATCCTGACACGCAGCTCGATCGACAGCAGCCTGCGCACGTGGGGCCTCAAGCTCCGGGAGAGGATTGGCTTCAAAAGAGCTGCCGTGGCTGTGGCGCGCAAACTGGCGGTGATAATGCATTCGATGCTCAAGACCGGTGAGTTCTTTGATCGAAATGCAGGCGCCACAGCATGAATCTTGCGAATAGCGTTCAGGATCTGAGCGCCTGAGGCGTCCCTGCCGGGACGTGAGCCGAGCCATTCCGCTGATGGGGTTGCACCGCTGTCTCAGCAAAGTGCGTCGTCCACATTGAAGGCTCGTCCGCGAAGCTCCATCATGCGGCGACCGATGTCGACCGCGAAGACAACCATGCACCCGGCAAACATGTCTCTGAGATCGAAAATGCCTTGACCCCAACTCAGCGATTAGACAACCT
>CAWIWT010000001.1:0-645617 GCA_963839725.1 uncultured Alphaproteobacteria bacterium | reverse complement strand
TTGTTGGGCTTTGCATCGGATCGTCGGTGTCGTTGCCGTTGCTTTATGAAAACCATGTCAACCTCACTGAAGCCGCCTTCTGGTCGGACGATGCCGAAGAAACGGCGACTATCCAGCTGCCGCAGGTTGCGACCCAGGCTTCGCCGTCATCGATGGCCGTTTCGTCCACGACCGGCCGCAACGTCGAGATTCCGTCGGATAGCCGTGGGTATTATGTCGGCCACTTCAAAGTGAACGGGCGCCAGGTCGAAGCGCTGATCGACACGGGCGCGACCGCCGTTGCCTTCAATCTCTCAACCGCTCGGCGGCTTGGCCTGCAGGTACAGGCTAGTGATATGACGCAGACCGTCAACACCGCGAACGGCAACACCAAAGCCACTACCGTCATGATCGACCGCCTGGAGATCAGGCGAAACGAGTGTCGAGGATGTTCAGGCGATTGTACTGGAGGACAAGGCGCTGGGCACCAACCTCATCGGCATGTCGTTCCTGAACCGCCCCGAGAAGTTCCAGGTGGATGAAGGCAGGCTGCTGCTCGTTCAGTAGGCTTCCGGTTCGGTCGCCGGAATACGCCGCACGAGCGGATCCTTGGCCGCTGGCCGCGCATCGCCGATGGCGTAAGCGGCGACCACATCCGCTTTCGCCGCTTCCGCCTCCGCCTCGCTGTTGGCATGGATCACCGCCAGCGCATCGCCCGCCGCCACCTCAGCACCAAGCGGCAGCAAACGCGTGACGCCGACAGCGTGATTGATGCTGTCGCTGGGCTTGGTCCTGCCGCCACCCAGCGCCACCACGGCCAAGCCGATGTCGCGCGTGGCAATGGCGCTGACAAAACCGGCGCGCGGCGCTGGAACGGTGCGCTCCACCGGCGCGCGAGGCAGGTACGTCTCGTATTTCTCTACAAAGTCCGCTGGTCCGCCCAAAATTCGCACCATGCGCGCGAAGCGCTCCGTGGCGACGCCGCTGTCCAACGCGTGCCGCACGCGGCTCAGGCCCTCCGTGTGCGACGACACGACGCCCGCAGCCAGGAGCATCTCGCCCGCCAGCGCCAAAGTCACTTTCTCAAGGCGCGAGTCGCGCGCCCTGCCGGTCAGGAAGTCGACGGCGTTCCTCACCTCGACGGCATTGCCTGCGGCGGAAGCCAGGGTTTGTTCATGCCGGTGATCAGCGCCGAGGTCTTGAGGCCTGCACCGTTTGCCACTTCGACGAGACTTGTGGCGAGCGCTGCTGCGTCTCGTGACCTTTCCATGAAGGCGCCATTGCCGACCTTCACGTCGAGGACGAGTGACTGAAGGCCGGCTGCGAGCTTCTTCGACAGGATCGAAGCGGTGATCAGCGGGATCGATTTCACCGTCGCGGTCACGTCGCGGATGGAATAGAGGCGCTTGTCGGCCGGCGCTAGCGCCGACGTCTGGCCAATGATGGCGCAGCCCGCCTCGTGTACCGTCTTGCGGAAAAGCGCGGTGTCCGGCTGGCTGACATAACCCGGGATCGTCACATCCATCTTGTCGAGCGTTCCGCCCGTATGGCCAAGGCCTCGACCCGAAATCATCGGGACATAGGTGCCGCACGCCGCGACGATGGGCGCCAGCATCAGCGAGACGTTGTCGCCGATTTCCCCGGTGGAGTGCTTGTCCGTCGCCGGTCCGGGTAAGTCGGACCAGTCGAGCACGTCGCCGGAGTTGCGCATGGCGAGTGTCAGCGCCACGGCTTCATCGCGGCGCATGCCATTGAAGAAGACAGCCATCGCAAACGCTGCCGCCTGCCCTTCGGAAACAGCTCCGGATGTCATACCCGCGATGAACTCGGCGATCTCGCCCGCCGCCAGAACCTTTCCGTCGCGCTTGGCGCGGATGATCTCCTGTGGCAGCATCAGCGTTCCCCTCCCCCTTGAGGGGAGGGTGGCCCGAAGTGCCGGGTGGGGTCGTTTCTGAAGCGCATGACGCAAAGGAACGTTGCCGTTCGGCCGCGATGACCCCACCCGCATCGCTTCGCTCGGCACCCTCCCCTCAAGGGGGAGGGGTCGGTTGCAACCGCCATCACGCTACCGCCCCATCCTCAAAAGCCTTCTTCAGACAGAGCCAGCGCTTGCCGCCGAGCGGCGCCATATCCTTGGTTTCCTGATGCGACAGTTCCTCGCCGGTCATCCCGGCGGCAAGGTTGGTAATTACCGAGCAGGCCGCTACACGCAGCCCGAGGAACCTTGCCAGAATAACCTCCGGCACCGTCGACATGCCGACCGCCGTCGCGCCCATGACGCGCGCCATGCGGATCTCCGCCGGCGTCTCGAAGGATGGGCCCGAGAACCACATATACACGCCCTTGTGGAGGCGCGTTCCCGTGGTTTCGGCCGCCCTGGAGAGAGCTCCCCGCAAGTGCTTGTCGTAGGCTTCGGTGAGACCAATGAAACGGCGGTCGCTCGGCTCACCGAACAAGGGATTGGACCCGGAGAAATTGATGTGATCCTCGATCAGCATGACCGAGCCAGCCGGCATATCCGGGTCAAGCGATCCCGCAGCATTGGTCAGGAGCAGCGTCTTGACACCCACAGCCGCAAGTATCTCCAGCGCCGGGCGCATGGCGGCTGAGTCAGCCGCGTTCGTAGTAGTGCGCCCGGCCGGCGAGCATCAGCACCTCGATGCCACCGAAACGCCCGCTCCACCAGCGTGCCCGCATGGCCGGTCACACCGCTCTTAGGGAAACCGGGAAGCTCCGAATAGGGGATCTGTGATCGCATCCTCGACCTGATCCACGAGGTTGCCGAGTTCCGAGCCGAGGACCAGCGCTACCCTGGGTGTCCGACCGCCGAGGCACTTAACCAGTGTGGCGACCGTATCCGTCATTTCAAGATCTTTCCCTCGAACCCATAAGGCAACAGATCGCCCATCGTCACCGTCTCGGCCACACCGGCGTCGTCGCAAAGATAAAGCTTTGCGTCCGGACCGGCAAATTCGGCAAGTCTCTGACGGCATCCGCCGCATGGCGTGATACGCGCCATGCGCTCCGCCACCACCGCGATCTCGGCGATCTCGCCGCCGCCGCCCATGATATATTGGCCGAGGGCCGTGGTCTCAGCGCACCAGCCCTCCGGATAGGATGCGACTTCGATATTGCAGCCGGAGAATACGCGGCCGTCCTGGGTGCGGATCGCGGCACCCACCGGGAATTTCGAATATGGCGCATAGGCCTTCGCCATCGCGTCGCGCGCGGCGAGGAAAAGGTCGTGCGACAAGCCTAACGCTCCTTCACATAAGGGACACCGCCGGCGCGCGGCGGTATTGCCTTGCCGATGAAGCCGGCGAGCAGGATGACGGTAAGGATGAACGGCAGGGCATTGATGAACTGCACCGGCACCTTGCCAATGAGCGGCCATTCCGTTCCCTGGAAACGGATCGAGGCAGCGTCGAGGAACCCGAAGAGCAGGCAGGCAAACATCGCCGGCACTGGTTTCCACTGGCGAAGATCAGTGCCGCCAACCGCGATGTAGCCCTTGCCCGCTGTCATGTCCTTCACGAAACCGGCATTCTGCGCAACCGAAAGATAGGCGCCAGCCATGCCGGTTAGAACGCCGGTGAGGATGACGGCCCGATAACGCAGCCAGGTCACGGAAATGCCAGCCGTATCGACCGCCGCCGGATTTTCGCCGACCGCGCGCAGGCGAAGCCCAAAGCGCGTGCGGAACAGAATCCACCAAGTCAGCGGCACCATGAGGAACGCGATGTAGACCAGAATGGAGTGACCGGAGATCAACTCGGAATAGATCGGGCCGAGGATGGGCACATCCCTCACCGCGTCAGCGCCGGGCAAGGTGATCTCGCCAAAGCGGGCGGGACCAGCGAGCGATGGCGTCCGCCCGCCCTGTTTGAACCAGGCCTGGCCAAGAATGATGGTAGACCCCGCTACGACAAAATTGATGGCGACGCCGGATACGATCTGATTTCCGCGATGGGTGATCGACGCAAAGCCGTGGACCAGACCGAGGAACACTGCCGCCAGTATGGCGACGAGCAATCCTATCCAGGCTGATCCGGAAACGGCCGCAGCCGACGCGCCAGCGAAGGCGCCGCCGAGCATCTTGCCCTCGAGGCCATGTCGAAAATGCCTGCCCGCTCCGAATAGAGCCCGGCAAGGCACGCAAGGAGCAGCGGCGCCGAGACGCGAAGGGTTGCGTCAAAGAGCTGAATGATGGCGTCGAAAGACCATTTCAGGCGCCCTCCCCTTTCGCGGCCGGAACGCCCATGATGCGCGGACTTAACGTTGCGAAGATCGTCTGCACCATTGGCCGGAACATGTGTTCCAGGGCACCTGCGAAGAGGATCACAAGACCCATCGATGATGATGATCATGTCACGCGACACGTTCGGCATTTCGAACGCCAGTTCGGCGCCGCCCTGATAGAGCATGCCGAACAGAACCGCGGCTATGATAATGCCGGCAGGATGAGACCGCCCATCAACGCCACCGCGATGCCGACGAAGCCGGCGTTCGCGACGAAGTCGAGCGCGACGCGGTGCTGGTCGCCCATGATCGGATTGAGCGCCATCATGCCGGCAAGACCGCCGGAAATCAGCATCGAAATGATGATGATCCGGCTTTCAAAAATCCCGGCGTAGCGCGCCGCTTTCGGGCTGAACCCGAATGTGCGCATTTCAAACCCCAGCTTGGTGCGCCAGATCAGCACCCAGACAAGGTAAGCCATCACCAGCGCGAGCAGGAATGAAATATTGAGCGGTGCCGAACGCACCGACATGCCCAAGCGCCTCGAACAGCCAGCCGAGCTTGGGCAGTTGACCGCCTTCGAGGAAATCGCGGGTCTGCGGCGCCATCGATCCAGCGGGCTTGATCACATTGACCAGCAGATAAACCATCGCACTGGCGGCGATGTAGTTGAACATGATCGTCGTGATGACGATGTGCGAGCCGCGCTTGGCTTGCAGATAGGCCGGAACGAAGGCCCAGGCCGCCCCGACGACGGCCGATGCAACAATCGCCAGCGGAAAGACGATCCACCAAGGCAATACGCTGTCGAACATCAGGCAGACCAGTGCCACGCCCAGGCCAGCTATATAGGCCTGGCCTTCGCCGCCAATGTTGAAAAGCCCGCAGTGGAAGGCGACGGCCACCGCCAGGCCGGTGAAGATGAAGTTCGTGGCATAAAACAGCGTATAGGCGATGTTCTGCCCCGAGCCGAACGCGCCCTTGAACAGGACAACGGCAGCTTCGAGCGGATTTTCGCCGACGAGCAGAACCACGATGCCGGCGACCAGAAAAGCGACGAAGAGATTGATGATCGGGATCAATCCGTAGTCGGCCCAGCGCGGCAGCTTTGCGAAAGGAGTGCTCATTCCGCTGCCTCTTGCTTTTCGATGCCGGCCATCAGCAGGCCAAGCTCGCCCTCGGTCGCGTCGGGGCCGCGCTCGCCAACGACGCGGCCTGCGAACATCACGAGAATGCGATCCGACAGCGAGCGTATCTCATCGAGCTCGACCGAGATCAGCAACACGGCCTTGCCCTGGTCACGCATGGCGATCAGCCGCTTGTGAATGAACTCGATCGCACCGACATCCACACCGCGCGTCGGCTGGCCGACGACGAGCACGCCGGGATCCTGCTCGATCTCGCGCGCAAGCACTATTTTCTGCTGGTTGCCGCCGGAGAAATTGGCCGTCTTCAATCGGTCGTTGGCCGGGCGGATGTCGTATTTCTCGATCTTTTCGCGCGCATCCGCATGGATGGCGTCGATGTCGAGAAACGGCCCTTTAAGAAACTGTGGCTTGTCGTGGTAGCCGAGGATCGAGTTTTCCGCTTCCTGCGAATGCCAGCACCAGACCGACGTGATGGCGGTCCTCCGGAACATGCGCCAGGCCACGGTCGCGCAACTCGCCCGGATCGGCATGGCCGACGACGTCGATCGGCTTGCCGTCGAGCGTTACTATGCCGGACTTGGCCCTGCGCGTGCCGGCAATTGCCTCGATGAGTTCCGATTGGCCGTTTCCGGCGACGCCAGCGATGCCGACGATCTCGCCGGCGCGCACCTTGAACGAAACATCATTGACCATGACGACGCCGCGTGAATCCTTGACGGTCAGGTCCTTCACCGACAGCTTCACCTCGGCCGGCTTGGGCTCGCCCTTTTCCACGCGCAGCAGCACGCGGCGACCAACCATCAGCTCGGCAAGCTCCTCGACGGTCGTTTCCGACGTCTTGCGCGTCGCCACCATGGTGCCCTGACGCATCACGGAGACATTGTCGGTGATCGCCATGATCTCGCGCAGCTTGTGGGTGATCAGGACGATTGTCTTACCCTCGTCCTTCAGCATTTTGAGGATACGGAAAAGATGATCGGCTTCTGCCGGCGTCAGCACGCCGGTCGGCTCGTCGAGGATGAGAATTTCTGCGCCGCGATAGAGCGCCTTTAGGATTTCGACACGCTGCTGCAAACCGACCGCGAGTTCCTCGATCACCGCATCCGGCTCGACCTCCAGCCCGTATTCGCGCTCAAGCCGCTGCAACTCCGAGCGCGCCTTGGCGATCGAGGTGTTGAGCAGTGGTTCGCCTTCGGCGCCGAGGATGACGTTCTCGATGACAGTGAAATTCTCGACCAGCATGAAATGCTGGTGGACCATGCCGATGCCGACGGCGATGGCGTCGTTCGGCGTATGGATCGCTGTCGGCTTTCCGCCGACCTGGATTTCGCCGCTGTCGGCATGGTAAAAGCCGTACAGGATCGACATCAGTGTCGACTTTCCCGCACCATTTTCGCCTATGATGCCGTGAATAGTCCCCCGTTCGACCTCAAGGTTGATGTCACGGTTGGCCCGCACGGCACCAAAACTTTTGTTGATGCCTATGAGCTGGATCGCGGCTTCTGCCATACCCTGCCCCACCTCTGGATTGTTTTTATCGTTTGGTCAAAAGCGCTATCACGCGGATCGTCCCCTGCCAATCGCCCGCGTAGCGCTACTCTCGACAAATGCGCGGTAGCTTGTCAATTTCGAACACGGTCAAAGCAGGCGCGATCCCACGGCCATTTGATCGGCATCGAACAGGAGTTCAGACATGGTGGTCTTGCCGGCCGATCGCCTCACGAGATTGGAAATCCGTGCCGCGGAGCACGAAAAGACCATTGAGGAACTGTCCAGTCAGATCGCCGAACAGTGGCAGGTTATCGACCGGCTGCAGAAGAAGCTCGATGCGCTGGTAAACCGCTTCATGACGCTGGAAGAGCAGGTGCAACCAGACGTGCCGGTAACCAAGCCGCCGCATTGGTAAGCAGAGCGGCGGGATCCTTGGGTCAGCCTCGCCTGCTTCAGGACCTGAGCCAGCCGGTCAGAACCAGCGAAAAGCCGATCTCCTGCTGATACCAGCCGACCAGCGGAGCGACCTTGCCAAGCTGGGTTCCGGCAAGAATGCCCGCCAGAAGCAGCACTACGATCGTCGTCAGGCGCATCTCGAATACCATTCCTCAAATGAAAAGCCGCCGGGGAGAACCGGCGGCTTTCTTAAAGCTTGTCGCGATCAATCAATACGGGCAGGCGTTGTCGGCCATGTAATCATGGACCTGAACGGTGCCTGCAATGATGTCGGCCTTGGCCTTTTCGGCAGCAGCCTTCATCTCGTCGGTGACAAGCGCCTTGTTGTTGTCGTCCATCGCGTAGTCGACACCGCCTTCCTTAAGGCCGAGGTCGTTGATGCCAGGGGTGAATTTTCCGTTCTTGGCATCGGTAAAAGCATTATAGACGGCAACGTCGACGCGCTTGACCATCGAGGTCAGGATCTTGCCGGGCTGCAGACCGTTCTGGTTGGAATTGACGCCGATGCCGAGCTTGCCCGCATCAGCCGCTGCCTGAAGAACGCCAACGCCGGTGCCGCCTGCTGCGGCGTACACAACGTCAGCACCCTGATCGATCTGCGACTTGGCGATCTCGCCGCCCTTGGTCGGATCGTTCCAGGCGGCCGGGGTGTCGCCCGTCATGTTCTGGATGACTTCGGTCGCACCAGCTGCCTTGGCACCACCGACATAACCGCAGCCGAACTTGCGGATCAGCGGGATATCCATGCCGCCGACGAATCCGACCTTCTTGGACTGGGAAGCCATCGCGGCGAGTACGCCGACGACGTAGGAACCTTCCTGCTCCTTGTAGACGACCGAACGGACATTCGGCTTGTCGACGACCATGTCGATAATGGCGAAGTTGGTGTTCGGGAAGTCTGCCGAAACCTTCTCCAGCGTTGCCGCCCAGGAGAAGCCAGCCATGACGATCGGGTTGTTGCCGTCTTCAGCGAACTTGCGCAGCGCCTGTTCGCGCTGGGCATCGTTTTGGATTTCGAAGTCGCGATATTCGATGCCTGATTCTGCCTTGAACTTTTCAGCACCGTTGAAGGCCGATTTGTTGAAGGATTTGTCGAACTTGCCGCCGAGATCGTAGATGATTGCCGGCTTGATGTCCTCGGCGAGCGCCGGGACGATAAATGCGGTTGCAGCCAGGAGGCCGAGGACGATACGCTTCATGTGATCCACACCCTGTCGGTTTTTCTTGGTTGGGCACCCTCGGCGTAGCGGTCCCGGAGACCGTCACGCGGAGCGCGGCAGGCGGCTTTCACCGTCCGCTCCTTCATACTCTTGCATGCCGAAAAACAAAATTCACGCGGAATTTTGACCGTTTGGAAAAGCTTGGCACGAAGAAACGGACAGACACGCCGGATTTTGCGGCGCGCCTGCCCGCGTGCGGTTATGGATCGGGCAAAATACCTCAGGCTGCCGTTACGACCTGCGGAATCGGACATGAAACGCCGGTGCCGCGGAGGTTACAGTAGCCATACAGGTTCTTGGCCAGATAATGCTGGTGATCCTCCCCGGCGAAGTAGAACTCGGACGCCGGCGTGATCTCCGTGGTGATCCTGCCCCCTGCCCGGCGGCTGTCAGTGACGCCTGGTAGGCCTCCAGCGAGGCAATGGCAGCGGCATGCTGCGCATCGCCGTAGGTGTAGATAGCCGAACGGTAGGTCGTGCCGACATCGTTGCCCTGGCGCATGCCCTGCGTCGGGTCGTGGCTTTCCCAGAACGCCTTGAGCAGCCCGTGGGTTCTGTGAGCATCAGCTCTTTCCTTGTTGTTTTCGTTCTTTATCACGCGGTCGGGCGGCTTACCGGCCGCTGAGGGCGGCGTCCGATCAGAAAGAAAAGGACCGCCAGAACCGCGAACACCGCAAAGCCCGGCAGACTGGCAAGGCCGTGAAGCGCTTCGTCCCATAGCGCCAAGCCGTCGTTGCCCGCCGCGCCTCCGACCGCCGCAAAAGTGGACGGAAACGCGAATTCCCAGCTATCGGCGAGTAGGGTCAGCACAGGCGCGGACGCGGCAATCGACCGCTGCAGGTCGAGCACCGCCATGATGGCGGCAACTGATAGCGCGACCATACCAGCCAAACGGAAGATAAACCGTATCATGTGTGTTCCGGGCGCCGTTGCCGACCAGAAGTATTGCCGCGCCCGATTCCCTTCAACCACTACACACGAAATTGAGGCAACGAATTCGCGGATTTTTCGGTCCACAGTGACAATTCGGTCGAGCAGCCTGTTTGCTACATCGGCTCGCGCGCAATCGACGGATCCGTCATTGAACCTCCAGGAGTTCTCTCGCCCTCCGCACCTCGGCATATGCGAAAGCAGAGTTCGGCCCGGAACAAGAAGCCGGCCCACTCGCTGTTCGATGCAATCCCGGTCGATGGCGTCACAACACGGCTTGGCAGCGCGCTTTAGATCGACTAGATGAGCCGGCGTCCGACCTGCTCTGCCGGTTTGGAACGGAGAGGTGGCCGAGTGGTTGAAGGCGCACGCCTGGAAAGTGTGTTTACGGGAAACCGTAACGCGGGTTCGAATCCCGCTCTCTCCGCCAGACACTATTGATCTTACTATGTTTTTGACCTTTTAGCGCAAAGCCATAAACCCAAACATAAACCTGCGTAAATCTTAGTTTTTACGTGCCAGGGATGAACAAGTCCGATCGACGCGAGAGATTGCACCGCCGTCGTTTGAATTGGCAGGGACCCGGACGCTACTCAGACTATCTCGGCATTGAGAATGCTTTGACGGCGGAGGGCTTCCCCGAAGCGAGGGAGTTGTTGGATCGCAACTCGCTGCGAGAAGACCTCCGCAATTGCCTGCGTGGCCGCTAGGAAGACGGACCAAAGCTAAGCTGGGCTGGCGGGGTCCACCTGCCCGCTTCAAGTAGCTCTCGGATCGCTTCCGCAACTGTTCTCGGCACTCGGTGCAGAAATATAGGCGCACCAGGTCATCGTGCACGGCCCCAAACCGCTCGGCCAAGGCAGGCAGATCGAATTTGTGATGCTGATTGGCGCAGGCAGGATGCGTGCAGCTTACCCACAGCTGCTGCCCGGTATCAATCATTCTTCGTGGACACCGGCGACCATTGTTGAATGCTTTTGTAGTGGAGGCGTGCAGTCGAGGCGTTCGTCGCATCTGGGTAGCGAGCTACGACTTCCAAGCGCCGGGAATGTATAAAAAGGCAGGCTTCAAGCGCATGGCCGAGTTTTGAAGGATGGCCCGAGGGCCACACCAATGTAGTTCTCTGCAAAACACTTCTCTAGCGAGGCTGCGCGCTTTGCGGGATTTCCTGTCCTTGTCGATTTTGCCTCATCGGCCATACAAGACCGCGACAGTCATCTTCCCGCTCGACAGCTTTTCCACGTCTACAATGATAAGCGAGGAACGTTACCCAGGAATCAAGAAGGCGCGGATGGCGCTGATTGTTCGAACGCCAGCCTAACCGCCAAGGCAGCGGTCACGACACGGCAATGAATTTAAGGGTGCCAGCCGTGCCGCACGGTCTTCATGTTCCGGTCGTGACCGATGACAACGCGCAGGTACGGCGGGTTCGTCGGAGCGTGGGAACGGAGGCCGGGATAGTAGGTGGCATATGCTGGCAGGAACGTCTCGATGAATGCCCTGACCCGGTCTAACGACATTCCCGGCTTGCCTTCCGCTTTCGAACGTTCTTCTGCCTCCACCCGCCACTCGCGTACGAATAGATGATCCTCAGGCTCCAGCCAAATGAAGCCATCCAGTAGCGAGTGCCAGGCTTTGTATGCCGCCAACTCGCGGTTAATAAGCAGGAGATTTTTGTCGTTCAGAAACTCTTGGGCAACCGGGGTGAAGCCGAGCATCCACCCCTCCAGAACGATCAAATGCAGCGGTCCGTTAACAATGCGCCAGTCCCTCTCGGCAAGCGGTCCCCTAGCCCTTGGCGAGCGGACCGGTCGTAGCCGGGAACCTTCATGCTCTGGCCCTCAGCCAGCTTGCGAAGTTCCTTCAGCACCCTCACGCCGAGGCCGACGTCATGAGTTCCAGGATAGCCTCTATGTTGAAGGTACGGATTTCTCGAGTACTTCCTCGCGAGGGCAATCTGTTCGGGCTGCCTCAGGTAGAAGTCGTCAATCGAGATACTGGCCGTATTCAGACGCCCTTCGGCCAGCATGCAACAAACCTCTTTCATGATCGTCGTTTTTCCAGCTCCTTGCGGAGCCGACAGCCCAAAAATTGGGACAGGTCCACAACGAGCGGCGTGTTTCAGCCACCCAGCAACAAGTCGGACAAGTTCATTCTGAACCATTGGAAATATACTCAGCGTAGCCGCATCATACTCTCCAGCGGGAGGAGCAGGAAACGGCCCAAAACGTTGTCGAGTTTCGCCTTATCGCCGCGCGGGTGGCGCAAACGAAAACGATACGCGCCGCTTGCCCAAAGGCTGGTGCATGAAGAAGGAATCCGACCGGCGTGCAGCGGCTCTGGAGGCTGAGCAGGAGGCGGGCGCTCATCGATGGTCAGGCCCAGAGGTTTGAAAATATAATAGCCCGCGAAGGAGAGAGAGCCATGCGTATCGAGTTTGTCCTGTTTGCTATTGCGACCACGACGACCAGCGTGGCCTTGGCGGGAAGCCAATCCTCGAATACGAGTTCGAACAGCTCATCCAACAACGGCGTGATACGCGAGCGGTTTGTCGATACTTTTTTGCGAAGACGACTACTGCGAGCGCTACGTTGAGCGTCGGGCGTTTATTGAGGATTGGAGCAGTAGTCACAAACGCGAGCGGGACCGCTGCCGTGACCGCTATGACAATGACGATGATTGAGGCTCCGTGATGATAAAAAGCTCTTCTCAATCCTGACGGCCACAAGTTTGGCCATAGCTTTCGCCTTACCGCTGAACGCCGCGCCGATTTCTGTGCCGAAACCGGAGCAAGTGCGAGCCGACGTCCTGCAAATGGTCGACGACGATGATGATGACGATCGGCGAGATTGGCGACGCAAGCATTATCGCGAGTGGAGGGCGGACCGTCGTTGGCAAAGGCGGCAAGCATGGCGGTCCTGCCGGTACGGCAGATGTTACCCGCGCCGCGACTACGACCGCTACGGCGACCGTGACTACTATCCGCGCTATTACCGTCGCCGGGGAGTTACCATTTATCTGCCGTTGTACTTCGATTGAGTTGCCGGGTCCCTTTCGCCCAAACCCGGAGCGGAACAACTCGAGCGAGCCTCCCTGCGGTGTTTCATGCGAAGCGAAATGTGGGCTTCGCAAACCGGCTAGACCGCAATCGCCGTTTGAGTCCCTTTTCCCCACCCCGGAGCGCGAACGCGCTCTACGCGACGACGACGGCGGTTTCCTGCGGATTTAGGCGCGGTCTAGACCCGCCGCAGAAATCAGGAGAACGCCCGCGCGGCCGAAATCCACGAGGCATGGGCCGAAGAAAATCGATTGACCGGACAAGCCGATTACGCCGTCGCGAGTGGCGGCCCATTTTTTCCATTCTACTGCACAACTTGGGATGCTGCCGACAGCAGTTCTTTTGGGTTTGCGGCCCCGAACATGTACCGCCCGTCCTCTGGAACCTCGGTGAAACTCCAGCGGACGATGCCTTGCCGGTCGAGCAGGAATTGACCGACGAGTTGGCCGTGGCCCACCGCCATCATCTGCTGGTCGGATTCGGTTAGCTCGTACCCGTCCCTTTTGTTTAGGATTTCGGTTGCCTCGAGCGGATCGACCGGCCCAGGAAGCTCGCCCGGAACATCCACACGCATGCTCGAGACCGCCTCGGCCGAAACCTTGTACGGCCATGCCGTCTCGGTTTCGGTGAATTCAAGATTGGGAAGCCCGAAAGCTCGGTGCGAGTTGCGTTCGGGATCGGCTGCAGCGAGCAGATTGGGTATCGGATGAAAACGGAAATAAAGACGGGCGCGCTCAATCGGCGTATTCACAACGGTGAGGCTCTCCACGCCCATTTCGCGCAATGTCGGGTCCAACTGCGCCTGAGCGGCGATATGACGACGGCAGAAGGCGCAGTGCAGACCGCGGAACAACCCGACCAACACTGGTTTCTGACCACGAAAATCGTCGATCGCGATCTTTCCTTCGCGGGTAATTGCGTCGAGAACGACGTTCGGCGCTCTATCGCCCGGTTGAAGCGGATGCAGCTCGACACTCTCAGTCATGCTAACCTCCACCCCGGGTCAGTCGAGAAAAGGCAGCACCACAAGCGCTTCCGGGTCAAGCCTGTGCTGGGCGCACACATCCTGCGCCAAGGAAAAATAGCGTTCGGCCTCCGCCAGATTGTCGAGATCGAGATTGACCGTCGCCAAACCATCATAGCACGGAAAGAGCAGCTGTGGCTCACCAGTTTCGCGCGCCACTTGCAGCGCCTCTTCATAGAGCCCAACGGCTAGCTCTGGCTGCCCGTGACACTGATGGATCTGTCCGAGCACGATCAGTGGCACCGGCAAGTGCTCACGCTGTCCGAGGGACCGGTCGATCTTGATCGCCTGCTCCGCGGCTGGAACGCCTTCGGTCGAGCAGCGGTCGGTGAACGTGCAGCAGGCGACTGCCAGGTTGGTGAGAAGACGCGACTGGAACCCCAAATCGCCGATGCGTCGCGACACCTCAAGCCCACTTCGGCACACTGCCATGGCCTGCGCCGGGTTGATGGTCGTGTAGAGTACGCCGAGATTGGTATAGCCACGGCAAGCGGCGCCCTGCAGGCCGGCAGCTTTGGCCACCTCGATACTTCGCTCCACGTCGCGCACTGCCTCGCGGCTACGCCCGAGTCGCGCCAGCGCAACGCCCTTGGTGTTAAGTGCTTCGGCGATCACAAGGGCAGCATCGCGCGCGACTTCGCCGTCATTCCCTGTCAGGGCGCTGGCGCAGTCCAGCGCCTTGTCGGCCCATTCCGCCGCGCGAGCGTGATCGCCGGTCCGGAACGCCAGGCGGCCACGCTCCTGCCAGAGGTGCGCCTGCTCTATGGGCGCATCCGCTCCGTCGAGGAGCACGGAGGCTTCGGCGTAGCAAGATTTGGCGTTGTTGCGCTTCCCTGCGTCCCAGAAAAGCCGACCGATCTTTCGAAGCACACGGGCCGAGGCGATGGGGTCGCCCTCTTTGCGGTATGCCTGTAGAACCGTGTCGTAGTTCTCGTGAGCGACCTCGCGGCGGCCGGTCGAGCCACATAGATCAGCTATCCGCTCGCCGAGTTCCAACCTGAGCGGCGTGATTTCGGCCACGGTCAGAGCTGCCAATGCCTGCTCGTAGAAGCGAAGTGCGTCATCGTTGGCGTAGATGATGCGCGCGCGATCACCAGCCTCCCGAAGGTAGCGCGCTCCCTTTTCTCGCTCCGCGCTCAGACCATAATGATGGCCGAGCAGGGTCAAATCCTCAAGCCGTTCGGGGTTGTCGCCGCAAAGGCGTTCGAAGGCAACGGCGATCTTTTCATGCATTTCGCTGCGCCGTTGCAACAGCAGATTGTGATAGGTCACATCCTGCAGCAATGTCTGGGTAAAGCGGTAGCATCGCGATGAGATCGAGCCGGCTCCGGCGACCTCTTCGATAATTTCCGCATCGCAAAGCAACTCGAGACCCGCTTCAAGCCTGGCGGGATCGGCAGTCACCGCCTTAAGCAAGGCCGCGTCAAAGCGGGGACCTATGACTGCGGCTTCCTGGGCCAGCCGGCGGATCTCATATGGCAACCGGTCGACGCGGGTGAGCAACATCGCCTGAATGGTGGTCGGAATGCCGACTGTGGCCTGACCTGCACCCAACCGCCATTGCTCGCCATCGTGCAGTACAACGCCAAGTTCGATCAGGCCGCGCACGATTTCCTCGATGAACAGGGGGTTGCCGCCGGCACGGTCGAGGACTTGTTCGCATAGACCTTCTGCGGTGTTCGCCCAATCTTCGCCGAACAGCGCCGCCAGCAGGTTGCGGCCGTCGGCTCTGGAGAGTGGCGACAGCCTCAGCGAAGTGTGGCTGACCCGGCTTGAATCCAGTTGGTCGCTTTCCATCGCCGGCCGATGAGTGATCAAGAGCATCAGCCGCGTGCGTTCCAGCCGGTCCATGACAAAACGCAACGCCTCGAGCGATACGGCATCGGCCCAATGCACGTCTTCGACGATAATCAGGAGCGGAGACAAAGTCAGGCGGCGCTCGATGATGGTGCGCACCGCGTGGAGGATTTGCCGCCGCAGTTGCTCGGGCTCGATATGCCGCAACGTAGCATTGGGGTCGCCTAGACCGAGCACATGGTAGAGCAGCGGAAACAGCTGCTGCGCCTCCTCGTCCTGCAGGCGAAGCTCGATCAGCAGAGCGGCGAGCTTCGCCCGCATTTCGCCCGGAGGGTCGTTCAGCATAATCCCAGCGGCGGTGCGCACGACTGCCGCGATGGTTCCATAGGACCGTTCGCCCAGAGGCGAGCAGACTGCCTGTCTCACGGCGACGTTTTGAAAGCGCTCCTCGTAGCCGACTCGGGCGATAAATTCGTTGACCAGCCGCGATTTGCCAATTCCCGCCTCACCAACGAGACGGACGAGTTGCGCCGAGCCGCCGCATGACACGTCCAAGCTTGCAAGCATGCTTTGGAGCTCCGTATCGCGGCCGATCAGCGGCGTGCTCAGGCCGAGTGCCTCGAGCCCACGCGCCGGGCGCGGTGAGGCGAGCGGCTCACCCAACCGATGCACCAGCACGCTGCCGGCCTTGCCGCGAAGCGCGACATCGCCTAGGGACTCATAGCTGAAGGCATGCCGCGTCAGCCGGTGGGTAAGCGGACCCACCAAAATCTCGCCCGGTGCGGCCAGTGATTGCAGCCGCTGTGCAGTGTTCACAGTGTCGCCAGTTACAGAATACGATTTCGATGGTCCTGCACCGAGGCCACCGGTCACGACTGGACCGGTGTTTACGCCGATATGCAGCACCAATGATAGACCGACATGAGCACTGTTTTCGCCAAGCCGAGCTGTGCGATCCATCATCTCCAGGGCGGCACGGACCGAGCGTTCCGGGTCATCCTCATGCGCAACTGGTGCACCGAACAAGGCGAGGAGTGCGTCGCCGATGAACTTGTCCACGAAGCCCCCAAAGCTCTGGACGGCCGCGGTCAACTCACTGAACAGTTGGTTCTGCAGCGCCTGCATCACCTCCGGATCGAGCCGCTCGCTGAGTTCCGTGAACCCGCTCAAATCAGCAAACAAAACGGTCACCGTCCTGCGGTCCGAATCGCGCACGAGGCTTGTGGATGGGGCGCTTGCTGGAGGCGCAGATTGACCGATCGGCTTTGAGGCGCCCATGCTGCCCCCGCATTTCGGGCAGAAAGCAAAATCGGGAGCGCAGGGAAAGTTGCAGCTTGCGCATCGCACTGGCTGGCGCTCGCCGCACTTCGGGCAAAAAGCGAAACCGCTTTCGATCTGAAAGCCGCACCCCGAGCAGTCCATGCCCTCGACCTCGCGAGCTGCAAAACACAGCCTTGCCTTAGCCTTCCGAATGGGCTCACCCGAGCATGACCTGATAGCGGTCAACCTGCAAGCAGTTGTCTTGTTAGGCTAACATCACGGCTGGACCCCCCGTTCAGCTTTGCGCCGATAGTCTTGAAAAAGTCTGGTGCCCCCCGGAGCGCATCCTTGAACTAGAAGGACATTTCGCGCCACGCGTCAGTTGGGATCAAAATTGTTAAGGTCGATGATACGGGGGTCGGAATCGACGAGGGGCGCGAGGCGGGGTGTTGGACCATCGGCGTGACCCTTTCGGGAAATGAGGCCGGGGTAACCGTCGAGGAATTGGCCGGGATGGCTTATGCTGACAAGCAAGCCTTGCGCGATAGAGCCGGTGCGGTGTTGAACAGCCATGGTGCGCACTACCTTATCGATACAGTCGCCGACCTCATGCCGGTGATCGAGACATAGAAGCGCGACGTGGAGGGGAGGGCCCGCCCAGCAAGATTGCGGAGGCGGGAACAGGCCATCGGTTTATTCGTGAACCAGCTTCTCGACTTGTCACACTCGTGTTGCAAATGTCCGCTCTGGATCTTCCTGGCAGCTCAGGCGACCTGGAAGGCAGCTCAGGGGATGAGTTCACCTGGGCTGGCCCGGTGGCGGTTGATTTCAGGCCACATTGCTGTGCAAACCCGAATTCCAAACCCTTTACCGCAGCGCTAGGTTTCGCTGTTACGTGGCTGCAGCACCACGCTCAACACTGCCAACAGACCGGATCCGATCATCAGGAACACGGACACGGCGTTCAGGTCTGGAGCCGAGCCTACCTTCACGATGCGGTCATACATGGTGATCGTCCGCGGCGCATCGGAGCCTACGAGCATCAGGGTGGTGTTGAAGTTCTCGAACGACACCAGAAAGGCCACGACGAAGGCCGAGAACAACGCCGGCGCCAAGTAAGGCAGGGTGACGGTTGCCAGTATCCGTGGCCGCGAAGCACAGCGGCTTCCTCAAGCGCCACGTCGAACTTGCGCAGCCGCGCGGCGATGACCAGCGACGAGGTTGCAAACGCAAAGCCGGCGATGAGGTGCTTCATCATTTCTGTTCTCCCAAAGCGCAGCCTGTCTTTTGCAAGCTGATATGTTCCCAGTTGGCATTCTGCTAAGCAGCCATGAACCCCATAAGGTCCACTTTCGAACTTCGAGGATACCGCTTCATCGTGACACCTCAGATACGAACCGTGACGGATTTGGTCTTGCAGTAGCTGGCAAACCGCAGTGAGGCCTTTCTCGCGGCCGATGCCTGAACGGCGGTTGCCGCCGAAGGGTGTCTCGATGCCGTCGGCGAAATATTCGTTCACATAGACCTGTCCTGCATCGACATCGCGCGCCGCTCGATGCGCCTTGGCAAGATCCCGAGTGAAGATGCCGGCGACGAGTGCGTAGTCGGTGCCGTTGGCCGTAGCGATAGCCTCGTCGAAATCCTCGACCACACTCACCGCGAGCACCGGCCCGAAGATTTCCTCGCGCACCATCGGGTCGTCAGCCGAGACCGCATCGAGAACCGTCGGCTCGAAGAACCCGCCCTTGCCGGTCGACGGGTCGACCGTCGTCGCACCGCCGGTGGCAACGCTGACGCCGCGCGCCTTTGCTGCCTCGCGTAACTGCTCACCTTGCGCAGATGTTCGGCCGAGTTGATTGCCCCGAAATTCTGCCGCCGGCCTCAAGTAAAAGGACGCGATGCTTGCCGGAAGCGCTCAGCCGATTTGCAAGAACGCACCCCGGCGGATCCTGCTCCCACGATGATGAAGTCGAATGTATTTTCCCAAGGGGCCGTCCAAACGGGAATAGAGTGGAACGGTCGTTTACCGCTACAAGCGGAAACAAACCGACCACTCTAATTACAATATGAACCCATTGGTCGATCCAAACCCGCCACTCAATGACTGCAGTGAGCTCTGAGAGGCGAGCAATACCCATCGCGCGAGGGCAAAATCAGGGCTTGTTAAGAGCGGACTGGCGGGGCGCCGATTGTTCGCATACCTTTGAGCAGATTTGTTTGAGGGAGAATGCGTGTGGCCAAGGAAGATGAGCAACAATTGCTGAAGGCGACGATTGTCCGACTGTTGCCTGATGGTTTGTCGCCGAAGAAAATGCTCGCGGCAGTCAAGGCCGAATATCCGAAGGCTTCAAAATCGGATATCATCCGCGCCGCGTTTGCAGCGATGATCGAAACGGCGGATACCGACACTCTGAAGTCGCTTGCCCTGCACGGCGTTGCGATGGATCTACGCAAGAGCGGGGTCGCAGACGAAACCGAGGTTCCGAAAAAGCAGAAGAAGGGCAAGCCAACGAAAGACGGCGCGACCCTCCTATAACTTGGGCAACTTCAGTGACAGGTAGACCGGAAATGGCGTCATTTCCGTGTCGCACGTCGCTCTTATCGTGACCTCTCATTCGGGACAGCCCACTGTGGGGTGCGGCTTTCTAAGAATCCGCAACGTTCGAGAGGTCGAATGCCTGCAAACACCACTCGGTTTCTCGTTGTAGTGGCCACACTGGCCGGCTTGTCTGGCTGCCAAGCGGTGTCATTCGCTGATGGGTACAAGGCTAATAACTGTGGGATGACGGGCGCCTCATGTTCCCATCAGGGCAGGAGCGGAACTGTCGCTATGAATGCCCGATAGTCTCTTCTCGGACGTGGCTGGGGGGAATTTCGACGGCACGCGGTCCGGGCGGCGGCTGACAATCACCTGAGGCGTCGGCGGCGCGCCGAGATGCGCCGGCCAAAATCGTGTCGGCCCCGGCACGAGGCACTCGATCTTGCCGTTTGCGCCGACCGCTGAAATTTGCTCCTGATAGCGGCTGCCTTCTGCAAACATGCAAAGCTCCAGCATGGCGCGTGCGCCGCTGGCGAAATCGGCCGGTACATAGCCGTGGTCCCAGATGTCCGGCGCTTCTCCGTCATAGCGTTCATCCAGATGGTTCACCGCCTCGCGAGCACAAGTACGGGATCCAATTGCAGGATCAGCCGCATCAGATCGAAGAAATGGCGGCATTTCTCAACAAAGGTGCCGCCGGTGTTACGGTTGAAGCGGTTCCAGTCGCCGACCTTGGAGAGGAACGGAAACCGGTATTCGCGAATGCTGAGCATGCGAATGCCACCGGTGGCGTGCGGTGCGTCGGCGATGAAGGTCGCTACAGGCGGCATATAGCGGTATTCGTTTGCTACCCAGATCAGCGGCAGGCGCTTGGCGATCTCTCCGAGTTTCGCCGCGTCGACCGGATCGGTGAACAGCGGCTTTTCGACCAGGGGCGTGTCGTCGCGATCTGCTCCAGATGTTCGACATGGCGGAAATTCGGGCTGGCGATCAGCAGGCAATCGATGTCCGGCCTCGCCAATATTTCGACGATGGAAACCGCAGGCTTCGCGCCGTCCGCCAGCGTCAGCGCGCTGGCCATCATGCCGGCGTCGGGTTCGTAGATCGCAGCCACATGCGCGTCCCGCAGCAGCTTGATGTTGCGGATGTGCTCCTGCCCCATCATGCCGCAGCCGATGATCCCGTAGCCGATCGGGTCTTTCATCCGGTTCTCCTTACCGAAACCGTGTGACGTAGCGCGCCACACCCGGGTCAAACCATGTTTGCGAGTATTCCACGTCTTGGCCGTCATCAGCCGAAGCGAACCGCTCAATAGTCGACCGTCGCGCCCGCTTTGGGCGCGAACTCTGGCGACGACCAATCGGGCGCAATGCCGATGCCGACACGATCCTCGGCTTGAGTGACCGTGAAACCCAGAGCCAGCCGGTAGTGCAGATAGAGTGATTCGGAGAGGTCCTTGACCCGCAAGCTCTCCGCGCGTGCGCCGTCCAGCCAGTGGTGGCGACGCTGATCACGTTGCTCACCAATTCCATGGCGGCCTTCGCCCTCTCGAAATACCAGTTTCGTGGGCGCAATCTGGTCTCTGTTGCGCATGCTTGCAGGGCTCGACAAACTTCCGGCAAGCTGGAGATCGACGGGCGCGATGTCACGCGGGTCTCGGCAGCGGAACGCGGACTGGACGATGGTGTTCCAATCCTACGCACTCTATCCGCATATGACGGTGCGTCAGAACCTGGCCATCGGCCTGGAAAATCAGCGCATGCCCAAGGCGGAGATCGCTGCGCGCATCGCCGAGGCCACGCGCATGCTGGAAATCGCGCAATATCTTGATCGCCGTCCCGGACAATTGTCGGGCGGGCAGCGCCAGCGCGTGGCGATCGGCCGCGCGGTGGTGCGTAATCCCACCGCTTTCCTGCTCGATGAGCCGCTGTCAAATCTTGACGCCGATTTGCGCATCAGCACGCGCCGACCAACTCATCGTCTCCCGTGCGGAAGGTCAGCCTTTCCAGCGACAAATCATCGATCGCCTCCATATCCCTGGACGTCAGGGTGAGCGGATGCCGGCCAATTCGTAAAGCTCGGATAGGCGACGCAGCATAAGACTTCTTCCTTGCAAACGTTACTTCACGGGTGCCCCGGGGAGGTACTGAAACGACCGAGCCAGCCGCCGCTAGACCGCTGTCATCCTTGCCCTCCCCTCACAACTCAAAAACGACGCAAGCGTGTTGTTGGGTCTCGTCCAATCTGCCTATGGGCGGCAGGTGAGAAGGGTCGCGACATGGATATGGAGCTTCAGTTCGATCAGCTGAGCCCGTCTAAGCGATGGCGGTAAGTTTGCCTCGACTTGGCCGCTTTGCCCGCCAGGCCACCCTCCAAGGGTTAGATGCGCTCCCTGCCGGCGACTATCGAGATGGCATCGGTCCGTGCCTGCGCGCTCGGACGCCCTTGCGGTAGCTTGAGAGGTCAGATCCGCGACGGTTAAAATTTGGTTACTTCAATGCTTTCAACATGAAACAGCTTGGCAATGGCTTAAAAACTACAAGTAAACGAAGCGGCTTGAAATTCGCGATTGGTTCAGTTTTCCGGTGTGAGGTTGGCGTAGCGTTCAACCTTCGTGCGGACGGATTCCATGGCTCTGCCTGTGTATTCCTACACCCAAATCGCAGCGCAGCTTACTGACGGTTATTGGAGTGCTGAGGGGTTGTGGCGACACAGTTTCACCACGCCGACCATCACCTACAATATACAGGGCCTGACCAGCACGGGGAAAAACCTAGCCGTTGCCGCCCTTCAGAGATGGGCTGACGTAACCGGCATTTCGTTTGTCGCGACGACCGGCACCGCGCAGATCAAATTCGACGACGCAGACTCGGGAGCATATTCCAACTTTCGCATGTCCGGCGCCGGCACTACCTCCGCAACCATCAATGTCGGCACGCAATGGATCGCCACCTATGGAAGCGGCACCAACAGCTACTCCTTTCAGACATACCTTCACGAGATCGGCCACGCGCTCGGGCTTGGGCACGCAGGGAACTACGACGGAAACGCGACCTGGAGCACGTCCACCAGCGGTGGCAATCATTATCTAAACGATTCGTGGCAGGCGACGGTGATGTCGTATTTCAGCCAAGACGAAAACACCTACGTCAACGCGACGGAAGCCTACGTAGCCGGTCCTATGATTGCTGATATTATCGCGATCCAGGACCTCTATGGCGTACCCTCAAATATCAGAACCGGCAATACAACCTACGGATTCGGCTCGAATGCCGGCAGTTTCTTCGACTTCAAAAACTACGTGCAGAACGATATGGTCGCATTTGCTATTTTCGATAGCGGCGGCGGCGACACAATCAACGCATCTGGCTTTTCGGCAAATCAGTCGATCGATCTGCGGGCCGGGACCTATTCCAACATCGGCGGCGAAGTCGGCAACATCGGGATCGCTGTCAATACGGTGATCGAGAATGCAGTCGGAGGTTCTGGAGCCGACTACCTCCTTGGAAATAGCGCAAAAAATACTCTTCAAGGGAACTCCGGAAACGATCAGCTTAACGGCGGCGGCGGCAATGACGCGCTGATAGGCGACGCGGGAAACGATCTTCTTACCGGCGGTGCGGGATCTGACCGACTTGTCGGAGGCAGCGGGGCCGATAGAGCCTCTTATGGCTCTGCTACGAGCGGCCTTACGGTCAACCTCCTTTTTCCGGCGTCAAACATGGGTGACGCCAAGGGCGATGTTTTCGAATTGATCGAAAGCCTTACCGGCTCAGCTTTCAGCGACAGCCTTGCCGGCACCAATGGTCCAAATTCAATAAGCGGCGGTGGCGGCAACGACTATCTGAGAGGCTATGGCGGCAACGATTCGCTGAGTGGCGGTTCGGGCAGCGACGGCTTCATCTTCAACACGGCGCTCAACGCCTCTACCAATGTTGACCGGATCACCGACTACGATGTCGCCGCCGACACGATACGGCTGGAGAACGCCATCTTCACCGCGCTGACCGCAGTAGGAACATTGGTAGCCGCAGCTTTTCGAGCTACCACGACCGGTCTCGCAGGAGATGCGACCGATCGGATTGTTTACGAATCCGACACCGGAAAGCTATTTTACGATGCTAACGGCAATGCTGTCAGCGGCAACGTCCACTTTGCGACGCTGTCCGCAGGATTGGTCCTAACAAACGCTGACTTCCTCGTCTTCTAGGCTTCGGATAGGCTGGCACCTGAGCTGACCGGGCAAAGCCCGTCGCCAGTACAGCGCCGCGCGTCCTTTCGGACGCGCAAAGGACGCTGTATCTCTTTGAAACTTCGCATCGTGAGTGCTTTCCGAAAATCGATTCCGATTTTCGGGCCGATGCGGTAGTCGCAGGTGGCGGTCGCATTCGCCGATCACCTTTTCGTGCGCAAGAGACCATACCGCTTTCGCGGGAAGCGGCGGAATTCGTTACCCGCTACGTTAAACTTAATCGCGCCGTCCTTGTGAATGTGAGACAATCCCCAATCGACGGTCAGTCTCATGGGCGCCGCCGACTGTGAGCGATCATCAAGCTTGCGCCCTTACCGAGGAGTTGAGCACGTGACCGTTCAGGTGCCCGCCGCCAACGCTGTCGAGATTATCGCCGACGCCGACACGTGGTGCGTCTTGCTCACCGAAGCCGGTGAGACGACAAGACATTTGTTTGAACTTGAGTTGTTCGCAGTGTCTTTCGCGACAGGCCAACGCTTTCGGCTTGGCATTTCAACTCGTCCCATCAAGAGCGAGGCTCTAACATGCAGCCCGGAAACGCGTGTCGTATAGGAAGTGCGGACCGTCGAACCCTGAGTTTGGCGACTTGGAGGCTGGCGCTGCGGCGCGAAAGCGACAGCGACGGGCAAAATTAATCATTAACGAATAGTTAACTTGCGCTTGTGCCGAAGATGCGTATGTTCCCCAACGGCAGCCATGCGATCTAACACCGCATGGCTCATTTTTTTGCTTTTCTGACATGACAGATGGATAATTCAAACCCGGCTCAGGCCGGGTTTTTTTTCTCACCCGCACGCAAAGCGTTGTCAGTCGCAAGTCCCTTCACGACTTCTTACGCTCTCACAGAAACATTGCTTTGCTGCGGCGCATGGACTCACGCATTGGAAGACGCAGCTCGGGGGGTGGGCTATCGCGCGGCTGGGAGCGGAGAAATCTTGTGATTGCTCCGCTCCCCTCCGTCGAGCGACTGGGGTAGCTCGGGGGGTAGCTATGTCGCCCAACGCACTGCCGGTTTCTCCCGACGCCGGCTAAGGCACTCTGCGACCTTCTCTGTATTTGTGACGTCAGGGTTTCGGACAAACCTGTCCAGACGTGACAGGGAAACCGATTGGTTCATACCACTTTGCGGCTTGATCACAGCCAAACCGCCGTTGCCAGCGCTTCAATCCCACTGCTGACGGCAATCGCGCCGGGAGCTTTTTGAGCAGGTTGAACCAGGCCGAATCACTCGCATGCAACTGCTTTCGGTTGTCACCCACCGGTGCTGGCGCATGGCATTCCGAGAGCAGGATGAGATTAGGTTCGATCGTTCTGAGGGCGATGGTTTGGGCCAAGGGCGACGATTTTGCCGCGGTCGTACGCATTGCTACGGCCAAGGCAAAAGCCGAAGGATTTGGTACCAAACCAGCCCGGCCCTTCGGGTTTCCGGGCGGCGGGCGCCCACGTTGTCGGCCCGCTCGGCCGTAACCCCGCTACTGCCTTCGCGACCCTCCGCGTGGATCGCATCGCCGTCCGTGAAACAGAACTGACCGGACCTAACCTCATCTTGCTCTAGAATTGCCAAAGCGACATCAGCAACTGTGAAAGTTGCGCCATCCGCGTGCTGACGCCATCATATGCGCCGATTGGCTCGTCTCGCCGGGGAGGATGAATTGGCGTTTCTGCAGAGCATTATCGGGCGCTCGGTCGGATTTGGCGGTGCAAACCAGAAAGCGGATGTGCAGCTCATACAGAAGTTGCTGAACGCCGTGCCTTCCGCCAAGGGCGGCCCGATGCCCCCCTCGATCTCGACGGGCTCTGCGGCCCGGTGACTTGCGGGGCAATCAAGCGGTTTCAGTCGCAGAACACCGGATCCGCCGATGGCCGCATCGATCCCGGCCAGAAGACCGAACAGGCAGTTGCTGAAGGCGCTGGGCGTTCTCGCGAGCCTGCTCCAGCGGTGGCGCAGCCGCGCCGGGTGGCGGTGTCAGCGTCCCCGGACCGGTCCAACCCCCGACGCCCATCGGCACGCCCCAAACGCGACGGCGGGCAGCTCGCAGCCGGGTGCCGGCCCGCAGTCGCCAATCCGCCGGCGGTTCATGGAAGTCTGCAAAGCGCTTTTGCCGGCGCACGGAACGCTGACCGCTGGCCAGAAAGCCGCCGGAGCAAAAGGTACCGGCTGTGGAGAGTTTCCGGGCCGGGTGTTTGGGCGCGTTCCAGTCACCCCGCCCGGCCAGCCGGGCGCGTTCAAGGTCAATATTAGTGGCGCGGGTATCTGCTATCTGACGACGCCGATGTCCGACTGGATGACTGCCGATGGCGGGCAAGGAAATGGCTGGCAGTCCGGTTTGTAAAAAGGCGCTTCCAGCCCAGCGGTCAGATTGATGGCGAAGTCGGCAACACTGCGCGGCTGAAAGGATGGGTCGATCTAGACGCTCTCAACGCCGTCGCGATTGCTGCGTTTCCGAAGAACCTCTGATGCGGCTTTAGAACTGGCCTCGCTGCCAATTATTCCAGATCGTGCTTCTGGTGTATGCGGGGCGCGAGCACACGGACTTGTCTCCCGGGTCGCGCCAAGATCTTGGTGATTTCCACCGGCAGGTCGGGCCGCAACGGCATCTTCGAAGCAACACCGCCGGCAATCGACAGGACGCTGTTGTAGAACTCCTCGCCCTTCGCCGACCGAGGCGGCTCCAGTTCGTGCATGACGCTTATCACTGTGATGCCGGGACAGGTGTCCTTGATCGCCTGGTGGAAAGCGATCTTGGCAACTCCATCGAGCGCCCCTGTCGCCTCATCGAGGAACAGCAGTCCGGGCTTGTGCAGGAGGATTCGGGCGAGAACCAGCTTCTGCTTCTGCCCGCCGGAAAGCGTTTCGTCCCAGGATTTTCCGTCGCGATGGGTATCCGTCATGGATTCGATGAACTCGCCCAGCCCTGCCTTGTGCAGGGCGGCGGCGGCGGTCGTATCCACATGATCGTGCTCGCAGTCGGGCAAGCAAACGAGCTGCTTGAGCGACACCTGCGATAGCCTGACGTCCTGCGCGGCATAAAACGTGGTGACGCCTTCGGGGAAGGCGATTTCGCCGCTGCCATGCGGCCATAATCCGTTCACCGCCTTGATAAGGCTCGATTTGCCACAACCGGATTCGCCTTTCATGAAGGTCCACTCGCCGCGGCGGAACCGCAGGAGCGGCGCCGTCACAAACGGTTCGGCGTCGTCGCCGGCATGCGTCAACTCCAGTTGGCGCACGGTCAGGCCGAACAATGGATGCTGGTTGGCAAAGCGGAAGTCGAAGCGGCCGGTCTGGCGATAGAAGTCGGCGGGCTGCTGCACGTGCTCAATCGCATCGGCAAGGTCGGTCATCCGCCGCGCATTGGCCTTCAGCGACGCGATTGCCGGCATGACATGGATGAACCAGGAACACTGGCGGATGACCTGGTTCACCATTTCCGCGCCGGTAATGTAGTCCTTGAAGCTCAGCTTCTGCGACATATAGGGCAGCAATCCGGGCGCGTAGGCGACAATGCGGAAGGACACATAGTCGTAGATCGAACTCGAAGGCGGCATAGCCTGTGTTCAGCCAATTCTGCCGGGCCCAGGTTCGATCGATGTCACTGTAAAGGCGGCTGTGCATGTCGGTCTGCACCGCTTCGCCATTCGATGCGGCAACGTGAAAGCTGCGGCGAAGGAAGGTCGTCAGTTCAGCGCGATAGCTGCCCTCCGCCTTCTGCATCAAGGTGTTGAGCCGCTCCAGCAATTTGCCGATCTTCAAGGCGACATAGGTGTTGAGCGGTACGTAGATCGCGACAGCGGCGAAAGCCAGGACCGCGAAGCCGTAATCGCCAAGGAACGCGAAGCCGGCGACCGGCTGAGACATTTTGACAAGCTCGTAGCCATAGATCACCAGCGCCGACACCGCGCCAAAGGCTCCCGACGCCAAACCGATCGCGCCACCAGTCATGTCCTTGATCGATTCATGGACGCGCTGATCAATATTATCCGGAGGCGGCATGTCGCGGCCGTCCTGGCCGCGGCCGCCATGCTGAACGTGGTAATGAGTGTGATTGGTATCGAGGAGTGCGCCGTTGAAGCGGCCGTTGAGCCAACTGCGCCATTTTCGGTGCAATGTCGCGTTACACAGACGTAGCGCGCCGGCGATACCCAGATCCTTGAGGATCACGATGAGAACGAGCATACCCGCACTGGTAAGGACGGACGCCAGGGCCGTCTTGTTGCTCGCGAGATGGAAATAGGCGATTGAATTGGCGAGTTCGCCCGCGGCTTTCGTAAGCCAAACACCGGTCTTGTTGGACACTATTGTGATCACGGCGACCGCCGCGGTCAGTGCCCACGCCTCTTGCCATTGGTCCGAGAACCAATAGGCGCGCATGAGGCCCCAAAAGCCACGCATCGTGGAAACCGGCGTCTGCGGCGGGGGTTTACCCTTTCCGCGGAGCCATAGTCCCGAGATACGCAGCAGGGGCCGAACGACCCTAGTGCGAATCAACGATTCCACCCCATGCCCTTTTTTGAAATGCTAGCACGAACTCGTTAATAGCAAACCAAAATGTCAGTCCGGGGCGGTCAATCGGCGATCAACTTAAATTGTGACCAGTAATATCGAAAGGATTTTGCCAAGGCTTACGTTGGGTAAACCCGCTATAGTGTCCATGCATGTCAGGTCGTATCGAAAGTGCCTAGAAAGCTCCAATACAGTAGGCTTTGCGGTCGATTGTTGTATGGTCGATAGTTCGCTCGACGACGCAGATTTTTGAGAGAACTTTGTTGGCAGCGCCTGTCGCGAATACGCTGATCGCAGCGTGGTGAGTCGCGTCCCGAAGCTTCAGTTTAGAATTTATTAAGCATTCGGTGCGGCTTGGCTGCGACAGCGATTCGATGGCCGCGTAAGATTGGCAGCGTAGTCGAAACGATATTGGATACAACCGGCTTTTTCGACGCCATCGGTCCGGCACGGCTTTATCCTATCAAACAGCATTCGATGCCGAGCCACAAAGAACCAACGTCGCGGCATCCTTTTTGGAGACTTCAATGAAAGCGACTGCACTCATCCTTTCGGCACTCCTCGCAATCTCGGCGGTTCCGGCAAACGCGGCGGTCTACGACATCAAGAATTGGAATTGCAAACGGGTTCTGCAGACCATCGCCAACGAGGGCATGGCGGTCTTGCGCTATCGCTCGGCCCGCAACCCCTCGATCCCACTTTATGACCGCTATGTCTTTGGATCGCGCTTCTGCAAGCCGGAGGAAGTCCTCCGCTTCGCCAGCGTGCCGACGGTCGATGACAAACACTGCCCGGTCAAACGCTGCGAGTATCGCGTAACAGTAAAGGACTGATCGCGGCCCGGCGCGCGCAACGCGGCTTTACAGCCGCGCGACGCCCCTGCAACATGGTGGCTTGGGGAATGTCAGATCGATGCCAAAACGCACTGCAAGCCGCAACAACCGCGAGGGCCGATGACGGCCCTCGGAGAGGATAACAATCGGGCGGGACACCGCGAGGCGCCCAAAGCCCTGCCCAACGGCTATCGGCAAGGCGTCATCACGGCGATTACCGTGATGCTGGGCTTCACGCTCTATTTCTTCCAGTACTGGAGCTTTGAAGCCGAGGGAAATTGGACGGCAACCTCCAGGATCGCCGCAACTCTGCTCTTGCTGTCTGTGGCCATTCAGCTTGTGGCGCTCTGGCGATCATTGCAGGTCAACGACGATCAGGAACCAATATACAAGCGCACTCTGAAATGGTTTCTTTCAGGAATTATTATTTTGATTTTGGCAGTTCTTGCAGCAACATTTTCGTATACAGAAATAATTTAGAGATTTCGCAACAAAAACTTCAAATACAGATACTGCATTTGCTTCTACAAAGTTTGCCTTTCCCTCGGCCGCGGATGGTTTGCGCCGAAGGAACAATGTCTCGCAATCGCGTTCAATATTGACGCTGTGGCTGATCCGATAATGCTTGCTCTCGCGCAACGCCGCTCTGACGGAGCGCCCGCAATGGACTGCGCGAAAATTATGCTATTGCTCCGAGGTCCCAATCACTGGCCTTGCGGCTAGTACAGTTTCAGTCCGTTGACCATCAGGCGGACTGCGTAGAACGAAGTCGTACCGCAGATATACAAGATGTTGCGCTTGGGCCCGCCGAACACGCAGTTGGCGACGACCTCCGGAACCTTCACTTTACCGATCAACGTTCCGTCCGGGTCGTAGCAATGGATGCCGTCGCCGGCGCTCGTCCAGATGCGGCCTTCCGTGTCGAGCCGGAACCCATCGAACAGCCCAGCGGTGCAATCGGCGAACACATCTCCGCCGGAGACCTTGCTGCCCTTCACATCGAAGACCCGCATATGCGCTGGATGATGGTCACCATGCGTACGGCCCGTATCGACGACGTAGAGCTTGCTCTCGTCGGGCGAGAAGGCAATCCCATTCGGCCTCATCATATCGGTGATTACGGCGTCAACCGCACCAGTACCTGCATCGACACGGTAGACGTAGCAAGCGCCGATCTCGCTTTCGGCCCTATCGCCCTCATAGTCCGTCTCGATACCGTAGGCGGGATCGGTGAACCAGATCGATCCATCGGATTTGACGACGACATCATTCGGCGAATTGAGGCGCTTGCCCTGCCAGCGGTCGGCAATGGTGACGATGCTGCCGTCATGTTCGGTACGGCTGACGCGTCGTCCGCCATGTTCGCAGGACACCAACCGGCCCTGGCGGTCGGTCGTGTTGCCGTTCGAATTGCCACATGGCTCGCGAAAGACGCTTACCCGTCCATCCGCCTCATCGAAGCGCAGCATCCGGTTGTTCGGAATGTCCGACCAGACGACATAGCGGCCAGCTGCAAAATACGCCGGGCCTTCGGCCCACCGGCAACCCGTGAACAGCTTCTCAACCTTGGCGCTGCCGTTGAACAAACGGCGGAAGCGTGGATCAAGAATTTCGTAATCTGCGCTCATAAAAAACCTCTCATCCGTCCCTGCCGCGTCCTTGCCGCATGGAGGCTCGTCTCGGCTGAGACAAAAGCTGCGAACAGGAAGCAACGGAATTCGGCAGCCGAACTGGCGCGACAACCTAGCAACGAGTTTGGTTGGAATCGAGTCCTTCGCGGAGAAGCCTGGTGGAGAGTCGGTGAGAAGCGCCTACGGGCAAGGACGCCTGCCCGAGGAGTCGCAAAGGCTCATCGAGGTCGGCTGGATGTTCATGTGGTCGACGTTGCGGCCCACGATGTGGGACATGGCAGCGCCAAAGGAGAGAACGAGGACAAGAACAGCGGCAAGACGCGATATAAGCATGACTGCACCCAAACAAACTGGATGCGGCTCATTGTGCATGGGCTGCCTGAACCGTAGCCACTGCGCGCGTTCAGCCGGTGTTCACAAAGCTTAATGGCCTCCCCTCTCGGTTTGCCAATCCTGAAACCCAAGCCTATTTGTCACAGTGGATGTTCCTCGGATTGAACCATGGCGCGCGCATTTCTCTTTGTTCTCGATTCCTTCGGCATAGGCGGGGCTCCCGATGCCGGGCGCTTCGGCGACGATGGGTCCGACACGCTTGGCCATATCGCAAAGGCTGCCGCTGCCGGCAATGCCGATCGCGAAGGGCTACGTAAGGGTAAGCTTACTCTGCCTGTAATGGCTTCTCTCGGGCTAGGACAGGCCGCGCGATTAGCAAACGGAACGGACCCGTTCCCGGAAGCGCAGTCGCGCGACGGCTCGTTCAACGGCGCCGCAGAAGAAACATCAAACGGCAAGGACACAATCACCGGTCACTGGGAAATTGCCGGGGTACCGGTGCCTTTCAACTGGGGCTATTTTCCCCAAACGGTTCCGACGTTTCCAAAGGATCTGGTGGACGCGATCGTCAGCCGCGGAAATCTGCCCGGCATCCTCGCCAATTGCCACGCGTCCGGCACGGCGATAATCGAGAAGTTCGGCGAGGAGCACATTCGCACCGGTAAGCCGATCTGCTACACATCCGCCGATTCCGTCATCCAGATCGCCGCGCATGAGACGCATTTCGGCCTGGAGCGGCTTTACGCGCTGTGCAGGACGGTCCGTAAGCTCGTCGATCCGCTGAACATCGGCCGGGTGATCGCGCGTCCGTTTATCGGCGAAACCGCCGCTACTTTCGAACGCACCGGTAATCGCCGCGATCTCGCCGTGCCGCCGCCGGAGCCGACTATTCTCGACCGACTCCTGGCCGATGGCCGCAAGACGATCTGCATGGGCAAGATCGGCGATATCTTCACCCATCGCGGCGTCAGCGAGGTTCGCAAGGCGCCAGGCAATCTACCGCTGTTCGACAAGACGCTCGATGCCATGGATGAAGCCGCCGACGGCGACCTCGTCTTTGCCAATTTTGTCGACTTTGACACGGAGTTTGGACACCGCCGCGATGTCGCCGGCTATGCGGCCGCACTCGAAGCCTTCGATCGCCGGCTGCCTGAGGCGCTGGCAAAGCTCAAATATGGCGATCTGCTGCTGCTCACCGCCGACCATGGCTGCGATCCGACCTGGCATGGCAGTGATCACACGCGCGAACGCGTGCCGGTTTTTGGGATCATCGCCGGCGGCAAGGGCGGGTCGGTCGGACTGCGCCCGACATATGCGGATATCGGCGAAACAATCGCTGAGCATCTCGGCCTGGAGAAAGGTCCGCACGGAACCCCGTTTGCGCGGTCGATTGCAAACCATGCCTGAGTTACCCGAGGTCGAAACGGTCCGGCGGGGCTTGCAGCCGGTGATGGAGGGCGCGCGGATCGAGCGCGTCGAGCTTCGCCGCAAGGATCTGCGCTTCCCGTTTCCGCCGTACTTTGCCGAGCGGCTGGCGGGAAAGTCGATTACCGGACTTGCACGGCGGGCAAAATACCTCCTGATCGACGTCGCGGACGCGCCGACTTTGATTTGCCATCTCGGCATGTCCGGCTCGTTTCGCATCGAAGCCGGTGACGGCGAAGGTTTGATGCCGGGCGATTTCCATCGTGAGCGCTCGAAGCTGGCGGCGCATGATCACGTGGTGTTTCACCTCACCGCCAATGGTGGCAAGCCTGCGCGCATCATCTTCAACGATCCGCGCCGCTTCGGCTTCATGCTGTTTGCGGAAGATGGCATCCTCAACCATCCGATGCTTGCCGGCCTTGGTCCGGAACCCACCGGCAATGCGCTCGATGGGGCAATGCTGCGCGACCTGCTGCGCAACAGGATCGCGCCCCTCAAGGCGGCACTGCTCGACCAGAAGACGATCGCCGGTTTAGGCAATATATATGTGTGCGAAGCGCTCTGGCGCGCCGAACTCTCGCCGGCTCGCAGCGCCGGCACGATTTCCGGCAAAGGCAAGCAGGCGATTGCCCGCAGCGATGCGCTGTCGCAAGCCATTCGCGCGGTGATTGCCGAGGCTATCGAAGCCGGTGGCTCGTCGTTGCGCGACCACATCCAGACGGACGGCTCGCTCGGCTATTTCCAACACTCCTTCTCCGTCTATGACCGCGAGGGCGAGCCCTGCACCAGGCTCGGCTGCGGCGGGCATATCGAACGACAAGTTCAATCCGGGCGATCGACCTTCTATTGCCGCTCCTGCCAGAAATAGGTTAGTCGGTCGTGGATCGTCAGTCGTCGGTCACGCGTCGATGGAAGCTCGACCCGTCGGCCAACAGTCACTCGTGCCGAACGACGACCGACGAATTTCGACCGACGAACCTCGACCGGCGAAGGAGCGCTGAAATGGCTTACGAGACGATCCTTGTAGAGTCGCGGGGCAAGGTCGGCCTGATCACGATCAACAGACCAAAGGCGCTCAACGCCTTGAACAGCCAAGTGCTCTCCGAGTTGCTCGCCTCCACGCAAGCGTTTGAAGCCGATGCGAATATCGCCGCGATGGTGTTGACCGGATCGGAAAAGGCCTTCGCGGCCGGCGCCGATATCAAGGAGATGCAGGCCAAAACCTACGCCGAAATGTATCTGGCCGATTTTTTTACCGGCTGGGAGGCGTTCGCCCGTGTACGAAAGCCGATCATCGCGGCGGTGTCCGGCTATGCGCTTGGTGGCGGCTGCGAGCTTGCAATGATGTGCGACTTCATAATTGCCGCCGAAACAGCGAAATTCGGACAGCCGGAGATCACGCTTGGCGTCATTCCCGGCATGGGCGGCTCGCAGCGGCTGACCCGTTTCGTCGGCAAGTCGAAGGCGATGGACATGTGCCTGACTGGACGGATGATGGATGTCGCGGAAGCCGAACGCTGCGGTCTGGTGTCGCGCGTCGTGCCTGCGGGCGAATTGCTCGATGAGGCGATGAAAGCTGCTGCGAGGATCGCGGAGTTTTCCTTGCCGGCGACAATGATGGTGAAGGAGGCCGTCAACCGCGCGTTCGAGACCACACTCGGCGAGGGGTTGCGCTTCGAGCGGCGGCTGTTCCACTCGCTGTTTGCCTTCGAGGACCAGAAGGAAGGCATGGCGGCGTTTGCCGAGAAGCGGACGCCGAACTTCAAGAACCGGTGAAGGTTGCGATGGCGCGGTGTCAGCCTGCCAAAACTGCGTTGACGGCAGCGGAAAGCTCATCTATAAGCCGCGCCAATCAGGGCGGCCTTTGGCTGCCCGAACTTTTTTGCCCGGGTTCCATGTCCGGGCTGACGTCACCGAGATCAGAAGAGAGGCAACATGGCCAATACATCTTCGGCCAAGAAGGCTACGCGCAAGATCGCCCGCCGCGCCGCGATCAACAAGAACCGCCGGTCGCGCGTGCGTACTTATATCCGCAAGGTCGAAGAGGCATTGGCCGCTGGCGACAAGACGGCAGCCGAAGCTGCCCTCCAGGCCGCACAGCCGGAATTGATGCGCGCCGCCACCAAGGGCGTGCTGCACAGGAATACGGCTTCGCGGAAGGTATCGCGTCTGGCTCAGCGCCTGAAGACACTGTCCGCTTAAGCAAAATCAATCCGTTGGAATTGACGTGATGAACCCGGTCGCAAGGCCGGGTTTTTCTGTGCGCCAACCGGGACTACAGCAGCGATCTCTCACGCAGTCAGCTTACCTTGCGGTATGTTCGGGTAACCTCGCGGAATCCCTGAATATTACCCGAAGACTGCCCTGTCAGGGGTTCACATGAGATTGCCGTCCCATTATGTTTTTGATATATTTTTCAGATCTCTAGCACTAGTTTATCCACAGCTTATCCACATGGGCTGCCGTTCAGGTCGGCTGCTTTTTTTGTCAAGAGAAATATTTCGTCGGCAGTGTTATTTTTGCCAATCCGGGGAAAGGTTTTGATTCACAAGGTTTTGGTTCGAACAGCCTTCCTCGCGACGGAGCGAATTCGAGGCGTTCGTTGCCGGCTAAGGTAAAAAAACAGTTAGGTCCACACTTGCGGGGCGACCCTTAGCTTCTGTAATGTTCACCTCATCGAAGAGACGGGCCTTGGGCCAGACCAATCCTAGCAAGTTGGCGGGGACAACTCACGGATTTTTCCGTGTGCGGGACAGGTGTGCTTTTCGAGTAGAATGAAGAGTGGGGTTGCAGCAGCGTCAGAAAAATTTTGAGCTCCTGTTGGTCGGACCGGGGCGGATGCTTATCGACTTGAGGAGGGTGCGCAATGCGAACAGCTCGCGCCTCCCCTTACAAGGCGGTGTGCGTATAACATTGGGGCAAAACAACAATGATCGCGACGCTCGCTGCGAGGCGACAGGGGAACAATGAGGTGGGATCAAATGCACAGTGGCATCGAAAGGGAAGTGAATTCCGGGTTCCCTTTCCCGGTTGAGCTTGTCGAGGAGACCAGCATGGCGGCGGAGAGTGCGGATGCGGTGTTCGAGCGGGTCAAGACACAGTTGAAGGCACGGCTTGGCACCGAAGTTTTTTCAAGCTGGTTTGGACGCATGAAAGTTGCCGAGGCCTCCAGGGGCCTTGTCCGCATCTCCGTACCAACTGCGTTTCTGCGTTCTTGGATCAATAGTCACTATCTCGACGTGGTTATCGAGCTTTGGAAGCGCGAAGCCCCTGAAATCCTGAAAGTCGAGTTCATCGTTCGCAATGCGACCCGATTGACCAATGCGTCGGAAGGGGACGCTTCGCGCAAGGCAACGCGTCAGATTCATTCGGCGCTGTCTTCCGGCACCACGCCGGTACCCGCGACCTCACGCGACACTTCGAAGCGCCCGCTTGTTGTCGAGAGCGAAGTCAAGAGCAGCGTGCTCGGCTCACCGCTCGACCCGCGCTACACATTCGAGACCTTCATCGAAGGCCCGTCCAACCGCGTTGCGCTGGCGGCGGCAAAGGCCGTGGCGGAATCCGTTTCCCGCTTCAACCCGTTGTTCCTTCATGCCTCGGTCGGCCTGGGCAAGACCCACCTGCTGCAGGCAATCGCCGCCGAGGCCGTGCGGCAGAATCCGAAAGCACGGGTCGTCTATCTGACCGCAGAGTATTTCATGTGGCGCTTTGCCACCGCGATCCGCGACAACAACGCGCTGACACTGAAAGAACAGCTACGCGACATCGACCTTCTGATCATCGACGACATGCAGTTCCTGCAGGGCAAGTCGATCCAGAACGAGTTCTGCCATCTCATCAACATGCTGCTCGACAGTGCCAAGCAGGTGGTGGTGGCGGCTGACCGTCCGCCGGCGGAGTTGGAGTCACTTGAGCCGCGCGTCCGTTCGCGCTTGATCGGGGGCGTCGCGCTCGAAATGGCCGCGCCGGACTACGCTATGCGCCTAGGCATGCTGAAGTTGCGTCTCGTTACGGCCAAGACCGAGGACACCAATGTCGATATCGCTGATGCTGTGCTCGACCACATTGCCCGCACGGTGACCGGCAGCGGCCGCGAGCTGGAAGGTGCGTTCAACCAGTTGCTGTTCCGTCAGAGCTTCGAACCGCAGATTTCGATCGATCGCATCGACGATATCCTGCGCCACATGTACCGCCCTGGCGAACCGAAGCGGCCGCGTATCGAGGACATCCAGCGCATCGTCGCGAAACACTACAATGTGTCGAAGACGGAGCTTCTGTCGAACCGGCGCACCCGCACCATCGTCAAGCCGCGGCAAGTCGCGATGTATCTTGCCAAGATCATGACACCGCGTTCATTACCGGAGATCGGCAGGCGCTTCGGTGGCCGCGATCATACGACCGTGCTCCACGCCGTGCGGAAGATCGAGGACCTGTCGGGAAGCGACAACTCGCTTGCCCAAGAACTCGAATTGTTGCGGCGGCTGATCAGCGATCAGGCATAAGAATCGCAACCGCTCCAGGTGGTTTTCCACAGAGCTCGCCGAACGGCCACTCGACCGGTCGGCGGACTTGCCTTAGCCGGGCTTTTGCTGTCAGTTGGCGATGTATTCCCACTATGGTCGCGATCTGGGGGAGCCGGTCGCCGACTGTTGTCCGAGAACTCAGAGTCTGTTTGTCATGCGTGTAATCCTGGAACGCTCGAACCTGTTGAAGTCCCTTAACCACGTCCACCGCGTGGTCGAGCGGCGCAATACTATTCCTATCCTGTCGAACGTGATGCTCTCGGCGGACGGACAAAGCCTTGAACTCAAGGCGACCGACCTTGATCTGGAAATCACTGAGTCGACATCGGCGCAGGTCGAGCGGGCGGGCGGTACAACAGTACCAGCGCACCTTCTCTATGAGATCGTTCGTAAGTTACCTGAGGGCGCGGAAGTCATGCTGCGCACCGACGAAGACGGCAATGCGATGACCGTCGCTGCCGGGCGTTCGAGCTTCCGGCTGCAGTGCCTGCCGCAGTCCGATTTTCCGCAGCTTACCGCCGGGACTTTCTCGCACACCTTCCGTATGGATTCCGCCACGCTGAAGAAGCTGATCGATAAGACCCAGTTCGCGATCTCGACCGAAGAGACCCGCTATTACCTCAATGGCATCTACTTCCACACCATCGAGACTGGTGCAAAGCTAAAGCTGCGGTCGGTCGCGACCGATGGGCATCGCCTGGCGCGCGCTGAGATCGATGCCCCCGCGGGGTCGGAGGGCATGCCCGGCATCATCATTCCGCGCAAGACCGTGAATGAGTTGCAGAAGCTGGTTGATGTTCCCGACGTGTCGGTCGCCGTTGAGCTCTCAGACACCAAGATCCGCTTCACCATCGGCGGCGTCGTGCTGACGTCGAAGCTGATCGACGGTACTTTTCCTGATTATCAGCGGGTTATCCCGACCGGCAACGACAAGCGCCTCATCATCGACCGTGAAACATTTGCGCGCGCTGTCGATCGCGTCTCGACCGTTTCATCGGAGCGCGGTCGTGCCGTAAAGCTCTCAATATCGGACGGGCTGGTGACGCTTGCCGTCAACAATCCGGACTCTGGCAGCGCAACGGAAGAGCTTGCGGCGGAGTATGGTTCCGACGCGATGGAAATCGGCTTCAACGCCAAGTATCTGCTGGATGTCGCAGCCCAGCTGACAGGCGAAAACGCTCGTTTCATGCTGGCGGATGCGGGCTCACCGACGGTTATCCACGACACCACGGACGACGATACGCTTTACGTCCTGATGCCGATGCGCGTCTGATCCTCGTCTCGTTATGCCCGATCAACCGGCGCGGGTTCGTTTGACGAGGCTGCGCCTCTCCAACTTTCGCAACTATCAGGCGCTCGATCTCGATATCGAGCCGCGCTCGGCCGTGTTTGCCGGCGACAATGGCGCGGGCAAGACGAATCTGCTCGAAGCCATCTCGCTGCTGACGCCGGGACGGGGATTACGCCGCGCGACTTACGAGGAAGTCGCGCACGAAGGCAGCGGCGACGGCTTCGCCATCCATGCAACACTGGACGGCCCGTTTGGCGAAATTGAAGTCGGCACGGGAACAGCAGGGGCTGCACCCGGAGAGAGCGGCCGCCGCGTGCGTATCAATGGCGCCCCAGCCAAATCGGCGGAAGCCTTGCTCGAATGGGCGCGCGTCGTCTGGCTGACACCCGCCATGGACGCTCTTTTCACCGGGCCGGCAGCCGACCGGCGGCGATTCCTCGACCGGCTGGTTCTCATCATCGACGTCGCGCATGGACAACGCGCACTTGACTATGAAAAGGCGATGCGAGGCCGCAACCGCCTGCTCGCGGAGGACTCGCGCGACCAGCGCTGGCTATCGGCAATCGAAGCGCAAATGGCCGAAACCGGCGTGGCAATCGCGGCGGCTCGCGCCGAACTCGTCAAGCTGCTTGCCGCTATGATCGAGCGCATGCCTGGCGACAGTCCATTCCCGCAAGCCGATATGGCGCTCGACGGCACGCTCGAGGCTGCCCTCATCCAGCGTTCAGCGATTGAGGTCGAGGAAGCGTTTCGTGAGAGGCTTGCGCTGAACCGTGGCCGCGACCGCGTTGCCGGGCGCACGCTTGAGGGCCCCCACCGCACCGATTTGCAGGTACGGCATCGACCGAAGAGCATGGCGGCGGAGTATTGTTCGACGGGCGAACAGAAGGCGCTGCTGGTCGGCATCGTACTGTCTCACGCGCGCCTCGCCGGTGAAATGTCGGGGCTGGTGCCACTTGTCCTTCTGGACGAGATTGCGGCGCATCTCGACATGCATCGCCGCGCCGCGTTGTTCTCGATCCTCGCCGACATGGGATGCCAGGCGTTCATGACCGGCACGGAAGCCGCGCTGTTTTCCAGCCTGGCCGGCAAGGCTCAGTTCTTCACCGTCGAAAAAGGCCGGGTCTTTATCGAGCGCTGATGCATGTCGCCCGAAGTGTGTAGCGGTTTTGGAAAACGACATGCATGAAGACAAGAGCTTGAAGCGCGCTTTGGGACTCGCCGATTGCTGTGCACCGGCCTTCGCAGGCTTACCCAACCCGTGGCCATGCTGATAAACCTGTGCACGTGATTCGCGACAGGGGGCGGCGCATGGAAAGCCTGGCAGGGCGCATTATCTTGCTTTGGGGCTGGCGGCGCGCGCTTACCGCTTTCGCGTCCGGGGCGCTGTTTGTGCTGGCCCAAGCGCCCTACGATTTCTTTGCGGTCGGCTTCATATCGTTTCCGGTTCTTGTCTGGTTATTGGACGGAGCATCGACGCCTGCCACATCGGGTTATTTGCGCCATCTCCGTCCGGCATTCGCCACAGGCTGGTGGTTCGGCTTCGGCTATTTCCTTGCCGGGCTGTGGTGGGTCGGCAAAGCCTTCCTCGTGGAAGCCGACAGTTTCGCCTGGGCGCTGCCGTTCGCGGTGATCGGCCTGCCGATCCTGCTTGCGTTCTTCTACGGACTGGCCACTGCTCTCGCTCGTCTATTCTGGACCGACGGGATTGGACGAATAGCCGCCCTCGCCTTTGGATTCGGCGCTGCCGAATGGCTGCGCACGTTCTTCTTCACCGGCTTTCCGTGGAACGCAGTGGGTTATGCGGCCATGCCGATACCCATGTTCATGCAGAGCGCTTCGCTCGTTGGCCTGATCGGCATGAACGCGCTCACCGTTTTCGTCTTTTCGATGCCGGCTCTGCTTTCGGGCACCCGCCACCGTCGGATTGGCCTCGTCCTGGTTGCGCTTCTCTGCTTGTTGCACGCCGGCTTTGGGTACTACCGGCTGACGCAACCTCTCGACGAAGGCAGCAAGAAGCTCATCGCCAGGATCGTCCAGCCTTCCGTGGACATGACGATCAAATGGAGCGATTCGGAACAAGACCGTGTCTTCGACCAACTCGTGCGCTCCAGCGCTGAGGCCCCCGCCGCAGGAAAGAGCAAGCCGCAGCTGATCCTGTGGCCCGAAACATCGGTCCCTTTCCTCTTAACCGATCGACCGGATGCGCTTGCCGCGATTGGCGCAATGTTGACGGACGGACAGGTTCTAATGACCGGTGCCGTGCGCTCGGAGGGCGGCGGCACTCAGAAATCGACGATCTACTACAATTCGGTGGTTGCCATCGACGCAGGCGGTGAAATCGCCGATGCCGTCGACAAGATTCACCTCGTCCCGTTTGGCGAGTATCTGCCTTTCGCGGAATTACTCGACCGGATCGGCCTTGAACAGATCGTCGCCGGCCCGATGAGCTATGCTGCAGGTTCGGTGCGCAAGGCGATCAACCTTCCCGGCGACATCACAGGAACGCCTTTTGTTTGCTACGAGATCATTTTCCCGGAGCTGGTTTCGGCGGACATTGGAACCTCCAACGTCATCATAAATGTCACGAACGACGCCTGGTTCGGCGATACCCCAGGTCCCTATCAGCATTTTCGCCAGGCTCAGCTGCGCGCCGCCGAGACCGGTTTGCCGTTGCTGCGAGCGGCGAACACCGGGATCTCTGGCGCCGTCGATGCACGTGGCCGCGTCATCGATGCCCTTGCGATCAATGCGCGCGGATATTTCGACGTGGAGCTGACGGTTCCACCCCCCCGACGGTGCACGTCTACCCGCCGAGCACCGTCGGCCTCACCATTGTCGGTATTTTCGGTTTGCTTTCATTGTTAGTCGCAATCGCGCGTCGATTTGGTTCGAATTGACAGTCCTAGATAGCAATCATAGTATTAACTACTTTTAGAACTCGAACATTTTGGGATTAAATTTGATAGTGAGGTATCATGAGCGGCAGAGAAAACAAGAAGAAGCCGAACCCAACCGATGTTCATGTAGGCAGCCGGATTCGACTTCGCAGAAACATGCTAGGTATGAGTCAGGAAAAATTGGGTGAGACGCTCGGGATAACTTTTCAGCAGATTCAGAAATACGAGAAAGGCACCAATAGAGTTGGCGCAAGTCGCTTGCAGGCGATCTCGGAAGTCCTTGGCGTTCCAGTTGCTTTCTTCTTTGAGGACGCTCCGGCCCACAACTTTGCTGCCCAAGGATTGGCGGAGGATGCGTCGGCTAACCTCACGCTTGACTTCGCGACAAGTACCGAGGGGCTTCAGCTCAGTCGCGCTTTCGTGAAGATCAAGGATACGAAAATCCGCCGGAAAATTCTTGATCTGATCAAGGCGCTGGGGGCCGAAGAGAGCGATTGACCGGCAAAAGTCCGGTTGCCAAGCGGGTGTTTTGATCTTGAGGCCAGATTTAGTGGCGCTCGGGCAAGGTATTTTGCGCGGTAGTCGGACTTGACGCGCCTTGGTCCGCTTCGCTATCCGAGCATCGTTCAGCATTCAGCTGATCAAGGCTTTCAAGAGGGGACACCCGTGGCGCGCCAAAATTATCTCTTCACATCCGAATCCGTTTCCGAGGGGCATCCCGACAAGGTTTGCGATCGTATCTCCGATGAGATCGTCGATCTGGTTTATCGTGAAGCCAGGAAGACCGGCATGAATGCATGGGACGTTCGCGTCGCCTGCGAAACACTTGCAACGACCAACCGCGTCGTCATAGCCGGTGAGGTTCGCGTTCCGAAGTCTCTGCTCAAGCAGGATAAGGACGGGAACATCATCGAGGACGCCAAGGAATTTCCGATCATCAACCCGTCGAAGTTTAAGTCCGTCGCCCGCAAGGCGATCCGCGCCATCGGCTACGAGCAGAACGGCTTCCATTGGAAGACGGCCAAGATCGAAGTGCTGCTGCACGGCCAGTCGGCCGACATCGCCCAGGGCGTTGACAACGCCACCGACAAGCAGGGTGAAGAGGGCGCCGGCGACCAGGGCATTATGTTCGGCTATGCTTGCAACGAGACGCCCGACCTGATGCCGGCGCCGATCTACTATTCCCACAAGATCCTGGAACTGCTGGCCGCCGCCCGCCACGAAGGCAAGGGCGAGGTCGGAAAACTCGGCCCCGACGCCAAGAGCCAGGTCACCGTGAGATACGAGAACGGTAAGGCTTCGGAAGTCACCCAAATCGTGCTGTCCACACAGCACATGGATGACAGTTGGGATTCGAAGAAGGTGCGCAAGGTGGTGGAGCCCTATATCCGCCAGGCGCTTGGCGACCTGAAGATCGCCGACGACTGCAACTGGTACATCAACCCGACCGGCAAGTTCGTCATCGGCGGGCCGGACGGCGACGCCGGCCTCACCGGCCGCAAGATTATCGTCGACACCTATGGCGGCGCGGCCCCACATGGCGGCGGCGCGTTTTCGGGCAAGGACACCACCAAGGTCGATCGTTCGGCTGCTTACGCCGCCCGCTACCTCGCCAAGAACGTGGTGGCCGCCGGTCTCGCGGACCGCTGCACGATCCAGCTGTCCTATGCGATCGGCGTGGCGCAGCCGCTGTCGGTCTATGTGGACTTGCATGGCACCGGCAAGGTCGACGAAAGCAAACTGGAGGCGGCGCTGCGCGAGGTCATGGACCTTTCCCCAAGCGGTATCCGCAAGCATCTCGACCTCAATAGGCCCATCTACGCCAGGACTTCGTCCTACGGCCATTTCGGCCGCAAGTCCGGCCGCGACGGCTCCTTCTCCTGGGAGAAGACCGACCTGGTGAAGTCGCTGAAGCAGGCTGTGGCCTGACATCTAGTTTGGGTGCAGTGACAGTGCCTAAGCGCAGGGAGCGATCGACCGAGGGTTTCTTCGGTCGACGCCGTGGCCGGCCGGTACGGTCGTATCAGGCCACCGCGCTTGCCGACGGCCTGCAGAACTACCGCCTCGATCTCTCAAAGCCGGCACCTTCCAGCGCCGAAGCGCTGTTTCCCATGCCGGTAACCGCCGTGCGGATGGAAATCGGCTTCGGCGGCGGCGAGCATCTTCTTCACGCCGCAGCAAACGAGCCGGACGCCGGCTTCATCGGCGTCGAACCTTTCGTCAACGGCATGGCCAAGCTGATGATGCGGATCGAGGAACTGCCTCGGCCTAATCTGCGCGTCCACGACGACGACGCCATTCAGGTTCTGGACTGGTTACCAGACGCGTCGCTGGACCGCGTCGATCTATTCTATCCCGACCCTTGGCCAAAGAAGAAACATTGGAAGCGACGGTTCGTCAGTGGGGTGAATCTCGACCGGATCGCGCGGGTTCTGAAACCTGGCGGCTTGTTCCGCGTCGCTTCCGATATCGATGCCTACGTCAACTGGACGCTGCTGCACTGTCGCGCGCATGCTGATTTCGAGTGGTTGGCGGCTGAAGCCGCCGACTGGCTCCAGCCATACCAGGGCTGGCCCGGAACGCGCTACGAGGCTAAGGCCCTGCGACAGAACCGTCGTCCGGCCTATCTGACGTTTCGTCGGTCGTAGTTGCGCAGGTCGTCATTCATGACTGTCATCCAAGTTTCGAGTTTTTTCGACCGACGACTGACAAACCACAACCGACGAATAATCAGTAGCGAATCTTGCCAAACTGCTCGGGATCGATGCCCAGAGCGCGAAGATCGCGCGCCCGTGGCTGACGGCCCTGACTGGAAGCCGAAGCGGCAGCGACTGCGCTGCCGAAGGTGCTGAGCAAGTCAAGAATGCGCGAGCGAGCTGAGTTCGACATGGAATTATCCTTTCGCATTGTGCGATGCAGCATAGATAGGACCGACGGCATCGCCGAATAAGTGCCTGGATCGCAAAGCTGCCATGCGCTGCCAACACGCAACGGTGGGTGGCGCGAAACCGAGCATGGTGCGCACTTGGCGGAAAACGGTGCCTTCGGCTTGCAATCAGCAGCGGATAGTTTTATATCGGCTTCAAATTCTTGGTCGGTATGACGAAGAGTGGGTCCACCCGGTCCCGCTCTTTTTTATTACCTGGACCGCTGGAGACCAAATGACGGCCGAACAAGGCGAACGTCCGCTGGACGACCGCATCATCCGCGAGAGCGGAACGGAAGCCCGGATCGCGACAATCATCGCGCCGGTGCTGCGCGCCATGCAATTCAACCTCGTTCGCGTGCGCCTGAGCGGTCAAAACGGCCTTACCCTCCAGATCATGGCCGAACGCGAGGACGGAACCATGACCGTCGAGGATTGCGAGGAAGTCAGCCGCGCGGTTTCGCCGGCCCTCGATGTCGACGATCCGATCGACAAGGCGTATCATCTGGAAGTGTCGTCGCCGGGTATCGACCGTCCGCTGGTGCGCAAGTCGGACTTCGCAACCTGGAAGGGCCAAGTGATCAAGATCGAGACGTCGCTGCTGGTTGCCGAGCGCAAGCGCTTCCGCGGCCGTATCGAAGAAGCCGATGATGCAGGCATCCTGATCGCACGCGACCAGCCGGCCTATGGCGAGGAACCGACCGTGCGCGTGCCGTTCGAGGCGATTTCAGAAGCGCGGCTGATCTTGACGGATGATCTCATCCGTGACGCGCTGAGCAAGGACAACCGGGCCAGGAAGGAGGCGCGCAAGCGTCATCTGGAGTCCGGCGACGAAGACGAACCGACAGACGAATGAGCGGATGCTGCGTGCAGCCGGTTTCAGGGAGATAGACAATGGCAGTCAGTGCGAACAGGCTTGAGCTGTTGCAGATCGCGGATGCGGTCGCGCGCGAAAAGTCGATCGACAAGAGCATCGTGATCGCCGCCATGGCGGACGCGATCCAGAAGGCCGCGCGCTCGCGATATGGCCAGGAAACCAACATCCGCGCCGACATCAACCCCACCACGGGCGAGATGAAACTGCAGCGGCTGATGGAAGTCGTCGAGACCGTCGAGGACTATGCAACGCAGATCGCGCTGTCCTCGGCCCGCGAGCGCAACCCCGACGCTGAACTGGGCGACTTCATCGCCGAGCAGCTGCCGCCGATGGATTTCGGCCGCATCGCCGCACAATCGGCCAAGCAGGTGATCGTGCAGAAGGTGCGCGAGGCCGAGCGCGACCGCCAGTATGACGAATATCGCGATCGAATCGGCGAGATCGTCAACGGCACGGTCAAGCGCGTCGAGTATGGCAACGTCATCGTCGATCTCGGCCGCGGCGAAGCAATCATCCGCCGCGACGAGTTGATCCCGCGCGAAAACTACAAGTACGGCGACCGCGTCCGCGCCTATGTGTATGACGTGCGCCGCGAGCAGCGCGGCCCACAGATTTTCCTGTCGCGCACCCATCCGCAGTTCATGGCGAAGCTGTTCACCATGGAAGTGCCGGAAATCTACGACGGCATCATCGAAATCAAGTCGGTCGCCCGCGACCCCGGTTCGCGCGCCAAGATCGCGGTCATTTCCCGCGACTCGTCGATCGACCCGGTCGGCGCCTGCGTCGGTATGCGCGGCAGCCGCGTTCAAGCGGTTGTCGCCGAACTGCAGGGCGAGAAGATCGACATCATCCCGTGGTCGCCTTCGGCTGCCTCCTTCATCGTCAACGCCTTGCAGCCGGCTGAAGTCGCCAAGGTGGTGCTCGACGAAGATGCCGAGCGCATCGAGGTGGTGGTGCCGGACGACCAGCTGTCGTTGGCGATCGGTCGTCGCGGCCAGAATGTCCGTCTTGCCTCGCAGCTTACCGGCTGGGACATAGATATCCTTACCGAGCAGGAAGAGTCGGAACGCCGCCAGAAGGAATTCGTCGAGCGCTCGAACCTGTTCATGGAAGCGCTCAATGTCGACGAGATGGTCGGGCAGGTGCTTGCCTCGGAAGGTTTCACCAGCGTCGAGGAAGTCGCCTATGTGGATTCCGGCGACATCGCCTCCATCGACGGCTTCGACGAGGATACGGCATCCGAAATCCAGACTCGCGCTCGCGACTATCTCGAGAAGATCGAGGCAGAGTACGACGACAAGCGCAAGAAGCTTGGCGTCAAGGACGAGCTGCGCGAGATTCCTGGCATCACGACGGCGATGATGGTCACCCTCGGCGAGGACGGCGTTAAGACCGTCGAGGACTTCGCAGGCTACGCAGCCGACGATCTCGTCGGCTGGAAAGAGCGCAAGGACGGCGAAACCAAGATGTTCCCCGGCGTTCTCGCGAGCCACGAAGTGTCGCGTGCCGATGCGGAAGCCATGGTGCTTGCAGCACGTCTTCGGGCAGGCTGGATCACGGAAGACGAACTCGCTGCCGAGGCCGACGCCGAGCCGGCGGATGCGTGAGGTGACCTATCGCCAGGCAACCCGCTCTCGACGAGATGAACGATCGCACCTGCATCGTGTCGCGCCAACGGCGCGAACCGGATGAGCTTGTCCGGTTCGTCGTCGGACCCGACGGCGCGGTCGTTCCCGATCTCAAGAGAAACTTGCCCGGCCGCGGTTGCTGGGTAACCGCCGACCGCCTACATGTAGAAAAGGCGGTCGCGAAGAATTTGTTCGCGCGCGCTTTCAAGCGGCAAGTTGATGTTCCCGTGGACCTCGCGGATGCGTTCGAACGCCTCCTGGTTCGGTCCGCGCTCGGCGCAGTCGGACTTGCACGCAAGGCCGGAGCGGTTGCATTGGGCGCCGCAAAGGTTGACAATGCGGTGCGCAGTGGCGAAGCGCTGCTCGTGCTGCATGCCACGGACGCGTCCCACGATGGCGTTCGCAAGATTACCCAGGCCAGACGGGCGACAGCCCATCTCGGTGGGCCGGAAATTCGCGCCTATAAACTTTTCTCGGAAGCCGATTTGAGTTTGGCATTAGGCGGTACAAATGTGATACATGCTGCCGTTCTCGCGCAGGAAGCGGGAAAAGCGGCAGAAAAGCGCCTTGTGGCGCTTGACCGCTACCGGGGCGGTTCTCCGGAAGATCAGGCGATGTTTGCGGCAATCGCTGACGACGAGACGGCCGCAGAGGATATGGAATGAGCGATACGAAATCCGGCGACGACAACACGTTGACCGTCAATACCAAGAAGACGCTGACGCTGAAGCGGCCAGGTCTCGAGCAGGGCACCGTGCGCCAGAATTTCTCGCATGGCCGCACCAAGTCGGTCGTCGTCGAGACAAAGAAGCGCAAGTTCTCCATGCCGGGCGACCGGACGGAGAGCGCGCAGCCGCCTGTCTTCGCGCCGAAACCACATCCGCAACCTGTCCAGCAACAGCCAGCCGCGCCAAAGCCGCAGGCGACAGCGCCCGCTGCTCCTGCAGCGCCGGTTCGGCCCGCAGCCGTCGCGCCAATACCGCAGGCCACCGCGCCAGCTCCGCGAACTGCTGCCCCACAGGCTGCGGCGGCGGCGCCACAAGCCGCTGCGCCCAGGCCGCAGCCGCAGACACCTGCGCCAAGGCCTCTGCAGCAGCGGCCAGCTGCGCCGCAGCGCGATATCCCACGCCCCCAATCGGATCGTGGCGGCGTCGTGCTGAACGAACTTTCCCGTGGGGAAATGGAAGCGCGGCGCCGCGCTCTGGAAGGCTCGAAAGCCCGCGAGCACGAAGATCGTCAGCGCGCCCTGGACGATGCCAGGCGCCGCCAGGAAGACGAGGAACAGCGCAAGCGCGACCGCGAGGCGTCCGCCCACCGCCAGGCCGAGGAAGAGGCTCGTTTGCAGAAGGAGGCGGAAGCCCGCCGCCGCTCTGAGGAAGAGGCCCGGCGGCGCGCCCCACAATTGGACATGACGCCCGACGACGATGCGGACGCCCGCCCACGCGGTGCTGCTGGGGCCGCACGTGGCGCACCTGTCCGCAGGCTGGCAACGCCCGAAGTCGCGCGTCCAGCAAAGACGCGCGGCGAAGACGATCGCCGGCGTGGCAAGCTCACCGTCAGCGCGGCGACCGGCGACGAGGAGGCCCGCGCGCGCTCGCTGTCGTCGATGCGCCGCCGCCAGGAGAAGTTCAAGCGGGCGATGCATCAGGAACCGCGAGAGAAGATTTCGCGCGAGGTGGTGCTGCCTGAGACGATCACCATCCAGGAACTCGCGCAGCGTATGTCCGAGCGAGCGGTGGACGTCGTAAAGTACTTCATGAAGCAGGGCCAGATCCTCAAGCCGGGCGACGTCATCGACGCCGATACGGCGGAACTGATCGCTTCGGAATTCGGCCACACGGTCCGTCGCGTCGCCGAGTCCGACATCGAGGAAGGCTTTTTCGGCGGTCCGGACAAGGACGAGGATCTGCAGTCGCGTCCGCCGGTCGTCACCATCATGGGTCACGTCGACCACGGCAAGACCTCGCTGCTCGACGCCATCCGCAACGCCAACGTGGTCTCTGGCGAGGCCGGCGGCATCACGCAGCACATCGGCGCCTATCAAGTCGAGAAGAACGGCCAAAGGATCACCTTCATCGACACGCCCGGCCACGCCGCCTTCACGGCGATGCGTGCACGCGGCGCCCAGGTGACCGACATTGCCGTTCTTGTCGTTGCGGCGGACGATTCCGTCATGCCGCAGACGATCGAGTCGATCAGCCATGCGAAAGCGGCCGGTGTGCCGATCATCGTGGCGATCAACAAGATCGACAAGCCGACGGCCGATCCGCAGAAGGTTCGCGCCGAACTGCTGCGCCACGAAGTCTTCGTGGAATCCATGGGCGGTGAAGTCCTCGATGTCGAGGTGTCAGCAAAAACCGGCGCCGGGCTCGACAAGCTGCTTGAGACGATCCTGCTGCAGGCGGAAGTGCTCGATCTCAAGGCCAATCCCGACCGCACCGCCGAGGGCGTGGTCATCGAAGCCAAGCTCGACAAGGGCCGCGGACCGGTGGCGACCATCCTGGTGCAGACGGGCGACCTGCTCGTCGGCGACATCATCGTCGCCGGCAACGAGTGGGGCCGCGTTCGCGCACTGCTTGACGATCGTGGCGAATCGCTGGAAGGCGCCTTGCCCTCGCAGCCGGTCGAGATCCTCGGCCTGCAAGGCACGCCGATGGCCGGCGACCGTTTCGCGGTCGTCGATTCCGAGGCCAGGGCCCGCGAGATCACCGAATACCGTCAGCGCAAGGCGCGCGACAAAGCTGTCGCCAAGCATGTCAGCCAGCGTGGCTCGCTCGAACAGATGATGTCGCAATTGCAGGCCACCGGCGTGAAGGAATTCCCGCTGGTGATCAAAGGCGACGTGCAGGGTTCGGTCGAAGCGATCAGTGTTGCGCTCGAAAAGCTCGGTACCGACGAGGTGCGTGCGCGCATCGTTCACGGTGGCGCCGGCGCGATCACCGAAAGCGACATCTCGCTCGCCGAAACGTCGGGTGCGGCGGTCATCGGCTTCAACGTGCGCGCCAATCCGCAGGCGCGGCAGGCGGCCGAACAGGCCGGCATCGAAATCCGCTACTACAACATCATCTACAATCTCGTGGATGACGTTAAGGCGGCGATGTCGGGCATGCTGTCGCCGGAGCGTCGCGAGACCTTCATCGGCAACGCCGAGATCCTCGAAATCTTCGACATCACCAAGGTCGGCAAGATCGCCGGCTGCCGTGTCACCGAAGGCAAGGTCGAGCGCGGCGCGGGCGTACGCCTGATCCGCGATAACGTCGTGATCCACGAGGGCACGCTGAAGACACTGAAGCGCTTCAAGGACGAAGTGTCGGAAGTGCCGGGCGGCCAGGAATGCGGCATGGCCTTCCAGAACTACGAGGACATGCGCGTCGGCGACGTCATCGAGTGCTTCCGGGTCGAGATGGTGACGCGGTCGCTGTAAGGCTGAACGGCTCTACCGGCCCGAGAGGCCGGTCAGCTTCGGCCAAACGAAACATGCGGCGCGGTTCAATCCCGCACCGCAGGGATGTTAGCATGTCAAAACAACCGACTTCAGGCCCGTCGCAGCGCATGCTGCGTGTCGGCGAACAGGTACGCCACGCGCTTTCCGATGTGCTGGCGCGCGGCGAAGTGCGTGATGACGTGATCGGGTCGACCGTGATCTCGATCTCGGAAGTGCGCATGTCGCCCGACCTCAAGATCGCCACCGCCTTTGTCACACCGCTCGGCACGACCGACAATGACGCGATCATCAAGGCGCTGGCGCGCAATGCGAAGTTCATTCGCGGTCGCGTGTCCGGCGCCTTGCGTCAGATGCGGTCGATGCCGGAGTTCCGTTTCCGGGTGGATACCAGCTACGACAACATGTCCCGCATCGATGCTCTATTGCGCTCGCCCGAAGTGGCGCGGGATTTGGATAAGGACGAAAAGGACGACCAATAATGTCCCGCCGCGGCAAGAAAAAAGGGCGGCCGGTCTCCGGCTGGGTCATCCTCGACAAGCCGGTCGGCATGGGTTCGACCGAGGCCGTCTCCAAGATCAAGTGGCTGTTCCAGGCAGACAAGGCCGGACATGCGGGCACGCTCGATCCGCTGGCGTCCGGCATGTTGCCGATCGCGCTTGGCGAAGCGACCAAGACGGTTCCGTACGTTCAGGACGGTGCCAAAATCTACCGCTTCACCGTCGCCTGGGGCGAGGAGCGTTCGACCGACGATCTCGAAGGACCGGTGACGAAAACGTCGGACAAGCGGCCTTCGGAGGCCGACGTCCGCGCGATCATGCCAAAATATACCGGTGTGATCATGCAGACACCGCCGCAATTCTCTGCGATCAAGATCGGCGGCGAACGCGCCTACGATCTCGCCCGCGAAGGCGAGGTGGTCGAAATTCCGGCCCGCGAGGTCGAAATCGGCCGTTTCCATCTCGTCGAGACGACAGCGGACGGCAAGACGGTGTTCGAGATCGAATGCGGCAAGGGCACCTATGTGCGCAGTATAGCGCGCGACATGGGCCGCGATCTTGGCTGTTATGGCCACATTGCGGAACTGCGCCGTACCGAAGTGGATCCGTTTACGCCGGAAGACCTTGTGCTGCTCGACGCGCTCGAGGCAGCCGCGCCGAAGCGCGAGGAAGTGGAGCCGGGCGCGGAACCAAAGCCCTTCGTTCCGAGCAAGGAGCGGTTTGCCGAGATCGACGCCTTCATCGTCGATACGGGTGCTGCGCTCGATTGCCTGCCGCAAGTGGTGATTACCGACGATGCCGCTGCCAAGCTGCGGCTCGGCAATCCCATCATCCTGCGCGGCCGCGACGCGCCGTTGCAGGCCGATGAGGCCTGCGCCACGGTGCGCGGCAGGCTGGTGGCGATCGGCGCAATCGAGGCCGGCATGTTCAAGCCGAAGCGGGTTTTCGCCAGCTGACCTGATCGTCATGAGTACGATCGACGACAGGAAGGTTCGGCGCTATGAGCAGATTTCGCTCTATTTCGGCGACGACTTCGTCATCACCTTCGAGGAGCGCAACGGTGATCCGTTCGGACCGGTGCGCAAGCGCATAGAGGCGGCGACCTCGCATCGTATCCGCAATCGCAAGGCGGACTATAAAGCCAAGGCGAAGATGACCGTTCACCTTCAGTCGAAGGTCATCGACCTGCATATCGACTGTCGCATGGAGTAAAGCTTTCGATGAAACCAAAGGGAATTGTAAAGAGCGTATTGGTGTCTTTGGTTTTAGCGGCTCGCTTCGGGTTGCGCAATGTAAATTGGAAAGCTGCAAAGATGGTAACGATCTACCCTAGCCTCAATATTACTTACAATCGAATAAAGAAAAACGCAAATACGACTGCAACGATTCTATTGAGGGAGATGGAAACTGGTATCGTTGACATCAGAGGTCACGCCAGAAACAAATCCTTCAATTTCCAAACGTTGCCATTTCGGTCGATACTCGCTCTCCGCCAGCATTGCTTTTTTGTCGTTGTTCGAAATCCCTATTCAAGAGTTCTCTCTGCATTCCTTGACAAATTTCGAGATGATGAATACCGGCAGCTTTACGGGTCGTTCGATCTTACGCCGGAAGGGTTCGCGGCATTCGTTGCTTGGCTCCAGGAAGGCGGCTTGAGCAAGAACGCTCATTGGGACCTGCAGACAAAGTTCTTGCTCCTTCCGCTCGACGAATACGATGTCGTCGTGCGCTTCGAGAATTTCGAAGAAGGAATGCTTTCCCTATTGAAAAGCAATGGTTTTGTCCCTCCGGAAGACCGATTGAAGGGTCTCTATCCTTCAGACGCGAACAAGAAGACATCTTCCGACTTGCGGGTTAAGGAGTTTTACACTCCAGAATTGGCCGATATTGTAGCGAGATTGTATGCGCGTGACTTCGAAGGAATTGGTTACAGCCAGATACTCCCTGGCTGTTGACCTTGACCTTACGAACGATCTGATGTGGCCGCCTAAATTTGGGCGACGCTCAATGAGGAAGACGACGATGAAGGCTATCTGCTGCCTGGCCCTTGCCGCCAGCCTGCTGGTATCGGCCCAGGCGATTGCCTGTGATGGCCCTCCCGTTTGTACCGTTGTCGATCCGACCGGCACTCCGTTGAACGTCCGCAACGGCCCGGAAGGCAAGATCGTCGGCGCTCTCAAGAAGGGTGCGGTTGTCGAGATCGTTTCGCATGAAGACAAGAACGGCAAGCGCTGGGCGCGTGTCGCCAACTATGCGGAAGCCTGGGGTTGGGTATTCGGCGCCTATCTCAAATGCGACGGCTCGGATGAACTCGGCAAGATCTGCACCGTCGCCGACCCAACCGGCACGCCGCTCAACATCCGCGAGGAGCCCAACGGCAAGGTCCTGGGCACATGGGCCAACGGCGTTCGCGTGCGGCCGTATGAGGAAACGGCGCATAACGGCAAGCTCTGGTATTCCGTCGAGAGGTTGGCGGACGACAATGCCGTCGGCTGGGTCTTCGACCCGCATCTGAAGTGCGAGGAGGAATAGCCGGCGCGCTTCAGGCTCCCAATTTCGGCAGAATCCGGGCTCCCAACGAAGGCGCTAGCTTTTTGCGCTCATATCCACTATATGCGCCGCATCGCGCTGATCGTGCGACAAATAACCGGCCCTTGCTGGACGACATCCTGGCTATGGGCATCCCGTTTCCTCAAACAGACAAGGAAAAACGCGATGTCGATCACTGCTGATCGCAAGAAGGAATTGCTGAAGGAATACGCGACAAAGTCGGGCGACACTGGTTCGCCTGAGGTACAGGTCGCCATTCTCTCGGAGCGCATCAAGAACCTGACCGAGCACTTCAAGGGACACGTTAAGGATAATCATTCCCGCCGTGGCCTGCTCGCTCTGGTGTCGCAGCGCCGCCGCCTGCTCGACTATCTGAAGGGCAAGGACGACGCGCGCTACGCGACGCTGATCGAAAAGCTCGGCTTGCGCCGCTAACAAACTGACCGGCGGGTTTTCGAGAGAAGGCCCGCCGGTTCGCATTTTCAAGGCATGCGAATATCGCTGCCTTTCCGGACGTGACAATCAGGCCGATGTGGCAGCGTCATTTCCGAAACCTGGGCCGATCCTGAGGGCAGGATCGGAACCGCCCCTGGACTGGTCATGGGGCAGGATTGCAGGACGCCCGGCAGCGCATAAGCGCCTCCACCCCGGACCTCCCGTTGTCTTGCCCGTGGCTCGTCTTAGACAAAGCCAAAAAGGCTTGCTCCGTCGCCGAGACCGGCGCGGAAGCAAGCCACATAAGAAGGACAAGACATGTTCAATCACCACAAGGTGGAAATCGAATGGGCAGGCCGCCCGCTGATCCTCGAGACCGGCAAGATTGCCCGTCAGGCTGACGGCGCCGTTCTCGCAACCTATGGCGAGACCGTCGTACTCGCCACCGTCGTTTCGGCCAAGGAGCCGAAGCCGGGTTTCGACTTTTTTCCGCTGACCGTCAACTACCAGGAAAAGACCTACGCCGCGGGCAAGATTCCCGGCGGCTACTTCAAGCGTGAAGGCCGCCCGAGCGAGAAGGAAACCCTGGTTTCCCGCCTCATCGACCGCCCGATCCGCCCGCTTTTCGCCGACGGCTACAAGAACGACACCCAGGTTGTCGTCACCGTCATGCAGCACGATCGTGAAAACGATCCCGACATCGTGTCGATCGTCGCCACCTCGGCAGCACTGACTTTGTCAGGCGTTCCTTTCATGGGCCCGATCGGCGGTGCTCGCGTCGGCTACATCGGCGGTGAGTACAAGCTCAACCCGCACATCGACGAGATGGCTGAATCCAAGCTCGACCTCGTCGTCGCCGGCACGGGCGACGCCGTTCTGATGGTCGAGTTGGAAGCACAGGAACTGCCGGAAGACATCATGCTCGGCGCTGTCATGTTCGGCCACCGTGGCTTCCAGCCGGTGCTCGACGCGATCATCAAGCTGGCGGAAGTCGCCGCCAAGGATCCGCGCGATCACAAGATCACCGACCTTTCGGAACTCGAATCCACCATGCTCGGCCTGGTCGAGGACGACCTGCGCGCAGCCTACAAGATCACCGACAAGCAGGCGCGTTACAAAGCCGTCGACGCCGCCAAGGCCAAGGTAAAGGCAACTCTGCTACCGGAAGGCGCCGAAGACACCGTCTGGTCGAGCGAACAGGTCGGTTCGGTATTCAAGGACCTGCAGGCCAAGATCGTTCGCTGGAACATTCTCGACACCAGCAGCCGCATCGACGGCCGCGACCTGAGCACGGTGCGCAACATCGTATCGGAAGTCGGCGTCCTGCCGCGTACCCACGGTTCGGCGCTGTTCACCCGTGGCGAAACGCAGGCGATCGTTGTCGCCACGCTTGGCACCGGTGAGGACGAGCAGTATGTCGACTCGCTGACCGGCATGTACAAGGAGACGTTCCTCCTTCACTACAACTTCCCGCCCTACTCCGTCGGCGAAACCGGCCGCATGGGCTCGCCGGGACGCCGCGAAATCGGCCACGGCAAGCTCGCTTGGCGCGCCATTCACCCGATGCTGCCTTCGGCCGAGCAGTTCCCTTACACGCTGCGCGTGGTTTCGGAGATCACGGAGTCCAACGGCTCGTCGTCGATGGCGACCGTCTGCGGCACTTCGCTGGCGCTGATGGATGCCGGCGTGCCGCTGGCCAAGCCGGTGGCGGGCATCGCGATGGGCCTGATCAAGGAAGGTGATCGCTTCGCCGTCCTCTCCGATATCCTTGGTGACGAGGACCACCTGGGCGACATGGACTTCAAGGTTGCCGGCACGACCAACGGCATCACCGCGCTGCAGATGGACATCAAGATTGACGGCATCACCGAAGAGATCATGAACGTCGCCCTGAAGCAGGCCAAGGACGGTCGCCTTCACATTCTCGGCGAGATGTCGCACGCTCTGTCCGAGGGCCGCAAGGAACTCGGCGAGTTCGCTCCGCGCATCGAGGTCATGCAGATCCCGACCGACAAGATCCGCGAGGTCATCGGTTCAGGCGGTAAGGTCATCCGCGAGATCGTCGAAAAGACCGGCGCCAAGATCAACATCGAGGACGACGGCACGGTGAAGATCGCTTCGTCGAACGCCAAGGAGATCGAGGCGGCCAAGAAGTGGATTCACACCATCGTGGCCGAGCCGGAAGTCGGCGAAATCTACGAAGGCACGGTTGTGAAGACCGCCGATTTCGGCGCCTTCGTCAATTTCTTCGGTCCGCGCGACGGCCTGGTCCACATCTCGCAGCTCGCCAATGACCGCGTTCAGAAGACCACCGATGTGGTCAAGGAAGGCGACAAGGTTTTCGTCAAGCTCATGGGCTTCGACGAACGCGGCAAGGTTCGCCTGTCGATGAAGGTCGTCGATCAGGCGACCGGCAAGGAAATCCCGCGCGAGAAGAAGGCGGAAGAAGACGCCGCCTGATCGTACTGATCCAGCCTTAGTGCATGTCGCCCAAAAGCGTGTCGGCATGCATGAAAGCAACAGCATAAAGGGCGCGGCGCAAGCTGCGCCCTTTTTCGTGACACGGTGAGCTCCATGAGAGATGCGCTGAAAACCCTGCTCTATCCGTTCGAAGCAAATGTGGTGCCCTTGCCCGCAAGCGGAGAACGCATCCTGTTTCTAGGAGCCGAGTCTGGTTTCCGATCCAGTGCCATTGCAAACAATGCGGACCTGACCTGCGTTCAAGGTTTCCGGCCGCAATTCCGTGCCCTCGAGGCGTCGCGCCACGCGGTCGTTCCGCAGCCGACCGGAGACAACTATGATGCGGCCCTGATCCTTTGCGGCCGGCATCGCGGGCAAAATGAAGCCTGGATCGCCGAGGCTGTCTCCCGTACAAAGGTTGGAGCGCTCATCCTTCTGGCGGGAAGCAAGGAGGATGGCACCGCCAGCCTGCGCAAGCGGCTCGAAGGCGCTGTCGAACTGGATGGGCATCTGCCCAAATACCACGGCCTGGCCGTTTGGTTCCGACACCAGCAGGACGTGAAGCCGCTTCTCGCCGCACTGAACGCAAGTGAGGAACCGACACTTGTCGAGGGCCATTTCGTCACGGCGCCAGGCATGTTTTCGCGTGATCACGTCGATACCGGGTCACAGTTGCTGGCGGAACACCTTCCGGCCGATCTCTCGGGGCACGTCGCCGATTTCTGCGCGGGCTGGGGCTACCTCGCCCGAGAAGCAGTCAGGCGATGTCCGAAGATCAAGGCGATCGATCTCTATGAAGCCGACTTCGCTTCATTGGAAGCCGCGAAGATCAACCTCGCTGATGCGACTGTGCCGGCCGGCTTCTTCTGGCATGACCTCGCCGCCGAACCGGTCACCGACCGATACGATGCCATCGTCATGAACCCGCCATTCCACGCCGACAGGCGCGCCGAGCCTTTGCTTGGACAAGACATGATCAAGGCAGCGGCGAGAGCGCTCAAATCGGGCGGGCGGCTGCTTCTGGTGGCAAACCACCATCTTCCCTATGAAAAGACCATGCCGGGGCTGTTTTCGAGTTTTTCGGAGATAGCCCGCAGCCAGGGATTCAAGGTGATCCTCGCGAAGCGGTAACCGCGGATTCTACGCGACTTGCCTATCACCGTTCTTCACCAACCGGAGCACAGGCTTGGCACCGCCCAGTGGCGCCGGGCGCCCGTACAGATAGCCCTGAACCTCGTTGCAGCCAGCGGCCCTGAGCAGTATTGCCTGGTTTTCCGTCTCGACGCCTTCCGCAATGGATCTAACGTTGAGAGCCCGCGCCAGGCCAACGATGGTTGTTACCACCGCAGCCGAAACGGCATCCGTCTCCATGCGGCTGACGAAGGACTGGTCGACCTTCATCTTGTGGAACGGAAAATCGATCAGATAGCTCAGGTTGGAATAGCCGGTCCCAAAATCGTCGATAGCGACCGAAATGCCCATCTCGCCGAGCCGCTTGAGCAGGAAAGCCGCTTGCTCGCGGCTCTGCATCATGGCCGATTCCGTGACTTCGAGCTCGAGCCGTTTTGGATCGAGCCCGGATGCCTTCAGGGCGTCCTCAACCACGTCCAGGAAATCACGCGTCAGGAACTGCACCGGTGAGATGTTAACCGCAACGAAGCAATTTTCGGGGAGTTGCAGGGCATCGGCGCAAGCCTGCCGCAGCACCCACTCGCCGAGCTGGCCGATCATGCCGGTTTCCTCTGCGATCGGGATGAACTCCGATGGCGGGATCATGCCGCGAATTGGATGCTTCCACCGGATCAAGGCTTCGTAGCCAATGACCCGGCCGCCCGACAATTCATGCTGCGGCTGATAATAAAGGCGGAAGTCGCCTCGCTGAAACGCCGTTTGAAGCTCCAACTCGACCCATTGACGATGGTCCGCGACGCGGCCCATTTCGTTCTCGAAGAACGCCCATTCGCCAATTCCGGTCAGCCGCGCATTCTGCAGGGCAAGGTTCGAGCGGCGCAGGATCGTTTTGGGCTCGGTACCATCTTTCGGAATAGCGACAACGCCTACCGACAAGCTGACCGACTGCAAATGGGTTCTGAGCTGGTACGGCACCATCATCCGGTCGATTAGCCGATCCACCAATTCGCCCAGGGATTCGCCCGCAACCTGATCCGACACTAACACGGCGAATTCGCCGGCGCCGATGCGCCCTATGATGACACTTCGCGGGAGGCATTTTCTCAAGCGGGCCGCAAAATCAAGGATCAGGTCGTCCCCGAGCGAATAGCCGATGGACTCGTTGATCTGCTTGAAACGATCGATGTCTATGTCGAGCAAAAACGCAGGCCGACCGGTGTTGAGCGCGCCAACCACCGCCTCGCCGATCCTGCTCATCATCGCGGTGCGGGCGAAAAATCCCGTCAGCTTGTCGCATTGAGTCTCGATTGTAGACATAGCCAACGGACTCATCGACACCGGCGAAGAAGGAAGCGACCGAACTGGCGGCGGAAAGCGCGCACAATCCGGCAATAACCGCGCCGATCAAAATCGCTGGCTTGCCGGTCAGGCTTGCATCAAAGCCAAACCCTTGAATAGCCGACAACGCAAGCATGAAAGCGCCGACACCCGCGGCAGCAACGGCAAGCAACCTGAATCCAGGGCTACGTGTTGGATCTAAGCCTGAAGGCATACGGATGTATTCCCCATCGGGCTTCACTCTGGGCAAATATTGTTAATATCGCTTTCCGCTCGGCGGATTAATTTTAGTTTTCAGCCCGCATATCGGCGGCTACAGCGCCGCGCGTCCTTTGCGCGCCCGAACACACTACACGAACTCTTGGTGGTTTGAGGGCGTTATGGATGAGCGAGCAGAGGTGTTTGATCTGCTCTGACGGGTTTGGAGCCAAGCGCGGAGAGCATCGAAGCCGGTCCGGAAGGTGGATTTTCTGCGGTATCCGTGAGCCACTCTTTTGACGCCGTATCGACATCTGATGATCCCACTGTGACAGGTAGAAATCATCAATCATGGGATCCTATGGTCGCGCTCCGGCTTTCAGCCTCCGCTTGCCATAGGATGACGAAAAATCATGAGAGCTGCCGACCGCCAAGCGTAGCGCCGAGCGCCGACGTTGAAGGTTAGCCCAGCCCACCTCAACTTCGTCATCCTATGGCAAGCGGAAGCTGAAAGCCGGAGCGCGACCATAGGATCCCTGCCGGAGCGGTGCGGACAACTTAATAACGGCTCCGAAAATCCAACCCACCCACTCTCGACATCAATCGTACCAATTCCTACTTTCCCGCAACCGGCGCACTGACTGTCGTCCCGCCCTTTTTGCCTTCAGGAGTCCTTCATGTCCGACCTCGCCGCTTTCCCGATCGCTTCGCGTTGGCCCGCACAGCATCCTGACAGGCTGCAGCTCTATTCGTTTCCCACACCGAACGGCGTGAAGGTATCGATCGCGCTGGAAGAGATCGGCCTGCCTTACGAGGCGCACCTCATCAACATCATGCAGAACGAGACCGCGACGCCGGACTTCCTGTCGCTCAATCCGAACGGCAAGATCCCCGCGATCATCGACCCCAACGGCCCCGGCGGAAAGCCGTTGGCTTTGTTCGAATCCGGCGCTATCCTGCTCTATCTCGCCGAAAAGACCGGCAAACTGATGCCGTCGGATCCGGCTCGGCGCTATGAGACGATCGCGTGGGTATTCTTCCAGATGGGGGGTATCGGCCCGATGTTCGGCCAGCTTGGCTTCTTCCACAAATTCGCCGGCAACGACATTGCAGACAAGCGGCCGCTCGAACGCTACCGCGATGAGTCCAAGCGGCTTCTCGGTGTTCTGGAGACCCGGCTGAACGGCCGCAAATGGATCATGGACGACGAATACACCATCGCCGACATTTCCATGCTGGGCTGGGTGCGCACGCTGAAGGTCTTCTACGAAGTGGGCGAAATGCTCGGCATGGATAATATGAAGAACGTCATGCGCTGGCTGGAAGCCGGCCTGGCGCAGCCGGCAAGCGACCGCGGCCTCAACATTCCCGCGAGGCCGTAACGCGCATTCGATGGCTGCCTTAAGCCGCCTTCAGTTGGCTTGAGCGCAGACCGCGCTAGCTCTTGCCGACCACAGCGCCGGCGAGTGACGCGACGCCGCCGGCGGCCGACTTGACCTTGCGGATAACACGCTTGGCAAGCGAGGGCTTGGCGGAAGCGACTTTCGTTCGAGCCGCCTTCGCCTTCTTGGCCGCGGCTTCCTTCCCCGGCTTGGCGCTATCCATCTTGGCGGAGCTCGCTTTTGTGGTGCGCTTGGCGGCTGCCGCATCCTTTGAGCGCGCGGCCATCGCCGCCCCTGCGCCCATATCCTTCTCGACAGATTTCCTGGGGCTCGCCTTTTTAGGGGCAGCGGCTTCAGACTTTGGCTTGGCAGTGACGGATTTCTTTGTAACCATGACAGCTCTCCGCGAAGTGACTGTTGCTAAATGCTTGTCATGGCTTTCGGTTCCGGCTCGAGTGTGGGTGTCGCGTCGGTCTTACCCCGCTTTCAACACCAGATCAGCCACTCGGCGGCGCTGAATGACACGATCGATGTTGGGCATGTCGTTGGAATCGATCCAGGCGCGCGCCTCCTCCCTGGTCTTGCCGTGCTTGTCCCAGCGCTTGACCAACCGGCGATCAAGCTCCTCGCGCGTCACATCGATATAGACCGAGAAATCGAACAGCCGCCCAAGCCGGCTCCACGGCTCCTCATCGAGCAACAGGTAGTTGCCTTCGACCAGCACGAATTTGATATCCTGCGCGATGATCGCGGCGCCGGCACGCGACAGTTCGATCGAGCGGTCGAAGACCGGAATGGCGATATCCGATTCATTGGCGCGGATGCGCTTAAGCAGCGTCTCGAAGCCGTGGAAATCGAATGTCTCCGGCGCACCCTTGCGGGCTCGCATGTCGCGAGCATTGAGAAGGATGTCGTCGAAATGAAATCCGTCCATCGGCACGACGATGGCGCTGCCTTCCGGAAACAACCCACTCAGCTGCTCGGCAAGCGTCGACTTTCCGGCGCCGGGCGGCCCGGCGAGCGCGACGACAAAGCGTTTTTGCTTGCCGGCACGCTTGAAAATGGCTGCCGCGAGCGTTGCGATTTCTGACATGCCGTCCTCCTGTCGCGCAGGCTTGCCGAACAAATCCGCCGTCAATTAGGCCAGAATCGGCTGCCTGCCAATTTGAAACAAGATCGCATTTGCATCCGCGCGGTTCACTGCTACGTATCACCTGCGGACTTACTCGAACCCGCCGGACCCCGTAGGCCGTGGAGTTATAATTGATCGAAATGGCGCCGGAAACGGCAAAGAGATGCAAGGAGAAGCGCGAAGGGCGGGGTCTATCCCCCGGCCGAGCGGTTCGACGCAGCAGGTCGCAGCCGTTTCGGCGCCCTTCGGATGCGGTCCATCTGTCCGGCTACCGCGCATGTCCCGCGCTGACGTTTGTCAGCGCGAAAGGAACATGCGCCACCCGAAATGCCGGAGCGTCCTTTGCGCGTTCGGCGAACGCACGGCGCTCCGGTGTCGCGAAGGACTTGAAAGCCGAAAGGCTTCCTACGCCTTCGCTCCGCGTATCCGAACAGATGGCCTCACACCATTTCGACCAGATTTGTGAGTTCACGGCCTAATGATCGCAAGGCTACGTCGGGCCTTACGGGCACAGCTCATTCCGTTAATCGCCGGCTTTGCGGTGCTCGCGCTGATCGTGATCGCGCGCACATTCCTGATCGAATCGCAGCGGCATGACAACGAAGCCGTGCGCCAGGCGTTTGAGTTCGAGCGTCGCGTCGTTTCCGTGCTCAGCCTCGTACAGGATGTCGAAACCGGCCAGCGCGGCTATCTGCTGACCGGCGAGGCATCCTATCTGAAGCCTTACAAATCGGCCTTGTCGGCCCTGCCACGTGAGCTGGAAGAATTGAAATCAACCGCGGTCGAGAATTCGAATCGGGTTGGCCAGATTGAGTCCTTGATGACCGCCGTCGGCGATAAGCTGGCCGAGGTAGCCGAGACCTTGCGGCTCTACGATCAGCGAAATGTCACGGGTGCCATCAATCTCGTTCGCAGCGACCAAGGTAAGATCGCCATGGACCGCATCCGGGCGATCGTCGCCGATATCCGTCGTGACGAGAACGCGGTGCTGCAACAGCGACTGACAGAGGCCGAGACAACGGACGACCGCATGCGGATGGCTTCGACCTTGGCCTTGATCGCAGTGTTCGCGATGGCGATATTCGGCGTCACCAACGCCCGCAGGCGTCTCGAAGATCTCATTTCAGCGCACACGAAGCTGACGGAAACCAATGCCAGCCTCAAGCAGGAGATCGAGTTCGCGCGAGGCGGCCGAAGCGCAGATCCGGCAGATGCAGAAGATGGAGGCCGTCGGGCAACTGACGGGCGGCATCGCGCATGACTTCAACAACATGCTGGCCATCATTATGAGCGCGATGAATCTCGCGCAGCGCAAGCTGACGCGTGGCGAGACCGATGTCGAGGCATTCGTCGATGCCGCGACGGACGCCGCCACGCGCGCCGCGAACCTGACATCGCGTTTGCTCGCCTTCTCCCGTCAGCAGCCGTTGGCCCCGCAGGTGATTGACGCCAACAAGCTGGTCTCTGGCATGTCGGAACTGCTGCATCGCACGCTCGGCGAAGGCATCAAGATCGAGACGGTACTGGCCGCCGGCCTGTGGCGGACATTCGCCGATACGAGCCAGCTGGAAAACGCTCTGCTGAACCTCGCCGTCAATGGCCGCGACGCGATGCCGGAGGGCGGGCGGCTGACCATCGAGACCGCGAACACCCATCTCAACGATCAATATGCGAAGGCGAACGCCGAGGTTTCAGCCGGCCACTATGTGCTGATCGCGGTTACCGATACCGGCACCGGAATGCCCGCCGAAGTCGTTGCGCGCGCTTTCGATCCGTTCTTCACCACAAAAGGCGCGAACAAGGGAACCGGGCTTGGGCTCAGCCAGGTGTTCGGCTTCGTCAAGCAGAGCGGCGGCCACGTCAAGATCTACTCCGAGCCCGGCGAAGGCACGACGATCAAGATCTATCTGCCGCGCTTTGCCGGCGAAGAGCGGCCAGCGCTGCCGCACAAGGCTGCCGACCTCGACAAGCAGCCGACCGAGCTTATCCTCGTCGTGGAAGACGACGAGCGCGTGCGCATCGGCACCGTGGCATCGCTGCGCGACCTTGGCTATCGGGTGGTTCATGCGGGAAGCTCGGACGAGGCGATGGCGAAGCTCGATGCCAATCCGAGCGTGGCGCTGATGTTCACCGATGTGATCATGGCAGGCACCAACGGCCGCAGGTTGGCGGAGCGCGCGCGAGAGACCCGCCCTCAGCTGAAAATCCTGTTCACCACCGGCTTCACCAAGAACGCGGTGGTGCACAATGGCGTGCTCGATCAGGGCGTCGATTTCATCGCCAAGCCGTTTACGATCGACCAGCTGGCGGCAAAGCTGCGCGAAGTGCTGGATCGGTAGGGTTTTCGCAGCTATGATCCTGGTTCGGAGTTGACTTCCGCGGACGAAGGGCCGGAGTCCGTGGGTTTTTTGGCCCTTACTCGATCGAGTTTACCGAATTCGGTCATGATGCTCACGAGAACGCTCCCTGTCCAGCCGAACGTGAACAAGCCCGACATCGCTATGATCGGCCCTATGAGGCGCCATCGGTCAGGCAGGCTGATATTGCCCTCCCCGAGCGTCGTATAGTTTGCCAAGACGTAGTAGTAGCTATCCCGCATTGAAGGGAAGCCGGAAAGGGCGTCATACGAGAGATGACTCGCGTTTTGACACGGGTACGTCCGGCAAGGGTCCATGGCCACTCAAAGCGCTCTCGCCTCATCGGCCGTGAGCGCGTTCCCTCTCGTGCCGGAGACGATGATCTCCAAGACCTCATGTTCGTCAGTGTCCTTAACGTATCGGTCGCCGACGTTCTCGCCTCGTTTGAGTACCATGACCCGGTCGCCCACGGCGAAAATGTCGATGAGACGGTGCGAGATAATGATCTGGGCAACGCTCTGTTTTTTCAGTTCCAGCATCGTCTCAAGCAACCGTTCGGTCGCCATCACCGAGAGATTGGCGGTCGGTTCGTCGAGGATAACCACGCGCGGCTCGAACGAGATCGCGCGGGCAATCGCGACGGATTGCTGGCGGCCGCCCGACAGGCTCTCGACCTTCTGATAGACGGAGTTCACGTCGACCTTGAGCTGCTTCAGCACGCTGTCGGCTTCCGTGTACATTTTCCGCCGATCGATGAAAGGGCCCTTGCGCGGCCACCGGCCAAGAAAGATGTTCTGGCCGACATCCATATTCCCGCAAAGCGCGAAATCCTGGTAGATCATTTCGATGCCGACGTCGCGACTCTCGTGCGGGCTCTTGAAGTGCACCGGTTGTCCGGCAACGGAGATTTCGCCGGCATCGCGTTGATAAGCGCCGGTCAGGATCTTCATGAGCGTCGACTTCCCGGCCGAGTTGTCGCCAACCAGGCCGAGAATCTCGCCCGGATAGAGCACCAGGTCGACGTTGCGAAGCGCCTGCACGGCACCGAAGGCCTTTTCGATGCCCCGCATTTCCACGATCGGTGTAGGCGACGTAGCATCAGCCATGAGCGGTTTCCGGCGTTCGTGTGCGTCGCGCGAGGCGGGTCCGCAAGCGGCCAACGATGTTGGCCTGGCGCACCCAGATGTCAATCAGCACCGCAGCGATGAGGATGACGCCGATAAAGACATTGATCCAGTGCTGAGGCATGCTGAAGCCCTGCACGTTGAGCTGAAGAAGCGCCCTGACAAGGGTGATCACCGCGGCGCCGGCAAGCGAGCCGATCACGGTGCCGTAGCCGCCGAAGATCGAGCCGCCGCCGATGATCACCGAGGCGATCGCGTCCAGTTCGCGGAATTGGCCCGCGACCGGGTTGAAGCTGCGGAAGTAGGCGACGTTGATGATGCCCGCCATTGTCGCGCAGAGCGCCGCCAGCAGGAGCGAGATGAAGCGCACCCGGTCGGTGTTGATTCCGGCATAGGCGGCGGCGCGGATGTTGCCGCCCGTGGCGTAGACCTTCTGGCCGAACGGCATGTAGGCAAGCACGATGCCGGCGACGAGCGCGACGAGCAGCATCCAGATCGTCTGCACGCTGACGACCTCGGCGACGGCGCGCGCCGGCCCATCGGACAGCCGGATGCCGTAGTGCAGCAGGATGTCGTTCAGCTTGCGGCCGAGCAGGTTGTAACCCTCCGGCCAGCCGGTGAGCTGTTGGCCGGCGACGAACCAGGCGGCCAGCCCGCGGGCGATGTAGAACATGCCTAGGGTTGCAATGAAGGCGGGCAGCTTGAAGCCGACCGTGACGACGGCGTTGACGAACCCCGCGCACATTCCCGCCAGCAGGCCCATCGCCACCGCCGTCATCGGATCGGCGCCAAGCACCTTCAGAAAGTAGGCGGCGGTGCTGCCGGCGAGCGCCAGCACCGCGCCGACCGAGAGGTCGATGTCGCCGGCGGCAATGACATAGGTGAGCCCGACGGTGATGAGCGCGAGTTCGGTGTAGTTGAGCAGGATCGCGAAGGTGTTGGACAGGTTCCACCAGTAGTCCGGCCGGAGCGCGAGGCCGGTCAGCCACAGCACCGCGGTCAGGATGATGGCGAGCGCGTCGCGGCGGGCGAGGAACTTGCCGAGCCCGGTGGCCGACAGCGCTATGTCGGTCGCCATCGCCCCCTTGGTCTGAACCCCTTCGAGCGCGACGCCGCCGATCTCATAGGCAGGCGGCGGCGGGCGGCCGCGCAGCCAGGCCCAAAATCGTCCGGCGATCTGGCGGCGCATCAGCCAGGGCTCGATCAGCACGGCGATGACAAGCAGGAGGCCGAGGAAGACGGGGACGGCGCCGACTGGCAGGGAGTAGACGGCGTTCACCGCGATCTCCTCGTCGCCGACCTTGATGATGCGGGTGATCGGCCAGCCTTCGCGCAGCACCTTGTCGATCAAGATCACCAGCATGGCGCCGAGACACGAGCCGAAGACCCGCCCGCGCCCGCCGAGGATCGACGCGCCACCGATGATCACGGAGGCGATCACGATCAGCTCGAGACTGATCCCGTAGAGCGGGGTCACGCCCTTGTCCTGCGCCGCCGACAAGAGGCCGGCCAGCGCGGCGCAGAGTGAGGAGATCAGGTAGGCGCGGATGCGCACCCAGCGCGTCGGTATGCCGGCATAGCCTGCTGCCTGCTCGTTGCCGCCGGTCGCGAAGGTCTCGTAGCCCCAGCGGGTCTTGGCAAGCACATAGGCGCCAAGCAGCGCGACAAGCGCGAAAATGGCGATCTGGTTGTTGAAGCCGAGCACGTTCGTCTCGCCGAGATGGAAGAAAAGCGGGTACTCCTTCGCCTTGGCGGGGTAGTAGATCGACTGGCCATGCGTCAGCGCAAGGACGAAGCCGCGGCCGATCAGAAGCGTGGTCAATGTGGCTATGAAGGCAGGCACCCTCAGGATGGTGACGAGCACACCGTTGACAAGGCCGATCACGACGCCGAGAAGGGCGCAGAAGATCACCGAGCTCACGACGTCGAGGTCGAGGAAGTTCGGCGCGAACAGCCTCGCGAAGACGACGGCCACAAGGCCGTAGGTGGAGCCGACCGAAAGGTCGAGGTCCTTGTTGACGATGACGAACGTCATTCCGACCGCGATGATGGCGACCCGGGAGGTGTCGCGCAGCAGCGCATGAAACGCCTCGGTGGAGCCGAAGAACTCCGGATTTACGACGGCGCCGCCGAGATAGATCAGCGCAAGAAGGACAACCAGCCCCATTTCCCAGCCGCCAACGAGCTGGGACGGAAGGCGGCGAGCGAAGGCTGCGTCGGACATGCGCGGATAGGCTTTCGGATAGTGTTGTGCCCATGCGCGGGAGGGCTCCAGCCCTCCCGCGACAGGCTCTCGGCCGCGGTCGAGATCAGTTCTCGAAGCGCTTGCCGACGTTGCCGACCGTCTCCTGGGTCACGAGCTGGGCGCGCGTGTCGAGGTTGGCCGCCGCGATGCCACGGTCGACCTCCAGCCAGAGCTGCATGACCGGCCAGAAGCCTTGCAGGAAGGGCTGCTGCCCGAGCGCGCCGGTGAGGTCGCCGCTCTTCAACGCGTCCTGCTGGGCCGGGCCGAGGTCAAAGCCGTAGGCGCAGATTTTTCCGGTCTTTCCTGTCTGGGCGACGGCCTTGGCGAGCGCCGGCGTGAACACGTTGTTGCCGGCGAAGGCGCCGACCACGTCCCCGCGCGATTCGAACAGCGTGACGATACCGTTCACCGGATCGTTCGGGTTGGTATCGATTCCGGTGTTCTCCGGACCGGCGTCGACCTTGAAGCTGTCGAGCTTGCCGGAGTCCTTCAGGCTCTTGACGATGGCGTTGAAGGCCGAGGTGACGCGGTTATTGACCTCGATGTTGCCCATCGCTGTCGATGACGGCAGCACGATCGAGCCCTTCTCGATGCCCTTGTCAGCCAGGCATTTGACGAGCGCCTCGCCGGCGATCGCGGCCGCCGAAGCGTCCTGGCCGGTATGGCTGATGCCGCTTCGGTCGAGGATCGTCGCGTCGAACGAGTTGGTCGTGGCGACCGGTATGCCGCTCGCCTCGGCCGCCTTGACGATGTCGTTATAGGCGCCGACCTGCGGAGTCGTCATGATCAGGCCATCGATGGTCGGGTCCTGCACGATCTGGTTCAGGATCTCGATCTCGCGCGCCGGATCGTCGGTGGGCGATTCCGAGCCGAGCAGCAGGATCTTGGCTCCGATCAAATTGCCGGCGACGGTCGCGCCCACATAGACCGGATCGAAGAAGCCGTTGCCGGCCGTATGCGTCACTATCGCGAAAGTGAGATGGCCATCGGCCGAATGGAAATCCTTCGTGCCGGGGGCTTCCTTTGCGGCGTCCTCGAAGCTGTAGCCGCCGACTGCCTTCTCGACCCCCCCGGATTGCGCAAACGCATGCGGGACGCCGAGCAACAACGCCGCGGCGCATGCCGCGAGCGGAACTGTCCGTCTCATGATTATCCTCCCTTGCATCCAACGGTCGGAAAGCCATTTGACCTATTTGTCGGATAAATCAGACGGCTTCCTCCCGGCGGGATAATCCGCCTAAAGCGCGCTCAGGTAAATAGCTCCCAACCTATATCGAGCAATTTATTCGGAACTCGAAGTATCTAGAGCATGTCGCGCCCAATGTGATTATGGGATGGCCCGCCCCTCTCTGGAGCGATCGGTTAGGATCGCTCTGTTTTGGCACGAGAGAGGAACGGACCGATGTCGATATTTGTGCTTGGAATTGATCTTGGCAAGAATGTTTGCAGCCTCGTCGGGTTGGATGAGGCAGGCGCTGTCGTTGTGCGCCGGCGCCTTCGACGTGAGGGCGTCGTGGATTTCGTCGGCAGGCTGCCGGCCTGCATCGTGGCGATGGAAGCCTGCTGTGGCGCGCATCACCTCGGTCGGGTGCTCGGGGGTGCGGGCCACACGATCCGGCTGATGTCGCCGGAATATGTTCGGCCCTATGTGAAGGCGAACAAGAACGACGACCGGGACGCCGAGGCGATCGCGGAAGCGGCGACGCGGCCGACGATGCGCTTCGTGCCGGTCAAGAGCGAGGTGCAATCGGACATCCAGGCTTTGCATCGTGCGCGCTCGCGTCTGGTGGCGGAGCGCACGGCGCTGATCAACCATCTGCGGGCCCTGTTGCTGGAGCGCGGCATCGTGGTGGCGCAGGGGCGGCGCAAGCTGGAGGACGCCTTGACAGTCTTCGCCGACGAGGAGGATCCTCGGCTATCGCCGCGCATGCGGCTTCTGGTCGAGGATTTGCGCACCGAGTGGCGCAGCCTTGATGAGCGGATCGCCGCATTCGATGCGGAGTTCGTGCGGATGGCGCGCGAGGATGAGGCAGCGCGTCGCCTTGCGTCGATCCCCGGCATAGGGGTCATCAACGCTACCGCGCTGACGGCGGCAGTCGGTGATGCTCGCAGCTTCGGACGTGGGCGCGACCTTGCCGCCTGGTTGGGTCTGACACCTCGACAGGCGACGACGGGAGGAAAGCCGAGGCTGCTTGGCATCTCCAAGCGCGGCAACCGCTACCTGCGGGCAAACCTGATCCATGGCGCCCGCGCGGTCCTGCCGCGCATCATGGGCCAGGACACGCCGCTGGGCAGGTGGGTGCGTGGTCTGTCGGAAAGAACGCACAAGAATGTCGTCGTGGTGGCGCTGGCAGCCAAGCTCGCGCGCATCGTCTGGGCGGTGCTGCGCAAGGAGCGCGGCTTCGATCCGGCGGTCGCGGCGGCATAGGAAAAGGAGATCATCAGCCGCTGAGCTGATGGTCGCGACAATCTGCGGGTGGTGAGGAGAAGATGGCCTGACAGTCGAACGGCAGCCTGGAAACCTGGACCATTGAACGGTCGATCGAGACCGGTGTGATTATGAGGACCAGGCTGCGCGGATCTCCATCTTGGCCGGGGCGAGACCTCGAGACCGGATACGTTGACGCAGACTGAACAGAGCAATCTTCAAAATACCCCTTGCAGACGGGGCGGGCCATACGTTCAATCTGTTTCTCGTTTGGCGAGGCGATTCACGCGGAGGGGCGCGAAGTTCGATGCGGTTCCATCGGACGAGCGGCCCGACAAAGTGAGCGCCCGCCAAACGGAAACCCGAAGGGCCGGGCTGGTTTGGGCCAAATCCTTCGGCCTTCGTCTTGTCCGCACCGACAGTGCGGCCTGCGCCAAAGTCCTCGACCTTGGCCCCAACCATCACCGGCAGAATGGATCACATTGAGCGCGACATGCTCTAACGTCATCAAAGGTCGTTGGATGCATTCCACGGTCCGCCCCAAAGCATGGAAGGCTTTGGTCGAGCAACGCGCCACCAGAGCTGTCCCGGGTCCGGAATTGGCGGATTCCGGTCGGTCCCACTCTGGACCCAGCTGTCCAAATGCTTCAGCGGTTCGGATGCGGGACCGACATTGCTGGCGATCCAAACCGGAAGCAATTCGGCTCCTCAACCCGGCGGCTTCGGAATGCGCAGCTGGCTGATCAGGTCGGCCTTCTGTTCGGTGGAGAATTTGTCGAACAGTTCCGATAGCCGATCTCCCTTCTTCACCGACAGGAAACGCGACAGGAGAACTGTCGCAACTGGCTTGTAGACCATGAAGAAGTGCTGGCTGAGCTGCTGGTACGCGAAAGACCCATCCTTGCCGGGTGTCTGCGCGGCCGCGACCGTCTTCAGCAGCCAGGCCTCATATTTCGTCCTGTCGCTTTCCCGCGCCGCCTCGTTCAGCTGATGCGCGCTGAGCTGATCCTTGCTCAGCTTCACCCGTCGGCATCGAGTTCCTCATCGTCCTTGATGTCCGAATATTCGGGGTGCCTCTGCACGTACCGCCCCAGCGTGTTGACATCCGCCTGCGCTATTAACGCACCGTAGCCCGCAGCCTGGCCGAGACTGTACTTGTCGACGAGGCCGAGGCCGTAGCGCATCATGTCGGCAAGCGGCCTCTCCCCTCAGCGACGGCGCCTCGATTTCGGGATAGAGCAGTTTGAGGAAGGTGAACTGCGCCAGATAGGCCGCGGCCTCATCCTGCAGGCGGGTGACTTCCACCTTGTTGATGTCTGAAATGATATGCGTGCATTCATGCAGAATACCCGTCCGCATATTGAGGTCGCCGCGCGGATCGCCTTCGTTCAGGTAGAGCGTGTTCGCCTTCGGCACATATTTCCTGACGCTCTTGGTCGCCTTCACCTTGATCGCGCCGGAATCGATATAATCGCTGACGCGGTCATATTCGCTTACGTTCACATTGATCGTGCCTGCGGTGAAGCGGATGCTCTGAATTCTGAAATCTGAAAACACTTCCACAACGTCATCCTGCCAAGCGCCATAATGCCTCCGACCAAGAACGGCGCGTCGCGTAGCGGCAGTGAGTGACCGGATCGCAGGTACTTGCGGTCCGAAAGGCCTGCGACGGCTGCGCAAAATGCCGCGGCTCGCTGCTCGAAAAGCGCGCGCATGAAATCAATCGGTGAACGCTACCGGACACGCGTAACCGTCTGGCGATACTTCGGGTGTTCCGCGTTTCCGGTCTGTGTCACCCGGGGCCAATAACCAGTGGTTATGCCAGAAGCATGATTGCGGTAGGGCCGCGAAGTGCTATAGCCTCGCGACAGCTGCTTCGCGGGGGTTCGCGGCGGCATCGATCTTGGGCACTTGGTTTCAGGCGGACATTGATCATGGCAAACACTGCGCCATTCCGGGCAGCGGCAATGCTGTTCATGATGCTGCTGACGCTCGCCGCCTGCTCGACCACGGACGCGCTGCAGATGGCCGCCACGCCGCCGCCCCAGCGCCCCTCTTCGGAAAAGTACTCCGCCATCGTCGTCGACGTGAACAGCGGCAAGGTGCTTTACGACGCCGATTCCGAAGCGCCGCGCTATCCGGCGTCTCTGACCAAGATGATGACGCTCTACCTGCTGTTCGAGGCGATGGAATCCGGTCGGGTTTCGCCGTCGACCCAGATCCCCATCTCCGACTTCGCTCGCCGCCAGCCTCCGAGCAAGCTGGGCTTCAAGTCTGGAGAAACGATCGACGTCGACACTGCGACCCGGGCGCTTGCGGTCAAATCGGCGAATGACGTTGCGGTGGCGGTCGGCGAACATCTCGGCGGCAGCGAGGACCAGTTCGCGCAGATGATGACGGCGAAGGCTCGTACGCTCGGCATGCGCGGCACCACCTTCCGCAACGCATCCGGCTTGCCTGATGACGGCCAGATCACCACGGCGCGCGACATGGCGCTGCTCGGCATGTCCCTGCGCAAGCGCTTCCCCTCGCAATTCGCCCATTTCAGCAACCAGAATTTCACCTTCCGCGGCCGCAACATTCGCGGCCACAACGACCTGATCGGCCGGGTCAGCGGTGTGGACGGTATCAAGACCGGCTATATCCGCGCCTCCGGCTTCAACATCTGCACCTCGGTCAGCCGGTCGGGCAGGAAGCTTGTTGTCTGCGTGATGGGGGGGAAGACGGCGCGGGCGCGCAACGACCATGTCGAGCAACTGATCGAGTACTATTTGTCCAGCGCCGCGCGTAGAGGGGTATGATGATGGGCATGATCCCTACGCAAAACCGCTGTCCACTTTTGCGGATCATGCCTTTAGCTGTCGCGTTTCCGGACCGGAAAACCGCCTCGCACTCTTCCTGGAAACGCCGGACGCCGGTGGTCGCGTTTCCGGACCGGAAAACCGCCTCGTACTCTTCCTGGAAACGCCGGACGCCGGTGGTCGCGTTTCCGAACCGGAAAACCGCCTCGCACTCTTCCTGGAAACGCCGGACGCCGGTGGTCGCGTTTCCGAACCGGAAAACCGCCTCGCACTCTTCCTGGAAACGCCGGACGCCGGTGGTCGCGTTTCCGAACCGGAAAACCGCCTCGCACTCTTCCTGGAAACGCCGGACGCCGGTGGTCGCGTTTCCGAACCGGAAAACCGCCTCGCACTCTTCCTGGAAACGCCGGACGCCGGTGGTCGCGTTTCCGAACCGGAAAACCGCCTCGCACTCTTCCTGGAAACGCCGGACGCCGGTGGTCGCGTTTCCGAACCGGAAAACCGCCTCGCACTCTTCCTGGAAACGCTCCGGATGAGCCGGCTCGACAGTTTCATCCGCCGTGTCACGGCGCAGCGGACGATCCTCGACTTCGTCTGCGAGCAGGTCGCGGACAAACCGGGGCTGATCCTGGAACTCGGGCTCGGCAATGGCCGCACCTTCGACCATATCCGCGAAAAGCTGCCGGGCCGGCGCATCATCGCCTTCGACCGCGTGCTGGCTGCACATACCTGCTCGACACCGCCTGAGGGTGACCTCGAGCTGGGCGAGATTCGTGAGACCGCGCGGCGCTTCGCCGGCGACGACATTGCCATGGTGCATGCCGATATCGGCACCGGTAATGATGAGCTCGACGCCATCACCGTGACTTGGCTGCCGCAGTTGACCGCCAGCCTGCTGCAACCCGGCGGCATCGCCGCCAGCGGGTTGCCGCTGGACCATCCGGATTTAATCCGATTGGCGTTGCCGCGCGGCGTTTCGGTCGGGCGATATTTTCTCTATCGTAGGCGCGTCTGAACCAACCTTCGGGGCTGCCAATGGCGACTTCCGCGCAGGCGCTTGAGTGCCTCAACGGTATTGCAGCTTGGCGGCAGCGGCAATCGCTTCGTCATCCCGGGCAACCGAGCGCAGCGAGGGCAGACCCGGGATCTAGCTTGATAATCGCCGAAGGCACCGTATCTCGCTACGCGAGGTACGCGGTGCAAAGCGCTGCGATAACGAAGTTTGCTGGTCGCTGGGTCCCGGGTCTGCCCTCGCTGCGCTCGGTTGCCCGGGATGACGACGTTAAGATGCCTGGCGCCAAATAGCCAACCCCTCGCAACCTTGCCCAGCAATCGAACCGAGAACAACCGCATAGACCGGCTAGCCGACCACAACGAACCCCAAAACGGAGAGACATCATGGAATACCGCCTGCTCGGAAAATCCGGCCTGAAAATCTCCACAATTACGCTCGGCACCATGACAATGGGCGGCAAGGGCGCCTTCGCGAAAGTCGGCAATGTCGGGCTTGACGAGGCGCGGCGGCAGTTCGACATGTGCATCGACGCCGGCGTCAACCTGATCGATACGGCGGATGTCTATTCCAGCGGCGCCTGCGAGGAAATCGTCGGTGAGGCACTGGGCGGCAAGCGCAAGGCCGGCGTCCTGCTCGCCACCAAGGCGCGCTTCCCGATGGGCGACGGCCCCAACGATCGCGGCCTGTCGCGCCACTATCTGATCCGCGCCTGCGAGGCGAGCCTCAGGCGGCTCAAGACCGACGTGATCGACCTCTACCAGGTGCATGAATGGGACGGCCAGACACCGCTGGAAGAAACGCTGGAGACGCTCGACACGCTCGTGCGGCAGGGCAAGGTGCGCTACATCGGCTGCTCCAACTATTCCGGCTGGCACGTCATGAAGGCGCTGGGCATTTCCGCCACTGAGCATCGCCAGCGCTTCATCAGCCAGCAGATCCACTACACGCTGGAGGCGCGCGAGGCCGAATATGAGCTGGTGCCGATCTCGGTCGACCAGGGGCTGGGCATCCTCGTCTGGAGCCCGCTGGCCGGCGGGCTGCTTTCCGGCAAGCACCGCCGCGACGCCGCGCAGCCGCAAGGCACGCGCCAACTCGCCGGCTGGAGCGAACCGCCGATCCGCGACGAGGACCGGCTGTGGCGCATCGTCGATACGCTGGTCGAGATCGCCGGCGCCAAGGGCGTGTCGGCGGCGCAGGTGGCGCTGGCGTGGACGATCGGCCGGCAGGGCGTGACCTCGGTGATCATCGGCGGGCGCACCGAGGCGCAGCTGAAGGACAATCTGGGTGCGGCCGCGCTGAAGCTAACCGCCGACGAGCGCCGGAAGCTCGACGAGGCCAGCGCCCCGCCGATCCTTTATCCGTACTGGCACCAGCTCTGGACCGCTAGCGACCGGCTGGGTGCTGCCGATCTGGCGTTGCTGGGGGATGAGGTGCGGAAGAGGCAGAGTTGAGCTCTTCTCCCCATCGGCAGGGCAATCGCATTTGACTTGTTGCGCGCCCCTTAACCCGGCCTCCGCTTCGCTCGGCTGTCACACGCTCGTGCAGCCAGGCTTCAAGCACCAGCTTGCGGCACGTGCCGGCTTCGAGGTGATGGTAGATGAAGGTAATCACCGCATGCCGCTCGGCTCGAGCCACGCGCCGATCACGGCTTCAGCTGGCCGACTGACATTATCTTCTCAAATGCTTCATCAGGGACGCCTACAATTGATTGTGGCGCTGCGCGCAACGCAGCAAATTGAACGAGATTATTCAGCGTGATAGGTTGCTCGAAGTGACCTATGAGAAGGAAGTCCAATACCTTAACAGGAGATGTATTTCCTGAGAACATCTCTCGAAGAAACTCGTCAGAAAATACTGAGCGCTTTGATGTCATCTTCACGAGATCGTCCTCATCAAGCGCTTCAGAGTATCCTTCAACCACGCCCAGCGTGGTCAAACACTGAGAATGATCGTCTCCATCTCTTTGAGATTTATAGAACATTACTACGTCACCGGGCCGAATTCGTAGCGTATTAGCGCGACAGACATACACCTTGCGTATCGTATTTCCCGGAATCTTCTTCTGATTCAATCCAGTCGCACCGAGTTCACCCGGGCCAAATAACTCACCCTGTCGTTTCCCATCTTTCTCAGGAAACAAGCGTTCGAAATAGTCCCCCTGAATTGGCACAACAAATTTTGAATTGTCATCCCCGTAGTAAAACTTGGGATAGTTTATGATAGTAGCTTCCAATGGAAGCATGCCGCGCGGCTTATGAACAGACCGCGGAATCGCCTTTTCAATGACAAACTCGCCACGTTTGTTCCGATATGTCACTCGGAATCCAAAGTAATTTAAAAGATTAATTAGAACAATTTGGTCCTCAAATGCCGTAACGTATACAACATCAAAGTTATTGCTTGCCGCATACCAAAGAGCCTGCTTCAATAATTGCTCTCCAAAACGCTCGCCCCGATAGTTCGGACTCATCTTGAAGGTACAAAGCTTAAGGAATTTTGCTCCTTCAATCAGCGAGTCGGTGTCCGCTAGCGATTCTTCCTTGTAGATAACGATCCCGACTACCTCGCCATCAACTTCGATTACCCAACAATCGCGTTGTGGCCGCTGGCATTTCGCAATGAACCAATTATCAAATTCTGGATAACCTTCTCGAAGTGAATCGAATATTGGCAAACGAACATCCAGCTCATAGGCCTTCTTTTGAACTATGTAGGGAAGCTTAACCGTGCTAGGCTCAAATTTTCTTTGAATGAGCCGGATAGCATCCGGAACAAATAGCACTCTCTCGGCCAATCCAGATCTTGCTGCCCGCCGATGCAGCCCCTCATCCTGGGTAACAAAGAAGTCAACAGCGTTAGCTTTCAACGAGGCCAGCAACTCGACATCGATACGATTATTTCGGCGTGTCCCTACTTCCATCTCTTGGGATAATTCTTCGACGAACCGATCTGGAACGCTATTCAGTCGCTGATATTTGTTTAACTTAGAAAGGGTTGCATCGCGCCGAGCATCGTTCTGATCGTTCTCGACATCTTTAATAGTCGCATCAGCGACAAAGACGTGAACATTATGCGTTCCGCAAAGTCGAATGAATTGAGCGAAAGTCTCCTTGATCGGAGTATTGTCCTCCAGCGCAACAATGACATTCGTATCAATCAGAATATTCACTTACTTTCGGCCACAAGTGAGTCGAAGAAATCCCTTGAAACATAGCAGTAGGATTGAGGTGCTGTAAACGACCATTGCTCTTGAAGCTCGGACAGCGGAACGGGTCTTTGAAGTTTGTACATTTTTCGAAATCGGATGGCGTACCCATCCGATAAACCTAAGAAATACTCATCAAATTCATCTCGCGAGATGGCGATCTCGTCGCGAAAGTCGTTCCAGATTGTGTCCAAGCTAAGCCGCTCGCTTGATTGGATATGGCATTGAGCAATGATCGACATATCTTCACGTGATGAATAGAGGAGCGCGGGTTGGTGGTTACCTTCAATAAGTGGAAATCGACGACGTAGTTCAACCGTCTTCTCACCAGAGAGTATCTTCCTCGCAAATTTGGTTGCGATACTTAGAACGATAGCTCTGGATTGGCGCTGCTTGACGGCTTGCACAACATCCAAGTTAGTTATCCCCCATCTTCAGCGCCTGAATAAACGCCTCCTGCGGGATGTCGACCTTGCCGAACTGCCGCATGCGCTTCTTGCCCTCTTTCTGCTTGTCGAGCAGCTTGCGCTTGCGGGTGATGTCGCCGCCGTAGCATTTCGCCGTCACGTCCTTGCGCAGCGCCGAGATCGTCTCGCGAGCGATGACCTTTCCGCCGATCGCCGCCTGGATCGGGATCTTGAACAGGTGGTTCGGGATCAGTTCCTTCAGCTTCTCGCACATGACGCGGCCGCGCTTTTCCGCCGCCGTGCGGTGGACCAGCATCGATAGCGCGTCGACCGGCTCCTCATTGACCAGGATCGACATCTTCACCAGGTCGCCCTCGCGGTAGTCGGTGAGGTGATAGTCGAAGGAGGCATAGCCTTTCGAGATCGACTTCAGCCGGTCGTAGAAGTCGAACACCACCTCGTTGAGCGGCAGGTCGTAGACCAGCATGGCGCGCTTGCCGACATAGGAGAGGTCGGCCTGGATGCCGCGGCGGTCCTGGCAGAGCTTCAGGATGCTGCCGAGATATTCATCGGGCGACAGGATGGTGGCGCGGATCCACGGCTCCTCGATCGAGGTGATCTTCATCACTTCGGGCATGTCGGCGGGGTTGTGCAGCTCCTTCTGCGTGCCGTCGAGCAGGTTCAGCCGGTAGACGACCGACGGCGCGGTGGCGATCAGGTCGAGGTTGAACTCGCGCTCCAGCCGCTCCTGGATGATTTCGAGATGCAGCAGGCCGAGGAAGCCGCAGCGGAATCCGAAGCCGAGCGCAGCACTCGTCTCCATCTCGTAGGAGAAGCTCGCATCGTTGAGCCTGAGCTTGCCCATGGCGGCGCGCAGATCCTCGAAGTCGGCGGCATCGACCGGGAACAGGCCGCAGAACACCACCGGCTGCGCCGGCTTGAAGCCCGGCAGCGCATGTGCGGTCGGGCGCTTGTCCTCGGTGATGGTGTCGCCGACGCGGGTGTCGGCCACTTCCTTGATCTGCGCGGTGATGAAGCCGACCTCGCCGGGGCCGAGCTCGTCGACGTTGACGATCTTCGGCGTGAACACGCCGGTGCGGTCGACCAGATATTTGGCGCCGGCCTCCATCATGCGGATGGTCTGGCCCTTCTTGAGGATGCCGTCGATGACGCGCACCAGCACGATGACGCCGAGATAGGGATCATACCAGCTAGTCGACCAGCATGGCCTTCAGCGGCGCTGTCGGATCGCCCTCGCGCGGCGGCGGCAGCTGGTGGACGATGGCCTCCAGCACACCCGGAATGCCGATGCCGCTCTTGGCCGAGATCAGCACGGCCTGGCTGGCGTCGATGCCGATCACTTCCTCGACCTGCTCGCGGATGCGTTCCGGTTCGGCGGCGGGCAGGTCGATCTTGTTCAGGACCACCACGATCTCGTGGTTGTTGTCGATCGCCTGGTAGACGTTCGCCAGCGTCTGCGCCTCGACGCCCTGCGAGGCGTCGACGACCAGCAGCGAGCCTTCGCAGGCAGCCAGCGAGCGCGACACCTCATAGGCGAAGTCGACATGGCCGGGCGTATCCATGAGGTTGAGGATGTAGTCCTCGCCGTTGTTGGCGCGGTAGTTGAGGCGAACGGTCTGCGCCTTGATGGTGATGCCGCGCTCGCGCTCGATGTCCATGTTGTCGAGCACCTGCTCCTTCATGTCGCGCAGCTCCAGCCCGCCCGTGATCTGGATGAGGCGGTCGGCAAGCGTCGATTTGCCATGGTCGATATGGGCGACGATGGAAAAGTTGCGGATGTTTTTGAGCGGCGTGGTCATGCGCGCGGCTTTAGCAGGAGACGGCAAAAAGGCAAGCGCAGCTGCGAAAGGCAGCGGCAAGGCGCCGCAATCGAGATCGCCCATCTGTCGAATTTCACGGCGCTGACCGTAGCGGATGTTTCATCGCCCGAGGCGCGATGCTGTTCACGGCGACCGGTCAGGGCGTTTCCCTACGGTGATATCCGGAGCGGAGCACTTCCGCGATACCGGATGGAACAGGCTCTTTCGGGGCACGCCTATTTGAGCTTGCCGTTGTAGTAGGCGCGGCCACGGCGCGCCGGCGATAGGCTTGTCACCCCACGCTTTTGGTGTATCGATCCTTCCGTCTGGTGCCTGCTCGCGCAGGAGAATCGGGAATTCCGTGCAAATCGGAAACGTGCCCAACGCTGTGATGGTGATGGAATGCGCAAAATGTCACTGGCCTGTCCGGGAAGACGCGCAATCCAGCTGATCCAAGTCAGAAGACCGGCCAGACAACGAAGATTGATGTCGCATGGACGGCGGCATGATCGTTGGACGCGTTATTGGGGATCAAATAATGCTCAAGTCGACTCACTGCGGTCTCGGCCAAGCCGGGGCCTTCGCAGATATCGAGAAGGAAGCGGTATACCGCGCGATTGAACTGCGCCGGGACGTGCGCGATCAGTTTCTGCCCGAGCCCATTCCCGACCCGTTGATCTGGAAGCTACTTGCCGCCGCGCACCGCGCCCCTTCCGTCGGCTTCATGCAGCCGTGGAATTTCATCCTGATCCAGGAGGCGGCGCGACGGGAGCAGGTGTGGCAGCTATTCGCCCAGGCCAACGAGGAGGCCGCCCGGATGTTCGGTGGAGAACGCCAGGCGACCTATCGAACCCTGAAACTGGAGGGAATTCGCAAGGCGCCACTCAACATTTGCGTCACCTGCGATCGTAAACGTGGCGGCGACGTTGTCCTTGGCCGCACTCACAATCCACAGATGGACCTCTACAGCACCGTCTGCGCCGTCCAGAATTTCTGGCTCGCCGCGCGGGCGGAAGGGATCGGTGTCGGATGGGTAAGCATCTACCGCGACGCCGATTTGCGCCGGCTTCTCGGTATCCCGGGCCATATCGAAATCGTCGCCTATCTGTGCGTCGGATTTGTCGACCAGCTTTATCCGGAGCCGGAACTGGCGCTGAAGGGTTGGCGCCAACGCCTGCCGCTGGAGGAGCTGGTTTTCTGGGAAGCCTGGGACAGGCGCCACGCCGACTGACTGTCCGTCAGGCGGCGTTGGCGAGAGGCAGCACGGCGCTGGCCGATGGTGAGAACACCATGCGTACGAAGCTGCGGAAGGTCATGACCTGCCGCTCCAGATAGGCGCTGTCGCCCATGATGCGGGCCATGATGATGCCACCATCGACCATGCAACCGAACGACTGCGCAAGATCGTCCAAATCCATGCCGCCGCGCGGCGGATAGACTGCGGCGATCGCGTCGAGATAGCCGCGGAAGCGATCGTTCCAGCGAAGTGTCGTCGCCTTGGTCAGCTCGACAACGTCACGGTCAAACAGCCGCTCCTGATAGCAAACGGACGCAATCAGGCATCCGGGATGCTGGCGCTGCGCATCGGCGAGCGTTTCGGCAAGCAGCTTGAGGCCAATCAGGAACGCCTGCAAAGGATCGTCCGACAATTCCTTGCCACGACTGAAGATGTCGTCGAACAGCCGGTCGTTCTCGTCGATGAAACGCCGGACCATCTCGCGGGCGAGTTCGTTCTTGTCCCTGAAATGATAGAAGAAGCCGCTCTTGGTAATGCCGGCCTCGGCGATGATTTCGTCGATCGATGTCGCGCCGAATCCCTTCGCCAGCACCGAAGCCTCAGCGATGTCGAGAATCCGTCCGCGGGTCTCCGCACCCTTACCCATCTCACTTCCCTTGAATTTCACTGTACCTGCGGTACGGTTTTCATTGCTGCAAGATGCCACACAAATCGGTCAAAATCCCACAAAACCGGGCAAACCTCTGATTTGTATGGGGTTGTCGATCCGGCATCCCAACCAGACCACAAGCTTTCTAGCTCTGCGCCTCCATAATAGGGCAAAACGTCGCATCTTCCAAGACCGATGGTGCGCGACCAGCGTTCCGGCGACCCTATGAATGGAGACGAGCATGCCGAAATATCGAAACGACTTGCCGCAACTGGGTGAACGGATTTTCCTCAGCGACGGCGGACTGGAAACCACGCTGATCTTCCACGACGGTATCGAGCTGCCGCATTTCGCATCCTACGTGCTGCTGGAGAGCGAGGAAGGCCGCGAACGACTAAAGGGCTACTACGAGAGGTATCTCCCGATCGCGCTGGCGCGCGGCGTCGGCTTCATCCTCGACAGCGCGACATGGCGCGCCAATCCCGACTGGGGCGTGAAGATCGGACATGGTCCTGCAGAGCTGAAGGCAATCGATATCGCCTCGATCCGCCTGCTCGAGGAATTGCGGGAGAAGTGGGAAACGCCTGCGACGCCCCTGGTGATCGGCGGTGCCATCGGCCCGCGCGGCGACGGCTACAAGGCCGGTCGCATGAGCGAGGCGGAGGCCGAAGCCTATCACGCCCCGCAAATCCAGACTTTCGCCGAAACCGAGGCGGATATGGTTTCCGCCTTCACCATGAACAATCATCACGAGGCCATCGGCATTGCTCGGGCGGCGGCGGACATTGCCATGCCTTGCATGATCTCGTTCACTGTAGAGACTGACGGCAGGCTGGCGACCGGCATGGAGCTCGGCGACGCCATCAATGCCGTGGACGACGCCACCAGCGGCTCGCCGGCCTACTACATGATCAACTGCGCGCACCCGACGCATTTCATGCAGGCGCTGCAGGCCAATGAAAGCTGGGTGAATCGTATACGAGGCGTAAAGGCGAACGCCTCCGCGAAAAGCCATCAGGAGCTGGACGAGTTGGAAACGCTGGACGCTGGCGACCCGATCGACCTAGGCATGCGCTACAATCTCTTGAGGCGCGATTTTCCAGGGATGCGCATCCTCGGCGGCTGTTGCGGTACAGATCATCGCCATGTCGCGGCAATCTGCGAAGCCTGCGTGCCGCAGGAACGAAGAGTAGCGTAAATCCAGGGTACTCAGCCTTGACCGTCAGCGCCGCCCCTCATCCGCCTGCCGGTCTCTCCTAGGGAGAAGGCGCACTGCCCGCATATGCGCTGCCCAATCGCCCCCAGCCGGCAAAGCAGGAGGCTGACACCCCCTCTCCCCCTTCCCTATGGACGGAGCGCAAGGGTAAGGGCTGCGGCTCCGGTCAAAGCTTCGCGCTTGCGGAGTGGCCGTTGCTACAGTCCCTTTGCGCAGATACTTCCAGAGTGCTCGCGCACAGGCTGAGTCACACCTTACCGGTTCTGCCCAGGCACCCATAGGACATCGGATTTTCCGTTGTCATTGACAACGCGCGCCGCGGCAAAGAGCAAATCGGACACACGGTTGATGTAGCGGATGCCTTCCGGATTCACCTGCTCGCCCTCGATCTGCGCAAGAGCCACCATCAGGCGCTCGGCGCGCCGCGCGACGGTGCGGGCGAGATGCAGAGCGGCAGCCGCCGGCGAGCCGCCAGGCAGAATGAAGGAGCGCAGCGGCTGGAGGTCCGCGGTCAACGCGTCGATATCGGCTTCGACGCGCGCCGTCTGCGACGCAATGATGCGCAGCGGCTCATAGCCAAGCGGCTTGCCATCGTCCGGCGTGGCGAGGTCGGCGCCGAGATCGAAAAGGTCGTTCTGGATGCGGCTCAGGACCGCGTCGAGGTCTGGGTTCTCACTCGCGGTGTGCCGGCGCGCCATGCCAATGCAGGAGTTCGCCTCGTCAACCGTTCCGTAGGCATCCACCCGCAGGTCCGACTTCAGCCGGCGCTGTCCGTTGCCAAGCCCGGTTGTGCCGTCGTCGCCGGTGCGGGTGTAAATCTTGTTGATCCTGACCAAGTTGCCTCCCGAGCCACCTGAGCCTGAAATCAAACTCGTCAGGGTGTGGCGAAAATAGTGTTTCGAGAACCGGAGCGGAGCGTACATCTCGGTACGTGAGCACCGGAAGCTGCATAAAGCGCCATTTGCAGTCCGCCATGGTGAGTTTTGCACAGGCTCAACGGCGGGTGAACCAGACGGTCAGCAGGATCAGGACCAACGCGATAAATTGCAGGAACACGCGCGCCTGCATCAGCTTGTTGGATGTAATGCCGGAACCGCCTCGCATCATGTTTATAAGGCCGCGTATGAGTACGATGACCACTGCGGCCATGGCCAGCGCGATCAATATTTTGAGGACAATTTCCATTCAGGTCCGTCTTTCAGGCTTGTGATGCAAGCAAACGGTAGAAGAGCGCCGCCGGCAGAATGCGCTTGAGCAGCACGCCCATCTTTGCCGGCAGGGTGACAACATAATGCGGACGCGGGCGCGGCGACAGGAGGGCGTGACTGAGTACCGCATAGACCGCGTCTGGCTTCAGTTTGAAGCGAGACGTCGACCCTCCGCCGCTGAGCCGTGCCAGTTGCGCCTGATAAGCAGCGCGATGGACCGAGTTTTCGTGATCGATGTTCTTGAGGAACCACTTCAGCCCGTTCGCTGCGATCTTCGATTCGACCGGTCCCGGCTCGATCAGCGAAACGTGGATACCCGAACCCCGTAGCTCCGCGCGCATGCACAGCATCAGCCCTTCCAGCGCGAACTTCGAGGCGCAATAAGCGCCGCGGAACATTACCGGCGTCAGGCCCAGGATCGACGAGCAATGGACGATGCGGCCGTGCCCTTGCGCGCGCATCACCGGAACTATGCGGTTGGTGAGGTCGTGCCAGCCAAACAGATTCGCTTCCAGCTGCTCGCGCAAGGCCGCGACCGACAAATCCTCGACCGCACCCGGCTGCGAATAGGCGCCGTTGTTGTAGAGCGCGTTGAGCGTTCCGCCGGTGCGCGCCAGAACTTCGGTTATCAAGGTCTCAATCGATGCCGGCTCGCAGTAGTCGAGATAGAAGGCTTCAAGACCGTCGGCTTCTAGCGCCCTGATGTCCTCCGGCTTGCGGGCCGTGGCAAAGACGCGCCAGCCGTCGCGCTTCAGCGCCCGCGCGCAGTAGGCGCCGATGCCGGAAGAAGTTCCCGTGACGATGATTGTTCTCTCGGGAATTGCCATGTACCCCATGCCTTGCCATATGCGGAAAACCCTTCCCATATTCGCGGCGGGGAAACAATCGACGGGGAGGACTCCCACCCTTGCTGCGAACAGTCGTCGCCATCCGCCGCGTGCTGACCGATATGTTCGGTCACTTCAACGATGATGACGGCTGGTCGATGGCGAGCCATCTGGCGATCACCGCGCTGATGGCGCTGTTCCCATTCCTGATCTTCGCGACCACGCTGGCTAGCTTTCTCGGCGCGCAGGCCTTCACGGAGACCGCCGTGCATCTGGTCTTCGACACCTGGCCGGAGCAGATCGCCGATCCGATTGCCAAGGAGGTGGTCAATGTGCTGACCGTCCAGCGCACCGATCTTCTGACCTATGGCGTGCTGCTTGCGGCTTTCTTCGCGTCCAACGGGATCGAGGCGCTGCGCACCTCGCTGAACCGCGCATACAGGATGACGGAGACCCGCAACTTCCTCTATCGCCGCGTCCAGAGCCTGGCCTTCGTGCTGATTGCGACCAGCGGCTTCCTGGCGATCAGCGTGCTTTTGGTGCTGGCGCCGCTGATCGCCAAATTCGCGATGTCGCGCGCCGAGTGGATCGGTCCCTATATGGGAACCTTCACGCTGTGGCGGTTTGTGATTGCCTCGGCGGTGATCGTGCTCGGGCTATTCGCCGTGCATATCTGGTTGCCGGCCGGGAAGCGGCGGTTCCTCGATATCCTGCCCGGTATCGGCTTCACGCTCACCGGCTGGCTGATCGGATCGACGATCTTCGCGACCTATCTCGAACACTTCTCGTCCTACGTGAACACCTACGCCGGGCTTGCCTCCATCATGATCGCAGTGGTGTTCCTCTACATCGTCTCGGCGATCTTCATCCTCGGTGGCGAGCTCAATGCCTCGATCCGCCGCTATCTCGACGCGCGTGCCCGGGTCGGAATTGCCTGACGACTGTGTTGAGCCATGGGCCGATTCGCGCCGGTTGCCTGCCCAACGCCAAAGGTTGCGAGCGCCATGCCGGCGAGTTGGACCAGGGTAAGTTGCTCTTCGAACAGGAACCAAGCCATGATCGCAGTGACCGCCGGCACGAGATAGAATGGCGATGAGACCTTCGCCATCTCGCCCTGGCGGATCATGATCATCAGCAGGAAGATCACGCCGATAGGATCAATCGGACTGGATGATCTGCCCGCGCATTTCGGTATCGCCGCTGTCGGAAGGTAGCAGCTATGCACGTCCTAGGAAGAAGAGGTTACAGATCGCAGCGAACAGGAGACTTCCATGGCCAAGATTCAGATCGAAAACTTTGCCAGCCCTGGTCACACCTACAATGTCGACGCGACCAAGTACGAGGTGATGCGAAAGGCCTATCTGGCCGTGCTGCCGGACGCGGCTCCCGGCCTGACGCCGACCGAAATCCGCACCCGGCTGACACCACTGCTGCCCGATGACGTGTTTCCCGGCGGCGCCAAGGCCGGCTGGTGGGCGAAGGCGGTACAACTCGACCTGGAAGCCAAGGGCGTAATTTCGCGGGGTAACGGCAGTCCGGTCCGCCTGTTCAAGGTGTGAAGCGCCGATGGACGAGCAAAGAAGGTCTAATCGGCGACAAGATCGCCGATCAGCGCAGCCAGAGGTGCTTCATTACCATGAAAACTGTCGATCATCGCCCGCATAACGCGGTCCTTGTCCAGTGCTTCGTCGTGGAAGGGCAAACCAGCGTAATCAGCCAGCAATGCCAGAAAGGCGAGTTGGGCGCGGCCATTTCCTTCCCGAAACGGGTGCACCGCATTCAACTCAGCGAGAATGTGCGCCATCTTCGCCGAGAACGCCTCGCTTGATAGCTGCATCAGGTGGCCGGGATCGTCCAAATCCCGGAATATTCTTCTCATCTCCCTGTCGATGTATTCAGGATTGCAGAACCAGTTACCGCCCTTGCCGATGCGGATGCTGCGAATCTCACCCGCCCAGGCATAGACATCCCGGAAAAGATGCCTGTGAAGGCTCAGATAGTGCGGATAATCGAATTTGCCTGCCGGGAAGGGCTCATCGGCGCGTGTCAGAAAGAGTGCGAGTTCGAATTCGTCCAACTCTAGCTGATCGCGTATGTCCAAGAGGTTGCGAAGAACGCTCGTTCCTGGATAGCAAAGCGGATCGGTCTCGGCGTCGTAATACAAGAACTTTTACTTTTTGCCGATTTGTCCTTTGATCGCCGCACGAAGCTCATTGCCAGTGAGCCCCTTCCGGGCGCCAAGCGTCAACGTCTCGGCCATGCGCGGCGACAGTTTCAGACCTTCTATCTCGCTGATCTTTGCACCACGACTGCTCGTCAGAACAAATTTCCCGGTCTTGGCCGAGCGATTCACCGTTTTGGATCCATTTCTCTTCATGATGCGATTCCTAGCACAAGCAAGCGGAACGACCAAAGCGAATTACCCCAGACCGACTCGCGCCCTGATCGTCTCAGGCGTTTCTCCCTGATTGCGCAGGACGGCAATGCCGGTATCGCGGAAGCTCTTGGAGAGCTTTCGTCCGTCCGGCCCGAGGATCAGCGAATGGTGATGATATGCCGGTCGCGGTAAGCCGAGCAGCTCCTGCAATATGCGATGGACTGCGGTCGCGTCGAACAGGTCGAGGCCGCGGACGATATGCGTCACGCCTTGTAACGCATCATCGACGACGACCGACAAATGATAGCTGGTCGGCGCATCGCGTCGTGCCAGGATGACATCGCCCCAGGCTTCGGCGCGCGCGTCGACTGCCAGCGATTGCGACAGATCATCGCCCGACAGCTCGGTCCATTCGAGCGACTGCCCGATGCGCGCCAGTGCCTCGGTCATGTCAAGACGCCAGGCGAACGGCTTTCCCTCGGCGATCAGCGCCGCCCGCTTCTTGAGCGAGAGCGCCTTGTCCAGTCCCGGATAGATTGGCACTCCATCCGGGTCTCGTAGCCAGTCCAGGCCAACCGCTCCCTGCTCGGCAATATGGACGCGTATTTCGCCGCGGCTCATGAAGGCCGGATAGACCAGCCCTTCCCGCTCCAGCTTGCGCAAGCACGTCTCGTACTCGGCGAAATGCTCGGACTGGCGTCGCACCGGTCCGTCCCATGAGACACCTAGCCATTTGAGATCGGCGAGCACGCCGGCTTCGAACTCGGGCGTACAGCGCACCGTGTCGATATCCTCGATCCGGAGCAGCAGACGCCCATCCATCCGGATCGCGAAATTCTGGTTGAGCAGCGCCGAATAGGCATGGCCGAGATGCAGCTGCCCGTTCGGGCTTGGCGCGAGGCGGAAGACAGGACGTGTCATGAGTGCGCCGGAAGCGGGTTGCGGACAATTCATCCGTTGCTACTGTGCGCGGCTTTGGTCGGCAAGGTTCGAGATGAAGCGGATTTTCGGACTGGACGATATCGCCGAGGGGCTCGAGGCGCTTTGTGCCGCCGACCCGCGCCTTGCCGCCGTGCGCGCCGTTGCCGGCGACGTCCCGCTGCGGTTGTCGGAGCCCGGCTTCGGCAGCCTCGCCTCGATCATCGTTTCGCAGCAGGTCTCGCGCGCCAGCGCCGACGCGATCTTTGGCCGCTTCGTCAGGCTGGTCGACCCGCTGACGCCCGAGGGCGTGCTCGGGGCCGGTGAGGCGATCTTTCGCGAGGCTGGCTTTTCGCGGCCAAAGCAGCACGCAATGATTGCCGCTGCGGCTGCGGTCGCGGACGGACTCGACCTCATCCATTTGTGCGACCTGGACGCCGACGAGGCGATCCGCCACCTCACCGCCGTTCCTGGCATCGGGCCGTGGACGGCGGAGGTCTATCTGCTGTTTTCCGCCGGCCATCCGGATATTTTTCCGGCGCGCGACGTCGCCCTGCAATCGGCGGTCGGGCACGCGCTCGGCCTCGAAGCACGGCCGGGCGAGAAGGCGCTGATTGGAATCGCCGAATCATGGTCGCCTTGGCGGGGCATCGCTTCGCGCCTGTTTTGGGCGTATTATCGCGAGACGAGAGGCCGGGATGCAGATCCAATCGCGCAAGCGCCCAAAAAAACATGAGAATCAACGCTGTTTTGCGTCACACTGTGGCCGCGAAGCCGCTTCACATCCCTGTCATGTCAGGCTTAGAGTATTGATATCGGGCTTCGTCTGCCACGGAGATTGATGAATTGACGGTTGCCGTATCTCTCGATGGGCTTCCTGCGCTGGTGCTGAATGCGGACTACCGGCCGCTCAGCTATTACCCCTTGTCGCTCTGGTCCTGGCAGGATGCGATCAAGGCGGTCTTCCTCGATCGCGTTAACATCGTTGCCGAATATGAGCACTCCGTCTCATCCGTGTCGTTCTCGATGCGGGTGCCGAGCGTGGTCAGCCTGAAGAGCTATGTGAAGCCGTCGCGGCACCCCGCCTTCACCCGGTTCAACGTCTTCCTGCGCGACCGTTTCCAGTGCCAGTATTGCGGCACGCCGGAGGATCTCACCTTCGATCATGTGGTCCCGCGCCACTGCGGCGGAGCGACGACGTGGGAGAACGTTGTCGCCGCCTGCTCGCCCTGCAATCTCAGGAAGGGCGGCCATTTGCCTGCGCAGGCGAAGATGTGGCCGATGCAAAAGCCGTTCCAGCCGACCGTGCACGACCTGCATAACAATGGCAGGCTGTTCCCGCCCAATTACCTGCATGAAAGCTGGATGGACTATCTTTACTGGGATGTCGAACTCGAGCCTTGACGGCGCGCTTTACCCTCCCCCTTGTGGGGAGGGTCGGCTTACAAGCGGAACAAAGTGGAGCGCGCAAGCCGGGGTGGGGGCGGCCATGGTCTTGGGTTACCCCGCGCCTGCGGCGCGACCCTCCCCACAAGGGGGAGGGTAAGCCCTCACGCCTTCGCCAGTGCGCCCCTGAACGCAATCACGCCCAGCACCAGGCTCGCGATGGCGTTCCAGCCGGCGAGCGACAGGCCGAGGATGCGCAGAGCCGCCTTGTCGCAGGACGGCGGGATTTGATCGAGGCTACCGAGCACGCCGCCACTGCCGCCAGATGACGGGGCAGTGACCATTTGGCAGTCGGTCGGGCCGAGCCACCAGCCCCATTCGACGCCTGAGTGGTAGACCCCGAGATAGGCGCCGTAAGCCATCAGCAGGCCGCCGGCAAACAGCACCGTCCGCACAATAGGCGTCGGCATCCGTGCTAGCGACGCGAGGAAGGCAACCGCCATCAGCGGAGCGCCTACATAGTAGGGAATGCGCTGCTCGTAGCAAAGCTTGCAGGGGATGTAGCCGCCAATGTGCTGGAACCCCAGCGCCGATCCGACGACGACCGTCATCGCGATCGCCAGAAAAAACGCGATGCCGGTATGAACGCGTGGCGCTTGGGCGGTAGCAAGAGTGGTCATGCAATGTCCGTTTGTCGCAGGATCGTCAGGATCGGCCCAAGGCAGGCGTCAGAAGACGTATCTGACGAGAATATAAAGCAGAATTAGGACAGCCGCGGCCGCGGCCGCCAACAATCCCAGGCGTTCCTCGACGAAGTGGCGGATCGACTCGCCGTAACGCCGCAGCAGCCAAGCGAGGAAAAAGAAACGCGCGCCGCGCGCCACGATCGCCGAGAGGATGAACCAGCCGAGCGGAAAATTGATGACGCCCGCAAGGATGGTCACAACCTTGATTGGCGGAAGGTGCGCTAACCCGGAAGTGACCAGCATCAGCAGGATGAAGCCATTGCCCGACGACGCCCGCAAGGCTTCGAAATCATCATACTTGCCGTAGAATTCGAGTACCGGCTTGGCAATCGCCTCATAGGCGTAGTGACCGAGGAACCAGCCGGCGATGCCACCGAGCACCGAAGCGGCCGTTGCGATGAACGCGTAACGGTAGGCGCGGTCGGGCCGCGCCAGCGCCATCGGCAGAAACAGGACATCGGCCGGCACCAGGAAGACCGAGCTTTCAACGAAAGCGATGAAGGCCAGCCACCATTCCGCAGATTTGCGCCCGGCAAGCGACAAGGTCCAATCGTAGAGTTTTCGAAGCATCTATCCTATCCGCTGATCGAATCGCGTCCTTGTAGTCTGCAATCCCTTAGACGCTGTAATGAGGGCAAGGGAATTTTCGCGAAGACGTTTCAGGAAATTGCCGGGACATCCGCCGCGATGCGGCGAGCCACTTCTTCCATCCAGTGATCGCGAATGCCCAGAGCCTCGAGATGCTGGACTGCACTCATCACATAATCCTCGTTGCGGCCGGATTGCCCGACCGCGACGCGCACGATCGATGCGGCATGCGCTGCGTCCAGGCTGCCGGCGTACTGGATGTGAGCCCGATCGACAACAAAGCAGACAGCCGAGACCGTCTGGCCGCTGCCCAGACGCACCGGCAGCGTGCGTTCGAGATAGACATTGGTCACCAGTTCGCGCTCGCGCAAATAGGTCATGACCTCGCTTTGCAGTTCCAGCGGCACACGGAACGCAAGGCCCACGCAAGACCCGCCATGGTCGAGGCCAAGCACGAGGCCTGGCCGCTCGGGCGTGCCCCGATGCACATGAGAGCGCACGCAGAGCGAACGCCGATAGCCGATGAGCCGCGCCCGTTCCGTCTCGGTATGTGCAAACCCCGGCTTCCAGATCAGAGAGCCGTAGCCGAAAACCCAAAAATCGCCCATATCGCCAAGCCATGTCCCGTCCGTCACACCAGTCGTAGACGAGACGGCTCAATCAGGTAAACCGGCAAAGCGCCGGACATAAGCGCGCAACGCGATTCGGAAGAAGAATGCAGGACACCCCCGCCAGGAATGGGCGAAACCGGCGAATGCTTTGGCTCGGCGTTTTCGTCGTGTTGCTGTTTGGCGCTTATTCGGCAGGCTGGTTCTGGCTGGCGGGCAAGATCGAGACCGAGACACCGGCAAGGCTTGCCGACCTGCAAAAGCGCGGCGTGAATGTCGAATGCACCAACCCGAGCGTCGGCGGTTATCCGTTCCGGATCGGCCTCTATTGCGACCGCGTGTCTTTCGCCCAGCCGGAACGAGCGGTCAGCGTCACCGCCGGCGCGTTCCGCTCGGCGGGCCAGATTTACGATCCGATGTGGGTGAGCGCCGAACTGGAGAGCCCCGCGAAAATCAGCTCGCCGGGAGCTGGCGCGATTTCCGTCAGCTGGAAGAGCCTGCATGCAGGCGCGCGGCTGTCGCGGCCGCTTCCCACGAGTGTAACTTTCGAGGGCGAAGCACTGCGCGCCGGCCCGGAAGGCGGTGCGCAGATCGTGTCGGCGAAGTCGTTCGAGGGCGAAATGCATCCGAAGGGCGCCGATCTCGACGTAACGGCGCGCTTTATGGATCTCGCCGCCGACCCGTCCGTATTCGAAGGACGCCGCGTCCCGCCGCTTTCCGGCGAGGCGCAGTTGTCGCTGAAAGGGGGCATCGCGTTCCTTGTCGACCGAAACCGCAATCTGCGTGGCACGACCGGTGTCGTGAATGGCCTTCTGCTGACTCTCGGCAACAAGGGCGGCCTGACCTTGTCGGGTCCGTTCTCGATCGATCAGGACGGCCTGATCGACGCGCAATTCAAGGTCATCGTCCGCGACCCGCTCGAATTGTCCAAGTCGCTTGCGCAGATTTTCCCCGACGAAGCCGACAAGATCAGGCAGGGGATGACGGGGCTCGCATTCCTCGGCAGCAAGCCGACGCTGCCGCTGCGCATCACCAAGGGCGCGGCGGTTCTGAGTTTTATTCCGCTCGGCAAAATCCCACCGGTGCCAGGATAAGATATCCTCAGGACTTTTCCGGGTGCTCGACAACCTGGCGTCCGAAGTCCGGCACGTCGATTTCCTGACCAGCCTCGATGATCGAGCGGCGAACGGCGCGGGTGCGGGTGAACAGCTCGAACAGCTTGTCGCCATCGCCCCAGCGGATGGCGCGCTGCAGCGAGGACAGGTCCTCGGAAAACCGCGCCAGCATCTCAAGGATCGCGTCCTTGTTGTGCAGGCAGACGTCTCTCCACATAGTCGGGTCGGAGGCCGCAAGTCGGGTGAAATCGCGGAAGCCCGAGGCGGAATATTTGATCACTTCGGACTTGGTGACTGCCTGCAGGTCGTCGGCGGTGCCGACGATGTTGTAGGCGATGATGTGCGGGAGGTGCGAAACGATGGCGAGCACCATGTCGTGGTGCTCCGGGTCCATCATGTCGATGCTGGAGCCGCAGCGCCGCCAGAACTCCGACAGCTTTTCGAGCGCCTCGGGATCGGTTTCGGGCAGTGGCGTGAAAATGCACCAGCGATTGTCGAAAAGGTCTGCGAAACCTGCATCCGGGCCTGACTTTTCGGTGCCGGCCAGCGGATGGCCGGGGATGAAATGCACATGCGCGGGCAGTACCGGCTGCATCTGCGCGATCACCGACCGCTTGGTCGAGCCGACGTCGGTGACGATGGCGCCTGGCTTGAGCGTTGGCGCAATCTCGGCGGCAACCGCGCCAGAAGCGCCAACCGGCACCGAGACGATGATGAGGTCGGCGTCGCGCACTGCGTCAGCCGCGTCGGCCGTGTAGCGATCGCCGAGTTTGAGGTCCTTGGCGCGGCGCAACGTGTCGGCGCTACGCGTCGAGATGACGATTTCCCTTGCCAGGCCCTCGCGACGAACAACGCGCGCCAGCGACGAGCCGATGAGGCCGATGCCGACGAGGGCGATCTTTTCAAACAGCGGTTCGGACATGTCTTCAGCTTTTCAGGAATTCGGAAAGGGCGGCGACGACACCGAGATTTGCCACTTCGGTGCCAACCGTCATGCGCAGGGCGTTGGGGAAGCCGTAGCCTGCGACCCGGCGCAGAATATAGCCGCGCGCCGACAGATAGTCGTCCGCCGCCGCCGCGCTGTGCCGGCCGTCATCGGGGAAATGGATCAGCACGAAATTGCCGACGCTCGGCGTGACCCGCAGGCCGAGCCTGGAGAGTTCCGCCGTCAGCCATTCCAGCCAGCGGGAATTGTGCTTCACAGTATGCTCGACGTGAGCGCGGTCGCCCATCGCGGCGACACCGGCCTCGATTGACGTTGCGCTGACGTTGAACGGTCCGCGGATGCGGTTCAGCGCGTCGGCGATATGCGCCGGGCAATAGGCCCAGCCGATACGCGCACCGCCTAGCCCGTGGATCTTCGAGAAGGTGCGTGTCATCACGACATTCTCGAAGGTCGACACCAGCTCGATACCGGACTCGTAATCGTTGCGGCGAACATATTCGGCGTAAGCGGCGTCGAGGACGAGCAGAACATGCCTCGGCAGGCCGGCATGCAGCCGCTTGACCTCGTCGAACGGAATATAAGTGCCGGTCGGGTTGTTGGGGTTGGCGAGGAAGACGATCCTGGTGCGCGCGGTGACCTTGGCGAGGATCGCGTCGACATTCGCCGTCTCGGCTGTTTCCTCGGCGACAACCGGCACGGCGCCTGCGGCCTGGATGTAGATCCTGTAGACCAGAAAGCCGTGCTCGGTGAAAATGCCCTCGTCGCCCGGCGAAAGATAGGCTTGCGCCAGCAGGCCGATCACCTCGTCGGAGCCGTTCGAGCAGACAATGTTCGCAGGGTTCAGGCCGTGAACCGCGCCGATTGCTTCGCGCAGCCGTGTCGCCGATCCGTCCGGATAGAACTCCAGCTTGGCCGCCACATTGCGGACCGCCTCGATCGCCGCCGGCGAGGCGCCGAGCGGGTTCTCGTTGGAGGACAGCTTGTAGACCTTGGCGACGCCGGCGGGTGCCGCGCTTTTGCCCGGCACATAGGCCTCGATGTCCATCACGCCGGCCTTCGGCTGCGGGCGCTCGATTTGGGTGCTTTTCGTCATTGTTACGCCCGCTGAGTGGTCCGGATCAAACCGCACGCGGGAATACAGGCGGCTTGCGCCATTGTCGAGAGCCAGCGCTGCGCCTTATCAGGCCGGCAGGCTCGCTCACTCGCGTTCCTCCTGCGACGGCGGACAGTCGCATCATTGGCCCCAAAAATGGAATGCTCCGACGAGATTCCGACCAAACGGCGCCCTTCCGTCAGAACTCCCAAGCGAGTTCGAGGCCGGTGTATCTCGAATCGAAGGCGATAAGTTGTCCCCGCCCGGAGAGGGTCGCATAGGCGGTCTTTCGATCCGGCCCGCCGAAGCAGACATTCGTGGTCATCGGGTCGCCGGTCATGATTTGCTCGATAATTTCACCGGCCGGGCTGATGACCGTGATGCAGCCGGTGCTGAGCGTAGCGACATGAATATTGCCGGCGGCGTCCACTGCAAGGCTGTCCAGCCGCTGATGGCCGGGAAGGCCGCAAATCAGCCGGCCGCCATGCGCTGCCAGGTCATAACGGCGCGAAACAACGCCGGGCTCAGCCAAGTCGAAGGCCCAGAGCCTGCCGCTTTCGGTCTCCGCGACATACACCGCGGAGCCATCCGGCGACAGCCCAACGCCATTCGGCATGATCAACAGATAGGCAACCTCGACGATACGTGAGCCGTCGGCCAGCGCGTAGTAGAGCCCGCCATTTATCCGGTGGCGGGGGTAGAGCTTGCCGAAATCGCTGAAGTAAAATCCGCCGTGCCGGTCGAAGACAAGGTCGTTCGGCCCGACCAGACGATGTTCGCCGCAATGCGCATAGAGGATCTTTCGCTCGCCAGTCTTCAAGTCGAGCCGCTCGATCCAGCCACCGGAATAGCCCTCGGGCACGCCGGGCTTGACGCGGTTGAAGCCGCCGGACTGCTCGGAACAGAAAGCCGCCATTGTTGCAGATGTAAAGGCAACCGTCCGGACCGAAGGCAGCGCCGTTCGGACCGCCGTCGAGCTGGGCGACAATCGTGACTTCGCCATCCGGGGAGACGTGATGGTCTTGCGCTGGATCTCTACCAGCAGCACGGAGCCGTCGGAACAGGCGACGGGCCCCTCTGGAAACTGCAATCCCTCGGCCAGAATCCTGTGGTTCGTCACTGGTGAAGCCCCATTTACATTTGATCCCTTGAGCGGGGCGATAGCCTCGTCGAAACCGGTCGGCCGCGCGTGATCCAGCGCGCTCCAATCGATCATCCACTGTACCCGGTATCCGATCGACGGCAATGGCGGCCTCGTTTCACCGGCAGGCGCCAATCTGTCCGACCATTGACGCCATCCCGCTGCCGCCGTATTAAACTTGCAGAACCTCGTGGTGATTTGGCCGGTCGGCTTGCAGCCACGTTAAACAAGTAGCTAAAGGACCGTTGCCGCGTTTGTAACCGGTCCTGCATTTCGCAGCGCCGGTTTTTTTGCGCCCGCAAAAAGCGGCCGGCAAGGATGGGTTGGGATGGCCGCTTCGCGTGCCCGCAAGTCGAACAAGGAGGCCGACGATCCGTCGAGCCCGGTGCTGCATTTCGGCGCCGACAAGCCATTGCGGCTCGACGCCGGCGTGACCCTGTCGCCGTTCCAGATCGCCTACCAGACCTACGGCCAGCTCAACGCCGACAAGTCCAACGCCATTCTCGTCTGCCATGCGCTCACCGGCGACCAGCACGTCGCCAACACCAATCCCGTGACCGGCAAGCCAGGCTGGTGGGAAGTGCTGATCGGACGAGGCAAAATCATCGATACCGAGCGCTTCTTCGTCATCTGCCCGAACATTCTCGGCAGTTGCCTCGGCTCGACCGGACCGGCGTCGATCAATCCACGGACCGGCAAGCCCTACGGCCTCGACCTGCCGATCATCACCATACGCGACATCGTGCGCGCCCAGGCGATGCTCATCGATCATCTGGGCATCGAGCAATTGTTCAGTATCATCGGCGGCTCGATGGGCGGCATGCAGGTGCTGGAATGGGCCGCGAGCTATCCTGATCGCGTCTTCTCGGCGCTGCCGATGGCCACCGGCACGCGGCATTCGGCGCAGAACATCGCCTTCTACGAAGCCGGCCGCCAGGCGGTGATGGCCGATCCGGACTGGCGCGGCGGCAAATATCTTGAAGCCGGCGTGAGCCCCGACAAAGGACTTGCCGTGGCGCGCATGATCGCGCATATCACCTACCTCTCGGAGGCGGCGCTGCACCGCAAGTTCGGGCGCAATCTGCAGGATCGCAAGGGGTTGACCTTCAGCTTCGACGCGGATTTTCAGGTTGAAAGCTATCTGCGCCATCAGGGCGTGATGTTTGTCGATCGCTTCGACGCCAACTCCTACCTCTATCTCAGCCGCTCCATGGATTATTTCGACCTTGCCGCCGACCATGGCGGCAGCCTCGCCGATGCGTTCAAGGGAACAAAGACGCGCTTCTGCGTGATCTCCTTCACCAGCGACTGGCATTTTCCAACGGGGGAGAGCCGCGCGCTCGTTCACGCGCTGAATGCCTCGGGGGCATCGGTCTCGTTCGTCGAGATCGAGACGGACCGCGGCCATGATGCGTTCCTGCTCGACGAGCCGGAATTGTTCGCGGCAATCGACGGGTTTCTGCGCTCGGCGGCGCGTGCAAAGGGGCTCGCGGTCAAATGAGCGTCAATGGCAGCCAACGCGTCGACCTTCAGGTCGTCGCTGACTTCATCAAGCCGAGCGCGAAGGTGCTCGATGTCGGCAGCGGCGACGGCATCCTGCTCGAGCTGTTGCAGAACGAGAAGCAGGTTGAAGGACGCGGCCTCGAGCTGTCGCAGCGCGGCGTCAACGAATGCGTCGCGCGCGGGCTCTCGGTGGTTCAGGGTGATGCCGACAGCGACCTCACCTTCTATCCCGACAAGGGCTTCGACTATGTGATCCTGTCGCAGACGCTGCAGGCGACACGCAATCCGAAACTGGTGCTGACCGAACTGCTGCGGATCGGCGAGCGGGCGATCGTGTCGTTTCCGAATTTCGGCCACTGGCGGGTCCGGTTGTGGCTGTCTTTCCGGGGCCGCATGCCGGTCACCAAGGACCTGCCCTATTCCTGGTACGACACGCCGAACATCCACTTTTGCACCATCCGCGACTTCGTCATGCTGTGCGAAGAAGTTGGCGCCAAGGTCGAGAGCGCAACCGCGCTGGACGCCAACGGCCAGAAAATCGGCCTGTCCATGCCCTGGTGGTTCTGGAATTTCTTCGGCCAACAAGCGGTGTTTTTGCTGAAGCGCTGATCAGACCAGGCTAACTCAGCATGTCCTCTCCGCATGTCCTGATGTATCATAATGTGATACAGAATGCGGTACCGCAACTTCCCCGAATGCTGGCGAACTTTGTCGACGGTTTGCCCTGGGAGGCTGCCCAGGTGCATTTCTGCGTTCATGCCCTTCCACGTCCGAAGAAAATGCGGAAAATACGCAGCCAGAGGTCCACGTCACTTCAATGAGTGCCCGCATGAATTTCGTCTTCTTCTCCCCGCACTTTCCCACCAACGGCGCGGACTTCTGTGCCGGATTGAAAAAAGCCGGCGCGACGGTCCTCGGCATCGGCGACGCGCCCTACGATTCGATGAGCGCGAAGCTGCGCGGCTCATTGTCGGAATATTACCGCATCGCCGACATGGAGAACTATGACGAGACCTTTCGCGCGCTAGGCCATTTCATCCACAAATGGGGCCGCATCGACCGCTTCGAGTCACTCAACGAACATTGGCTGGAACTGGAGGCCGGGATCCGAACCGACTTCAACATTTTCGGCACCAAGCTCGACTTCGTCAAAAACCTCAAGCGCAAGTCACGCATGCGCGCCTTCTTCCGCAAAAGCGGCGTGGAAACCATTCCGCAGCGCAAATGCTCGGACCGCGCCGGCGCGCTGACCTTCATCCGCCGCGTCGGCTATCCGGTCGTGGTCAAGCCGGATTCCGGCTCGGGCGCCAGCAACACCTACAAGATCGCCAATTCAGCCGAACTCGACGCCTTCTTCCGCGCCAAGCCGGACGAAGTGACCTTTGTGATGGAGAAGTTCGTCGACGGCATGGTCGTTACCTATGACGGGCTGGTCAACCGCGACGGCGAGGTCGTGCTCGCCGCCAGCCACCGCTACGACCAGAGTGTCATGGATGTCGTGAACCGCGACCACCACATGAGTTATGTCTGCCGCCCGACGGTCGATCCGGCGGTGGAGGAGGCCGGCCGCAAGATTCTCAAGGCTTTCGACGTACGCGAGCGCTTCTTTCACATCGAGCTATTCGAGACCAGGGACAGGCACGTCATCGCACTTGAGGTGAACATGCGCCCGCCAGGTGCATGGATGACCGACGCGATCAACTACGCCTACGATATCGATGTTTACGCGGAATGGGCGAACATGGTGGTCAACGGCAAAACCAGCGGTCCATTCACCGGCAAGTATTTTGCCGCCTACGCCAGCCGAAAGCGGCACATTCGCTATCGCCACGATCACAATGCCGTGCTAGCCGCGCATGGAGACAAGATACTGCACCACAACGCCATCGAAGAGGTCTTCAGCCGCGCCATGGGGAACTACGCCTATCAACTCCGCTCCAAGAATCTCCTGGAGATTCGGGAAGCCGTGCGCTTCATTCATGAAGAGGCGTGACGCGTGCAGATCTCGTACCATAAGACCGAGAGCAGAAATCTCGGCAGGCCGATGGAATACAAGCGCTATGGCCATTCCGGCCGCCCCCTGCTCGTGTTCCCGACCTCGAACGGCCGTTTCTACCAGTATGAGGATTCCGGAGGCGTCAGCGCCTTAGGCGAGTTTATCGATTCCGGGCGCATCCAGATATGGACTGTGGACGGCATAGACGGCGAAACCTTTTTCGGCAGGGGCGCCGATCTGCAATCGCGTATCGACCGGCATAATGCCTATTTCCGCTATGTGCGCGAGGAAGTCATGCCGGTTATCGTTGCCGAGGCGCACGCGTCGAACAATGGCGCGGACCTCAAGCCGTTGCTGTCCGGCTGCTCGATGGGTGCGTTCCATGCGTCCAACTTCCTGTTCCAGAACCCGGATATGGTGTCCGGCATCATCGCGTTGTCGGGCGTCTATTCGACCCGGGATTTCTTCGGTTCAGCACTTGAAGGCGGCATCTATTTCAACTCGCCGCTTGCTTATCTGCCGGGACTGACCGACGAGGGCGTCCTTTCCAGCCTGCGAGCCAAGCGCATGATCTTCTGCTGCGGCCAGGGCGCCTGGGAAGAGCCTATGCTTGCCGATATGCGCGAACTGGAGCGGGTGTTGCGCGAGAAGAACATCCCCGCCTGGGTTGACTATTGGGGTGCCGATGTCAGCCACGATTGGCCATGGTGGCACCGCCAGCTGGAGTATTTCGTGACGCATTGGCTGGACGACGATTCGCGTGACCCGCGCGCCTGAGGCGCAGCCGGTAGCGCGTCGATGACCGGCAGTTCGCGTCTGAGCCACCTGCAATGAGCAAGCCGGTTTGCGCCTCGCGATTGCCCTGACGAGTTCGTCGGCCTTCAACACGGCGTTTACGAAGCAGCCGCGAATGTCGGCGCGCATGCCGGTAAACCACAATCCGGGCAGCTTCGGATCGTTCTCGCCACCGTTGAACAGCGCTTTGCCGTTGGCGTCGAGCACACCGAGATGGCCGACCATCGCTTCAAGTCCGGTTCGGTAGCCAGTCGCCGCGATCACCACATATCAAGCCTTGTCCAGTCGTCGCCCACTGTTATGGTTGAGATGCAGGCCAACCCCGAAACTCAATGCAGCGGAGACTGAAATCCTTGTTTGTTCCGCTTCATGACGCCAATGGTCTTGAGCATATCAAGCTCCAATACGTGACGATCGGCCTGATCGCGGCTAACGTTATCGTCTTCCTGCTGACAAATTTCGGCTCGCAGGAATTCACGATTGCGGCGACTTATGGATTTGGCTTCGTTCCGTCCGTCGCCTTCGATACGGTCGAACTGCCCCCGGAACTACACTTTATCCCTGATGATTTCAGCTTCGTGACCTATGCCTTCCTGCATGCCGATCTTTTCCATCTGGGCGGCAACATGGTGTTCCTCTGGGTGTTTGGCGACAATATCGAGGACGCAATGGGCCACATACGCTTCCTCCTCTTCTACCTGCTCTGTGCCATTGGCGCGGCGCTCTTTCACGGCATGGTCGATCCGGCGTCGCAGGTTCCGCTGATCGGCGCGTCCGGCGCCGTTGCCGGTATCGTCTCCGCCTATCTCATCCTGCACCCTCGTGTGAAAATCTGGGTGTTGGCTTTCGCCCGCATCCCGCTACGCATTCCGGCATGGATCGCATTGTCCGTGTGGATCGCCATGCAGGTCGTGATGTTCCTGATCGGTGGCGAGGAGCAGGTCTCGTGGTCCTGCCATGTCGGCGGTATCATTACTGGCGCCGTCCTCGTTCTGCTTTTGAAGCGGCGCGACGTGCCGCTGTTCGATCGCGAGGTGGTGACGCCCAGTGCCGTCGAAGTGCGGCAGGAAAGCGCGGTGCGGCCGATGGAGGCCAAGCCGGTGCCGCGCTGGGGCCGTCAATAAATTTCAACCGATTCTATGCCAGCCCCCGCTATTGACGCGATAGCGCGGCGTCACTAGGGTCCGCCCGCTTTCGGAAGCCGCGACGCCACTGAAAGTATTCCATTTGTACCGTTTTTCCGTGGCCGATGTCGCCATTCGGCAAACGGGCGGGCATTAGTCCTGCTACGAGCGCCGCGGAATGGTTGAAGAAGGATAGGCGCATGAAAATCCTCGTCCCGGTGAAGCGGGTTGTCGACTACAACGTCAAGATCCGCGTTAAGTCGGACGGCTCGGGCGTCGAGTTGGCGAACGTCAAGATGTCGATGAACCCGTTCGACGAGATCGCGGTGGAAGAAGCCCTGCGGCTCAAGGAAGCCGGCAAGGCTGACGAGATCGTCGTCGTTTCCATCGGTCCTGCTCAAGCGCAGGAAACGCTGCGCACCGCGCTCGCCATGGGCGCCGACCGTGCGATCCTGGTCAAGGTCGATACGCTGGTCGAGCCGCTCGGCGTCGCCAAGGTGCTGAAAGGCGTTGTCGAGGCGGAGAAGCCCGGCCTGGTCATCCTCGGCAAGCAGGCGATCGACGACGACGCCAACCAGACAGGCCAGATGCTTGCCGCATTGCTCGGCTGGGCGCAGGCGACCTTCGCCTCCAAGGTGGAGGTCGACGGCGACAAGGCCAAGGTGACGCGCGAAGTCGATGGCGGCCTGCAGACAATCGCATTGAAGATGCCGGCCGTCGTGACGACGGATCTCCGCCTCAACCAGCCGCGCTACGCCTCGCTGCCCAACATCATGAAGGCCAAGAAGAAGCCGCTGGACGAGAAGTCGCCGACCGATTTCGGCGCCGATGTCACGCCGCGCCTGAAGGTGCTGAAGACCGAAGAGCCGGGCGGCCGCAAGGCGGGCGTCAAGGTCAAGTCGGTTGCCGAACTGGTCGACAAGCTCAGAAACGAAGCCGGCGTTCTCTAGGGAATTCCGATGAGGCCGGCCTGCAAACGGCCGGTTTCTCCGCTTCCGGTGCTCACGTACAAAAGTACGCTCCGCTCCGGTTCTCGAAACCACCCGTTTTCGGCGCGGCCTGACCGGAATTCAGGCCCCCAGGACGGAAGTTAAAGGTGACTAGACAATGGCAATTCTCCTCATCGCCGAACACAACAATGCGAGCCTTTCCGACCAGACGGCCAAGACGCTTTCGGCTGCGCTGAACATCGGCTCGGACGTGCATGTACTCGTCGCCGGCAAGGGCGCCAAGGCTGCCGCCGTCGCGGCTTCAAACCTCAAGGGCGTCTCAAAGGTGCTGATCGCCGATGCCGACGAACTCGAACAGCGGCTGGCCGAACCACTTGCCGCGCTGATCGTTTCGCTCGCCGGAGGCTATGACACCATCATTGCTCCGGCCACCACCAGCGGCAAGAACGTCATGCCGCGCGTCGCCGCGCTGCTGGATGTCGCGCAGGTTTCCGAGATCGTCGAGGTGATTTCGCCCGACACCTTCAAGCGTCCGATCTATGCCGGCAACGCGATCCAGACGGTGCAGTCGACCGACGCCAAGAAGGTCATCACGGTGCGTACCGCTTCCTTCCAGAGCGCGCCCGAGGGTGGTGCCGCTCCGGTGGAAGTGGTTGCCGCCGCTGCCAATCCGGGGCTGTCGACCTTTGTCGAGAACCGCCTGTCGGGAAGCGACCGTCCGGAGCTGACCTCGGCCAAGATCATCATTTCAGGCGGCCGCGCGCTCGGTTCGTCGGAAAAGTTCCAGGAGGTCATCCTGCCGGTTGCCGACAAGCTCGGCGCGGCGGTTGGCGCTTCACGCGCGGCGGTGGACGCCGGCTATGCGCCGAACGACTGGCAGGTCGGGCAGACCGGCAAGGTAGTCGCGCCGCAGCTCTACATCGCGGTCGGCATCTCCGGCGCCATCCAGCACCTCGCCGGCATGAAGAACTCGAAAGTCATCGTCGCCATCAACAAGGACGAGGAGGCGCCGATCTTCCAGGTGGCGGATTACGGCATCGTCGGCGATCTGTTCACAATCCTGCCGGAGCTTGAAAAGGCTCTCTGACCGAACCCCGATCCAGCCTGCTCAAGGGACGTAGCGGCGGCAACTGCTACTGCCCTTGCATTGTTACCGGTGGACAACGCTACCTATTGCTGAATCTGTCCGCTTGAGGATCGACGCGCATGAATAGCGATTGCTCTCGATGCCTTGAGTAGCACGATGTATTGAACGCCACGCCAAAGACCTCGGAGGCGCCACGCCGCACAAAAATTGTGCTCCGCTCTGGACGAAGCCCGCGCCGTCCCGTTAGTGTGCACTGCAAAATACTCCGGGCGGTAAATGCCCGAATACGGGATCAGGTCTCATGAGCAGCATCGAAACGGTCGGCATAGTCGGCGCGGGACAGATGGGCAGCGGCATTGCCCATGTTTCAGCGCTCGCCGGCTACAACGTCCTCCTCTACGACATTTCGCCTGATCGGATTGAAGCCGGCATCGCCACGGTCAACGGCAACATGGCGCGGCAAGTCGCCGGTGGAAAGCTTTCCGATGGCGAGCGCCAGGCTGCGATTGGTCGAATTTCGTCGGCGCCTGCCTTGCAGGACCTGGCTGGCGCCGACCTTGTCATAGAGGCAGCTACCGAAGACGAAAGTGTCAAGCGCAAGATTTATTCGCAGCTTTGTCCAGTGCTGAATCCGGAAGCCATCCTGGCCACCAATACGTCTTCCATCTCGATCACCCGCCTAGCCTCCTCCACCGATCGCGCCGAGCGCTTCATCGGCATCCACTTCATGAACCCCGTGCCGGTGATGAAGCTGGTCGAACTGGTGCGCGGCATCGCCACCGACAACCACACTTTCGAGACCGCCAAGGAGTTTGTGCGGCGGCTCGACAAGGCAACGACGGTTTCGGAGGATTTCCCGGCCTTCATCGTCAACCGCATCCTGCTGCCGATGATCAACGAGGCGATCTACACGCTCTATGAGGGCGTCGGATCGGTGGAGGCCATCGATACGGCAATGAAACTCGGCGCCAACCATCCGATGGGACCGCTGCAGCTTGCCGATTTCATCGGTCTCGATACTTGCCTGTCGATCATGCAGGTTCTGCATGACGGCCTGTCGGACACGAAATACCGCCCGTGCCCGCTGCTGGTGAAATATGTCGAGGCCGGTTGGCTTGGCCGCAAGAGCGGCCGCGGCTTCTACGACTATCGCGGCGAACATCCCGTGCCGACGCGGTAATCGCCCGCTATTGCCTTATGGCGGGAACCGGGCAGGCTTGCTGAGCATCAGCGACCTTGTAGATGCGTAGGCGCGCGTCCTGTGGTTGAGGACATGGCGTCAGCCACTCCGGAGAGTTGCCTTGCATCAGGCCAACCAGAAATGGCATCTGCTGCTGGAACCGCTCGATTGGCGGCCCGCTCCGAGCGCAGACCGCAACGTGCGTCGCCTTGGCCTCGCCTACTATTGCTTGCGGGCTAGCAGTCTGCGGATCGAAAAAGCGATAAGCCCGCTCAATCCCTTCGACCGCGCGGTGGAACGGGATCGCGACCACCGTGGCGCCGGGCTGAGACACGAGCCGGATACCAATGCCCGGCGGCGAAAGGACCCGCGAGCCCACCGCCCATTGGTACGTTTCGATATCCTTCAAAGCGCACGCCTGGCCAAGCACTGCAGGCTCGAGCCGCTCGGCAGCGGCTGAGACGAAATTTGCGGCCACGAGAATCGCCGTGAGCATCAATCCGGGAACGATGGGCAGGAAACGCATCGAACCCATGTTCTTGTGGCTCGCCAGCAGCTTTACCCAGGCATTCGGCCACAGGCACTGAATGATGAATGCAAAGCCAAGTCCGGAGAAAAGCGGCAAGAGGCGTAAATAGCGGAACAGCAAAACGCTATGCAGCACAGCCAGGAGGGCAAACAGGCCGATAATCACCCATGCCCGATCCCGCCACCCGTTCAGGCCAGCGGCAACGCCGAGCGCCATAGCGCCCACGAAGTAGCATGCGGGGGTGATCATGCTCTTCGACAGAACGAAACCCGGATGGGCAAACAAACTCCTTTCCTGGCCGATATTTCCGAGCCAATGATCCCGCGCGTAGTCGGAAAGACCCGAATACGGCCCTCCAAGCGCGTAAGGAAACAGCCAGGCTATCGCACCCGCGCAGAGGACCGCGCAGACGGCCAGAAGGGAAAACTTCCGCCAGGGATGGGCGCCGTTGCAGAGCAAAGGTGCAAGGAAGAAGCTCATTCCCGCCGCCGCCAATGCGAGCGCTTGCGGCAACGAATAGCGGTCAGGCAATGCGTTGGCGTATTCGCCCGGCGCAACAGTGGCGAAGAAGAGGATCGTGGCCGAGCACGCAAGACCAAAGCCGAATAACTGTATCCGGCCGTCGGCTCCCGGCTTGCCGCGGATGAACTCGAACCCGTGGATCGCCGCGACCAGGGCCAGGAAAACGGCGAACTCCAGCCCGATCGCCAGGGTCAGGGCCATCAGAACCCCGCTTGCAGCCGCGTGTTTCGTATCAGGAAGAAGCGTCAGCCAGATGACCGCGAGAATGCAGACGATCTGCAGATTGTGGTAGTCGATGCGGCCCGGCTGGAATTCGGCAAAAGTGGCATAGCCGGCGAATACGGCGACTGCAAACACCACACCCGGACGCGCAAATCCCAAGGCATAGACAATGTTGCGCAGCAGCAGGAGGGCAACCGCGAGGAGGACCAGCGGGATCGTCAAGAAGGAAATCTGAAGTGCTATCTCTTTCCCGAAGATCGGCGTCATCAGGAGAGCCAGAGCGGCATAGGGAGCGTCCGTTAGCCATGACCAATGCGATGTGAAAGGCGCGGGCTGAAGAATGCCGGGAAGCGTGCGGTCGAAAATGTTGCCGGTATCGAGAAGGAAGCGAATTTCATGCGCCTTCAGCAGGTCATCGGCATCCGTTGCGGGAAGGATGCCCACGCTCCACCAGCGAACGAGCATGAACGAAACCGCCAACCATGCCAGCAAAACCTGAAGGCCGGGAGCGAGACGCGTATCTTCTTCCCGGGTAGGCACCACTGCTTCTGACATATTGGCTTTTGTGCCAGAAGTTACTTACGAAGATGTAAAGCTTATGCTTTTTGCCGGGCAATCAATTTGATCGCGCGGACTCGATCAGCTTTTTCGCATCGGCGCCCGACCACTCGGCCGGGCCGTTCATGAGCGCAAGCAGACAACCTTGCTTGTCGATCAGCAGCGTCACCGGCAGGCCGAGCGCCAGGCCGCGCCGCTTGAGATCGTTGAACAGGTCGAGCGTGTTCTCGCGGTAATAGGCAAGCGAGGCGACCTTCGTCTCTTCCAGGAACTTCTTCGGCTTGGTGTCGTCGCCTGTATCGACATTGATCGCGATCACCTCGAAATCGGCGCTGCCGGCATCCTTCTGCAACGCATCGAGCGCCGGCATTTCGGCTCGACAGGGCGCACACCATGTTGCCCAGAGGTTGAGCAGCACCGTCTTGCCGGCACGGTCGGCCAGCGTCATCGGCTTGCCGTCTGGACCGTTGAAGGCAATCGCGGCTAGCGACTGCGGCGGATCGGCGGGCAGCATCGCCGCCACATGGCCTGTAGCCGCCGCTGCCACTGTTTTCGCGCTTTCGGCCTTGGCGGCACAGGCGGCGTCGGCGGGGCTGGCGGGCGTCGCAACTTCGGGCGCGGATGCGATCTCGGCTGGCGTGTTGCCAGACACGGCCCCCCTGACATATACCGCGACCGCGCCGGCCAGCGCGCCGGCAACCAATGCGAGGAGGATCGCGCGCCAGGCGGGGACCAGTCGTTTTTGCTTGCCGTCAGACATTTTCCAAATTTCTCCGGAGCCCGGGTAGCACGATGAGCGACAAGAAAGCCAGCAACGCGATGTGGGGCGGACGTTTTGCCTCGGGTCCGGCGGCGGTGATGGAGGCTATCAACGCCTCGATCGGCTTCGACAGGAAACTTTACGCGCAGGACATTCGCGGCTCGATCGCCCACTCCGAGATGCTGGCAAAAACGAGCATCATTTCGGCGGCCGATCAAGAAAAAATCGCTCACGGGCTAAACACGATCCTGACAGAGATCGAGGCCGGCAAATTCACCTTTTCGAAAGCGCTGGAAGACATCCACATGAATGTCGAGGCGCGGCTGGCCGAGTTGATCGGGCCGGCAGCGGGCCGCTTGCACACGGCGCGCTCGCGCAACGACCAGGTGGCAGTTGACTTCCGTCTGTGGGTCAAGGACGAGTTCTTGCGCGTCGCCGCGGCGCTGAAGGGGCTGATCGCCGCCTTTCTCACCCGCGCCGAAGAGCATGCCGCAACCGTCATGCCAGGCTTCACCCACATGCAGTCGGCCCAACCGGTGACCTTCGGCCACCACTGCATGGCTTACGTGGAAATGTTCGGCCGCGACCTGTCGCGCGTCCGCGATGCCATCGAGCGGATGAACGAATCGCCACTGGGAGCGGCTGCGCTCGCCGGCACCGGCTTCCCGATCGACCGCCACATGACCGCGCAGGCGCTGGGCTTCCGCGAGCCGACGCGCAATTCGCTGGACAGCGTTTCCGACCGAGACTTCGCACTGGAGTTCCTGTCGGTCGCCGCCATCTGCGCAACACATCTTTCGCGGCTGGCCGAGGAAATCGTCATCTGGTCGACACCGCAATTCGGCTTCGTCAAACTCTCCGACTCCTTCTCCACCGGCTCCTCGATCATGCCGCAGAAGAAGAACCCAGACGCCGCCGAGTTGGTGCGTGCCAAGACAGGCCGTGTCAACGGCCATCTGATCGGCCTGCTGACGGTGATGAAGGGCCTGCCGCTGACCTATTCCAAGGATATGCAGGAAGACAAGGAAGCTGTCTTCGACGCCGCCGAGACGCTCGATCTGATGCTTGCCGCCATGACCGGCATGGTGGGCGACATGGCGGTGGATATGGAGGCGATGAAGCGCGCTGCGGGCTCCGGCCATTCGACCGCGACCGATCTCGCCGACTGGCTGGTCCGCACGCTCGGCCTGCCCTTCCGCGAGGCGCATCACGTCACCGGCCGCGCTGTGGCGCTGGCGGAAGCCAGGAAGACAAAGCTGGCGAAACTGTCCTTGGGCGATCTGCGCGCGATCCATGACGGCATTACCGATGAGATCTTCTCGGTCCTCTCGGTGCAGAACTCGGTAAAGAGCCGCAAATCCTTCGGCGGAACTGCTCCCGGCGAGGTGCGCCGGCAGGTGCGCTATTGGCACAAGCGGCTGGCACGGACATGACGCAACCCCATTGGCAGGGTGCATTCGGTTTCAAACTTCGCTACAAGCTTCGCCTTGAAAGAACTCGATGGATAGCTCGATGACTGCCGCACGGATGATTGTAACGATCGCGCTTCTCGGCGCCCTCGGCCTGACCGCCGCGTGCGGGCGAAAATCCGACCTCGACACGCCTTACGACGCGGCTGTGCAGGCGCGCAAGGACGCCGAAAAGGCCGGGGAACCCTTGCCACCGGAGCCGCAAAAACCGGTCGAGGACAAGCCGTTCCTCCTCGACAAGCTGATTGAGTAGCGCTCAGCGCCGCCGTCGCTCGTAAGCCTCGATGCTCCTTCGCACCCCCCTCTGTCCTGCCGGACATCTCCCCCTCAAGGGGGGAGATCAGCTGTCACCTACGGCTTCGCCAATCGCCAATATCGCAAGAGATGCGACAAGCGCGAAGCTGCAGATCTCCCCCCTTGAGGGGGAGATGTCCGGCAGGACAGAGGGGGGTGCTAGGAAGCGCCAACCCGACCCAGACGCTGCTATCGCGGAACTCCATCCATGAACCACTTCGAATTCCGCGACGGCGTTCTGCATGCCGAGGATGTGCCTGTCCCTGAGATCGCCAAGGCGGTCGGTACGCCGTTCTACTGCTATTCCACCGCCACGCTGGAGCGGCACTACAACGTCTTCCGCAAGTCCCTCACCGGCCCCGATGCGCTCGTCTGCTACGCTTTGAAGGCGAATTCCAATCAAGCAGTGATTGCGACGCTGGCGCGGCTTGGCGCCGGCGCGGACGTCGTCTCGGAAGGCGAGATGCGGCGCGCGCTCGCCGCCGGCGTTCCGGCTGGCAAGATCCTGTTTTCCGGTGTCGGCAAGACGGCGCGCGAGATCGACTTTGCGCTTTCCGCCGGCATTCTTTGCTTCAACGTCGAATCCGAACCGGAACTTGAGTTGCTATCGCAGCGCGCCGAGGCGGCGGGTAAGATCGCGCCCGTGTCGCTGCGCATCAATCCGGATGTCGACGCCAAGACCCACAAGAAGATCTCGACTGGCAATGCCGAGAACAAGTTCGGCATTCCGCGCCAGCGCGCCCGCGAGGTCTACGCGCAGGCCGCGCAACTGCCGGGGCTGAAGGTTCGCGGCATCGACATGCATATCGGCAGCCAGATTACCGATCTGCAGCCATTCGACGACGCCTTTGCGATCATGGCCGAGTTGGTGACGACATTGCGCACCGACGGTCACGACATCGAGCATGTCGATTTCGGTGGCGGACTGGGCGTGCCCTACCGCGTGGACAACGAACCGCCGCCGCATCCGGACGCCTATGCCGACATCATCCGCCGCCACTGCGCTAATCTCGGCGTGAAGGTGATGTTCGAGCCAGGCCGGCTGATCGTCGCCAATGCCGGCATTCTGGTTTCGGAAGTCGTCTATCTGAAGGAAGGCGGCGCGCGCGATTTCCTGATCGTCGACGCGGCGATGAACGACCTCATCCGCCCGACACTCTACGATGCCTTCCACGATATCTTCCCGGTGGTGCGCCAGCCGGACAGTGCGCCGCGCATGACCGTCGATGTGGTTGGTCCCGTGTGCGAGACGGGCGACTATCTCGGTCTGTCGCGGGAAATGCCGCAACTGAAGTCGGGCGACCTGATCGCCGTCGGCACCGCCGGTGCCTATGGCGCGGTGCAGGCCGGAACCTACAATACCCGCCTGCTGGTGCCGGAGGTTCTTGTCAGGGGCGGCAGTTTCCACGTCGTCCGGCCACGGCGGACGTTCGAGGAGCTTATCGGGCTGGATTCGCTGCCTGATTGGCTTTGAGGCCGGTTTTGCCCTCCTTCTAGGGGGAGGGTCGCGCCGCAGGCGCGGGGTGGGTGGGGGTAAACTTCGTAACGTTACGCTGTCCGGACCTCACCCCCACCCCGTCTCACGCGCTTCACTTCGTTCCGCTCGTTCGCCGACCCTCCCCACAAAGGAGAGGGTAAAAGCCGGCATCCCCCGCTTCACGTTTCCGTCAATCGCCTCGCCTTTGCCGTGTTTCTTGCTATCATCCGACTCGAAAGTTCGGGCCAGTTGCTCGGCTATTGCCGGAAAGGCCAATGAAGGACGATTTCGCGATCCCGGAAAAGGCAAGCTATTTCAGTCGTTTGACGCAGACGCGGCTGTTTACCCGTGCGTCCATGATGCTTGAGCGGTTCTGGCCGCTGCTTCTGCCGGTGCTTGTCGCGCTCAGTCTTTTCACCGCCTTCTCGTGGTTCGGCCTGTTCCGGCTGATGCCGGATCTGCTGCGCTCCGGCGTGTTCGCGGTCTTCGTGCTCGCGACCTTGGGGGCGCTTTATCCCCTGCGCTTTTTCCGCCTGCCCAAGACCGAGGAAATCGATCGCCGCATCGAAACGGCCAATGCGCTCGAACATACGCCGCTGCTGGCCCAGACCGACCGGCCCGCCGGGCAAGGCGATGGCTTTGCCTATGCGCTGTGGCGCGAACACCAGAAACGCATGGCCGAAAAGCTCGCCGGTATTGGCGGCGACCTACCGCGCACCGGGGTTCCGGCGCGCGATCCCTGGGCGTTGCGGTCCGTCGCGGCACTGCTTCTCATCGTCGCCTTCGCCTTCTCCTTCGGGCCGCAGGGCGGCTCTCTGCGCGATGGGTTCCACGCTGCGGCAGTCGCCGAGACGCTGCCGGCGCGCATAGACGCCTGGGTTACGCCGCCCGCCTACACCGGCAAGGCGCCGATCTTCCTGACTGCCGAGAACAATGTCGCGACCAAGGTTTTCACCGTGCCTGCCGGCAGTGACGTTACCTTACGGGTCACCGGAGGATCAGGTGGGGAGCAACTCGTCTTTGCCGATGAGGGCGGCGCTATCCGCGACATCCCTGCCATCGGGGAAAAGCCCGTCGCCAAGGATGCAAAGGCCGAGGCGCCGAAACCGGCAACCGGCCCGGCGGCCGCGCGGCAATTCACCGATAAGCTGACCGGCAATGGCACGCTTGCCTTGCGTGCCGGCGAAGAGGATATCAAGCGCTGGAGTTTTGCCGTAACACCGGATCAGCCGCCGGTAATTCGCTTTTCCGAAGCGCCGAAGCGAGCCGTGAACGGCGCCCTCGAACTGCACTACGAGATCGAGGACGATTACGGCGCGAAATCCGCCAAGGCCGACTTCGCTTTGGAGCAGCCGGCGGCCAAGGATGCGCACCCGCTCTATGGCGCGCCTGAGATGCCCTTGTCACTGCCACGCCGCGGCGGCAAGGAAATCGCCGTGAAGGCGACCCGCGACTTGACGGAACATGTATGGGCCGGCAGCCGTATCAAGCTGACGCTGACGGCGGTCGACGACGCCGGCCAGGAAGCCAGGACCGAGGCGCGGACCATCGTCTTGCCGGAGCGGCCCTTCACCAATCCACTGGCGAAAGCCGTTATCGAACTGCGCAGGATATTGGCACTCGACGCCAACCAGAAGCAGCGCGTTCTTGAGCTTATCGACGCGATCACGCTGCGGCCCGAGGACACGATCACCAATGCCTCGCACTATCTCGGACTGGTGGCCGGGCGGACGCGGCTGAAGCTTGCCAGCACCGATGAATCGCTGCGCGAGGTCGCCGACTATCTGTGGAACATGGCGCTGCAGATCGAGGATGGCGACCTTTCAACCGCCGAAAGGCGGCTGCGGCAGGCCCAGGAAGCGCTGAGGCAGGCGCTGAAGGATGGGGCGAGTGACGAGGAAATCGACCGGCTGATGAAGGAACTGCGCCAGGCGATGAACGAGTTCCTGCGCGAATTCGCCGAGCGCGCCCAGCGCGATCCGAACACTGCGATGGACCAGCAGCAGCCCGGCCAGGAACTGCGCGAGAGCGATCTCGACCGGATGATGGACGAGATCGAAAACCTGGCCAAATCCGGCAACCGCCAGCAGGCGGAGGATCTGCTGTCGCAGTTGCAGGATATGATGAACAATCTGCAGGCCCGCCGTCAGCAGCAGCCCGGCCAGAACGGCCAGGAAAGCGAGATGCGCGAGCAGATGAACAAGCTCGGCGAGATCATGCGGCGCCAGCAGGAGATGATGAACGAGACGTTCCGCATGGACCAGATGCAGCGCGGGCAGCAGCAGCGCGGCGAAAACCGCGAACAGCAGCGCGGCGACCAGGGTGGAGAGCAGCAGGAGCAGCAGAAGGCCCCGGCATGACGCCCGAAGAGTTCGCCGAAGCGCTGAAGCAGCTTCAGCAGCAGCAGGGCGATCTGCAAGGCGACCTGCAAGGACTGATGAAGGGCCTGGAAGGCATGGGCATTCAGCCCGGTGAAGGATTTGGCGATGCCGACGACGCCATGGGAAAGGCGGAGGGAGCGCTGGGCGATGCCGACGGCGGCGGCGCTGTCGGCCAGCAGGGGCGTGCGCTTGAGGCGCTGCGTCGCGGCGCGCAGGACATGATGCAGCAGATGCAGCAGGCTATGCAGGGCGACGACGGCGGCGGCGACGAGGGAGGCCGTCAGCAGAACGCCGACCGCGATCCGCTGGGTCGTCCACGCGCTACCACCGGTCCGGATTTCGGCAATTCGGTGAAGGTTCCGGATGAGATCGACGTACAGCGCGCGCGGCAGATCCTCGAAGCCATCCGCAAGCGCCTCGGCAATGCACTCAGCCCCGAGCTCGAACGCAGCTACCTGGAGCGGCTGCTGCGCCCGCAATAAGCGTCAGCCCCAGCCGGCTTCTTGCGTGGCGGCAAGGTCATGGCGATAACACCGGCCACAATGCAGATCAGCCCGATCCACGCCGTCGAGGTAAGCCGCTCGCCGAGGAAAAGCGCCCCGATGCCGACGCCGATCGGCACGCGCAGATAGGCTTGCGAGGTTACACCGACCGAGCCGAGCGTCTGCAGCAGGCGAAAGAAGATGACGAAGGCCAGCGCGGTGGAAAACACCGACAGGGCGATAAGCGCCAGCACCGAGGCGAGCGACGGCTCCAGCGTCCATGGCCGGTCGATGACGATACTGACCGGCAGCAGGATAACCGCGCCGCAAATCATCGAGCCCGCTGCCGGTATCATAGGATCGAGGCCCCTGAAGGTCTTGCCGAAGATCGCAGCGCCCGCATAGCTGACGGTGGCCGCGACAACGGCAAGCTGAGCAAACAAGTCACTGCCGATGCCGTTCAAGGCTTCGACGCCAACGATCAGGCAGGCGCCGGTAAGGCCGGCGACGACGCCGAACAGCTTGCCGCCGTTCACTGCCTCATGGCGGGTGATCAGCGCGGTGAGCAGAAAGGTCATGACCGGCGACAGCGAGTTGAGGATCGTTGCAAGCCCAGCGTCGATCGAGCGTTCGGCCCAGGCAATCAGCGTGAACGGAATAACGCTGTTGAGGCAAGCCTGGAACAGGAACTTGCGCCAGGTCGCGGCATCACGCGGCAGCCTTCGTCCCCGCCAAGCGATGATCGCGGCCAGAATGGCGCCGGCGATGATGGTGCGCGCGGCGATCAATGTGATCGGCGGAATTGTCTCCACGCCAATCTTGATGAAGGTGTAGGACGCTCCCCAAAGGGTCGAGAGGGCGAGCAGGAGCAGAAGATCGCGTCTGTGGGTCATCGTACGGCCGGGAAAATTGGAGCTGCCGACCTTCTATGCCGTCAGCCGCCAAAATGTTTCGATAGCGGTCGAACTGTTTACGCAGAGCGCCAGACGCGTCTTGCGCCAGCCTGGGTAAAGCTCATGGCCACAAGGCAGGATCGAAAATGGCGAGGCAAGCTTGCCTCTTTCAGCGATCCAGTTCGGGGAAATACGGGTCCGAATAGAGGCGGCGGTCGCGCTCGCCCGTGAGGCAATCGACCGGCTGCTCGGCGGCCGGAACCACTTTCGGCTCGGGTGATGTACCGCTGACTTCGAGGATCAGCTTGCGGCGGATAGCGGTTGTAAACTCGCTCGCCGTGTATATCGGAAGTACGAAGGATCCGGCCCCGCCAATGACGCATTCCGCGTAGTAGCGATCCAACTGACGGAAGCTCGGCGATGGCCGGATCAGAATCGGCAATCCGTTGATGACAACGCCAGCCGCCACGGCTTGATCCCGCGCCAATTGGACCGGTATGCCGAGATTGTTCGGTCCGTCGCCGGAAATGTCGATCACGCGGCGGACCGCATCCACCGAATTTTCATCGAACAGGCCGTTACCAAAGAGGATGGCGTTGGAGATCGACGTGCCTTGAAAGCCACCGAAGGGGCGCGCCGCGAGCGCCCCGGCGAAGGCCTCGGCGCTCTCGCGTCCATCGATCACCTGCCAGGGAACTAGCGACTCCTTGCGCACATTGCCCGCCCATTCGAAATAGCTGACGGCGATGCGGCCATGCAGCCCGGCTCGAACCGCGTTGATGAAATCCGGGTGACGGATCGCCTCGACATAGCCGGCGCGCTGCAAGGCGAACTCGCCCGAATCCATCGAACGCGAGACGTCCACCGCCAGCACAAGCTCGACATCGACAGGCTCGACCACCGATACCCGCACCGGCGAACAGCCCAAGCAAAGCAAAAGTCCGAGCATCGAAAGCATGGTGAGGCCCACGCGGCAGCATCCGAACTGCATGCGACCGCAAGAAGGTGGCGGAAGAGCGACAAGGTTTCGCCAGCTAAAAGCGGGTCGCGTTTTATCGTATCCATGTCAACCGCGTCATCAACTCTGTACCAGGTCAATCGCATTTGGACTTACCCCACCCCTAACCCCTCCCCTCAAGGGGGAGGGGGATTACGCACTTCTCCGATTGGCGCTAATCGTTGGTGGCTTTGCGAGGCGTTTCGCAGCAAATGTCCCCTCCCCCTTGAGGGGAGGGGTTAGGGGTGGGGGTACAGACACTTCAAAGCGAGGCATAAACTCCAGGTGTTGATGATGCGGTTGGCCTGGATACCCTAAAACGCGACCTGTTCTTAGGCCATTTGTCGTCTTCCGACTCGCGGTGGCGGTTCGAGTGCTCCGGCGCGGACGCGCGCCGGGGGCAGCGTGGGTCCATCGAGCATCCTGGCGATTGTCAGGGTTCGATTGAAGAACCTTCCGCCTTGGGCCGTCTGGCTGATGTTGAGAATTGCGGCCTCGCCAAGGTGCTTTTCGAATAACGCCACCACCTTCTTGAGCGTTGCCGCATCAAACGTGTCGAGCGCCTCGTCGATCACGATCCATCGCGGCTTGCGCATCGCCAGCCGCGCCATCGCCAGCAGGCGCAATTCGTTGTCGTCCAGTTGACGCTCCCAAACGACCGTTCGGTCGAAGTCCGCGGCGAGGCGCTCGAGGCCGACTTCGCCGAGCACGGCTTTCAGCTCCGCATCGCTGGCCTTCCGGTCGCCCTCGGAGGGGCCGAGAACCTCACGCAACGCGCCAGGCGCGAAGTATGGCTTTCTCGGGATGAACACCGGCGCTTCTTCGGCGGGAAGGCCGATCCTGCCGCTACCCCAGGGCCAAAGTCCGGCCAGTGCGCGGAAGAACAGCGTCTTGCCGGCATTCGGCTCGCCGGTGACCATCACATGCTCGCCGGATGAGATCGTAACGTCTTCCTCCCACAGCTTCGTGCATCCCTCCTGGGTGCAGATTTCGAGCGCGTCGAAGGTCATCGTTTCATCGGCGTTGCGTCCGAACTCGATGTGCTTCTCATCACAGTGCAGGTCATCGGTCTCGTTGAGCGCCAGCCGGAAGTCGGCAACGCGCATCAGCGTCGCGCGCCAGTCGGCGATCGCGCCGATGTTGTTGATGAACCAGCGAAGCGACGCGTTGACCTGGTTGAAGGCGCCGACCGCCACCATCAGGCCGCCAAAGCTGATGTCGCCCGCGAAATAGACGGGCGAAGCGATCAGGATCGGCGCCACCACGGTGATCCATCCGTAGCTGTCGGTCACCCAGGCAAGATTGATCTGGGCGGAGTAGATGCGACGCACGGCACCCAGAAGCGAACCAAGATCCGTCTCGATCCGGCGTCTCTCGTCCGCCTCGCCGCGCGCCAGCGCGATGGCGTCGATGTGCTCGTTGATCCGCACCATCGAGTGGCGAAGCTCGGCCTCCTTGGCATAACGGTCACTGTTGAGTTCGATCAGCGGCCTTCCAACGAGCCAGCTCAATCCGGATGCCGAGCCTGCATAGAGGATCGCGGCCCACACCATGTAGCCGGGAATGGCGATGGACCTGCCGTCGAAGTGGAACACGAAGCCGGAGGACAACCCCCACAACACGCCAACGAAGGAAACGAGCAGGATGAAGGACTGGACGAAACCGACGCCAAGGTCGGTGGAAAGATCGGAGAGATGGCTGGCGTCCTGCTGCATGCGCTGATCGGGATTGACACCGATTGCACCTGCATTCGCCAGCCGGAATGCGCGCCCCGGCTTCAGCCACTCGCCCGCAAGGTCGAGTGTCAGCGCTTCACGCAGCCTCAGCCTGAACCGCTGGTTTAACCATTGCTGAATGATATTGAGCAGCAAAAGTCCACCCGCAATCGCTGCGAATACGGTCAATTGGTGCAGGAAGCCGTTCACGTCGCGCCGCTCGATTGCGTCGTAGAATGGTTTGTTCCAGCGATTGAGCAGCAACTGGCCGATCGCGGTCGCCACGATCACCAGAAGCATGCCGAGCGCCGACCAAAGAATGGGCTTGCGCACCGGTGAGCCCTTCAGGCCCTGAGCGATCGTGGCGATCTGTGCGGAAAGGCTGCTGGTTTCGACAATGGCCACGCGGGCCGTGTCCCGAACATCGCGCTTGTCGGCCATGGCAGGGTCCTCTGTTCGAACGGCAGATGTCGTTGGTATTTAGCGCGGAATGCGTGGTGGAAAAAACGGTCGACCGCTCTGGATCACACGGATTTAACGCGTGGCGTGTTTTCCCCCTGCCTGCGCACTGCGTCCAAGCCGCGAGGCGCCCTGCGGCGTGAGCACCGGCACGAAGACGCGGCGGGACGCGCGCTGCGCGATCGGCACGCCCTGATAAACCCGCTTCTGCGCCTCCACCACGATGACCCCGGAGAAAATCGGCCAAAGCCGGCGACCGGTGCGTTCCAGGAGTTGGTGGAAGCGCAGCATCCAGCGTCGCTTCGATGGTGGAAAGAACAGCGCTTCGCACGAGGCGGAGGGCGTGAAATTGGCGTCGCGCAGCAGTTCGTTGAGTTGACCGCGCGAAAACGGCCGCCCGGACCCGAATGGCGTATGCTCGAAACGCGCCCACACGCCACGGCGGTTGGGGACGACGATGACGATCCGGCCCGCGGGCGACAGGACACGCCAGATCTCCTTGAGTGTCTCGCGCGGGTTTTCCGCATGCTCGAGCGAATGGACCAGAAGCATGCGGTCGATCGATGCATCGACAAGCGGCAGTTCCTCGTCGAATACCAGCGCCGTGGACGACGGCCCCTCCGGCGGCCAGCGCACCGCGCCCTGCGTTGCCGGCATAAAGGCAAAGACGCGTTCCGCGTCCCGGCCGAAACGCTCCAGCCATGGCAGGGTATAGCCGAGCCCAACCAGCCGCTCATTCGGCAGATTTGCCCAAATGGACGACAGCGCCATGGCGATCGAGCGCTCCGCCACCATGCCGAGATGGGATGCGTAGAACGACCGGAGATCGACAATGTCTGAGTTCATGGCGTGACGGTAGCCGCGCCGCCGCTGCAGTTCAACTGAGGTCATCAGGTTTGGTGGTTCGGCCGGCGATGGTTGGGCCAAGGGCGAGGATTTTGTCGCGGCCGTACCCATTTGTACGGGCAAGACAAAAGCCGAAGGATTTGGCCCAGACCAGCCCGGCCCTTCGGGTTTCCGGGCGGCGGGCGCCCGCTTTGGCGGATTGCTCGGCCTTGGCTCCGCCTTCGCAACCCTCCGCGCGGATCGCCTCGCCGTCCGTGAAACAGAACTGACCGAGACTACAGCGCCGCGCGTCCTTTCGGACGCGCAAAAGACGCTGTATCTCTTGAAACTGCGCATCGTGCTTTCCGAAAATCGATTCCGATTTTCGGACCGATGCGTCAGCCTCATCTCGCTCTGCGCCGGATGACATCGCCTTCGCGCCGCACTATCTATGGCGCGATCAAGGAGACCGGGATGACCATCGAAATCCATCAATTCATGTGCCGCAGCGACAATTTCGGCGTGCTGGTGCGCGACGTACGGACAGGAGAGACGGCGCTCGTCGATGCGCCTGAAGAAAAGACGATCCTCGACGCCGTCGAGCATACCGGATGGACACCGACGGTAATACTGACCACGCACCACCATATCGACCATGTCGCGGCCAATTTGGCGCTGAAGCAGCGGTTCGGCCTGAAGATCATCGGGCCGAAGAAGGAGGCCGACAAGATCCCCGGCATCGACCAGACCGTCGATGGCGGCGACGTGTTCAGGTTCGGTGGCGAGGAAGTGCGGGTCCTCTTCACGCCTGGCCACACGCTCGGCCACATCTCCTATCATTTCCCGCTGGCGAAGACGCTGTTTGCAGCCGACACGCTGTTCGCGCTCGGCTGCGGGCGTTTGCTCGAAGGCACGCCGGCGATGATGTGGAAATCGCTACAAACCCTATCGGCGTTGCCGCCGGAAACAGCTGTGTATTGCGGCCATGAGTACACCCAGTCGAATGCGCGGTTCGCGCTCAGCGTCGATCCGGACAATGTCGCGCTGAAGGCACGCGCCGCCGAGATCGACCAGTTGCGTGCTGATGGCGAGGCTACCCTGCCGACGACGATCGGCCGCGAACTCGAGACCAACCCGTTCCTGCGCGCGCATGATCCGGCGATCCGCCGCCTGCTTGGCATGGAAGGCGCTTCCGACGAGGCGGTGTTCGCCGAAATCCGCAAGCGCAAGGACAATTTCTGATGCCATCCGCGATGTCGGCTGCGGCAATCGTCGAAATGCTCGGCATGAAGCGCCATCCGGAAGGCGGATGGTATGCCGAGACGCTTCGCGATGCCGCCCCGCATGGCGGCCGCGCGACCTCAACCGCGATTTACTTCCTGCTGGAACAGGGCAATCCGTCCAACTGGCACCGGCTGCGGGATACAGTCGAGGTCTGGCACTATCATGCCGGAGCGCCCATCGAGCTGACGCTGTTCGAGAAGGCGCATGGGCGCTCCAGTCGACGCCTCGGGCCGGACCTTGCAGCAGGCGAACGGCCACAGGCGATCGTGCCTGCGGACTGGTGGCAGACGGCGCGCAGCCTTGGCGACTGGACACTGGTCGGCTGCACGGTTGCTCCGGGGTTCGAGTTTTCGTCGTTCGAGCTGGCGCCCGCAGGCTGGGAACCGGGTTAGGGTTGGCGCGTCTTACCCTCCCCTCGATGGGGAGGGTCGCCGCGAAGCGGCGGGGTGGGGAGCGCGTGGTTCGTGTACGGCGGGTACAATAGGCACCCCTCCCGCGCCTGCGGCGCGACCTCCCCCATCGAGGGGGAGGTAAAGTGGCGATGCCGATCAGAATCGGATCAGGCCCAGCGTGATCGACAACTGGCCGAGATAGTATAGCGCCCACAGCGCGTACTTCATCCAAACGCGGTGCGGTGAGATTGCCGGCAGCAGAAATTTCTCAGCCGCCAGCAGCGTTTCCGAGGCGATGAACAGCAGTGCGCCGGCAATCACAAGCAGGGAGTCGAGTGTCAGCGCCAATGTTCCCACGGCCATGATTGACACGACATAAGCAGCCATCGGCAGCCGCAGCGGCGGTCCGACGCGGCGGTACAGCATCACGTACATGCCCAGACTAAGGACGACGAGGCACGCCGCCAGTGCCCCGCGCCAGGACACCGCGAAAAGGGTTTCAAAGCCGATGCCGACCGTCACGAACAGCGCGACATAGGTGAGATGTGCGGCGAGGAAGCTGGCCAGACCCGCGAGAAAAGCCCCCTCGCCTTCCCGCGACAGGAACAGGTCGCCTGCCGCGCTCAAGCCAAGCGCCAGAACCAGCAGCCAATGCCCGCCCTGCATGGCAGCCAATACCGCGAGCAACGCGACGGCGAGCGTCTTGACGATGGAGGTGGTGAAGCGCGCCGGCGATGCCGCCATCGTGCCGTAGAGCAGCGCGGCGGCGCAGGAGAAGATGAAAGTGGCGTTGCCGGAGCTCTCGACCCCGCCTTCGAACGGCATCATGCGTCAACACCGCCTTGTATCGCGCGCTCGCCGACCACATGGTTCCAGCGCAGCTTTTCGCCCGGCATCAGCGCGGAGCCGACCACGATCAGCAGCGGCCACAGATAGGCGATGAGGCCAGCCTCCACGGCGGCGCATTGCGCAGCGCCGTGAAATAGAAGAAGTGATAGCCGAACAGCCCGCCTATGCCGATCAACCAGACAAGCGGTGGAATCTTTACCGGCTCGGAGGGCTTAGGCGCGATGGCGCACCGCCAGCCCGACCAATGTACCAATTGCGAAGTGATCGCCGAAAGCAGAAATGGCGGCACCTTGCCAGATCCGTCGGTGAGCAACGCCAGCAGCGCCCACATGGCCACCGCGGAGAAGCCAATAATGTCGCCCGTGCCATATCCTGCCCTTGGCGCGGGCTTGCCGCGCTATTTCTTTGTGTCGAGCCTTTTGACCCTGACGGTCACGGTGCCGATCTCGGTGCCGACGGTCGCGTATACCGGCGCATATACGCCGGTCGAGCCAAGCGGCGCAAAGGCCACGACGATCTTGCTTTCCTTTTCCAGATAGTCCAGCGCGCGCCGGCCCTTGCGGTAGCCGGAAACTGGCTTGACCTTGACCCTGCAGGTAACAACGCCATGGCCATAGTTTTCAGCCTCGGACGGGCTCTTGGTCGAACGCAAAGCCGCATCCATGCGCATTTCGCCATCGAACAGTTTGAGGGTGCGGCCGCAAACCCTGTCCGGGCTCTCGGCCTTGATCAAGCCTGCCGACAGGGGATCGAGCGCGCCTTTCAGATCGATCGGGTTCAGCGGCACCCATTTTTTCTTGCGCTTCTTTAGCGGCGGCACATTCTCGGTGCTCACCACCTCGCCATCGCGAAAGGCTAGCGCGGTCATCTGCTTCCGCTTGCCCTCGGCATAGTTCATTTTGAATTTGTCGGGCCGAGTGGTATTGCCGGCAAACGTCCCCGAGGCGGACGCCGTGCCCTTGGTGCTGTCGAAAATCTTCGCGAGACCGGCGCTTGACACGGTCCCGGCGACAGAAAAGCCTGCATCGTCGATGCGGCTGTCAAAAGTCGACTTCGCGATCGTCAGACCGAGATAGGAGACCGTGTACTCGCCCTTGAAGGTCTCGCCCTCGGCATGAACGGCGGGCATGGCACTGAGCGTCCCCGCAATGGCCAGCGCCAGGGCTATCGACCGCCCACTGGCGGGAGCGAGTGGGCCGTCAGGGCGGATCATTGCGGACAGGCGGTCGAATATGAGTTCACGCATGACTGGCAGGAAGGCGAAAAATCCGGCAGGATTGTGAAACTGCCGCCACGCAAGCACCGCCTTGGCTTGACGCATTGGCCAAATGCCACTATGGAACCCCAACTTTTCCAAGAGGCCGCCTGAAAAGACCGCGCGCCACGCTTTTGGCGAGGCTGGAGCTTTGGCGGAACCGAGAACCGAAGGTTAGAAAAATGTCCCGTGCTTGCGAACTGACCGGCAAGGCCGTGCTTACCGGCAACAATGTCAGCCACGCCAATAACAAGACCCGCCGCCGCTTCCTGCCGAACCTCGTCAGCGTCACGCTGATTTCGGAAGCCCTGAACCAGAATGTGCGCCTGCGTATTTCGGCCAACGCCCTGCGCTCGGTCGAGCATCGCGGTGGCCTCGATGCCTTCCTGGCGAAGGCGGATTCTGCGGAGCTTTCACAGCGCGCCCGCCTGCTGAAGAAGCAGATCGCCAAGAAGCAGGCCGAACAGGCTGCGGCTTAAGTTTTAGGCGGGGGACAACCGCCTGATGCATGTCGCCCAAAAGTGCGCTGCGGTTTTGGGACAACGACATGCATCAAACAAAGACCTGCGAAGCCGCGCTCCAACAGGACGAGGCTTCGCGGTTTAGAGGCACTGCCGCTTTGGCAGCGCCGCTGGTTCCATCACCCAGGATAAAAAAATGTTCGATCCGAAATCATTGCCTTTCGTGGCCGCAATGGCGCTTGTCGTCGTGGCTTCCAACATTCTCGTGCAATTTCCGATACAGGGCACCCTCGGCGGTCTTTCGCTAGCCGACGTGCTGACCTGGGGCGCGTTCACCTATCCTTTCGCCTTCCTCGTTACCGATCTTGCCAACCGGCGTCGCGGGCCGCGATTTGCGCGCCGCGTCGTGATCGCCGGCTTCATGACGGCGGTCATCTGCTCGATCATCATTCCGCCGCTGCTCTTTCGCCTTGGCCTGATCGAATTTGAAACGACGGCCTCACGGCTGGTGCGCATCGCGACCGCCTCGGGCGCGGCTTTCCTGACCGCCCAACTTCTCGACGTCACAGTGTTCAATTGGCTGCGCCGGCAAAGCTGGTGGCGCGCGCCGATCTTCGGCACGCTAGCCGGTTCGATCATCGACACGATTATCTTCTTTTCGATCGCATTCGCCGCGTCCTTTGCCTTTGTTGGGCCGAACGACGATTTCGCGCTGGAAGCCGCTCCGCTGCTTGGTGTGTTTTCCGCCGAGACCGCGCGCTGGGTATCGTGGGCGCTGGGCGACCTGACCGTGAAGCTTATCATCGCCGTATCCGCGCTGATCCCCTACCGGCTGATCGCCGCGCGGTGGAGCCAGCCGGTCGCCGCATATCCGTGATCCCCTGGGTCAATCTCGATTCGGCGAAGCTGCCGGATGGCAGTGGCGAACTCCGGCTGAAGCGGCGCGGCGCCGAATTCTCGATCATGCTTGGCAGCAACGAGCTGATGAACAGCCGCCTCAGCGGCTCCGAGCAGGCGCTGGCTACTCTGTCCTGCCAGAGAATTCGTGGGCGCTCTCGCCCGAGACTTTTGATCGGCGGCCTTGGTATGGGCTTTACCTTGCGCTCGGCACTCGCCGAGGCTGGGGACGACGCGGGGATCGTTGTCGCAGAACTGATACCGGCCGTCGTCACTTGGGCGCGCGGGCCGATGCGGACGGTTTTTGGGAACTGTCTGGACGATCCGCGGGTCACCATCCGCGAAAGCGATGTCGGTGAGGTTATCCGATCGGAAGCCTCTGCCTATGATGCGATCCTGCTCGATGTCGACAATGGCCCGGAAGGTATCGTCCACAAGGCTAATGACCGTCTCTACGACAGGGCGGGCGTCGCCAGCGCCCGCGAGGCACTGCGCCCAGACGGAGTGCTTTCGGTGTGGTCAGCAGGGCCGGATCACAGCTTTACACGCCGACTGTGCGAAACAGGATTTGCGGTCGAGGAAATCAAAGTGCGGGCACATGGCAAGGGCGGCGCCCGTCACGTCATCTGGATCGCGACCAAGCTCGGCTGAGGTTTGCGCAAGCCGGTCGGGACGGATCGGGCGACCTTGCCCATGACACCACCAGCGCCAACAGGTCCGGCACGTATTCTGCGCGAGCTGCGGCGCGCTCATCACCAGCGCCCATCCGAAAGTTCAATGGATAATTTCATTACAGGCAGCACAGCCGGGAGGCCTGCGAAGCCGGAGCTGAGTTGTCAATCGCTGTTTAGGATGAACTCAAGGTAGAGGTTGCGTTCAAGTATCGAGTGGTTGTCATCCGAAATGACCGACACCATCGTCGCGCCGTCGGCGCGCTGCCAGACATCCAGCCCTTCCATGTTGTCGATCTGATAGCGCATGTTCGCTTCGAACAGCACCGGCCCGTCGGCGACCTCGCCCTCAGCGATGCTCTCGCCATAGATACGACGCAACCGCATCTTCACACCATTGGCAAAACGGTAGCTGCGCTCCAGCAGCAGCAGGTCGCCATTTGGAAGGAAGGCGCCGTCGGTGATGTCAAAATCGCCGCCGCGCTTGACCGTGAAGACGCCCTTGTTCGGACCCTCGATGATCGCAGCAAAGATGTTTCGGGCCTTGTCGAGGCTCTTTTCCGATACAACCACCAGCCCGCCTTCGTGCTGACCATATCGATGCGCCCGCGTCACCGTCTCGAAGCCGCGATTCTGGCGCAACTCGTTCTTGGGCACCATGAAGTCGAGTTCCCTGAACGGCCCCTGCATGTTGTCCGGATCAATGCGGTATTGCGCCACGCGATGGTTTCGCTCGAAGCCGACCGTGGCGATACCGTCGTGCACGTCGAGGCCTTCGGCGTCGACCATCCGCTTCTTGTCGACCGGCTTGCCGGTCTCTTCGACCATCGGGACCATGCGGAAGTCGGTTACGCCGCTGGGCCTGCCGTCGGCATCGCGGGTGATGGAGCCGAAAAACCAGAAGCCGGTGTCGGCAACGCCGACAAAGTCCTTGCCCGGCGTGGTGAAGCGGAACGCCGACAGCGCGCCGAAATCCGCGCCGCTGGAGGTCATTTCAAGTCCTCCGACAAACTCCAGCGGTCCGAACACCTTCTGATCGAGCCCTATCTGGAAATTATCGATGGGGCGCGATGTGATTTCCATGCGCTCAATCGGCGCCTGGGCGTGGGCGGGTATCCAACTGACCGCAACAGCCGCAAGGGCGACCATCGCTTGACGCGCGAATGTGAGCGCCCTCTCGCTCGGCCTCCGCTTCGCTCGGCCACCCTCTCCCCGCTGGGGAGAGGAGGTTCGCCAGCCGTAGCGCCAACGTTCGAGTGCCGAAGGGCGAGGTGTCGACTTCGCCAGTCTCCTCTCCCCATCGGGGAGAGGGTGGCCGAGCGAAGCGGAGGCCGGGTGAGGGGGAACAATCCTAACCGCAAGATTGGGTACCATGGCCCAAAGAAGATTCGGAAGCGCCACGCTGAGTCTCACCCTGCCCGGCGCAGGCCGCCGATGCGGCGCATGTCGCGGGGGGTCTCCTCGCCAAAAAGCGAGGCAAGCTGCTCGGTCATGGCGCCCGCCAGTTCTTCCGCATCGACGATGGTAACCGCACGGCGATAGTAGCGGGTCACGTCGTGACCGATGCCGATTGCCAGAAGCTCGACGGGCGACCGGGTCTCGATAAGTTCGATAACACCGCGTAGATGCCGCTCCAGATAGTTGCCGGGATTGACCGACAGCGTCGAGTCGTCCACCGGCGCGCCGTCCGAGATCATCATCAGAATCTTCCGCTGCTCCGGCCGGCCGATCAGGCGCTGGTGCGCCCATAGAAGCGCTTCGCCGTCGATGTTTTCCTTGAGCAGACCTTCCCGCATCATCAAGCCAAGATTGCGGCGGGCGCGCCGCCATGGCGTATCGGCGCTCTTGTAGATGATGTGGCGCAAATCGTTGAGCCGCCCCGGATTGGCCGGCTTGCCTTCCTTCAACCACTTCTCGCGGGCTTGGCCGCCCTTCCAGGCGCGGGTGGTGAAGCCGAGGACTTCGACCGAAACGCCACAGCGCTCCAGGGTACGGGCCAGAATATCGGCGCAGGTCGCCGCAACGGTAATCGGCCGACCGCGCATCGAGCCGGAATTGTCGAGCACCAGCGTGACCACGGTGTCGCGGAAATTGGTGTCGCGTTCCTGCTTGAAGGAAAGCGGCTGCATCGGATCGATGATGACACGCACCAGCCGCGCCGGGTCGAGCGAGCCCTCCTCCAGGTCGAAATCCCAGGAGCGGCTCTGTTGCGCCATTAGGCGACGCTGCAGACGGTTCGCCAGACGCCCGACGACACCCTGCAGATTGGCCAGCTGCTTGTCTAGAAAAGCGCGGAGGCGATCGAGTTCCTCCTCGTCACACAGTTCCTCAGCGCCGACCGTCTCGTCAAAAGTGGTGGTGAAGACCTTGTAGTCAATTTCGCGGGGCAGGTTGGCGAAAGGATTGTCCTTGCGCTTGGCTTCACCCGGCGTTTCGGCGTCCGCGTCATCCTCGTCGGTCATATCGTCGGCGTTGGCGTCGGTCGCCTCCATTTCGCCGGACTGTTCCTCCTCGGACGAATCGTCGGTATCTTCCGACTGCGCCTGGTCGCCGGCGGAATCGTCCTCGCCGCCGTCCTCGTTCTTTTCTTCGCCCTGTGCCTCATCGTCGTCTTCGGTGTCCTCGGTCTGCTGGTCGTCGCCAAGCTCCTCGGCCATATTCATCGACACAAGCATATCGCGCACCACGCGGGCGAAAGCCTGCTGGTCGTCGACCTTGCCGATCAGCTGGTCCATCGTCGCGCCGGACTTTTCCTCGACCCAGTTGCGCCACAGCGAGACAAGGCGCTCACCGCTTTTCGGGACCGGCCGGCCGGTCAGCTTCTCGCGCACCATCAGTGCGAGCGCTTCCTCGACAGGCGCTTCCGACTGCTCGCGCACGTCGGCAAGGTTGGCCTTGAGATATTTGTCCTCGAGCATATGGCCGATATTGTCGGCAACACCCGCCATGCGGCGCGAACCGATCGATTCGACGCGCGCCTGTTCGACCGCATCGAAGACCGCGCGGGCCTGCTTGCCCTCAGGCGCGAGTCGGCTGTGCACGATCGAATCATGACAGGCGCGCTTTAGCGCCATCGAATCGCCGAGGCCCCGCGTCACCGCAATGTCGGTCATCGTCGGCCTTTTCGGCAGTTCGGGCAGGCGCGCGCGGTTGCCAGCCAGCGCGGGCCGATCTTTGGCGAAACCGACTTCCAGCTCGCGGTCGCCGGAAACGGCGCGCATGCATACCGTCACCGACCGCTTGAACAGGTCGGTGTCAGCGCCGGTCTTCGGTTTACCACGCGTGTTGTCGCCGGGACCCGCCATGGAACCGCTGGATCAGCTCAGGACGACATTTGCAGCGCTCTCCGGCAATTCCTGGCCGAAGGAGCGTTGGTAGAACTCGGCCACGATCGGGCGCTCGAGTTCGTCGCACTTGTTGATGAAGGTCAGCCGGAACGCAAAGCCGACATCGCCGAAAATCTCGGCATTTTCCGCCCAGGTGATCACCGTACGCGGGCTCATCACGGTCGAGAGGTCGCCGTTTATGAAGGCCGAGCGCGTCATGTCGGCGACACGCACCATCTTGTTGACGATGTCCTTGCCCTTGGCGTCGCGGTAGTGCTTGGCCTTGGCCAGCACGATGTTGACCTCATTGTCGTGCGGCAGGTAGTTGAGCGTGGTGACGATCGACCAGCGGTCCATCTGCGCCTGGTTGATCTGCTGCGTGCCATGATAGAGGCCGGTGGTGTCGCCGAGACCGACCGTGTTGGCGGTGGCAAACAGTCGGAACGCAGGATGTGGCCGGATAACGCGGCTCTGGTCAAGCAGGGTCAGGCGGCCCGACGATTCCAGCACGCGCTGGATGACGAACATGACGTCGGGGCGGCCGGCATCATACTCGTCGAAGCACAGCGCGACATTGTGCTGATAGGCCCAGGGCAGCATGCCGTCGCGGAATTCCGTGACCTGCTTGCCTTCCTTGAGAACGATCGCGTCCTTGCCGACCAGATCGATACGGCTGACATGGCTGTCGAGATTGACGCGAACGCATGGCCAATTGAGGCGGGAAGCCACCTGCTCGATATGGGTCGACTTGCCGGTGCCGTGATAGCCCGACACCATGACGCGGCGGTTGAAGGCAAAGCCGGAGAGGATCGCAAGCGTCGTCTGCTTGTCGAAGAGATAATCCGGATCCATGTCCGGAACATGCTCGCTGGGAGTCGAATAGGCCGGCACGACCATCTTGGTATCGAAGCCAAACTTCTCCTTCACCGATACAGTCGTGTCCGGCAGGTTTGCAATATCGCGATCGACCTTGTTCATAACGTCTCCACGGGCCGGGCCACGCCCAGCCGGCATAGTATTGTCCGGGCGCTCTTAGGACTTTTTCCGGTCGGAAGAAAGTTGGAAAAAAGCCCGGCAAACCATCGACCGGCGTCTGGCCCAAGATTACTCGACGCGTGGCGAGAAATACCCGGAAACGGCGCTTCAGCAGCGGCCAGCTTGCTTGAGCAGCCGATACGCCTGGATCACGTCACGAAAGCGGTCTTCCGATCCGCGATCACCACCATTGGCATCTGGATGATGGCGTTTGACCAATTCCTTGTAGCGCGCCTTGATCGCCTTGGCGGTGGCGTGATCGTCAAGGCCCAGTGTCTCGAGCGCCTTGGCCTCAAGCGGCTTGGCGCGGCGTTCAGGCCCAGGCCCCTCGGCGCGCTGCTGCGAGAATAGGTTGAACGGGTCACGCATCCGATTGTGATAGCCGGCACGGCCCGAACGCTTTTGGGAAAAGTCCGGCGCAAAACGCGCGCTGCCATTCGAGGCTACGGTCCAGGTCGGACGATGGCCCGTCAGCGCCTCCTTCTGGAACCGCGCGATCTCGGCCGCCGGGGCGCCGGCAAAATAATTGAAGCCCTTGTTGTATTCGCGCACGTGATCGAAGCAGAAGCGGAAATACTCGCCCTCACGCATGCGACCGACCGGCGCGCGATGCGTGCCGGCCTCCTTGCAGCCATCCCACTGGCATGCGGGTGCTGCCGCCTTCGCCTCGGCCATGGGGTCGGGGCGGACGCGAATCTTCTCGAAGTATTTCGAAAAAGTGCTCATTCGACCAAACTATGGGGCGTTCGCAGGTGCGAAACAAGAATTGACATTTGAGGAATGATCGCCCTAACCGCTGAATCGCGGATTAAATATGATGCGACCCGATAAATTTGGGGCGCCGGCGAGGCGAATTCAACAATGACACTCCAGGCGACGATCGAAGAGAAACTGACAAAGGCCTTCGCCCCCGAGCGATTGTCGGTGGTCAACGAGAGCCATCTGCACGCCGGACATCACCATGTCGAATCGGGGCACCATGCGACGTTCGACGGCACCGGCGAAACACATTTCCGTGTTCGTATCGTTTCAAGCGTATTCGCCGGCATGAGCCGCGTCGCCCGTCACCGCGCCGTCAGCGAGCTCTTGACCCCGGAACTCAAGGCGGGGCTGCATGCACTCGCGATCGAACCCGCGGCGCCCGGCGAGCCGACGCGCTGGTAACAGAGCGTGGATAGCCGTTAACGCTATCCTTGAACCTTACAGACCGGAAAGCTTCACTTTATTGACGCTGCGGAAGCCAGCTCCTACAATTGTAGTGGGCTCAGGTTCGCGCGAGCTGTTTCGGGCGCGGTTGATTGCACAACGCGTTGCTTCTTGTTTCCGGTTCGACGGCGGGTGCTCCATTCGTCCGGCTGACCGCATTTCCGGGGAAATGAAATGTACAGGGCTCTCGGGCTATTCGCGGTTCTGATCACCGCCTTCCTGTCGATCAGCCAGGTTTCAGGAGCCGTAAACGGCAAGAAGGTCGCCCTCGTCATCGGCAACAGCGCCTACCAGTTTGCGGTGACGCTGCCCAATCCGAAGAGCGATGCCGCGTTGATTGCGGCAACACTGCGTTCCAAGGGATTTAACGTCATTGAAGGTACCGATGTCGACAAGACCCGGATGAGCGAGTTGCTCGACAAGTTCACGGAGGACGCCTACGACGCCGAGGTCGCTGTGGTTTACTACGCCGGGCATGGCCTGCAGGTTGACGGACACAATTACCTGATCCCGGTCGATGCGCAGTTGGAAAAAGCCGCGCAATTGCAGACGAGGACGATTTCGGTCGATAAGCTGATGGCCTCCCTGCCGCCTGATCCCGCCGTCAGCGTCATCATTCTCGATGCTTGCCGCGACAATCCACTTGCGCGCACCCTTGCAAAGGCGCTGCCAGCCAGCCGTTCGCAGTCGATGGGCATGGGTCTCGCCGCTGTTCAAGCAAGCGGGCAGAGCTCCGGCTCAGGCGGTTTGCTGATCGCCTATGCGACCGATCCTGGCGCAGTCGCTTATGATGGCGCGGCCGCCAACAGCCCCTACACGACGGCCCTCGCCAAGCATCTGACGACGCCTGGTCTTGAGATCCAGAGCGCGCTCACCCGTGTTCGTGCCGACGTCTCCGAAGCCACCAACGGCGCGCAACGTCCCTGGCACAACGCCTCTCTCGGCCGCGAAGTTTTCCTGGGCGGCGCTGCGCCAGCCGCCTCTGCCGCGCCTGCCACGCCAACCGTCAACCTCGGAGAGGGTGCTGCTCAGCCCGTCGAAGCCAAGCCGGACGTAAACTGGACGGTCGAGCAGAAACTGTGGGACGAAGCCTCCAAGCGCAACACGGTCGCTCACTACGAGCTTTACCTGAAGCAGTTTCCGAATGGCAGCTTTGCCGGACTGGCGAGCCTCAACATCGATCAGTTGAATGCCAGCGGCACGACCGAGGTCGCATCGCTCGCTCCAGCGGGCGAAGCTTCGGCATCGGCGTCGCAGGTTCGCACCGCGGTATCGGTACCGGACGATGTCAAGCAGGTGCCTGGAACGCCGGAAACGGAAGCCGCGCTCAATCTCGATAAAGCCGGCCGTATCGATCTGCAGCTGCGCCTCAGCGCTCTCGGCCACCTGACCGGCGGAGCGGATGGTTCTCTCGGACCTAAGTCGCGCGCGGCGATCGCTGCTTGGCAAAAGCAGAGCGGCATCATCGAGACGACCTATCTGACACAGCAGCAGCATATGTTCCTGGTCGTGCAGACCGATCCTCTGATGGCGCAAGTCCGCGCTCAGTATGAGCAGCAAAAGGCCGTCAACGCCAATGCGCGCAAGCAGCAGGCCGCGCAGGCCGCGAAGCGACAAACCACGCGCAAGACAGCTGTGCGTCAGCAGCAGGGTGACGAGAAGATCGGTCGCGTGCAGAAAAACAGTGGCGGCGGCCTGATGGATTTGCCCGGAGGCGCGGCGTTTGTCGGCGGTCTGGTCGGCGGCGCGATCGGCGGCATCATCGGCAGCCGATAGCGGCTGAGCGCAATACCATACACGCGCAAGTGCCCACTCGGCCGTCGGGCCATAACCGCGACGGCCGAATTGGCGCGATCGTTCACTCGCGAGAAAGACCTTGACTGAGGAGAAGGTAGGAGCTGTGTCTTGCTAATCCGCTAAGCGCGGCGCGGCCCTATTTGCACTTGGCGATAGAGCCCAATGCAGCCGAAATGCCCTTGAGCGAGAAGATGTAGCTGGTCGGATTGCCGCGACCCGACTTGGCGGCAATCTTCATGTCAGTGCCGCCCTTCATGGCGGCGATCAACAGTGGCTCCTCGGCGGCGTTCTCCACCCAGGCCGACTTACCCTTGGTGAACATCGAAAACGACTTGTCGCCCACCGTCACCATGACCTTGGAATTTTCCTGGAAATTGTATGATGCGATGAATTGCGGCTCATAGCTAACCTTCTGACCAGGGCGCTGGCTCACGAAGAAGAAGATGTCGCCATGGTCGAGCTTCGGCGGCTGCTTATCGGTAGGGACCGTAAGAACATAGCACACCTTGCCGTTGCCGGACTGGTAGCTGTAGGTGCCCCAGGCGTTGTGCTGGCCGATCTTGGTCGCCGATTGAGCAAGCGCCGGCATCGCACCTGCGATCAACATCAGGCCCGAAACCGCTGCTAGTAATCCACGCATATTTTCACCGTCTCGCTTCATTCCGCTGGAAGTGCGGGATTTGGCCGGAAACTGTCCCGTCCGATCGCTTAATTTTGAATTAGTCAGGGTTACGAAATGGTGAACATCGGCGAAAAAGGCACTGCCATATTGCATCACGATCCTGTCTCGCGCCGCGTCCGATCGGCCCGCCAGCACAACGTCCCTTCTGAGGTCTGTTGAAACCAACAAAAGCGGCAGCAGTTTGACTTTTCATGCCAATTTGCATTGGGATCGGCGGGCCGGGCTGGCAGGGAGAATCGCAATGCCTTGCCAGCGTACTTGGAGGTGCGGCAGCAGGGCATGATCCGATCATGACGAACACGGCTCATCAAGAGTTCGCCCGGCTCGCCGCCCGGGTTGCGCGCGACCGCGACCGCGATGCGTTTGCCGCTTTGTTTGATCACTTCGCTCCGCGCATCAACGGCTATCTGCAGCGGCTTGGCATGGACCCCGCCATGGCCGAGGATCTGGCGCAAGAGGTGATGACCGTGCTTTGGCACAAGGCCCATCTGTTCGATCCGGAGAAATCGTCGCTCGGCACCTGGCTGTTCCGCATCGCGCGCAACCGCCGCATCGACCTCATGCGCCGCGACCGATCACACTTGCTTGATCCGTCCGACCCGATCCTCTTGCCCGTGGAGCCGGAAACCGCAGCGGAGGAAATGGACGCCCGCCTGCGCGACGTCCGGGTGCGGATCGCGGTAGCGACGCTGCCCGACGAGCAGTTGACGCTGTTGCGATATGCTTTTTTCGAGGGGCTTTCGCACAGCCAGATCGCTGAGCGCGCCGGACTGCCGCTTGGGACGGTAAAGTCGCGTATCAGGCTGGCGTTCGGCCGGCTTCGAAAGATCCTCGAAGCCGATCCATTGGTCGATACCGACTAGCTCTGATCGGCCAGAGCCTCGCGTGCGGCGAGACGATGCGCCGGCTTTATGTGGGCGCGCACCGCAGCCAGCGCCGCTGCCAGCACCGCGAAATCGTCCGTAAAGCCGATGCCCAGGAAGATATCCGGCACGGCATCAGCCGGCATCACGAAATAGGCCAGAGCAGCAACCAGCATGCCCTTCGCCTTCAGGGGCGTTTCCTTGTCCATGGCGCAGTAGTAGCCGGCAACGACTTCGTCCATGAACGGAACCTGCGCGGCAGCCTTCTTGGCTGTACGCCAGAATTTTTCACGGATGTCGTTCTCCTGAACAGTATCCTGAGACGTCTTCCGCGTTGGCATTCACATTCTCCTTCTGCGGAAGATGTGGGAAAGCTTGACCTCCGCTACAAGTATCTCTCATGCAGAAATGAAACGGTTCATCTTCTTGGCTAATTCGAAGTCAAGCACGGTGAGCCCGCCGGCATCATGCGTGTTCAGCTTTACCTCGACAGTCTTGTAGACATTCGACCAGTCGGGATGATGATCGAGCTTTTCCGCCGCAAGTGCCGAGCGCGTCATGAACGCGAATGCCTCGCTGAAATTCTTGAACACGAAGGTCCGGCTGATCGACAGACCATCTGTCGCAAGCGTCCAGCCGTCCAAAGCCGATAACGCCTCACGCACTGCCGACGGATCCAGTTTTTCTCGTGCCATGGTGTATGATCTCCCGCGTGCCTATGTCAGCAATGATAGCGTCTGAGCGCAAAAGGAATAGGTTCTTCCTTCCCTTCATACGGACCCTGCCCTACCCTGCGCTGCATCAACACGGAGATTGCGCTTCATGCGGGACTGGAAATTGCCCTGGTCTGGCGGCTGCCGTTGCGGGCGGGTCCGCTTCGAGGTCACGGCGCCGCCCATCCTTGCCTCGGCCTGCCACTGCAGTGGCTGCCAGAAGATGACGGCAAGCGCCTTTTCCACCTCGCTCGCTATTCCCGCCGAAGGCTTCGCCGTGACCGAGGGCGAGCCGGTGCTGGGGGGACTGCAGGGCGCGTCCAAGCACTTCTTCTGCCCGTTCTGCAAGAGCTGGATGTTCACTCGCCCTGAAGGCCTCGACTGGATGGTCAATCTGCGCGCCACGATGCTCGACGAGCATGGCTGGTTCGTGCCGTTCGTCGAGCTTTGCACCGACGAAGGCCTGCCATGGGCCAAGACTTCGGCGCGCTACAGCTACGGCACTTTTCCAGAGGAGCAGCGCTTTATGGCGATGGCGGAGGAATATGCCGCCGAAGGCGCCGGCCCGGCTTGATCGCCGGGCTTTGAATTGATGCCCGCATGATGTAGAGCGAACGCAGCAAATCTCAGCAGTTCCAGACGAGCCAAAGACCATGGACAAGTTCACGAAACTCACCGGCGTCGCCGCACCGCTGCCGATCGTCAATATTGACACCGACATGATCATCCCGAAGGATTATCTGAAGACGATCAAGCGCACCGGCCTCGCGGCCGGCCTTTTCGCCGAAATGCGTCTCAATGAGGACGGCACGGAGAACCCGGATTTCGTCCTTAACAAGCCAGCGTATCGCAAAGCGCAGATCCTGGTTGCCGGCGACAATTTCGGCTGTGGATCGAGCCGCGAGCATGCGCCGTGGGCGCTGCTCGACTTTGGCATCCGCTGCGTTATCTCCACGTCCTTCGCCGATATTTTCTACAACAACTGCTTCAAGAACGGCATTCTACCGGTCACCGTCAGCCCGGAAGACCTGGAGAAGCTGCTCGACGACGCCTCCCGCGGCTCCAATGCCACCCTCACCATCGATCTCGAGGCCAAGGAAATCCGTGGCCCGGACGGCGGCGTGGTCAAGTTCGACCTCGACGACTTCAAGCGCCATTGCCTGCTCAACGGCCTTGACGACATCGGCCTGACGCTGGAGAAGTCGGCGTCGATCTCCGCCTACGAGGCAAACACGGCTGCTAGCCGCCCCTGGGCCTGAGCTGATGCGAGAATGATGATAACGGTTCCAACGCGCTGGGGCCGTAATTTGGGGTGCTGCGGATTTAGCGGGGCGGAGAACGCTGTCATGCGCAAGCTGATTTCAACGGGCTCGCCCTTCGAAAGGACCGCAGGCTATTCGCGTGCCGTCGTCCAGGGCGAGTGGTGTTTCGTCGCGGGCACCACCGGATACGACTACTCGACCATGACCATGCCTGAGGGCGTCGAGGATCAAACGCGCAATTGCCTCGCCACCATCGGCAAGGCGCTGGCGGACGGCGGTTTCGCCTTCGCCGATGTGGTGCGCGCCAATTACTGCATCACCGATGCGGCCTATGTGGACCGGGTCTTTCCGATCCTCGGCGAGACCTTTGGCGACATCCGTCCCGCCGCGACGATGATCGTCTGCGGGCTGAACAAGCCGGAAATGAAGATCGAGATCGAAGTTACGGCGCTAAGACGCGGCAGTTGACGCCTACAGGCAGCGCAGACCCAGGTGTTTTTGCATCGGAATGAAATCACGGTCGGCGTGCAGCAAATCGTGATTGTGCTCGATACAGAACGTACCGATAATCAGATCGGCGCTTTTCCTCACCGTGACGCCGATACTGCGGAGAAGTCGGTAGTTCGCCGCGCTACGAACGGCAATTTCTGGCGACAGGGTGGTTTCCCATCGGAAACTGCGAAGCTCTGTTTCAATCTGTGAAGCGTGACGATCGTCGCGAGCACCGCGCAAGACCTCAAGCAAAATGATATCGCCTATGATCACCTCGCGAGGACGAAGCGCGGAAAGCTTGGAAGTCTCTGGCGTATTCAAGTTTCTCAGCCAGGCGATCCACACGGAACTGTCGACGACGATCACAGCTTGGTTTCCGCGCCGCCCCAGTCACTCCTCATCTCATCCAGATCGCCCTCCCAGCCGAGCCCACGTAGGTTCTTGAGAGCCTGCCGCTGACGCGCGGCCTCAACAATCTGCCGCAACGCCTCCTCAACAGTTGCTTTCTTACTCTTATGTCCGCTGACTTTCATGGCTTCGCTGAGAAGAGCGTCATCAATGTCGATGTTCGTCCGCATATCCAATCCATGTGTATCCCGTACAAAAGATATACACCTTGAAGCGCGGAATTCAACGCGTTCCTCCATTCCGGTGTCGGGAAACCTTGCGCCCCGCCAAACCTGCCGCTAGCAAGACCGCGACTTTTCCAACAATCCAGGACGCAGCGACATGGCTTCCAAAAAACTCCTTCTTCTCCCCGGCGACGGTATCGGCCCCGAGGCTATGGCCGAGGTCGAGAAACTGATTGACGTGATGAATACGGAGTTTAATGCCGGGTTCGAGACCGAGCGCGGGCTGGTCGGCGGCTCGGCCTATGACGCGCATGGCAAGGCGGTTTCGGAAGAGGATATGGGCAAGGCGCTGGCTGCCGATGCCGTGCTGTTCGGCGCGGTCGGCGGACCGAAGTGGGACCCGGTGCCCTACGAAGTGCGCCCTGAAGCCGGGCTGCTGCGCCTGCGCAAGGATCTTGCCCTGTTCGCAAATCTGCGCCCTGCCATCTGTTATCCGGCCCTGGCTGCGTCCTCCTCGCTCAAGCCGGAAGTCGTTGAAGGCCTCGACATCCTGATCGTGCGCGAACTGACGGGCGGCGTCTATTTCGGCGAACCGAAGGAAATCATCGACCTCGGCAACGGTCAGAAGCGCGGCATCGACACGCAAGTGTACGATACGTTCGAGATCGAGCGCATTTCCGGCGTGGCCTTCGAATTGGCGCGCACCCGTAAGAACCACGTCACCTCGATGGAAAAGCGCAACGTCATGAAGTCGGGCGTTTTGTGGAACGAGGTGGTCACCCAGACGCACAAGGCGAAATATTCCGATGTGAAGCTCGACCATATGCTGGCAGACGCCGGCGGCATGCAACTTGTGCGCTGGCCGAAACAGTTCGACGTCATCGTCACCGACAATCTGTTCGGCGACATGCTTTCGGATGTGGCGGCGATGCTCACCGGCTCGCTGGGCATGCTGCCGTCGGCGTCGCTCGGTGCACCGGACGCCAAGACCGGCAAGCGCAAGGCGCTCTACGAACCGGTGCACGGCTCGGCACCGGACATTGCCGGCAAAGGCATTGCCAATCCGATTGCCATGCTTGCTTCCCTCGCCATGTGCCTGCGCTATTCATTCAACATGGTAGCCGAGGCCGATCGGCTCGAGGCGGCAATCTCGGCAGTGCTCGATGGCGGCTTGCGCACCAAGGACATCATGTCCGACGGCATGACGGAAGTCGGCACAACCGCGATGGGCGATGCGATCATCGGGAAATTCCGCGCACTTTCGGTCTAGAAAGCCGACTTTCTTGCAACCGTTTGTCGGTCTGGGGCTTTTGCATTCGTCCTTGGGTCAAACCCGAAAGGAGATGTGAAATGTCCTATGTCGATGGTTTCGTGCTTGCCGTGCCGAAGGATAAAATCGGCGAGTACAAGAAAATGGCAGGCGAGGCAGGTGCGGTCTGGAAGGAATATGGTGCGCTGGATTATGTCGAGTGCATCGCGGAGGACGTTCCCTACGGCGAGCTGACCTCGTTTCCGCGTGCCGTGCAGGCGAAGGACGACGAGACCGTCGTGTTCTCGTGGGTTACCTATAACTCCCGCAAGCATCGCGACGAGGTGCTTGGAAAGGTTATGGCCGATCCGCGCATGAAGCCCGAGTGGGACAAGATGCCGTTCGACGCCAAGCGCATGATTTATGGCGGCTTCGAGCCGTTCCTGGAGCTGTAAGCTCCGATCGCGGACCTTCAGTCGCCGCGTTCGATCAGAAAGCGGTGACTGCCCGCCACAGCTTCTGTCCGGACAAGCCGATGACCGGCTTTCCTGGCAGAAGGCGGGAATGTCGATCGCGGCAAGCGGATCTGTGGTTTCGACCCAGAGCAGGCTGCCGATTGGCATGGCAGCAAGCCGTTTTTTAGCCTTTAACACAGGCAGAGGGCAGTTCAGCCCCTTGAGGTCGTATACCCGCGCTTCAGGCTTGGTTTCCCGATTCAATTGCCGAAGAGCTTCCCAATGCGCTTGCCAACGCGACCGAGGAAGCCCGGCTTCTCGCCGGTAGGCGCACCGGTTGCGACCGGCGCGGCCGCCTCGACGGCAGGTGGCGGATTCTTGGCGGCCTCTGCTGCGGCAATTGCCGCAGCCTTTGCCTCTGCCTTCTCGCGCTCAGCCCGCTTCTTGGCCTCGATTTTCTCGAGTTCAGCCTGCTTCTTAGCGGCTTCCGCTGCCTCCTGGGCGGCCATCTTGCGGCCGGCCGGCGAATTGATGCGGCCAAGGCGCGAGGTGGTCTGCACGATGCTGCCATCGGCCACCATGTCCGGCGGCTCGAGCGTCACCTTCTCGCCGCGCGCACGCTTCTTGGTCCATTCACGCACCATTGTGGCTTCCTTGACGCCACCGATCGACGACCTCGGCGCAAGCGAGTTGCCTGAGCCTGTCGCGCTGTTGAACGCGGCGTCGTATGTCGACTGATACGACAAATAGGCGGACTTCAGCGAGTCCGGCTGCGTGAAGGGTGGGCATGCACCTGTCGGATTAAATGCGGTTGCGGCGTCGGTCACCGCATTGAAGACATAGCGTTTCTCGCAAACATCGACCTTCGGCGGCACCTTGGTGATCTCGAAATGGTCGTAGCCTTCTTTCAGGTTCTTCCAAAAGGGATAGTTCGGATCATTGCGGTAGCGCGCCATATTGGCGGCGGTCATCCGGAACGGGAAAGCCTGTATCTGAAACTCGGTCTGACCGCCTTTGAAGGCGTCCCGCCCGAATGCATAGATCTGCTCGATCTGAGCGTCGGTCATCGAAAAGCAGCCGGATGACGAGCAAGCGCCGTGAACCATCAGATTCGAACCGGTGCGGCCATGCGCGCGGTCATAGGTGTTTGGATATCCGATGTTGAAGGCGAGGTGGTAATCGGAGTTCGGCTTCATCTGGCCGGGGCGGACGGTATAGAAGCCTTCCGGCGCCTGGCGGTCGCCTTCGATGAATTTCGGTCCGAGCTGGCCCGACCATTTGCAAATGTCATAGGACGCGACGATGTCGTAGCGGCCGTTCGACTTCTGCTTCCAGATCTCGACTTTACCCTCTTCCTTGAAGATGCGGGCCATGACCGGCGAATTGCGCGTCATGCCCTTGGCTCTCATGTCGGCCACAAGCTTCGGTGGAAGCTGCTTGGCGGCCGCAGCATTGAAATCCCTGTAGCTCTCGTCGGTGCAAGCGGCCAACGCGAGCATCGAGACGAGCAGTCCGGCTTTGAGAAAAATGGCAATCTTCGGCATGGTATCGGTACTTGTCCCGTTACGAACGTGGCGCGGCGAAAGCCCCGAGCCATGGCAAAGATGGACATTAAATGCGTTAACCTTGAAAATTGATTACCGCAACCATTTCCAAGGTTTCCATCATCGTCACAAAGCCAAAACAGGCGGCGATTTTGTGGCGAAAGCCTGCCGAAACGGATCAGCGATCCCGTTCGACGCTAAAGGCTTCGACCTATCGCCAGATATTTTTCGCGACGCTGCTCGCGGAAGTCGATGTTGGATCCCGCAAAATCTCTCAGCGCCTTGTCGATCGCCTCGCCGGTCGCCGTAATGACTGTATCGGGCGATCGGTGGGCGCCGCCGGTCGGCTCCGGAATGATCCCGTCGATAACCTTCATGTCGAGAAGGTCTTGCGCGGTGATCTTCATTGAGGTCGCGGCATCCTTGGAACGTGTCGTGTCTCGCCACAGGATCGAGGCTGCCCCTTCGGGCGAAATCACCGAATAGATGGCGTGTTCCAGCATCAGAACGCGGTTGGCGGTGGCGATGGCAATGGCGCCGCCGGACCCGCCTTCGCCGATGACGACCGAGATGGACGGCACCTTCAGCGCCAGGCAGGCGGAGGTCGAACGGGCAATGGCCTCAGCCTGGCCACGCTCCTCGGCGTCGACGCCGGGATAAGCGCCGGCGGTGTCGACCAGCGCTAGCAGGGGAATCTTGAAACGGTCGGCGAGTTCCATGACACGCACCGCCTTGCGGTAGCCTTCCGGGCGCGGCGAGCCAAAATTGTGTTTTAGCCGGCTCTTGGTGTCCGAGCCCTTTTCCTGGCCGAGCAGTGCGATGGGCTGGCCCTTGAAGCGGCCGAAGCCGGCAACGATAGCATAGTCGTTGCCAAAGGCGCGATCACCCGCAAGCGGGGTAAAGTCGGTAATCAGCTGTTCGACATAGTTCAGGCAATGCGGGCGGTCGGGGTGGCGGGCGACCTGAACCTTCTGCCACGGGGTCAGCGCCTTGTAGACGTCCCGCAGCGCGTCCTTGGAGCGCTTTTCGAGGCGGACGATCTCCTCGGCCACATCGACGGCCTCGCCGTTCTCGGCGAGCTTCTTAAGCTCGACAATCTTGCCTTCGAGATCGGCGACAGGTTTTTCGAAATCGAGATAGTTATACATGCGTTCTCGGACTGGCGTGCCCTGAGCCGATGATGGAGAGGCGGCGGGAGGCTGTGAAATTCCGTCTCCACATACCGTTAGACCAGCCGATGCTCAAGCCTGATCGCAGTCCAAGGGCCAAGCATCTTGCTGAACCACGTCAAGCGATGGCTTGAAGACCCTTTCTTTGGACAACAGTAAGCAAGCGGAGAGCTGGTCCACCGGGCTTCTTCACCCCTCGCTCCCAATCCGAAACAAGATTCTTGCTGACGTTGAGGTAGCGGGCGAAGACTGGCTGGGACAAATGTTCACGTTCACGGATCGCTCGGATCTCCTCGGGCGCAATGGCTTCGACCTTGGTGAGGCAAGCCTCGTCGAACTCCCGCATCGTCTGCTTGCCGATCGCGCCTACCTCATGCAACGCGTCCATGGTTTCATGGATGGCGGCGAACGCCTCACTCCGGTACTTCTTGCCCATCTTCATTTACCTCCGAGAATTTTCCTTCTTGATCAATACCGACAGATGCGCTTCAGAGAGGTCGAGAACCTCCTTGGCCATCTTCCTAAAATAGAACGCCTCATCGACATCGATGTTGTCCCGGTCACTCTTTGCAAATCCGAAAACGAAAAAGGCGCGATGCTGCTGCCGAAACAGGATGATGCTGCGATAGCCGCCTGATCTTCCCTGGCCAGCCCTTGCGATGCGTTGCTTGATTACTCCGCCTCCGAGATCGGCATCGACCTGACCTAACTCGGCACGCTGAACGGCCTCTAATAGGACATGGTCGGAAATTCCTTGCTTGCGAGCGAACCGCTCGAACCACGCATTCTTCAATATTCTCACTGCAAGCCAAGTCCACGCTACAATATCACACATAGTGTGATTGTGCGTAGAATGCTAGTCGGCAAGCGGATGATGGTCGTTGACGAGGCGCACCAGCCGTTCTTCCAGCACATGGGTGTAAATCTGAGTGGTTGAAATATCGGCGTGCCCGAGAAGCTGCTGCACCGCGCGCAGGTCGGCGCCATTCTGCAGCAGATGGCTGGCAAAGGCGTGGCGGATCACGTGTGGCGATATTTTTGCGGCAGATATCCCTGCCCGCGCCGCAAGCGACTTGAGATCGCGCGCAAAGACCTGCCGGGGCAGATAGCCCGTGTCGGACGAGGCAGGAAACAGGAACGTGCTGTTGGCGAAGGCCGGCACCGTGGCGCGCGCGCCGAGCCAGACGCGCATCGCCGCGCGCGCCTTGGGCGAGAGCGGAACCATGCGTTCCTTGTTGCCCTTGCCGGTCACGATGAAGAACCGCTCGTCGCGCATCGCCACCGCGAGCGGCAAGCTGACCAGTTCCGACACGCGCAGCCCGGTGGCATAGAGAACTTCGACCAAAGCATGCATGCGGGCCGCGGCAAGATCGCCGGGCTGTTCGACCGCCTTTGCCGCCGCCCGGTCAAGCAGTCGCGAGGTTTCCGCCTCGCTCATCGTTTTAGGCAGCGGGCGATCTCTGCGTGGCCCATCCAGCGTTCCTGTCGGATCGTCCGGGCGAAGACCTTCGGAATAGAGGAATTTGAAGAATTGCCGCAGCACCGAGAGCTTCCGCGCCTGCGAGGTGGCGGCAAAGCCCTGCTGTGCGATGCCGGCAAGGTAGGTCCGCAGTTCGGCAGTACCGGCATTGGCCAGATCAGCGATTTCATCGCCGGCGTCATGCAGATCGCGTCGATATGAGGCGAGCGTGTTGACCGCCGCGCCGCGTTCGGCGCTCATCATTTCCAGGAAAGCCTCAATGCGGATGGCGCTTCTCATGGGGTGGTTTTCTGGTTTAGCCTGTCCAGCGGGACGTCCACGGTCATCTCGGTCTTTCGTGGTTCGACAAGGGTCGCCAACGCATACATCACGCCATAGGCCAGAGCCGCCGCTATTCCGAGCAAGACTACATATCGGGTAAGCGTCGGCATGAAGCGACTCGGAACGTCCCGCTGAAATCTTGCGTCCTTATGCGGGAGGCGTGCCGCGGGTTCAAGTCGCAGGAGGCATAGCCGGCCAGAGCTGTTTGAAAATTCGGCGCGGCGTAGCGAAAATGATGGACCTCGAGAAACCGGAGCGGAGCGTACTTTCGTACGTGAGCACCGGAAGCGCAGAGGGCCGGCATTTGCAGACCGCCGCAGTGGATTTGCGAACTGCTCTGAGCTTGACGGCACCCCCCAATCATGTCGTAACGCCGACAACCTTATCGAGGGACGGATGGAGACTGAGCAAGCCACATCGGAGGATTTCCGGCAATCCGTGCGCGAACCACTGGGCGCACGGTCGATCGTGTTTGTCGGCCTCATGGGTGCAGGCAAGACGGCGATCGGCCGAAAGGTCGCGGAGGCACTCGGCCTGCCCTTCGTCGATAGCGACCATGAGATCGAGACCGTCTCGCGCATGACCATTCCCGAACTGTTCGAGCGCTATGGCGAGCCGGAATTCCGTGCTCTGGAACATAGGGTCATTCACCGCATTCTCGAAACGGGGCCGAAAGTGCTGTCGACCGGCGGCGGCGCTTTCATGAACGCGCAGACGCGCACCATGATCGCCGAGCACGCTGTTTCGGTCTGGCTAAAGGCCGGCATCGATGTGCTGTTCGCACGCGTTTCGAAAAAGCAGAACAGGCCGCTTCTGAAGACGGAAAACCCGCGCGCCACTTTGGAGAGGCTGAGTGAACGAGCGCTATCCGGTCTATGCCGAGGCGCATGTTACGGTGCCGACGCGCGAGGAACGCAAGGAAGTGATCGTCGGCGAAGTGCTGCACGCGCTGGCGGCGCATCTTGCAGCCACGCGGCGGCAGACGGAACAGGACAATCAAGCATGACGGCTGACGGCATCGAGACGGTCAAGGTCGCGCTCGGCGACCGTGGCTACGACATTTTGATCGGCTCGGGCCTGCTCCGGCAGACCGGCACGGCGATTGCCGAACGCCTGCCGCGCGTCCGCGCCGCGATCATCACAGATGACAACGTCGCCGCCCGCCACCTCGAAACGCTGGCTTCCAGTCTGGAGGAGGCAGGTATTGGCGTGGCTCCAATCGCCCTGCCCGCAGGCGAAAAGACCAAGAGCTTTGCCGCCCTGCAGCAGGTGGTCGATCACGTGCTGTCGGCGCGGCTGGAGCGCGGTGACGTGGTGGTGGCGCTCGGCGGCGGCGTCATCGGCGACCTCACCGGCTTCGCCGCCGGCATCGTGCGTCGTGGAATGAACTTCGTGCAGGTGCCGACCTCGCTGCTGGCACAGGTCGATTCCTCGGTGGGCGGCAAGACCGGCATCAATACCGCACATGGCAAGAATCTGGTCGGCGTGTTCCAGCAGCCGCGCCTCGTGCTTGCCGATACCGATGTGCTCGACACGCTGCCGGTGCGCGAGTTCCGCGCCGGCTACGCCGAAGTCGCCAAATACGGATTGATCGACCGTCCCGAGTTCTTCGAATTTCTTGAACAGAACTGGCGCGAAGTGTTCGCGGGTGGAGCGGCGCGTACCTATGCCATTGCAGAATCCTGCCGCGCCAAGGCCGATCTGGTGGCTCGCGACGAGTTCGAAAATGGCGAGCGCGCGCTGCTCAATCTCGGCCATACTTTCGGTCACGCGCTTGAAGCCGCGACGGCCTATGACGGGAGCCGCCTGGTCCATGGCGAGGGGGTCGCCATCGGCATGGCGCTGGCGCATCGTTTCTCGGCGCGCATGAATTTGGCGAGCCCCGACGACGCATCCCGGGTGGAAGCCCATTTGCAGGCGGTCGGTCTGCCGTGGCGCGTCTCCGATATCCCCGGCCAGTTGCCGAACGCAGAGCGCATGCTCGACCATATCGCACAGGACAAGAAGGTTTCGCGCGGCACGCTCACCTTCATTCTGACGCGCGGCATCGGAAAATCCTTCATCGCCAAGGACGTGCCCGCCTCTGAAGTGTTGTCCTTCCTGAAAGAACGGCTGGAGGCATGATCGAGGGGGCGCTGATCGGGGCCGGTTGCGCGCTCGCCGCGGTGCTCATCGTGTGGCTGGTGCGGCGTCCGCTGCTCGCCGCTTTCGGCATGCAGATCAAGCGCATCGAGCCGCCGCTGTCGCCCCGCGAAGAGTTGCAGAGCAAGGTTGACGACCTCAATCTGAATACGGAACAGGCCAAGCAGGAACGCGATCGACTGGGAGCCCTGCTGGAGTTGAACGAGCTTGAAGTCTCGGACGTTATGGTCCACCGCACCGACATGCGATCGGTCAATGCCGACATCCCGACCGAGACAATCGTGCGCGAGATCATCCAGAGCCCGCATACCCGCATGCCGCTGTGGCAAGGTTCGCTCGACAACATCGTCGGTGTTATCCATGCCAAGGATCTGGCGCGGACACTGAGCGAGGCCGGCAACGACGTTTCCCAGGTTGATCTGATGAAGATCGCTGCAAAGCCCTGGTTCGTGCCAGACACGACACAGCTGCGCGATCAGCTTAACGCATTCTTGAGGCGCAAGGCGCATTTTGCCATCGTTGTCGACGAATATGGCGAGGTCGAAGGCCTGATCACCCTGGAGGACATTATCGAGGTCATCGTTGGCGATATCGCCGACGAGCACGACATCGACGTCCAGGGCGTCAAGCAGGAGGGCGACGGGTCGATCGTCGTCGACGGCTCGGTGGCGATCCGCGAACTCAACCGCGCCTTTGACTGGGAGCTGCCGGACGAGGAGGCGGTGACGATAGCCGGATTGGTTATCCACGAGACGCAATCGATACCGGAAGAGAAACAGGCCTTCACCTTCCACGGCAAGCGCTTCATCGTCATGAAACGCGAGAAGAACCGCATCACGCGCATCAGGATCAAGCCGATCATTTGAGATCCTTGCGGCTTATGCATGTCGCGCAAAAGTGTGCAGCGGTTTTGGGATAACGACATGCATCAAATCAAACGTATGGCAGGGTTGGGCCGGGAGCCGTGGCGCGGTTCGGCGGTTCGTGTTATGGCGCGGCGGAATGTCTGCTAAAATCCTGCGGCATCCCCATATAGGCTTGCCATGACCTTGACTTTTGACCTCACAACTCCGCATGCGCGCAGCGCGCTGCGCCCTGCCTTCGCCGAAAAGCCCTCGCTGATCGGACTGACGCGCGCCGAAATGGCCGAGGCGCTGGTTTCGTCCGGCATCGTGCCGGAGCGGCAGGCGAAGATGCGCGTGCAGCAATTGTGGCACTGGCTCTATGTGCGCGGCGTGTCGGACTTTGCCGACATGTTCAACATCTCCAAGGATTTGCGCGCAGCACTGGCGAAAGTCTTCACCATTGCCCGCCCGGAAATCGTCGAGGAGCAGATTTCGGGCGACGGCACGCGCAAATGGCTGTTCCGCTTTCCGCCGCGCGGCGCCGGGCGCCCGGTCGAGATCGAGACCGTCTACATTCCCGAAGAAGGCCGCGGCACCCTGTGCATTTCCAGCCAAGTCGGCTGTACGCTCACCTGCTCCTTCTGCCACACCGGCACGCAGAAGCTCGTGCGCAACCTGACGGCTGAGGAGATCCTCGCGCAGCTGTTGGCGGCGCGCGACCGGCTCGGCGATTTTCCCGACCGCGACACGCCCGATGGCGCGATCGTGCCGGCGGAAGGCCGCAAGGTCTCCAACATCGTGATGATGGGCATGGGCGAGCCGCTCTACAATTTCGAGGCGGTGAAGACGGCGCTGCTTATTGCGTCGGACGGCGACGGGCTGTCGCTGTCGAAGCGCCGGATCACGCTGTCGACCTCCGGCGTCACGCCGGAGATCGCCCGTACCGGCGCCGAAATCGGCGTGATGCTGGCGATATCGCTGCACGCCACCAACGACGATCTGCGCGACCTTCTGGTGCCGATCAACAAGAAGTACCCGCTGAAGGACCTGATGGCTGCGTGTCGTGCCTATCCCGGCCTGTCGAATGCGCGCCGCATCACCTTCGAATATGTGATGCTGAAGGACGTCAACGACAGCCTCGAGGATGCTCGCGCGCTGGTGAAGCTGCTCAGGAGCATCCCTGCAAAGATCAATCTGATCCCGTTCAACCCGTGGCCCGGTACCAACTACCAGTGCTCGGATTGGGAAACGATCGAGCGCTTCGCCGACTTCATCAACAATGCCGGCTATGCCTCGCCGATCCGCACGCCGCGCGGCCGCGACATTCTTGCCGCCTGCGGTCAGCTCAAGTCGGAATCGGAACGCATGCGCAAGACCGAGCGGCTCGCCCTGGAAGCCTTGATGATCGCCGGGCACGGGGACTAGAGAAACGCTGCGAATTCGCAGGCGTCGCCGTCTTTGCGGCCTGGCGCTTTGCGGGGAAAACCCAGCATTGGCTTTACTTCGCACTGGCCGGCGGGGCCAACGCGTTGCTGGCTGCGGTCATTTTCGAGATGTCGCCGCGCTTCCTGCCGCATTTCGAATCGATCTCGCTGTACTTCTCCAGCGGCCTACTGGACGGTTGCCGGGCGATTCCTCGGCAGGAAACCGCGAATGAGGAGCCTTGCTCCGATGTCTGCATTCGCGTCGTAGCCGAATCTACCGGACGACCGCCGGGCGGTTTCTATGCCGGCAACGGTTGGCAACCAGAGCGGTTCATCATGTCACAGAATCGAGGAACCGCTCTAAATTCTTGTCTTGTCACGTTTCCGAACCGGAAAACCGCTACGCACTTTTCCTGGAAACGCTCTGAGGGCATCTCGCCTGTTTAGGCGCGCGCATGCCGTAAGGCACCAGCGTCACCAGGCGCCGATCGCCGGCATTTCCGCCGACACCACCACAAGAGCGTGGGAAATCCGGGCGAGATTGAGCGGGGCACGCCTACTTCTTTGCGCGGCTCTTCGAGGCGGGCTTCTTTGCCGGAGCGGCCGGCTTGCTTTCCAGATCGAGCGCTTCCATTGCCAGTCGCGCCTCGCGCAGCCGCGCGGTCTTGGCATCACGCTTCGCTATTTCAGTCTCGGTAATAGTCCGGGCAATGTTGTTCGTCACATCGGCCTTTGTCTCGGCCTTCGACTTGAGAGGCTTCAACAGATCCAGTTTCGCAATCGCTTTGATCATTGTTCCTCCGATGCGGAGACCGATACCGCAAAAAACAAAAAGGCCGGGCGAACACCCGACCTCTCCTGTCATCTCAAGATCCGTGCCAGTACATCCGTGGTCACAGATCGAAAGATTAATCCTTATGCCGCCTGCAGGTTTTCAGCGGCGCTCTTACCAGAGCGCTTGTCCTGGACGATATCGAAGCTCAGCTTCTGGCCTTCGACGATCGTGCGCATGCCGGAACGCTCGACAGCGGAAATGTGGACGAAAACGTCCGTCGCGCCATTGTCCGGCTGGATAAAGCCGAAACCCTTGGTGGCATTGAAGAACTTTACGGTTCCAGTGTTCATGACAACTTCCTATTCAGTCACGAGATATCGCTCGCCTGACCGAGTGCCGGGCGATGCAAGTCAAATCGATTTTGAGAGAGAAGATCGTCAGAAGCGCCGTTGGCGCAGAAACAAAGTTCGACAAGTCAAGATCGACGCGCGGAACATAGAGGTTTCAACCGTCAATGGCAAGGCGCGATCAAAATTATTTATCCACGATGGCAATTGTCCGCTCGGTGAGGCTTTTGCCCGGCCGCATCCTTTTACCATGCGACCGAGAGACAAAATTGCAATCGGGCAAGCGTCAAAGTTTCGTCCAGGCGCCGTTTTTCCTGGATGATTTCACGCAGGCTTCAACAAAGGCGACGCCCTCGAGGCCGTCCTGAACTGTCGGGAAGATCACGTCCTTCGGCGGCTTGCCACCATTACGCGCCGCACGAATGGCGCGGGCAGCTTCGGCATAGATGTTGGCAAATCCTTCGAGATAGCCTTCCGGATGGCCGGGCGGGACGCGCGTCACGCGTGCCGAGGCAGGGCCGGAGCCAGCGCCGCCGCGCGTGATCAACTGCTTCGGTTGGCCGAACGGCGTATACCAGAGGTAATTCGGATCGGCTTGTACCCACTCCAGACCGCCCTTGGTGCCGTAGACGCGGAGCTTGAGGCCATTCTCGTTGCCTGGAGCAACCTGGCTCGCCCAGATCATGCCCTTTGCCGCCGGCGCGCTGCCCTTGGCCTTGAAGCGCAGCAGCACATGCGCATTGTCGTCAAGCTGCCGGCCGGGAACGAAGGCGTCGAGATCGGCGGCCAGGCTGTCCAGCTCCAACCCGGAGACGAAGCGCGCAAGATTGTACGCATGTGTGCCGATGTCGCCGGTCGAACCGCCGACGCCGGACTGTTTTGGATCGACGCGCCACGATGCCTGTTTCGATCCGCTGTCCTCAGCCTTCTCGGTCAGCCAGTCCTGCGGATATTCGGCCTGCACCACACGGATGTCGCCGAGCTTGCCTGAGGCCACCATCTCGCGCGCCTGCCGGATCATCGGATAGCCGGTGTAGTTGTGGGTCAGGACGAACAGCTTTCCGCTCTTCTCGACCAGCGCGGCCAGTTTCTTGGCGTCGGCGAGGTTCGACGTCAACGGCTTGTCGCAGATGACGTGGATGCCCGCTTCGAGGAATGCCTTGGCAGCCGGCCAATGCATGTGGTTCGGCGTAACGATGGCGACCGCCTCGATGCCGTCCTTGCGCTTCCTTTCCGCCTTGGCCATTTCGGCGAAGGAGCCGTAGCTGCGGGCCGGATCGAGACCGAGATCGGCTGCGGACGCCTTGGCGCGCGCCGGATCGGACGACAGCGCGCCGGCCACAAGCGCGAACTCGCCATCGATGCGCGCCGCGATGCGGTGCACACCGCCGATAAAGGCGCCCTGCCCGCCGCCAACCATGCCGTAGCGGATTGGGCCACTGCCCGATTCAACTGTCTTGCCGGTTACCATTGGTGTTTCCCTTTCTGATTTGAGCAGTAGGGAGTAGGCAGTCGGCAGAGGTTGCGCCAAGACTGAACCCGACTGCCTACTGCCTATTGCCGACTGCCCGGCCCTCAAATCCCCATCAGCTTCCGCAGCAGCTTCTTGTCCGTCGCGCCGGCGGCAAAGTCGTCGAATGCCTTCTCGGTAACGCGGATGATGTGGTTCTGGATGAACGGCGCGCCTTCGGCGGCGCCGTCTTCCGGATGCTTGAGGCAGCACTCCCACTCCAGCACCGCCCAGGAATCGTAGTCATACTGCGCCAGCTTCGAGAAGATGCCGGAGAAATCCACCTGACCGTCGCCGAGGGAGCGGAAGCGGCCGGCGCGGTTCGTCCAGTTCTGGTAGCCTGAATAAACGCCCTGGCGGCCATCCGGATTGAACTCGGCATCCTTGACGTGAAACGCCTTGATCCGTTCGTGATAGATGTCGATGAAGGCCAGATAGTCGAGCTGCTGCAGAAGGAAGTGCGACGGGTCGTAGTTGATGTTGCAGCGCGCGTGACCGCCGACCGCATCCAGGAACATTTCAAAGGTCGCGCCGTCGAACACATCCTCGCACGGATGGATCTCGTAGCCGACATCGACGCCGGCGTCGTCATACTTGTCGAGGATCGGCTTCCAGCGCTTGGCCAGTTCGGCGAAGGCTTCCTCGATCAGGCCGGCCGGACGCTGCGGCCAAGGATAGAGATACGGAAAGGCCAGCGAGCCGGAGAATGTTACGGAAGCGCTGAGGCCAAGGGTCTTCGACGCCTTGGCGGCGAACTTCATCTGCTCGACCGCCCAGGCCTGCCGCGCTTTGGGGTTGTTGTGGACTTCGGGAGGCGCGAAGCCATCGAACTGCGCGTCATAGGCGGGATGAACCGCGACAAGCTGGCCCTGAAGATGGGTCGAAAGTTCGGTGATCTCGACGCCGGCATCCGAGCAGATACCCTTGACCTCGTCGCAATAGGTCTTTGACGACGCCGCCTTCTTCAGGTCGAACAGCCGCGCGTCCCAGGTGGGGATCTGGATGCCCTTGTAGCCAAGTCCTGCCGCCCATTTGGCGATGCTTGGAAGCGAGTTGAACGGCGCTGCATCGCCCGCGAACTGCGCCAGAAAAAGGGCTGGGCCCTTCATTGTCCTTGCCATTGGTGTCCTCCCGGAATTCGGCCGCATCGTAGGCAAATCCGTTGTCGCTGCAAGATGCGACGGCGGAAAGCTTTGGGTGCATCCTTTTCATTCTGGTCATACCAAATTGGATTCATAGGTCAAGATGGGACGCGAGCCAAAATCCCATCGCAAAATCGCTGTGCCGATTGATTTACTGCAGTTATTTCAACTATATACTGAATATTCGACAAACCCTGGCGTGCCTTCTTGCGACACAGGAATAATTGCGTTAGAACCTCAATCAAACCCAATTGGTCTAACCAGTTTGGAGAAGACTGGAAAGCCTTGCGGGAGGAGACATGGTTTCGCGCGCAGCGGATCGAATTCAAGGCGAGATTGGGAGAGGAAGTCATGCATCTTTCGACGCACAATTGGATGCGCGCCGAGCCGCTTGAGACGACGCTCAAGCGGATCAAGAAATTCGGCTACGAATCGATCGAGATTTCCGGCGAACCGGGGCAGTACCACACCAAGGAAACCCGCCGGCTGCTGATGGAGCACGGCATCCGCTGCTGGGGTGCAGTGACTCTGATGCTGGGCGAGCGCAATCTCGCCGCCAAGGACCAGGGCCAGCGCGAGCGTTCTGTGCAGTACGTCAAGGACGTCCTCACGATGATAAGCGAGCTTGACGGCGAGATCATTACGCTGGTGCCGGCCACGGTCGGTAAGGTTGTGCCGGACGGTACAGAGGAAGACGAATGGAAGTGGGTGGTGGACGCCACGCGCGAGTGCTTCACACATGCCAAGAAAGTCGGTGTAAAGATCGCGGTCGAGCCGCTAAACCGCTTCGAAACCTATCTGTTCAATCGCGGCGAGCAGGCCATGGCGCTGGCCGATGCGGTGTCGCCGGAATGCGGCGTCTGCCTCGACGCCTATCACATCCACATGGAGGAGTTCGACGTCGAGGAGGCGATCCGCAAGGTCGGCAAGCGCCTGTTCGACTTCCACGTCGCCGACAATAACCGTTTCGCCGCCGGCCTCGGCACGATCGATTGGCCGAAGATCGTCGGTATCCTGAAGGATATCGGCTATGACGGCGCGCTCACCAACGAATTCGTCGCGCCGGTCGACCGCACGCCGGCCAATCGCTATCCGGAAATGGTCGAGCGCAATCCGGTCGACATTTCGCCGGAGCAGCTGAAGTTCATCCAGGACCATGGCTCCAGCGTGCTCACTGAAAAGTTCTATACCGACCAGATGCGCATCACCGCGGAAACCATTCTGCCCTTGATCAAATAGGCGGGGCGAGACGCCGGTCGCTGCCAGGAGGCGGCGGCCGGCGTGGATTTCCGGAACGAGAGCGACACAGGCAGCCGATGCGCATCAAGAATACCCAGGCCTGGTGGGTCCGCATACCCATCGAAGCCGCGCGCCAGCACCGAAGTGATTTCGGGCAGGTGACGACCTTCGATGCGGCCATCGTGCGCATCGAAACCGAAGACGGGCTGGTTGGCTGGGGCGAAGGCAAGAACGCCGCCGGCAGTGCCGGCACCTATGGCGCGCTGGTGCATATGCTCAATCACGAGATCGGGCCAATGCTGGTCGGCAAAAGCGCCGGCGACATCGGGCCGATCTGGGAGATGCTCTACAACGGCGTACGCGCCGGTTCAGCGGCAAAGCACGGACACGCCATGCCGCAGATCGCCCGGCGCGGTATGTCGGTGGCGGCTATCAGCGCGGTCGATATCGCGCTGTGGGACATTCTTGGAAAGCATCTTGGCCAGCCGGTTTGGCAATTGCTGGGCGGCCGCAAGGCCGATCGTTTGCCGGCTTACGCCTCCGGCGGCTGGGCACCCGCCGACAATATCGGCGAGCAGTTGAAATCCTACATCGACACGGGCGGGTTTGGGGCAGTGAAGATGAGGGTGGGCGCCATGGACGGCGCGCTGCATGTTTCGGCGGCGCGCGTCCGTGCCGCTCGAAAGGCGCTGGGCGACGGCGTCGACATCATGGTCGACGCTCACGGCACGTATACGGTGGCCGAGGCGAAGCGCTTCGCGTCGCTGACGGCCGACAGCGACCTCGCCTGGTTCGAGGAACCGGTGATCGCCGACGACAAGGCGGGCATGGCCGAGGTGCGGGCTTCCAGTTCGGTGCCGATCGCCGTAGGCGAGAGCGAGGCGACGCGCTACGACTTCCGCGATCTCGCCGTGCTGAAGGCCGCCGACATTTTCCAGCCTGATCCGGCGTTTTGCGGCGGCATCAGCGAGGCCATGAAGATCAGCACCATCGCCAGCGCGTTCAACCTGCGCTTCGCGCCGCATCTGTGGGCCGGCGCGCCTTGCTTTTTCTCCGGGCTGCATCTATGCGCGGCCTCACCGGCAAGCTTCACCGTAGAATATTCGATCGGCGCCAATCCGATGATCCACGATCTTGTCGAAGAGACCATCGAGGCAAAAGACGGTATGATAGAAATTCCGGAGAAGCCGGGTTTGGGTTTCACGGTTTCGGAAAAATTTCTGGAGGCTCACGCCCAAGAAACTTGAAGATGATGAAGGAAAAAGAGCTCCTCGCCGACCTTGCGGCCTACCTCTATACTTGCTCCAACAGCGAGACCGGCCGCACGCCTTCCGAACGGGAGTTGGCCGAGCATTTCGGCGTCAGCCGTGGGCAGATTCGTGAGACGCTCGCAATTCTCGAAGCAATGCAGATCGTCGAGCGGCGGGCGAAGTCGGGCATTTATCTGACAACACGACAGGCAAGCGTCGAGGCAATGGCGCTGTTCGCCAAGGCCGGCGTACCGCTCGACCCGATCCAGATCTATGAGACCGTCGAGCTCCGCAAGATCCACGAGATCAAGGCGGCCGAACTCGCCTGTTCGCGTGCAACGGAAGAAAATTTCGAGCGCCTGCGCGAGATTCTCGCCGCCTCGGAGGAACGCATTGCGGCTGGCGAAGGTATCGCCAAGGAAGACCGCGACTTTCACCTCGAGATCGTTCGAGCGACCAAGAACAGCATCTTCTACAAGGTCTGCAGCGTCTACTATGTGATGGGCGCGCAACGCCTGCCAATCTACTTCAACGATCCTGCTCGCGGCCGCAAATCGCATGCCGAACACCTGCAGATATTCGATGCGCTGCTGAGGCGCGACGGCAACCTTGCGCAGGCGCTGATGAGCGCCCATCTGCAAGGCGCGGAAAGTTATTGGAAGGGCCTGATCAGCGGCGAGGAAGCGGCAAAGTCGCTTGAGAAGGTGTGAGCCGTCCAGTCATCTTCTCCACCCATCCGCTCCACCCCCGCGCAACCGAAATGCTCGAAGCGGTGGGCGATCTTAGGATCGCATCGGCGCTCGACGCCAAGACACTCGTGGCGGAATCCCGCGACGCCGAAATCATCATCGTGCGCGCGCCGCTGCCGCCGGAGATCTTTGCCGGGCAGCATTCGATCCGCGCGGCTATCCGCCACGGCGCGGGCCTCGACATGATTCCCATCGAAGCGGCGACAGCGGCTGGCGTGCTGGTCGCCAACGTCCCGGGTGTCAACGCGCGCTCGGTTGCGGAGCACGTCATGTTTGCAAGCCTGGCGCTGATGAGGCGGTTCCGCATGATGGACCGCGACTTGCGCACCAAAGGCTGGCTGGCCGGTCGCGAGCACGCCAACCTTGCGACCGAGCTTGCCGGCAAGACGATCGGAATTGTCGGCCTCGGCGCCGTCGGCCAGTCAGTCGGCCAGATCGCCGCCCACGGCTTCGGCCTGAACCTCATCGCATATACGCGCAGTGTCAAAACCGCGCCCGACGGCGTACGCTTTACCGGTATCGACGAACTGGTTGCGGCAAGCGACGTCATCGTTCTTTGCTGCCCGCTGACGCCGGAGACGACCGGCCTTATGAGCCGGCACCGGATTTCAGCAATGAAGCGGAGTGCGATCCTCATCAATGTGTCGCGCGGCAAAGTCATCGACGATGACGCTCTGATTTCAGCCCTGCGAGAGCAACGCATCGCTGGTGCTGCGCTCGACGTCTTCGCGACGCAGCCGCTGCCGCCCGACCATCCCTATTTTTCCTTCGAGAATGTAATCATCACGCCGCATATGGCCGGCATCACGGAAGAGAGCATGATGCGCATGGGCGTCGGCGCTGCAGGGGAGGCGCTACGCGTTCTTGCCGGCGAACTTCCGGTCAATTTGCGCAATCCGGACACTGTCCCGCAATACAGGGCGCGGTTCTAGCTAGCCGCCGGACTACCCGCCAAACACCGCGTCCCAGGCTCTCACAGCAGTCGCGGCGCGCGTGCCGACCTCCGCCGCGCTCATGCCCGGTTTGAAAAGGCTGGAGCCAAGTCCGAAAGTGCGGACACCGACCTTTGCGTAGTCAGAAAAATCCGCATCGGAGACGCCACCGACAACGCCGACGGTTGTATCCGCGGGTAGAACAGCGCGGACGGCAGCGATGCCGACAGGGCCAAGCACGCTAGCCGGAAAGAATTTCAGGGCCGATGCACCGAGGCTCAGCGCGGCGAACGCTTCGCTCGGCGTGAACACGCCGGGCATCGTCACCAGACCGCACCTCGCGGCCCGCTTCATCACCTCGGCGTCGATGTTGGGGCTAACCAGCAGCCGTCCGCCCACGCCATGCAGCCGGTCGACCTCCTCGGCCTTCAGCACCGTGCCGGCACCGATCAAGCCATTCGGCAACAGGCCGGCAAGTGCCTCGATCGAGCGGAACGGATCAGGCGAATTCAGCGGCACCTCGATCGCTTCGATGCCGGCCTCGTAGACCGCAGAGCCCACATCGGTCGCCTCTTCAGGCCGCAGGCCACGCAGAATGGCGACGAGACCGCGTGTAAGCTCGGGAAATGGCGTGGTCATACGGCGTCCTTCAAAATCGTGAACCGTGCAGCACTGATCAGGCCAGCGCGCACTGCTTCGTCGGCATCGACCGCAGTTGGCTCCAACCCTGCAATCGCCAATGCGGCAGCGTAAAGATCGTGCATTGCGCCCGAGGCGATCAGGATAACTTTACCGCCCTGCATCCCGAACTGTTTTTGCGCGGCGGCAATCTCTGCTCCGATCAGCAGGCCCGACAGTGCTCCTGCGGCTTCATCCTGAGACAAGCCGTGGAGCAAGGTTCCGGCGCGGACGCGGAACAAACTCGTCTCGACCGGCGACTCATCTTCAAGGGCGTTGCTGCACGCCTTCAAAAAAGCCGGATTGTCGGCGGACACCTTTACATCCGCGCTCACCGAGTGGCGGAGGATCGATTGCGCGGACAAGACTGAAAACAACTCGCCGGTCATGAAGGTTTGAAAGCCGGTCACGGTGCCGCCGTCGAGTCCCACCCACTTGCTGTGGGTGCCGGGCATGCAGGCGACATGTCGTCCACCATCGAGCTTGGACACGGCCCCGGCAAGCTGGGTTTCCTCGCCACGCATGACATCTGGCGCTGCCGGATCACGCTGCGCCAGTCCGGGCACAATGCGTACATCGCGTGACAGTCCCGGGATTCGCACCGCCGCGCCGAAAATCGCGTCGAGCGAGGCTGGAACCGTCACATAGGGCGCCTCTATCCAGCCCTGCCTTGCACCCGCCATGCCGCAAATGACCACCGGAAGCGACGAAGCCGCGCCCATCTCGCCAAGCTGCCGTTCCAGGATGCCAGCAAATCGGTCGGGCTGCGCGGCCAGCATGCCTTCGTCGCTACGCCGCTCGTCGAGAACATTGCCTGCCGCGTCGAGGAGCCAGACGCGCAGCCGCGTCGTACCCCAATCGGCGGCGGCGAACGCCGGAATGCCGTTGGTCACAGAAAGCCCCCGTCGACGATCATGGTCTGCGCGGTCAACATGCGCGAGCCGTTCGACGCCAGGAACAGACACGGTCCGATCATGTCCTCGGGCTGCATCTGATCACGAATGCACTGGCGCGCGATATGCGCCGACAGGCTTTCCTCCGTCACCCACAGTTCCTTTTGGCGGTCGGTCATGACCCAACCGGGCGCTATCGCGTTAACGCGGATGCCCCACGGGCCGAGCTTGCCTGCCAGTCCCTTTGTCAGGCCGATGATGCCGGCCTTCGCCGCCGTGTAGGACGGCATGTCGGGATGGTTGATCAGGAAGGAGGTCGAGGTGAAGTTGATGATCGAGCCCTGGCCCGCCGCGCGCATGCCCGGCGCAACCGCCTGGGCGGTAAAGAAATGCGACCTGAGATTGATCGCCTGGTTGTTCTCCCAATAGTCCAGCGTCACGTCGGCAATATCATGGCGCTCGTCATTTGCCGCATTGTTGATAAGCACCGTTGCCGCGCCGTGTGCTGCCTCGGCTTGCGACACGGCCGCGCGCAAAGCCTCGATGTCGCGCAGGTCGCATTTGATGAACAGTGGCCCCGAGCCGTATTGCTTGGCGATACGGTCGCGCAGCGATTCGCTCTGCCTTTCCGCGATGTCGATAAAGGCGACGCGCGCGCCTTGCGCCACAAACCCCTCGGTAAGGGCGGCGCCTATCCCCGATCCTCCGCCGGTGATCAGCACTGCTGCGCCATCGAGATCAGGGTACGTCGCCTGCTGGAGCATGTCGGATTTTCTCTCGGATGGAAGAGGGGCGCCCATCCATAGAACAAGAAACCCTTCGCTGGAAGCACTTGATGCCACGCCAACAATTGCCACCGAACGCCTTACGCGACTTGATAGCGTTTGCGTTCAGCGAACCCGGAACAGTTGCAGCGGTTGGCTTGCGGTAGCGGCAATTGGCTCCAGCCAATTGGGTATTTTGCCGGCAGACAGTTCAGCCAGAAGACCACCCGGTGCGGCCTTCCGCAAAATTCCGGATTCGGTGTTTCCCGGGCAGAGCGCCACTAGGGTAACGCCATAACGGCGAACCGTAGACTCCGCCTCGGAGTCAGTTCCGATCAGTGATTTGAGCGCGTCGAGGTTGCCCGTCTTGTTTCGGTGGTAGGGCGCATAGAGCACCCGGTGCGGCGTGTAGGCCAGAATCGGAGAACCTAGATTGGAAATTGCGAGGACTGCTCCCACCGGCTGTTCCGCGAGCGCCGCGTAGCTGGCCGCCTGTTCGCATTTGGTGTCAGAGCCTGCGACATTTGCGGTCATGCCAGCCGGCGTGTTCACTGGACGCTTCGAGACCGCGACATAAGCCAGGCCCCACAGGAGGTTGATGGATAGAAGCCAAGCCAAAACCATCCCAGCCGATGCCCAGCCTGGGCCGGCCACGGCGCCAACCCGCCAGCGTGCTATCCAGCCAGCAAGAGGTACGACCGCGATGGCAATCGAAAACGTCGACCCGCGAACCTGCCAAAGGCTGACAAGGATTGCCATCAACAGGAAGGCTGCGACAATCAAATCGACGCGGCGAACCGTGCCTTTCAGCAGGCCTGCAGCCACCAGTCCAATAGCAATGAACGGCGTAACGTAGCGCAAGGCAATGAGGGATGCATCGGAATATGGAAGCCGCCAAAGAGGTTGCGCCTCGGTAATGTAATCCAGCCACAGCGAAACGAGGCGGGGGTCCAGGTCCGAGTAGGGATTGGCAAGGCACTGCGGCGCAAAGATCAGGATAACCGAGCCTATCGCGGCGCCCAGGGCAGCAAGGCTGGCAAGCCGCGCCGTTGTGCCACGGTTGATGGTTACCGCGGCAGCCAGGGTGATCCCAAATCCCGCCAGCGCGGCTATGCCGAATTGACCGACGGAATAGGCGTCGCACTGAACCGTGGACCATACGGAGTGCGGTACCGTACCAAAGAAAAGCAATGTTGCCGCGACGGCAAATCCCAATCCAAAACCAATAGCATCACGGCACCCAGCGGCGCCTCGTGTCAGCATGATACCCGCCACGCACAGCCCGGCCACCGCAATGTAAGGAGCGGTTTCCATGCCGATCGCCAACATCAGCGCGGAGCATACACCGGCAGCCGCAGCGCGTCGGGCACCACCTGACGCCAACAGCCACAGGACCATAAGGCAGAGCATCAGCTGAATATTGTGATGATCCAGCGCTCCGGGCTTGAATATTGCGAGGTTGTCGAGGGTTATCGCGCCAACGACGAGGGCGGGCAGGACCGCCTCGCCACCCGCATGCAGCCGTGCAAGACGCAGAAGCGCGAAGAGGCTGCCGACCATCATCAAGGCCGGCCACACTACCTGTGCCGTGATCTCGCCTGCGGCGGAACTGCCGCCCAGAGCTGTAGCCACGAGCATGATCCCGGCGACGGGTGCATCGACGACGCGCGACCAATGCATGATGAAACCGCCCTGCGGCCCCATGCGGTACTGATGGAGATCGAACCAATTCTGACCGTTGATCAGGTCGCGTATTTCGACCAGCCGCAGCAAGCTGTCATTGTCGCCGGCAAGACGGGACAAGGCAGGGAAGCCTTGCGCGGCCTGAATGGCGAAAAATACCAGCGCGGCAATCAGGCCAAGGGCGAGATCGGCTCTCCAGCTGGCAGCGCCCCCCGGACGGCTGGTTACTGGCATCGTATCGGCATACATGGCTGTTCCTGTGAATAATCCTGGAGCACTTGCACCGATCCAGAACCGGCCAGCCTCGCGACGTTCTTTCGTCGGGATCGTTCGGCGCCGATACCGACGGTAGCGCTTCTCGCTTCAGGAAGCGTTAAAGGCGGGCGTCCAGATGCCGCCGCTCGTCCTGCTCCAGCCGGCGAGGGAACACCCAGAGGATGCAAAGCACATAACTGACCGAACTAGCGACAATCGTGATGATTGCCGATGCGACGATCGGAGAGGCGTGAAGATTGGCGGCGCTGAAGTGGCCGGCTATGCCTGACAGCAGCGCGCAACCAAACTGCACCGAAAAATAGCGCGGGAGCGAATGACGGTGGCCGTGAACGCCGCCAAACGTCCAGCCATGTTGGGCGCTGTAGGCAACCACAAACGCAATCGCGTAGGCGGCCATGCCGCCTGCGAACGGCGGCAAGCCGAGGCTGATGAAAGCCCACGAAAGCGCGAAGAGAAGCGCCGCCGCACCGATCCCAACAACGAAAAAGCGGAACAGCCGAAGCCGCACCGCCGGCACCAGCAAGTCGGTCATGCCACTGCGGCCACTGTCTGTGGAGCAGCCGCGACAGCCGTCGTCCGCGCCTGGACGACGGGTATTTCGAGAATGCCTAGCAGGAACGCCGAGAAGAATGCCTGCATGCCCATGACGACAAGCGTCAGGCTAAATACGACGATGCGCGGAATATCCGAATCCGGCAAATGCCCGAAGTCGTAGCTGGCCCAGCGCATCAATGCGATACCGAAAATGACGATGCCGCCAGCAAAAAGGATGCCGCCATTCAGTGCGATGCGGTCCGGGCTGATCGAGCGTATCAGCCACTCCGACGCCGGTGTCCTCGGCAGCATGCCGGTAATCTCGGCATAGTACCGCGAAAGCACGCCGAAGCTGATGAGCTGTGTTCCCGTGACAAGCATGAAACACGCCGCGACATAGGCGTTGAAGTCGAGTTCCATCGTACTGCTGAACTGCAAGGGCCCAAAAAACAGCAGCATCGTCAAAAATGCGCCGATTGCGCATAGGCTGGCGCCAGGGATGAGGAACAACCAGCGCGGATTATGCATCAACAGGAACTTCAGATGCCGCCAGCCATCGCGCCAGGTGCGCAGATGCGGCGGGCGGCTGCGGCCATCCGGCTTGAGGGTCGTCGGCACTTCCTCGATAAGCAGGCCCGCAAGCGCGCACCGCACGACCATCTCACTGGCGAATTCCATGCCTGTTGTCCTCAAGTTCAGCGCGCGGATACTCCGGGCGTTGAAGCCGCGCAGGCCACAGTGGAAATCACCCGCCTCGATGCGAAAAAACAGCCGCCCGAGGAAGGACAGAACCGGGTTGCCGAGGTAGCGATGCAGCATCGGCATGGCGCCGGCCTCGATGCCCCCGCTGAATCGGTTGCCCATTACCAGGTCGGCGCCACCGCGCAACCGCGTGACGAACACATCGAGGGCGCCGAAATTGTAGGAATCGTCGGCGTCGCCCATAATGATGAATCGGCCGTGGGCTGCAGCGATGCCACCCAGCAATGCCGCGCCATAACCCTTCTGAGGAACCGCAACAACCCGCGCGCCGAGAGCCGCTGCGATCGCCTGCGAACCGTCGGTACTGCCGTTGTCGGCGATCAGCACCTCGCCGGAGATACCCGCACGGTTTAGATAATCTGTTGCCTTGCCGATGCAGATCGCGAGTGTTTCCGCCTCGTTCAGGCAGGGCATCAAGATCGTCAGCTCAAGCTCCGAACTATTGCTTGGCCGGATGACGGGCATCGCATTCATACTGGCACCGATCCGAAGTTTTAACTTGCCTTCAACGCTGCGACGGAAGCAGCAGCATCGATCCTGGGAGTCGACATTACGATTGCGCGATTGGCAGCCCGTTAAGAACCATTCTTAATTTTTCGTCGCTTTCGGCGACTGGCGGACAAGGTGCGCCGGGATTGGCAGCGCGTGCGGGAATATATACATCGCTGTGAACATCAGGCGCCGGAGACTGCAATGCCGTTCAAGATCGCAATCCAGATGGACCATGTCTCGACGGTGAACATCGCCGGCGACACCAGTTTCGCGCTAGCGTTGGAAGCCCAGCGGCGAGGCCATCAGCTTTTCCACTACACGCCCGACCGGCTCTCACTGCTGGGGGGAAAGGTTTTCGCTCGCATCGAGGAAATGACCGTGCGCGACGAGAAGGGCAGTCACTTCTCGCTAGGCGATCCGGTACGCACCGACCTGTCCGAAATGAATGTCATCCTGCTGCGACAGGATCCGCCCTTCGACATGAATTACATCAGCACCACGCATATCCTCGAGCGCATTCATTCGAAGACGCTGGTGGTCAATGACCCCGCCTGGGTGCGCAACAGCCCGGAGAAAATCTTCGTTACCGAATTTGCCGACCTGATGCCGGAAACGCTGATCACCAAGGATCCGCAGGAGGTCGCGGCCTTCCGCAAGACGTACGGCGACATCATCATCAAGCCGCTTTATGGCAATGGCGGCGCCGGTATCTTCCATCTCAAGGACGATGACCGCAATCTCGCCTCGCTGCTCGAAATGTTCGGCCAGATGTTTCGTGAACCCTTCATCGTCCAGCGCTACCTGAATGACGTGCGCAAGGGTGACAAGCGCATCATCCTCATCGAAGGCGAGCCGGTCGGAGCCATCAACCGGGTGCCGGCGGAGCACGATTCCCGCTCCAACATGCATGTCGGCGGCCGCGCCGAAAAGACTGAACTGACCCGTCGCGAGCGGGAGATTTGCGCCCGCATCGGCCCCTCGCTGAGGGACCGCGGTTTCATTCTTGTCGGCATCGACGTCATCGGCGACTACATGACCGAGATCAATGTCACGTCGCCGACAGGCGTGCGCGAAGTGAAGAAATTCGGCGGAGCCGATATCTCCGCTCTGTTCTGGGACGCGGTCGAGGCGAAGCGGTAATGCGGGCGGAGGTTACGGGTACGTTCCGTATCTGCAACCAGCTACAACCTGACCGCATCCTTGACTTGCAGAACGTGCTGCGTTTGTTCCAAAATTGACGGCTCGCAAGGTTTCCGATCGCGGTAGGTCGGTCGGGATGTGGAGTATTCGCCGATGTTGAAGACCTACACGGGTAGCTGCCACTGCGGCGCTGTCCGGTTCGAGGTGGATGTGGACATCAGCGCCGGGACGGCGAAATGCAACTGCTCCATCTGCACAAAGATTCGATTGTGGTCGGTGAAAGCGCGAAGGGCGCATAAAATAGCGTAGGCTGGAGTTCGCATCGGGACATAACCTTGAGCGACAACACCATAGTAACATATAGGCCCTGCTTTTGCTCTTTCCTAATTCCTTACGGCTGCGACCAATGCGGCAAACATTCGCCTTAAGGTTAATATATTTGTTCTTGTATTGTTCCTTGGTTCGTGCTTGACTCTCGCAAAGTCTTTCTTGGAAAGACCTAGCAGGGTGACAGTGGGGAGCGAGGATGGTCGCGCGGGTACGCACGGTTGCGTTTCAGGGGATTGAGGCGGTTCCTGTCGACGTGCAGGTGATGATTGCCCCCGGGAAGGTCGGGATGCATATCGTCGGACTTCCCGACAAGGCCGTGGCCGAAAGCCGTGAGCGGGTACAGGCGGCGTTGCATGCATCCGGCCTGTCGATGCCGTCGAAGAAAGTGACGGTCAATCTGGCGCCCGCCGATCTTCCCAAGGAAGGCAGCCACTACGATCTGCCGATCGCTCTGGGTTTGATGGCGGCTCTGGGTGCGATCCCTGGCGATGCGCTCACCAACTATGTCGTGCTCGGCGAATTGTCGCTCGACGGTACCATTGCGCCAGTCGCAGGCTCGCTGCCGGCGGCGATCGGCGCCAATGCGGATGGCAAGGGCTTGATCTGCCCCAGTGAATGCGGGCCGGAGGCCGCCTGGGCGGGTGCCGACATCGATATCGTCGCACCGCGCAGCCTTGTCTCGATCGCCAACCATTTTCGGGGCACGCAGGTTCTGGCGCGGCCGGAAGCGAAGGTGCATTTGCCATCGGACGCCTTGCCTGACCTCTCCGACATCAAGGGCCAAGAAACCGCACGGCGGGCGCTCGAAGTCGCTGCGGCTGGTGGTCACCACCTCCTCATGGTCGGGCCGCCCGGTTCGGGAAAATCGATGCTGGCGCAGCGGCTGCCGTCGATCCTGCCGCTGCTTTCGCCAAAGGAACTGCTCGAAGTCTCCATGGTGGCCTCGATAGCCGGCGAGCTTGCTGGCGGAAAGCTCACCAACCGGCGGCCGTTCCGCGCGCCGCATCACTCCGCGTCGATGGCAGCGATGGTTGGCGGCGGTATGCGAATCCGACCGGGTGAGGCATCGCTGGCGCATAATGGCGTGCTCTTCCTCGACGAGTTTCCAGAGTTCTCGCCGGTTGTGCTGGATTCGCTCAGGCAGCCGATCGAGTCGGGCGAATGCGTGATCGCGCGGGCCAACAACCGCGTCTCCTACCCGGCGCGCATTCAGCTTGTCGCAGCGATGAATCCGTGCCGGTGCGGCATGGCGGGCGAGCCGGGCTATCGTTGCGCCCGTGGCGAGCGCTGCCGCACCGAATATCAGTCGCGCATTTCCGGTCCGCTTATGGACCGCATCGATTTGCGTATCGAGGTTCCGGCGGTATCGGCCAGCGACATGATCCGCCCCGGCACTGCCGAACCGAGCGCTGCGATGGCAGTTCGCGTGGCGGCGGCGCGCGCGATCCAGCGGCGGCGCTTCGAGGAGATCGGTTCGTCTGCCCTGACGAATGCGCATTGCCCGACGGCACTTGTCGAGCAGATCGCCCGGCCGGATGCGCCCGGACTGGCCTTGCTGAGCGATGCCGCCGAAAAGCTTGGGTTTTCCGCCCGCGCCTATCATCGAGTGCTGAAAGTGGCCCGTACCCTGGCCGACCTTGAAGAAAGCGAGGGTGTGAAACGCATCCACCTTGCAGAAGCGATCTCCTATCGAATTGCGGGGGAGCGGCTGGCGCAGGCAGCGTGAGCGACCGTGTGAAGCTGATCGCAGGCGACGCGTAGCGCCGATGCACTGCTCCGGGATCCCGGCAGGTCAAGTGCTCTGCGGCAGCTCGCACGCGGCTGGCGGCGCCGAAAACAATGACCTTCCTTTACTCAGCGCGGTTGGGATATCGCTCAAATCCCTCGCTCACGCGCAAGCTTGCAATCTGACGGCTTGCGTCGGGCGCTTGTCCTCGACTACCGGAAAGCAATGAAGCTTTCGGATTTGCCAAATCTGCCCGTCACCGACGCGCTCCCATCGCTACTTGATGCGCTAGCGACCGGCGGCAAGGCCGTGCTGGTCGCACCGCCCGGCGCCGGCAAGACGACGCTGGTGCCGCTGGCACTGCTTTCCGCCGGTTGGCGTGGCGACGGCACGATCCTACTGCTCGAGCCGCGCCGGCTGGCCGCGCGCGCCGCCGCGCGCCGCATGGCGGAGATTGCCGGCGAGGAGCCGGGCGGAACCGTCGGCTACGCAATGCGCATGGAGCGCAAGCTCTCGGCCGAGACCCGCATCCAGGTTGTCACCGAAGGTATCCTGGCGCGCATGATCTTGGACGATCCGGAGCTGCAAGGCGTCGCGGCGATCCTGTTCGACGAATTCCATGAGCGCTCGCTCGACGGCGATTTCGGCCTCGCCCTGGCGCTCGATGTGCAAGGCGCGCTTAGGCCTGATCTGAGGCTGCTAGTCATGTCGGCGACGGTCGATGGCGCGCGCATTGCAAGATTGCTCGGCGACGCGCCGGTGATCGAGAGCAGAGGCCGCAGTTTTCCCGTCGATATCCGTTACGCCGAGCGCGCGCCTGGTACGCCGGTGGAAGACGCTGTTAGCGCCGCCATCCGCGAGGCGCTGGCAGCTGAGAATGGCAGCGTGCTCGCCTTCCTGCCAGGCCAGCGCGAGATTTTGCGAACCGCCGAGCGGCTTGCGGACCGAGTTGCAGAAAATGTCGATGTTGTACCGCTCTATGGCCAGCTTGAAGCGCGCACGCAGGACGTGGCGATCCGTCCCGCGCCTGCGGGCCGTCGCAAGGTGGTGCTGGCGACGTCGATCGCCGAAACCTCGATAACCATCGACGGTGTGCGCGTGGTGATCGATTGCGGCCTGTCGCGTGTGCCGCGCTATGAACCGGCCTCCGGCCTGACGCGGCTGGAAACCGTGCGGGTCAGCAAGGCCTCCGCCGACCAGCGCGCCGGCCGCGCTGGCCGCACGCAGCCCGGCGTGGCGGTGCGCCTGTGGCGCGCCGAGCAGACGGCGGCACTGGTGCCCTACAACACACCGGAAATTCTGGAGGCGGACCTGTCGTCGCTGACGCTCGACTGTGCTGCCTTTGGTATCGCCGATCCCCGCCAGCTTGCATTCCTCGACCCTCCGCCAGTACCGGCGTTGGCGGAAGCCCGCGCGTTGCTTGTCGCGTTGGATGCGCTGGATCCCGCTGGCCGCCTGACCGAGGCGGGGGTGGCGATGCGCAAACTCGCCCTGCCGGTCAGGCTGGCGCACATGGTCGCCGAAGCGGCGATGGCCGGCGAGGCGCGGGACGCCGCACTGCTGGCGGTGCTTCTGACCGAGCGCGGCCTTGGCGGCGACAGCGCCGACCTTGACCGCCGGCTGTCGCGCTTTGCCACGGACAAATCACCCCGCGCTGTGGCGGCACGCGGCCTGGCGGAGAGATTGGCGAAACAGGTTTGTGAGCAAGGCCGCGTTGCCCCTCACCCTTACCCTCTCCCCGTGAAGAACGGGGAGAGGGGCTCAGCAACGCCGCCGTCTCCCTCTCCCCGTTCTTCACGGGGAGAGGGTAAGGGTGAGGGGCAGCGTACGTTATCCGCGGGCGCGCTGCTGCTGCGCGCGTGGCCGGACCGCGTCGCCAAGGCACGGGGCGAACGCGGGCGGTTCGTGCTGTCGAATGGCGGTGGCGGCATGGTCGACGCCAGCGACCCGCTCGCCGGCGAACCCTATCTCGTTGTTGCCGATATTCAGGGCAAGGCGGGGAATGCCCGCATCACCGCCGCTGCCGCGATCAGCGAGACGGATATCCGCACAGTTCTCGCCAGCCATTTGGAACGCCGCCGTTTCACCGAGTTCGACATCGCCCGCCGCGCGGTGCGCACGCGCGAAGCGGTGCGGCTCGGTGCGGTGGTGCTGTCCGAGCAACTTTTGCCGCCACCGCAAGGCACCGACGCCGACCGGTCGATCCTTGATGCCGTGCGCCAGCACGGCCTTTCACTCCTGCCCTGGAGCAAGGACGCGGAAGCTTTTCGCGAGCGTCTCGCCTGGCTGTATAAGGCGGTCGGAGAGCCGTGGCCGGATGTCTCCGATTCCGCCCTGCTCGCATCGCTGGAGGACTGGCTGCTGCCCTTCCTCACCGGAGAGGCGAACTTTGCCCGCCTCGATCCCGGTACAGTGAGCAACGGTCTGATGTCGCTGCTGCCGCACGATCTGCAGCGTCGTCTCGGCAAGGCAGCGCCGACCCATTTCGCGGCGCCCACCGGCAACAATCTGCCGATCCGTTACGATGGAGAGACGCCGGTGCTGGCGATCCGCGTTCAGGAACTCTTCGGCCTGACCAGCCATCCGGCGATCGGCGACGGCAAGATCCCGCTGACACTGGAACTCCTGTCGCCGGCCCATCGGCCGATCCAGACAACGCGCGACCTGCCCGCTTTCTGGCGCGGCTCGTGGGCGGACGTGAGGGCAGATATGCGCGGGCGTTACCCGAAACACGTCTGGCCGGAAGACCCTGCCAGCGCACAGGCGACCAGCCGCGCCAAGCCGCGCGGTAAAGACGTTTGATGCATGTCGCCGTCCCAAAACCGCTGCGCACTTTTGGGCGACTTGCATTAGTGCTTGACGACTAGCCGAGCCAAGCCGCGCGGCAAAGACGTTTGATGCATGTCGTTGTCCCAAAACCGCTGCGCACTTTTGGGCGACTTGCATTATCGCTTGGCGACGAGGCCCAACCCGCGCGATAAACGGCCATGATCAAGTCGCTTACCACGCCCGATTTCCAGCAGGCACACAGGCTGAGGCTGAACACGCTGATCCGGTTGCGCTGGCTGGCCATCGTCGGCCAGAGCATCACCGTCATCGCCGTCGCCTATTGGCTGCGGTTTCCGCTGCCCGTCGGTCCCTGCTTCGCGCTGATCGCCAGTTCAGCCTGGCTGAACCTGTTCCTGACCTTCCGCTATCCGTCGGCGCTACGCCTGCAGCCCAATTCGGCGATGGCGTTGCTGCTGTTCGATTCGCTGCAACTCGCCGGCCTGCTTTATCTTACAGGCGGCCTGACCAATCCGTTCGCGTTGCTGCTAACTGTCCCAGTGGTGATTTCCGCAACCACGCTGCCGCTGCGCATGACCGCGCTACTTGGCTGCCTGGTCATGCTGATGGCGAGTGTGCTTGTCTTCCGGCATTTCCCACTGCCCTGGAGTTCCGGCGAGGCGCTGACCATTCCGTTCGTCTACGTCGCCGGCATGTGGATGGCGGTTCTGTCGTCGATCACTTTCACGGCGGTCTACGCCTGGCGCGTTGCCGAGGAAGCCCGGCTACTCGCCAACGCACTTGCCGCCACCGAACTGGTGCTGCAGCGCGAGCAGCATCTCTCGGCGCTGGACGGCCTCGCGGCGGCGGCAGCGCATGAACTCGGCACGCCGCTTTCCACCATCACAGTCGTTGCCAAGGAGATGGAGCGCGCACTCGGCAACGATCCGAAATTCCGCGAGGACGTGACCTTGCTGCGCTCTCAGAGCGAACGCTGCCGCGAGATCCTGAAACGCCTGACCAGCCTGTCATCGGAAAGCGAAGCCCTGCTCGATCGCCTGCCGCTGACGTCGCTGATCGAGGAGGTGATCGCCCCGCATCGCGATTTCGGCATCGCCATCCGCTTGGCGCCGGGCGAGCGCATCGGCCCAGAGCCGGTGGGTCATCGCAATCCCGGCGTCATCTACGGACTCGGAAATCTTGTCGAGAACGCGGTGGACTTCGCTACCGGCGTCGTCACCTTGCGCTGGCGGTGGGACGATGGCGACGTGGTCATCGATATCATCGATGACGGTCCGGGATTTCCGCCGGAAATCATCGACCGCATTGGCGAGCCTTATATGTCCACCCGGCAGGGCAATGAGCCCGGAGGCGGCCTCGGGCTTGGACTTTTCATCGCCAAAACGCTGCTGGAGCGCTCGGGCGCCACGCTGTCCTTCTTCAATGCGAATGAGCGCGGTCTTGGCGCGGTGGTACAGATCGCGTGGAGCCGCGACCAGTTCCTCAGCCGCCGAACCAACCCGAGCGCAATGTACGACACCGCGTGAGGTGGCTTTTCGCGCGGCGTGAAGCTATATCCGGCAAATAGTGGAATAATGTTGGAAATGACGCTTATGACCGCTGAGGAATCCGCAAACGACAAGGGCATCGGCGCCGACGCCACATTGTTGCTGGTCGATGACGACAAGCCCTTCCTGACCCGGTTGGCGCGCGCCATGGAAGCGCGCGGCTTCGTGGTCGATACGGCTGAAAGCGTCGAGGAGGCGGTGACCAAGGCCAAGGCAGGCGCGCCGGCCTATGCGGTGGTTGATATGCGGCTCGGCGACGGCAATGGCCTCGACGTCGTTGCGGCCATACGCGAGAGCCGCGCGGACACGCGTACCGTTATCCTGACCGGATACGGCAACATCGCGACCGCGGTAACAGCAGTGAAGCTCGGCGCGATCGATTATCTGTCGAAGCCGGCTGACGCCGACGATATCTATGCCGCGCTGACCCGCACCGGTGGCCAGCGCGCCGCGCCGCCGGAAAATCCGATGTCCGCCGATCGCGTCCGCTGGGAGCATATCCAGCGCGTCTACGAAATGTGCGACCGCAATGTTTCCGAGACCGCCCGCCGCCTCAACATGCATCGCCGCACGCTGCAGCGCATTTTGGCCAAGCGCGCGCCAAGGTAGACTCTTGAGGCGGAGCCGCGCCAAAGGCGCATCCGAAACTCAATACAGAAAATAGGAAAATACTCCTTGAGCTAGGCGGATCCGCTGACTATCTTCCCGATGGAGCGAAATTTGAGAGGCGGATCGGTGAACCGGGTTGAAGGTGTGATTTTAGGGAAGCTCGGTTTCCCGAACGAGGAGAGAATAGCGTTGGCAAGACCGTTTGCTTTCAAGGCCAGTTCAACCGCCGGAGGTCTCGCTTGACCCAGCCCCGGCCGGTTTCTGTTTTTCGCGAGTTCCTCGACAGCGAGGCGGCTGGCGGCATTGTGCTGATGGGCGCGGCGGTGCTGGCGTTGGTCGTCGCCAATTCTCCGCTGTCGAACGTCTACTTCGCCACGCTCAAAGCCTATGTCGGCCCGCTCAATGTCGGTCACTGGATCAATGACGGGCTGATGGCGGTGTTCTTCCTGCTGGTCGGGCTGGAGATCAAGCGCGAGATGCTCGACGGCCAGTTGTCCACCTGGCCGCGTCGTATGCTGCCCGGCATTGCGGCAGTGGGCGGCATGCTAGTGCCGGCGTTGATCTATGTCGCGCTGAACGCGGGCAATGGCGAAGCCCTGCGCGGTTGGGCAATCCCCACTGCCACCGACATTGCCTTTGCGCTGGGAGTGCTGTCGCTGCTCGGCAGACGAGCGCCGGCAACGCTGAAGGTGTTTCTGACCGCGCTCGCCATCATCGACGATCTCGGCGCGGTCATCATCATCGCGATCTTCTACACAAGCGACCTATCGGTGCTCTACCTGAGCGCCGCGTTTGCCGTGCTGGCGCTTTTGTTCGTGTTGAACCGCATGGGCGTGCTCAACCTCATACCCTACATCGCGCTCGGCATCGTCCTTTGGGTGCTGGTGCTGAAATCCGGCGTCCATGCCACACTGGCGGGCGTGGCGCTGGCGCTTACCATCCCGCTGCGCGTCTCGCACGGCATTACCCACGACATCGAGCGCTCACCGCTGCACCGCCTGGAGCATTCCCTGCATGGCGTCGTGCCCTTCCTCATCGTGCCGGTCTTCGGATTCGCCAATGCCGGTGTGTCGTTTGCCGGCATCAGCGGCTCCGACCTCGTCCAGCCGCTGACGCTGGGCATCACCGCCGGGCTGGTGGTCGGAAAACTCGTGGGCGTGCTTGGCACATCGGCGCTGGCTATCAAGGTTGGTCTGGCCGACTTGCCGCGTAACGCGCGCTGGCCGCACATGGTCGGCGTAGCGCTGCTTTGCGGCATCGGCTTTACGATGAGCCTGTTCATCGGCCTGCTCGCCTTTGCAGGCAATCAGCACCTTCAGGACGACGTAAAGCTCGGCATCCTCATGGGATCGCTAGTTGCGGCGCTGCTCGGTTCGGCTGTGCTGATGATGACGCCGGTGGTGGAGAAATCCGAGAGGAGTGAACGGTAGAGGCTCAGAAGAACCTCTGGCGGCCTATTACCCTGCAGCGCGGTGTCCGACACCATGCATGGAACGGTTGCCGCCGATCAACTCGGAAAGCTGTGAGGGTGTCAGCGGCTCGGACACCAGCGGACCCTGGATTTCGCGACAGCCAAGTGCGGCGAGCATGGTTCTCTGCTCCGCCGTCTCAACACCTTCGGCCGCCACTTCGATGCCAAGTGCATTTGCCAGCTCGGCGACCGCCTTGACGATAGCCGCGGCAGGATCGGTGCTGCCCAGCGCCCGCACGAAGGAGCGATCGATCTTGAGCTTGTCCACCGGACGTTGGCGCAGCATGGTCATCGAAGACGGTCCAGAACCGAAATCGTCAAGCACGATGGTTGTTCCTGCCGCCCGCAGCCTGTCGATAGCATGAAGTGACGCCAGATTGCCGTCGAGCAACACGCTTTCACCGATCTCGATCTGCAGGCGCGCTGGTTCGACACCTGCTTCGGCAAGGGTTTCGAGGACCATCCGCGCAGCGCCCTCGTAACGCAGGAAGACCGGCGACAAGGCAATTGCCATCCACGGAATGTCGTTCTCGCTGACAAATGTGCAGGCGATTCTCAGCACGCTTCGAGTGAGCTGGCCGATTAGGCCGCGTTCCTCGGCGATTGCCATCACCTGGCTCACAGGCAGGCTTCGACCCGCCCCATATTGCCATTCCAGAATTGCTTCTGCGCCGAGCAGCGCATCCTGCTTCACGCCGAAGACCGGCAAATATACTAGGTTGATCTGGTTGCCCGCCTCCAGCGCCAGCCGCAACTCGTGCTCGACCGCGCGCTTGTGTTTCAGCAGGTCGTCCATGCCGCCGGCAAACACCCGGTAGCGACCACGGCCGCTGCGCTTGGCCTCGTAAAGCGCGATGTCGGCCTTACGCATGAGTTCCTTCGGCTCCGTGCCGAATTCCGGTGAAAGCGCGATACCGATGCTCACGCCGGCAAATGCCTGCTCGCCAAGAAGATCGAACGGCTCGCTCAAATCATCGAGCAGGCGGTCGCACACCGCTTCCGCGCTGTGCAGGTCGCGTACGTCGACGAGTACGATGGCAAATTCGTCGCCCCCGATGCGCGCGACGGTATCAACCTCGCGAACCGAATCCTTGAGGCGCGCCGCGACCTGCTGGATGAGTGCGTCGCCAGCCGGATGACCGAGCGTATCGTTCAACTCCTTGAACCGATCGATGTCCACGCAGAGCAGCGCCACTTTGCTGCTGTCGCGCCGCACGCTCGCCAATGCATGCGAAAGCCTGTCCTCGAACAGGGCGCGATTGGGAAGACGCGTCAGCGTGTCGTGGTATGCCAGAAACTGGGCACCGTGCTCGCTCGATTCCAGCGCATGAGAGGCGCGGCGCAGACTCCGCAACAGCAGGATGAGCAGCGCGAGCGCAAGCACTGTGCCGGCCAGCAATGCGGGGGCAGTGCGTTTGATTACGTCGCGCCCTGGTCGGTATGGCTGCCAGGTCAGATATCCAATCGTCTTGCGGCTGGAATCTGCAAGCGGAACGCTTGCCGGCAAATGCGGATTCTCCTCTGTGAATTTCAGAGCCGTCCAACTGATAGTGCCGGGCGATCCTGCCAATCACGTCGTCAAGCCGTTCGGAGGAGATGTGAATGTATTCCGTACCCGGCGCCTGCGTCATGCGCGTGGAATCAGGGACAATCGGCTGAACGCTGATGACTGCGCCGACCCCGCGCAGCCGGACAAATTCGACGATCCCCGGTTCAGGCTGCGATTCTGCCATCGCGGCGCGCAGCCGGCCTATCGAAGGAAGCAAGGCTTTGGCGTCCTTCTCGAAGGCGGACGCGGGCACGGTCTTGCCACTCTCCATTGCGTAGACCGGCCTGTTCTTGTCGTCGAGGATGTAGACTCGGTCAAGGCCATAGTAGGAATACATCCACTCGCCGAGATTCTCGCGAATCCACTGCTCGTTCCCGGCTTTGACTTTGACTACGGAGTCGTCCCAGACGGTTACGCTGCGCTGCTTGGTGGACAGATCTTCGACATCGTCGGCGATGCCAGTGCTGACAAAGGAGCGCTCACGCACGAGCGCCGCGTGGTCCACGCGCATGACCGCATAGAAGGCAAACGCAGCCACCATCGCCAACGCAAACAACGCTCCCGCGATCACCGATATGGTGACCTGCGCTGTGAACGGTCTCTGCTTCCTGCGGTGCGTCATCACCCCTGAAGCCTTATGCGTCGAGCCTAAAAGTTCGAATCGTTTCAGCCAACGCGAAGGATAAAACCAAAAAGCGGCATGCATGATACTAGGCACTTGCCGCACGCTAAGCGTGGGTCACATCAAACGTTTGTATCTTTTCCTATTAAAATTGCGTTACGAGCGGCTTACGATGAGAGCCTCAACCCTTTGAAAGGTCGTTTTTTGCCCGCCGCAACACCCATTGCGAGGTCAGCCAGCACAGCATTGCCCAGACGCCGCCGGCACACCAGCCGGCAAGAACATCCGACGGCCAGTGCACACCGAGATAGATCCGGCTGGCGCCAACCATAAATGTTAGAAGCAGAGCAAGGACGAGAACATAGATCTTTGCCGCCCGGTTTGGCGTGATCCTGGCAAGCAGTGCGCCGAGCGTCAGATAAGTAACTGCCGACAGCATCGCGTGGCCGCTCGGGAAACTCAGCGTGTGAACCTCGGCAAGGTGCGGCACGACCTCGGGACGCGGCCGGTCGATGCCGAGCTTGAGCAGGCTGGACACGACCTGTCCACCTGCCACCGACAGGAAAACGAACAGCGCCGCGGGCCCCTGCTTTTCGACGATGAGAAAGATGATCGTGGCGGTAACAATGAAGACCAGAACGACACCGCTGCCGAGCGCCGTGATGTCGCGCACCGCGTCCGGTAGCCAGAACGGTCCGATCCCCACCGCCGGATTGCCTGGTTGACGGAGAGCCAGCAGAATTGAATTGTCAAATGCGTGCGGTGTCGCATCGCGCGCCACTTCCACCATCTCGACAAAGCCGTACAAGCCGCCGGCAATCACGATGGCGGCGACCAGCACCGAGAACTCGATCTTCTTTGCGATGGTTTCGAGAAACAGCATCAGGCCTAGCTATTGCCGTTCGGCGATTGCTTCAAGGCGGTACGCGCCTACTTGGCGCCGAAAGCCGGTCCGAGCGTGATCAGACCGACGGCAACGATCGCCAGGATGACGCCGGTGCTCTGCACGGTTGTCAGCCGCTCGCCGAACCAGGCAAGCGCGATGACGTTCACCGCCACCAGTTGGATGACCGCCGAAAGGCTGAAGGCAGAGGCCATGCCGAACTCGCGCACCAGCCGAAGCATGATCAGGTTGCCCGCGGAATAGAGCGCAAGCGTCAGCAACAGCTTTCCCAAGCGTGGGCGCCAGCGCCCAATGCTTTGCGACGGTCGCCGCCAGCAGGAAGATCACGGTCGATATGACAAGCTGCAGGAATCCGAACCAGTTCACGCTGCGTCCCCCTTTTCGATGCGCGGCGCGGGCGCATGCCGGCGTTCTCTCGGCCAAGCCCGGCGAGGCGTCAAGGCCGTTTGCGGCGATCGGCGTGGGCCACGGATCGCCCGTGTCTGCGCCAGCCATGCCTGAGGCTTTGCGAAGGCTGCCGCAGGAGATATGACCAGTGCGGCAAACACAGGAGGCCGGCATGGCGGAAACGAAAGTCGCGATCATCACGGCGGGCGGCAGCGGGATGGGCGCCGACGCAGCGCGCAAGCTCGCCGAGGAAGGCTTCAAGGTTGCGATCCTCTCGTCGTCCGGCAAGGGCGCGGCACTCGCCGAAAAGCTTGGCGGCATTGGCGTCACCGGCTCCAATCGTTCCAATGACGATCTCAAGCGGCTGGTGGACGCGGCGGTCGCCCGCTGGGGCCGCGTCGACGCGGCAGTCAACAGTGCCGCGCACGGGCCGCGCGCGCCGATCCTAGATATCACCGACGAAGACTGGCACACCGGCATGGAGATCTATTTCCTCAACGCCGTGCGCGTCGCCAGGCTGGTGACTCCAGTCATGCAGGCGCAAAAGGCCGGTGCGATCGTCAACATCTCGACCTATGCGGCGTTCGAGCCGGAGGCGCTTTTCCCCACATCCGGCGTGTTTCGGTCGGGCCTCGCGGCGTTCACAAAACTCTTCGCCGACAAATACGCCGCCGACAATGTGCGCATGAACAACGTGCTGCCGGGCTTCATCGACAGCCTGCCGGAAACCGGCGAGCGGCGCGAACGCATCCCGATGGGCCGCTACGGCCGGGTCGAGGAAGTGTCCGAGCTGATTGCCTTCCTCGCCAGCGACAAGTCGAGCTACATCACCGGCCAGAATATCCGCATCGACGGCGGCATCACACGGTCTGTGTAGAATTTGATCTGGGGGATACTTTACTTTATTGCCGCCAGCGCGAACATGGCAACGCCACAGCCTTTCTGCGGCAACAATAAACTATCCCCGGCAGCTGCCAAGACCAAAGGCTGATGAAGGCAACCGTCATTCGCGCCTTTGCGGCAGCGCGTGGCATTCCTATATCCGGACTTGCCCGCAAACCGGAGCCGTCAATGATCCCGCTCTCCGTTCTCGACCTGTCGCCGGTGCCCGAAGGCAGCAATGTCTCGCAGTCGCTCGCCAATTCACTCGATCTTGCCCGCCACGCCGAGGCGCTGGGCTACAACCGCTACTGGCTTGCAGAGCACCATTCCATGCCGGGCATCGCCAGCGCCGCGACGTCCGTTGTCATCGGCCATGTCGCCGCCGGCACCAAGGCGATCCGGGTTGGCGCGGGCGGCGTCATGCTGCCGAACCACGCGCCGCTGATTATCGCCGAGCAATTCGGCACACTGTCGGCGCTTTTTCCAGGACGCATCGATCTGGGGCTCGGCCGCGCGCCCGGCACCGACATGGCGACCGCACGGGCGCTGAGGCGCAATCTCGAACGCGGCCCCGACGGCTTTCCCAATGACGTCCTCGAACTGATGGCCTACTTCCAGCCGGCGGCCGAGAACCAGGTCGTACGCGCCGTTCCTGGCGAGGGCCAGGACGTGAGGGTCTGGATCCTCGGCTCCTCGACCTATGGCGCGCAACTTGCCGCCATTCTCGGCCTTCCTTATGCCTTCGCCTCGCATTTCGCGCCGGCGGAGATGTCCAACGCAATCGACATCTACCGCTCACGCTTCCAGCCGTCGGATCATCTGGCGAAGCCCTATCTGATGCTCGGGCTGAACGTCTTTGCCGCCAATACCGACGCCGAGGCGAAGCTGATGTTTTCCTCGCTGCAGCAGGCTTTCGTCAATCTTCGCAGCGGCCGGCCGGGCAAGCTGCCGCCGCCGGTCGAAGGCTATGCCGACACGCTCGACCCGATGGCGCGCTCCATGCTCGCGCAGGCGCTGTCCTGCGCGATCGTCGGCTCGCCGGAAACGGTCCGGCAGGGGCTGGACGCTTTCATCCGCCGCACCGGTGCGGATGAGCTGATGGTGACGGCGCAGGCGTTCGATCACACGGCGCGCAAACGCTCGTTCAAGATCTTAGCGGAAGTCCACAAGGAACTGGCCGAGGCGGCGTAGCAAAAGCGAGGCGGAGGCCGAGCGGCAAAGCGAGGAGACTGCAAATGCTGCAAAGAACGATGATGCTACTTGTTGCCGGCGCAGCGATCTGCTCGCTGGCGGGCTGCCAGGCGGTGCAGACGACTGCGGGCTATAAGCCCGCAAATTGCGGCATGGTGGGGTCGTCCTGCAGCCGCAGTTAGGCTGGCACGCACAGCATGCCGGATCGCTTGTAAAGGCTGATCGCAGCAGGGCGCGGGGCATGTTCTGTTCCGTCGAGGATGCGCCGCCTCCGACAGGACGGATCTCTTCGTCATTGAACTGCCTCGACGAGCTCCTTGTCTGGAAAGCAGGTGGCTGCGCGGCCGTTCCTTGCCTGCCAGTCGCCGATCGAACGGCGCGTCTTGAAGCCGGGCAGACCGTCGGCGCCGCCGACATCGTAGCCCTTGGCTTCCAGCGCCTTCTGCAACGAAGCGACATCCGACCGATAAAGGCCTCCGACCCTGCCCCAGTTGCCGGCGAAAGTCCGGTCGCCATTGGCGATGCGATCGGCGCCATGGCCGATGAAGAGCGCATAGAGGTCGCTCTCGTTGTATTCCTTCAGCACATAGAAGTTGGGCGTAACGATAAAGGCCGGACCATTGCGGCCCGCCGGCATCAGCAAAAAGCCCTCAGCGCGCAACTCGGCCGCCGGAAACGGCTTCCCGCTGACGCGGGCAATGCCCAGCCTCGCCCATTCGGAAATCTTCTTGCCCTGGTCCGGACCTTCCAGCGCGCAAGTGATGCTCTCCGGCACGGTCACCTCAAAGCCCCAGTCGCGGCCCTTAACCCAGCCGTAGTCCACCAGATAGTTGGCGATCGATGCCAAGACATCCGGGGTCTCGTTCCAGATGTCGGGATGGCCGTCGCCGTCGAAATCGACGGCATGTTTCAGAAATGAAGTCGGCAGGAACTGCGGCTGACCGAGCGCTCCGGCCCAGGATGATTTCATCGAATCGCGATCGACGAGCCCGCGCTGCACGATTACCAGAGCCGCGATCAGTTCCTTGCGAAACATGTCCTTGCGCGTCGCCAGAAAGGCCTTTGTGCCAAGCACCTCGAACGCGTCATACGGGATCTTGGCCGCGCCGAAACCCGATTCACGGCCCCAGATGGCCACCACGACCTCTCCCGGCACGCCGTACTTCCTCTCGATCGCGGCCAGCGTCTTCGAAAGCTTGGCTGCCCGCGCCCGCCCGCCCGACGAAACCGCGCCGATGGTCTTTTCCGCGAAGTAGCTGCCTGGAGAACCGAATTCGGCCTGGTGCTGTTTCTTCGGCGTTTTCTGCTTCTCGCCGGGCATGATGAGGTCGGGCAGTTTCAGGTTAGGCTTCACGCCCGCAAAGGCAGCATCGAAGGTCGCCTTCGACACGCCATTCGCCTTGGCATCCGGCCACAAATCGTCGGCAAGCCAGGAGCGGAACTGATCGTCGATCTTTGCCGCGAAGGCGGGAGACAGAGCCGTCAGCGAGAGCACAAATGCCAACCAGAGAGCCGCTGCGACTTGCAGAACTGCCAACCTCCTCGCCTTCTCACCCCCCTCTGTCCTGCCGGACATATCCCCCTCAAGGGGGGAGATCACGCCAATCGCTTTGTCGGTGCCAAACGGAGAGTGAGTGCCAAGGCAACAGCTGCTGATCTCCCCCCTTGAGGGGGAGATGTCCGGCAGGACAAAGGGGGATGTGAAGTGAAAGTTCGTCAATGGAATTGTCCTTATGGGGGCAGCGTTGACGAAAACTGCGTCAAAAAGCCGTCCGCGATTTCAGCGCCGCCGCAAGCGTCCCCTCGTCGAGATAATCCAGCTCTCCACCGACCGGAACGCCATGCGCCAGCCGGGTTACCTTGACGCCAAACCCGGCAAGCTGGTCGGTTAGATAGTGCGCTGTCGTCTGGCCCTCGACGGTGGCATTCACCGCAAGGATGATCTCGGACACGCCACCCTCCGCCACGCGACCGACGAGCCCCTTAATGTTCAACTGATCCGGGCCGATGCCGTCGAGCGGCGACAGCGTGCCGCCAAGCACATGGTATTGCGCGTTCAGAGCGGTCGCCCTCTCCAGCGCCCACAAATCGGATACGTCCTCCACCACAACGATAGTAGCGCGGTCGCGGCGCGGATCGGCGCAGATCGAGCACGGATCGATCGTATCGACATTGCCGCAGTTGGAGCACACCCGCACCTTCTCCACGGCTTCCGTCATCGCGCCGGCAAGCGGCGCCAGAAGCTGGTCCTTCTTCTTGATCATGTGCAGCGCGGCGCGGCGCGCCGAGCGCGGGCCAAGGCCCGGCACCTTTGCCAGCAGCTGGATGAGGCGCTCAATCTCGGGACCGGCGATTCGCTTCGACATGACGAAGGATTTACAGCATGTCGCCCGAAAGTGTGTAGCGGTTTCGGGATAGCGACATGCGGCAAACAAGGCGTCAAAGCCCGGCGGCGGGAAACCCGGCGCTGCTATTCGCTCTCGCCATCCAGCGCCGGCACCGAGACGCCGGCAAGTTCAGCGGCAAGCAGCCGTGAAGCTCCCGCCCGGGCGATGCGCAACATCAGCGCCTTGCGCGTTGCGCCGGCCATGCGGTGCTCCGGGGCCTCCCGAAGGATCTCCGCGCCGTAACCGTCGGAGAGGATGAAGCCGCAATCCTCGGGAAAGATCGAAGCCGGCACATCCGGATGGGTGGCGAAGAAGAAGCGGTCGGAATGCAGCCGGTACTGCGGCCATTTGCGGTCGACACGAAAATCCTCGATCGAGGATTTGATCTCGATGATCCAGATGTCGCCCTGCCGGGTCAGCGCCACCAGATCTGCGCGGCGGCCGGTGGCGAGCGACAGCTCCGGCAGGACATGCGCACCCATTTCCATCAGCAGCCGCTGCACGCCGCGCCGCACAATCATGGCGCGCTCGGACTGGCGTCCATCAGCCAGCGGGTTCGACACTATGGGAGAAACGATCGGCATTCGCGGATAGTACAAAACCAGAACAAGGCTGCAAGCGATTTTTGAGGACCGGCGGTTTGACTACCGCCGTTTGGTTCTCAAAGGAACCAGGATATTTCTTCGAGTGCGCTTGGTCTTACGTCGCCTGAATAACGCAATGTTTCTTCACGTAACATAACCTATTCTTCACGGGCGCGTGAGTGATTGTTGCGAAAATACAATAGCTGGCGGTTTACCTTCGCGTTATGCCTATTGCCCGCTTGGCAGCAGGCCGCAAACGTTACAATTAGTAAACGCGACAAAAACGGACCGAATCGGACCGAAAGACGGGAACGCGGATCACTTCATGCGCCTTAGAGTTCTTACCATTGCAGCGGGACTTGCGCTGGCGACGGCATTGTCGGGCTGCAGCTCGATTGGCGGTTTCCAGGTATTCAGCTCCGACTACGGCGCGCGCACCGACGCTGGCTACCGCATGCCCTCGGTCCCGATCTACAAAGTCCCGCGCAAATATCACCGTCAGATCGTCCGTCTCGATACTACCGACGCTCCAGGCACGATCATCGTCGATACGTCGGCAAAATTCCTCTATTTCGTCATGCCGGATGGCCGCGCCATGCGCTACGGCATTGGCGTTGGCCGCGAAGGCTTCGAATGGAGTGGCACCGCTCGCATCGGCACCAAGCGCGAATGGCCGGTGTGGACGCCGCCGCCCGAGATGATCCGGCGCAAGCCCGAACTCGCCAAATGGGCGGGCGGCATGCCGGGCGGTCCGCAAAACGCACTTGGTGCACGTGCCCTGTATCTGTTCAACAAGAGGGGCGACACTGGCTACCGGCTGCACGGCACCCCGGAATGGTGGTCAATCGGCAAGGCGATGTCCTCGGGCTGCGTGCGCCTGCTCAACCATGACGTGATCGATCTCTACAACCGCGCCGAAGTCGGCGCCAAGGTTATCGTGAAATAGCAAGCGGACCGTCTAGGCAACAACTGACGTCCCAAGCAGAAAACCGGGCCTCAAGCCCGGTTTTTTGATTCTTGGACGTTGATAACCTTTGACCCAGATTGCCGTCCCAATCCGCTGCCGTGGCGGAGGCGAGGCCTCTGCCCTCAGGCCACCTGTTCGACCTGCTGGACTTCCGGCACGAAATGCCTGAGCAGGTTCTGGATGCCATGCTTGAGCGTTGCGGTGGAGGACGGGCAACCCGCGCAGGCGCCCTTCATGTTCAGGAACACGGTGCCGTTCTCGAAGCCGCGGAAAGTGATATCGCCGCCATCCTGCGCAACTGCCGGGCGAACGCGCGTCTCCAGCAGTTCCTTGATCGTCAGAACGATCTCCTCGTCGGCCTTGTCGTAGAACTCATCGCCGGCATCGTCCGCCGCCTGGCTAGCCTGTGCAGCGCGGCTCATAACCGGCGCACCCGACATGAACTGCTCCATGATCGCGCCGAGAATTGCAGGCTTCAGGTGCTGCCAATCCGGACCATCCTTGGTGACGGTGACGAAATCGTAGCCGAAGAACACGCCGGTAACGCCCGGAATGTCGAACAGGCGGCCGGCAAGCGGCGACACCTCGCGCGCCGCATCGGCATCGCGGAAATCGGCGGTGCCCTCGGTCAGAACTTCGCGGCCCGGAAGGAATTTCAGTGTGGCGGGATTGGGTGTCGCCTCGGTCTGGATGAACATCGCCGTATCTCCGCGCAGGTTCTTTGGAATAATTCTAAATAGGCTCATTCAGCCCGGGGTTCAAGCTGCAAAGCGTGGCTTGTGGTCGATTCGTGAATGGTCAATGGTGATGGTGAATAGTTCGAGATTGACTAACGCTGCTCGTGATCGATTTCACCTCAAAAACTTAGATTTACCCTCTACGAAAGGGGTCCTTATCCCATTGACGACCCACGATTCGACCGCTTACGCCAAGCTGGCAATCTCCTCGTCCGACAGATTCTGCGGCACGACCGTGACCGGAATAGGAAAAGCGGCGGCCTTGCCGGCAATCGAGGCAACCAGCGGCCCGGGGCCTTCCTTGGCAGCACCTGCGGCCAGAACCAGGATCGCTATATCCTGATCTTCCTCGATCAGCTGATGAATCTGTTCGGTCGGCTTGCCTTCACGAATTACCAGCTCCGGCTCGATGCCGAGCGTCGCGCGCACCTTGGTGGCATGCACGTCAAGTGCGGCGTGCGCGGCGGACAGCGCTTCGTCCCGCATTATTTTCTCGACACCGAGCCAGTGCTGGAAGTCCCCTGGCTCGATCACATAAAGCAGCACAACGACGCCGTTCGTCGACTTGGCACGCATCGAGGCATAAGCCACGGCGCGTTCGCACTCCGGCGTTTCGTCGATAACCGCCAGGAACTTCCGGCGATGGCCGACCTCCCGGCTTAGACGTCTGGATACCACGCGCGACCCCCCTCGAATGCTCCCTGCGACAGCCGCAATCTGCCACTGGCGGGCGAGCGGAGCAAGCGAGCCATTGCCGCGCTCACTTGTTCGCTCCACCGCCCAGCAACCCGATAATGTCGCGCACAGTCTTCATCGTGGCCTGAGCCAGCGTACCGGCACGTTCGCTGCCATCGCGAAGCACGCCGTCGACATAGGCATGATCCGCCTGGATGCGCCGCATCTCGCCGGCGATCGGCGCGAGCTTCGCCACGGAGAGGTCTGCAAGGACAGGCTTGAAATCGGAGAACTGCCGTCCGCCGAATTCCGCCAGAACCTGATCCTTCGAGGTTTCCGAAAGCGCCGCGTAGATGGTGACCAGGTTGTCCGCTTCCGGCCGACCCTTGAGGCCGTCGATCTCTGTCGGCAATCCATCCGGATCGGTTTTGGCCTTGCGGATCTTCTTGGCGATCGTCTCGGCATCGTCGGTCAGGTTGATGCGCGACAGGTCCGACGCATCCGACTTCGACATCTTCTTCGACCCGTCGCGCAGCGACATCACGCGCGGCGCCGGGCCTTCGATCAGCGGCTCGGTGAGAGGGAAGAAGCCATTCACCGTTTCATCGCCCACCATCATTTCCACGCCAACGCCGAGATCGGCGATGCGGCGCGAGAAATCATTATTGAACTTCTGGGCGATATCGCGGGTCAGCTCGAGATGCTGCTTCTGGTCGTCGCCCACGGGAACATGGGTGGCGCGATAGAGCAGAATGTCGGCCGCCATCAGGCTCGGATAGGCAAGCAGCCCGAGCGAGGCATTCTCGCGGTCCTTGCCGGCCTTGTCCTTGAACTGCGTCATGCGGTTCATCCAGCCGATGCGCGCGACGCAATTGAAAATCCAGGCGAGTTCGGCGTGTTCCAGAACCTGCGACTGGTTGAAGACGATGTGCTTCTTCGGATCGATACCCGATGCCAGGAAGGCGGCGGTGATCGAGCGCGTCTGGTCCTTCAGGTCTTCGTGGACGAGTTGCGCGGTCAGCGAATGCAGGTCGACGACGCAATAGATGCAGTTGTGGCTGTCCTGCAGCTGGACGAAGCGCTTGATGGCTCCGAGATAGTTGCCGAGATGAAGATTGCCGGTGGGCTGGACGCCCGAGAAGACGAGCGGCGGGAAGGCGGACATTTTCTGTTCCTCGAGGCTTGTGGAGGGCCGTTTATCGCGTGATCCCAAAAAGTTGCGGACTTTTAGGACGAGATCACGCATCAGGGAGAATCTGGCGGCGAAAATCGAAGCGCGCTTATGAACGAGCGCGCATCAGCAATCAAGCCTTTAAGCGTCTATTCAGGATCGACCACCGCCGTGCCGCCCTTCCGCCGCAGGCTGCGCCGGATTGCCGCCATATCGGCGCCGCCAATGGCAACGACGACGGCGAAATAGAGCACGATGCCGCCGCCCACCATTGCCGCGAGCACGGCGGCTTGCTCGTAAAACGGCGTACCGGCGTCGAGGCTGCCAGCGAACCAGTGCGATGCGCCATAGAGCGCGCCGGCCATGATAGCCGAGGCAATCAGCAAGCGCGGAACCCGCTTCAGAAGACCGGCGTCGCGTCCCCAATGCCCACGCCGAATGAGCACGCCGAGCAGCAGCGCGGCATTCACCCAGCCGGCGACGGCCGAAGCGGTGGCGATGCCGGCGCCGCCCATGGACGGGAACAGGCTGAGCGCGACGCTGATGTTCACCGCGACGGAGATCGCTGCGAACAGCATCGGCGTGCGTGTGTCCTCGCGCGCGAAATAGCCCGGCGTGAACGCCTTGATCAGAACGAAGGCCGGCAGGCCGAGGCCGAAAATGGCAAGGATCGCCGACACGGTCGGGGTGCCGTTGGTGGCGGCGAAGGCGCCGCGCTCATAGAGCAGCCGAACGATCGGCTCGGACATGACAAGGAGTGCCGCCGCCGCCGGCAACGTCAGGAACAGCGTGAACTCGACAGAACGATTCTGCAGATTTGAGGCCTCCCGCAGGTTTCCGGCTTTCAGGGCACGCGCCAGTTCGGGTAGAAGAACAATCGCGACGGCAATGCCGACGACCCCCAGCGGCAATTGATAGACCCGGTCCGCATAGGCCAGCGACGAGACGGCGCTGTCCTTGCCCGAGGCAATTGCCGTGCCGATCAGCTGGTTGATCTGCGTGATGCCGCCGGTGATCGCCGCCGGAAAGGCGAGCACCAGCAGGCGCTTGACGTTTGGCGTCAGGTGCGGGCGGCGAAAGCCGATGGACACGCCCGCGTGGCGCACCGCGATCCAGACGATCGCCAGTTGCACGAGGCCGGCGGCGAGCACGCCCCACGCAAGACCGTAGCCGATCTCGCGGCCACCCAGCCCCTCGTGCCAGCCATAAAGCAGCACGCCGATCAGGATGATGTTGAGGAAGACGGGCGCGACCGCGGCGGCGAAATAGCGCCGCAGCGAATTCAGCATGCCCGCCATCATCGCCGCGAGCGACATGCACATCAGGTACGGGAACATCACCGTCGCCAGCGAAACGGTAAGGTCATGCTTCTCGGCATTGTCGGAAAAGCCGGGGGCAACGATGGTCGACACCAGAAGCGGCATCGACAGTTCCATTAGGATGGTGATGACCACCAGCGTGGTGAACAGCACGCCGAACACTTCCTCGGAGAAGCGCTTTGCTCCTTCGATGCCGCTAGCCTCAATCTCCTTGGCGAAGAGCGGCACGAAGGCGGCGTTGAACGCGCCCTCGGCAAACAGGCGGCGGAATGTGTTCGGAAACTGAAAGGCGGCGTTGAACGCGTCGGCGATCGGCCCGGTGCCGAGCGCGGCTGCCATCAGCATCTCGCGCGCAAAGCCGAGTGCCCGGCTCATCAGCGTTCCCGACGCAACCGTCGCGAATTTCTTGAGGAGGCTCATGGAACGATCTCGTCAAAATATCGCGTGGTTTCGACGATGTCCCCCTCACCCGGCCTCCGCTTCGCTCGGCCACCCTCTCCCCGCCGGGGAGAGGAGGTTCTCCAACCACCGCGCTTGACCGATCTCATTTGCGCAGGAGTGCGGGCGCTTGCGTTCAACGATCTCCTCTCCCCAGCGGGGAGAGGGTGGCCGAGCGAAGCGGAGGCCGGGTGAGGGGGCGATCGCAAAAAGCAACGATCTACGCACACTCATTCCGCAGCCTGCGTTCGCTTGCCGTTGCGGAGCTGTTCGCCTTCGAGGGTCTCGGTCAGCGCCGTGCGGATCGCCTGAAGCCGGGTTGGGTTCTCGATCATTTGGCCGGTGAGGTCGCTCACATAGAAGGTGTCGATCACCTTTTCACCGAAAGTGGTGATGTGGGCCGAGGCAATATCGAGCGACAGATCGGACAAGGTGCCGGTGATTTCCGACAGCAGGCCGGGACGGTCAAGCCCGGAAACATCGATCACGGTGAAGCGGTTCGACAGCGTGTTGCGGATGTCGACGCGCGGCTCGATGCGGAAGGTCTTTGAGCCACGCTTCGGCTTGGTCCGCTTGGCAATGACTTCCGGCAGCCAGCTCTTGCCGGACAGCATGTCCTCCATCAGCCGCCCGACGCGAGCAGCGCGGCGGAGTTCGTCCTCGTCGCGATCGAACTCACGCCCAATCAGGATGGTGTCGAGTGCCCGCCCATCAGAGGTGGTGAAGATTTGCGCATCGACGATGTTGCCCCCTGCGGCCGCGCAAGCGCCGGCTATCACTGACAACAGGCGCGGATGATCCTGCGCCAGAACCGTGATCTCGGTCACCGCTTCAAAGCCATGGATCTTGATCATCGTCGCCAGCTTCTTGCCGGCCTGGTCGGCTTCGCGAATGAATTCCGCATGGCGGACCTGATCGTCGAGCGCCACCACCAACAGGTAATTTTCGTAATGGAGCTTGACCACGCGATTGCGCGCCTTTTCCGGCCAGGCGGACAGCGCTTCGGCCAGCCGCTCGCGCGCCGCCTGTGCGCGCAGCGACCGCGAGACCTCGGAGAACCCGCCCGTGAGCAGCAATTCGGTTTCGTAATACAGCGTGCGCAGCAACTGGCCTTTCCAGCCGTTCCAGACGCCGGGGCCGACGCCGCGAATGTCGCAAACCGTAAGCACAAGCAGCAGCTTCAGCCGCTCCACCGTTTGCACCACGTCGGCGAAGTCGGTGATGGTCTTGCGGTCGTTGAGATCGCGGGTCTGCGCGGTCATCGACATCAGCAAGTGGTTTTCCACAAGCCAGGCGACCGTTTCGGTATCCTCGGCGGAAAGCCCCATATGCGGGCAGATGCGCCGCGCGATCCTGGCGCCGACATCGGAGTGATCTTCCGGGCGGCCCTTGGCGATATCGTGCAGCAGAACGGCGACGTAGAGCACGGTGCGCTGGCTGGTTAGGCCCGGCATTAGCTTGTGCGACAGCGGGTGCAGCGTCTCGCCATCGCCATGTTCGATCTCCGACAACACGCCGATGCAGCGCAGCAGATGCTCATCCACCGTATAATGGTGGTACATGGAGAACTGAATCATCGCGACGATCTTGCCAAAGTCGGGAATGAGCTTTCCGAGCAGCCCCGCCTCGTTCATCCGTCGCAGGTTGAGTTCGGGGTTGCGGTCGGACGTCAGTACGTCGAGGAACAGCCGGTTTGCTTCGGCATTGCGCCGCAGATTCTTGTCGACCAAGCCAAGCGAGCGCCTAAGCAGCTTCAAAGCATCGGGATGATATTCCAGCCCGTGGCGGTCAGCGAACCAGAAGAGCCGGACCAGATTGACCGGGTCGCGCACGAACACCTGATCGTCGGCGACGTTGATGCGATGATTATCGACTATGAAGTCAGTGGTGCCCGCCAGCTTGCGGCGGCGGCGTGAGAAGGTCAGGAAAATACGGTTGAAGCCCGGCACATGCTTCGCCTGCTCTTCCTCGAGCGCGGCGCAGAAGATTCGGGTCAGGTCACCAACCTCCTTGGCGATCAGGAAGTAGTGCTTCATGAAGCGTTCGACCGCCGACATGCCGGGATGGCTGGTATAGCCAAGCCGCTTTGCAATATCGGACTGAATGTCGAAATGCAGCCGTTCCTCCGCCCTGCCGGTTAGGAAATGCATGTGGCAGCGCACCGCCCAGAGAAAGTCCTCGGCCTTGAGAAATTGATTGTACTCGGCGCGGGTGAACACGCTTTCCTTGATCAACTCCTCCGCGGAACGAACGCGATAGAAATATTTGGCGATCCAGAACAGCGTTTGCAGATCGCGCAGCCCGCCCTTCCCATCCTTGACGTTCGGCTCGACCAGATAGCGGCTCTCACCGGCTTTGGCGTGCCGGTCGTCGCGTTCGCCAAGCTTGGCTTGCACATATTCAGGGCCGGTGCCCTTCACGACCTCGCGGTCGAAGCGTTCGAGAAGATTTTCGAAGAGCGGCTGCTCGCCCCAGACAAAGCGGGCCTCCAGAATGGCGGTCCGGATCGTCGTATCGGAGCGCGACAGCCGCACGCAATCATCGACATTCCGGGTCGCATGGCCGACCTTCAGACCCATGTCCCACAGCACGTAGAGCATGTACTCGACGATCTGCTCGCCCCATGGAGTCTGTTTGTAGGGGAGCAGGAAGAGCAGGTCGATATCGGAACCCGGTGCCAGCGTGCCACGGCCATAGCCGCCGACCGCGACGATTGCCATGCGCTCGGCGGCGGAAGGGTTCTTGGTGCGGTAAACGTGCGTGGCGGCGAAGTCGTAGAGGACACGGATGATCTCGTCCATGAGATGCGAAAGCCGCTGTGCGCAGGCAGTGCCGCTGCCATCCTCGATCAACAGGCGCTCGGCGAGGCGTTTGCCTGCCGCAATCCGCTCCTTGAGCGCGGCGAGCACACGCGAGCGCACGGCAGCAGCGGAACCGTCGCAGGAGCTTGGCTCGGTCAGTGAGGAAAGTTCCTCGCGCAGCAAGGTGCTGTCGACAAGTTCCTCGAGCTTCAGTGGTACTTTCGTCATCGAGCGGTGGGCGACTCTCGTCCGGCGGTCGCGGGTCTATAAACTGTTTTTACAAAGGTGGGTATGCCCACAAACCGTTGCAATTAACTGAATGCTGTCGCTTCGCAGCATCGATGCGAGCACAGACCGGCGCGCATTGCTCTTGCAATCCGCTGCGCAATTGACGATATGGAGCTCGGGAGGTTGGTGGTGGACGAGCCACTCGCCAACCGGGTCAGGTCCGGAAGGAAGCAGCCCTAACGAGCTTCGGAACGGGTCATTGTTCCAGCCTCCCACCCTCCGCAAAGCGTCAGGCATGGCCGTCACGGCGTTGACGGGGCATGCCGCGCGGGCGAAAGTCGCGCAACAAGAATTGGCCGCACGCGGCCGGCGGAGACGGATGTTTCGCATGAGCGAAGCTGGACAACAGCAGACCGGAAAGAGCGGCGCCTACCGCGTGCTGGCGCGCAAGTACCGTCCGGCCGATTTTTCCGGCCTTATCGGCCAGGAGCCGATGGTCCGCACGCTCACAAACGCCTTTTCCAGTGGACGCATCGCGCAAGCCTGGATGCTTACCGGCGTTCGCGGCGTCGGCAAGACTACCACCGCGCGCATCCTGGCGCGCGCGCTCAACTACAAGACCGATACGATCGATCAGCCTTCCATCGATCTGACCGTGCCCGGACAGCATTGCCAGGCGATCATGGAAGGCCGGCATGTCGATGTCATAGAGATGGATGCGGCCTCCCACACCGGCATCGACGACATACGCGAAATCATCGAGCAGGTGCGCTATGCGCCGGTGTCGGCCCGCTACAAGGTCTACATCATCGACGAGGTGCACATGCTTTCCACACAGGCCTTCAACGGCCTGCTGAAAACGCTCGAAGAGCCGCCCCCGCACGTCAAATTCATCTTTGCCACAACGGAAATCCGCAAGGTACCGATCACGGTGCTGTCGCGCTGCCAGCGCTTCGATCTGCGCCGCATCGGCGCCGAAATACTGGTCGCGCATCTGGGCAAAATAGCGAAGCTGGAATCGATCGAGGTCGATGACGCCGCGCTCGCCATGATTGCGCGGGCGGCGGAAGGTTCTGCGCGCGATTCGCTGTCGATCTTCGACCAGGCAATTGCCCACAGCGCCGGAATGGTCACAGCCGAGACTGTGCGCAACATGCTCGGCCTCGCCGACCGGGCCCGCGTCATCGACCTGTTCGAGCATGTCATGAAGGGCGACATGGCGGCCGCTCTTGCCGAATTCCGTACGCAATACGACACCGGCGCGGACCCGGCGACGGTACTGACCGACCTTGCCGAATTCACGCATTTCGTCACGCGCCTGCGCTTCGTACCATCGGCGGCGGGCGATGCATCGCTGATCGAGGACGAGCGCACGCGCGGCAGCGCCTTCGCCGAGACGTTGTCGGTGCGCATCCTGTCGCGCGCCTGGCAGATGCTGTTGAAGGGCATACCGGAGGTCCAGTCGTCCAACCGTCCTGTGAGTGCGGCCGAAATGGTGCTGATCCGGCTGGCGCATACCGCCGATCTGCCGACGCTGGACGAGGCAATGAAGATGCTGGATGGCCCACCTGCGTCCGGCAATGGCGCAGGGGCTTCACGGCCCGTTGTTTCCACCGGAGCGCCATCGACGGCAACTGCATCGGCACCGCCAGCCGTTTCATCGGGGCTATCCATGGGGTCCACGGCTCCCTCCGCGCCGTCGCGCATGGCGCAGAACGGAGGCCCCGTTGCGCGTCTGGTCGAGCGTGAGGCGCCGGCGGAAGGCATGGCGCCCGCCGCTATTGCCCCGGTCAAGGCCGAACCAGTTGCCGATGCGGTTCCGGTGCGCTCGCTTTCCGATATTGCAGCGCTGGCCGACGCGAACCGCGACATGACGTTCAAGGTTCTGCTGCGCCGTTGTGTGCGGCTGGTGCGCATCGAACCCGGCCATCTACAGGTCGCTCTGACACCGGATGCGCCGAAGACACTGCCGACCGATCTCAGCAACAAGCTCAAAACCTGGACCAACCGTCATTGGTTGGTCTCGCTGTCGCGCGAGGAAAGCGGTCCCACGCTCGCCGAAGCCGAATCCGCAAAGCGCGAGAGCGTGTTCCTGGATGCCAGCAGCGACCCCGCCGTTGCCGCGATCCTGGCACGCTTTCCCGGCGCCAAGGTGATTGACGTGCGAATTCCCGATACAGCCGATCTGCCGGAAGCCGGCACGGCCGACGAGGATATTTCCACCGACCCGACGGTCGAAGACGATGAGAACTGAAGAGGACAAAACCATGAAGGATCTGCTCGGCCTGATGGGCAAGGCGAAGGAAATGCAGGCCAAGTTCCAGGCCATGCAGGAAGAAATCGCCGAGATGGAAGCCACCGGCCAGGCCGGTGGCGGCCTGGTGCAGGTCGCGTTGACCGGCAAGTTCGAAATGAAGTCCCTGAAGATCGACCCGTCGCTCTTCAAGGAGGATGATGTCGAGGTGCTCGAGGATCTGATCCTCGCCGCCCACAATGATGCTAAATCAAAGGTCGAAGCGGCGATGACGGAGAAAACCGCTGCGCTGACCGCCGGCCTGCCGATTCCGCCCGGGTTCAAGCTGCCTTTTTGAGATTTTTGCTCGATAAAATTGTAACTTAATATCCAATTATTACAATGTGTTAGGTTGCGTGTTGCCGGACCTGCGTGATGCAGGCCCAGCTTCGGCAACGCAAAAGTCATCTTTTCGCCTGAAAATTGCACATTCTTGCCGCCTAACCAAAACAATCGCCGGAGCGATGATGAGGGCATATCAGTGAAGGCGCTGGGGCGCATTGGGGCCGCCGCGGCGGTCGTGGCACTCCCGGTCCTGGTTTCCGCCTGCAGCCAGACGTCGACTGGCATGAAGTCGATGGTCGTGCCGTCGCATGGCTATTCGGCGCCCGAGAAAGAATGCCTGATGCGGGCGATGTTCTTCGAGAGCAATCGCTCGAGCCGCGATGGCCTCGTTGCCGTCGGAACCGTGGTAATGAATCGCGTGCGCTCCGGCAAGTATGGCGACACGATCTGCGAGGTGGTCGGCGCGCCACGCCAGTTCGCCCCCGGCGTGATGACCCGCCCGATGAATTCCAAGGCGCTACCGGATGTCGAGGCCGCAGCCGATGCGGTGCTGAAGGGTGAACGCCACCCCAGGGTCAAGAACTCGATGTATTTCCATACGGCCGGACTGAAGTTTCCCTATAAAAACATGCACTACACCGTGGTCGCCGGCGGCAACGCCTTCTACGAGAGGCGCGGCCGACGCGGTGAGCCTGTTGTCCTTCCGCCGGAAAGGCTGCCCGGCCAGCCGGCAGTCATGATCGCCAGCGTCCAACCTGCAGCTGTTCCCGCAGCCCCGCAGCCGGAGGTCAAAGTGGCTCAGGCCGCGCCCGCCGCCGATGCCGCACAGCCGGCCCCGATTGTTGTCGCGCAGGCGAGCCCGGTGGCTACGGCGAAAGCACGGCCTATGATGAGTTCCCGTGGCGATAGCAGTTCGATCGCGGTCGCGCGGTCACCACGGCTATCGACACAGCCTGCCGCCGCCGAGCAACCCGTTGTCGTCGCCATGGCGATGGACGGGCCATCGCCATCGGCAGGGATGTCAGAGGTGGCGCCCTTCCCCGATGCTACGACATCCGCGGAAGTGGAACTGCCTGCAGTCACAAACGCGGTGCCCTCTTCGGACGCTGAGGTAGCCGCGACCGCTGCCGCGGATGGCTGGTCAGCGGGCGATCCGGGCGCACCGGTCGCGCAAGCGCCGGTCACCGCAATATCCTTCGACGTCGAGCAATCGGATGCCGATGCCATTGGTGCGATGATCGTCAGCGAGGAACGCCCGATGATGGGCTTCAACTGACGATCTGAAACCGGGTTCGCTCCTTCGCACCTATTCAGCCGGATATCTCTCCTTTTCGAATTGAATACCCCCACCCCTAACCCCTCCCTCAAGGGGGAGGGACCCGGCACCGCTGCGGCTCGAAACCTCAGAGCTTGGTGTGGGCACATGCGAAAGGTCCCCCTCCCTCTTGTGGGGAGGGGTTAGGGGTGGGGGTAATCGATCGCCCTCCGGCACAGGACAGGAAGAAAGTCGTTAGTTTCAGGCGATTGTAGCGATCCCACTACGGCTCGTTGGCGATCTGCTTGAGATCGGGGTGATCCGACCACATCACCGTCTTGTAGTCGAACCCGTATTCCAGCGTCGGCTTGACGATCTGGAAGTAAGGGGACAGATCGAAGTCGCGTGGCGTGTAGAGCGAGTGATGGCGGATGTGCAGGATTTCCCGCCGCGAATAGCTGGACTGCGCCGATGCCCTGCCCGGCGCTCGGGTGATTTCCGGCAGGATCGGATAGCGGATCTTCTCATAAGCTTCGGCAATCATCGAAGAGCAGATGGCGCGGGTTGGATCGCCTGATCCGAAGGCAAGCATGCGCCGCCGCCAGCGTACCGGAACGGGCGGCGCCGGCATGAAATAGCGCAACATGTCCGTGATGTTTTTCAGATCGTAGTGCAGCCCGATGCGTTCGATCATGAAGCTCACGACCGCATCGCGGTCGTCCGGCGTCAGACCTCTCGCCCGACAGATGCGCGTATTATAAGTGCGGTATTTGGACAGAGGTACCGCAACGCATCCTTCGCCGAGATTGACCTCGATCAACCGCGGACGCTCGGAACCGTCCTCGGGCTTCGGCAACGCATCGCCGACATAGAGCGCCGAATGCGACCATGTCGACTGCGTAAGGTATTTTATGACAGCGGAGATGCGCTGGTTGCCTTCCACCAGCAGCACATCACCAGGCTCCAGCGAGCGCCGCAGGGTCTCGGCATCGGACGGCGTGTAGGGGTCGTAGCCAGACGAATTTTCCTGCAGGCGGCTTGCCAGCCACCTGCCGAAACGGTCGAGCATACTGTCCTTGGCCGCTGTCATCCATTTCCTCCGCCTCTAACTATGACCCGTGAAGCCAAAAAGGTGAAGCGCATGGCCGCTTCGAAAAAATCTGACAGAGCGTAAGTCAAACTATTGACTTTAATCAATCGATTGATTAAATCATATATCATGATCAAGGCAGAGACGTCAAACCCAACCCCCGCCGACCAGACACGCAAGGCACTCGTGCTTTCAGCGTTGCGACTATTCGGGACGCAAGGTTTCGAAGGCACATCGACTAGGGAAATCGCCGCGGCCGCCAAAGCCAATATCGGGTCCATCGCCTACCATTTCGGCGGCAAGGACGGATTGCGTATGGCTGCGGCCGATTTCATCGTCGAGACGATGGAGCAGGTCGCCCGCCCCGTGTTGGGCGCCATCGACCAGTCGCTGGCGACTGGCATGACGCCGGAAATGGCAGAGAAGCAGATCATCGCCGTCGTCGAGCGGATGGTCGGCTTCATCGTTGCCCGACCGGAAGCCGGCGAAATTGTCCAGTTCGTGCTCCGCGAACTGGCGAGCCCGACACCCGCACTCGACCGTATCTACTCAGGCCTGTTTGAACCGATCCACATGCGCCTTTGCCGCATTTGGGAGCAGGCGACCGGAGAGCCGGCCGAAAGCGACCGCACCAAGCTGACGACATTCACCATGATCGGCCAGGTCATCTATTTCCGGATCGGCCGCCTGGCGGTGGTGCGGCGCATGGGTTGGACCGAAATCGGTCCGGGCGAGGCAGTGCAAATCATCGAGACCGTCAAGAACAACGTCGAAGCGATCATCTCATCTCGCCGGAAGGAAGGCGACAAATCATGAGTATCCTGTGCAGCATCCCCTTTGCTACCGCAATGCTCGCGTCCTGCGGTGCGCCGCCCCCTCTGGCGGTCGGCTACGTCGAGGGTGAATTCGTCCTTCTGGCGCCTATTGAGGTTGCGGAGGTCGAGACCGTTCTGGTTCGCCGTGGCGACCGGGTAACTCTCGGTGCGTCGATGGCGACGCTCGAAAACGGCGACGCCAAGATCGCCGCCGCACAGGCTGAAGCGGCCCTCGCGCAGGCCGAAGCCCAGCTCGCCAATCTGCGGCTCGGCAAGCGCCCGGAAGAAATTGCCGTGCTGGAGGCGACGGTGAAGTCGGCGGAAGCCCAGCTTGCCGAGGCTAATCGTGTTCTGGCGCGCGTCAGCGACCTGTTCGACCGTGGTATCGCCACCAAGGCCGATTTCGACAGAGCGTCGACCACCGTTGAAACCGCCAATGCAGAGCTGGGCCAGGCGCAGGCCAATCTCGCCGTCGGCGGCCTTTCGGCTCGCGCCGAGGAAATCAGAGCCGCCGAGTTCCAGGTCAAGCAAGCGGTAGCCGCGCTCGATCAGGCGAAATGGCGGCTCGGAAAGCGCGACATTCTAGCGCCGGCTTCGGGCCGGGTAGACGATATCATCCGCAACCCCGGCGATGTGGCCGGTCCGTCGTCGCCGGTGATCTCCATGCTACCCGACGGCGCGGTCAAGCTGAAGGTCTACGTGCCGGAACCGTCATTTTCATCGATTACCGTGGGTTCGAAACTGTCCGTTCGTTGCGACGGCTGCCCGACCGGCCTGATGGCACGCGTGAGCTATGTGTCGCCCGACCCCGAATTCACCCCACCGGTGATCTACTCGCTCGATACCCGCCAGAAGCTTGTCTACCTCGTAGAGGCAAGGCCGGAGGGCGCGACGTCGATGTTGCAGCCGGGCCAGATCGTCGATGTTGATCTAGCAGCCGGTAGTAGGGAGTAGGCCGCCGGCAGTGGGAAGGAGTGGTTGTTGCCTCTCGCCGATGCGCCTCTCACAGCACTGCCATTTGTTTCCTACTGCCTACTGCCTATTGCCCACTGCCTACTGCCCCTTTTGCGTGAGCCATCGCCATGACTACTGCATTCGTCATTTCCGTCCGCAATCTGGTCAAGCGCTTCGGCACGAAGACCGTCGTCGACCATGTGACGATGGATGTCGCCGAGGGCGAGATTGTCGGCTTCCTCGGGCCGAACGGATCGGGCAAAACCACCACAATCCGCATCATGTGCGGCCTGCTGACCCCTGATGAGGGTGAGGGTTCGATACTCGGATACAACATCCGGACCGACTCGCTGAAGATCAAGCGCGAGGTCGGCTACATGACGCAGAAGTTCTCGTTCTACGAGGATCTAACGATCGGCGAGAACCTCGAATTCGTGGCGCGTCTCTACCAGTTGAAGCCGGTGGAGGAAAATGTCTCTCGTACGCTCAGTGAACTCGGCCTGACGTCGCGGCGCGACCAGTTGGCAGGTACTCTGTCGGGCGGCTGGAAGCAGCGCCTGGCGCTCGCCGCCTGCATCATGCACAAGCCGAAGCTGCTGCTGCTCGACGAGCCCACCGCCGGCGTCGACCCCAAGGCGCGGCGCGAATTCTGGGACGAGATCCATCGGCTGGCGCGCGACGGTCTGACCGTGCTCGTCTCCACCCACTACATGGACGAGGCGGAGCGTTGCCACCGCATCAGCTACATTGCCTATGGCAAGTTGCTGGCCGGCGGCAAGGTCCACGACGTGGTCGCCGATGCGAAACTCACGACCTTCGTTATCGAAGGCGAGGGACTCAAAGAGGTCGCCTCCGCCCTTGAAGGGCGGCCGGGGGTCGAGCAGATCGCGCCATTCGGCACCACGTTGCACGTCGTCGGGTCGGATGCGGACCTGCTTGCGAAATCGCTGGAAGACATCGGCAAGCGCCCAGGCGTGACGGTCGTGCCGGGCGAGACCAGCCTCGAGGACGTGTTCATCAAATTCATGTCCAGCTCGAAGGACAATATGCAATGAACACCATTTTCTCGTTCGCGCGGCTCGGCGCGTTGCTCACCAAGGAATTCATCCAGATGCGGCGCGACCGCATCACCTTCGCCATGATGCTCGGCGTGCCCTTGCTGCAGCTGGTTCTCTTCGGCTACGCGATCAACAACGACCCGAAAACCCTGCCCGCCGCCCTGGTTGCCACCAGCAACGACCAATACACCCGCGCCATGGTGTCGGCGCTTGAGATGACCAATTACTACCGCTTCGATATCGTCGCCACGAGCGCCACCGAGGCTGAGGCGATGATGGCGAAGGGCGACGTGCTGTTCGTTGTCACCATTCCGTCGGACTTCCAGCGCCGCGTCGAACGCGGCGACAAGCCACGCATCCTGATCGAGGCCGACGCGACCGATCCGTCGGCGGCCAGCGGCGCCGTCTCGACGCTGGGAACGGTGGCGAGTCATGCGCTGCTGCGCGAACAGGGCATGGATGCGGAGGCAGCGGAGAACGCCGTCAACCAGCTCGATGTCGTCGTGCACCGCCGCTACAATCCGGCTGGCATCTCGCAATACAACATCGTGCCCGGCCTGCTCGGTGTCATCCTGCAGATGACGCTGGTGATGATGACATCGATCGCGCTGACCCGCGAAACCGAGCGCGGCACCATGGAAAACCTGCTCGCCATGCCGACTTCGCCGGTCGAGATCATGCTCGGCAAGGTGCTGCCCTACCTCGTGGTCGGCGCGGTGCAGGTCGTGGTCGTGCTGGCGGCGGCCAAGCTGTTGTTTGCGGTGCCGTTCGTCGGCTCGCTCAGCCTGCTGGCGGGCGCCATCTTCGTCTTCGTGATGGCACTGGTGCTGCTCGGCTACACTATTTCCACCGTGGCGCGCACGCAGATGCAGGCGATGCAGCTTACCTTCTTCTTCTTCCTGCCGTCGATCCTGCTGTCGGGTTTCATGTTCCCCTATCGCGGCATGCCCGGCTGGGCCCAGGCGCTCGGCGAGATCCTGCCGCTGACGCATTTCCTGCGCATTACCCGCGCCGTGATGCTGAAAGGTGCTGAGATGCCTGCGATCGGCACCGAGGTTCTGGCGCTGACGATCTTTGTCGTCGTCTTTGCAGGATTGGCGCTCATGCGGTTCAGGCGGACGCTGGACTGATTTTTGACCGGAACCCACCGCCAATCCGGCAACCGGTTGAAAGCAAATCGCCTTTCGGCGCGTGCTTCTGCGTTGCTTGTGTAACACAATATTTCAAAATGAAACGACACGTTATCGGTTGCCCCGGAATTGCCCGAAACAGGCCGCATTCCATGCCTCATTTGCCCTGTTTGACGCTCCTATTCGACTAACGGAGCGATCCACCTAAATGACTTCATCAACGGACGAGCCGTGGCAATCACGTTTGCCGCGGGCGCAGTGCTTGTGGCCTCGAACATCGCGGCTTCCGCGCAGTGCGGCAGGGCATCGTGGTACGCCTTGCACTCCAGAACCGCCTCCGGCGAGCGCATGAACCCTTCGGACATGACCGCCGCTCACCGTAGCCTGCCTTTCGGCACCAAGGTGCGGGTTACCAACAACCGCAACGGCAAAAGCGTGATCGTGCGCATCAACGACCGCGGTCCTTTCATTCGCGGCCGCATCATCGATCTGTCCAAGGGCGCCGCTCAGCGTATCGGTATGGTGAGTTCCGGGCATGCCGCCGTGTGCATGATCCGCACGTAAGAGCGTTACGAGATCGAAGCTTTCCCCCTCACCCGGCCTCCGCTTCGCTCGGCCACCCTCTCCCCACTGGGGAGAGGAGGTTCTTCCGCCGCAGCACCCAGTCCTGCAAACGTGAACGGCCGGGCGGAGGCGCTGACGATCTCCGCTCCCCCGTGGGGAGAGGGTGGCAGAGCGAAGCGGGGGCCGGGTGAGGGGGTTAGGATCGCGCAATCTCAAGAGCACTCAACCGCCCGGCGCGCCGCTGTCTCGGCCATCGCGTCCGGCAAGGAAAGGCCCCACTGCGACGCGCAGTAAGCGCGGAAGTCGAAGCACGGCAGGCCCGGGCACACCTCGAATTCAATGAGATGCACGGTGTCGTTGGCTTCGACCCGGAAATCCATCGAAAACACATCCTTTACGGCAAGCGCCGTCATCAAAACCGCCGCGATCTCGCCGATCCGGCGGGCAGCCCTCGGTTGGGTTGCAGCGACCGGCACGAGTTCGGGTTCGACATAGGCGCCATCGGCCTTGGCGGCGACTCCGGTGTCGCCATAGAGCGCCATGGAATCGGCCATCGTCTGAAAGTCATCGCCCGACTCCACGAAGAACACGCCAAGCGCCTCGACGCCCGCCTTCGGATCGATACCGAGAAAGCTGGCGCGCACATTGCGGCCGGCGTGATAGGGCTGAACCACGACATCGTCGCGATAGGCCTCAAAGACGCGGCGGCTGAGCGCGAGCGCGTCGTTCGCGCGATGGCAGCGGGAATCCGGCCAGATACCGATCTTGGCGCCTAGCCGGTTCGGCTTGACGAAGTAGCCATCATCCGAGACCGGCGGCGCGACCAGCCACTCGCCGTTGCGCGCAAGACCGGCCGGCGGAACCGGGAGGCCGAGCGCGGCCAGTACCGCCCCGGAGCGGAACTTGTCCTGGCAAAGCGCGAACAGGGAGTCGTCGGAGCCGACGGTTTTGAAACCGCCAAGCCGCGCCAGCGCTGGCGCGGCCCCGCCACGAAAGTAGGCGATGCCGTCGCTCAGTGTCCAGACCAATGTTTCCTTCGGATCGGCGTTGGCGAGCAGCGCTGCTGCGTCATCCAGCGCCACCGGAACAAAAAGCAGGCCGCGCTTGTCACAAGCCTGTGCGATGGCGTCGAATTCAAGGGCAAGGTCGGTGCTTTGGGCGAGGTACGAGGAGATTTCGACGGCGTGCGCGGCGGCAAACCCTTGCGCCGCCAGCCGGCTGCGGCAAGCTTCCTCCGGTTCGTAGACCAAGACCAGTTTGTGCGCCACGCTTCCCCTCCGCTTTGATGAGGAGCAGGATGGGCACCGCAGGTCCGGCGGGCTAAGGCGAAACCGACCTAGGCTATCAAGCGGCGCGACATCCAACATTAGCGATTGGCGCAGACGGCGGAGCAGTCCTTCTCCCCTTGCGCAGGACAATCGCATATGGCGAGCTCCAACGGTGGAGATTAGCGAGAGGCGTTCTTCCCTGTCGTCATCCTCGACCTCGTGAGAGACGAAGCGAACGGAGAGTTCGGATCCACTCCTCTCGCTACCCGAGCAACTTCGGCGACGAATTGAATAACCGATTGAATTTGCATCTATCTCTTCTGAGCTGGCATTGTAGCGGCATCCGAGGCCTGGATCCCCGACACTCTCCGTTCGCTTCGCTCACTCGCGAGATCTAGGATGACGACAGCGAGGTGCGTTCGTCGCTAATCGCGAATGTCCATATGCGACTGCCTGCCCCTTGGGGGAGAAGGGGACCTCTCGCGTCTACTGGCCGCCAGGGGAGACGCAGCTGATCCAATAGCTCACCCATTGCGCCATAGTTTCGGATGGTTACATATGGCGCGACCAATCCCCCGGAGCTTTCCGATGACCGACCTGTTTTCGCCTATCACGCTTGGCGCGCTGGAGTTTCCAAACCGCATCGCGGTGGCGCCGATGTGCCAGTACTCCGCCGATGACGGTTCGGCCACGGATTGGCACCTGTATCACTGGATGAACCTCGCTTTGTCGGGGGCCGGCATGATCACCGTCGAAATGACGGATGTCGAGCGGCGCGGCCGTATCAGCCATGGCTGCATGGGGCTCTATTCCGAAGCCAATGAGGCTGCCGCCAAGCGCGCGCTGGACGCTGCGCGTCGGGTCGCCAGTCCCGACGTGAAGTTCGGCGTGCAGCTCGCCCATGCCGGCCGCAAGTCGTCGTGCAAGCGCCCGTGGGAAGGCGGCGGGCCACTGAAACCAGAACAGGACGCCTGGCAGACTGTCTCCGCGTCGGCGATCCCGTTTACCGAAGGCTGGCATACCCCGCACGCGCTGACCGAGGACGAGATCGGCGAGGTCGTCCAGCATTTTGCCGATGCAACTCGCCGCGCCGCACGCGCGGGCTTCGACTTCATCGAGCTTCACGCCGCGCATGGCTATCTGATCCACCAGTTCCTGTCGCCCCTCTCCAACCACCGCACCGATCAATGGGGCGGTTCGCTGGAAAACCGCATGCGTTTTGCCGTTGAAATCGCGCGCGCCGTTGCCAAGGCCGCGCCTGGACTTATGCTCGGCGCACGGCTGTCGGTGAAGGACTGGGTCGATGGCGGCCTCACCGAGGACGAGACGGTCGAGGTGGTGAAGGCGCTGAAGGCCGAGGGAGTAGCGTATATCTGCTGCTCCAGCGGCGGCAACTCGCCCCATCAGAAAATCCCCACCGGCCCCGGCTATCAGGTGCATCTAGCGCAGTATGTGCGCGAGCGCGTCGATATCCCGGTGCGCGCCGTCGGCATGATCGACGACCCGCATCAGGCCAACCGCATCGTCACCAGCGGCCAGGCCGACATGGTGGCGCTTGCGCGCGCCATGCTTGCCGATCCGCGTTGGCCGTGGCGCGCCGCCGCCGTGCTTGGTCACGAGATCGCGGTCGCGCCGCAATATGCCCGCGCCGCGCACTTGCCGAAGAAGTGGGAAGCAGCGGCTTAGATTTAATGTATCGCGCTTTTCGATCAACATCACTGCGACTCGCTTGCAAACAGCGGCGCTGCCCCTCACCTGCCTGCCGGCTCCTCTCCCCGTCGGGGAGAGGGACACTCTCGTCTCCGATTTCGCCAATCTCCAACGCTGCAAGACGAGCGGCGGTGGAACTGCGTCCCTCTCCCCGTTTACGGGGAGAGGATGCCGGCAGGCAGGTGAGGGGCAGCGCCGACGCTTCAAACAGATCGCCTTCGGCCTTCTCGTGTAATGAGACGAGCGTTAGTGGGGCGCGGAGACCGTGGAAAAAAAATGCTACCCCGCGTGCCTGAGGCTCATTCCGGTGGTCCGGTCGAACAGCGCCACTTTCTGCGGGTTCCAGCCGAAGCGCACCGCCTGCTCCATTTGCAGGTCGGCGCGGGCGGGAGCGGTGGCGTGCAGGAAGGTATCGCCGACGCGCAGCGTGACAATCTTTTCGACGCCGTGGTTTTCGACGTCATGCACCGTCGCTTCGACCGGCGCGCCCGCCTCCAGCACGACGTCCTCCGGCCTGACACCGAAGACCAGCGGGCGGTCATTAGCCGGCGTACCGGTGGGTACGGCGCCGTCATAGGGTAGCTCGAAGCTCTTCGGCGCGATCACCGCGCGGCCTGAAACCAGCTTGCCGTCGAACAGGTTCATCGGCGGCGAGCCGACGGCGCGCGCGACGAATGTGTTGAGCGGGTTGGTGTAGATCTCGTTCGGCGTGCCGACCTGCACCAGATGGCCGTGATTGAGCACGCCAATCTTGTCGCCCATCGACATTGCCTCGATCTGGTCGTGGGTCACGAACAGAAAGGTCGCGCCCAGATTCATCTGCAGGTTCTTCAATTCGGTGCGCAGCGCCTCGCGCAACTTGGCATCGAGCGCCGACAGCGGCTCGTCCATCAGGAAGACGCGCGGCTTGCGCACGATGGCGCGGCCGATCGAGACGCGCTGCATCTCACCGCCCGACAGCCGGTCGGTCTTGCGGTCAAGCAGATGCTCGATGCGCAGCGTCGTGGCGACACGCACGACGCGCTCGGCGATCTCGGGCGGCTCGACACGCCGTATCTTCGATTTCAGCGGAAATTCGAGATTTTCGCGTACCGTGTAGCGCGGGTAGAGCGAATATTGCTGTAACACTAACGCAACGTCGCGCTCGGCGGCGCCCCACTCGCCGACATCGGCGCCATCTATGAGGATTTGCCCCTCGGTCGGCTTTTCGAGCCCGGCGATCAGGCGCAGCGTCGTCGTCTTGCCCGCGCCGGTCTCGCCGAGAAGAACAAAGAACTCACCGTCCTGGATTTCCAGGTCGAGCCCCTTCAGCGCGGTATGCTTGCCGAATTTCTTGGTGATGTTTTTCAGCTGGATGTGGGCCATTAGTCGTCGCTCGTCATTCGTTATTCGTTGTTCGAACGATGCCGGTGACCGCTCGATTTATCGACCGACGACCGACGAAATACGACCGACGCCTTGTCACAGCCTCACCCCTAGCGACTCGCCGCTTGCAGCGTCGAAGAAATGCGCGTGCGAGGGGTCGATGCGGGCAAACACCTTCGTGCCGGGTTTTGCCACATAGCCGGCCTTGGTGCGCGCCCGCAGCATGTGATCACCGACCTTGAGGTCGACGATGTCATGTGAACCGAGCGGCTCGATGATGCTCGCCTCGACCGGCAGGTAGCCCTCGGCGGCATCCTTGCGCACGAGTACGCCCTCCGGGCGGATGCCGAGCGACAGGTCGTCGGAGGCCTTGCCGTTGAGTTCGCCGATAAGATCGCGCGGGAAAGCGAAGCCGTCGGCCGCGCCATTCACCGTCACCCGCGCCGCGCCTCCGGTCTCCGAAACTGCAGCCTTGGCGATATTCATCACCGGGCTGCCGACGAATTGCGCGACAAACAGATTGGCCGGATATTTGTAAACTTCCTCTGGACTGCCGATCTGCTGCAGCACACCCTCATGCATGATGACGATGCGGTCAGCGAGGCTCATCGCCTCGATCTGGTCGTGGGTAACGTAGATCGTCGTGGAGCCCTGCTTGACATGCAGGCGCTTGATCTCTGCGCGCATCTCCTCGCGCAGCTTGGCATCGAGTGCGCCGATCGGCTCGTCCATCAGCATTGCCTTCGGCCGCCGCACCAGCGCCCGGCCAATCGCCACGCGCTGCATGTCGCCGCCGGACAGTGCCGATGGCTTCCTGTCGAGGAAGTCGGTTATCCTGAGGATACGCGCGATTTCGCGCACCTCCTTGTCCACCTCGCCCTTGCTCATGCGCGTTGCCCGCAGCGGGAAGGCGACGTTTTCGTACACTGTCATATGCGGGTAGAGCGAGAAGGACTGGAACACCATGGCGATGTCGCGGTCCGAGCACTTCAGATGCTGCACCGGCTCGCCGTCGATCAGAATGTCGCCCTCGTCAACCGTCTCCAGTCCCGCGATGGCGCGCAGGGTCGTCGTCTTTCCGCAGCCCGACTGGCCGAGCAGCACGATAAATTCATTGTCCTCGATCTTTAGATTCAGGTCCTTGATGACCTGAACCGCGCCGAAATACTTCTGGATGCCGCGAAGTTCGATCTGGGTCATCAGTGACCTTCTTTTTCGGGTGTCGGCGCGGGGCCGGCCTCGCCTTTCGATCCGAACCAGCCCGTGAACATGAAGGTCAAGAGACCGATGATGATCACGGTAAGCCCATAGCGGTGGAGGAAGAAGCTCCACGGCTGGCACAGGAAGACGATGCCGAGGATCATGACGATCTCGGCAATGCGCTGGAGTGAGGAGCTGCGGATCATTTACGGATCGCCCCGAAGCTCATGCCGCGCAGAAGATGGTTGCGGAGCAGGAAGGTGAATATCGCCACCGGCAGCAGGAACAGGAACGTGCCCGCCGCGATGACTGTCCAATCCGTCAAGCCAGAGCCGATCTGGGCCGGGATAAAGGGCGGCGCGGTCTGCGCCCGGCGATTGGTCAATATGAGCGCGAAGGCATATTCGTTCCACGCGGTGATGAAGCAGAACACAGCTGTCGCTGCTATGCCAGTCGTCGCCTCGGGCAGCACGATCTTGAAGAAGGCCTGCATGCGCGTATAGCCGTCGACGAGTGCGGCCTCCTCATATTCCTTCGGGATCTCGTCGATGAAGCCTTTCATCAGCCAGACCGAGAAGGACAGGTTGAAGGCCGTGTAGAGGATGATCAGGCCGATATGAGTGTCATTGAGGCCAACCGCCCGGTACATCAGGTACATAGGGATCGCGACCACAATGGGCGGAAGCATTCTCGTCGAGAGGATGAAGAAGAGCAGATCGGCCTCTCCCTTCAATCTGAATCGCGAGAAGCCGTAAGCGGTGAACGTCCCCATCACCACGGCGAGAACGGTGCTGGTGACCGCGATGATCAAGCTGTTGAAGAAGCGGTTGGGATACTGCGAAAGCTGGACGTCCTCTCCCGTACGGAGCACACGCTCGCCGCCGTCATAGATACGCTTCTCCCACCACGGCGCCGCCTCATAGACCTCCGGTTCAACCGGTTTGGTCATCTGGACGCGCTTGGTGAATAGCTTGATGAACGGCGTGATGTCCGGCTCGAAGAAAACTGTCGGCGGAACCGTAGTCGCGAGGTTGCGCGGCTTGATAGCCGTCGAAGCAATCCAGTAGATCGGCGATAGAAAGATCAATGTGATCACAAGCACTGCGACGACCGCAAGCCTGTTGTAGACCTTGTTGGCGGGGGAGGAAACGGCGGCCACTTCAGCGCTCCTTTACCCGGTTCAGGTACTTCACGTAGATGTTGGTGATCGCCAGCACAACGATCAGAACAATGTAGGCCAGTGCCGAGGAAAGGCCTGTCTGCCACTCCTGGAAGGCCATCTTGTACAGGCGCTTGGATACCAGCTCCGTGTTCAGCTGTGTGCTCATGATGTAGGCGATATCGAAGGTCTTGAACGCCTCCATAGTGCGAAAGATGAGAGCGATCAGCAGGATTGGGGCCACCAAAGGCAACGTGATGCGGAAGAAGGTGTAGAACGGGCTGGCCCGGTCGATGGCGGCGGCCTCGTAGAGATGCTTGGGCACCGCCGACAAGCCGGCCAGCGACAACAGCATGACGAACGGCGCCCACATCCATATGTCGGTGATTGCAATGGCGTAGAGCGCGGCATCAGGATTGGAAAGCCACGAGAACTTGCCGAGGCCGAGCACGTAGTTGATGACACCCCACGAGGGGTCATAGAGCAGCTTCCAGAAAAGCCCCACGACGGCAGGCGAGAGCATCATCGGCAACAACAAGAGTGTGGTCACCAACCCCTTCAGCGGGAAGCTGCGATTGAGCAACATCGCCAGACCGAAGCCGACGATCATTTGGCCGGCCACTGAGACAATCACGTATTTCGCGGTGACGGAGAGATTGTTCCAGATGCGTGGATCGCTCAGCAGTTCACGGTAGTTCTGCAACCCGACAAAGTTCGCAGGCTGACTCGTCGAAGCGCGAAAGTCGGTGAACGAGTAAGCGAGCGAATAGATCAGCGGGAAAATGTTGAAAACAATGAGGAAGGCGATTGTCGGGATGATGAAGAGATTGCGGATGGTGACGTCGCTCCATCCCCTCGCGGCCGCCCGCGTATCGAATTCAAGCCGGGCCAGTACCGCCAACACCACCTCCTGAAGCATAACCAAGTCGAAATCGGGAGAGGAACATTTCCTCTCCCGATTTCGTTTTTCGCATCAACCGAGCCTACTTTATGTAGCCGGCCTTCGTGAACGTTGCCGTCCAATCCTCGGCCACTCCGTCCAGGGCCGCCTTCGCAGTCCCCTCTCCGCCGACAATAAAGGGGCCAATACGGTTCTTCATTTGCTCAAGCAGATCGGCGTATTCTGGCACCGCCCAAAAGTCCTTCACCATGAACATCGTCTGGTAGAAGGCTTCGTTGTATGGGGTCGCGTTTCGGAACTCCTTGGACTCCAGGACCTTGGCGTTGCACGTATAGCCGCCCAACTCGCCCCACTTCTTCTGAACGTCCTCCCGGATGAACCACTCAAGGAACTTCATCGACGCTTCCTGCTTCTTCGAGTAGGAGACGATGGAGATGCCCTGGCCGCCGAGAGCGGCATGCTGTTTGCCGGTCGGACCCGCCGGATTGGCGAAGAAACCGGTGACCTTGGCGTGGGGATTGGTGGCCTCGTTGGCCAGCGCCGGGAAGAAGGCGAAGTAGTTCATGCTCATCGCCGCCAAACCCTCGGTGATCGCCTGGTTGTCTTCCATGAAGAACGCCTGACCCCAGTTCGGGGGTGTAAACTTGTAGAGCTCGCGATAGGCTTCGAGCGCAGCAACCGCCTCGGGCGAATTGACGATACCGTCGACCTTATACGTCGAGTAGTCACCGAGCTCACCGCCGAAGCTGAAGAGGACATTCTCGTAACCCATCACCAGGGCGTCATAGGGATTCCAGGTATAAATCGCGATCCCGTAGCGTCCCTGGTCAGGGCGGTGGAAGAATTCGGCGACGTCGCGCATCTCCGCCCAAGTCTTCGGAACCGCCAGATCATAGCCGTATTTCGTCTTGAAATCAGCCATTTCCTTCGGGTCTTCGAAATAGTCCTTCCGATAGGCCCAGCCAGTGGCATCGCCCTCCACCGGAACAGACCAATATTTGCCCCCGCCCTTCGGATATTCCGAATAGGCGACCATGGTGGCCGGAGCCATGCTGTCGAGCACGCCGTTCTTTTTCACCCAATCAGTCAGATCGATATAGTGGCCGCCGGTTGAGCCGGCGCCCAGCCACTGCGAGTCACCAACCACCATGTCATAAGCATCACCCTTCGCGTTGAACTCGGCGAAGGTCTTGGTCTGAAAGTCATCCCACGGCGTGGTCTGCACCGTGACTTTGGCATCCGGATACTCGTTGACAAGTTCCTGCAGGTAGTTGGCAGGATCCCATTCGGCCCAGAAGATCGTCAGTTCCTGCGCGAACGCCGATGTTCCGCAGGCAAGCGAAAATCCGATACCGGCCAACAAGCCGGTCAATTTCTTGCGCATTACAAGTTCCTCCCTTGTGCCTTGGCATTCCGGACCGAGGTTCATCCAACCGGTCCGTCAACTTTCACCGCATCGCGGTCCGGCCCTCCCCGGCCGGCTTAGAACGCAATCTGGCCCTCCCGGCCATTTTCGCTCCTCCTTCCGAATCTGGTAGTACCAATAAACCTTCGCCGTCAAGCGCTTTGTTGACCGCACAAAAGCGTCATTTAACCCGCATTCTTGCGATATTTATTCGTTCTTATTCGTTTAGGCGCGTTCCGACTGCGAAGCCTCCGATCTACGAACGCTATTCCGAAAGCAGACGGCCCTTCTGCCTCGACAACTGGTCTAACCAGATTGGCGTTACTCACAGGGTCACGCATCAGCTAAACGCCAATTGAAGCCCTTACCAACGCACCAGCCATCCAACGTGCGACCGACTGCGTTTCGACGCCGTCCAAGCCCCATATGTCCTTCAGCACGATCATTACCTCGACACCGAACACCAGCGAAAGCGCTTGTGCCAGGCGATCAAACTGCGCAGGCGGCAGGGACCCGCGCAAGGGAGAAAGAGCGTCCCTCAGCAGTTCCTTGCGATGGCCGCGCGTGACCCGTTCCTCATCTCCCAGCGTGCCCGCCTGGCGGCGCGCCCACTGGTCGAGCGACAGCTTCAATGCGGCTTTGAACGTCGCCTCATACGCTTCGATACGCGGCAACGAACTCGCCAGTAAATCGTCGACACGCTGCTCGGCATTCTTCGATAAAGAGGTCCAGGTCAGGATCGGTCCCAACCCTTCATCCACCACGGCTTGCACAAGGGCGGCCTGGCTGGGGAAGTAACGGTAGGCCGTGGCGCGTGATACACCGGCTGCTTCCGCCGCCTCGGTTACCGAGGGCGTCACGCCGTCCTGCATCAGGCGGCTTGCGGTCTGCAACATCAGGCGACGCGTTCGAGCCTTGGGGCCGCGTTCGATTTCGATGTCGACCATTGGTTGACGTGAGACTTGCATGTCAATACGATACGCTCGTCTCAAAAAAAAGCAACCATCGACGAGCCCATTATGCCGGTGATTTCGCGAAAGTCGATTGTCGAAAAGTTCACCAGAATGATTGCCGACGGCGTGCCGATTGTAGGCGGCGGCGCGGGTACAGGCCTGTCCGCCAAGTCGGAGGAAGCCGGCGGAATCGACCTGATCATCATCTATAATTCCGGGCGCTACCGCATGGCGGGTCGCGGCTCGGCTGCCGGCCTGCTCGCCTATGGCAATGCTAACGAAATTGTGAAGGAGATGGCCGTCGAGGTGCTGCCGGTCGTCAAGCACACGCCGGTGCTGGCCGGCGTCAACGGCACGGACCCGTTCATCCTGATGCCCCGCTTTCTCGCCGAATTGAAGGACATCGGCTTTTCCGGGGTTCAGAACTTCCCGACCATCGGGCTTTTCGATGGCGCCATGCGCCAGAGCTTCGAGGAGACCGGCATGGGCTATGGGTTGGAAGTCGACATGATCGCCGCCGCGCATAAACTCGACCTGCTGACGACACCCTATGTGTTCAACGCCGACGAGGCGCGCGCCATGACCGGTGCCGGTGCCGATATCATCGTCGCGCATATGGGGGTGACGACCGGCGGCACGATTGGCGCGACCAGCGCGAAATCACTCGACGATTGCGTCGAGGAAATCGAGGCGATCGTGGAAGCGGCGCGTTCGGTGCGCAAGGATGTGATCATGCTTTGCCATGGCGGACCGATCTCGATGCCGGAGGATGCGCGCTACATTCTGGAGCGCGTCGAAGGCATGCACGGCTTCTACGGCGCCTCGAGTATGGAGCGCCTCCCGGCGGAAGCGGCCATCGCCAAGCAGACTGCGGACTTCAAGAGCCTTGCCATCAGCAATGCAGGGCATCGGAACTGAGGGAGGTCAGCCATGAGCAAGGAACGCAACTTCGTCTATCCGAAGGACGTCGACAATCTCGGTTTCGACTGGGGTCGGCTGGCACTTACCATCGCGCCCGAGGTGAATGGTGCTTCGCGCTTTTCCGGCGGCGTGGTCGACCTGCATTCCGGCAAGGGTCATACGCGACACAACCATCCCGGTGCCGAGGAAATCATCTTCGTGATCTCCGGCAATGGCGAGCAGATGGTCGAGGATGAGAACGGCAATCCGGTGGTCAGACAAGTCGGACCCGGCTGCACGGTCTATATACCGAAAAGCCGCTTCCACTCGACTCTCAACACCGGCACCGGCCCGATGCTGCTGTTCGTCGTCTACTCGCCGGCCGGGCCGGAATTGGCGCTGCGCGAGCTTCCGGATTTCCGGCTGATTCCGCCGGCCGCGAAATAGACTGTGTTCGGCAAAACTTGAGAACGTTGCGGCTAGCCCGCTTCCGCGGCTCTGGTGGCCACGACGCCTCAACCTCGTCTTCCCGGGCACTGAGCAAAGCGAAGGAAGACCCGGGATCCAGTCCTTCTGCTTTGTCGCGCGCAGGCGCGAGTAAGGTGCCTTCGGCAGTTATATTACGCTGGGTCCTGGCGCAAGCCTGCCTGACGGCGCTGCATGGCCACAAAACCACTGTTAGCAGGCCCCGAAGCCCTACGCGCTAGCGTTTTTGATGTGCTACCGGCCGCCCCGGTTCCAGCCGCGACCGCGTTCGCCGAACATTTCGTAGCCGGAATCGGTGACCGTCAGTGTGTCCTCGAGTTTGATGAAGCCACGCGTCGGGTGCAGCATGGTTGTCTCCACCGATAGCACCATTCCTTCCTCCAATGGGTTCGCCGCATCCACGCCCTCATAGGCGACGGGGTGGTCAGTCATCAGGAACGGTACTTCATGACTGATCAGCCCCATGCCGTGCGCAAAGAAATCGGTGAAGGCCGCGCTCGGTGAGGCTTTGAGCACACCCTCCGCATGGGAGATGACGTCGCCTCCCAGCGCACCGGCGCGTACCTTCGAGAACGCCGCCTGCTGCACCGCTTCGATTTCCGACAAGAGATCCTCAAGCTCGGCGTCCGGCTCGCCCAGAACGCCCATGCGGCAGAGATCGCCGATGTAACCGTGATAGTTGCCACCGGAATCGATCGACAGAACTTCGCCCGGTTTCCACGCCTGCGGCGAGGCGGCACGGTTATGGCTGGGGCCCAACGTCAGCAGGCAATATTCAAAATGCAGGCCGCGCTTGGTCTCTTCCTTGCGCAGCCGTTCTATAATCTCTGTCTTGGTCGAACCTTCACCCGCCCATTCGATTGTCGCCAGCATGGAGTCGGTGATCAGTTCCGAAGCGGCACGCAGCTTTTCAAGTTCTTCTGGCGTCTTGATGGCGCGCAGCCGTTCGAACACCCAGGTCGCGTCGACGAGTGTCGCGCTGTTGCCAAGCTTTTCGAATACCGCATGCGCATCGGAAGGCAGGAAAGGCGGTTCGATGCCGATACGTGCGCCGGGCTTCGCAATCTTGCGGATGTGGTCGGCAGCGAGATTGGCGGCGTCCACCGTGCCCCAGGTGGCCGTATGGACATTGGGCGTCCAGAACGGGCGGTTGGCGTGCTCACCGCCCTCCATCCGGTTGCCGACATAGGCGGCATGGTCCGGGCGGCCCTTCTCATAGACCACCACCGGAAGGTAGCGGCTGTGGCCGATCGCATCCATCGCGGCAAAGAAGATGAATTTGTAGCCGCCGAGCAGATACTGGACATTGTGCTTCGAGGTAGCGACCAAAACGTCGATACCCGCTGCCTCCATCAACCGGTCAAGCTTTTCATAATTGAACGGCACGGCAAGCTGCTGCGTATTGTCAGCCTTGATGTTCATGATCTCTTTCTCTCGCTAGGAGTTAACTTTGGGGAATGAAGGCTAACGGAGTCAATTGGCCAGAGGGTTGAACTCGTAGCGAAGACAGCGCTCAAATAATGCTTCGCGCCCATGAATCGCTTGCAGGCGCGGGGCGCGACATCTAGCCTTCGATAAATGACGGGGAACGCCGATGATGCCTGGCCAAAAGGCCGGTTTTGAATTGGACGCGCGGCTGGAGGGCGACAGCGTGCCACTGATGTGGCTCGGCCTGTGCGAACTGCGGCTGATGAACGATCAGCGTTGGCCGTGGCTGCTGCTCATTCCGCAACGTCCCGGCATCGCTGAACTGCACGACCTCACGCCACTCGATCAGGCGATGCTGACTTTCGAGACCAACATGGTCGCGCAGGGCCTCAAGAGCGCAACGGGCTGCTCCAAGATCAATTCCGGTGCGCTCGGCAACATCGTGCGGCAGCTCCATGTTCATATCGTGGCGCGCTCCGAAGGCGATCCCGGCTGGCCGGGCCCGGTGTGGGGTTTTGGGCCACGCGAACCCTACAAGGCGCACGCGATGCATGCGTTGATCGACAAGATCAGGGCCGCGCTATAGGGTCGACACAATTCCCACCGACTGAAGTGAACCATGACCTTTCGCCTGTTTGACGCGCCCGAGCGCGAGCCCAGCCAGTTTGTCGGCTTCGCCGGCAATACCATCGACCGCCAGTCGGAGAAACGCAGCGACGATTCCGTGACGGTGGCGTTGGCCGACCCGGCGGTACGGGTGATGCTGACACGCGGCGGCCGCGCCTATCTCAAGCTTAACGGCGAGGGGTTCGAGCCCTTCTTCGCGCTCGCCGATGCTGTTGCGCTTGGAATGTCCGCCAAACAGGCGATCCTTCTTGGCCAGGATGACAAGGGCCCTGTCATCGCGGCGGTCGCCGGGATCGAACCGGAGGAATTGCCGGAGGCGATCAAGGCGATCGATCATCGATCAGTGAATGTTCAAGGCTTGCTCGCGGCGCCGGAGCTCGGGGCGCTTGCGCAGGCAGCCGCGCTGCTTTCCTGGCATGCCAACCATCAATTCTGCGGCAAATGCGGCCAGCCGACAGAGATCCGCGCAGGCGGCTACAAACGACTCTGCGCGGGATGCGGCACCGAGCATTTTCCGCGGACCGATCCGGTGGCGATCATGCTGGCGGTCACCAAGGACAAATGCCTCATGGGCCGCGGCGCACACTTCGCTCCCGGCATGTACTCCTCGCTCGCCGGCTTCATCGAGCCGGGCGAGACGATCGAGGCGGCAGTGCGACGCGAGACGCTGGAAGAAGCCGGTATCCGGCTTGGCCGCGTTGTCTATCACGCCAGCCAACCATGGCCGTTTCCCTACTCGCTGATGATCGGATGTTTCGGCGAGGCGCTGAACGAGGACATTCACCGCGGCGAGGCCGAGTTGGAGGATTGCCGCTGGTTTTCGCGCGACGAGGTTCTATCCATGCTCGAAAAGCGTCACCCGGACGGCATCGGCGTCCCGCCCCCGGGCGCGATCGCGCATCATCTCATCCGCTACTGGGCGGAAAATCCATAACGCCGTTCCAACAAGGAGCCCACATGATCCGTCATACCGTGGTGTTCACGCTGAAGCACAAGGCCGGCTCCAATGAAGAGGCCGATTTCCTCGACGAGGCGAGGAAGCTTTCCGACATACCGGTCGTGGAGAAATTCGAGCAGTTGCGGCAGGTCAGCCCGAAGAACAGCTACCGTTTCGGCTTCTCGATGGAGTTCGCGGATCAGACTGCCTACAGCGGCTACAACGATCATCCCTTTCACGTCGCCTTCGTGCGCGACCGCTGGGTTCCAGAAGTCGCGGATTTTCTCGAGATCGACTACGAGCCGCTTTGAAGACTCGCTTCAGCCGCGAGGATGCGGGAGTTGACAGTCAACTGCCAATGCGCTGATTTCATCGGCGTGCGTATGATAGGTCTCGCGGTGGCGATATCCGGCGGGCATCCCCTCATACCGGCCAAGGGAGCGTTAGCGACCGCGAGCCGGTATCCATTCCGCATTCTGACAGTCTATCTGTCGCCGTTTCCGCGACAAACCTGGCGCGCTTACGGAATGGATCCCGGACAGCCGCTTGTCGCTTCGCTCCGCGCGACTTCCCGGATGACGGCGTTGAGCGTTCGCGCCCGTCGGAAAGGTCCAAGCAAACCAGCAAGTGAACAATCTGCTGGCGCAGATAGGTCAGCCGGGACGACAGTACGGGCTATCGGTTTGAAGCTGGCTACTTAGTCTTTTCCTTGATCTTCATCGCCGGAACTGGCGCAGCTTTCAGCACTGGCGCTGCCGGCACTGCCTTCTTGGCGTCCTTTTTCGGTTTACGGGTTTCCTTTTTCGCACGCATCTGGCCTTTTGCCATGGTTCGTCCTCCTGCTGATTTTTCCCGAATGAATCAGGAGATTTGGGCAAACGCAAGATGCTTCAGGAAATGCCCGTCAAGCGAGCGCCGTCAGTCCCGATCCTCGACGACGCGCAGCCGTAGCTGACCGGTCTTGCTCTCCGCGCCGCGCAGTCTCTGTGCGTCGACATCAGTCGCGCCCGGCGCAACAGGAGCATCGCCAAACTCCAGCGCTTCGATCTTCTGGCCGCGCTTGGTGACCTTCGAAGCTGATACCAGAATGTCGTCTATATCCTTGCTCGCCTGACTGAAATGCGTCTGCAGCTTGCGCACACGCTCGTCGACGCGCTGGACGTCCTCCATCAGGCGGATCACCTCGCCCTGGATCAGGTGCGCTTGCTCGCGCATCGATGCGTCCTTGAGGATCGACTGGATCACTTGGATCGACAACATCAGTAGTGAAGGCGAGACAATGACGATGCGGGCTCGGTGGGCGCGATGCACCACCTGTTCGAAGTTCTCGTGGATCTCCGCGAAAATCGATTCCGACGGCACGAACATGAAGGCGGTGTCGTGCGTCTCGCCGGTGATCAGATACTTTTCGGAGATAGCCCGAATGTGAACGTCGAGATCGCGGCGGAATGCCTGCTGAGCGGCCTTCTGCGCCTCGCCCGTCGAATTGGCCTCCGCCGCTGTGCGGATCGCATTCCACGCTTCCAGAGGAAACTTGGCGTCGATGACCAGCCGCGGCGCGCCATTCGGCATCTTCACCGTGCAATCCGGACGGCTGCCATTGGAAAGCGTCTCCTGGAACGCATAGCCGCCTTGCGGCAGGCCGTCCGCGACGATCGCCTCCATGCGCGACTGACCGAAGGCGCCGCGTGTCTGCTTGTTTGACAGGATCGCCTGAAGTTGCACGACCTGTCCCGCCAGCGACTGGATGTTGTTCTGCGCCGTGTCGATGACCGCGAGCCGTTCCTGCAATCTGGCCAGGTTCTCATGGGTGGATTTGGTTTGCTCCGCCATGGTCTGACCAATGCGGCCGGTCATGGCGTCCAGCCGCTGGCCGATAGACTGGTTGAGTTCCGCCTGACGTGCACCGAGCACATCGGCCACCACGCTCATACGCCCTTGCATTTCGGCTTGCGCCTGCAGGATGCCGGCCATGCGGCTTTCCGTTTCGCGTGCATGGTCCGCGGCCTCCGCCGCAGCGAGCGCCCGAGCCGAAGCGGAGCGCCACAACGACACGATGAGCACGAGTAGAAGCAGGAGCAATAGCCCGGCAACGCCGAGCAGCGCCTGGCCAAGGGTGACTATCGTCGCGCCGAATTGAGCGACCGGCTGTGCGAGGATTTCGGTAAGATTGGTCATCCGGCGAAACGATATCCGATTCGCGTCGACATTACAGATCAAAAGGTGAACGACGCGTGCACGCCCCCGTTGACGGTTTTTGCGCGAGCGATTACCTGAATCGCATGTCGATCAAGCCGCTGATAATCCTCCCCGATCCTGTTCTGCGAATGGCGTCCAAGCCGGTCGAACGCTTTGACGCGTCATTGAAGAAGTTCTCCAACGACATGCTCGATACCATGTACGATGCGCCAGGCATCGGCCTGGCGGCGATCCAGGTCGGCGAGCCCATCCGCATGGTGGTGATCGATCTGGCCAAGGAAGATGAGCCGCAGGCGCCGCAGGTCTTCATCAATCCGGAGATCGTCGCGAAATCCGACGAGCGGTCGACCTACGAGGAAGGCTGTTTGTCGATCCCTGACTACTATGCCGAGGTCGAACGGCCAGCGACGGTCAAGGTCAAATATTTCGACGTTGAGGGAAAGCAGCATGAGGTGGATGCCGACGGGCTGCTTGCAACGTGCCTGCAGCACGAGATCGACCATCTCGACGGCGTCCTGTTCATCGACCACATTTCGCGGCTCAAGCGCGAAATCGTCATGCGCAAGTTCCGCAAGCTGGCAAAGGACCGCCCACCGAGCAAATTAGCGGTTTAGCAGGACATATGGCGTACTGCGCAGTGTGTCCGGATTGCCAGGTTGTCCCGGAAGCGGTAGACGATCCGGCATGCTGACGCGCTGAAGGGCTGACATTCCTGTCAAACGCCACCATATTGGCCGGGTGGGTGTGTGGGCAGCGTAACATTTGACTTTACCGCGCGAAATCGGGACGGGGCGCAGGTCTGAACCGGTTGGCAATACATCCGATGTGTTCCGGTTCGCGTAACGGGACCAGTAAGATACGGGCGGTGTCAGGCAGTTGGCCATAATTTGGTGGCTTTCGGCCCGTTGATCGCAACGATAATTATGTGCTGGCGTCGCCTTCGCGGTGCTACCACAAGGCGGGTATGACATGTTGGCGAGGCCGACAGACACGACCGACGACGTTCTTCCCCTGGCACTCGCCAGCGTGGAAGCCGGAATCGCTCGCTCTGAAATGTTTCGTACGGCAGAGCGTCATTCGCGCCGCGTCCGCATTTTGAAAATCATGCTGCCCTCACTGGCGGTGCTGATGGCGGCGGCTTTTCTTTTCCAGACATACCGGTCGACGCCTTCGGACGTCGAGGTTACCGCCGACAATTCCGCAGTGACGGAAGGCAAGCTGGTGATGGCCAATCCGCGGCTCGAAGGGTTCACGACGGAAAGCCGGCCCTATTCTGTGGGTGCACTGCGCGCCGTGCAGGACATCGCCGACGAAGCGGTCATCGAGCTTCAGGAGATTGCCGCGACGCTGCCTATCGATGCCGAGCGTTCGGCATCGGTTAAGACGACACGCGGCATATTCGACCAGACCAAGAACCTGCTTACGATCGACCATCAGATCGACATCACCACGTCGGATGGCGCGGTCGCCCGACTTGAATCCGCCCAGATCGATATGGGCACCGGTCGTATGACCACCGACAAGCCGGTCAGCATCAAGTATAAGACCGCGTCTATTTTGTCCGACACAATGACGGTCGAGCAAAACGGCAAGGTTGTGATTTTCGAAAAACACGTTCAAGTGAATGTTGTGCCGCCGAAAAACGAGACGGCCAGTCAGTAAGAGGCGGGACGATGGGAAAGAGCTCGATAACAGTCATCTGCGGCGCACTCGCGCTGGCTGCCGCAATGTCCGGACCGCTGCTCGCTCAGGAAACCGCGACCGGCCGCCTTCAGGGCCTCAATATCAACAATGGCGAGCCGATCCAGATTGAAAGCGACAAGCTTGAAGTCCTCGACGCAGAGCATAAGGCGAATTTCATCGGCAATGTGAACGTCAAGCAAGGACCCACTCTGATGAAGGCCGCGCAGATGACGGTGATATACGCGCAGGACGGTTCTGGATCGGCGGGGACAGGATCGGGAAATATCGAGCGCATGGAAGTTTCGGGCGGCGTCTACATCAAGTCGAACGATCAGATCGCTACCGGCGATATGGGCACGTTCGACATGAACACCGAGCACCTTGTGCTCTCCGGCAAGGAGGTCGTGCTGTCGCAGGGTAAGACCGCGCTCAAGGGCTGCAAGTTGACGGTCGATATGAAATCCGGCCGGGCAGAGGTCAACGCGTGTGCCGGCGAACGCGTCATAATGCTGATTAACCCTGGCGACACCAAAAAGCCGGCTCCAGGCCAATAATGAATTCCGAAACTTCGTTGCTGTCCCGCCTTTCGGGACGCCTTGGTCTGTCGCCTTCCGCGCCTGCGCATACCAAAAATGCGACGGCGCTGAAGGGCACGCTGATGGCTGCCGGACTCGCCAAGAGCTACAAGGGCCGGCAGGTGGTGAATGGCGTTTCGCTCGGCGTGCGCGCCGGGGAAGCGGTAGGGCTGCTTGGACCGAACGGGGCGGGCAAGACAACCTGCTTTTATATGGTCACCGGGCTCGTACCCGTCGACAAGGGCAAGATCGAGATCGACGGTTTCGACATCACCAATATGCCGATGTATCGCCGTGCCCGGCTCGGCATCGGATATCTACCGCAGGAAGCGTCGATCTTCCGGGGGTTGACGGTCGAGAACAACATTCGCGCCGTGCTGGAAGTGGTCGAAAGCAGCCGCAAGGAGCGCGAAAAGTCGCTCGATTCATTGTTGGAAGAGTTTCATATCTCGCATCTGCGCCAATCGTCCGCGATGACACTATCCGGTGGTGAGCGCCGGCGGCTTGAGATCGCCCGCGCACTGGCGACCCGCCCCCACTACATGCTGCTCGATGAGCCTTTCGCCGGCATCGACCCTATTGCCGTGGCGGACATCCAACAGCTTGTGCGCCATCTGACAACGCGGGGCATCGGCGTGCTGATTACCGACCACAATGTGCGCGAAACGCTGAAGCTGATCGATCGCGCCTACATCATCCACAATGGCGAAATCCTGAAACATGGGACCGCCGCCGACATCATCGCCGACGCCAATGTGCGCAGGCTGTATCTCGGCGAAGATTTCGCGCTGTGACACGCATTCGGCGTGTCGTTTTGGCCAATCCCTTGCAAGAGCTACGCCGCTAACGCTCCGGTAAGGGCTTTTTGTTACCCATTCACCTTGACAAGCAAAAGCCGGGCCAGTTTCATTAACGCTTGGGCTCAGCCCTGCCGGAACAGTCTGGCGCAGATCGATCGGAACGCGGGAGCATAAAACCAGGCATGGCACTGTCGGCCAAATTACAGCTTCGGCAGTCCCAGTCGTTGGTGATGACCCCGCAGCTGATGCAGTCCATCAAACTGCTGCAATTCACCCACGCCGAGCTCGAGCGCTTCATCGACGAGGAGATCGAGCGCAATCCGTTGCTTGAACGGGTCGAGCCGCAGGAAGATGCCGCCACCGACCAATTCAACAAAGAGCGTCAGGGCGAAAAGTCCAGCGACGACTGGTTCGAAAGCGATTCCTCGCCGACGTCCGAGCAGATTTCCGAAAATCTCGACGCGTCGCTCGAAAACGTTTTTCCCGACGACCCCGGCACTCAGGAGCGGCTTGGCCCCGATATTGCGGCGCAGTGGCGGTCGGCCGGAAATTCATCCGGAAGCGTTTCCGAGGGTTTCGACCTCGAGGATGTTGCGGCGGCAAAGCTGACACTGCGCGATCATGTTGTCGAACAGATCGCCTTCAGCATCGCCGATCCGGCGGAACGGCTGATTGCGCATGAACTCGCCGAAGGCCTCGACGAGGCCGGCTATTTTCGCGGAGACATTTCGGAAATCACCGGCCGTCTTGGGGCTGTCGAGCAAGAGGTCGCATCGGCCCTCGTCAGCTGCCAGACCTTTGACCCGCCCGGCCTGTTCGCCCGTGATCTGGCCGAGTGCCTTGCCCTGCAATTGCAGCGTGGCGATCGGTTCGATCCGGCGATGCGCGGTCTGATCGCCAACCTCGATCTGCTGGCGCGTCGCGACTTCCAGAGCCTCAAGAAGATCTGCGGTGTCGACGAAGACGACCTTCTCGACATGCTGGCGGAGATTCGCACGCTGGACCCACGGCCGGGGATGGCTTTCTCCAGCGGCAATGTCGATACGATCGTCGCCGATGTCGAGGTCAGGGCAGCCGCCGATGGCAGCTGGACCGTGGAACTCAATTCCGAGACATTGCCACGCGTGCTGGTCGACCAGATTTATTTCAACCAGGTGTCGGGCCGAACCAAGGACAAGGGTGAGCGCGAGTTCCTGTCCGAATGCCTGCAGAACGCCAACTGGCTGACGCGCAGTCTGGATCAGCGGGCAAAGACCATCCTGAAGGTAGCGTCGGAGATCGTGCGCCAGCAGGATGCGTTCCTGATGCAGGGCATTCGCCATCTCAGGCCACTTAATCTGCGCAACGTCGCCGATGCGATCGGTATGCACGAATCGACAGTCAGCCGCGTGACCAGCAACAAATACATGCTGACGCCGCGAGGCGTATTCGAGCTGCGCTTTTTCTTCACCGCCTCCATCGCAGCCACTGGTGGCGGCGATGCACATTCCTCCGAGGCGGTGCGCGATCGCATCAAGCAGATGATCGATGAGGAGAAGTCGGACGCCGTGCTTTCCGACGATTCAATCGTCGACATCCTCAAGAAAGAGGGTGTCGAGATCGCCCGCCGCACCGTCGCAAAATACCGCGAGGGCATGAACATCGCCTCCTCTGTGCAACGTAGGCGCGAGAAGCGGGCCATGACCACCGCCGGGCGTTGACTGGCACCTTTTCCCGGCGCGGCGCGCTGGTCGCCGTAAGGGCGACCGTCCGTTCATTGACAAGGCTCCATTAACTCACTAGAAGCCCGCGCCCATGGGCTGGGCAATGCGAGATCGGCTGCCCGGGATGGACGCCAACTGCGGAACGGAAGAAGTGAGAGAGCGGTTGCTGCCGGAGCACTGTAGTGCTTGTGCGCTGCTGCCACGGGTATAAACTCACCCCGCTGAAATAGAGAATGGGAAGGTCGACGATCTCATGAGCCTGCGTATCTCGGGAAAGCATATGGATATCGGCGACTCGTTTCGCAGCCGTATCGAAGAGCGTGTAGGCGATGCCATCGACAAATATTTCGACGGTGGATTTGCAGGACATGTCACAGTCACTAAGGCTGGTTCGCGCTACACTGCGGATTGCATGATTCACCTGGACAGCGGTGCCGCCTTGCAAGCAACGAGCGATGCTCAGGATCCGATCGTAGCGTTCGATGGCGCGGCGGAGCGTCTGGAAAAGCGATTGCGGCGGTACAAACGCCGCCTCAAATCACGCAACTTCAATGGTAACGGCAACTCTACCGACATCGCCTATATGGTGGTGGCCGCGATTGATGACGCTGACGACCACGAGGTGCCAGATGATTATTCGCCGGCGATCGTTGCCGAATCGACGATGGCGTTGAAGACCATGTCGGTCGCCTCGGCGGTGGTCGAACTCGACACCAAGGAGAGTCCCGTCTTCGTGTTCCGCAACGCCGGAAACGATCACGTCAACATCGTCTATCGCAGACCAGACGGCAATATCGGTTGGATCGACCCGTCGATCACCAAGGCCGCGCAAGGATAAGCGCTCAACACCCACCGGACGCTCCGCGCGACCGGATCGGGCAGAAGAGGATTTCGGCATGGATCTCAGCGATCTCGTTCAGGCGCCAGCAATATTGCCGGCGTTGAAAGCGAACTCGAAGAAGCAGCTTCTTCAACTCCTGGCCGAGAAAGCCGCCACTGTTACGGGTCTACCGGAACGAGAAATCTTCGACACAATCCTGCAGCGCGAACGCCTTGGCTCGACCGGCGTTGGCAATGGCATCGCCATCCCGCATGGGAAGCTGCCTGGCGTAAAGATGATTACGGGGGTCTTCGCACGGCTGGAGCAGCCCGTGGATTTCGAAGCCTTGGACGACCAGCCGGTTGACCTGGTGTTTCTGCTGTTGGCGCCGGAAGGTGCCGGTGCCGATCATCTCAAGGCGCTCTCGCGCATCGCTCGGGTGCTTCGGGACAGCGATACGGTGGCCAAGGTACGTGGCAGCCGCGACGCCGCCGCGATACATACTCTGCTGTCCTCGGCGCCTGCGTCACACGCCGCTTAGGTGAACCGGCGTCTCCCGCTTTGCGTTCGGGCGCATGCTCGCGCCGCATATCCATTTTGGAAAATTTTGGTTTCAGGGCGGCGGAACGCCGCCCTTCGAGCAGTTCGACTGTTCGCTGCCTAGTGCAGCGCCACCGGCACGAGGTGGTTCTCGAAAGCGCCCGCAATCGCGCGGTCGCGCTCGTCGGAAAGCAGGATCGGTTGGCCGTTCGCGCCGAACAGCGCCCACAGTCGCATCCCAGGTTCCATGTCCGGAAGGCCCGGAAACTTGCCCTTGAGTTCCTCTGTGTCCATTTCGCGCAGATAGGCCACGGTGCCCTCGCCCAGATGTGCGAGGTCTGCCTTCGTAACGAGGTGCTTGGCTTCAGTCGTCGTCATGTCAGCCTCCATTCGGCGGGCCGTCGTTTTGACCAACCCACTTGAGAGCTTTCGGTTCCAGCGGATCGCGGAATCAGTCTTTCACCGAAATGTTTATTTTCCGTACCAGGCGTTCCGGCTGCGGGCGGTCGAGTTCGACGGACAGAAGTCCGTTCTCCAGTTCGGCCGAGACCACTCGCATTCCGTCCGCCAAGACAAAGGTCCGTTGGAACTGACGCGCGGCTATACCGCGATGAATGTAGTCGCGTTCCGAATCATCCCTTTGTCGCCCGCGCACGACCAGTTGGCTTTCCTCGGTTGTCACCTCGAGATCGTCCTCGCAGAAGCCGGCGACCGCCAGCGTTATGCGAAGCCGCTCGGGGCTTCCCTCGGCGCAACTGATCCGTTCGATGTTGTAGGGCGGGTAGCTGTCGCCGGATTTGGCAAGACGTTCGATCGTCTTTTCCATCGCGTCGAACCCAAGCAGCAGCGGGCTCGAAAATGGCGGCATCCGGCTCATGTTACCTTGTCCTCATCGAGCGACATCGCCGGGACAAATCCATGTGGCATTTTTCCCGGCAATCTGGATATGGTTCGCCGCGACAAAGACTTCAAGTCCATAATAACAAGACCCAAGGAAGCCAAATGCCCGCGAAACGCAAGATCATCATCGACACCGACCCCGGCCAGGACGACGCCGTCGCCATTCTGCTGGCGCTCGCCAGTCCGGAGCTCGAAGTGTTGGGACTGACGGCCGTGGCCGGCAACGTGCCGCTGCACCTGACCCAGAAGAACGCGATGAAGATTTGCGAGCTGGCGGGAAAGCCGGAGACCAGGGTTTTCGCCGGCGCCGTTCACCCGCTGGTTCGCCGACTGGTTACCGCCGAGCATGTGCATGGCCGCACCGGTCTGAACGGCCCGGAACTGCCAGAGCCGACAATGAAGCTGCAGGACAGGCACGCGGTCGACTTCATCATCGAAACGATCATGCATGAGGGGCCGGCGACCATTACGCTCTGCCCGCTCGGGCCGATGACCAACATTGCGCTTGCCATGGCACGCGAACCGCGCATCGTGCCGCGAATCCAGGAGATCGTGCTGATGGGCGGTGGTTTCTTCGAAGGCGGCAACACCACACCGACCGCAGAGTTTAACATCTACGTCGACCCGCATGCCGCCGACATCGTTCTAAAATGCGGCGCCCCGATCGTCATGATGCCGCTTGACGTCACCCACAAGGCGCTAACAACGGCCAAACGCACCGACGCGTTTCGTAACCTAGGCACCAAGGTCGGCATCGCTACAGCCGAACTGCTGGAGTTCTTCGAGCGCTTCGACGAAGAAAAATACGGCACGGATGGTGGCCCGCTGCACGATCCGTGCGTTATTGCTTACCTACTGAGGCCGGAATTGTTCAAAGGCCGCCGCATAAACGTGTCGGTCGAAACGGCGTCTGAACTCACCATGGGAATGACCGTTGCCGATTGGTGGGGCGTGACCGACCGCAACAAGAATGTCACCTTCATGCGCGATATCGATCATGAGGGGTTCTTCGCGCTGCTGACGGAGCGGTTGGCGCGGCTGCAGTAAGGAAGCCGAGGGACAGTTCCGTTTTTGCCGCCAGCGCGTGCCTTCCAATGGCATCGCCCGGTTTGGCAAGACAGGAACTGCCCCCAGCAGGTTGTCCCAGACGGCAAGCGCTTCGCCGCCGCCTCGGACACACTTCCTTGTTGCCACGCTGCCTTTCGGCCCTGGCCTTTGTCAAAGAACTTCCCTTGCCGTCCTTCGACAAGCTCAGGATGGGAGACGGGGCGCGAGGCCGAGCCTTCCTAAGTAGTAAAGTGTGGCGCAGTCTCCCGCGCCCCGCCATGACGTTCTTCCCCTCATCAAACCCGGCCGAGTGAACGGCTCGCGAGCTTGATCAGGGGCCGGGTCTAGGTTGCGGGGGATCACCCCAAGCCGCGCTACCGTTGCGCGACCGACCCGGCGCCGCCTTGCCTGGATGCTCGGTTGTGCACATCCGTTCCCGGGCAAGCTGCTATGGCGGAGAATACGCGAAGGCATGAAAGTGGCTGTCGGGACACGCGAAAATCGACAAAGTGAAGCGCTAAGTATCGGAGAAGACTGAGAAACAATATTTGTGCGTAAATTTCTTGTTCCCACCTTTGAAAACTGTGCCTGGGCGGGAATGGTGATCCATCAAAATATCTGTGTTCATAACGGTTGGCCGTTGGCGCTCCCCTCATCTGCCCGCCGGCTGCCGGCAGGCAGATGAGGGGCAGCGCAAACGGTCATATCTATTGGCCGCTAATATGACACCTGCATTGACCTTGCCGCTAGGTGTCATGCTTGAGATGGCTTAGGCCGTGCCGGACTCCCCACGATCGGGAGGGTAAAACCCTGATCACGCCGCCAGCACGATCCGCTCGATCTCCGGCATTGGATGGTTTGTCAGTGTTTTTGGGACCTCGGCGACCACCATGTCGGCCACTTCCTTGTGCAGCTTCTTCCGCATCTCGCCGAGCACGAGTGGCGGAGCGACCAGGACGATCTGATCGAAATCGCCGCGATGTGCCGCCTTGTAAAGTTTCGCCGCGATCTCGTCCGCAAAGCGCTCCTTGGCGACGCGATGCCAATCGGTATCGGCGACCGCGCTCTTGTGCGGCGACGGGCCGTCATTGAAGCGGCCCGGACGGTCGGAGCCCTGGTCGCGGGTCGGCGGGTTCTCTTCTTCGATTTCGCGGATGACTTCCAGATCGGGATAGAGCCCGTCTCCCTTGTTCTGCAGGAATAGTGCTTTCTCACCATCGGCGATGACAATCCACGCACCATGCTTCAGCCGGATGTCGGACACGAGAGACCTCCCACGTTGGAGTTGCGTTGGAAGCGTTGAAACGCCTCGCTTGGCTAACGCGATGCCGCGGATTGGGGTTCCCTGCGATAAAAACATCCCAAAAAATGCCATGCTGGAAAAATTTTCTTACGCTATCGCCGGCGGCAGAAAAGCGATTTCCTCCCGCAAAACACCGCGCGAGTGCGTTCCTTCTGAAACGATCCGAGCACGACTAAATACATTCTCCAGATTGAGGAATTCCGTGCGCCATGTCGCAATCCGCCACCAAGCTCAACGCCTTCCCCGTTTTCATGCGGGTGGAGCGCCGTGCCGTTGTCATCGTCGGTAGCGGCGAGGAGGCCTTGGCCAAGGCGCGGCTGCTGGGCCAGTCGAGCGCTGAGATCCGCATTGTTGCGGAAAGCCCGTCGGCGAACCTCGCGGGCTGGATTGCCGCCAATGGCGCGACACTTGTGGCAGAGGCCTTTGCGCCCAACCATCTGACTGATGCCGCGCTCGTTTTCGCCGCGACCGGCGAAGCGGCGCTCGACCGCCGCGTCTCCGACGATGCGCGCGCCGCCGGCATTCCGGTCAATGCCGTCGACCGGCCCGAATTGTGCGATTTCTTTACGCCGGCCATCGTCAACCGTGCGCCGCTGACCGTTGCGATCGGCACCGAAGGCGCAGGTCCGGTGCTGGCGCAGATGGTACGAGCGCGCATAGACGCCATGCTGCCGCCATCGCTCGGCCGGCTTGCCGCGCTGGCCAATACCTTCCGCGATGCGGCGGAAAGATTGTTCCCGAAAGGCGTGGCGCGCCGTTCCTTCTGGCACGCTTTCTTTTCCGGTGCGCCCGCCCGCGCGATCGAGCAGGGCGGCGAGAATGAAGCGCGCGCCGCTGCCAGCAAGCTTCTGAACGCGCGCGGTGCTGGAGCCGGCCACGTCGCGCTGGTGGGCGCGGGGCCTGGCGCCGAAGATTTGCTTACCTTGCGGGCGCACCGCCTGCTGATGGAAGCCGACGTGATCGTATATGATGCTCTCGTAACGGAGGCTGTCGTATCGATGGGCCGCCGCGACGCCGAGCGCCTTCCCGTCGGCAAGCGCAAGGGCTGCCATTCCAAGACCCAGAGCGAAATCAACTCGCTGCTGGTTAGGCTTGGCCGTGAGGGCAGGCGCGTCGTGCGGCTGAAGTCCGGCGATCCGCTTGTTTTCGGTCGCGCCGGCGAGGAGATGCAGGCGTTGCGCGATGCGGGCCTCTCGTTCGAGGTCGTGCCCGGCGTTACCTCGGCCTTTGCTGCCGCTGCCGATTTCGAACTGCCGCTGACACTGCGCGGCGTGACCTCGTCCATGGTGTTCACGACCGGACACGATCTCAAGGGCAAGTCGCTGCCGGATTGGGCGAAGCTCGCTATCTCCGGTGCGACGGTTGCGGTCTATATGGGCCGCTCGGTCGCCGCCGACGTGGCGACGCGGCTGATCGAAGCCGGATTGTCGCCGGATACCGCGGTAGCGGTGGTTGAGAATGCCAGCCTGCACAACCGCCGCCGCTTCCACGGAATCCTTGCAGATCTGCCATCGCTGCAGTCGCGCGACGACCTCGACGGTCCGGTGATGACGATCATCGGCGATGCTGTTGCAGGCGCCGATTTCTCGCGGTCTACGCCGCTTGCCGCGCACAGCCTGCTGCCGACAGAGGTAGAAGGAACAGACGCATGAAGGTGCTCACCGCAAACCGCCTGACCGATGGCGAGGCCGTATGGTTCTCGAAGGGCCGCGTCTGGGCGGAAACCATCGATGAGGCCGAGGTCGCCGGCGACAAGGAAGCCGAGGCCGCACTCGAACTCGCCGGCAAGGCGGCTTTTGCCAACAATGAAGTTGTCGATGTCGATCTGATCGATGTCGAACTCGCCGATGGGGCCATCCGCCCGCTGCGGCTGCGCGAACGCATCCGCGCTGCCGGTCCCACCAATCGCCTCGACCTCGGAAAGCAGGCTCGCCAGGCCGCGTGATATTGCGGACAAGCCAGGAACAAGACCATGTACCGCTACGATGAGTTTGATCAGGATTTCGTAAACGCCCGTGTCACGGAGTTCACCGACCAGGTGGACCGACGGCTGGCCGGCGAAATCACCGAGGAGCAGTTTCGCCCGCTGCGGCTGATGAACGGCGTCTATCTCCAACTTCACGCCTACATGCTGCGCGTCGCCATTCCCTACGGTACGTTGAATTCCAAGCAGTTGCGCATGCTCGGCCACATCGCTCGCAAATATGACAAGGGCTATGGCCATTTCACCACGCGCCAGAACATCCAGTACAACTGGCCGGCGCTTTCGGACATGCCGGCGATTCTGGCCGACCTCGCCAGCGTCGAGATGCATGCGATCCAGACAAGCGGCAATTGCATCCGCAATGTCACCGCCGACCATTTCGCCGGTGCGGCCGCTGACGAGGTTGCCGACCCGCGCCCCTATGCCGAAATCCTGCGGCAGTGGTCGTCGGTGCATCCGGAGTTTTCGTTTCTGCCGCGCAAGTTCAAGATCGCGGTAACGGGCGCCGAGCGCGATCGCGCGGCGATCCAGGTGCACGACATCGGCTTGCATCTGAAGAAGAACGCCGACGGCGAGCTTGGCTTTGCCGTCTATGTCGGCGGAGGGCAGGGCCGCACGCCGATCATCGCCAAGAAGATCAAGGACTTCCTCCCCGAGGAGCACCTGCTCTCCTACACCACCGCGATCATGCGCGTTTACAATCTCTATGGCCGCCGTGACAACAAGTACAAGGCGCGCATCAAGATCCTCGTCCACGAAACCGGCACCGAGGAGTTCTCGCGCCAGGTCGAGGCCGAGTGGCAGGAGCTGAAAAACGGCGAGCTCAAGCTGCCGGAGGCCGACATCCGCGCCATCCAAACCTATTTCGCGCCGCCTGTACTGGTTGCTCGGCCGGGCGGCGACGAGGCGGTGAAGACCGCGCGGCTCGACTCGCGCTCCTTCGGCGAATGGCTCGACCGCAACGTCCTGACCCATCGCCATCCCGACTATGCGGCGGTGACGATCTCGCTGAAAGGGATCGGCGAGGCGCCGGGCGACGCCAGTGACAGCCAGATGGAAGCGGTCGCCGACCTCGCGGAAAAATATGCCTTCGACGAAATCCGCGTCAGCCATGAGCAGAACCTGATCCTGCCGCATGTCGCGCGCGCCGATTTGCGCGCGGTGTATGACGCGCTGGCCGAGATCGGTCTTGCTACAGCCAATGCGGGCCTGATCACCGACATCATCGCTTGCCCGGGCCTCGACTACTGCGCGCTAGCCAACGCCCGATCGATTTCCGTCGCACAGGATATCTCGAACCGCTTCGCGTCGCTGGAGCGGCAGAAGGACATCGGCGAGCTGAAGCTGAAGATCTCCGGCTGCATCAACGCCTGCGGCCATCACCATGTCGGTCACATCGGCATTCTCGGCGTCGAGAAGAAGGGCGCGGAGCTCTATCAGGTGACGCTGGGCGGTTCGGGCGACGAACATACGTCGATCGGCGAAATCATCGGCCGTGGCTTCGGCCCGGACGAAATCACCGACGCCATCGAAAAGATCGTGGATACTTATGTTGGCTTGCGTGCCAGCCGTGCGGAGACGTTCCTTGCCGCCTACCGGCGTGTCGGACCGGCCCCGTTCAAGGAGGCGCTCTATGCTAGCGAATCCAAAGCGGCTTGAGGCGCTCGATCAGGCGGCAAACCTCGAGGCGCTGTATGCACATCTGTCGGCGCAAGAGATCATCGCCCACGCCGCCCGCGATCATTTTCCGGGCGGCATAGCGGCGGTTTCGTCCTTCGGCGCGGATTCTGCGGTGCTGTTGCACATGATCGCCGAGGTCGATCGGTCGATGCCGATCATCTTCCTCGATACGGGCAAGCATTTCGGCGAGACGCTGGAATATCGCGACGCTCTGGCCGCCGATTTCGGGTTGAGCGACATCCGCGTCATGACGCCGGAGGCGGCGGCGCTGAGCCGGCTCGATCCCGAAGGGCGGCTGCACGAAACCAACACCGATGCCTGCTGCGAAATCCGCAAGGTCGAGCCGATGGCACGGGGCATTGCACCGTTCCAGGCCTGGTTCACAGGCCGCAAGCGCCATCAGGCATCGACGCGCTCGGTGATGCCGGTGTTCGAAAATGTCGCCGGCCGCGTGCGCATCAATCCGCTGGCGCGCTGGACGACTTCCGATCAGGCCGACTACATGCGGGCGCATGCGTTGAGGGCGAACCCGCTGGTGGCTTACGGGTATCTGTCGATCGGCTGCTTCCCCTGCACCCAGCCGGTTCAGGCCGGCGGCGACGAGCGCAGCGGCAGATGGGCCGGTCACGCGAAGGTCGAGTGCGGCATCCACATGTCCGGCCTGGACAATTCACTTACGGACGCGTCGCTTTGAGCTTGGTCAATCCAATGCTACAGCGCCGCGCGTCCTTTCGGACGCGCAAAGGACGCGGTATCTCTTTGAAACTGCGCATCGTGCTGTCCGGAAAATCGATTCCGATTTTCGGGCCGATGCGGTAGAGCATGCGCACCGGGCGAGCCCGGTGCCACAGCATGTCGCCCGAAAGTGTGAATCGGTTTCGGGGAACGACATGCTGAAAAAAACGCATTCCCAGGCAGGCGCACCCGTGGCGGCGGGCGCTGCCAACTCAGGACTTGTCTCGATGACCGATACGCCAGCCACGCGGCTGTGGACGCCAGAAGGGTTTCGCGAGGATGACTGGCAGCATGCCGAAAGCGCCGACGCGCTTGCCGGCAATGGCCGCTTCATCCTGCCGCTGCAGACCTTTCTCGATCTCGATCCGGTGACGCGCCAGGGCGCGAAGGAGAGGCTTGGCGTATTGTTGCTGCCGGCCGATCCGGTGGAGACGATCGCGGCGTTTCTGGGCGATCTGTCGCTGGTGGCGCTGGCCTTCCCGGCCTTCAACGACGGGCGCAGCTTCTCCAAGGCGGAGCTTCTGCGCAGCCGCCATGGCTTCGACGGAGCGGTGCGAGCAACCGGCGCGGTCCTGTTCGACCAACTGCCGCATATGCTGCGCCTCGGCTTCGATGAGTTCGAGGTCTCGCACCCAGTGCTGATCAAGCGCCTGGAAGAGGGCGATACCGGCGGCATCGACCTCTACTACCAGCCGACCGCCAAACCGGCATCTGGTCCTGCCAAGGGCGCGCATTATTCCTGGCGGCGCCAGCGGGGGTAGCGCCAAGCGGACCTTACTTCAGTTGCTCAAGCTTGGTGCTTTTCATAGGCAACTGGAACATTGCGCCACCGACTGAACCTCGATAGCGCCCCAAAGTGCGAGCATGTCGACGGCAATCTGCTCTCGGCGAAAGGTTGGCCGGGCCTGTCAGCCTTCATGCGCGAGTGCCTCAAGGTTTTGGGCACCGAAATCTCGCATGGCGAAACGCTGATGACGGAAACGCGCCGGGCCGCTTAGAGCCAACGCTGCCAAAGGCCGGCGCTCATTGCGCCGGCTGTCAATTGCCCCTCCGCCGTCCGGACGCTTTGTGCGAGGTGCTGGGCTTTTTGCCTGCAGCGCGGTCCAATTGCCGTAGCAACTTGGCGAAATGGTCAGGCATGTCCCGCTCGACGGAGAAGGCCGGCAGCGTATTGATAAAGCGCATCATCTGGCCGCCCCGCATCTGGCGACGGAATTCGGCTTCTGGCTTGCCGGTATGGATCGTCTCGTCAGTCATGTCCTGCCAACGCGTTTACTGGCAATGGAACTCCCCCAATACGGGATGGTTCCTGCATTGCTGGGTTACGTTTTCCGCATGGTAAAGTTTGCGTAAAATTGAAATGACTTCGATATACCGCGACATGAACCGCCGCTTAGTTGGACGCGTCGCGTCGCAGCGTTTCTCTTGCCCTTGATTTTTGTGGCTGAAGCATCGATATCCGGCGCGAATTGAGCAATCGTAAGGACGGAATGATGAGCGACCAAGCGAAGGACGAACGCGTAATCGATGAAAACGCACCGAACGACGCTACGGCAGAGGCAGCGCCGGAAGAGAATGCCGACTTCGAGGCCTTGGTGCGGCTCCTCAAGGAGAATGAGGAACTGAAGGACCGCGCGCTGCGCGCCGCCGCCGAGATGGAGAACCTGCGCCGCCGCACCGCGCGTGAGATTCAGGACGCGCGCACCTATGCGGTGACCAATTTCGCGCGCGACATGCTGGCGGTCTCCGACAATCTGCGCCGCGCCCTCGACGCGGTTCCGGCGGAGGCCCGCAGCGCTGATGCTGGGCTTGCCTCGCTGTTCGAAGGTGTGGAAATGACCGAGCGCGCCATGCTCACCTCGCTCGAACGTCATGGCGTGAAGAAGCTTGAGCCGGAAGGCGAAAGGTTCGACCCGAACTTCCATCAGGCGATGTTCGAGGTGCAAAATCCGGAAATCGCCACCAATACCGTTGTGCAAGTGGTGCAGCCCGGCTATTCGATAGGTGGACGCGTGCTGCGCCCTGCCATGGTCGGTGTCTCGAAGGGCGGCCCAAAACACACCATCCCCGACGCCCCCGCCGAGCCAGGTCCGGTCAGTGCTGACGCTGAAAAGGATGCGTGAAGGGGCAGTAGGCAGTAGGGCAGCACGTTGATTGTCGTGCAGCGTTGAGGTCCTGTCCTACTCCCAAGCGGCCGCTGGCGCTTTGCGCCGCGGCGCATCGGGTTGCATACGGACACAATCGTTCACCTGAGTGCCAGGTCAGTGTACGCGAAGGCTGGGTTTGTGCCCTATCTTCGGCGGATGGAAACATCCGAGGATTAAGCGTCGGATGGCGATCCAACGCACCCGAATCGTGCTCTAACAATCGGCCATGAATCTGCTGATGCTCCTCGACTACGCTGGCGTCGCCGTGTTCGCCGCGACCGGCGCGTTGGCGGCGTCGCGCAAGCAGCTCGATATCGTCGGCTTCCTGTTCTTGGCGGGCGTGACCGGTATAGGTGGCGGCACGTTTCGCGATCTTGTTCTCGACGTGCCCGTCTTCTGGATATTGAACCCTGCCTTTCTGATCGTTTGCGCTGCCGTTGCTGTGCTTGTGTTCTTCAGCGCACATCTCTTGGAGTCGCGCTATAAGCTGCTGCTCTGGCTGGATGCCCTTGGCCTCGCGGCCTATGCGGTGCTTGGCGCTGCCAAGGGCATGGCTGTCACGGAATCACCTGCCGTTGCGATTGTCATGGGCATGCTGACGGCGACCTTCGGCGGCATTTGGCGCGATCTTCTTGCCGGCGAACCATCTGTGCTGCTGCGCCCGGAAGTCTACGTCACCGCCGCAATGGCCGGCGCGGCGATGTTCACGATTGCCGATATGCTGGGCGCGGCGGTGTTCGTGTCGGCGCTGCTTGGCTTCGCGGCGGCTTTCATCGTGCGTGGTGGAGCGCTACGGTTCGGCTGGAGCATTCCCGCCTACCGCAGCCGCCCTGGCCGCCGCCCGGAAGACATTCCATAAGCCGGTATCCATGAGCCAATGTGTTGCTCAGGCAAGGTCGCTATGCCAAAAGCGGCGCGACGCCCGGAGATCGCCTTGAAGTCCAGCCGCGACAAACGCCATGACAGCCGCCCGCGCCGCCTGCACGACGCCGCACCCGTGCGTCCGCGTGATGCCGCGCCGAGGCAGGCGCCAGCGAAGGACACGAACCGCGGGGATGCGGTCGAAGCAGCACCGCGCGCGCTGGTACGCCGCGAGGGCGTGTTACCGGCGGAGCGCCTGCCGGTTATCCTCGAAGTGCAGCCGAATGACGATTACGCGCTGCTTGATAGTGGCGGCGGCGAGAAACTGGAGCAATACGGGCCGTACCGCATCGTACGGCCGGAAGGGCAAGCGATCTGGCAGAAGGCCATGCCCGAGGCGGAGTGGCAGAGGGCCGATGCCGTCTTCACCGGCGACACCGACGAGGAAGGCATGGGCCGCTGGCGCTTTCCCAAGCGCGTGCTTGGCGAAACCTGGCCGATGAAGTATGACGGCATCGGCTATCTTGGCCGCTTCACCTCGTTCCGGCATGTCGGCGTGTTTCCGGAGCAGGCAACGCATTGGGATCATATGGCCGGAATGATCCAATCGGCGCGACGCCCGGTGAAAGTGCTCAACCTGTTCGGCTATACCGGTTTGGCCTCGTTGGTAGCGGCGCGCGCCGGGGCGGAAGTCACCCATGTCGATGCTTCGAAGAAAGCCATCGGCTGGGCGCGCGAGAACCAGGAAATCGCCGGGCTGACCGACAAGCCCATCCGCTGGATTTGCGAGGACGCGATGAAGTTCGCCGAGCGCGAGCAGCGGCGTGGCAGCAGCTACGATATCGTTCTGTTCGATCCGCCGGCCTATGGGCGGGGGCCAAAGGGCGAGGTCTGGCAATTGTTCGACGACCTGCCGAAGCTCGCAGACATCTGCCGCTCGATCCTGACGCCGAAGCCGCTCGTTGTCGTGCTCACCGCCTATTCGATCCGTGCGTCGTTCTTTGCCATTCATGCGCTGATGCGCGACACATTCGCCGGCATGGGCGGGACTGTGGAATTGGGTGAACTGGTGATCCGTGAAAAGGGTGCTGCGCGCGCGCTCTCGACCTCGCTGTTTTCACGATGGGTGGCTTAGAGCAATGTCCGACCAGATTGAACCATTCTGTTTGCCGTTTGGCGAGGCGATCCACCAGGAGGATGGCGCAGGCCGATGTGGTGCATCGGCCAAGTCCGTCCGACGCCGTGGTCGTCCGCCAAACGCAAACCCGAAGGGCCGGGCCGGTTTGGGCCAAATCCTTCGGCCTTTGCCTCGACCGGGCCACCAGCCCGGCCATTCGACAAAGCCCTCGACCTTGGCCCAAACCATTGCCGGCAGAATGATTCAATCTGGTCGGACATTGCTCCAATGACCGAGAACCGGACCGGCGCGCCGGGACGCGTCAAGGAAGTTACCAGCCTTGCCAATCCGCTGGTGAAGGACCTCAAGGCGCTGGCGCTGAAGAAATTCCGCGACCAGCAGAATGTTTTCATGGCTGAGGGGCTGAAGCTGTTCATCGACGCGCTCAACCTTGGCTGGCGGGTGCGCACGCTTGTCTTCGCCAAATCGGCGCTGGGCAACGCCGCCGTCGAGAAGGTTGCGGCGCGCACCGTGGCAGCCGGCGGCGACGTGCTTGAAGTGTCAGAGAAAATCCTGACGGCGATCACACGCCGTGACAATCCGCAAACGGTCGTCGGCGTGTTCGAGCAGAAATTCACGGCGCTTCGCGACGTCAAGCTGGCCGCAGGCGATGTCTGGGTGGCGCTCGACCGCGTACGCGATCCGGGCAATCTCGGCACTGTCATGCGCACCGTCGATGCCGCCGGCGCCAGGGGCGTCATTCTTGTCGGTGAGACCACCGACCCGTTCGCGCCGGAGGCGGTACGGGCGACCATGGGTTCGATCTTTGCAGTGCCGGTGGCGCGCGCCACGCCGGATGCCTTTCTGGCGTGGCGAAAGAGCTTTACCGGCATCATCGCAGGCACGCATCTCAAGGGCGCGGTCGACTACCGCAGCGTCGACTACGCCAGGAAGCCCGTCGTCCTGCTTATGGGCAACGAGCAGCAGGGCTTGCCGGACGCACTTGCCGACACCTGCGACGTGCTGGTGCGGATTCCGCAGGCGGGTCGCGCGGATTCGCTGAACCTCGCGGTCGCGACGGGCGTAATGCTGTTCGAAATCCGGCGCCCGGCGCTGAAGCTGGAGGCGTAGTGTGACTCGTTCCTGGCCAATTTATGCCGGCGTCGTTGCGGCCGGCGTCGCGCTCGATCAATGCATCAAGCACCTAGTGGAAACGCATCTGGTCATGCACGAGGCGACCGAACTGCTGCCATTTCTGGCGCTCTACCGCACCTATAACACCGGCGTTGCCTTCTCCATGTTCTCCTGGGTCGGCGACAAAGGTCTGATCGTGCTGTCGGTCGCGGTGATCGCCTTCGTGCTCTATCTCGCGGTCCGCTCGGCTCCCGGGCACATCCTCGCCCGCATCGGATTTGCCCTGATCATCAGCGGCGCGATCGGCAACTTGATCGATCGCGCCGCCTACGGCCACGTGATCGACTATATCCTGTTCCACACGCCGGTATGGTCGTTCGCGGTGTTCAACCTTGCGGATGCATTCATATCCATTGGTGCGGCTGCGGTCGTGCTGCAGGAACTGATCAACTGGCGGCATGCGCCCAAGACAACGTCATCCGCCGATTGATCCCAAAGCGTATCGAACTGGCTTGGTTGCGCCAGTCAGAGGAGGAGACATGACCGACACATTCAAGGCCATCCTCGTATCGCGCGGCGAGGACAAGAAGCAGTCCGTCGCAGTTAGGGAACTGACCGATGCCGACCTGATGGAAGGCGATGTGACGGTCGCGGTCGAATGGACGACGGTCAACTACAAGGATGGTCTAGCGATTACCGGCAAGGCGCCGGTCGTGCGCCGCTTTCCGCTGGTTCCGGGCATCGATTTCGCTGGTACGGTGATTTCGTCCGAGCATCCATCCTGGAGGAAGGGCGACAAGGTCATCCTCAACGGCTGGGGCGTGGGTGAGACGCATTTCGGCGCCTATGCCGGCCGCGCGCGGGTAAAAGGCGACTGGCTGGTGCCTTTGCCTGACGGCATGACGGCGCGCGAGGCGATGGCCGTCGGCACGGCGGGTTACACCGCGATGCTTTCGGTTATTGCACTGGAGCGGCATGGCATTACACCGGATCGCGGACCCGTCGTCGTCACTGGAGCGGCTGGCGGAGTCGGCTCCGTAGCAATCGCCGTGCTGTCGCGGCTCGGCTATCACGTCATCGCCTCGACCGGGCGTCTGGCCGAGAGCGCCTATCTCACCGAACTGGGCGCGGCCGAAATCATCGACCGCAGCGAACTGTCGGGCCCGGCAAAGCCACTGGCCAAGGAGCGCTGGGCGGGTGGCGTCGATGCGGTCGGCAGTCACACGCTCGCCAACGTCTTGTCGATGACATCCTATGGCGGCGCGGTTTCCGCTTGCGGATTGGCGCAGGGCATGGATCTGCCTTCAAGCGTGGCGCCGTTCATTCTGCGCGGCGTGTCGTTGCTCGGAATCGATTCCGTCATGGCGCCGCTGCCGATCCGCCTTGAGGCCTGGCGGCGAATTGCGCGTGACCTCGACCACGGCAAGCTTGCCATGCTGGCGACAACCATCGGATTTGACGATATTATCCAGGCAGCGACCGATATTGTCGAAGGCAAGATTCGTGGCCGAGTCGTGGTCGAGATGTGAAATCGGCCGAAAGATAAAATACGATCAATTTGCAAAAAACTTCGGGAACGTCGCGCGCCTAGACTGCCTGCATGATGGTCCCGATTGTTCACAACGCTTTCGGTGGGAGCGACGTGCGCATCGGCGACGCGTCGCAGGCCGAATTGTTGGTTGCCGAATTGGACGCGACAGCACCTGTCCGTCCTGGAAAAGCCATCCGGGTCATAGCGCAGGTTCTGGGCATTGTGGCGATGGTGGCGTTGGCTGCGGTTAGCGTTGCGCTGGACGCCGCGCCGCTGATCACCGGTCTGATCGTCGCCACGGCATTGCTCTGCGGCTATCTGCTTGTCCGAAAACAGGCGAAATCCGGTCAGGCTGGCAAACACGACAAATGGCCGCCGGCGGCAACCGTCGAGCATCTCGCCGACCGCATGTGGGAACTCCACGAAAGCGACGAGCATTTCCTCGGTCTCATCGATGCGCTTGGTGATCTCGTCATCCATCGCGACCGAGACGGGCGGATCGTCTACGCCAACAAGGTCTTCGCGGCGCTTGTCGGCAAACCTCAGGACGAACTGACCGGCGAGCGGCTGGCCGACCTTGGCATTGAAGTCGGTATGGTTCCCGACGCCGCCTTCACCGATGGGGAATACCTCAGCTCGACCGACGTCGCGATCCATACTCAAGGTGGCACCCGCTGGTTCTCGTGGATCGAACTTTCCATGCGCGATCTAACGAGCAAGGCGGTTTCGCATCGCGCCGTCGCGCGCGATATCACCGCGCGCAAACGCGCCGAGACCGCGTTGATCGGCGCGCGCGAGCGGGCGGAATACGCGAGCGTCGCCAAGTCGCGTTTCCTGGCCACGGTGAGCCACGAAATCCGTACGCCGATGAATGGCATCATGGGCATGGCGAAACTTCTGGCCGACACCAATCTATCGGCTGAACAGAAGACCTATGTCAGCGCGGTATCCACGTCGGCAAGCGCGCTGTTGGCGCTGATCGAGGACCTCCTTGACTTTTCCAAGATCGAGGCCGGCCGTTTCGTACCGGAACCGCAACCCATCTCCCCGCGAGAACTGGTCGAGGGCGTGGTGGAGTTGCTGGCGGCCCGTGCCATCGGCAAGGGCATCGGGCTCGGCTGTCATATCGATCCGAACGTGCCGCATTCCATCACCGCCGACCCCGGCCGCGTGCGCCAGGTTCTGCTTAACCTCATCGGCAACGCAATAAAGTTTACCGACTACGGTGGCGTGCTCGTGACCGTCGCCGCCAACCGGGACGAAAAGGACGTCGACCATGTACGCTTTGCGGTCGCCGACTCCGGGCCTGGGCTCCACAAGGAGGATAAGGATCGCATTTTCGAGGAGTTCGAGCAGGCTGACGGCAGTTCGACACGCGCACATGGCGGCGCCGGTCTTGGGCTGGCAATTTCGCGGCGTATCGTGGAGGCTCTCGACGGTACGATCTCGGTGACCAGCGAATTTGGCCGGGGATCCGAGTTTGCCTTCGAAATACCGGCCCTGGAGGCGGTTGCTTCCGTCTCGCGCGGCCCGATCCTCGAGGGCTACCGTTCGATCATCCTGTCTCGAAACGAGGTAGAGTGCGATGCCATCGCACGCACGATCCTCGCCTATGGCGGCGTGGCGGACGTCGCCCACTCGATTGAACAGGCCGAGGAACTGACTGGACCATGCAATGCGCTGCTGATCGATGCGTCGATGGAATCATCGGATGGCAAATTGCTCAAGCGGCTGCGGCACGCCGGCTTTGCCGGCAGCCAGGCGATCACTCTGATTGCGCCGACCGACCGGGGAACGCTGGGCGACTTCCGTGCCAGCGGCTACGTGACATTCCTTGCGAGGCCGGTCCGCGGTGAGACGTTGCTGCGTGTGCTGTTTTCGGGCGCCGGCAACGCCGCGGCCACTGCGTTGCCGGCAGCACGACGTTCACGCAAGGGGCGCAGTGCCCGTGTGACGGGTCTGTCGATCCTTCTCGCGGAAGATAATGAGATCAATGCCTTGCTTGCGCGAACCACCCTGCAAAAGGCAGGCCATCGGGTCGAGGTCGTTAACAATGGCAGGGCGGCCGTCGATGCAGTTACCGGAACCCGCCGGGAACGCCACGATGTGGTCCTCATGGATCTTCACATGCCGGTGATGGACGGATTGGAGGCAATCGCGTTGATCCGCCGCCACGAGGAAGAGAATAACCTTTCCCCCGTGCCGATCATGGTGCTTTCCGCCGACAACCAGGAAAAGACCCGCCAAGACGTTCTCGCGCATGGCGCCAGCGGTTTTGTCACCAAGCCGCTCGACCCCGATGTGCTTGTGCACGCTGTTGAAGAGCGTGCTGCTTAGGTCCTGTTGGCGCGCGAAACGACAAGTCCGCCGGGTCACATCATTGTTGCACAATTGCGGTATTCATCGTCATAATCGAATGTATGGAGGAAGCCGTGCAAATAGCTGCAACGCCGGTGACCGCGACGCTTGATGCCGGACTGATCTCGTCCGCTCAGTGCCAGATGCTGCCCAGACAACCGCTTGGCCGCATTGGCTCGCTGGAAGTGAGGCTGGCGCGCGACACGGCGGAAGTTCTGGCGGCGCAACAGGTTCGCTATCGCGTCTTTCACGAGGAGCTTGGCGCCAAGTCGAGCGACCTGCAGGCACTCGACCGTCGCGACGCTGATCGCTTCGACGCCGTGTGCGATCACATTCTTGTTTTTGATCACGCCCTCAGTGGTCCCGAGCACGAGCGCATCGTCGGCACCTACCGCATGCTCAATCAAGAAGGAGCAGCGGTTGCCGGCGGCTTCTATTCGGAAGACGAATTCGATCTGCGATCGCTGATACAGCGGCATCCCGGCAAGCGGTTTCTCGAACTCGGCCGATCTTGCGTACTGCCGAAGTACCGCTCCAAGCGCACGATAGAGGCGTTGTGGCAAGGTATATGGGCCCATGTCCTGCAACACGATATCGATGTGATGGCGGGCTGCGCGTCCTTCCACGGCACGGTGCCGGCCGCGCATGCCGAAGCCCTGTCGTTCCTCGCCCAGAACTTCCGCGCCGATACGGAATTCGACGTGCGCGCGCTGCCTGGACGCCACTGCGCCATGGATATGATGCCTTGCGAGGCCATAAACGCCAAGATGGCCTTCCTGCGCATGCCGCCGCTGATCAAGGGTTATCTGCGCCTCGGCGCGCGTATTGGCGATGGCTGTGTGATCGACCGCGGTTTCGAGACGGTGGATGTTTTCGTGATCCTGCCGGTCAAGGAAATTCGCCAGCGCTACATCAACTACTATTCCGGAGAGTCCAGCCTCGCCGCGTGACGCCTATGATAAGGACGCTCTTGCGCCGGCGGTCGGCCGGCTGAAGGCTGCCGCGAGCGCCCTCCCCGGCGTCACGGAAAGCACCTCATACGGCACGCCGTCTTTGAGCTTCGGCAAGAAATCGCTGTGCCGGATCAAGGACCCGAACACCCTTGTCCTCATGTGCGAACTCGAGGAAAAAGCGGCGCTGATGGAAGCCGCTCCCGACATCTATTTCGAGACGGATCACTACAGGGGCTGGCCGGCGATGCTTGCGCGCCTCGATGCCCTGTCCGACCAGGAGCTTATCCACCGGCTGGAATGTGCGATCCGTTTTCGGACAGCCAAGAAACCGCGCAAGAGCTGACGAGATTCCCGGCCACTGTCTTTCATCAGGCAACGCGGCTATGCACGAGTTGTGCACTCCTTGAGACGAAAATGTCCCGCTCCGAACGCCTGCTCGACCTGATCCATACGCTGCGCCGCCATCGCCGCCCGGTGAGCGGGCAAGCCTTGGCAGCGGGACTCGGCGTGTCGATCCGAACGCTCTACCGCGACATCGCCACGCTGCAAGGGCAGGGCAATGCGGTCAACATAGATGCCAAATTAGTTGAGCGATCACGCCGGGCGATATCGGGCGAAAGCCTGCAACTTGGCGCCAAAACGCGGATCGACTGGGTTCAGATGCAGTTAGTGAAGGAATCCATTGACGATGTGGCTGCTGCGATTCGAGGCGAAGTCGGCAGCGATTTCACTCATGTTACATCGAAAGACGGATCGAAGATTTGGTTTGCGGGTCCAGGTGCCGCCGGAACGCTTACGCTAACTCCGAGCCAAACTTTTGGCGGGGTTAAGTCAGCCATCAAATTGATGGGCTACCGACAGTACGTCACCGAAACTCCGGATCAGGTCAGGAAAATTTTGATGGCTGCTCACGGCACAGTTCTCCTCTAACTAAGTCTACTTGCTTAGCCCCTCGTAAACCGCGATCCCGGCGGCGAGGTCTTCAAGGGCGGCGCCGACCGACTTGAACATCGTAATTTCGCCGGCGTGCTGCCGTCCCTTTTTCTCACCGCGCGTCAGTTCCGCGAGATCGGCGGTGACACCCTCCGGCTTCAGTACGCCGGATGCGAGCGGCTGGACGATGTCGCCGGCCTCCTTGGTGGCGCCGGCGTGGGTGTCCACGTAAACGCGCGCGCGGCGGATCGTGTCGTCATCAGCCTCGCGCATGGCTGGCGTAAAGCCGCCGACCAGATCGACATGGACGCCCTGCTTTAACTGCGCGCCGCGAACCAGCGGCTCCCCCGATATCGTCGCCGACGAGACGATGTCGGCCCAACCAAGTGCCTCGTTGAGATTTGGGGTGGCGGTGGCGTTCAGTCCATCCTTGCGCAGGCTCTCCGCCGCCTTTTCCGCATTGGCGAGCGTGCGGTTCCAGATGCGGATCTCCTTGATCGGGCGAACGGCGGAATGCGCCTTTGCCAGAAATGGGCAGAGCGCACCCGCGCCAATCACCAGCAGTTTCGAGGCATCCTCGCGCGCCAGATAGCTGGCGGCCAGCGCGGAGGCGCTCGCCGTGCGCCACTGCGTCAGCCGCTGCCCGTCGATCAGCGCTTGTGGCTCACCGGTCTTGCCGTCGAGTAGCAGATAGAGGCCCATCACCGCCGGCTTGGCAATGGCGTTGTTGTCCGGCGATACCGTGACGATCTTCACGCCGATATGACCGCCATCGGACACGCCGGCGGCGTTGAAATCCGTCCAGGCGGGCATCAGCAACAGCGTCGACGCAGCACCATCGGGGCGCTCGACGGTATGGTGGTGCCGGACCGGTTGGATCGCCCCATCGCGGAACGCCAGCCGCAATGTCTCGACCAATCCCTTGAAGGTCAGCGCACGATCGACGTCGTCCGCCGAGATCATCAGCATGGGTATGCTCCCAGAAGCAAAGGCTTCAAGCGCCGGGCTTGGGCAACGCGGTTGCGGGTGGTGCCGTCGTCCGCGCCTGCCGCGCCGCTGCGTCGCGCGAGGCTCGCGCTTCCAGCCCGCGCTGTTTCGCGAGCTTGCGGTAACGGCCCTGCTTGAACCATGTCGCCAGGCTGCCGATGATCATCCCCACCACGAGCGCGGCGAACAGCAGGAAAAACAGCGGCAATTGCAGCGTCAGTCCGGGGTTTCCGGGATTGAAGGGATCGAGCGTGAAGTCCACCGGAACCCGGTTGGCCACGGCAAGCGCGATCAGAATGACAGCGAGCGGTACGAGGACCACGACGAGAACGAAGCGATTGAACATGTGCCTTCCGCAATTTCCTCGGCTGATTTCGCCGTTACTTTTCGGCGTTCAGCCTTTCACGCAGTTCCTTGCCCGTCTTGAAGAACGGGACCCATTTTTCCTCGACCTCGACCGTATCGCCAGTGCGCGGATTGCGGCCAACGCGCGCCGGTCGGTTTTTTACCGAGAAGGCGCCGAAGCCGCGAAGCTCGACACGGTTGCCTTCTGCCAGCGTCTCGGTGATCTCATCGAAAATCGCGCTGACGATATTTTCGACGTCACGGAGAAAAAGATGCGGATTACGAGCCGCAATAACCTGCACGAGCTCTGATTTTATCATGAGCGCTGTCCCCTTCAGTCTTTTTGTCAAAATAGTATGCAAATGATTTTGTTTGATTTTTAGAGTGTTTTGGAGCCGTTTCAAGGGTGCCAGACTGATACGAGACCGTCAAGGAACAAGCGGTCGGCTCCGACCTCCTCCAGAACGTCGCCCCCCGCGCCCGGCAGCCCGATGGCCGCCCCGATAGCCTCGCCAGCCGATTTGCTGAACAGCAGCCCCGAACCGCTACTGTCGGGCTTCCATTCGATGACGCTGAGCGTGCCCGAAATACCCTTGGTCTTGAGCCAGGCGATCGCCTCCTGCTCGCCGCCGAGACTGTCGACCAGCTTGCGGTCGAGCGCCTGACGGCCGGTAAACACCGAGCCGTTCGCCAGCTTGAGCACTTCTACGCGGTTCAGCGGTCGCCTGTCGTCGACGATGTCGACAAACCAGTTGTAGCTGTCGAGGATCATCGAGCGGATCATCGTCCGCTCTTCTTCTGTCGTCGGATTGAACGGTGATGGCTCCGCCTTCAGCGGGGAGGATTTAACCTCCTCGAGCTTGATGCCGACCTTGTCCATCAGCCCGGTAAAGTCCGGAAACTGAACAAGAACACCGATCGAGCCGACGATTGACGATTTGCGGGCAACGATATGGTCCGATGCGCTGGCGATCATGTAGCCGGCCGAGGCCGCCAGCGTGCCGACCTGCGCGACGACCGGCTTCTCCTTTGCCACCGCGCGCACGGCTTCGAAAATCGCCTCGCCGCCGGCTGTCGTTCCGCCGGGCGAATCCACCGAAAGGATGACGCCTTTCACCGTTTCTGATTTGCGGATGTCGTCCAGCCGTTTGATCAGTTGTTCGTCTTCGAGGATTGTCCCCTCGATCTTTATCTTGGCGATATGATCGACGGACTTTCCAGCTAGATCCTTGCCGAACAAAGCGACAGTGATGCCGATCACCGCAATTGCCGCAATCGCAATGGCAGCGACGCGCCAGAAGGTAAGCTTGCGCCGCAGTCGGCGGCGGTCGATCAGGTCGTCGGCGGTGGTTGTCATGGCAATCCTCGCTATGGGCGAGCGCCGTATCTAGCGCATGATATGCGCCTCGGCTACCGCGAAGGCTGCGACGTGACCGTCGAAGCACTTCACGATTGCCGGCACTGCCGGGATGGGCAGGGCGGAACTATGCGCCGTAACCGACAATGCCCTTGGTTTCGAGGAAGTCGTGGATCGCCCAGTCGGCATATTCGCGGCCGTTGCCCGACTGCTTGTAGCCGCCAAACGGCGCGAACGTGTCCCATTCCGGATAGTTGATGTTGATCTGTCCGGCCCGCAATTGACCCGCGACCTTGCGCGCATGGCCGATATCCTCGGACTGAACATAGGCGGCAAGGCCGTACACTGTGTCGTTGGCGATCTTGACGGCGTCCGCATCGTCTTCATACGAAACCACCGAGAGCACCGGCCCGAAAATCTCTTCGCGTTCGATCGTCATGCCGGGAGTGACGTGACCGAACACGGTCGGACGCACATAGTAACCACGGTTGAGGTGTTCGGGACGGCCCGGGCCGCCGGTGACCAGCGTCGCGCCTTCCTTGATGCCGCTCTCGATCAGCCGCTGGATCTTTTCGAACTGGACCTGACTGACCACCGGGCCAAGCTGCGTATCTTCGTTGCGAGGGTCGCCGACCTTGAAATTCTCGGCGGCCGTCTTGGCGATCGCCAGCGCCTCGTCATGCCGCCCTGCAGGCACCAGCATGCGCGTCGGCGCGTCGCAGGACTGGCCGGAATTGCCGAAGCAGCCCTCGACGCCCTTGCGGACTGCACGGGCAAAGTCGGCGTCCGGAAGGACGATGTTGGCGGACTTGCCACCAAGTTCCTGCGCCACGCGCTTGACGGTCTCGGCTGCGGTCTTGGCAACGATGATGCCGGCGCGCGTCGATCCGGTGAACGACACCATATCGACATCCGGGTGCCCGGCCATGATCTGGCCGACATCGGGACCGGTGCCGTTGACCATGTTGAACACGCCCTTCGGCGTGCCCGCCGCCTCCATGGCTTCGGCAAAGACGATGCCGCTGATCGGCGCGATCTCGGACGGCTTCAGCACGACGGTGCAACCGGCGGCGATGGCCGGAGCGACCTTACAGACGATCTGGTTGAGCGGCCAGTTCCATGGCGTGATCAGCGCACAGACGCCGATCGGCTCCTTGACGATGGCCGTTCCGCCACGCATTTCGCTGAATTCGTAATCCTCCAGCGCCTTGATCGTGGCTTCCATGTGCGCGCGGCCGGCCCATGCCTGCGCCTCGCGGGCCCAGGTGATCGGCGCGCCCATTTCCTGGCTCACCGCCTGCGCAATTTCCTCATAGCGGTCGTTGTAGGCTTTCAGGATGCGGTTGAGCAGGTCGAGACGCTCGGCCTTGGTCGTCTGCGAAAAGCGCGGAAACGCGGCTTTCGCCGCCGCAACGGCGCGATCCACATCCGCCTTCGAGCCGACCGATATCTTGGTGTAGGCCTCCTCGGTCGACGGATCGATGACGTCGAGCGTCGCCGGCTTGACCGGGTCGATCCATTTTCCGTCGATGAAGAATTGAAGGTGATGGTTCATTCGCGTCTCCCTGAAATGCTACGTGAGCTCTTAGACCGAACCGTAGGGTCACAAAACTCGTAACTCACGGCTCGAGCCGGTTCAACTTTCTGTACCAGTCCGCTGGCGGGGTTTCTTGAGCTTAAGCGACAATCTTTATGCACATTGGCGTGCCGATCTCGATCGACTTGCCCGTATCGGCAAGCAATCCGCTTTCGGCATCGCGTTGAAAGATCGAAATCTTGCCCGCGTTCTGGTTGGCCGAGAACAGGTAGTCGCCGGACGGCGTCAGGCAAAGATTGCGCGGCGTTGCGCCGCCGCAGGGCACATAGCCCACCGGCGACAGCTTGCCGGTCTCCTGGTCGATGTCGAAAATCGAGATCGAGTCATGGCCGCGGTTGGATCCATAGACAAAGCGCCCATCCGGCGAGATCTGGATATCGGCGCTTTTGTTCCTCTCGCGCGCCTCTGGTGGAACCGACGGCATCGCATCGACATAGGCGAGCGCCCCGCTTTGCGGGTCAAGCGCCAGCGAGACGATGGTCGAGTTGAGTTCGTTCATCACGAACACGAACTTGCCGCCGGGATGGATTGCGACGTGACGCGGCCCGGCGCCTGGCTTCAGGCCAGTTTCCGCCAGCGGCTCAAGCATCCCGTCGGCGCCGATGCGGTAGGTAACGACACAATCGATGCCGAGATCGGCGATTATGGCGATATTGCCGGTGGCGGATTCGGTGGCGCTGTGGGCGTGGCTGCGTTCTTGTCGTTCCGCGTTCGGACCTGTGCCCTCATGCTCAATGCTGTCGAGCGGCGGGGTCAAGCCGCCGTCGTCGCGAATGCCGAATACCGCGACAGCCTGGTCCGGTCCGCCTGCGCCTTTGCCATAATTGGCGACGAGCAGCTTTGTGCCGTCGCGCGTCAAGGAGTTGTGCGCGGAAATGCTGCCAAGCGTCGGTTGCTTGTTGATGTAGCTGAGCGTGCCTGTGGCGCGGTCGAAGGCATAAGCGGTGACAACGCCTTCCCGCCATGTGGCGACTTCCGAATTGGCATAGATGCGGCTGCCGTCGGAATTCACCGAGAGAAAGGCCGGGTTGTCGATCTCGCCGGTCTCGGTGATCTTTGTGACCTCGCGCGTGTTCTCGTCAAACGAATAGACCGACACGCCACCACTGCGCGCGCCTTGAGAATAAGGCGCCTCGCGATTGAGGGAACCGACGAAAACCAGCAGGCCGTCCGACATCGCACTCCTCCGCAAGTCTTATCTGAAGTTTTTGTGTGGATTGAGTAGGCCCGTCCCCGCAACCACTGTCAACCACGCGCGACGCGCGCGGCCTGATTGCGCCTTGCAAAATATCTCCATATGTGAAAACAATATTTATGAGAGAAAACTCTGGGGAGGAAGCCTTGACTGTTTTCGCATCGTCGCGATGCGCCGGAGCGCATCGATGAGCACGTTTGCGCCGACCGTCGGCGTGTCCTCGACGCGACCGACCGACATGCCGGTTGATCACGCCGAAATCCCGGTTTGGAACGCCGAAAACTGGTTTTACGAGGATTGGCCGGTTGGCCAGAAGATCCGCTCGCTGCGCCGGACCATTTCCGAAGGCGACAGCCACCTCTTCAACACGCTGGTCGTCGATATCCATCCCTATGTCCAGGACCAGATGTTCGCCGAGCGCGAGGGCATTTTCGGCAAGCGCCTCATTGCCGGCGCGTTCGTCTTTTCGGCGGGGTTGGGGCTGGTCGCCACCAACTGCGTCAACGCCTTTTCCTATGGCTATGACAAGCTGCGCTTCATAAAGCCGGTGTTCATTGGCGACACCATCTACACGATCCGCACCAACCTGGACAAGAAGCCACGCTACAAGGAAATGGGCCTGATCCGCGCCAGCTATGAAGTGTACAAGCGCGAAGGCGAACTGGTTCTCTACTGCGAGCACCTGCAAACCGTGAAATACAAGAATCCGGCGGATTTCGCCGGCAAGACAGAGAAATAGCGGCCGCATGAGCGAAGAAACCGAACTCCCGCTCTCCGGTCTTGTCGTCGTCGACATGAGCCAGTTCCTGTCGGGGCCCTACTGCTCGCTGCGACTGAGGGATCTCGGCGCCCGCGTCATCAAGATCGAGCGGCCGGATGGCGGCGACCTGTCGCGGCGGCTGTACCTCAGCGACACCGAGATCGGCGGCGATTCCACGATCTTTCACGCCATCAACCGCTCCAAGGAGAGCTTCGCCGTCGACCTGAAGGATGAGGACGATCTGAAGGCGCTGCGCGGCTTGCTCGCCAAGGTCGATGTGATGATCCAGAATTTCCGGCCGGGCGTCATCGAGCGGCTGGGTCTCGACTACGAGCATGTGAAGACGCTCAACCCGCGCCTCGTCTACGCATCGATCAGCGGCTATGGCGAGGAAGGCCCTTGGGTGAAGCGCCCTGGCCAGGATCTGCTTGCCCAGTCGCGCTCCGGCGTGATGTGGCTGAACGGCGACGAAGATCAGGGTCCGGTGCCGTTCGGTCTGGCGATCGGTGATATGCTGGCAGGTGCGGCCTGCGCACAGGGCATTCTTGCCGCCCTGGTGCGGAGGGGGATCACCGGAAAGGGCGCGCATGTCGAGACAAGCCTGCTCGAGGCGCTTGTCGACTTCCAGTTCGAGGTGCTGACCACGCACCTCAACGACGGCCGCCGCTTGCCGCGCCGCGCATCGTTCCGTAGCGCCCACGCCTACCTGTCGGCACCCTATGGTGTCTATCCGGCAAAGGACGGGTATCTGGCGATCGCCATGACGCCGATCCCGAAGCTTGCCGGGCTGCTCGGCCTCAACGAGGAGCTTTCCGCCTACAGCGATCAGCCTGCCACCTGGTTCACGGCGCGCGACGAGATCAAGGCGATCATCTCCCAGCGTATCGCGACGCGGATCGATCGATGAGTGGCTGGCGATCCTCGAACCCGCCGACATCTGGTGCGCCAAGGTGCTGAGTTGGCCGGAATTGATGGACAGCGACGGCTTCAAGGTCCTGGACATGCTCCAGACCGTGACGCGCGACGACAATGTCTCGATCCTTACCACGCGCTCGCCTCTGCGCGTCAACGGCATCCGCACGAAAGTGGATCGGGCTGCGCCACGCATTGGTGAGCACAATGCCCAGATTCGCGCGGAGTTCGGCCTGTGACTGTGCTAAAGGGCATGACCTGGAGCCACCCGCGTGGCTACGATCCGATGGTCGCCTGCTCGAAGCTTTGGCGGGAAAAAACGGGGGTCAGCGTCGAATGGGACCAGCGCTCGTTGCAGGATTTCGAGTCCTTCCCGGTAGAGGAACTCGCACGCGCCTATGACCTGATCGTGATCGACCACCCGCATGTCGGACAGATTACCGGAGAGGGGTGTCTTGCGCCCCTCGACCTACCGGGCCACGAGGCCGAACGCGCCGCGCTTGCCGCAGCCAGCGTCGGGCAGTCCTATGCGAGCTATGCATGGCAGGGCAGGCAATGGGCGTTTCCCATCGATGCCGCGACGCAGGTGCAGGCATGGCGGCCGGACGTGCTCGCCTCCGCGCCGGCGACATGGATGCAGGTGTTAGAACTCGCGCGGCGGGGCAGGGTGCTTCTGCCGCTTCTGCCGCCGCATACGCTTATGAGCTTCTACACGCTTTCCGCCAATCTCGGCCGGCCCTGCGCCGCGAGCGGACCAGGCGACCTCCTCGACCCCGAGACCGGCGAAACGGTCTTCGAGCTGATGCGGGAGATCACTGGCCTGGTCGATCCGGCGTGTTTCGAAATGGACCCGATCGCGGTGTCCGAGAAAATGGCGGAGCCGGATTCAACGATAGTCTGTTCGCCGCTGATCTATGGCTATGTCAGCTATGCGATGGAAGGTTTTCGCTCCAACCGGCTGGCGTTTGCCGACATTCCCGTCGCCGGAAAATCCGGTCCGGTGGGTTCGGCGCTCGGCGGCACCGGCATCGCCGTCTCGGCCTTTTCGAAGGCGAGGGATGCCGCAATCGACTTTGCCTATTGGATCGCCAGCGGCGATGTTCAGCGCGGCCCTTACGCCGCATCCGGCGGCCAGCCGGGCCATGCGCAAGCCTGGGGGGATAACACGGTCAATGCTGCCACTGGCGGCTTCTACCGTAACACCCGCGCGACACTGGAAGGCGCCTGGGTGCGCCCGCGTCACGACGGCTACATGGGTTTCCAGCAGGCGGCATCGGATCGCATCAATGCGGGGCTCAAGGGCAACATACCGCCCGAACAGTTGTCGCAGACATCAACCGGCTGTTCGGCGAGAGTTTTGTAGCCAAATAATCGGGACACCACTGCACAAGTGTAGGCGTTTAGCGGCTCCTTCGCGCCCCCCTGTCCTGCCGGACATCTCCCCCACACGGGGGGAGATTACGCCGGCCGCTCTGCCTTCGCCAATTGCCAACGTCTCAAAAAATGCGCTGACCATGAAACTGCCGATCTCCCCCCTTGTGGGGGAGATGTCCGGCAGGACGAGGGGGCAACGTCGAGAGGGAGCCGCCTGCTTGTTAGAGTTAACCGGTGGGTCAGACAACTGACCCTGTTGGAGCTAACCCAGCCCCCAAATGCGCTTGGCATTCCCGGAAAGCAGCTTTGATTTCTCGTCGACGCTCGCGCCTGCAGTAAGAGCATGAGTGGCAGCGATCCAGGTCGAAAGCCCGCCGCCCAGCGTGCAGACGGGCCAGTCGCTGCCCCAGACCACACGGTCCCAGCCGAACACGCCAATCGTATGCTCGACATAGGGACGCAGCGTTTCGACCGTCCAGCCATCGGCATCGGCATAGGCGACCACACCCGAGATCTTGCCGGCAACGTTGTGACGCTTGGCGATCTCGATCATATATTCCCGCCACGGATGCTCGGCGCCGCCCTTTATGTCGGGCACCCCGCAATGGTCGAGGATGAACTGGACATCCGGGGCAAGATCGGCGAGCGCGATTGCCTTGGGAATCTGACGCGGCAGCACGCAGAGATCGAAAGTCAGTCCGGTGCCCGCCAGCCGCCGCACATTCTCCCGAAACAAAGTGCTTTCCGAAAGCTCGTCGGGCATGACATGCAGCACGCGCCGAAAGCCTTTGACGAACGGGTTCGAAAGCTGCCGTTCCAGAGACGCGGCAAAGCCCTGGTCTTCCGGCCGGCAAGCGGCGATTGCGCCACGCAGCAGGCTATCGGATTCACGGGCCTTTCCGGAGACATAACCGGTCTCGGTCTCGATGTCGGAGGGGTCGACATCGACCTCCATATGCAATGTTTGCGCAATGCCGCCGCGCTTCGCTTCCCGCGCATAATCTTCGTACAGGAAATCCCGGTTCAGAGCCGGCGCGCCCGCAAGCCATGGATAACGCAGTGCGGACTGGTCGACGATATGCAGGTGCGTGTCGATGATCATACGGCCGGTCCTCCCGCTTGAAATAGTCTCACAGAGAAATCAACTATTCAAATAAGAATTCAGCTGGCCTGCTTCACGTCCGATCCAGCGAGGTGCGAAAGCCGTTCGGCGGTCGCGAGCAGCAGCTGTATCGTGTGTGTAATATCGGGCGCGGTCGGAAAGTTGACGAGCGTGATGTAAGGCACCGTTAACGCCGCGATCGCCTTTCCGTCCGGCCCAAGCACCGGCGCCGAGAGATTGTAGACGCCGGCGGTCTGCAAGCTTGCCATCATCTCGTAGCCCCGCTCGGCCACCTTATCCAGCCGCGTGAAGAACTCCGGCGACTGAAGCGGCGTTTCCGTGCTGCGGAGGTGCTCGGAAATCATCATGCTGCGCTCCTCCTGCGACCGGAAAGCCAGCAGGACGTGACCGGAGCCGGTATCGAAAAGGCTGATATGTGAGCCGACGCGGATCGAAATTCCCCAATATCCCGGCGCCTCCTGCTGAGCGATAACCACCGCTGATCCGCGGTCGAACACCACGAGCTGGTTGGCCTGATGTGAGGTCTCCGCCAGCTCGCGCATCAGCGGCGTTGCGTAGGAGACCAGCCGGCGCACCGGCGCATGCAGCTGCGCCAGCCCGAACAGTTTCAGCGTGAGGGAGTAGCGGTCGCCGTCGAGCCGCGTAACATAGCCGCGCCGCACCAGACGGTCGAGCATGCGATAGAATTCATTCGGGCTCCGTCCAAGCTTCTTGGCAATCTCGGCCTGCGTGAGTCCGCCGTCGACGCCCGACAGCAGCTCAAGAATGTCCAGCCCCTTGTCGAGCGCGGGCGCCCGGTAACGATCCCCTTCATCCTCCTCCACGACTTCCCCCTCCAGTGAATTTCCAGTTGCATATACGCATAAACGAGGTCCAAGCAAAGAAGAATTCACTTGACTGCGATTGTCAAATGGCTTTTGTATATAAATGAAACGCTCATCTATGGGCGTGTCATGGCCATCGGCAGAGGGCCGAGGCGTCAGGGAGGATGACGGATGAACAAGATGCTAGCCGGCGCTTCGGCCGGTGTGATCGCGCTGTTGGCATGCGGAGGGATTGCCCTCGCTGCCGATCTGCCCGGGAAATTCGAAGGCGTTACCATCGACGCCAAGCTGATTGGCGGACAGCAGTACGAAGCGCTGTACGCGCGTATCGGCGAGTGGGAGAAGGCGACAGGCGCCAAGGTCAACGTTCTTTCCAAGAAAAACCACTTCGAGCTCGACAAGGAAATCAAGTCGGACATTGCGTCGGGCTCAATCAACTGGTGCGTCGGCTCGAACCATTCGTCATTCGCGCCGCAATACCCCGGTATCTACACCGACCTGAATGTCCTGCTGCCGAAGGAGGAAATCGCTGCCTTCGTGCCGACCAACATCGCTGCCTCGACCATCGACGGCAAGCTGGTGATGCTGCCGCGCGCCCAGTTCGACGTTTCGGCGCTGTATTACCAGAAGAGCCTCTACGCCGACGAAGCCAAGAAGGCGGCTTACAAGGAAAAGTATGGTGAGGAACTCACCCCGCCCGACACGTGGGAACAGGTGACCAAGCAGGCGGAATTCTTTGCTTCCCCGCCGGATTTCTACGGCACCCAGTTTGCCGGCAAAGAAGAGGCGATCAACGGCCGCTTTTACGAGATGCTGGTCGCCGAGGGTGGCGAATATCTCGACAAGGACGGTAAGCCGGCGTTCAATTCGGACGCAGGCGTTCGCGCTCTCGACTGGTTCGTCAACCTCTATAAGGCAAAGGCCGTTCCGGCCGGCACCACCAACTATCTGTGGGACGATCTCGGCCAGGGCTTTGCCTCCGGCACCGTCGCGATCAACCTTGATTGGCCGGGCTGGGCTGGATTCTTCAACGATCCGAAGTCGTCCAAGGTCGCGGGCAATGTCGGCGTAAAGGTGCAACCGAAAGGTTCGTCCGGCAAGCGCACCGGCTGGTCCGGTCACCACGGCTTCTCGGTCACCGAGAATTGCGCCAACAAGGAAGCCGCCGCCTCGCTGGTCTGGTTCCTGACCAATGAGGACAGCCAGAAGCTCGAAGCCGCTGCCGGCCCGCTGCCGACTCGAACCGCCGTATGGGCGTGGGATATCGAGCAGGCTAAGGCCGACCCGTACAAGACCGAAGTGCTCATTGCGTTCCAGGAAGCCGCCGCGAATGCATTCGCGGTGCCGCAGACGGCGGAGTGGATCGAAATCTCCAACGCGGTCTATCCTGAACTGCAGGCAGCCATCCTTGGTGACAAGACTTCCAAGGAAGCGCTCGACTCGGCCGCTGCCAAGGCAACCCAGATCCTGCAGGACGCAGGGAAGTTGTGATGCTTTAAGGCTGCCTCCCCTCGAGGGGAGGCAGCCGCTTTGGTTGTTTGACCCCCTCTCCGCCTCGCGTCGCTCGGCACCTGTCCCCGTTTCCGGGGGAATGGATGACAGCCAAGCTGGACGCCCATCCTCTCCCCCTCACGAAGTGGAGGAGAGGTGTCCGCGAAGCGGACGGAGAGGGGGATATCTTTATGCGAGTGACAGGCGATTTCGCTCTGGGAAACTTGAAGTCACCTACGATCGGACTAACCCCGCATGAAGCTTCCGCGGCTCTCCGCACCGACCTTGCTTCTCCTGCCTGCTGTCATCGTGCTAGCGGCGGTGGTGATCGTGCCCTTGCTTCTGTCGTTCTACTCCAGCTTCACGCCGTTCCGGCTGACCAAGCCCGAGACGTTTTTCGTCTTCACCGGTCTGCGCAACTACATCACGATCCTCAGCGACTGGAAGTTCTGGGTTGCGTTCGGCCGGACGGTGCTGCTGCTTACGGTTGCGCTCAACCTCGAAATGTTGCTGGGTCTTGGCCTTGCCATGCTGGTGGAAAAGGCGTCACGCGGCCAGCGCATGCTACGCACGCTGATGATGTTCCCGATGATGTTCTCGCCGATCCTCGTCGGGTTCCAGTTCAAATTCATGTTCAACGACAATATCGGCCTGGTGAACAACGCTCTGCAAGCCCTCGGTCTCACGGACAACGCAATTCCCTGGCTGATCGAGGGGCATCTTGCATTCATCGCCATTCTCGTCGCGGAAATCTGGTCGTCCACGTCGGTCTTCGCAATCCTGATCCTTGCCGGCCTGCTTGCCATGCCGAGGGAGCCGCTCGAAGCCGCACGCGTAGACGGCTGCACGCCCTGGCAGAGTTTCCGCTATGTCACGTGGCCGTTCGTCATGCCCTTCGCCTACATCGCCATGACCATTCGCTCGCTCGACGTCGCGCGCGCCTACGACATCGTCAAGATAATGACGGATGGCGGTCCGGCCGGGCGCACCGAGCTGCTGTGGACGCTGGTGGCCCGCACGGCCTACAGCGATGCGCGAATGGGTCTCGCCAACGCCATGGCTTACTTCTCGATCCTGCTGTCGATCCTCTTCACCGTCTACTTCTTCCGGAAACTCTCTGCGGCGCGCACCCAGATCGGCGCGGAGTGGTAAGGGCCGTGGACCCATGAGCATGCTCGAAATGGCGCCAGAAACGGCGAAGAGATGCGAGGAGAAGCGCGAAGGCCGGGCTTTTTGCCCGGGCGAGCGGTTCGACGCGGCAGGTCGAAGCCGATTCGGCGTCCTTCGGATGCGGTCCATCGGGCCGGCAACGTCGTCGCGAAAGGCTTGAAAATGGTGAACATTTCCTACGCTTTCGCTCCTAGTATCCGACTCGATGGCCTCACACCATTTCGAGCAGTCTCATGAGTCCACGGCCCCTGATGGACGAAAACAGTTTAGCCCGCTTCAGGAAACGGGCACTCAAGACGGCGCATCTGATCGGCCTGTTCCTGGCAATGCTAATCATCTGCATGCCAGGAATATGGATCGTGCTGTCGTCGCTTCGCCCGACGGTCGAGATCATGGCCAAGCCGCCGGTGTGGATTCCGCAGGAACTCTCCCTCGACGCCTATGTCTCGATGTTCTCCGGCATCGGCAAGGGCGGCATTCCGGTGGTGGAGTATTTCCGCAATTCGCTGATCATCTCGATCATCTCGACGGTGATTGCCATCGCCATCGGCATGGCCGGCGGTTATGCCTTCGCGCGCTACCGCTTCCGCGGTAAGTCCGGCATGTTTTTAGGCCTGATGCTGACGCGCACCGTGCCGGGCATTGCGCTGTCGTTACCTCTGTTCTTTGTCTTTGCACGACTGGGCATCATCGACACGCATTTCGGCCTGATCCTCGCCTATGTGGCGCTAAACATCCCGTTCACCATCTGGCTTATCGACGGCTTCTTCCGGCAGGTGCCTAAGGACCTCGCGGAGGCCGCGCAGATCGATGGCTGCACGCCCTGGCAGGCCTTCTGGCAGGTCGAGTTCCCGCTCGCCGGCCCCGGCATCGCCTCGGCGGGGATCTTCGCATTCCTCACTTCGTGGAACGAGTTTGCGCTCGCCTCGCAACTGACGCGGTCGGTCAATTCCAAGACATTGCCAGTCGGCCTGCTCGACTATACGGCCGAGTTCACCATCGACTGGCGCGGCATGTGCGCGCTGGCGGTGGTGATGATCATCCCGGCGCTGACGCTAACCTTTATTGTTCAGAAGCATCTCGTCGGCGGCCTGACCTCCGGCGCGGTAAAGGGGTGACGGAAATGGCTTCAAAGTACGATCTCCCCCTCTCCGCCTCGCTTTGCTCGGCACCTCTCCCCGTTCCGGGGGAGCGGATGGGTGCCAGGCTGGACGCCCATCCTCTCCCCTCACGAAGTGGGGGAGAGGTGTCGAGGCGAAGCCGAGACGGAGAGGGGGAAACTTATCAGCCTTTCAACCTTATCGATTCGCGACAACTGTGGATTGTCGAACGGGCGGAGCGAACTGATGGCAACAGTTTCGCTCCAAAAGCTCGTCAAGCGCTATGGCAACCTCGAGATCGTCCACGGCATCGATCTTGAGATCGCCGACCGCGAATTTATCTGCCTTGTCGGTCCGTCCGGCTGCGGCAAGTCGACGACACTGCGCATGATCGCCGGGCTGGAAGAGATTTCCGGTGGCGAGATCCGCATCAATGGCAAGGTGGTCAACGAACTGCCGCCGCGCGCCCGCAATATCTCCATGGTGTTCCAGTCCTACGCGCTCTATCCGCATATGACGGTGCGCGAGAATATGGGATTCTCGCTGAAGATCGCCGGCCGGCCGCAAGCCGAGATCGATGCCGGCGTCGCCGAAGCAGCGAGGACGCTCAGCCTTGAACAGCTGCTCGACCGGCGGCCGTCCCAGTTGTCCGGCGGCCAGCGCCAGCGCGTCGCTATGGGCCGCGCCATCGTCCGCAATCCGCAGGTGTTCCTGTTCGACGAACCGCTGTCCAACCTGGACGCCAAGCTACGCAGCCAGGTCCGCACCGAAATCAAGAAGCTGCATGCGCGCATGCAGACGACGATGATCTATGTCACGCATGATCAGGTCGAGGCGATGACGCTGTCCGACCGCATCGTCATCATGCGTGACGGCTATATCGAGCAGGTTGGCACGCCAGATGAAGTGTTCCGGCGCCCGGCGACGCGTTTCGTCGCGGGCTTCATCGGCTCGCCGCCGATGAACCTGAACGAGGCGACGATAGACGATGGCCTGATCGCCTTTCCGGGTGGCGCCACGCTGCCGTTGCCACAGCAATTCCGGGAGCGTGTGACGGCGGGACAGAAGGTCGTGTTTGGCCAGCGTCCAGACGATCTTTATCCCGCCGGCCACGGCATCCATTCCGGTGAGGCGGCGGAAGTTCATACGATCGATCTGCCGGTCTCGATCACCGAACCGCTTGGCAACGAGACGCTGGTGTTCGTCGGCTTCGACGGCAAGGAATGGGTGTCGCGAATGCTCAACCCGAAACCGTTGAAGCCGGGCGATCGGGTCAGAATGAGCTTCGACCTGAGCCAGGCGCATCTCTTCGATGCGGCGACCGGTACGACGCTCAGGAGTTAGTATGGAGTTCCTCCATTGACCTACGTTGGCCTTCGTACCCCCACCTCCAACCCCTCCCCTCAAGGGGGAGGGGGACTTAGCGCGTCGTCGCTTGCTCCAATCACCAACGTGGGCGATTTGCTGCCGGTGGCTGAGAGGAAATCCCCCTCCCCCTTGAGGGGAGGGGTTAGGGGTGGGGGTACCGACGCTAACAACGGGCAATTGGTGTAGCGCATGGCGAAAATTGAAAAAGTCGAATTGCGGATGGTTGATCTTGTGCCCAAGGTCAAGCGCACCGACGCCATCCAGAGTTTCGTCAGCCAGGAGACCCCGATCGTCACCATCACCGATTCCGACGGTGCTGTCGGTACCGGTTATTCCTACACCATCGGCACCGGCGGCTCGTCGGTCATGCGCCTGCTCGCCGATCATCTCGTGCCGCGCATCATCGGCAGGGACGCCGACATGATCGAGGCGATCTGGCATGAGCTGGAATTCATGACCCATGCGACGACCATCGGCGCGATCACCGCGATTGCGTTGGCGGCGATCGATACTGCGCTGTGGGATTTGCGCGCAAAGAGGCAGAACTTGCCGCTGTGGAAACTTGCAGGCGGCGCAAAGGACCGCTGCCCGCTTTACACGACCGAGGGCGGCTGGCTGCATATCGAGCAGCAAGCGCTGGTGGACGATGCTTTGCAGGCCAAGGCCAAAGGCTTTCGCGGGTCGAAGGTGAAGATCGGCAAGCCACACGGCGCGGAGGATTTCGCGCGCCTGTCGGCTGTTCGCAAGGCGGTGGGCGACGACTACGAGATCATGACTGATTGCAATCAGGGCTTTGCCGTCGATGAAGCGATGCGTCGCGCAGACCGACTCCGCGACCTCGACCTTGCCTGGATCGAGGAGCCGCTGCCGGCGGACGACATTGATGGCCATGTGCGCCTCTCCAACTCGACATCGACGCCGATTGCCGTCGGCGAGTCGCTCTATTCCATCCGCCATTTCCGCGAATACATGCAGAAGGGCGGCTGCTCGATCGTGCAGGTCGATGTCGGCCGCATCGGCGGCATCACGCCTTGGTTGAAGGTGGCGCATGCGGCGGAAGCCTTCGACATGCCGGTGTGCCCGCATTTCCTGATGGAACTGCATGTCAGCCTCGCCTGTGCCATCCAGAACGGCAAATATGTGGAGTACATTCCGCAGCTCGATGACCTTACGGGAAAGCGCATGCGGGTGGTAGACGGTCACGCACTGGCGCCATCGGAACCCGGCATCGGCATCGATTGGGACTGGGATGCGGTGAAGAAAAAGAGCGTCGCGGAGTTCACGCACGAGATTAGGGGATGACCATGCAGCGTATGGGAAGCGTACTCGGCATTCGCCCGGAGGCCATCGAGGAGTACAAGCGTCTGCATGCGGCGGTGTGGCCTGAGGTGCTGGCCAAGATCGCGGATTGCAACATCCGCAACTATTCGATCTTCTTGCGCCAGCCGGAAAATCTGATGTTCGCCTATTTCGAATATAACGGCACGGACTTCGCCGCTGACAGCGCCAGGATGGCCGCCGATCCGAAAACGCAGGAATGGTGGGCAATCAATATGCCGCTGCAAGTCCCGCTCGACACCCGCAAGGAAGGCGAGTGGTGGGCGAGCCTGGACGAGGTGTTTCATGTGGATTGAGCGCCGGCTGCCCCTCCCCCTTGAGGGGAGGGTGGCCGCGAAGCGGCCGGGTGGGGTACGCACGGCAGTGCTCGACGCCGAATTCTTCGCTGGTGAGTTCAGGAGGTTGGCGTGCGGCCGCACGGACCCCCTCTGGCCGCTTCGCGGCCATCTCCCCCTCAAGGGGGGAGAAGAAGCCATGACCTTCGCGCCCACCTCGCTTTCGCAATCCTGGCCGTTGCCCGCCAATCCTCGCCCGATCGTCACCTTCGGTGCGGGGTCGATTGTCAGCGATGCGCATTTTCCTGCCTACCAGAAAGCCGGATTTCCGGTCGCCGGCCTTTATGATCCCGATCAGGCGAAGGCGAAGAAACTGGCCGAAGCCTGGGGTGTCGCCGCTTACCGCTCGGTCGAGGAGGCAGCCTCGGTAGGAAGTGCGATCTTCGATCTTGCCACGCCGCCTGAGCGTCACGCCGACGTGTTGCGGGCGCTTCCGGACGGCGCGGTCGTGCTCATCCAGAAGCCGATGGGCGCGAACCTCGACGGCGCGACCGAAATCCTGAAACTCTGTCGGCAAAGGAAGCTTGTTGCCGCCGTCAATTTCCAGCTGCGCTTCGCGCCGATGATGCTGGCGTTGAAGGATGCTATTGCGAAGGGCTGGCTTGGCGACGTGGTCGATTTTGACGCCCTGCTGGCGGTTGCTACGCCGTGGCAGCTCTGGGAGTTCCTGCTCAAGGCGCCACGCGTCGAGATCGCAATGCATTCCATTCACTATCTCGACCTGATCCGCCAGTTGCTTGGCGATCCACAGGGTGTCCATGCCAAGACGCTTGGCCATCCGAGCCATTCGGTGGCGCAGACCCGCACAAGCGCGATTCTGGATTATGGCAGCACGGTGCGCTGCGCCCTGTCGATCAATCATGACCACAAATATGGCCGCAAATACCAGGCCTGCGAGTTTCGCATTTCAGGAACGCAAGGCGCGGCGTATCTGAAACTAGGTCTGAACCTCGACTATCCGAAGGGCGAGCCGGACATCCTTGAGATCTATCCGAAGGGAGGCGACGACCTGGGTTGCGGTCCCGCTCAAGGGCGCGTGGTTTCCGGATGCCTTTGTCGGCCGGATGGCCAATCTGCAGCGCTTTGCCTCGGGCGAGGATGCTGAACTGGTCAGTTCGGTGGAGGATGCGTGGTCGACCATGGCGCTGGTGGAGGCCGCCTATCAGTCGAGCGCCGCGCCGGCCACTCCGATTCCAGCGAGGCCTTGAATGGAACAAATCACCTATTTCGAAGACTACGATATCGGCTTTTCGCGCACCACCACGGGGCGCACCATCACCGAAACGGATTTCGTCGTCCATGCCGGCCATACCGGCGATTTTTTCCCGCACCACATGGATGCGGAATACATGAAGACGATGCCGTTCGGGCAACGTATCGCGCATGGCACGCTGGTGTTCTCCATCGGCGTTGGCCTGACCGCGAGTGTCATCAACCCGGTCGCGTTCTCCTACGGGTACGATCGCCTCCGCTTTATCAAGCCGGTTTTCATCGGCGACACGATCAAGACGCGCGTCACCATCGTCGCCAAGGAGGATGATCCCAAGCGTCCCGACGCGGGCAGGGTCATCGAGCGTTGCGAAGTGCTGAACCAACGCGGCGAGGTCGTCCTCGCCGCCGACCATATCTACATCGTCGAACGGCGTCCGAAGGGTGAATAGTGAATGGCGAATTGTGAATGGAAAGTGCGCTGTAGCAGCTCTGCGATAATCGATTGATTCCATTCACTATTCGCCATTTGTATCGTCCCGACGCAATAGGACTTCGAAGGACCCAAGCCCATGACAGACTTGACCGGCAAAATCGTCCTCATCACCGCTGCCGCCCAGGGTATCGGCAAGGCGAGCGTAATAGCCTTCGCTCGCGCCGGCGCGACGGTGCACGCCACGGACATCAACGAGCAGTTGCTCGGCGAACTGACGGGCAAGGAGAATGTCACGACCCGCAAGCTGAATGTGCTTGACGAGGCTGCCGTCAACGCGGCGGTCGCAGAGATCGGCCGCATCGACGTGCTGTTCAATTGCGCCGGCTTCGTTCATGCCGGCTCGATCCTGGAGATGAAGGACAGCGATCTCGACTTCGCCTTCGATCTCAACGTCAAGGCGATGGTTCGCACAATCCGCGCCGTACTGCCCGGCATGCTGGAGCGCGGCGACGGATCGATCGTCAACATGGCCTCGGTGGCGGGCAGCATAAAGGGAGTACCCAACCGCTTCGCCTATGGCGTGACCAAGGCCGCTGTCGTCGGCCTGACCAAGGCTGTTGCCGCCGACTATGTCGGCAAGGGCATCCGCTGCAACTGCATCTGCCCTGGCACCGTCGAAAGCCCGTCTCTGCAGGATCGCATGAAGGCGCAGGGCGACTATGATGCCGCTCGAGCCGCCTTCATCGCGCGCCAGCCGATGGGCCGGCTCGGTACGCCGGAGGAGATCGCCGATCTAGCCGTCTATCTTGCCGGCGCGACCTACACCTCGGGCCAAGCCTATGCCATAGACGGCGGCTGGACGATCTGAGCCAATGGGGAGACAGGGTATGAAGTTTGTTCGTTTTGGAGAAGCCGGGCGCGAGAAGCCGGGTGTTATTGATGCACAAGGCAATATCCGCGACCTGTCGGCCCATGTGCTGGACTTTGCCGGAAGCGAACTCGACCCGTCGTCGCTGACGGCGCTGGCCAAGGTCGATCTGGGAAGCCTGCCGCTGGTTTCCGGCAATCCGCGCCTCGGCCCATGTGTCGCCGGCACCGGAAAGTTCATCTGCATCGGTCTGAACTATTCCGATCACGCCGCCGAAACCGGCGCCACCGTGCCGCCGGAGCCGATCATTTTCATGAAGGCAACCTCGGCGATTGTTGGCCCGAATGACAACGTCATCATTCCGCGGGGCTCGCAGAAGACTGACTGGGAAGTCGAACTTGGCGTCGTCATCGGCAAGACAGCGAAATACGTCTCTGAGGCAGACGCGCTGGATTATGTCGCCGGCTACTGCACCGCGCATGACGTTTCGGAGCGCGCCTTCCAGACCGAACGTCATGGCCAGTGGACCAAGGGCAAGTCGTGCGACACGTTTGGGCCGATAGGCCCGTGGCTGGTGACCAAGGACGAGGTCGCCGACCCGCAAAATCTGCCGATGTGGCTGAAGGTCAACGGCCAGATGATGCAGAACGGCTCGACCAAGACCATGGTCTATGGCGTCGCCTATCTGGTTTCCTACCTGTCGCAGTTCATGTCTCTGCGCCCGGGCGACATCATTTCGACCGGCACGCCTCCCGGAGTCGGCATGGGCCTTAAGCCGCCGCGCTATCTCAAGGCCGGCGACGTCGTTGAACTCGGAATCGAAGGTCTCGGCACGCAGAAGCAGACATTCGTCGCGGATGTCTAGAGCCAGGGGCTGGTGGCCGTTGCGGCCTTCAGAGCACCCCCACAAGGGGGAGGGGGACTTGCCCTCACCTCTTTGCGCTATTCTTTAACCCTCCGCGATTGGCCGAGCGGACGGTGCAGCGATCCCCTCCTCCTTGTGGGGAGGGGTAGGGGTGGGGGTACATGAAAACAACGACTGCCGCTTCCGGCGGCTCCAGTCCACACGTGTCCGGCGCGCCGGGCAGACGGTGACATGAAGGGAGATTTTTCATGACCCGCATCACCGGTCTGCGCACCCACGATCTGCGCTTCCCGACGTCCCAGAGCCTGGATGGGTCGGACGCGATGAACCCCGATCCGGACTATTCGGCGGCGTATGTCGTTCTCGAAACGGACGGCCCGCATCAAGGCCACGGACTGACCTTCACCATCGGGCGCGGCAACGACATATGTTGCCACGCCATCGAGTCGATGCGGCATCTGCTGGTCGGACTCGAACTCGACTGGATCAAGGCGGAGCCCGGTCGCTTCTGGCGGCATGTCACCGGTGACAGCCAGTTGCGCTGGATCGGCCCGGACAAGGGCGCGATGCATCTTGCCACCGGAGCGGTGGTCAATGCGGTGTGGGACCTCTGGGCGAAGGAAGTGGGCAAGCCGGTATGGCGGCTGGTCGCGGAAATGAGCCCGGAGGAAATCGTCAGCATCGTGGATTTCCGCTACCTCACCGACGCGATCACGCCAGAGGAAGCCCTGGCTATCCTGCGGGCAGCGGAGCCGGGCAAGCAGCAGCGCATCGCTGAGCTCGAACGCGAGGGCTATGCCTGCTACACGACCTCAGCCGGTTGGCTGGGCTACTCGGATGACAAGCTTCGGCGGCTCTGTCAGGAAGCGGTCGACGCTGGCTTCAACCACGTCAAGATGAAGGTCGGCCGCGATCTTGACGACGACATCCGCCGCCTGCGGATCGCGCGTGAAGTTCTCGGTCCCGATCGCTTCATGATGATTGACGCCAATCAGGTGTGGGAGGTCGGGCAGGCGATCGACTGGGTGAAGAAACTTGCCTTCGCAAACCCCTATTTCATCGAGGAGCCGACCAGCCCCGACGACGTTGCTGGTCATCGCGCCATTCGCCAGGGCGTCGCGCCGGTGAAGGTCGCAACCGGCGAAATGTGCCAGAACCGCATCATCTTCAAGCAGATGATCGCCGGTGGCGCGATCGACATCGTGCAGATCGACGCCTGCCGCATGGGCGGCCTCAATGAGGTCCTATCGGTGCTGTTGATGGCTGCCAAATACGGCCTGCCGGTGTGGCCGCATGCCGGCGGCGTTGGCCTGTGTGAATATGTCCAGCACCTTTCGATGATCGACTTTATTGCTGTGTCCAGCACCAAGGATGGTCGTGTGATCGAGTTTGTCGACCACTTGCATGAGCATTTTCTCGACCCCTGCGTCATCGAGAATGCCGCCTATATGCCGCCGAAACTGCCGGGCTTTTCCATCGAGATGAAGCCGCAGTCGATCGCGGACTATGAGTTCAAGCGGTGAGCTTTACCCTCCCCTTGTGGGGAGGGTCGCGGAGCACGTCGCGCAGAATGCGCGACCGACGCGGGGTGGGGATAGAGGCGGTTATCGAAATTTACCCCCACCCCGCAATCTTCGCTTCGCTCAGTTGGCTCGCCGACCCTCCCCACAAGGGGGAGGGTAAGGGCGCCTCAAATCAATCCCGCCTTTGCCAGATCGCGCATCAGGCGGCTTGTTCCGTAGGTCCAGGGCGGGCATTCGGTCGAGAGCCGCACGCGGTTGGTCAGTGCACCGAGCTTTTCGGTGGCGATGGTGACCATGTCTCCACTCTTGTGGGTGAAGCCCTTGCCCTTCTCGCCGCGATCCTTCGAGGGCACGAACATGGTGCCAAGATAGAGCGCCATGCCATCGGGATATTGATGATGCGCGCCCATGGCTGCGGCGACCAGTTCCTCGGGCGAGCGGCTGATCTCGGCCATTGAGCTTGAACCTTCGAGCAGAAAGCCGTCGTCGCCCTCTACCTTTAGCCGGACCTTGGCATTCTTCACGTCACCAATGGAGAAAGTGTCGTCGAACAGCCGGATGAGCGGCCCGAGAGCGGCTGACGCATTGTTGTCCTTGGCCTTGCCGAGCAGCAGCGCCGAACGCCCCTCGACATCGCGCAGGTTGACGTCGTTGCCGAGTGCCGCCCCGACGATCCTGCCGCTGCTGGCCGCGATGACCGCGATTTCAGGTTCCGGATTATTCCAGGTCGAAACGGGGTGCAGCCCGACATCGGCGCCGAAGCCGACCGACGCCATGGGCTGGCATTTGGTGAATATTTCGGCGTCGGGGCCGATGCCGACCTCCAGATACTGCGACCACGCACCGCGCTCGATAAGCTTGCGCTTGATTTCCATGGCTTCCGGCGAGCCGGGCTTCAGCTTCGAAAGATCGTGGCCGATCAGTGTGGCGATATCGGCGCGGATGGCATCAGCCTTTTCCGGATTGCCGCGCGCCTGTTCCTCGATGACGCGCTCCAGCAGGCTGACCACAAACGTCACGCCCGAGGCTTTGACCGCCTGAAGATCGACAGGTGACAGGAAATGCGGCTTGCCGGGATCGCGCCTGGCCTTGAAACTATTGCCGGCAATGTCGTCGGTCGCGCCCAGCGACCGGCCCTTTGCCGCGCGCACATAGGCGGCAGGATCGTCCATCTCGCAAATGTCGCGAACGGTCGGCGCGGCTTTCGCCGTTATGTCGATCGCCTCTCCACCACGCGCCGCCACGACCAGCGGATGAGCCGCATCGGGCGCGCTTACCCGGCCAAGAAAAACGCCGTCGCCAGGCAGTTGCAACAGGTCGGTCATGCAGTTCCCCTCCGCGTTCGGGCCGTCGGCGGCGCGCATACTATCCAGTTTCGCCACGACTGCGAGAGTCTGGACCAAACAAAGAGTTGGGAAGGATTGGGCTTCGCCGCTTGACCGGGCAGTATGCGCGATCTTGATTGCTCGCTGTCGCGCGTTTGCTGGTCGTCGCCCTTCACTCGGGTGAAGGGGGCGAAGACAAGCTCTGGCGCCAGTCTACTCAATATTGAGGCAAACCATGCCGCATCTGCCAACCGTATATCCCGATTTCGGCCTGACGCCGGAGCAACGCCGCGAGGCGGTGTTTGGGCACTATTACGAATATTCGGGAATGGAGGGCGAGAAGGGAGAGATCTGGTGTTACACCGACCGTTTCTCCTACGCGCCGGGCGACGTAGTCACACTGTTCGTGAGTTCCACTGCGCCGCGCTTCGACATCGCCGTTTCGCGCGACGGTAGCGAACTGACGCCGGTTTTCGAACGGCGGGGGCTTGATACCAGTTGGCAGGATACGCCCGACCAATGTTCGGTAGAGGGGTGTGGCTGGCAGGCGTCTTTCGAATTCCGCGTCGAAGAAAGTTGGCCCTCCGGCGCCTATCGCGTCACATTGTGGGCGGAAGGGCGCAAAGGGGCACCGATCCACTGCTACCACCTCTTCATCTTGCGCCCGAAACCTGCAAAGCATTCCGGGCGCATCCTGCAGATCGCCGCGACCGGAACATGGACCGCCTACAACACCTGGGGCGGGTCGAACCATTATCAGGGCATCACCGGGCCGGACCGCAATCAGTACGCCACCAGCGTCAGCACGCAGCGCCCGTGGTGCCGCGGCTTTGTGGTGCTTCCGCCGGAAGCGCCGCGCGTGCCGATCGAGATCGACATGCCGCCTGTGACCGAACCACGCTATCCACATATGGAATGGGCGTTCGCGACCGGCCATTCGAAGAAATACGCTTCGGCCGGCTGGGCGAGCTACGACAGCCATTTCTTCCGCTGGGCCGAACGCCAGGGCTATGCGGTCGACCTTGCCACTCAGCACGAATTGCATTTCGCTCCCGAAATCCTCGACGGCTATGACTGTGCGGTCTTCGTCGGCCACGACGAATACTGGACGTGGGAAATGCGCGACGCGGTCGATACCTTCGTCGAACGGGGAGGGCGTGCTGCGCGCTTCGCCGGCAACTTTCTCTGGCAGACACGGCTCGAGGATGAGGGACAACGGCAGGTCTGCTACAAGTACCGCGCCCGTGCCGAGGATCCGGTTTACCGCAGCAGCGATACCAGCCGCACCACCAACGCCTGGGAGGCTCCGGAAATCGGCAGACCGGGCGCGACGACGTTCGGCCTGAATGCCACCGCTGGCGTTTATGCGGGATGGGGCGGCTGCATGCCGCGTGGAGTGCGTGGCTTTCCGATCTATCGCCCGGAGCATTGGGCGTTTCGCGGCACCGGCATCTACTATGGCGATGTGCTTGGCGCCGAAAGCCACATTTACGGCTACGAGGTCGATGGTCTCGACTGCATCGTTCGGAACGGCCTGCCCGAACCGACGGGCGTAGGCTCGCCGCCGGCGGGAGTGCAGATTCTGGGGATGGGAATGGCCTCGCTGGTCGAGGAGAGCGCCGACGTTCCAGCGGGCTTCCTCAACGACGAGGATGCCGTTTTCGCCGCAGAGACGCTGTATGGCGAGGCGACGCGCGAGACGATCGACAAGGTCAAGCGTGGCAACGGCATGATCGTCAACTTCGCCAAAGGCAAGGGCGACGTCTTCCATGCCGGCAGTTGCGAATGGGTGGCCGGCCTGCTGCGTAAGGATGCGATGGTGGAAAAGGTGACTGCAAACGTGCTGGACCGCTATTTGCAGCGCTGACGGGCCAGTGACAGGACGAAACTAGATATCTAGGAAGGCAGCGGAGAGGGGGCATTACGAACCGTTCAAGCCTCATTCCGCCGCTTGTGACCAAGAGAACCAAATCAAGCCATGAACGATACTGCAACAAGCCCCCGTCCCTCTAATCTTTTCTACCTTGCCGATTTGCGCCGGCCGGTCGTCGATCGCGCCGAAGGCATCTACCTGTGGACCGAGGACGGCAGGCGTTTCATCGACGGTTCCAGTGGGCCGCTCGCCGTCAATCTTGGCTACGGCAACCGCGCCGTCCTTGACGCGATGAAGCGGCAGATGGAGCGCACGACCTTCGCCTATCGCTTGCACTTCGAGAACGAACCGGCGGAGGAACTGGCGCGGCAGCTTGCGGACCGCCTGCCAAACGGCCTCGATCGGATATTCTTCGTCTCCGGCGGTTCTGAAGCGGTGGAATCCTGCCTGAAACTGGCGCGTCAATGGGCGGTGGCGACCGGTCAGCAGAATCGCTGGAAGGTGATCGCCCGCATGCCGTCTTATCATGGCGGCACTTATGGCTCGCTGGCGGTCACCGGCGACGGCCTGCTGACCGATACCTTCGCCGATCAGATGCGCGTCATGCCGACCGTGCCGGCGCCGACCGCCTATCGCGACCGCGACAACCTCTCCATGGAACAGCGCGGGATCCGCTATGCCGACATGCTGGAGGAAAAGATCCTGGCCGAGGGACCGGAGATGGTCCTGGCCTTCATCATGGAGCCGATCGGCGGCGCGGCGACAGGCGCGCTGGTTGCGCCCGACAGCTATTATGCGCGCATCCGCGAGATCTGCGACCAGTACGGTATCCTGCTCATCCATGATGAAGTGATGAGCGGCGTCGGCCGCACCGGGAAATTCCTTGGCGGCGATCACTGGGATTGCAAGCCCGACATCGTCTCGCTGTCGAAGGGCATCGGCTCGGGCTATGTTCCGCTCGGCGCGCTGGCAGCACCCGAGCGCATCGTAAAGCCGGTTCTCGCCATGGGCGGCTTTCAGCATGGCCACACCTATGCCGGCAACCCGCTGGCTTGCGCCGCAGGCGTCGCCATCATCAACGAGATGGATCGGCTGAACCTCACCGAGAACGCAGCAGCGATGGGTCACGTGCTGATGGACGGCCTGCGCGACCTGGCGAAGCGGTTTCCGTTCATTGGCGATGTTCGCGGCAAGGGTTTGATGACGGCGATCGAATTGGTGGCCGACCCGGCGACGATGCAAGCTCTGCCGGCCAAGTTCCTTGCCCACCAGAAGATACTTGCCGCCGCTTATGCGCGCGGCCTGATCGTTTATTCGCGGCGGGTCAAGGGTGGTGTGCAGGGGGACTACATCATGGTTGCGCCGCCGCTCATCGTAACGCGCCAACAGATTGGCGAGATCGTCTCGATCCTGGGCGATGCGCTGGAAGTCGTAGCGCGGGATCTCGACCTGCCGATGTCGAACCGAGGATAGGCGACAATGGCGAAGCCGGCGCGAAAAGTCGTTATCACCTGCGCGGTCACCGGCTCGGTGCACACGCCGTCCATGTCGCCCTATCTGCCGGTAACGCCGGACCAGATCGCGGCGGAAGCCATCGCGGCGGCGGAGGCTGGCGCGTCGATCCTGCACCTGCATGCGCGCAGCCCGAACGATGGGCGCCCGACTGCCGATCCGACCGTGTTCATGCAATTTCTGCCGCGCATCAAGCAAGCGACCGACGCCGTCATCAACATCTCGACCGGCGGCTCGTCGCTGATGACCCTCGACGAACGGCTGGCAGCGTCGCTGCAGGCCGAGCCGGAAATGTGCTCGCTCAACATGGGCTCCATGAACTTCGCTCTATTTCCGATGCTCGACCGCCCGCGCGAATGGAAGCATGAATGGGAACCGAAGCTGCTTGAGGCGACGCGCTCGACCATCTTCAAGAACACCTTCGCCGACATCGAGGACATTCTCGTCCGACTCGGCCGAGGTTGCGGCACCCGGTTCGAGTTCGAATGCTACGATGTCGGCCATCTCTATTCGCTCGCGCATTTCCGCGACCGCGGGCTGGTGAAAGGGCCGTTGTTCATCCAGTTCGTGCTTGGCATTTTGGGCGGCATCGGCGCGGATCCGGACAATCTCAGCCACATGAAGCGCATCGCCGACAAACTGTTCGGCGACGACTATCGGTTCTCGGTGCTGGCGGCCGGCCGCGCCCAGATGCCGCTGATCACCATGGCGGCGACGATGGGCGGCAATGTCCGCGTCGGGATGGAGGACAGCCTGTTCGACGGTCGCGATCTCGCGCGCTCCAATGCGGACCAGGTTCGCCGCATCCGCTCCATTCTGGAATCGCTTTCGCTGGACGTAGCCACGCCTGCCGAAGCGCGCGAGATGCTGGCGCTAAAGGGCGGGGACAGGGTGGCGTTTTGATGGGATGGACTTCGAGCTGACATGGTTGTGCTCTCTCACACCCCCGTCCGGCCTGCCGGACATCTCCCCTCCAAGGGCAGGGCTATCGCATATGAAAATACCCCCACCCCTAACCCCTCCCCTCAAGGGGGAGGGGGACTTGCTGCATCGCCGCTTGGCATCAAACGTCGACAATTTTGTGCGGCAGGGCAGCCGTCAGAGTCCCCCTCCCCCTTGAGGGGAGGGGTTAGGGGTGGGGGTATTAAAGCCGTCAAACCATCCAACATTTCCATGTGCGATAGCCCTGCCCTCAAGGGGGGAGATGAGCCGCCATCTTGGTCTTCGCCAGTCTCCGACATTGATGAGGGGGCGAGGGCGCGAAAGCTGCTGATCTCCCCCTTTTTGGGGGAGATGGCCGGCAGGCCAGAGGGGGGTGTGAAGGGGCGCTCTCCATTTCATTTCGTCGCCGGAGAGAGCCTTCGATGAGTTCGAACGAAGCAAAGCCGGACGTTACCATTCGTCCAGCGACGGTCGCGGATGCGCAGTACATTCACGACTGCCTGATCGGCATCGCCCGCGCTGTCGGCGAACTGGACAAGATCAGGTCGGGCGTCGGCGACATTATTGAGTACGGCTTCGGTCCCGATCCGCATTTCGAGACCGTGATTGCGGAAGTCGACGGGAAAAATGCCGGCGCCGCGCTATTCTTCCGCAGCTTTTCGACCTGGCACGGGAGGCCTGGCGTTTACGTGCAGGACCTTTATGTCGATGACGCCTTTCGCGGTCTTGGCATCGGCGCGAAGCTGCTGCGGCGCGTGGCGGCGATCACCCGCGACCGCGGCGGCTATTACATGCGGCTGTCGGTCGATACCGACAACTTTGCCGCGCAGGCTTTCTATACCCGCGTCGAACTGGTCAAGTCCGACACCGAGCAGGTTCATGCCGCATATGGCGAGGCGTTTCTCAATCTTGCCGCCGCCGACTGCCCGCCGGGCGGCACCCTGGTAAGCATCACGGAGCAATCATGAAGGCTTTTTACGCCGCCGAGCAGAAGCGCCACGATCCGAAGGCTTTCCTGTCAAGCGGCGCGCCACAGCCCAACCCCGAACAGCCGGAACGCGTCGAGCGCCTACTTGCGGGCGCAAGACAAGCCGGCTGCGCGGTCGAGCGCCCGCAAGACTACGGCCTCGGCCCGATCTCAGCGGTGCATACGCCGGAATATCTCGACTTCCTCGAGCATATCTACACCCGCTGGCGACGCATCGAAGGCGCGTCGCAAGAGGTCATTCCCAACATCCATCCGATCGCGCGCAGCGGGTCGTATCCCGCATCGGCGGTCGGCCAGGCCGGCTATCACATGGCAGACACAAGCTGCCCGATCTCCGGAGAAACCTGGGAGAGCTCGCTGTGGAGCGCATGGTCGGCAGTCGCGGCAGCGGATGCGGTGCTTTCCGGCGAGCGCTCCACATACGCGCTCTGCCGTCCGCCCGGCCATCATGCTTTCGCCGATGTCGCAGGCGGGTTCTGCTTCATCAACAATTCGGCGGTGGCCGCGCAGCGCCTGCGTAGCAACGCAGCGAGGGTCGCCATCCTCGATGTCGATCTGCATCATGGCAACGGCACCCAAGGCATTTTCTATTCGCGTGCCGATGTGCTCACCTTATCGCTGCACGCCGATCCGGTGCGATTCTATCCGTTCTTCTGGGGCCATGCCGATGAGCGCGGCGAAGGACAAGGGCTCGGCTACAATCTCAACCTGCCGCTGCCGCGCAAATCCGCCGACAAGGCGTTTCTCGATGCGCTCGGCATTGCCATCCGCCGCATTCGCGCCTTCGCGCCGGAAGCGCTGGTCGTGTCGCTCGGTCTTGACGCCTTCGAGGGCGATCCCTTCGGCGGACTTTCGGTCTCCACGTCGGGCTTTGCACGGATCGGCGAAGCGATCGCCGCGCTTGATCTGCCCACCGTGATCGTTCAGGAGGGGGGCTATCTGTGCGATGCGCTTGGCGACAACCTCACCTCCTTCCTCACCGGATTTGGCTGTTAGAAAATCGCCTATTGAATTGATTCGTTACGGAAAGCGTGTCGCCCACGCGACCTATCCAGGAGAATTCGCAATGAAACTAGCCATTGGCGCCGATGGCGCCGGACAGCCGCTTCTCGCCGTGATCGCCGCCCACCTCAAGACAAAGCCGGAAATTGAACTGAGCGATCTCAGCCAGTTGGGCTACTACGCCGATCTTTCCGACAAGGTCGGCCACGCCATCGTCGACGGCAAACATGATCGGGGCATTCTCTTCTGCGGCACCGGCATCGGAGTCTGTATCTCGGCGAACAAGGTGCCGGGCATTCGCGCGGCGCTGACCGACGATACCTATTCCGCCGACCGCGCCGCCAAATCCAACAACGCCCAGATTTTCACCATGGGCGCCGGCGTCTTTGGACCGGAGCTTGCGAAGGCGATCGTGGGGCTGGCCTCGGACTTCGATCCGAACGGTGCATCGGCAGGCAATGTCGAAGCGATCAACATGCTCGATGAGAAGAAGGTTAGTCCTGCCTGAGCCTGTAACAAGTCGGTGTTTTCCGTGACACCGTCCTGAATCAACTTTGTGAGAGTGTCCAAAACAGAGTAGACTGAACAGGCTTGTCGCGAGCAAGGTGATTGCATGAATTTGTTGTCTCTGTGCCGGGCGGCGCCGGCGATACGCAGCATTGTTCTCCTGGCCGTTGTCTTCTGCGTATCCGCGGCTTTCGCGGCTGTGAACCCCGTTGCCGCCAACGGCAACGTGCAGGGTCGTCGTGCGGCCTTGGTGATCGGCAATTCCGGTTACGAGAACCTGCCCAAGTTGCCCAACGCGCTGAATGACGCCGAGCGTATCGGCACTGTTTTGCGCGACGCGAATTTCGAAGTCACGGTCGGTGAGGATCTCGACAAGGCCGGGCTTGAAAAAGCCGTCCGCGAATTTCTGCAAACGCTGAACGATGGCGATATCGCGCTGTTCTACTACAGCGGCCATGCGGTTCAGGTCGCCGGCGAGAATTTCATTATCCCGGTCGACGCGAACCTCAGCTCCTCCTATGACCTTGAGGTCGAGTCCTACAAGATAACCAACTTGCTCGACTACATGCGCGCGGCGTCTGCCATGCAGATTCTCGTGCTGGATGCCTGCCGCGACAATCCGTTCCGCAACGAGAACTATTTCCTCGGTGACAAGAAGGTCGCTGTGAAAGGCAAGAAGGGCCTTGCCTCGCTGTCGCCGCGCCAGGGCGCGCTAATCGTCTACTCGACCGCGCCGGACGAGGTTGCCTATGACGGCGCCGGCGATATCAGCCCGTTTGCCGGCGCGTTTGCTGATCATGTGCTCAGCCCCAATCGCGAAGTTCGCGAGGTTCTGACCACTGTCCGCACCGAGGTCATCAACAAGACCGGTGGGCGGCAGGTTCCCTGGGATGTGTCGAGCCTCACCTCACAGTTCTATTTCGTGTCGCAGCAGAACATGCTGGTGCTCGGCGAAAGCGTCACCGAAGTGCGCGTTGCGCCCGAAACGCGCCGCGTCGACCTGCGCATCGAGCCGCCGATCGCCACGGAAGGCATGGCGCTGACGGCGACTTTCGACAAGGTGCCGGCAAAGGGCATGCTCCTGCTGGACGACAAGGTTCTGAAGGCCGGCGGCGCCATCGATGCAAAGCGCCTCGGCGATGTGGTCTATGCTACCGATCCCGGCCAGAAGTCGGTGGAGTTGATCCCTTACACGGTGCGCTCGGATACAGGCCAGTCGGCGAATGGCGCTGTGGCGGTTGTCTTTGATCCGGACATCACCCCTCAGCAGGATGACACGCTGGTCATCGCCTCGAATGAGGACGTCAACAGCACCATAAAGGCGGTGCCGGTGAAGCTATCGCTGAAGCCGGATGTCGGCACGGGTTTCGCGCCGGTTCCGACGCTGGAACTTGGCGGAGGGCGCCCAACCGGCTGGCTCAGGCTCGAGGCGCGCGATCCCTCGACGCAGGTGGCTCTTGACGGCAAGCTGCTCGTGCTCGGCGATCTGGTCAAGGCCGAAGACCTTGCCGACGTGAAGGTGCGTCCGGCATTGCACCAGACCGACCGCGAAGCCGAGATCGTGCTCCAGCCGGCCGTGGTGACGGCCGATTCGAAGGCGGTGGTGATTTCAGTCGATGCCGAGGTGAACGCCTGCGATGAACTCGCCGCGGAGCCACTCGACATCCAGGCAGTCACCGACGGCGTCCTGCCAAACGACATAAAGGTCCCCGAAGCCTTGAAGGCCTGCAAGGAGGCGGTGACCGATTTCCCGGACGTGCCGCGCTTCAAGTTCCAATATGGCCGCGTGCTTTGGGCCGATGGCAAGTTCGATCAATCCACGCATATGATCCGCGAAGCGATCGACGGCGGTCATGTGCGCGGCGGCCAGTTCCTCGGCCGTCTCTACCAGCTTGGGTCAGGCGTTGAGCTCGACCCCAAGAAGGCAATTCCGCTGTTCGAAGCCGCCGCCAAGAAGGGCGATCCTTACGGGCAATATTCGCTCGCGCGCGCTCTGATGGACGGCAAGGGCGTCAAGAAGGATTTCAAGCGCGGCATGGACTTGCTGAACAAGTCCATGGAGTCCGGCCACACATACGCCCTCAACCAGCTTGGCTCCGAGTATCTCTACGGCGAGAGGGTCGAGAAAGATGTGGAACGCGCGCGTGTGATGTTCGAGAAATCCGCCGGGCGCGGCGATATCTGGGGCGAGGTCAACCTTGCGACCATGTATCGCGACGGCGTCGGCGTGCCGAAGGATACGGGTCGTGCCTATGACTTGCTGTCGGATGCGAACGACAAGCTTCACCCCTTCGCGGCCCGCTTGATGGCGTTGATGGATCGCGACGCGGGGAACGTCGATCAGGCGACGCAGCTCAAGCTTTTCCGCGAAAGCGCGGCGCGCGGTGACGGTTGGGGAGCATATTTCGCCGCCGAGATTGTCAGCGAGAATCCATCGCTGGCCAATTCGCCGGATGAAGCGGCTCGTCTGTATGCCTTTGCGGTTGCCAGGAAGATGGGGGACTCGGAAAAGGATGCGCGTGCGCGCCTTGCGAAGATGCCGTCCAAGCAGATCGCGACGGCTGTGCAGGAGCTTCTGATCAATCTCGGCGCATCGGACGTTACCGTCGACGGCAAGATTGGCGCCGGGGCGCGCAGGGCCGCTTCGCAGATTCTGGGGACCAAGGCGCCGGCGAATGCGGTTGATCTCTATGCTGAGTTGGTGAGGCACGAATGGGTTGCCTCAAGGCCGCGGCTGGACATGCTTTGATCAGGCAACAGAGAGAGCGGGGAAACATGCGAAAGTTTGCGGCTAGCATGCTGATTGGCGTGTCTGCACTGGCATTGAGTGCCTGCATAAATACGTCGTCTCCAATTTTTGGTGCCAGGAAGGAGCAGACGGTCACGATGACCAACGCTTCGACCGCATCCTCTGGCAAAAGTCGGTCTCGCTCAGGCGACAGTGGAAACTCTGGCGGCGGTGGCGGTATGAGTGGTGGCTCCGGCGGTGCAAGCGGTGGCACGAGCGGCGGTACCAGTGGTGGCACTAGCGGTGGCGTGGCGGTACAGGTGGTGCAGCACCGGTGGCGGCGGTACGGGCGGCGGCGGTACCGGTGGTGGCACGGCGGTGGTACTGGTGGTGGCGGTGACGGGTGGCGGCGGTACTGGTGGCGGTCGGCGGCTCAGGTGGTTCTGGCAGTGGTGGTAGCGGTTGGGGCGGCTGATAACCCCGTTGTTTGGTTTGATCACAAGTTCTTTGATTGGAGGTGATTTCATGCGAATGCGGCCAAGCTTGTATTTCGTCAGCGTCGCTGCGGTTGCGATGGCCGGGTGCACAAGCACCAGCCCATTGATCCCGTACCAGTCACCGAACGCCCAGCCGGTGGTTTATGACCAACCGGCACCACAACAGCCAAAACCGAAAAAGGTCAGGGTGCGTAAGCCGGTCTCTCCGCAACCAATCGTCATCGAAAAGGAAAGCAGTGGCGGAGGCGGCGGAGGTGGTGGCGGCGGCGGCGGTGGCGGATGGGGCGGCTGATACCGCGGGCCTCGGTCGACCGTACACAAAAACCCGAAGGTTGATGTCCAACTCTTCGGGGTCAGTTCACGTCGTCCGGGCTTTTCTCTTACGGCACTCCAGCTACGTGGTCAGCTACGGTGTACTGCCACCTGTGCTACCGCCACCACCAGCGGTACCGCTGCTTCGATGCTGCCACTTGAACTGTCCTGGTTGCTCGATCCGCGATCGGCTCGCTCCGGATCTTTAAGCGTCAATGTCTGTCTTCTGACGGTTCGCGGCGGTTGTTGAACCGCGGGCTGTCGCACACGCGTCTGCCTCGGAGCCTGGCAACTGCAGGCCTGCTTCTGCACAACCACCTTCTCGACGGTCTGAACCACAATGGCGAGGGCGCGGGGCGCAGGTTCAGGCTCCCTGCAAATGCGGCCCGAGCGCAGGAAAAGATCGGTGAGCACGTCAGCATTTGGCTGGAGATCGGCCTGACTTTGTTTCGTAATAGCCAGATAGTTGCCCAGCGCCTTTCGCGATCCCGGGCCCCAAACTCCATCGACTGTTTGCCGGTAGCAGCCGACCCGCTTCAGCTCGGTTTGTGTCCGGTGTTCGAGGGTTATCGTCGGCTTCGGCTGGCCGCCAGTCATTGCGCCGTCAGCCGACTCGGCCGTGTCCGACGTGTCGGCCGGCGTCGGTTCACCCAGAACCAGCAGCGACGCTATGTTAGACACGGCTTCCTTATGCGCGGCATCAAGACCCAGTTCAAGCGCCGCCGGCACAACTTGCGACGGCTCGATACTGGCGGAGCGCGTGTCGGGCAACTCCCTGCCAAGCACGAGCACCGCGCTTTGCAGGTCGCTGTTGGTCGAGGCAAGTTGATCGACGAGCTTTGCCTTCATCTCCGGCTTCGCCAGAATCTGGCTCAGCATGGAACTCAGTTGCTGCGGGTCGAGAACCTGCTGCTCGGTGAAATAGAACTGCTCGCGCAGGTTCGACTGGTCCCACGGAACCTGGCGGCCGAGCGTGCGCTCGGCTGTGCCGTTGCGCACCTTGATCATCATGTCGGAAACGCTCGGTCCGGGGATCTCGACATGGTCAAGCAGCGACGTGGTGAAGGGGCTGTTTTCGCCCTTTCCATCGACGGTGACGTTTCCGGGTTGGGTGGCGAAGGCAACGAATGTGTTGTCGCCAACCTCGAATTGGGCGAGGCCGTTGTTCGTTCCGGGTGCCCGCAGGCCGAGCGGATTGTTGCGGCAGGCATCGAGGAAGATGAAGGTCTGGCGGTTGCGGCTTGCAAAGCGGTCGATCACGTCGTCCAGCTTCACGGCGGGCTCGATGAGGTTTTCGACGCTGACCGGATCGGGTGTATCGACCGGCAGGATGTAGTTCTCGCCATTGAACTGAACGCCGTGCCCCGCATAGAAAATCAACACGGCATCGTATTGGGCAAGCTTGGCCTGGTACTGCTCGAATAGGTCTTCGAACTGGGACGATGTGAAGTCCGTGCCGAGGGCGACGTCGAAGTTCAGGCGCTTCAGTGCATCCGCCAACCGGGTGGCATCGTTAGCGGCGTTTGGCAAATCCAGCAGCCTGTCACTGGCATAGTTGGAATTGCCGACGATCAGCGCCAGACGATTCGGCTTGGCTTGCGCATAGGCAGTATTGCCGGCTGCCCCAGCAAAGAGCATCGCGGCCATTAGAGCGCTTGCGAGACAGATTGCAGCACTGCGCAAGCTCATGAACTTGATCATTTTTCCCCTGGCATTTCCGACGGCCGTTAACATGCGACGCATTAGGTTCCCAAGGCACATAGTGCCGGAGATTCGTGGGCAATGCATCTACGTCGTTTGTGACGCAGCTATCAGGCCGCAACACTTTTCGTTGATTGGAAACATTGCTGGCTTGCCGCGGCATTGAACCGGAACGTTTGCGCCGTAAGGGTGATTTGCTATGCTGGGGTTGAAGGGCGCGGCTTGTCAGGCAGATACTGTCTTGGATATCGGAGCCATGTCCGTGGCCCGAATTTCGTATTAACCTGTGCAGGTTCTATCGGCACATCCCGACACCGAAGCCGTTTCCATTCGCTCTGCATTCAATTACCATTGATGGGAAATCATACCTCGCACTGACAGGCCCACCGGAGACCGCCCTCGAAGATGTCATGGTACAGCAAGGTTGCATGGTCGGAAGGGCTGTTTCTTCGCCAGCATCATTTCCAGCAGAACGACCGCTATTTCGAGCGTTTGCTCGAAAATCGGGTCCGCCAGCTGGGCGCTTATCCATGGGGCTTCGCGCAGATCGAGATCGACCGCGATCTCGCGCAGCAGAACAAGTTCGCGCTGCGCCGCGCCAGCGGTGTTTTCCAGGACGGCACGCCGTTCGACATGCCGGGCTCCAGCCCGCTGCCCGCGCCGATCGATGTGCCGGCCGGGGTCGACAAACAAATCGTGTGGCTTGTGCTTCCGGCCGCAGTCGTCAACGGCCGCGAAGTGGACATGGTCGAGGGCACATCCGGCAGCCGCTACACGCGCGATATCGAAACGATCATCGATTCCTCGTCTGGCATGCATGTTGAGCAGGAGATCGAGGTAGCGCATCCGCGCGCAACGTTCGAAATCCGCAAGACCGCGAAGCCGGGCGCGCATTCGCTACGCGTCGCCCGCATTCTCGAAGTGCGCGACAAGACGATCATCTTCGACGAGACCTTCGCGCCGCCTGTCATCGCTACCCACTCGCACCCTGTCGTCGCCGGTTGGATCGAGCGCGTCATCGGCTGGATGGATACCAAGCTCGAAACGCTGTCGCGTTACGCCGCAGATCCGAGTTCCGGTGGCGGCTTGCAGACCTTCGACTATTTCATGCTGCAAATGCTGAACCGCGAGATCAATGTGGTGAAGCATATGCGGTCTTCGCAGTTCATTCACCCGGTCGAGTTCTACAAGGAACTGCTAAGGATCGTCGGCGAACTCTGGACTTTCTCGGCAAAGCGGCTTGCGCCGGAATATGCCGATTACGACCAGGATTCGCTCGATACGGTGTTCGAGCCGGTGCTGTCGGATATCCAGCGGCTGCTCAGCCTCGATATCGGGCGGGCGATCCGCCTCAATCTCGTGGAAAAGGCGCCCAACGCTTTTGTCGCCACGGTACCCGATCGCGCGCTGTTCCGTAACGCGACGTTTGTCGTTGAAGTCGCCGCAAGCAAGCCGCTTTCGCAGGTCCAGCAGCAGTTCCCGGCATTGTGCAAGGTCGGCCCGAACACCAAGATGAACGAGATCGTGCAGACGCATCTGCCCGGTATTGAACTGGTGCATATGCCGACGCCGCCGCGCCAGATCCGGGCTGTGTCGGACCATGTCTATTTCTATCTCGACAAGTCGTCGATGCTGTGGCCTGAATTCAGTGTTGCGAGCGGCATGGGCCTGCATTTTGCCGGCGACTGGCCGGGACTCGTGCTTGATCTCTGGGCGATCGTGGAAGAGCGGCGATGAGCGGCAAGGACGATCCATTCGGCCCGGGCGGTAAAACGGTCATCAGACCGAACCCGGCTGGACGGCCTCGTCCGAACTCCGGCGGGACCAATGTCGGCCCGGCTCAACCGCCCCGCCCGGCGCCGCAATCTCCAGGACAGCCGCCGTCTCCGCCACAGTCGCCTTTTGGGACGCCATCCCCATCATCCTATGGTTCGCCGCCAAAGCCGACCTACGGCGCGCCGCAGTCGCCGGTGCACTCGCCCATGCCGGTGCATCCGGATTCGGCGCGCTACGGCATGCCAGGCACCGACGACTGGATGCAGTCGGGCAAGGCGAGCGTATTCTTCCCCGACACGGCGCCCAAGGCGCCTGTTGCGCCCGCGCATGAAAAGATACCGCTCGAAGTCGCGCTCAATGCCCGCGACGGCGGAGAGTATTCAGCCTCGAATCCAATCACCGCCGCTGCTGCGCCACTGCTGATCCTGCTCGGCCGCCTGCGCCTATTGATCGTCGATATGCAGGCCGTGCCACTTATGAACCACGTAGCGCAGGAGATCCGCGACTTCGAGAAGCAGGCAGGCGACGCGGGCGTGTCGCCGGAAGACACGATGGTCGCGAAATACGCGCTTTGCGGTACCGCCGACGATATCGTCCAGAATCTTCCGGGCACCGACCGGCATGTCTGGATGCAATACAGCATGCTGGCGCAGTTCTTCCAGGTGCGCACATCGGGCGTCGGGTTCTTCGAGGAGTTGAAGAAAATCCTCGCCAATCCGGCGCCGCGCTACGATCTCCTCGAACTCATGCATGCCTGCCTGTCGCTCGGCTTCGAGGGGCAGTATCGCGGAGCGGCCGGCGGCGATGCCGAACTCCAGCGCTGGCGGCGCGACGTCTATCAGACGTTGCGTTCGCTGCGCACACGCAACGATGATGACATCTCGCCGCGCTGGCAGGGTTTAGCGAAACTCATGCGCGATGCCGGCGCCCAGATACCGTTGTGGGTGATCGCGGGCGTCGCCGGCGCGGCTCTGGTCGGCATCTATTTCCTCCTTCGCTTCATCATAAGTGGAGACGGCGACGCGCTTGCGGCGCGGCTGATTGCGCTCAATCCCACCGGCGCGGTGACGATCGAGCGCGACGCATTTGTTCCGTTCAAGGGGCCGGACCTTACCAAGACCACGCAGCTGGACCGCATACGGTCCGCGCTCAGGGACGAAATTGCAGCTGGCGGGCTTGCGGTGGAACCGGTCGGCGAAAATATCGTCGTGCAGGTCAACAATTTGCTGCTGTTTGCGTCCGGCAAGGCCGAGGTTCGCCCGGAGTTCGAGCCGATCGCCGCGCGCATTGCCGGTGCTCTCGACAAGGAGCCTGGCCCGATCCACGTGATCGGTCACACCGACAATGTGAAGCCGAAGCCGTCGAGTCCGTTCAAATCGAACTTCGACCTGTCCGTTGCGCGCGCCCAGGCGGTCGAAAAGATCATCTCGCCGCAACTGACCGACCCGTCGCGCGTCAGCGTCGAGGGTAGGGGCGAAGACGAGCCGATTGAGGAAAACAAAACGCCGGAAGGCCGTGCAAAGAACCGGCGGGTGGAAGTCATGATCCCGCGCGCGGAGGAGTAGTGCCGTGGTCGGGCTTGGGCGAGGCGCTGTCGGCGCATGAAGAAGTGGATTTTGAGGATAGCAATTGTCGTTGGCCTTCTGGCCTTCGCCGCGATCGTCTGGTTCGTCGCACCGCTGATCGGTTACGAGGATATTCGTCCGTTCGACTCGGTTTGGGTGCGGCTTGCCATCATTTTCGTGGTCTTCGCGATTGTCGGCGGGTTCTACGGAATCCGCTATTGGCTGAGGCGCAGGAAGGCTAAGGCGCTGGAAGCTGCACTCGCCGAAAGCGAGGGGAAGCAGGGCGACGGCAAGGTTCTCGGCGAGCGCATGACCGAGGCGCTGGAGACGCTGAAGCGCTCCAGCGGCAAGCGCAACTACCTTTACGATCTGCCCTGGTACATCATCATCGGCCCGCCCGGCGCTGGCAAGACGACGGCGCTCGTCAATTCCGGCCTGAAGTTTCCCCTCGCCGGCGCCGATGGCGGCAAGGCGGTCGCCGGAACCGGCGGCACACGCTATTGCGATTGGTGGTTTACCGAAGACGCGGTTCTGATCGATACGGCCGGCCGCTATACCACGCAGGACTCCGACAGCGAGGTCGACAAGAAAAGCTGGTTGGCGTTCCTGTCGCAGCTCAAGGCGCAGCGTGCCAAACAGCCGATCAACGGCGTCATCCTCGCATTGAGCCTGGAGGATCTTCTCAAGCTCAACGGTCAGGAGCTTGACGAGCATGCGGTGGCGATCCGCAAGCGCCTGTTGGAACTGCACCAGGAACTGAAAATCGATTTCCCGGTCTACGCGCTGTTCACCAAAGCCGACCTGCTCGCCGGCTTTGCCGAGTATTTTGGCAACTTCACTGAATCCCGCCGCCGCAAGGTCTGGGGCGCGACGTTCCAGACCGAGGACCGCAAGAAGAACATGGTCGGCGAGGTGCCGGCCGAGTTCGACCTGCTGGTCAGGCGCTTGACCGAAGAGGTGGCAGATCGTCTGCATGAGGAACCGGACCCGATCTCCCGCATCGCGATCTTCGGCTTTCCGGCGCAGTTCGCGCTGCTCAAGACGCGGGTCGCAGACTTCCTCAACCGGATTTTCGAGCCGACCCGCTACCAGGTGAATGCCAATCTGCGCGGCTTCTATTTCTCGTCGGGTACGCAGGAAGGCACGCCGATCGACCAGGTGCTGGGCTCGATCGGCCGCAGTTTCGGCGAGACGGCGCACGCCTCGCAGCTTTCGGGGCAGGGCAAGAGCTTCTTTCTATTTGACCTTCTGAAGAAAGTCATCTTCGCCGAGGCGGGATGGGTCTCCCGCGACATGAACGCGGTCCGCCGCGCGGCGATTATTCGATATGGCGCGCTGGGGCTGATCTGCATCGTGTCGGCGGCATTGCTGAGCGCCTGGGGCGTCAGCTTCGCCAGCAACAAGTCGCTGATCTCGGCGACCGACAGTTCCGCCGAGCAGTACCGCGTCAACGCTGCCGACGAGTTGAAGCGCACCTCTATATCGGATGATGCACTTTCCGAAGTTGCCGGCTTGCTCGACATTCTGCGCACCATGCCTGTCGGCTATGACAATCGCGATCTGCCGACGCCGATGCGCGAGAGCTTCGGCCTGGCGCAGCGCGGGCGGTTGGTTTCAGCGGCCGAGATAACCTATCGCCAGGCGTTGGAGCGCATGTTCCGCTCACGCCTGATATTGCGGCTGGAGCACCAGATCGAAGCCGGCATGAACGATCCGCTGGTCCTCTATGAAACGCTCAAGGTCTATCTGATGCTTGGCGGCAAGGCGCCGAAGGTCGACAAGGATCTGGTTGAAACCTGGATGCGCAAGGACTGGGACGAAAACCTCTATCCCGGACCTACCAATCGCAGCCTCCGCGAAGACCTCACCCAGCATTTGCGCGCCATGCTCGATCTTGGCGCGAGCCACAAGCCGACCTTCGATCTGAACGGCCCACTGGTCGAATCGGCGCAGCGCTCGCTTGCGCGCATGAACATGGCCGATCGCGCCTATGCGCTGATCAAGACCGCGTCTTACGGCGCGCCGATCGAGAACTTCTCGGTCGCCGCGCGGGGCGGACCGGATACCGCGCTGGTGTTCGAGACGGTCGACGGCACCGAGCTCGACAAGCTCGTCGTGCCCGGCTTCTACACCTATGCCGGCTTCCAGGATTTCTTCATTCCCCAGTTGGCCGCCGTCGCCGACAAGATCGAAAGCGAAAAGTGGGTGATGGGCGAGCTCGGCGACCAGAAGGGTGTCGAGGAGCAGTTCACTCAATTAGGCCCGGTGCTTATCGAGCGCTATGGCAAGGATTTTGTCGATACATGGAACGCCGTCTTTGACAACCTCAAGCTGAAGCCGATGTCGGCGGACAAGCCGCAGTATCTGGCGCTTTCCGCCGCGTCCTCCCCGACATCGCCGATAGGCCAGCTCTTCGAGGCCGTTGCGCTTGAAACGCAACTGACCCGCGAGCCTGCCGATGGCGAACTGCAGGGCGACCTCCCGATCAACGTGCCGACCTTGGGAGACGACGCGAAGGACGCGGCCCAGACCATCGCGAAATATGCCGCCGATCGGGCTGCCGCCCGCGCAAGCGGGCTTGCGCGCATCGGCATCGAACTGGCGATGAAGAAGTCGCAGAGCCGCGCCGGCGACACGTTCTCGGGGTCATCCGGAGGGGCGCAGATACCCGGCTTCAACATCGAGGCGCAGTTCCGTCCTTTCCACGAGTTGATCAATGGCGATCCCGGCAAGCGCCCGATCGATGCACTGATCGCGAATTTCTACGAGGTCTATCAGAGCCTGGTCCTGGCCGCGACCAACCCTTCCCAGGCGAGCCGCGCGGAAGCCAATATGCAGATGCAGGTGGTTAACCTGCGCGCCAATGCATCGCGCCTGCCGCGTCCGGTCGCCCGCATGGTGAACGCGGCGGTTGACGATTTCGAGGGCGACGCCGCAAGTAATTCGCTCGCCCAACTCAACCAGATGCTGAACAGCACCGTCTCGCAGCAATGCGAGTCGGTGATCGCCAACCGTTATCCCTTCGCCAAGGACAGCGAGCGCGACGTGCCGATGCAGGATTTTGCCCGCATCTTCGCGCCAAACGGCGTGGTCGATCGCTTCTTTGCTCAGAATCTCGCCCCGATGGCCGATATGTCCGGCAAGGAATGGGCATGGAAGGAAGACACGGCGCTTGGGCGCGAACTGTCAAAGTCCGCGCTGAAGGAGTTCCAGCGCGCTACCGAAATCAGGGACGCGTTTTTCCCGCAGGGCGGTGTGATGCCGGCCGTCAGCCTGACCGTTACGCCCTATTCGCTTAATGGCGAGGCCGATATGGCGCTGATGAATGTCAACGGCCAGATCGTCCAGAGCACACAGGTTGGTGGCTTGCCGGTCACCATGCAATGGCCTGGCAGTATGTCCGGCGGCACGGTGAGCATCACGCTGACGCCGGAAATTCCCGGCCGCGTCTCGGCTGTGCTGACCGAAGGCGGATGGGCGTTCATGCGGCTGCTTGAATACGGGTCGGTCTCGAAAACCGAGGACGGCATGCGCGCCCGCTTCGTCATCGGCGGACGCGATGTCGTCTACACTTTCCAGGTTGGATCGGTTGCCAATCCGTTCTTCCTGCCTGCGCTCACGCAATTCTCGTGCCCGACCGGGATTTAGCATGGGCTTCGGGCTGTTCGGAAAACTGCCGCAGAAACGAGACTTCATTACTTTCGGTATTGCCGGAGACATTCTGGCGCCGCTAGAAACCTGGTTGCAAACCGCGGTTGCGGCGAGCCGTAGCGAACTCGGCCGCGGCTGGGAAGAGATCTACCTCGTGGCGCCGATCTGGCGCTTCTGGATCGGCGCCGATGTTTTCGGCGCCAATTGCGCCGGCGCGCTGATGCCGTCGGTCGATGGCATTGGCCGCTTCTTCCCGCTGCTGGCGATGTATGCTTGCGAGAATGGCGATACCTTGCCGCCGCCAGCCTATGCACCGCAAGAAAAGTGGTTTGGCGCGATCGAGGCACGACTGCTGAGCGTGCTGGACGAGGATGCGGCGCCCACGATCGAAACGCTGCTTGCCGGCCTTCCCACGCCTTCGCTTGATAGCCTGGCGCCCAATGCACGCCGCAGCGACTTCAAGGGTGGTCCTGTTTGGAACGCTGGGCAGGACACCGACACACCGAGCTTTCTTGCGGCCATTTTCGAGGACGATTATCGGCAGGTTGCGCGCGGCCGCAGCTATTGGTGGGTGCAGGGCACGGAGGATCGTGGCCCGATGATGCACGCAAGAAATGGATTACCCGATCCGTATTTCCATACGCGGATGCTTCGGGTTGTGGCAGAGTAAGGACGCGACGAACGCTACGGCAACGATCAAGGGTGGGTGCAGTGCAGAATCGCGGGATTCGCTTCGACAGTTTCGGCATCTCTCATCCTGGCCGGGTCAGAGAATTGAATGAGGATCGCTATCTGATGGTGCCGCACAGCGGCCTTTGGCTGGTGGCGGACGGCATGGGCGGCCACGATGCGGGCGAGGTGGCGTCGTCCAGCATCGTCGAGCACCTTTCGACCCTCGGCATTGCCACTTCCGCGCCGGATTTGCGCGCCCGGTTCGAGGACCGCATCGCTCGCGCCAATGCGCAGATCAGGCAGATCGCCATCGAACGTGGCGGCGCGACGATTGGCTCGACGGTTGCCGCCTTGCTGACCTTCGAACGGCACTTCGCCTGTATCTGGCTTGGCGACAGCCGCGTCTATCTGGTGCGCGAAGGGGCGATCAGCCAGCTCTCGCACGACCACACGGAGGTTCAGGAGTTGGTCGATCGAGGCGTTCTTACGCCGGAGGAAGCAAAAGTTTGGCCGCGCCGCAATGTCATTACACGCGCCGTCGGCGTTGAGGACCATCCCGCGCCGGACATCGAGCTCGGCCAGACACGGGCCGACGATATTTTCGTGCTCGGCACGGACGGCCTGACCGCCCATGTCACGGAGGAGGAAATTCGCGATACGGTGGTTGCCGATGAGCCGGAGGACGCCTGCCAACGACTGATCGACAAGGTGCTTGAGCGTGGTGGCACCGATAACGTCACCATAATCGTCATCAAATGCCGCGAAGTGTCGGTGATGAGCGGCAACGACCGCAACTTTGTGAAGCGAATGGGCCTGGACAAGCGATATGCCGGGTGACGACAAGACGGTGCTGATGCCGCCGCCCGATGCCGTGGCGGTCGGCACGCAGCTCAGCGGAACCTACGAACTCGATCAGCGCATCGCCGCCGGCGGCATGGGCGAGGTTTTCAAGGGTCACAACATTCAGACCGGCGATCCCGTCGCGATCAAGATCGTGCTGCCGGAATTTGCACGAGATTCGGTTATCCTTGCATTGTTCCGCAAGGAAGCGTCGATCCTCAACCACCTCTCGCATGAGGCGATCGTTCGCTACCACGTCTTCGCGATCGACCAGGCGCTTGGCCGGCCCTATCTTGCCATGGAGTTCGTCGATGGTATTTCCTTGGCGGACATGTTCGCCAGCGGTCCTATGCCGGCGGAGGACGCTCGCACTCTGCTCTACAAGGTAGCGTCTGGTCTCGCGGCGGCGCATGAAGCCGGCGTCATCCACCGCGACCTCTCGCCGGACAATATCATCCTGCCGGGTGGCAAGGTCGGCCGCGCCAAGATCATCGACTTCGGCATCGCGCGGTCCGCCAATGTCGGTGGCGAGACGCTCCTGGGCGGCGTTTTCGCGGGAAAGTACAATTTCGTTTCGCCCGAACAGCTTGGCATGTATGGCGGCGAGGTCACTGACCGCTCCGACATCTACAGCCTTGGCCTTGTCATGGCAGCCGTGCTGCGTGGCGCCTCGCTCAACATGAGCGGCAGCCAGGTCGACGTGATCGAAAAGCGCCGCGCGGTCCCGGACCTGTCGGCTGTCGACGAAACCCTGCGCCCGATCATCGAGGCCATGCTGCAGCCCAACCCCGAAGATCGCCCTCAAGATATGGCGGAGATTGCCGATTGGGTCGCGCCGGTCCGAACCGCGCGCCCGTCCTTCGATTCCACGCACCGAGGCACGATGCCGCCTGCGGATTCGACAGTGCGGCAGCCTGCCTGGACGGAGCCGCCGACTCCGGCTTCTACCCAGCCGCCAGCTGCTCCAGCGGCGCAGCCAACCGTCATCACAACGCCGCCGGCACCGCCCGAGCCGGTGAGCGAAAGCCCGTTTGGCCCCTATGTCGGCCCGGCAAACATCCCGATCCCCAATCCTGTCGCCCCGCCGCCACCTCCGCCCGCCGCAGAGGGCAAAGGCGGCAACAAACGCGGAGTGATTGCGGCTGCGGTCTTAACGGCCTTGGCGGCGAGCGTCGCCGGAGTAGTCTGGTTTGGCGGTTTCGCAGACGGACTCATCGGCAAGCCGCCCATCACACCGCCGGTTACGGATGAACCCGGAACGACCACGCCGCCGGTGACGGATGAACCCGGAACGATTACGCCGCCAGTCACGGATGAGCCCGGAACGACAACGCCGCCGGTGACGGATGAGCCCGGCACGACCACGCCGCCGGTGACGGATGAGCCCGAAAACACGCCGCCGCGACGGATGAGCCCGGCACGACCACGCCGCCGGTGACGGATGAGCCCGGCACGACAACGCCGCCGGTGACGGATGAACCCGCAACAACCACGCCGCCGGTCACGAATGAACCTGGAACGACCAAGCCGCCTGTTACGGATGAACCTGGAACGACAACGCCGCCGGTGACGGATGAACCCGGAACGACCAAGCCGCCTGTCACGGAGGAACCTGGAACGACAACGCCGCCGGTTACGGATGAGCCCGCAACAACCACGCCGCCGGTCACGCATGAGCCTGATTTAGACACCCAGCCCGACGTTATCGACGAGCCGGCGGGCTCAAAGGTGGACAAGGCGGCTGAACAGGTTGATTGGCTAAAAGACTATGCAGGCGGAAATTGCTTTTATGCGATCCCGATTTCGATTGCCGATTCAAAGGTGGAAATCGAGGGTTTTGGCGATAGTGTCGAGGCTTTCAAGGGACTGCTCAGCGACTATCAGGCGAAATTCAACATCGAACCGGATGTCCAGGTTCGGCTGATCCGGCCAAGGCAGTGCCCGATAACGCAGCTGCTTGGAACCCTTGGGCGCGGTGCCACGAACCCGCCAGACCTGTCGCTGGTGAAGTACGAACTGGCCGACCGCGATCCGATGGTCGGTGAGGTACAGATGGTTTCCTCACGGGAAACCTACCTGCTGCTGGTGGACCACGACGGTATTGTGCACAATCTCGATCGCCTGATGACGCGCAAAGGAGACGTGGCGAAGTTCAATGTCGCTCTCGGACTTGGCACCAGCAAGGACAAGAGCCCAGTTCCGCAGGTGCTGGTTGCCGTCTCGACATCTCAGCCTGTGCAACTGATGGAGAGTAGCGATCCGGTGGCTGCGTCCGAGTTGTTCCCGCGCTTGCTGAGCGAGATGAAGGACAAGAAGATAGACGCAGCCGCTAGTGCGCGGTATTTCCGCATTCGCGAGTAGAACTTAAGCACGTCGCATCGAAGCGGATTCAGTCGACGTGCTTTAAGTGTTGATTTGGTTGTCGTTTCCAAAACCGCTGCGCACTTTGGGCGACATGCACTACAGCGCCGCGCGTCCTTTCGGGCGCGCAAAGGACGCTGTTTCTCATAGAAACTGCGATCGTGCTTTCCGAAAATCGATTCCGATTTTCGGGCCGATGCGCTAGCGCACGACGAACGAGGTGATGCCGTACGCAATCGACCGGTTATCGCCGATGATCTCGAAGGTAAGCTTCGAAAAATACTCGGAAGCCGGCATCCCCGGCTTCATTGGCAGGTTTCTCAGCGGACCATCCGACGCGATGGCGATCAGCAACTGCACCGCCGATCCGGGCCTACCGGTCAGCGTCAGCCGCGCGCTGAAGGACATGGATCGCACGTCACCGACAGCGGATGAGGAGATGAGCTCCGCCTTGCCGTCATCGTCGACGATCATCAGATAGAGCGTATCCTTTCGAAGGCCGGAAACGACACCGGAAAGTTCCGCGCCGCTGGCGATCTCAGGCTGGCTGAGCGTCAATTGCAGCGGAAAGTTGGGATATTGCGCGAGGCTGCGGGCAAAGCTGAGCGCGCCGCATTGGGCGTTCGAAACGGGGCGTATTTTGGATTTCAGGTTGAGCCCCGCCACGCGCATATATTCCGCGCCGAGTTCGCGCACGGCCTCCGGCGAAGCGGCGTAGGCTTCGACAGATGCCTGCATCGGATCGAGCGGAAGGGCAAGCAGGCAGTCGCTGCCCTCCGATTCCGACAGGAAATCCTCGATACGCATCCCGCTTGAATCCGGCACTGCGAGGTCTTCATCCGGCGCGATGTTCTGAGGCTGAAGCATCGCGACAACCGGCTCATCTGTTTCGACAGGCCTTGTCGCCGTGGCTTCTGGGAGGGTCGAGTTGGCAATGACTTTTGAGCCACTGACGGCTTGCGGTGCGGTCGTAGTGGCCGGAGCGCTGCTGCCTTCGGTGGCGGGCGCGACCGCGATGGGTTTGGCCGGCGCAAGCGCTATGGCGGTTTTCTCGGGATCGGCGGAAGGCTTCGCCGCGCCGACAATCGCAGGCGTCATTTTTGCGGCCGGGTTGATCACGACCGGGCTGGAGTATGCGGGTGGGGTGATCGCGACCGGACTGGTGTTTGCGGGGGAAATGGGACTCGCAACCGCGGTCTGAATATTGCTAGCCGGCTCGGCAACGTCGGTGACCGCTGTCACCGCAGGCACGGCAGGCACGGAAGCATCGGAACTCGGCGCAACCACAGCGTCAGAGGCGTGCATCGGGACTGCCTCGGGCGCGGCTTTCGCCAGGACCTGATCGGTATCCATCTGGCTGGCCGCGATATGCGCGTTTTTCGCCGCCGCGACAGTTTCCGTGGCGTTATTCGTTGCAACGACTTCAGCTAGTCGCGCCTGCTCAACGTCGGTAGAATTCGGGGCGGTCTGTTCTTGGACGGCCGCTGGCTGGTGTTGTGCGGCAAGTTCGGTCGCATCGTTGGCGGCAAGTGCGGGGCCGGCGGGCTGCGCGACCACGGGAGCTTCTTTGGATGCCCGGGCGGCAATCGTCTCAGGCTCCGCGCGCTGCACCTGCGCATCGATTTCCGGCGTGGAGATCGTTATTTCGGTATGCGTCGGCTGTTTCGGCTGCGACATCGGCATGGCGTAGAGGCCCATGCCAATCGCGCCGTGCAGCGCCAGGGAGCCGGCAATCGCAATTGCCCAGAAACTGGTGGGAGCGGCGGCGCTCACGGCGATCCAGCCGCCACGCCGGGCGGTTCACGCAGCGTTACGATCTGGACGGCAAGGCCGCTCGTCCGCAGCTTCTCGGCCAGCGCAAGGAGCGGCCCCGCTGGCATTTCGGGCGGGGCGAGAAGGCTCAGCATCGTCTCGGCTTGGCCGACTGCCTCGACTGCACGCCTGGCCGCATCTTCAATGCCATTTTCGGGAACCGGAACGCCATCGAGAAACAGCGCGCCATCTTTCTGCAGCAAAAGCAGCGGGCGCGGCAGGCGCTCGAGCGGCAGGTTCCGTGTCACGGGGATCGCCGATTGCGCTTCCTCGCGGTTCGTCAGGCTACCGGTGGTGAGAAAGAACAGCAGCAGCAGGAAGACGATGTTGATCATCGTCAGCGTGAAATCGTAACGCCGCCTCGGCGGTGGGACAGGAATGATCCTCAAGGCTGCGCGCTCCTGCGGCTGAGCACCGTCACATTCTCGATCGCCGCATCCTTAGCCGCTTCCAGGACGGTCACGACGTCCTGCACGGTGGCTGAGCCGCTCGGCGTCAGCAGGATCGCGGAAACCCCACGCGACTTGAAGTCGGACAGCGCTTTGCCAATGTCTGCCATAACCACGCTGCGCCCGCCAATGGTCACGCGCCCGGCAAGGATGCGCACGGAAATCGGTGCGGCGGCGGGAGCTTGTGACGCGCTTGTCTCGTTGGCTTCCCCTGCCATCGGCGTCAGCGGTAGCAGCGAAAACGGCGTGATCTGCGACGTGACCATGAAGAAGATGACGAGCAGGAAGATGATGTCGATCAGCGACGTCAGCACGAAGGACGGGCGCTGGCGCCGCGCTGGCCTGGGCAGGATAGGCTGCGCGGAATCAAGCATGACTAGCCTCCGAGCGAACCCGGAACGGTGGCGCGGGGCAGGCCGAAGGAAAAATTGGCCAAGGGCCGCGCGTCCTCCTTGCTGATGGGCGCGATGCTGAACAGCACCTTGGCGATTGCCGCCTCCATGTAGGAGCGCTCGTGGTCGACACGCGCCTCGAAATACATCGAGATGAAATAGACCGGGATCGCCACCGACAGACCTGCGGCCGTGGCGGTGAGCGCCACCCAAATGCCGCCCGCCAGCGCCCCCGGGTCGATCGCCCCACCCTTTGACGACAACTCGCCGAAAGCCGAGATCATGCCGATGACGGTGCCGAGCAGGCCAAGCATCGGTGCGGCCTGCGCAACGGTTTCCAGGAAGCGCAGATTCTTGGACATGGTGTTAAGCTGGTGCAGCGCGATATGGGCCGCTACCTCCCGCGCCCTTTCCTTGTCGGCGGGATAGTTCAGCAAAGTGATCATCGCGCCGGCGACGGAAGCCGATGCCGGCGACACATCCGAGCGGGCGCGACGCACCGCATCGTCATAATCGCCCTTCGCCCATTTGTTCAGCGCGTCCTCGGTGCCGCTGGTGCGCCCAACGCCGAGCCTTGCGAACTGCAGGAACTTGAAGATCGCAATTGCGCCCGATGCGATCGAAATTACCAGCAGGGCGACCAGCACGGGGCCGCCTGGCGATGAGAGCTGTTCGGTGAAAAGCTTGATCATGCCGCTTGCACCGTTCGCATCATGGCGGTCATGCCGGTCACAGCCCGAACTCGATCTTCGTGCGCGTGGTCGTGGTCAGCGCGTCGACGCAAATGTCGGAGGCTTTTCCGTCGACCGTGCATTCCGAGACGTCGTTGACCAGCAGTCGGGAAATGCTGTCGCAAGCCTGGCCCGGCAAGTCGAACTGCACAACCTTGGTCTTGCCGAGCGGTAGGCGCCCGAACTGGAACGTCAGCGACTTTCCGACCTTGCCCCCAGCGTCGAATGTGACGACGTCATAGGACGTCTTTTCCAGCAGCACACCAGTCCGGTTTACCGCCACAAACACCAGCCGGCAGGCATTTTCGGCATTCGTCGCATCGTTGAGTTCGATGGTGATCGAATTCTCCTGCGCCCATGCGTGACTTGCGGACAGCACCAGCGCCGTTGCCCACAATGCGATCGATTTCATTCCCGCCATAAACTGCTCCCGCCCTGGTGTTTCTCGGAAACTAACCCGCTGAATCAATTGCCGTCCAGCACCGCGATACGGCAAGTTTGTCCGGTAATGCCGGAACCACACGGAACGGTGAAATGTAAGCGCCGGTCCATGTCAAAAGAAAGTCGGACCTGTCGGATAGGCGCTGGGAGACGTTTCTGGGATAGCGACGGCGAGGCATCATGCAGTCAGCGTTCCATTGTTAGGAAAATAATCCTTGACACTGATTAAGTGAGTTGCTAAATTTCAGCGTCTGTCGGGAAATATACACCGACGACAAGTAGGGGCGCTTCAAACGCGGGCGGTTGAGATATTATACGAGTGGCAGGCCAACCTAATCTCAATCCCGGCACATCCTAATCTCAGGGCGTTCAGGTGAATCTGGCAACAGCTTTCATAGCACGATGGATCGGACGTTCGGTTCTGGCCGTCTTTTTCACGGCGATGCTTGCGGGCGCCGCGCGGGCGGAGTTCACCGTCTGCAACCAGACGCTCGATGTCGTCAATCTCGCGGTCGGCCAAGAAGTGCGCGAAAGCGGCGAGGCGTTCTGGCAGACGGAGGGTTGGTGGACGGTCGGTGCCAACCAATGTGTGAAAGTCATTCGTGACGAACTGGTGAACCGCTACATCTACGTCTACGCGACCGATGTTTTCGGGCAGCCGCTTCTCAACGGCACGACGTCCATGTGCGTCGGCACGCGCCGGTTCGTCATTCGCGGCGATAAGGACTGCTGGGTGAATGGCCGCATGGCGGCGCCGTTCTTCGAGGTCGACACCCAGAAGACCGAGCGCTGGACGCTGTTCCTCGGCACTGGTGGCTTTCAATGACGGGTCACCGCCAACCACGTTCGCACCTAGCCGGCACCGGCATGGATCATCTGCGCCATGCATGAGATCGACGATAGTTTCCGCAGGAGGAAGGAGGCGGTCGCCGCCCGTCGCCGCAAGGCGCGCTGGCGCAAGGTCATGGGCGCGATCGCGGCTCTGGGTGTCGTGGCGATCGGTGTGGGGTTTTTCTTGACCGCCGACAAATGGTCGATCGAAGGCCTCGATAATGATCTGGTCGAGGTGGAGACCCCGGGCAGGTACGCCGACGTTCCGGTCTATGTGCCGGCGATCGTCGATCTTGCCGGCGATCCGATGACGATCAGCATCGGGCGGGATTCTTCCTTTACCCCGCGCCTTCGCGAGGTGCCGCGGCCGGCCGATCTCGTCGAACCGGGCATTTCGGAAAAGATCCAGCTGTTGTCGGATGTCATGCTGAGCACCAGCGAAAGCTTGATGACCACGATCCCGTCGAGCCCCGAGGATTTCGCCTTCTTCCAGGCGCAGCGCACCGTTCGCGCACCGGCCGAGCCCGAGCTAGCACCCGGCGAAACTCCGGTAGCTCCGGCGGCAACGCCGGACGACACAGCCGCGCCCTCCACCGATGCGGTGTTCGAGGATGAGGCCGCCGGCTGGGGCGAGACGATCAGTGACGGCGAGGAAAGCCTGCCGGAGTTCAAGAAGACGCGCATCGAAAACAACACGCTGGTGGTCACTGTGCGGCCCGAGAGCGAACGCTCGGCGGCATCGGAGGATTTTGTCGACAAGGTTTTGAGCGGCCGCACGCTCGATAGTCTGGTGCTCGAGCATCGCTTCGGCACCGAGGACGCAAAGCTGGCGGGCGAGGCTCTTAAGGCCCTGTTCAACAAGGACCAGCTGGATGTCGGCTATGTCGTCGCCATGCGAGGCATCAAGAAAGGCGCAGACGCAACGAACCTCACGCTTATGCAGGTGTCGATCTATGCCGACGCGCAATATATCGGCACGCTGGCGCGGGCCGACGACGGCAAGTTCGTCGCCGGTGTCGATCCGTGGGTGCGCGAGGATCTGCTGCACTATACCGGCTTCGAGGACCAAACCGGGCCGCAACGGCAATACCGGTTGCTCGATGCGATCTATTCGACAGCCGTGCGCAACAATGTACCGACCGGCGTCATCGGCGAGGCGATCATGTTCCTGTCGCGCGGTCAGGATTTGAACGCCTTTGCCACCCATGGCGACCGGTTGATCCTTGCCTATTCCGAAGATTCACGCGCATCGGACGGCTCGTCAGGCAGGGTTCTCTATGCGGCGGTTAAAGGCGATCAGAAGAACATCGAATGCTTCGTCTTCCGCCCCGCCGGATCCAACGATTTCGCCTGCGTCACCGAGGAGGATCAGGTCTATTCGCTGACTGTCACCAATGGGATGGTTACGCCGGTGAACGGTGTCATGACCTCGACCTTCGGTCCGCGCATGCATCCCATCCTGAAGACGGTCCGGGTGCACAAGGGCGTGGACTGGGCCGCACCCGTCGGTACGCCGATCTTCGCCGCCTTCGACGGCACAATCGCGTTTTTCGGCGACGGCAAGGATTACGGCAACGTGGTTCGCGTCAGTCATCAAGGGGGACGCGAAACACGCTATGCCCACATGTCGCGGTTTGCGCAAACCTTGAAGGTTGGCATGGCGGTCAAGGCGGGCGACGTTATCGGCTATATCGGCACGACGGGCCTTTCGACGGGACCGCATCTGCACTTCGAGCTCTATGCCGGAGGCGAAGCGATCAACCCGCTGGAAATGCCCGCCGTTGCGATGGCGTCCGGGACTGGCGACGAGGCAGTCGAGCGACTGGTCGACCGCATCATCCGCGTGGAAAGCGGGGGCAGCGCCACCGCCAAGAACCCGCTGTCGTCGGCGACCGGGCTTGGCCAGTTCATCGACAGTACCTGGATAAGGATGATCAACACCTATCGCCCGGACCTGGCACGGTCGTTGCCCCGCGCCGAGGTGCTGGCGTTGCGCTTCGACCCGACCATTTCCCGCGAGATGGTGCGCCGGCTGGCGCAGGAAGGTGAAGCCTACCTGCGCGCGCGCGGCCACGAGATAACCGCCGGCCGACTCTATCTCTGCCACTTCCTCGGCATGGAGGGTGCGAGCACGGTGCTTTCGGCCGGCGAGGGTGAGGACCTCGCCGCGGTTCTTGGCGCGTCGGTGATCTCCGCCAATCCCTTCCTGACCGGCAGGGATGTGACCTATATCAAGAGCTGGGCCGAGGCAAAAATGCGCGGCAAGGGAGTCCGCGCCCCATCCGGGCCGGCGGTTGAGACCAAGAACGTGGCGAAGACATCGCCTGAATTCATTGCCTACAAGACTGCAATCACTGCACTTTTGGCTGCGATCGCCGCTGCCGACCAGACATGATCGAAGGCGCCCGCGAGACGACGTGTCCCATCTCAGGGCTCCTCGTTCAAAAATTTGCGCCTCTTCTGCCGCGCGGGAAGTCCAGCCACGTCATATCAGTCCAGGATATTCTGCTCTAGCGGCGACGCATTGGCGTAGAAGAGGGCATTGTAGGGATGCGCATAGGACTGGGCGATTGACGCGGTGAGATCGCTGGAGGGAATTTCAACGTCCTTGTCGCCCCAAGGGTTGTTGAAGAACGATCGGTTACCCTCGATCCCGGTAACCACCACCGCATGGATGCCTGTCGCATCGGCTCGCTGCTTGCCGCCGCGCCCTGAACCGTAGTTGAAATTGGCCACGAAGTGATTGAGAACCAGTGGACCGAACTGGCGAAGCTGCCTGTCGATCGCTGCGGCGTCGAATGGCGTCGCTGGCTTGTCGATCATCGCGAAACCGGCCCGCCGCAGGCGCTGGGTATAGAGGCCTTGCACTTTGGCGCCTGGAATACAGGAATTGTTCGGATCCCAGCCGCCGGTTAGGTTCGTGGTGTCGAAGTCGGGCTGCCAATATTTCTGCACCATCGCCGCAGCGACGACATAGCAGATCGGACTGACGGACTGTGTGAGAAGCGGCACATCGTACTTCATGACTATTCCTCCATGTGACGGGTTGCGGGAAACCATCGGTTCGATGGGCCGGCTCCATAAATGAAGCATACACAAGCGTTGCTTGGGCGCATGCCACCGCCCTCCGCCACGGCACACAGCAGCGAATTACGCAGTCACATGACCGCGTCCGCTTTTCAGTTCTGGAACCGGAAAGCTTGCCCGCCCCGGCACGTCTCACCCGACTTCGTATGCGAAAGCCCCGTCCTTGACGTCGACGGCGGCTCGCGAAATCTCCTGTTTTTCCATGGCGCGATTCAGGAAATGACGCGAAAGCTCGGGCAACAATGTATTGGTGATGATGTTGTCGATCATGCGTCCACCTGAATCCGGGTCCTTGCACTGCGAGACAATGTGCTCGACGACCGCATCTGAATAGATGAATTCGGCGTCGTGATTTTCCTCTATGCGTTTCTTTATCCGGTTGAGTTGTAACCGAACGATGCCGCCCAGCATTTCTCCGGAAAGCGGAAAATAGGGAATTGTTACAATGCGGCCGAGCAACGCCGGCGGGAAGACTTGCGTCAGCGATGGCTTCAGCGCCTGGTTCAATGTTTCCGGATCGGGGCGCGTCTTGCCGTCCTCGGCCATCTGCATGATGACCTCGGTGCCGACATTCGACGTCAGGATGATCAACGTGTTCTTGAAGTCGATGCGCCGTCCGGTGCCGTCTTCCATCTGGCCCTTGTCGAACACCTGGAAGAACAGCTCATGCACATCCGGGTGCGCCTTCTCGACCTCGTCGAGCAGCACGACGCTATAGGGCTTGCGGCGCACCGCCTCGGTCAGCCGGCCGCCTTCGCCATAGCCGACATAGCCGGGAGGCGCTCCCTTCAGCGCCGAGACGGTGTGCGCTTCCTGGAACTCCGACATGTTGATGGTGATCATGTTCTGCTCGCCGCCATAAAGCGACTCGGCGAGCGCCAGTGCGGTCTCGGTCTTGCCGACGCCCGATGGGCCGCACAGCATGAACACGCCGATCGGCTTGTTCGGATTGTCGAGCTTGGCGCGGTTGGTCTCGATGCGCTTGGCGATCATCGACAGGCCGTGCGACTGGCCGACGACGCGTTTCCCCATGGTTTCGGCGAGCTGCAAGACCGTCTGGACCTCGTCCTTGACCATGCGACCGACGGGAATGCCCGTCCAATCCGCGACAACCGACGCGACCGCTGGTTCATCGACATGCGCATAGATCATGCGCATGTCGGGGCTGATGGCGTCGAGATCCGACAGCCTGCCGCCGAGTTCAGCCTTTGGATCGACATCCGGGGCGGTCTCCGACGCGCTGGGCTCAGTGTTGGTGTTTGCAGCCTCAGGCGTTGCGCCGTCGGCGCTACCGACCGCCGTGCCGTCTTGCGCAACGCCGGTCGCCGCCGCTGCTTGCGGCTTGGCGATCTTCGTGCGCAACTTCATGATCTCATCGACAATTCCCTTCTCGCGGGCGAAATCCTGTTCGAGCGCGGCGAGCTTCGCTTCTGTGTCGGTGATCTCGACCTTCAGTTCCTCGATGCGCTCTTCGTCGGTGCGGCCAAGTTCGGCCTCGCGCTCCTGTGCGGCAAGCTCTTTGCGGCGCGACTCGATGACGGCCTTGAGGTCGGCGACCGCGGCAGGCGTCGTGGATTGGCTGATGGCGACGCGCGCGCAGGCCGTGTCGAGCAGGCTGACCGCCTTGTCGGGCAGCTGCCGCGCCGGGATGTAGCGCGCCGACAGCGCGACCGCCGCCATAACCGCCTCGTCGGAAATGCGGACGCCGTGATGCTGTTCCATCGGCTCCAGAATGCCGCGCAGCATGGTGGTGCATTTCTCGATGGAGGGTTCGTCTACGTTGACAGGCTGGAAACGCCGTGTCAGCGCCGGGTCCTTCTCGAAATACTGCCGATATTCCGCCCAGGTGGTAGCGCCGATGGTACGCAGCGTGCCGCGCGCCAGGGCTGGCTTCAGCAAGTTGGCGGCATCGCCGGTACCTTGTGCGCCGCCCGCCCCGATCAGCGTGTGCGCTTCGTCGATGAACAGGATGATCGGTGTGGGCGAGGCCTGCACCTCGTCGATCACCGAACGCAGACGCTGTTCGAACTCGCCCTTCATCGAGGCGCCGGCCTGCATCAGGCCGATATCGAGCGCGCAGAGCCGAACGCCGCGCAGTTGTGGCGGCACATCGCCGGCGGCGAGCCGCTGGGCAAAGCCTTCAACCACGGCGGTCTTGCCGACGCCTGCCTCACCGGTGAGGATCGGATTGTTCTGCCGCCGCCGCATCAGCACGTCTATGATCTGGCGGATTTCGTCGTCGCGGCCAAGCACCGGGTCCATCTTGCCGGACGCTGCCGCAGCGGTCATGTCGATGGAGAAGCGGTCGAGTGCCGTCGTACCCCGCGACGCTGGCGTGTCGCCGCCCGCGCCGGCCGGGCGGGCGGTGAGCCCGGAGCCGTCCATCGGGCGTAGGTTTTCTTCGTCCGACTGGCCCCAGACCTTTCGCGATTCCGAGGCAAGGATGTCATCGTTGATCTGCCCGAATTGGGCGGAAATCTGCTGCAGCGCCCGCCGCAATTCGCGGGACTTGAGCGCTCCGACCAGCAGGTGCCCCGTGCGGATCTGCGTCTCGCCGAAGAACAGGGTGGCATAGTACCAGCCACGGTCGAGCAGGTCGGTGATCTGATTCGAGATACCAGGCATCTCCGTCTCGTTCTTGCGAAAGCCGTTGACCGCGGTTTCGATGTCTTTCAGTAGTTTCGCGCGGTCGAGCTTGTAGTGATCGACGGTGAGTGAGATGTCGGAGCGGTCGTTGCCGAGGATGTGCTGCATCCAATGCGCCAGTTCGACATTGCGGTTGCCCGCCCCCTTTGCGTGGCGCAGCGCCTGCATGAAGGCATCATATCCAACGCGGTTCAGTTTCCCGGTCACCGTTTCAAGGCTAATGTCGCTCACGGGCGTCCTCCTGATTTTTTGCGTACGGCTTCCTTCGAATTGCTTGCAACATTCGCGCGGCGCGCCATCGGATCGAAGCGCGCGTCGCGGACGTAAACCTTTTCGCCTTCCGGCGGCTTTTTCGGTGCCATCCAGGATGTCCATCCCAGTTCACCGGAAACCCCCAGGCGGGCAGGCGGCGCCAATTCAGCATCGAGCCCCAACTCTACGTCGAATTCGAAACGGTGACCAAGGTAGTAGAAAACGAGGTCGGTCAGAATTTCGGATAGATCACCGCCCGGAAGCAGTCGCCGGTACTGCTCAAGGTTGGTCGCGATGATGCCGATGCGGATCTTGTCGTTGATGCTATAGGCGCGAACGCCGAGCGCTGCGTCGACACCCAGTCCCGAATGGCGCGCACCGAGCGCCATCTGATCTGAAACCTCGAAAACCAGCCAGCAGCCGACGCGCTCCTCGATGTCGGCTTTGACCCGCAGCACGCTTTCGACCAATTGCTTGAGCCGCACCGCGCTCTTGATGCGCGATCCGGTGAGCCCCGCGAACGATATCTTGGCGATGTCCGGAACGCTGTCGCGATCGAAGAAAGCCTCGGTGCCGATCCCCGTGAACGAGCCGACAAAGTCGAAGAAGCGATCGTCTTCGGGCCGGTCTGCCTGCGCAATCGGCCGGGCGTCCGCCCAAGCGCGGAAAAACAGCTGCAGGAAGCGGTTGGAAAAGATGTCGGTAAAATGCACGTAGGATTCGTCGCGCTGCGACGACCAGTAATGCGCCTCGTTGGTGGTACTGAGCGGCAAGGCGCCCTGCGGTCCGAAATACCCGAGGAAGCGCGTGCGGACCTTCGGCGTGCCGTTCGGCGTGTCCTGGTAGCCGGTCAGGTTGGAGGCGGGGAACTCCATGAATGGGTCCTGGCCGAGGCTGACGATTTCCTCAGCCACCACACTGCTCTCGCTGATACGCGGCTTGGCCTTGTTCGAGCGCTCGAACTCGCGCATCGTCGTGAAGAAATCGAAGCCATATGGCTCGGCGCGCAGCCCGTCGCGAAAACTCATAGCGACTCGCCATTTCCCGCACGCGGCGGCCATCGCTTGATGATGCCGCGCTGCGCCGACTCGATAACGGTTTCTGTGAAGCTGTTCACCGATGTGTATTCGGCGAAGAAGCGGTCGAGCACCGCGCCAAGCAGCATGATGCCGTTGCCTTCGAATGCGCGCTCGTCGAACTTGACTGTGATCTCGATGCCGCGTGCGGCATTGAAGCCATTCGCCTGACGCAACCGCCGCGTCATCGGCCGGCTCGAAATGCCGAGGATGCCGCGAATGCGCCGCTCGGTCACCACATCCGACAGTCCGGCGAACAGACCGAGCAATTCACGCAAGCCGCCGGCGCGGTCCTGCGGGCTGCGGTCGGTCAAGCCGAGATGATTGAGCGACAAAAGGTTGATCAGCTTCCAGGCTATCGCTCCTGACGGCGTTGCAGTGCGATTGCGGCGTTCCATCGTCATGATGGACTCGCGCGGCGTGGTCGGGCCGGCGAGGCAGCGCAGTGGCAGCGACGTGTTGTCGGAAAGGTAGAAGTCGGTTCCGGCTTCACCCACCGGCAATTGTTCGGTCAGGTGGCGGTTGGTGACCAGAGCGCGAACGCTCAGCTCTCGCACCCGGTCGTCCTCATCGATATCGGCGGGCTCGCGCAGCGAGAGGAAGATTTCCGAGCCGACATAGTTTGCGCGCGCCCCGATACGCTGTTCCTGAACGGTCTCGCGCCGGGGCAGGCGCCGTGTCGTATGGAAAAGCGCCTCGCCAAGGGGCGTGCTGTCCGTGGGCAGGCTGTAAAGCGGGAAGACGCGAACCTTTTCGCTGGTGCCGCTGTAATGCGCGAAAACGTCGAGCACGCGGTAGACCTCGTAGTCCATCCAGCGGCTTCGATCGGCAATCACGTGATGCTCGAATTCATTGCGCCGCACCGGCACGCGGCTGCATTGCATCTCGAACAGATTGGCGACGGTCGCGGAATAGAGCGAGAAGCTGGGTGGCGATACGACCGAGGCGAGGCGCGGGTATCGCGGTGTCGAATTCGAACAGCAGGTCAAAGGCATGCGCGCCCTTCACTTGAGCCAGCGCGGAACGCAGTTTCTCAAGGCGGAAACCAAGAAACTTCTGTGGAAAGACGAAGAAGTCGCGGAGCAATGAGAAGCCGCGGAAGACGCGGCCATGCTGGCCAAAGAGCGCGTCGCCGTCCTCGAAGCCGATCTGTGCCACGAGATCGGGCGGCAGCGCTACGAATTTCGGATCGCCGAACTGATCGAGATAGCGGAGCGTTACGCGTTTGCAATTCGCGAAGATCTGCTCGTAAAGCGCGACGCTGTCGACCTCGGTGCCAACGAGATGGATCGGCAGCACCTCGAGCGGCAACTCGCTGACCGGTGCGCCGGCCGGTGTGACGCCAGGCTTGTCGTCCGACAGTTTCTCGGTGCGCCGGCGAAAGCCCAGCCGAAGCCCGGCAGTGACCCCGGGCAGGATTTCCAGCCCAAGCGCCTGCAGTGGCGGAGGCGCCGCGAAATACTGCGCGGTTTCAAGATGCAGTGGCCAGGTGGTCAGCGTGTCGCAAAGCCGGAAGCGGCAGGAAATCCGCTGCTGCTGTTCGACATAGACGGCGTCCACATAAGAGCCGGCCGGAAAGCTTATTCCGTCCTTGAGGTTGCCGTCATCGAACGAAGGAGCTGCCTCGATGAGGGCGGCCGACGGTACCGGCGCGAGATAGTCCGGCACCAGCTGGTCAAGCAGTGACGATGTAAACTCCGAGAACTCGCTCTTGATCTTGAGCTGGACGCGCGCCGCCATGAAGGCCGCGCCTTCGAGCAGCCCGGCGATGCCCGGATCCATCTTGTCTTCGATGAGGCCGCCAAGGCGGCGGGCAACGCCAGGATACTCCTCGGCGAATTGCCGCGACTTCTCGTAAAGCTGCTTCAGTTCCAGTTGATAGAGCTCGAGAAAGTCGCGATTCATGCCGGGTTCATTCCTCTCAGACCGGCAAACGGGTCAGGTTGACCTTGCCGGAACTGACTTCCAGTTCCGCAACGAAGTTCACAGCGACATCGACGGGCGTACAGAACATCTCGCAGGAGACGCTGAACTGCACCCGCTGATCGACTTCGTTGGTTTTGATTTCCTTGTCGATGTTGATCGTGTCGGCAATGATCCTCGGCTCGTAGGTCATCAGCACACGCGCGAGATGGTCGCGAATGGCATCCACGCCAACCTCCTCGCTGTGAAGAAAGGACACGTCGGGCAAGCCATAGTTCAGCACTGAATCGCGCACGTAATCCAAGCCCTCGAGGGATTGCGCGGAATCGAGATTGATCGTGTTCATCAGCGCGACCAGATCAACCGATAGATCGCGCTTCAGCGCAAACTCGTCGCCACGCCGCTGGCGCGCGTTGCGCCCTTCGATGACGCGCTCCCCATCGACGACACGCACGGGATTTTCCTTGGCGTCGCGGGCATCGAACGCCTCGCGGAAGGCCGACATCAAAGGCGCTTGATACTGGCTATCCTTGCCGACTTTTCGCATCGCCGCCAGACATCCCGTCGCAAGTTCAAATGAAACTGCCGGCCGCGAGGGCCGGCAGTTGTTGCGCAGTACAAGCAGGTAAGACCCGCAAGCTACTGGACCAAACGCGGCGGGCCTTAAACCTTCGTGTTTTTGGCCAGATCGTAGCCAAAATTGTCGGAGACCTCCAATCCGCCACTCTTGGACTGCTGGTTGTAGACAATCTTGTACTTCTTGAAATTCAGCGTGACGTTCTCGGTCGTGCGGTCTTCGCCGCCGCTTCCGCCCGTCGAAACGCTGGTGACGATCACGTCCTCCATCTTGATTTCAAGGTACACGAACGGCTTGCCGCCGGCCTTGCGGGCCTTGAACTCAACGGTGTCGTAATGCTCGCCGGTGCACATCTTGCCCCACAGCTTGGGGGAAACAATGTCGGTGTACTTGGTGAAGGAGAAGTCCTGCAAGTTGACCTTGCCACCACCCATACCGCCGCCCATGTGGGCGGTACCGCTTTGCGAGCCTCCGAGCGACCAGGCGAGAACGTCGATCCAGGCTGGAAACTCCTTGTCCTGACCCTCGCCCTTGAGAGACCCGATCTTGATAAACATGTCTTGCGCCATTGCAATCCTCCTGAGAGTTAAGGCAGCGCCTTGTGTTTGCTGCCTAAGTTGGAAACAAGCTTTGGATGTCGGCTAGCTGCGGTTTATCCTGCTTTTGCCGGTAACCTCGAGACCAGGCTCATGCCGATATCCATGCCTTCCAGTTGGAAATGCGGGCGTAGATAGAAACGTGCCCCGTAGAATCCGGGGTTCTCCGCATCTTCGAAAACGTCCACGCGGGCCGCGGCGAGCGGCTTGCGCGCTTTCGTTATGGAATCAGAGTTCACAGGGTCGGCGTCAACATACTGGTTGATCCAGCCTTGCAGCCAGCGCTCCAGTTCTTGGCGCTCCTTGGTCTCTCCGATCTGATCGCGCACCATACACTTGAGGTAGTGGCTGAAGCGCGAAATCGCGAACATGTAAGGAATACGGGCCGAAAGATTATCGGCGGCCGTTGCTTCCTCCTTGTCGTATTTCTTCGGACGATACAGCGACTGCGCCCCAATAAATGCAGCCTTGTCTGTATTCTTCCGGTGGATGAGCGGCAACAGGCCTGACCGCGAGAGTTCGTTCTCGCGCCGATCGGTGATCGAGATCTCCGTCGGACATTTCAGGTCGACACCGCCGTCGTCGGTCGGGAATGTATGCGTCGGCAGGTTGATCACCTCGCCGCCCGACTGAACGCCGCGGATGCGTACTGTCCATCCATATTCCTTGTAGGCCCGGTTGATGTTGGCGGCCATTGCATAGGCCGCGTTCATCCACCCATACTTCTCGCCCTTGTGCCCGTCGGTCTGTTCCTCGAAGGCGAACTCTTCGACCGGCCGGGACTTCGCGCCATAAGGCTCGCGTGCCAGGACTCGTGGCATGCAAAGGCCGACATAACGCGAATTTTCGGAGTCGCGCAGGGACTTCCACGCCGCATAATCCGGCGTGTCGAAGACCTTGCTGAGATCACGCGGATTCATCAGCTCGGTCCAGGAGTCCATGCCCATAAGCGTCGGAGCGGCGCCCGAGATCATAGGCGCGTGCGCGGCGGCGGCAATCTTGCCGAGATCGCGCAGAACGCGAATATCGACAGCCGAGTGATCGAAATGATAGTCGCCGATCAGCGCGCCGAACGGATGACCGCCGAGCGTACCGAATTCCTGCTCGTAGATCGACTTGAACAGCGGGCTCTGGTCCCACTTCGCATCGGGATAGAGGCGCAGGTCGCGATAGAGCTCCTGCTTGGACACGTTCATGACGCGCAGTTTCAGCGACGCGTCCGTTTCTGAGTTGAACACGATATAGTGGAGACCGCGCCAGGCGCTCTCGATCTGTTGGAAGGTCTCTTGGTGCAGGATCTCGTTGACCTGCTCGGAGAGCTTCGCGTCAAGCCGTGAGATCATCTCGTCGATCGTGTCGAGCACGTCGTCCTTGATCAGGCTCGAATCCGCCAACGCTTGCTGGACAAGCGTGTTGACGGCGTTTTCCACCTCGGTTGCTGCACGTTCACTGCGCGGCTTGAAGCTTTGCTTCAGCAGCTGTGAAAACTCGTCGCCTTCTTGAAGCGTCGTGCTGCTCGAGACTTTATCCGGAGTAAGTTCGGTTGCCACTTCTCTTACCTCGCTCGCGTTACGACGCAGTTACTCGTTCTCATCGGTTGGTTCAGACGGGTTCGCGGTGATGGCTGCATCGCGGCGTTCCTTCAACGTCCTCATCAGTTCCGGGTCGGCCAGAAGCTTCTTCAGCTGGTCCTCGGCGGCGACCTTGCCGTCCATGTAGCGCTGAAGGTTTGCGAGCTGATCGCGAGCCTCAAGCAGCGCCCGAAGGGCAGGGACCTGCCGGGCGATTGCGCCGGGCGTGAAGTCTTCCATCTTCTTGAAGGTCAGGTTTACGCCAAGCTGTTCGTTGCCTTCGCCGCTCAACTTGTTGGTTGTCCGGAAAGTCACAGCGGGCGCGACGCTCGCCATGTAATCCTCGAAGTTGTCCATATCGACACTGGCGAACTTGCGTTCCGCCATTGGCGCCTTGGCAACTTTCGAGGCGTTGCCGGAAAGGTCGGACAAGATGCCCATAACGAACGGGAGTTCGACCTGTTTTTCGGCGTTGTAAGGATCCTCGTAGGATATTTGAACACGAGGCGGGCGGTTACGTTTTATGAACTTCTGACCGCTGTCGGACATCGCTCACTCCTCTTAGTTTCGCATGGAACACGAACACGCTACGGCTTGTCAAACAGTTTGAATAGCCGGAGTTTTCGGCATTACTCGGCACTCTTTTTCGGCATGAGATCGGTAATGATAGTCTGAAAATTCTGACTAATGAAGCGCTCGGCGCGGCCTAGAACCATGGGTATGGGACTGGATGGCTCGACGGTGCGAAAGAACGCTGCGACACTGGTGATCAGAGCCACGGCCTCGGGGCGGGTATCGGCCTTGAACTCCGGAATTTCGGTTTCGGAACAGGCTTCCTCGGCGGTCGCCGCATAGTCCTCGACGATCGCCCGCATCTTGGTCATGTTGAACTGAAACCCGACGGACGAGTCCACGATGATCGATGCGTATTCGGCATTTTCCGGTAGCAGCGCCTCAAGGGCCGCCACCAGTGGTTTGCCGACGAGCTGACGCGCCTCGTGCACGAGCAGAAGCGCCGGCGAGGACGGCTCCATGCGACCGAAATATTGCTCGGCGGCCAGCAGCGCCGCCGATGCCGCGGCATGGCTCGCTATCGCGACTTTCTCGGCCTTTGGTTGCCCGCCGGCCGTCGCTGCTGGCGCCGCGCCATCCGTTAAAACCTCACCATCGCCCGTTTCAACCGCGGCGGCTTCGTCGGCGCCAGCCGTCGCCCCACCCAGGTCAGGCCGCGCTGTCTCGATGAACTTTATGGCGTCCGAAAGCGCGCCGCGCAGGAGGTCGAAGCCGGGCGAGAATTCGTAATTCGTGCCTTCGTCGAAGGCCGACTTGATCTTGGTAAGCGACGACAAGCCTTCGGTGATCGCTGCGTGCAAGGTGTCGACTTCCGCACGATGAGACTCGCTGCGGAAGGTCTCCAGGATCTGGTTGACATCGATGGTGCGCTCTTCTTCGCGCGGCTGCGCCTTGCCGATCGAAACCATGTAGTCGCGAAGGCTGATGGAGCCAGCCCGCTGATCGCGGAGAAGTGGCGCGTATTGGAGCGGCAGCACGACTGTCGTGCGATCCTCCAGCCCGCTAATTGTGTTCTGCCGAAGGGTGAAATCGCCTTCGTAGCCCTTTGGGTGGACATCGTTCCAGTGTGCGCCCAGCAGAGTGGCAATTGCCCGAAGGCAGTCGCAGAAGCCGGTCATCTGTCCCGCAAGCGCCTGAAGGCGTGCGTCGAGCGTTAACAGCCGAAGATCACGCGACTGCTCGAGGAAGTCGTCTATCGTCTTGGTTTCGGCCTTGAGGTCGATCATCGCCCGGTCGAAGGGAGCGCCTGTCTCGGAGTCGAGATACCGGGTGGGCATCCGGTTATCGGCGCCCAGCATGTAGTTGAGATACTTGTCGTCCCCGATCTCATCGAGGTCTGGGCCGCAAGGCCCGTCTTCAGAGACGGGATTGATGAGATTGTCGAAACGCATCGCTGAATAGAGCCACAAAAAAAAGGCGCCCGTCAAATCGGACGCCTGTAACTTAACCTGTGTTGGGTATCAGGTTGGTGTCGCCGCCACCCGACTTTGTCTCAGCTACTGAACCTTGATCTTCATTTCGACGCGGCGGTTCACCGGGTCATAAGGATCGGGTACGCGCGGATCCTGTTCGCCCTTGCCAATAGCCTCGACCTTGTCGCGGCTGATACCGTTGGCGAGCAGGAACGCGGTAACCGACTCGGCGCGCCGCGCCGACAAGTTGTCGTTGTAGCGCTCGTCGCCGGACGCATCCGTATAGCCTTCGACGACGAAAGTCGCCGCCTGCAGCCGGTCGTCCTTCAGCGCCTTGGCGAATTCGCTTAAGTTCTGGCGAGCCTCCGGCGTCAACTCGGCCGAGTTGAGGTTGAAGTTGATCAGCATGTCGAGCCCGGTTGGTGCCGGCTGATCCTTGTTGCACTCGTCCGCAGATCCCACGCAAATGCCGCGTTTGTTGCCGAGATCTGCTGTATTGGCGAAATGTTCGACGATCTGATCGGAGGTCAGGGGATCGGCGAGCGAGCCGCCGATGCCGGAAATGCTCGCAACCAGAACGAACGACGCGAAAACAGCCTTGCGCATTGCACCGTTACCCTTTTGCCACAAACGGAAATGGATATCGAACAAAGATAGAATTCGGGGTGCGTTGTGTCAACGAAACACAGGCCGTAACGTGGAGCGTGAACGACCTTGCGTTGTACCGGCGTAGGGTTTTTCCCATCGGTTCGTCGGCGGTCTGCGGATACAGAATAGATACATTGCGGATACAAACCGGCGGCGGCGGAGCTTCGGCTGGACAACAAGTAGCGGGATTGTCGATACTTCCGCAATATGCGTCGGTTGCCGCCGGGCAAGGGTAGTGGCAGTTGGCCGGCGTCCGGGCATCAGGGAGATTTCGCTGCGATGGCCAGTTCCTACACGCAGGACAAGCGGATCGGCAAACTTGAGACTCCGCTAGGCAAGGACAAACTGGCTCTGCTCGGCTTCGAGGGCACCGAGGGAATGAGCCAGGTCTTCGAGTTCCGGGTAGAGGCCGTCACACAGGACAAGGCGATCCTGGTATTCGACGATGCAATCGGCAAGCACTGCACGATAAGCATGAATACGGTTGGCGGCGGTGAGCGCATCATCGACGGGATATTGGTCGAAGCGAGCTGGATCGGAACACGCCGCGAAGGCAATATTTACGAACTTGTCCTTCGGCCCTGGCTTTGGTTACTGTCCAAGCGGGTTAATTCGCTGATCTTCCACGACAAGACCGCGCCCCAGATCATCGAGAAGATTTTTCAGGAACACGGCGGTCTGGCCGATTTTCGCCCGGCTTTGTCGAAGAGCTATCCGACGCTGGAATATGTCGCTCAGTATCGCGAAAGCGATATGGATTTCGTCTGCCGCCTTATGGAAGAGCACGGGATAAGCTATCATTTCCGTCACTCCAAAGGAGCTCACAAGCTCGTCATGGGTGACGGCAGTTCGGCCTATGTTCCAGTGCCGCGCTCGTCGCGGCCATTTATTGCGGTGGATGCAAGACATCGCCGTGAAACCGAACATCTGTCGCTATGGCGTCCCGAGAGAAAGTTCACGACCGGCAAGGTCGCGATGACCGACTATGACTTCAAGAAGCCATCGGCCAACATGAAGGCCGACAAGACGGGCGACGCGTCCTACGAGAACAGCAAGCTCGAGAGCTATATCTATCCGGGCCGCTACGTCGATCCATCGGACGGACAGGATTACGCTCAGGTTCATCTCGACAGGCACCGGGCAGAGGACCAGCGCTATTACGCCGAGGGCGACTGTGCGAGCTTCTTCCCCGGAGCCCTGTTCAATCTCAGCGGACATCCCGACGGCAACCAGAACCAGCAGTACCTCGTCCTGCGCGCCAAGCATCATTTCAAGGGCGAGAGCTACCGGTCTGGCTCGGGTGACGCGACCGTCTACACCGGCAGTTACGAACTCATGCGCTCGGACAAGCAGTACGTGCCGCGTGCAAGCACCCCGAAGCCGTACATACGCGGACCGCAAACCGCCGAGGTGGTAGGGGACGGCGAGATCGATTGCGATAAATATGGCCGTATCCTCGTCCGCTTCCATTGGGACCGAAAAACCGACCAATCGCGACGTGTTCGCGTCGCACAGGTGGCGGCGGGCAAATCCTGGGGCGCGATCTTCACCCCCCGCATCGGCATGGAAGTGATGGTCGACTTCCTGGAGGGCGATCCAGATCAGCCGATCATCACCGGCTGCGTCTACAATGGCGAAAACATGCCGCCTTTCGGTCTTCCCGGTTCCAAGAATATCTCCGGATGGAAAACCAATTCGACAACGGGTGGCGGCGGCTACAACGAATTTGTCATGGACGATTCGAAGGGCAAGGAACTGGTGCGCATGCATGCGCAATACGATCTGGATTCCACCGTCGAGAACGATGAACGCAGGCTAATAAAGAACAGTCGGACGACGACGATCAAGAACAATGACACGCTCGACGTGACCAACGAGATAATGATCAAGGCAGGTCAGAAAATCACGCTGATGGTCGGTGCGAGCAAGATCACCATGGACATGATGTCGATCAAGATCGAGTTGCCGAACGTCGAGATCGCGACGACCATGCAGTTCAAATCCGAATCCAAACTGTTCTCCGAACACAAGGCGGGCGCCATGATGATCATCAACGGCACCATCGTTAAAATCAATTGATGAGAGACCTTCAATCGGCAAACCGACGCAACGAAAGCCGTAAGCAAGATGACTAACCGACTCCGGTTCAATACTGCCCGGGAACTTTTCGAGTCCTTTCCCACTGCGGCCGAGGACATGACGGCGGCTAGCACGGAACAGCCTTCGCTCGATTTCCTGCGCGGCCTCCTTTCCACCCCGACGCCCGAGGACGCCGTAACATTCTGCTCCTACCTCCTGCCGCGCCGCGTTGCGGTGTGGTGGGGTCACCAATGCCTTCGCAACCTGCCGGAAGGAATTACCGAACAGGACGCGAGTTTGCTGGCGACAGCGGAGGAGTGGGTGAGGGAACCCGAAGAGGACCGCCGCTATGCCGCGCTGGACGCGGGCATGTCGGCGTCGGTCAAGACACCGGGCGCATGGATCGCCCTGGCTGCGGGCTGGAGCGGCGGTTCCATGGCGCCGTCCGGAATGGCCCCGGTAGTGCCGCCGCCATACCTGACGGCCCGTGCGGTCAATGCCGGCATACTCAGCGCGATTGCCCGCGTGCCGATCAAGCAACGCGCAATGGTGCTGGAGGCCTGCGTATCTATGGGCATCCAGATGACAGAAAAGTGAGCAGTGCCTCTGCCCGTGCCGCCATCCCTGCATTAATATTACGGTTTCGGTCTCGCGCTATTGTGTTGCGCGGGCGATGCCGTGAACGCTAGAGCATGTCCCCTGCTCTCGCTTTTGAGCGGCGCGGAACGGAGGCATTTGAAGCGGCTTAATGACGATCACGCTTACGATCGACAGTGTGGACTCTCTGCCGGATGGCGGGCCGATCCAGTTTCAGGCGCGCAACCGCGGCTTCGAGATCGGCCGTCAGCAGCACCTTGATTGGACCTTGCCGGATCCAAGCCGCTTCATCTCCGGACTGCATTGCGATGTCCGCTTCGAGAAGGGTGGCTATTGGCTTTACGACGTGTCAAGCAATGGAACGTTCCTGAACGGCTCGACCGCGCGAATGAAGAGCCCCTACCGGCTGACGTCAGGCGACCGCCTGACGATCGGTCACTACATCGTCCGTGTCGAAGTCGAAGATAGTGGCGCGCCGGCCATGGCCAGCTACGACGAAAGCGAGGCGTTCTCGCCGGCCAATCCCGCTTACTCCACACCGGTTGATGATCTCTGGAGCACTGGCGAAAAGGCGCCGCCACCGATTGATCGTCGCGAACTCACGCCTGAACCGGCCAGCCGCCGGCGGGCGGCGGACTTTTCCCATGAGTTCCTGGAGTTTCCGAACCTGCAGCCGTCCGCCGCTCCGGAGCAATCGCCGTCCCGGGCCGATCCGTTCTCGCTGCCGGCGGCTGATCGCAATCCCTTCGACCAGCCCCATGCGGCGCCTGTACCGCGCCAGGCGCCTGCACCAATGGCCGCCGCCCAACCACAACCTGTTTTCCGGGAGGAGCCCGCCCCGCCTCCTCCGATGCAACGTCCGCGGCCAATTCCGGTCGGCGGCGAGTTGTTCGGTTCGGGCGGCCCTGCCCAGGCGAGCATACCGGAGCCGCAATTTGCCGCGCAGCCCGTTCCCGCGCCGCCGCCTCCGGCGTCTTATGCCGCGCCGTCGGCTGCGGACCAGCAGAGCCTGGCGCGCTTCCTTCATGGTCTAGCCTCTGGTGCCGGCGTAACGCCGGAGGTCTTTGCCAATCGCGATCCCGGCGAAGTCGGCTTCGAGATTGGTGAGTATTTGCGGGTCTCCGCCGAGCAGCTTGCGCAGTTGCTTCGGGCCCGCGCGGCGGCGAAGGCCATGACCAAAAGTTCCAGCCGCACAATGATCGGCGCGACCGACAACAATCCGTTAAAATTTATACCGACGGCTGCCGAGGCCATCGATGTGATGTTTTCGCGCCGCCGTCCGGGTTTTCTCGGCGCGAAGGGGAGTCTCGAGGCTGGCTTCGCCGATCTAAAGCGCCACGAACTTGCAACCTATACTGCGATGCAGAAGGCGCTGGCTCGCCTGCTTGACGAGTTGTCGCCCGAAACCATAACCGCGAAGGTCGGCACCTCCGCCTTTTCGTCGAAGAAAAGCCGCTCCTGGGAGCTTTTCGTGGAGCGCTGGGAAGCGAAGTCCGGTCCGCACGACAATGGGATGCTGGACGTTTTCTTCGCCTATTTCGCCGAAGCCTATGATGAGGCGAATAAGAAGGGCTGACCTCTAGCGTCGGTCGTCACCGACTCACCCGAGCGCAACCAGTCCGAGGCTGGCTGCTTTGCCTACAGCGCCGCGCTTCCTTTCGGACGCGCAAAGGACGCTGTATTTCTTTGAAACTGCGCATCGTGCTTTCCGAAAATCGATTCCGATTTTCGGGCCGATGCGGTAGGGTGCACGAGCTTGCCACATTTATTTAGTGATTGCGTCGTGTCCGAATTGACGTCGGTGGCGCAAATTTCTTTCAAGAATCAACGGTTTTGACGCGGATAGGTCAGGCTTTCTGACGGTTATAAGGCGATGAATCGAAGGTTCTTGCTGCACCGCAGCATCGATTTCGCTTGCGATGTTTAGTAAATGCTGCATCACTAAACAAATTTACTGAACATCGACGGCGCCGGGAGAAGCCGCGACGACAGGGCCCCAGCACTGCGAGTTCCGGTCTTTGAAACCGTCATTCGGACGGTTTCGCTAATGGGAGGTAGGTATGAAATCGGCACTGAAAGTGACGCTGGCGCTCGCCGGCGCCTTGACTGCATCGACTGCGATTTCCTCGACCGCGCAGGCGGAAGACATAACGCTGTGCTGGGCTGCATGGGACCCGGCGAACGCGCTGGTCGAACTGAGTAAGGATTTTACCGCGCAGACAGGCATTGGCATGAAATTTGAGTTCGTCCCGTGGACCAACTATGCAGACCGGTTCCTCAACGAACTGAATTCCAAGGGTAAGCTCTGCGACTTGATCATCGGCGACAGCCAGTGGATCGGCGGATCGGCGGAGAACGGCCATTACATCAAGCTGAACGATTTCTTCGACAAGGAAGGCATCAAGATGACCGACTTCGTCGATGCGACGGTGGTCGGTTATTCGCAGTGGCCGAAGAACACGCCGAACTATTGGGCGCTGCCGGCCATGGGCGACGTTGTGGGCTGGACCTACCGCAAGGATTGGTTCGAGAAGCCCGAACTGCAGAAGGAGTTCAAGGAAAAATACGGCTGGGACCTGGCCGCACCCAAGACCTTCGAGCAGTTGAAGCAGGTCGCCGAGTTCTTCCAGAAGCGCGAGGTCGACGGCAAGACCGTCTACGGCGCCTCGATCTACACCGAGCGCGGATCTGAGGGCGTCACCATGGGCGTCATGGATGTGCTCTACAGCTTCGGCTTCAAATACGATAACCCCGACAAGCCCTATGACATGGAAGGCTTCGTCAACTCGGAGAAGTCCGTGAAGGGCCTTGAGTTCTACAAGTCGCTCTATGATTGCTGCACGCCTCCAGGCGCATCGAACAGCTACATGGGTGAAGGCGTCGATGCCTTCAAATCCGGTCAGGTGGCGATGCACATGAACTTCGCCTTCACTTGGCCCGGTCTGCAGAAGGACGAGGCGGTCGGCGGCGAGAAGGTAGGCTTCTTCGCAAATCCGGCAGGCCCGGACGGCGAGCATTTCGCACAGCTTGGCGGACAGGGCATTTCGGTGGTCGCCTATTCGGAACACCAGGACGCCGCGTTCCAATATATCAAGTGGTTCGCCAACAAGGACGTTCAGGCCAAGTGGTGGTCGCTGGGTGGCTTCTCCTGCCTCAAGGCGGTGGTCGAGGACCCGGCCTTTGCGTCCAGCCAGCCCTATGCCTCGACCTTCCTTGCTTCGATGGCGATCGTGAAGGATTTCTGGGCCGAGCCGAGCTACGCCTCACTGCTGCAGGCATCTCAGAAGCGCTTCCATGATTACGTCGTTGCCGGCAACGGCACCGCCAAGGAAGCCCTCGACGGTCTGGTCAAGGATTGGACCGAGATCTTCGAAGACGACGGCAAGATGTAACGGCTTTACCTCCCAAGCCCGTCCTGCGCCGTGTTAGATTGGCGCGGGACGGAGACCTCGCAATGCAAGACCTGCCCAGCGGAAAGCCCCTCGTGACCGACACCAACGCATCCATCCTGGACCGTGCGGCCGAAATGGCGGTCCGGGCCACCCCAGAGCCGCTGGCCAAAAGCGTCCGCGGTCTTTCGGACAGAATGGTCGCATGGATGTTCATCGCGCCGACGATGCTCCTGCTGCTGGCGATCAACATCTTTCCGCTGATCTGGGCAATCCGGCTGTCCTTCACCAACTACCGGGCCAACCGGCCGAACGAGGTGATCAAGAATGTCGGCCTACAGAACTACGAGCGAATTCTGGGCGATCAGGACATTTGGATCGCCATGCAGGCGACCGCGCATTTCGTTTTCTGGACGATCCTGCTGCAGACGGTGATCGGCTTTACACTCGCCTACCTCATCGACCGTAAGTTTCGCGGCCATGCTTTGTGGACAACCATCATTCTCATTCCGATGATGCTGTCGCCGGCCGTTGTCGGCAACTTTTGGCGATTTCTCTACGAGCCGCAAATAGGCCTTTTCACCTACATTATCGGTTTCATATCCGGCACTCCTCCCGGCGAGATCGTGATGCTCTCCAACGTCTCGCTGGCCCCATGGGCGATCATCATCGTCGATACCTGGATGTGGACCCCCTACGTTATGCTGATCTGCCTCGCCGGGCTGCGTTCGATCCCCGACTACATCTATGAGGCGGCGGAGGTCGATCGCGCCTCCAACTGGCGGCAGTTCTGGTCCATCACCCTGCCCATGGCGCTGCCCTTCATTATGCTCGCCGTGCTGTTCCGTGGCATCGAGAATTTCAAGATGTTCGACATGGTCAACCTGCTGACCGGCGGTGGCCCCGGTTCAACGACCGAGGTCGCTTCCATCACCCTGAAGCGTCAGGCCTTCGAAAGCTGGCGCACCGGCTTCTCATCGGCTTTCGCCATCATCCTGTTTGTCGCCGTGTTCGGCCTGGCCAACATCTATGTGAAAGTCCTGAACCGGGTGAAGAGCCGATGAGCGCAGCCGCCCATTCCGTCATCGAACCCAGCCAGGCGTCAAAGCGCGTCGCCGGCGGCATCGTGATCGTCTACGCCGTCATCTCGATGATCCCGCTGTTCTGGATCATCGCGACCAGCTTCAAGACGCCGCCAGAACTCGATCGCCTATCCGCCCAAGATCCTGTTCGAGCCGAGCATCGAAGGCTACTGCAACCTGTTCACCACGCGTACGCGGCAGACGCCGGATTACATAAACTCCCTGCCCCCGGCGACGAGTTTCTGCGACGAGACCACGCGCAAGCGCAACATGGTCATTGCCGGCCCGTCCAATTTCCTGCCGCGATTCGTCAACTCGCTGATCATCGCTTTCGGCTCGACGTTTTGTGCTGTGTTTCTCGGCACGCTCGCTGCCTATGGCTTTTCACGCTTCAAGGTGCCGCTCGCCGACGATCTGCTGTTCTTCATCCTGTCGACGCGCATGATGCCGCCGATCGCCGTCGCCATCCCAATCTACCTGATGTACCGCGAGCTTGGCCTGTCCGACACCGCGCTTGGCATGATCCTGCTCTACACGGCAGTGAATGTGTCGCTCGCCGTCTGGCTGCTCAAGGGCTTCATCGACGAGATCCCGCGCGAATACGAGGAAGCGGCGATGATCGACGGCTACACGCGGCTTCAGGCGTTCCGCAAGGTGGTGCTGCCGCAGGCGACCACCGGCATTGCCGCGACCGCCATCTTCTGTTTGATCTTCGCCTGGAACGAATACGCCTTCGCATCGCTGCTCACCTCCGGCACGGCGCAAACAGCGCCGCCCTTCATTCCGACGATCATCGGCGAAGGAGGTCAGGACTGGCCGGCGGTAGCCGCGGGCACGACGGTCTTCCTTGTCCCGATCCTGGTTTTCACCATCCTGCTTCGCAAGCACCTGCTGCGCGGCATAACATTCGGGGCGGTGCGCAAATGAACACGGCAACCCCCACCAAACGCAAATCCGCTTGGCCTGTCTTCCTACGGCGCGGCCTGATGGAAAACATTGCGACGGCGATCATCGCAATCGGCTTTCTGATGCTGTTCCAGCCGTTTGCGCTGATGCTCTACACCTGGTCGTTCATCACCATGCTTGTCGGCACGGTCATTTTCATCGTCGTCTCGAAGTTTCCGGAGTAGGGCGATGGCTGAGATTCGGGTGGAAAATCTCAGGAAGGAATTCGGATCGTTCACCGCGGTCCAGAATTCGAACTTTGTCGTCGGCGATGGCGAGTTCTTCGTCATGCTCGGGCCCTCCGGCTGCGGCAAGACGACGACTTTGCGCATGATCGCAGGCCTAGAACTGCCGACCAGCGGCAAGATCCTCCTGGATGGCGAGGATGTCTCGCAGCTCCGCGCCCGCGAGCGCGACATCGCCTTCGTCTTCCAGCTATTCGCGCTCTATCCGCACATGAATGTGCGCAAGAACATAGGTTTTCCGTTGCTGGCGCAAGGCATGCCGAAATCTGAAATCCGCGCCCAGGTCGAGGAAGTCGCGAAGCTGCTGCGCATCGACCATCTGCTCGACAGATCCGTGTCGGGTCTGGCGGGTGGTGACCGCCAGCGCGTGGCGCTCGGCCGCGCCATCGTCCGCCGGCCGAAATGCTTCCTCATGGACGAACCGCTGGGAACGCTCGACACCGAGTTCCGCGATCTGATGGTTCATGAACTGCGCGAACTGCACAATCGTATCCACGCCACCACGGTCTATGTCACCCACGACCAGATGGAAGCCATGTCCATGGCCGACAAGATCGCGGTGATGAACCATGGCATCATAGAACAGTTCGGCACGCCACGGGAAATCTATGATCGTCCGGCAACCATGTATGTGGCCGACTTCATCGGGTCGCCGCCGATGAACTTCCTGAGTTTCGAGAGTGGCCTGCACAAAGGGGCGAGAGAGATCGTCGTCCAGGGTGCAAAGGTAGGTGTTCCGGAGATTCGAGAGGATGTCGCTCCGGCCGATATGGCGCTGGGCATTCGGCCCGAACACATCCGCTTCGACGGCAGTTCGAAGCTGCGGGGCGCGGTCTATGGCGCCGAATATCTCGGCACCACGCAGATCGTCGCCATCGAGACGGCGCAAGGAATGATCAAGGCGCGCGTGCCGGCGGACATTCGCTTGACGGTCGGTGAGCCTGTTGGTCTCGCGCTCAATGCCGCGCGCCTGTCGCTTTTCGAAAAATCGTCCGGCCGCGCCATCCGCACCGTGCTTCACGATGGAGCGCAGCATGGCTGATGTATGGGTCAAAGGCGTAGGCAAGGCTTACGGCGACAAGGAGGCTGTCAGCCACCTCGATCTTCGCATAGCCGACGGCGAGTTCGTCGTCCTGCTCGGTCCCACAGGAGCCGGCAAGACAACGACCTTGCGCCTCATCGCCGGGCTGGATCAGCCTGATGCCGGGACAATCAGCATCGGCGGCAGGGATGTTACGAAACTGGAGCCAGCGGCGCGCGACGTGGCGTTCGTCTTCCAGCAATATTCGCTCTATCCGCATCTTTCGGTCTACGACAATCTGGCCTTTCCGCTGCGCTCGCCCGCCCGCAAGATGAGCGATGACGAGGTGCGGCGGCGCGTCCACGATGTGGCGAAGCTGGTGCGCATCGATCACAAGTTGGAAAACCGCTCGACGAAACTGTCCGGCGGCGAGATGCAACGCGTCGCGATCGGTCGGGCATTGGTCCGCAAACCCTCGATCTTCCTGATGGACGAGCCGCTGTCGTCGCTCGATGCGAAGCTCCGCGCGGATTTGCGGCTGGAGCTTAAGCGCATCCAGACCGAACTCGGAGCGACCGTTCTCTACGTCACTCACGACCAGATCGAGGCGATGACCATGGCCGATCGAATTGGCATTCTGGCCGATGGCGTGCTGGTGCAGATCGGCACGCCGCGAACAATCTATACCGAGCCGGCCAATCTGCATGTCGCTGCCCGCTTGGGCCAGCCGGCGATCAACATCCTGCCGCGCGGCCTTCTGCCCGACGCCGACGCGCCGGACGGTACCGCCACGGTCGGCGCCCGCACCGAGCATCTTACCATCGAGAAGGCGTCCAACGGCTACGCTGACGGCAGTGTCGACTGGATCGAGCATTTAGGAGACCAGAACCACCTGCATTTGATCGTCAAGGACCGCAAGCTGGTCACCTTGACCGATCCGGACACGCCGCTGCAGAAGGGCGACAGGGTTTCGGTGCGCTACCGCGCGCCGCTTTTTTTTGACGGCGCCGGCAACAGGATCCCGAGTTGATGGGTATCGAGGTGATGCACAAGATCGACTTGAACGCACTGATCGTGGCGATGGCCGACATTATTGTCGCGCATGCGGATGAGCTCACCGCGCTCGACCAGGCGATTGGCGATGGAGACCATGGCCTCAACATGAAGCGCGGCTTCGAGGCTGTTCGCGCCGAGGCCGATGCGATTGCCGCAAAGCCGCTGCCCGACGCCTTGAAGGCCATCGGCACTAAACTGGTGATGACGGTCGGTGGGGCTTCCGGCCCGCTCTATGGCACTCTGTTCATGACGTTTGGCAAGGAATGGCCCGCAGACCTATCCCGCGCCACATTGGCCGATGCGCTGAAAAAGGCGATCGACGCGGTAGCGGCGCGGGGAAAGTCGCAGCCGGGACAGAAGACTATGCTGGACGTGCTCTATCCGGTGCAGGCGGCGCTGGCCGAAGGCACGCCGGTCAGCGAGATCGTAACGGTGGCCGACAAGGCTGCAGAGGCAACCGTTCCGCTGAAGGCGATCCGTGGCCGCGCATCCTTCCTTGGCGATCGATCCATCGGCCACATGGATGCCGGCGCGCGGTCCTCGGCGCTGCTGGTTCGCGCCGTTGCCGAGACAGTTGGAGAGTTTTGACATGAGTAATGTCGGGATTGTCATCGTGTCGCATTCGCCGCTGGTGGCGGAAGGCACGGCCGACATGGTTCGCCAGATGGTTGGCGACGAGGTGCCGCTTGCCTGGTGCGGGGGCAATGGCGAGGGCGGCCTTGGCACATCGGTCGGTGCCATCATGGAAGCGATCGATAGGGCCTGGTCGGAAGCCGGCGTCGCTATTCTGGTCGATCTCGGCGGCGCCGAGACCAATAGCGAGATGGCGGTCGAGATGATCGGCGAACCGCGCTCTGAAAAAATCGTGATCTGCAATGCGCCGATCGTCGAGGGCGCCGTCATGGCGGCGACCGAAGCCTCGAGTGGCGCGCCGCTGAAGGATGTCGTTGCCACCGCGCATGAATTGTCGCCGGCCTGAGTACGGGAAGCGTTATGTCGAAAACAGCGGAAGCCACGGTTCTGATCACGCATGGGGTTGGCCTCCACGCCCGCCCTTCGGTGAAGTTCACCAAACTTGCCAAGACATTCGCGGCGGAGGTCGAGGTTGCTTTGTCCGCCGATGGTCCATGGTTCGACGCAAAGAGCATCGTCAAGGTGATGGCCGCCAAGGCGCCGAGGGGTACGAAACTTTACCTGCGCGCGCGCGGCGATGCTGCTGCGGAAGCCGTCGAGGCGCTGGCCGCGCTGGTCGAGCGCGATTTCGACGAGGGTGAAGCTCATGCGCGGACGGCGTGAATTGCTGCAGCGATTTTGACTAAGGGAGAGCCCGTGCCGTCTCGCAGCCCCCTCTGGCCTGCCGCCCATCTCCTCCTCAAGGGAGGAGATCACCCTGCGTCCCTCTCGCTGCCGACCGGCGACGATGGAGCGGCGGGGCAGAAGGATGTGAGCTCCCGCCTTCAGGAGGAGATGGGCGGCAGGCCAGAGGGGGCTGCTCTCGCGCCGCACCTTGTTTCTGTCCTATCGGGCATTCCAGCCTCTCCCGGCTATGCCGAAGGCGTTCTCCACCGAATCGGCCGGCATCAGGCGGACTATGCTCCCAAGGGTTCGCCGGCCGCCGAGAACACTGCCCTCGAGGACGCCATCGCCGAAGCAATCGACTCGTTGAACGCGCTCGTCGCTGGTGCGTCCGGCGATGCAGCCGACATGCTGGAGTTTCAAATCGCCATGCTCTCGGACGATGCGCTGACTGGGCCGGCCTTCGCCGCGATTGCCGATGGGACGAATGCGGGAGCCGCCTGGGGCGATACTCTTGCAGACGAAATCGCTGGCTATGAGGTCTCCGAGGAGGACTATTTCCGCGCCCGCGCCGCCGACCTCCGCGACATCCGCGACCAGGTGCTGCGGGCGCTCTCGGGCGAGGCGAGCGCTTTGGCTCCTGAGGGGGCGATCCTCGCCGGTGATGACATAACCCCGACACTCTTTCTTCAGGCCAACTGGAGCGCTGGCGGTGGTATTGCGCTGTCAGGTGGCAGCACTGCCAGTCACGTAGCCATGCTGGCAAGGGCGCGCGGCGTACCGATGGTGGTTGGCCTTGGCGATGACCTCGATGGCTGCGAGGGGGCAGCACTGCTCGATGCCGAGCACGGTATGCTGACGACCCACGCGGACGCATCCGCCGCGGCTGCATTCCGTGAGGCGGCGACCGCCTTTGGCGAGGGGCAGAAGACGGCACGGGCCTATCTCGCTCGCCCAGCGGCCACCAAGGACAGAACGCCGGTTCGTGTGCAGGTGAACATTGCTGATCCGTCCGACGTCGATCTTATCGATATCGGCCATTGCGACGGCGTAGGGCTGATGCGAACCGAGTTTCTGTTCGGCAAGGAGAGCGGGCTCCCGGACGAGGAGACGCAATACGCGGCCTACCGCAAGGTGCTCGAATGGGCTTCCGGCAAGCCCGTGACGATCCGCACTGTCGACGCCGGCGGCGACAAACCTGTCCCCGGCCTGACCGTCGAAGAGACGAACCCCTTCCTTGGTCTTCGCGGTATCCGCCTGTCGTTGGCGCGTCCCGAGATTTTTAGGGTGCAGATCAGGGCGCTGCTGCGCGCCGCCCCGCACGGTAATCTCAAAGTGATGTTCCCGATGATCGCTGTGCCGGAGGAGTATGCGCAGGCCGCCGCGCTGTTTTCGCAGGAAGCCGAAGCGCTGGCCCGTAAACGCGTGGCGCATGCCATGCCGCCGCTCGGCATCATGGTCGAGGTGCCGTCTGCCGCAATCGCCCCAGAGTTGTTTGCCGGGGTTGCCTTCTTCTCAATAGGTTCCAACGATCTGACCCAATATGTGATGGCTGCGGCGCGCGACAATGGCCGGGTGGCGGCGCTCAATGCGGTGACCAATCCGGCGGTGCTGAGGCTGATCGGCTCGGTCGCATCATTTGGGCGCGAAAAGGGCATTCCGGTCAGCCTGTGCGGCGATGCCGGCGGCGACCCCGCGGCAATTCCGGCACTGCTTACGGCGGGATTGCGCGATCTTTCGGTGGTTCCGGCGCAGCTTGCCGTTGCCAAGGCTGCAATCGCCGGCGTCTCGTTGTAAGGCCGTGTCATGAGCGATCAGGACATTGCGGCACCGGCGGGCGAAGTTGAGGACGCGATCCGCGCCTACAAGGCAATCCTTGGTGCGGTAATCGACAAGCGCCCGTCGGGTACCCGTCAGCGGCTGGCCGACGAACTTGGCAAGAACCGCAGCTTCGTCACGCAGATCACCAGCCCGGCATACTCCATACCGATTCCGGCGAAGCATTTGCCGGCGATCATGACCGTCTGCCATTTCGCGCCGGCTGAGCGCGACCGGTTTCTCGTCGCCTATGAGCGTGCGCATCCCGGCAAGGCGCCCTTGCCGGACGGGTTTCGTCGCACCCGGCATCTGTCGATCGCCGTGCCGGACCTGGGCGACGACAAGCAGAACGGCGCCCTCGATCGCGCCATCGCCGAATTCGTGCAGCGGATCGCCGGTCTGCTCGGCAAGGATGGCTGAAAAAATCACTTGGGGAAGCCGACCATGAAAAAATTCATCAACGCCGTCGACACCGTTCTCGCGGAAAGCCTGCATGGCTTTGCCGCGGCGCACGCCGATATTCTGGCGCTCGGTGGCGGTCACAAATTCATTCGCCGCAAGACGCTGAAACCGGGCAAAGTGGCGCTGATTTCCGGCGGCGGCTCTGGCCACGAACCGCTGCATGGAGGCCTGGTCGGCCACGGCATGCTCGATGCCGCCTGTCCGGGCCAGGTCTTCACGTCGCCTACGCCCGATCAGATGATCGAGGCGGCCGCCGAGGTCGATACCGGTGCCGGCTGTCTGTTCATCGTCAAGAACTACGAGGGCGATGTTATGAATTTCGACATGGCGGCCGAGATGTCCGAGGGCGTCATGCAAGTCGTCACCAATGACGATGTGGCGGTGGAGCACTCGCTCTACACCACCGGCCGGCGCGGCGTTGCCGGCACGCTGGTGGTCGAGAAGATCGTCGGCGCGGCAGCGGAAGAGGGCAGAGGCCTAGCCGAGCTGAAAGCCCTTGGCGACCGCGTCAATCGGGCGACGCGCTCCATGGGCGTCGCGCTGACCTCCTGCACTGTGCCAGCCGCCGGCAAGCCGACCTTCGATATCGGCGACGGCGAGATGGAGTTCGGCGTCGGCATTCATGGCGAGCCCGGCCGCCGCCGTGACACTTTGAAGGCTGCCGACGCGATCGCCGAGGAGATCTGCGCGGCAATCGCCGGTGACTTTGGCGCTGACGTGAAGGGCAATGCTTTGCTGTTCGTCAATGGCTTCGGTGGTACGCCGGCGATGGAGCTTTACCTGATGTACAACAGCGCCCGGCGTTTGTTCGAAAAGCATGGCGTGACGGTCGTGCGCTCGCTGGTCGGCTCCTATGTCACGTCGCTCGATATGGCTGGCTGCTCGATCACCCTGTCGATGCTGGATGATGAGACCGCCCGTCTGTGGGACTCTCCGGTGCGCACCGCTGCATTGCGCTGGGGGATGTAAGCGCAGGATTACCATCCCCCTTGTGGGGAGGGTCGCGGAGAAGGTCGCGCAGAATGCGCGATATTTTTCGCGGGTTGGTGGTGAAGGCGGTCCCACAATTACCCCCCACCTGTCTCGCAATCATCACTTCGTTCAGATTGCTCACCGGCCCTCCCCACAAGGGGAGGATAGGGCCTCACCGATACGGATCAGCTGCGTCCCGCAGGCCGTCGCCCATGAAGTTGAAGGCGAGGATGACGAGGATGACCGGGATCATCGGGAACAGCAGCCACGGATAGAAGGCGATAACACTGACGCTGCGCGCTTCGGTGAGCAGGATGCCCCAACTGGTGATCGGAGGCCGCAGGCCCAGCCCAAGAAACGACAGCGCCGTTTCGCCAAGGATCATGCCCGGTATGGCGATGGTCGCCGTTGCGATCAGGTGCGACATGAACCCCGGGACGAGGTGCCGGCCGATGATACGGCTGGGCTTGGCGCCCATTAGTTGCGCGGCAAGCACGTAGTCCTCCTCGCGCAGCGACAGCAACTTAGAACGCACGGCCCGCGCCAGCCCAGTCCAGTCGAGCAGGCCGAGGATCAGCGTGATGCCGAAATAGATGAGGATGGGACTCCACGTGACCGGCATGATCGCTGCGAGCGCCATCCATAGGGGAATGCTCGGCAGCGACTGCAGAACCTCGATTATGCGCTGAACGATCAGGTCGAACCAACCGCCATGGTAGCCAGCAAGGCCGCCGATCACGATGCCGAGGATGAACGAGAAGGCGACGCCGAGCAGACCGATGGTCAGCGATATGCGCGCGCCATAGATGATGCGCGACAGCACATCACGCCCGAGCCGATCGGTGCCGAGCAGAAAGAATTGTCCGTTTTCCGCTGGGCACACGAGATGGAAACTGCCGGGAATGACGCCCCAGAAATTGTATTTGTCACCCGAGCAGAAGAAGCGCAGCTTCTGAACGTCGGTGTGGTCGTCCGAGTAGTTCCGCTTCAGCGTGTCCATGTCGAGCGTCATGTCTCGCCCATAGACGAACGGTCCGACAAAGCTACCTTCGTTGAAGAGATGCACAGGCTGCGGCGGCGCGTAGATGTAGTCGACGTTGCGCGTGTGCAGATTGTAGGGCGCGACGATCTCGCAGATCAGGATCGTGAAGTAGAGCAGACCGAGGAAGATCGCCGACCACAGCGCCAGCTTGTGGCGCTTGAACTTCCACCACATTAAGCGAAGCTGCGAGGCCTGATAGACCTTCGCCTGCTCGGCCGTCATCGCCTCGACCGATAGCGGATCGAAGGCAGCCGTGGAGACGAAATGCTCTAAGGGCGCGCCGGGCGCCGGCAGTGGCGACGACGTCATTTCGTGCTCCCGCCTGCAAGCCGGATACGCGGGTCGAGCAGCGCGAGCGCCAGATCGGATATCAGAACGCCGATCACCGTGAGGAAGGCGAGGAACATCAGAAAGGATCCTGCAAGGTACATATCCTGGCTCTGGAGAGCCTTGATCAACATCGGCCCCGTGGTTTCCAGCGACAGCACGATCGCGGTGATTTCCGCACCGGATATGATTGCTGGCAGGATTGAGCCGATGTCGGAGATGAAGAAGTTCAGCGACATGCGCAGCGGATATTTGGTCAGCGTCCGGAACGGACGCAGACCCTTCGCTCGAGCGGTCATCACATACTGCTTCTGCAATTCATCGAGTAGATTGGCGCGCAGGCGACGAATCATGCCCGCCGTACCCGCCGTGCCGACGATGATCACCGGGATCCACAGATGCTCGAGGATCGACTTGGCCTTCGCCCAGCTCATCGGCTCGCCGAGATATTGCTGGTCCATCAGATGTCCGATCGACGTGCCGAACCAGATATTGGCGAAATACATCAGGATAAGCGCCAGCATGAAGTTGGGGATGGCGATGCCCAGCAGGCCAAGGAAGGTCAGACCATAGTCGCCCCAGCTGTACTGATGCGTCGCCGAATACATGCCGATCGGAAAGGCAAGCAGCCAGGTGAAGATGATCGTGCAGAACGAGACGAGCACCGTCAGCCACAGCCGGTCGCCGACCACATCGGCCACCGGCAGCTCATATTCAAACGAATAGCCGAAATCGCCATGCAGCATGCCGCCGACCCAGTAGAAATAGCGGACGATCGGCGGCTTGTCGAAGCCATATTCGGCGCGTAGCGCGTTGAGCTTGTCCATGTCGACGCCTTCGCCCTGCGCGCGGAGTTCCGCGGCATAGCTCTCGAAGTAGTCGCCAGGCGGCAGCTCGATGATCGTGAAGACCAGTGCCGAGATGATCAGCAGCGTCGGCACCATAACGGCAATGCGCCAGAGGATATATTTCAGCACGGCAAGAGCCTCGGATGCTCAAGGTTGATCAGTTCTGTTTCTTGTCTGGTGCGACGATCCGCGCCGAGGGCTGCGTCGCCCAATGGGGTTCCATCGGCCGAGCAGTGCGAAAAAGTGGGCGTCCGCCAAACGGAAACCCAAAGGGCCGGGTCAATTTGGGCCAAATCCTTCGGGTTTTGGCTCGACCGTACCCTCGGGTACGGCCATCGCCAAACCTCTTGACCTTGTCCCAAAATGCCTCCGGCAGAACGCTCAACCGTGAACATCCGAGGCTCTAAGTCTCTAGCCAGAAGGTGTCGGGTTTGTAGACGCCGAGATAGGCTGTCGGGTCGAAGCCGTAGAGACCTTCATCAGGGAGGTTGCGGAGTTTTGAAGAACGCAGGATCGGCTGCAAAGTCTGATTGACGATGCCAATCGAAAAAACATTGTCGGTAAAGACCGCGAGCATCTTGTTCCAGACGTCTGTGCGCTCCTGCAATGTGCCTGAGGACTTCCATTCGCCCAACAGCCGCACAAGCTCGGCGCCTTCCGGCATATCCGGAGCGGTACCCTGCTCACCGCTCGTCATGTAGTACACGCCCCAGAGTGGCCACTGCAACTCGTCTTCGGCAGTAGGGGCCAGCTGGTCAGGGCTCATGTCGGCGGTCGGCACGCCATTGTCGATTCCTGACCAAAGGGAAAGCATGATATGGCCCGCAAGCGCCCGGCTTCGGAAGATGTCGCGCTGCGAGGTGCGGATGAAGAGCGCCAGCCCGATTTTCCGCCAATGATCGGTGATGAGTTCCAGAACGTCGGTTTCCAGCGTGCTTTCGCCGGCGGTCTCGACGATCAGCTGCGCCGAGCGGCCGTCGGGCAGGATGCGGATGCCGTCATCGTCGCGATTGTCGAGGCCCATCTCGTCCAACAGGGCGTTGGCCTTGTCCTGATCGAATTCGATCCATGCGTTGGCGAATTCGGGCTTATAGAGCGGGCTTTCCGGCAGGACTGTATCGGCGCTTGGGACGCCAAGGCCGAAGAACACCGCCATGTTGATCTCGCGGCGGTCGATGGCCATCGACAGCGCCCGGCGGAAGCGCACGTCGCGGATGATCGTGCGCCACACTTCGTCGCCATAGTTCAGGTTGGGCAGCACCGCGAAGCGCGCACCCTGGATTTTCTTCCACAACGTCACCTTTACCGGGTAGCGCTTCTCGGCATCCTTCAGGAAGGTGTAGTCGGAGAAGTCGATATTGTTGGCCTGAAGGTCGCTCTCTCCGGCACCGGTCTTGGCGGGCACGATGGCGGATGAGCTGACATTGAGCACGAACTTGTCGATGTAGGGTAGTTGCAAGCCGTCTTCGTCGACCCGATGATAGAATGCGTTGCGCTCGAATACGAACTGCTCCGCTGGAGGCTCGGTGCGATTCTGCCAAGGATCAAGCGTCGGCAGTTCAGGGTTTTCCGGCCGATACTGCCGCGACATGGCGATGTGAAGCGCGGTCCACTTCTTTTTCTTGTATTGCTTCATCAGTTCCTTGAGCTTGTCTTCGCTCTGGTATTCTTTGTGGAACTGCTTGAGATAGTGGGCGGGCAGCGCGAGAGCTCTGAGCCTGCGCCGCCGCGATGCTTGGCAGGAAATCCGGGTTCGGTGCCGGCCAAGTGTAGCGCACGGTCAGCGGATCGACGATCTCGAACACCGGTCCTTTGCCGACGACGCGCATGTTGATCGGCACGCCACCCGGCGTCAGGTCCTCATTGTTGATAACGTCTTCCCAGCAATAGCGGAAATCCTCGGTGGAGAGCGGTGTTCCGTCCGACCATTTGTGGCCTTCGCGCAGCCTGAAGGTGAAGATGCGCTCCTCGCTGATTTCATAGCTCTCAAGGATGTCCGGTTCGAACTCCAGCTTGGTATTGTAGCCGATCAGCCGCGAATAGCCATAGATTGTCATTAGGCGGATGTCCTTCTGACCGCCGATGATGGTGCGGATCGTGCCGCCATACTGCCCGGGCGCGCCACCCATCTCCGCGACATTGATGACGCGGGGCACTTTCGGCAGTCGATCGATCATCTTGGGCAGCTTGCCTGCATCGACATCGGCTCGCAAGAATTCCGGTTCCACATCGGCGGCGCGCAACGTTCCAGGCACAAGCGCGGTGGCCATAAGTCCTAATGCAGTGCGGCGCGTAATCATCATGCCAGCTCCTTTGCATCGACCGAGCGGCGCGCCAGAACGAAATGCCCACCGCCAAGATCGGTCGGCACAAGCGCGTTCGCTTCTCCATCACTCCTGAACTGCGCACTCCAGGCGCTCTGATCGGAAGCGCCGGCGGTTTGCAGGGTATTGAAATCAAGGGGCCGGTCGAGATCGGGGAACGGCACTGCCGCAAGCAGCGAACGCGTATAGGGATGGACCGGTTGCTCCATCAGTGTTTCGCATGGCGCGATCTCGACGATCCGCCCGGCGCACATCACCGCGATGCGGTCGGCCATGTAGTCGACCACGGCGAGGTTGTGCGAGATGAAGAGATAGGTGAGGCCCAACTCCTTTTGCAGATCTTTCAGCAGGTTGAGGATCTGCGCCTGCACCGAGACGTCGAGGGCCGACACCGGTTCGTCACAGATCAGCAATTCGGGGCTGAGCGCCAGCGCCCGCGCAATGCCGATGCGTTGCCGTTGGCCGCCGGAGAAGGAATGCGGGTAACGGTTGAGAGCCCGCTCGTCCAAGCCAATCGCCTTAAGCAGGGCGATGACCTTTTCGAGCCGTGAGGCGGCGTCGCCGCGATCGTGGATTTCGAGCGGCTCGGAAATGATGTTCTGCACCGTCATGCGCGGTGACAGCGACGACACCGGATCCTGGAACACCATCTGGAACTTGGTGCGTACCGTGCGCAACGCATCGCCTTCAGCGGCGAGCAGATCGACCGGTCCTTCCGCGCTGTTGAACAGCACACCGCCGGAGTCGGGCGTAACGGCGCGCATCAGGATTTTACTCACAGTGGTCTTGCCGCAACCGCTCTCGCCGACGAGGCCGAGGCATTCGCCGCGTTTGATGTCGAAGCTGACGACGTCGACTGCCCGGACGGGCTCGTCCTTGCCCTTGCCGAACCAGCCGGAACCGCGCGTGGTGTAGGACTTCACCAGATCGCGTGCCGAAAGCAGTGTCTCCGGCTTGCCTTCCATCGTAGCGTTCTGCGCGTTGCCAAGCAGGTTCGTCACATTGACCGGCACTTCGCGCAGCGCCTTCAGCCGCTCGCCCGGCTTCATGTCGAAATGCGGCACGGCCGCCATCAGACCCTTCAGATAAGGATGGCTGGGGCGCCGGAAGATGTCCTGGACGGTTCCCGCCTCCATGATTTCGCCGTGGTAGATCACCACCACTTCGTCGGCGACATTGGCCACGACGCCGAGATCATGGGTGATCAAAAGCATCGCCATGTTGAGTTTTTCCTGTAGCTCGCCCAACAGGTGGATGATCTGCGCCTGGATCGTTACATCGAGCGCGGTCGTCGGCTCGTCGGCAATCAGCAGCGCGGGGCGGCAAACCAGCGCCATGGCGATCATGGCGCGCTGGCGCAAACCGCCCGAAAGTTCAAAAGGATACATGCCGTAGGCGCGGGGCGGGTTCGGAAAACCGACCAAGCCTAGCATTTCGATGGTCCGCGCCTTGATCTCGTCCTTACCGAGATCGGAGTGAATGCGAAGCGACTCGTCGATCTGGTTGCCGATGGTATGGAGCGGCGACAGCGAGGTCATTGGCTCCTGGAAAATCTTGCCGATGCGGCTGCCTCGAAGCGACCTGATCTCCTGACCGTCGCGCGGCATTTCCAGGATCTCACTAGTTTTGCCTGTCTTGGGGTCGTCGAAGAGGATCGAACCGCGAACCCTGGCGGTGTGCGGCAGGATGCCCATCACCGCTTGGCTGATCACCGACTTGCCGGAACCGGACTCGCCCACGAGAGCGGTGACCTTACCGGGGAGGATGCGAAAGCTGGCGTTGCGCACCGCATGAACGGGGCCACCGACGATCGAAAACGATATACCCAGATTCTCGATCCGGAGCAGATCGCCATTGATTGATTTCGACGCCACGTCCATTTCCACGCAGTTTCCCCCACACAGGCATTGTCGCCCTGTTTTGAGGCGAGACTAGCCGACGAAGGCAGACCTGCCTAGTGCGGTAACGAAGCTTTACGACGGATGTATAAACCCTCCGCGGACGACGGCTTTCTCGCGGCTCACGGCCGAGGCGGTGATTGCAAGCCTTGGCGGCTTAGAACGCTGGGCAAGTCCCATCGCTCAGGACGTCCGCGCAGTTCGACGAACGGCGGAAATCGTCGTAGTACAAGGTCCATTCCGTTGTATGCGCGGCGCGGTACGGACCGAATTTGAAGTATTGGTTTTCGCCGAGCCCTTTGTCGGCGTGGCCGATATGACCCCTCACCGTGACGATCGGCTTACCGTTCGCGACAATCTCGATGCGCCCGGAACCGTCTGGCCCAGGTCTTGCATATATGGCGAAATCGATCCAGCCGGCGCCCGGCGAGGGCAGTGCGTTGCCGTGGTTGGTAATCTTGATAGCATCGGTACAGCTTGCGTAAAGCGCGCCGTCCTGCGGTGTCCATGATGCTTCCGTTGCCACCAGCGCGCGCATTTGGTTGGTCTCGGGCCGCAGCCACACCGGTGTCGTGCCCGGTTTGCAGGGCTCGGCCGCGCCGTTCCAAACACGCTGCGGCGCCGCGATGTAATTGGTCTCCACGGTCGCGAACAGCTTGCCGTTGCGCAACCTGAGCGCCAGGAACGGGCTGAAGTCGCCCTCCGCGCCCGGATCGATCTCGCGCTTCCATTGTGCGATCAGGTAGCGGTGGTCGTCTTGTGGAATGGGTTCGCCAAATTTTACGGCGAAACCGTACCAGACACCTTCATTGTAGGGCACGCGCAGCTTGGTTTTTTCCCAGATTTCGGCGCGTTCGCTGCAGCCGTCATTGGTATCGCCACAATTCGGCTTGATGCTGAGCTTCAGCGCGCCGCCGCCACTGCGCGTGACTTCCTTCTGGAACTCGACCGAGCCTGCGGTCTGCTCGAAATTTTCCTTGTAGTAGAGCCCGCCGCTTTCGGAGAAGGTCGGGCCATCAAAGCTGTCGCGAAGGACGGTCGATCCGGGATCGGCAATGGCGGGAGTTGCTGCGAAAAGAGTCGCCGCCAGTGCATTCATCCAGATCGCTCTCATCGTTACTGAACACCCTTTGGAGCATCCTTGCTGAGTGTGGCGGTGCCGGTCTCGCGCAGCAGCAGCATCAATTGCTCAGCATCCGAGACACCGTCATAGCTGATCTCGAAAGCGCCGTCTTCCTCATACTCAGCAATGTCCGTCGCGTCTGGGTGGAGCACGGTAAGCCGCTCCTTGACGCCACGCAGCTTTTCCTTGCCGATGGTGTTCCAGCCACCACCGCAATAGGTCGCGAATTCCTGGCTGGCGATGATGTTGTGGGGATACTTCTTCGTCAGCGTCTGCAGGCGCTGCACCTCGTTCACCGCCGAACCGAAGGCGGAGAAGGTCAGCCGGTCATTCAGCCCGACATTACCGAACATGACATTGCCGACATGCAGGCCGATGCCGTAGCCGATTTCGGAACGGCCGTTGCGCCGACGGATTTCGTTGAGCGCACTCATCCTGGCGGTTGCCTTGAACGCAGCGGCGAGCGCCGATCGGCAGGCGATCTCCGATGGTTCCCTGTGCCGGTCACAAGGGTAGACGGCGATGAAGCCATCACCCAGGAAGCTGAGGATCTGCCCGCCGCGACGATTGAATGGCGCAGCGATGGCGTCGAAGAAGTCATTGAGCGATTCGATATAGGCCTCGCGACCTTCCTTCTCGGCTAGTATGGTCGAGCCGCGCATGTCGGCCATCACCAGCGCGGCTCGGATCGTATCGCCTTGACCGCGCCGGATGTTGCCGTTCAGCACGCGTTTGCCGGCGTCATTTCCGAGATAGGTGGTAAGCATATTGTCCGCAAGGCGGTTCAGAACCGCCATCTTCGAGGCGACAGCGAGATGGTTCTGGATGCGCAGCAGCGCCGCGATCATGCTCTCCGTGAAACCTGCTGGCGCGTCGGTCGACCAGGAGCCCATCATGCCCTGGTCCTTGGTGACGTCGAACAGATGCCTGAACGCTATATAGTCGGTAACGCCGAGTTGCTTCAGATCATCGAAGACTGGGAATTCGGACGGCCCGGAATGATCGATGCGCCGGCGCAGATAGTCGAGCTTGTTGTTGAGCAAGTGGAAGTAGGGGCTGCGAAGGAAGCGCTCGGCGCGCTCGCCCGGCTTGTGGCGAAATCCTTCGACGCGCATGCCCGAGCCACGCTCCCAGGTGAAGCCGAGCGCATCGTAAAGCGGGTGCAGCATCGAGAATGACAAATGAACGCGGGCAATCGGCATGCCGGCGGCGGCGAGCCGCTCGCAAAAGCCACGGACCATCGTCTCGAGATCATCTCCGGCCAGCGAGGACTGGGTCAGCCAATCGGCAACCCGGTCCATCAGGATGGTCGAAACTTCGGTAGACACGGCGGTATTCATCCGGCTTCTCCGGTGATCTAACTCTTTGTTCAAAAAGGAAATCCGCGCCTCGAGGCGTGGCGCGGAAGACTATTCCAAAGAGTATATAGGTGACGAGACCGGGGTATTTAACCAGTCTGGGGCCGGAAAAATGTTTGCGGAACCGCCGGGCGAGTTTCCACGTCGCCCACGCCGCGCTCAGCCTGCGTGAAACCGGGCTGCCGGAAAGGCTTTTCTCAAAAAGCCGCGGGTGGATGGCGATCTGCACCGCCTTCACCGGGAAATCCGCCAACCGCGCCAGTTCGTCGCCGATGAGGAATTCATAGCCTTCGATGTCGATCTTGGCGAAGGCTGGTGCGCCTGCGGTTAGCTCTATGATGTCCTCCAGCGGGAGGCCGCGGGTGGCGACGCATTCTCCGTCGCCAATGTCGAGTACGCTGGTTTCGGAACTGCCGAAACCTTCGACCGCATGGATCGAGACGGATGGCGCATTCGACAGCGCCCCCTCCAGAACCATGACTTTGTCCTGGTCCTTCGCCAACCGCTGGAGGATCGCGATGCATTTCGGATCGGGATCGACCGCGACCACCGACTTGGCGATCTCCGCGCCGTAGAAAGGGGTGACACCGATCCATGCGCCGATGTCAATCAGCACCGTGTCGCGGTCGAGATAGCGCGACAACGTCTCGAAAGTGTGCGGTTCCCAAAGGCCGGAACCAAGCTTTTCATAGAATTTCCGGTATTCGGGCAGGTCGGCGAGCGCGATCATGCGCCCGGCGACATTGATGTCGATTGTCCTGAAATCTCCGATTGGCCCAGCGCGGTCGCTCATCGCGGAGTCATGCCATTGCGGCCGCCTTCGCCTTCAGGTTTGCGGCGGCCACGGCGTAACCGCCTGCCGCACCGTCGATGAAATGGATGTGGTCGCGCTCCAGCGGCGTGGCGACGATACAGGTCATCAGCGCCGAGTCCTGGCGATGCAGGCCGAAATGGCAGATGCCGGCGGCTTCCGCCTGCTTGAGCCGGTCCTCGAGCTTGCGAATTCGAGTTGCATCGAGGTCCACAGTCATTTTCAAGCCATCGTCGAATTTGCGGAAATCGGAGTTTTGTGAGACGTCGCTGGCATACTGTCGAGCGTTGAAACGCCCGACACTGCCGTTGATTGCGAGCAGGAATTTGCTCAGCGCCACCTCGCCGAGGATACGTAGTTTCGGACGAAAGCGCTGCCCCTTGGGTGCCATTGCCCTGGCTTCATTCTCAAGTCCCGGTGGTATCAAGCTGATGCTCATGCCCGTGAGCGGCACCGGGTGGCCGCCGCGTTCCTGTTGGCCGGCGATCTCGACAATATCGCCAACCAGCGCCTCGAAGGCCGTGCTGCGCTTGCGTTCGGCGGGCACGGCGATCACCGAGACGATCTCACCGTGCCGCGCCTCGATCGGGTTCCAACGGCAGGAAAGCCCGGTGAGATCGGGGCGCGTACCGCTCGGCGCAGCGGGAATGCTGAAACGGCCAGCCTTCATTTCCGCTTCCGCCCAGCTTGCGCCGCCGCCGGTGAACATCGCGTACGAGACCTGCTCGCTCGCCCGGAACAATGCGACGCGCACATCATAGCCGCGTGCACGGATTTCGGGCATGGGGATCAAAGCCGCCCGCAGCGTCAGCTCCAATTCGTCAGCAACCCAGGCCTGCGTCGCGGCGAGCGCGGTCCTTGCAGCCTCGGTCACGCTGTCGGGAAGCGCGATCAACGCTCCATCGCCGCCGAACACGAAGGGAAGATCGCGCCGGCCGAGCGCATTGAGCAGCGCCGAAATGGCGCTGGCTCCGGCCATGTTGACCGCCTTGTAGCGGCCAGCATGAATGGCTTTAGTCGAGCCGACAATGTCGGTCGCCGCTAGCACCCAGTTGCCTGGAAGGGGCTTGTAATTCTCTGGGTCAACCACGCCTTCGAATCGCGAGAAGGCGGGAATTGTCGCGATGAAAGGATCGTCTAGGGTAGTCGGTTCCATTTGCGTTTCCTACCACATTTCTTGGCGCGAGGCGCGCGGTGATGTCTCGGTAAATTGACTTGGCGGCGAGCGGGCGGCATAGGCTGAAATCCATGCACATTGCATTTTATGCCCCGCTCAAATCTCCGGACCACCCGGTACCGTCGGGCGACCGGCTTATGGCGCGGCTTCTGACGCAGGCGATGCGGCATGCAGGATATACGGTGACGCTCGCCTCGCAGTTTCGCAGTTACGCACCTTCGGCGGAGAATTTTGAGGCACGGTACGCAGCGGGAGGGGCGGAAGCCAAGCGGCTCGCCGCCGAATGGCACATGCACGGCGCACCCGATCTCTTCTTCTGCTACCACCCTTATTACAAGTCGCCCGACTTCCTCGGTCCAGCCCTCTGCGAAGAGTTTGGTATTCCTTACGCAACGGCGGAGGCCTCCTATTCGTCGCGGCGCGCGGCGGGTGCGTGGGAAGCGGCCCAAGCGCTGGTGGCGAAAGGCCTTGGCAAGGCCGACCTCAATATCTGCATCACCGAGCGCGACCGTGCGGGGTTGGAAAAGATCGTCGACGCCGACAGGCTGGCGATGCTGCCGGCATTTCTGGATGTCACGCCGTTCTCGCCATCCACGGGATCGACGCCACCCAGATTGGTCACTGTCGCGATGATGCGGCCAGGGGATAAGCTCGAAAGCTATCACATGCTCGCCGCGGCGTTGATGTTGTGCACCGACCTGCCGTGGACATTGACGGTTGTCGGTGATGGGCCTTGCCGCGAGGAGGTACGGTCACTGTTTGCTGCGTTACCGCACGATCGCATCGAATGGAGCGGGGAACTGCCGCCGACGGACGTGCCTGCGTTGCTGGCGTGGGGCGATATCTACGTCTGGCCCGGCTTTGGCGAAGCGTACGGCTTGGCTTACCTGGAAGCGCAAGCGTCCGGATTGCCCGTTGTTGCGCAAGCGGTGGCCGGAGTGCCGGATGTGGTGCGAGATGGCGCGACTGGCCTGCTGACCGCGCCAGGTGACGTTGGGGCTTACGCGGATGCCGTCAGGCGTTTGCTCGCCGATAGTACCTTGCGCAAGTCCATGGCTGCGGAAGCCCGGCGCGTTGTTGTAGCAGAGAGGTCATTGGGCCGGGCGGCAGCGACGCTGAAATCCCTGCTTTCAAGGTTCGAGACATGAGTCGAGGCGAGGTCTGGAAGCCGCTTGAAGAAGCGCTAGCCCTTTGGCGTGCCGCCGGCCGCCGGCCGAATTTCTGGCTGCGCGATGACGACGCCATCAAGCCGACACGGGCGCTTCAACGGCTTGTTGGCTTGACGGAACGGTTCGATGTTCCGCTGACTCTCGCTGTAATTCCGGCTCACGCGAGTACGGCTCTGGCGAACGCGATTGCCGACAAGCCGACAGTGACGCCCGTCGTGCATGGTTGGTCGCACGAGAACCATGCGCCTGACGGCCAGAAGAAGCAGGAACTCGGCCCTCACCGTCCCCTCGAAGCGGTGCTCGGTGAGCTTGCGCGCGGGTTCGAAACGATCGCCGGTCTGTTCGGAGACCGCATGGCGCCAGTGCTTGTGCCACCATGGAACCGCATCGACATCGCGCTGATCCCGCATCTGGCAGCGGTCGGCTTTCGCGCACTATCGACCTTCGGGCAGTCCAAGCACGCACAGATCCGCATGATCAACTCCACGGTTGACATCATGGACTGGCATGGCACGAGAGGCTGCCGCGAACATGCGGCGCTGGTCGAGGACATCGTCCAGGAGCTTGATGCGGCGCTGCTGGATGAAAGCCGTCCGCCAATCGGTATTCTCACGCACCATCTCGTACATGACGAGGCGGCATGGGCGTTTCTGGATGGGCTTTTCGAAGCGACTGCACGGGGAAATATCGGCCGCTGGCGGTCGGTCCACGATCTGCTCGCAGCGTGAGAGCTTGCCGCGCTATGCCCGCTTTGCCTTGCGCTTGGCCGGAATAGTCACTGACTGGCCGTCTCGCGCCGCGAACGTTCCAGCAAACACTTTCTTGGCTTCGGCTTCGATTTTCGCGAGGTCGGCATCGTTTCGGAACGGGTCGTGGTGGAACAGCGCCAGTCTTTTCGCGCCGGCGGCCTTGCACAGCTTGATGCCTTGCTGCCAGGTGGAATGGCCGAAGCCGCGCTTCCTGATCAGTTCCTCTTCCGTATACATGGCGTCGTAGATCACGAGGTCGGCCTTGTCGATCAAGGCAAGCACATTCGGATCGAGTTCGCCCTCGATATGCTCCGTATCACTGATCAACGCCACCGCCCGTCCATCGAATTCGACGCGGTAGCCAATGCAGCCGCCCGGATGGTTGAGGTCGGCGGTGCGGATCGTGATGTCCGACGACGGCTTGATAACATCGCCCGACTTGAAGTCACGGGGATTCAGGCACGCCTGGCAATAGCTGATCTCGACCGGGAACCACGGCGCGCGCATCAATTCGCGCAGCATCTCCTCCGTCGACATCCTACCATACATATGCCCCGACCAGATCTCGACATTGATGGCCGGATGCCAGATCGGTGCGAAGAAGGGTAGGCCGATCACGTGGTCGTAGTGGAAATGCGTGAAGAACAGTTGCACGTCCTTGACGGCATCCTGCAACATCGCCAGGCCGGCCGGCCGAATTCCGCTGCCGGCGTCGAAAATCAGAGTGCGGCCGCCGCAGCGCATCTCGACACATGGCGTGTTGCCACCATAGCGGCGATAGTCCGGCCCGGAAACCGGCACGCTACCGCGCGCGCCCCACAGCCTCACGCGGAACAGGTTGTCGGCCCTGCCGTCCTTGAATTGCTCCGCAGGGGCCTTTGCCTGCAACATTGCCGCCAGATCGGCAACCGCCTTGGCTTTCAATTTATGAAGGCTTGGTCCATCGACGCTCGCCGTATGTGCACCGAATTCCGCCTTCCGCCGATCCTCGGTAGGTCTCGGGTCCATTCTCGGACGCTCCTTGGCGATCAGGTTACGAATTTGCTTGCCTCGCCTTGCTGCGCGCAGCAGTCAGCTCAGCCGTCGTATGGCTGAGGCGGTCCGCCAGCACCTTTACAATTTCCACGGTCATTTCAGGGAACTCTGTAAGCAACCGGAGAAAGTGATCCTTGCGAATCTTGAGCGCTTCCAGCGGCGCTGTCGCTCGCACAGTTGCGGTGCGCGACACGTCGCAGAGAATGGCGATTTCGCCGACGATCTCGTTCGGCTCGACCTCGGCGACCTTTATCTGTCCGGAAGCGGAATCGACGATGATGTCGGCTTTGCCTGAAAGCACGACATAGGCAGCATCACCTTCATCGCCCTGGTGGAACAGCGTCTGTCCTTCCTTGTAGGAAACGCGATCCGACGTGAAGGCAAGCAGCTTCAACTTGGCCGGCGCAATACGGGAAAACAGCGGCACTCTCCGCAGCATCCCGACTTCGTCGTTCAAAAGCATGACCGTTCAACCCCGAATGATCATCACACAGCCTGGCCTTTTATGCCAACAACCGTGTGAAGATACCGTTTTCCTTCGACAGAGTCTCGTATGTTCCATCCTGCACAAGTTCTCCACCATGGAAAACGATTGTGCGCTCGAAAAGGTCCGCAAGATTCGGATTCGGCAAAACCCATAGGATCGCCGGATCTCGGCCGTCGCGTTTCAGCTCTTCAAGAACGTTGTTCGTGACCAGATCCTGGGAGCGCTGATCGAGCGCGGCGAGTGGTCTATTAAAGATGATAAAGTCGGCGCGTTTTATCAAGGCACGCGCCACATCCAGCTTTTGTCGCTGCGCGGCCGTCAGACGGCGCCCGCCGACACCGACATTAAAGTCGAGGCCGATGTCGAGCACCTCGTCGTAAAGGCCGAGCGTGTCGAGCAGCTCGCGCACCAGCGCGCGGATGCGCTCCGGCCCGTCGGGCTGGTTATGCGCGATGCGCCCGAAAAGCACATTGTCCATCAGTGTCGCAGCGGTCGTGTATTTTTCCGGATCGTAGCGTTCGATCGCGCCTTGCAGCTCCGGCGGCAGGGATGAATAGAAGCGCTGACGCGCCGCGACGATCTTGTCCATAAGTTCCGGCGTCAGCAGCCCGAAGCGATGCCGGGGCTCGATATAGGCGAAGCTGAGCTTGATGATCTTTGCCCGATCCTCATCGGAAGCGCTTGCAAACGATTTGCCGCGCAGTCGCAGCAGCAACTGTTGATACTCGGGAATATCCTCTGCCGTCATGAAAGCAAGCTGCTGGAAGAAAGGATGGTCGGCCGGCAGATCGGCGAACAGTTCGATCGCATTGTCGGCGATCTGCAGGCCCATATTGTACAGCGTCTCCGCAAGGCCATCCTCTGCCAGCACAGAGCGGAAATAGGCATTGCCGGCAAGATTCTGGCCGGTCAGTTCGGATCCGGTGGCAGTGCCGAACAGCAAGTTTTCGCCGATCGTCGCCTGGGCGTTGTAGGCTCCAGGCTCGAACGAGGCGACAAGGCCGTCCAACCCGTCGTCGGTCAACCGGTCGCGCAGGGCTTCGCGTACCCCGACGATGCGGCTGGTGATTTCCGGATGGTCGACGGGATCGACGCGTGAGCGCAAGCCGAGGTCGAGAATATCCTGCGACAGGATGACCGCGTCGAGCACCGGCCGAACAGCATGATAGAGGTCGTCCGGCCCTGTCGCGCCCGCGGAGCGGTAGTCGATCCAATCACTGGTGATGTCATAGTCGGGATTACCCGCCTTGCGCGCTTCGTCGACATTCCACTGGCGGTGCAGTGCTGTCGGACCGTCATAGGAGGTCTCCGAGAGCGGAGCGTGCTTCAATCCGTAGAGCAGATTGTCGCGCAGCGTGCCCTGGAACAGATAGGAGTCCGAGGATGCATAGGCCATGCGTCTGCCCGTCACTGATTCCGGTAGGTCAAGCAGGTCGGTGCTACCGGCGGTAATCCGCCCCGATTCCGGCCAGACAAGGCGGCCGAGAGCTTCCGCGAAGGCTTCCGCGCCGCTGGCTGCGGTGCCAACGACCGCAACCTTCTCGCCCGGATGGATCTGCAGCGAAACACGGTCCAACAGCTTTGCGCCGCTGTCGTCCATCAGCGACAGATTGACCGTTGACAATCCATCGCCAAGCGAATCGACATGGTCTACCGTTAGCGACTGCAGCTTCGGGTCGAGTATCGTGTCGACTGTGAACTGCTCGACGACCTGAGCGTATTTCACCTGCACATCCTGACGGTTCTGATCCCAGTCGATCAGCTCCTTCAACGGTCCGGGCAGGTCCTTGTAGGCATTGATAACGGCGACGAGCTGACCAATGTCCAGCCGGCCTTGCAGTGCGAACCAGCCGCCGATCAGATAGAATAGGAACGGCGTGACCTGTGCCAGGAAGTTGTTGATGAACTTCACCAGGAACTTCCACTGGTAGAGGTCGTAGCGGATCTTGAAGATCGTGCCGAGGCGGTCGGCGATGTCGGCGCGCTCGAAGTTCGACGTATCGTTTATGTGGATCGCGCCAATGCCATCGACGATTTCGCCGACCCGGCCGGAAAGCGCGCGCGCCGTCAACTGTCGCTCGCGGCCGAGGCGGATCAGCCGCTTGCGCATCTGCGGTATGATCACAAGCTGTACCGCGACAATTCCGGCGGCGATCAGGCCCAGCCAGAAACTCTGCAGAATGATGAAGACCAGCGCCGTCAGCGCTTGTCCGCCAAGCAGCGCGGGCTGCACGAAGGCGTCGCCGATGAAGCCGCCGAGCGGTTCAACTTCGTCCTTGACCATCGTCGCCACCTCGGCTGCCTTGACGCGCTTGAAGTGGCCGGGTGGAAAGCGCAGCACGTGATCGACGAGTTCGAAGCGGATGCGCCGCAGCATGCGCTCGCCAAGTCGGCCCTTGTAGGTATTGATGTAGAGCTTGAAGAGACCGTTTATGACGACAAGAGCCAGGAAGACGAGGCTGAGGCCAACCAGCGTCTGCGTACGGTTGAAGTCGAAACCGTCGAAGAGGTGGACGCTTCCGTAGAACGGTATATCGATGTCGATTGGCAAGAAGGGCTGGGTCGAGCCGGGCGTCTCGAACCCTTCGCCCTGAATCGGGCCGTTGACGATCTGCTTCGGCAGGTCGAACGACATGAAGTAGGGGATCATCGAAAGTGCGACGACGAAGACGATCCAGACCTGCTGCCGCCATGTATGGATCCAGATATAGCGGGCTAGGCTTTTCTCCATGATCAGTCAGCGCGTCCCGTGCCCGAGGTTCGGGCAGAAGAAGCGGCTGGCATCCGCGATGCCGCCTGTCGTTGGCGTCAAATCAAGGTTCATGAAATCCGTCTAACGGTCTCGAGATTGCGTCGCCCTGACCGTCAGCCTACAACAGCCCAATGATGGATGCTACCCGGCCCGGCGCGAACGGAGATTGGCGCGAACATGCATTTGACCTAGCGCGCGGCATCGCCGTTTATTGCGGCAGTCCGCTGGTTCAGGGCGTTTCCAAGGTCATCGCGAAGCATCCGGATGCCGACATAGGCAACGCTTTCAATCACAAGCAGGTCGCCTGCAAGATGTGGGCACGCGACAAGCTGTTTGACAGTACCGGAGGGATTTTCGGTGAAATATGGGTCGTTGGCGGCTGGTACGGTGTGCTCGCCGCGATGCTGCTGGACGATGTGCGCTTCAAGATCGGGCGAATCGAAAACAGCGACATCGATCCCGACGTCGGGGCAATCGCTGAGACGCTGAATCATGCTCATGAGGGGCGCTTCAGCGCCGTCACCGCCGACATGTACGCGCTAGACTACGGGCGGCGTCGGCCGGACCTTATCGTTAACACCAGTTGCGAGCATATTGCGGACATCCGGGCTTGGCTTTCGCTGATGCCGAAGGGCCAGCGCGTGCTGCTACAGTCCAACAATTATTTCAGCGAACCGACCCACATCGCATGCGTTCCGACATTGAAGTCGTTTGACGAACTGACGGGATTGTCGATCATCGATTTTGCCGGCGAGTTGCCGATGAAGAAATACACACGCTTCATGCTCATCGGGCGGGTGTAGCTAAAGCAAATTCCTCAGCAACCGAGCGGAGCCGCGTGCGCCGTCGAGATCGAGCGTTGAGCTTGGCGGCTTCGGCGCGGCCAGGGCTTTCGTGATCGCCTTGGCCAACATGACGCCCGTCAGCCCTTCCTCGGGAAGCGCGACAGCCAGCCCCAGTTGCTGCAGCCGCACCGAGCGCGCCGTTTGCTCGGTCTCGCCACCAGCGCTGAACGGTACCAAAACCGACCTGCACCCGGCCAGCAACACGTCGCATACCGTGTTGTAGCCAGCCTGAGAGACCGACAGCTCCGCACCCGCCAACAGGCTCGGAAAATCTTCGCGGAAGCGGAACAGCGTCAGTCCGGACGGCGCCGCTTGGGATGCTTCATCAAAGTCCTCCCGAGGCAGGTTGGGGCCGGTAATCAGCGCCCAGCCCCTCGAACCCGGCAAGATGCGCGCGGCCTCAACTGCGGCGCTGACCAGGCCCGCGCCCGCCGCGCCGCCGCCTGCCGAGATCAGCACCTGAAATATTTCGCGTGGCCGAGGCGGGGGAGGGGCGGCGACCAGGCCGGTGTAGCAGATCCTTGGCTTGATCGACGAGGCAAGCTCGAACGTATCCTCCAGCCGTGCAAAGGCCGGATCGCCATGCACCATAACGACGTCGAAGTGGCGGTTCAGCAATTCAACCGTCTCTTCGTTGCGGCCGGCTTTCACGCGCTCCTGCAGCAGATCGCGGATCGACGTCACCAGCTTCGGGCGCGGTGTCATGGCCTCGATCGCCTCAAGCAGCGGCAACAGCTCGAACCGCACCTGCCTTCGTCCAAATGGAAACGCCTCCAGCACCACGATGTCCGGCTGCGTGGCCCCCAGGATATCGAGCACCAGATCGCGCCGCCGAGCTTTGAATGCGTCGTCGATCGGTTGCCCGTCATCATCAACCAGCCCGGAAAACGCCTCGGAGGCCGAAGTGATGGCGGGCAGCGTCACGTGATCGACGCCCGGGCCGGGAAAGCCGCGCACCGGCATACCTCCGGTGACCATCGTCACAGCGAAGCCATCGTCCACAAGCGCCGACGCCACGCGGCTGGCGCGGGCCAAATGGCCGATGCCAAGCAGGTGCTGGACATAGAACAGAACTTTCGGTGCGGCGGTCATGTCTGTTGCCACCCCTGTTCGAACAGTTGGACAAGTTGTCCGATGCTGGAACGATGATCGAAATGCGCTCGTACCCGGTGTTCCGCCGCATACCCAAGCCGGTGTCGAAGCTCGGGATTGCGGATAGCAGCCTGAAGCACTTTGGCCAGCGCCTCAGGCTGATCGGGCTCGACAAGCAGGCCGTTCTCGCCATGTGTGATCAGTTCGGGAATGCCGGAAACGGTCGTGGAGATGCAGGGCAGGCGCTGGCTTGAGGCTTCCACCAATACATTAGGCAGCCCGTCGCGATCGCCGTCATTGGCGATGCGGCAGGCCAGCGCGAACAGGTCGGCACGACGGTAGTGCTCCAGCACCTCTTCTTGCGCCAGCGCGCCTTTCCAGTGGATGCGCTCGGCGATGCCGAGGCTGCTCGCCAAAGCCTTCAGCTCAGGCAACTTCTCGCCGCCGCCAGTATGTTCGAATCGCCACGCCAGATCGTGCGGCAGCAGCGCCAGCGCCTTGAGCAGCGTGTCGTAGCCCTTTTTCTCGACTGCTCGCCCGACGCTGACGATAACCACCGGCTGCGCCGGGTCCGATCCGTTTGCCATCGACCGCAGCCCGTCGAACGGCCCAAACCGGTCCAGATCGAGGCCGTGATAGCTCAGATGTACATGCGAAGGCTCGGCGGCCAGCGATTGCAAATGCTCGAAGCCGGAATGCGTGCAGGTCACTGCCCATCGCGCCTGTTTCAGCTTGGCCTGAAGCTCCCAGTCCGGTGATGTCCAGATGTCCTTGGCGTGCGCCGAGCAAGTCCACGGAATGCCTGTGATCAGGCTGGCATAAGCTGCGACGGAGGCTGGCGTGTGGATGAAATGCGCATGCAGCCATTTCGCACCGCTTGGCCACTCATGCGCAAGTACCAGCGCTTGTCCAAACCGGCGAAAGCGATTGCGGGTGAAGTCGCGCGTCAGATCGGGAAGGAAGTTGCTCAGCGCACGCCAGAAACTGGGCTGCAACAAACCTGCCATCGCCGCCTTGGCGACACGCCACGGTTCCTCGTGCAGATATTCCGGCAGGTAAACGACAGGCGCTTTGATCTCATCATGCACTGGATGCTGCTTTCTGTCGGTCGTCCGCCGCATCGATACCAGAACAAGGTCGAGTCCGGCCCGCTCCAATCCAAGCAGTTCCTGCGCGATGAAGGTCTCGGACAAGCGCGGATAGCCCTTGAGCAGGACGACGGTTTTTCGGCGCATGAAGGGTTCTGGGTTCAGCGTTCGACGACTGCAAGATGCGGAGCCGGGCGCGCATCGAGCCATTCGCCGACAATCTCCGAAATATGCACTAGTCCCTCAAGCCGAAGGTCCGGGCTGGATTTCGATGGTGGCGCGCGGTCGGGCAGGGCCTTCAACACCGCGGCAAAGCGTTTGGCGTCGTCGGCCTCATCCGGCAGTATCATTTCGATCAGGCCGAGTTCGGAGGCGCGATGGGCGCGGATCAACTGCTCCTCGCGCGGCTCGGTGCGTGGGACGATCAGCGCTGGCTTGTCGAAGGACATGATCTCGCAATAGGTGTTGTAACCGCCCATCGATACAACCGCCTTGGCGCCGGCGATCAGCTCTTCCATGCGGTTATCGAACTCGCGGATCTCGATGTAGGGAACCTTCGCGCCCTTGGTAACCAGCTTCTGCCGCTGCTTTGCCGGCATGTAGGGTCCGAGCATGATCAGTGCCTTGTGGGTCAGGGCAGGATCTTCCCGGTAGGCATCGATGACATTGTGAACCAGGTCCGCGCCATCGCCGCCGCCACCCGTTGTCACAAGTATGTAATCGCCCTTGGGGCGATGGTCAGGCACGGGTTCATGCGACAGGCTGCGCTGCAGGAAGCCCACGAAATTCATTTTCGCGCGCACCGCCGGCGGCACGTCGAGGCCGATAAGCGGATCGTAGAAGTCGGGCGGGCCGTAGACCCAGATTTTGTCGTAGAACAAGCCGATCTTGCGCATCGTATCGCGGCGGGACCATTCGGCATCGAGCAGATGCGGCGCATCGAGCACGTCGCGCAGGCCGAGCACGAGCGTAGTTCCGCGGGTCTTGAGGTAGGCGAGCGTATCCTCGACCTCGTTCTTCAGCCCCATAGGCTCCTTGTCGACAATGAAAATGTCGGGCTGAAAGGTCTCAGCGGTGTGACGGATGATCGACTGCCGCATCTTCATCGTTTCGTGCAGGTCGAAATGCTGTTCCAGCGAGGTGTACTCGCCGTTACGCAGCTTGATGACGCTGGGGATCTTCATGAAATCGACGCGGGCGCGATAGTCGAAGGCGCCGGCAATCTGCGCGCCGGAGATGATCAGCACATGCAGCCCGCGAAAATCCTCGACCAGCGAATGCGCGATCGTTCGGCATCGCCTGAGATGGCCAAGACCGAATGTGTCGTGGCTGTACATAAGTACTCGAGCATGTTCGAAGCGCCGCGTCATGCCGCTTTCACCCTGGTTTCGCCTACTTGGCTTTCGTTTCGCCTTGGCGGCGCTTCGCTCCCAAACGCGCGGCACCCTATACGGATGATGCATGCCGGTCTACGTCGAAGTCGCCTCACTTAGGGTCACGGACCAGCCTCTGCAAGGCGTCTTTAGCGGTCCTTTTTCCGCCGATATGCCATCGAAGCAGGTATTGAGCTTTCAAAGTTTGCGGAATTTGCTCTAAGCATTCTGTGTGCAACTGAGCGGAATGAAGCATGAGTTTTGACCTGATCGTCAAGGGCGGTACGCTGTCCGATGGGCGCGTCGCCGATGTCGGTATCCGCGGCGAGGAGATCGCGGCGATCGAGCCAACGCTCGACGCGGCTGCCGCCCGCATCATCGACGTCACGGGAAATCTCGTATCACCGCCCTTCGTCGACCCGCATTTCCACATGGATGCTACGCTCTCCTATGGCCTGCCGCGCATCAACGCCTCCGGCACGCTGCTCGAAGGCATTGCGCTGTGGGGAGAGTTGAAGCCGCTGCTCACGCATGAGGCGGTGAAACGCCGCGCGCTTGCCTATTGCGATTGGGCCGTTTCGATGGGCCTGCTCGCTATCCGAACCCATGTGGACACCTGCGACGACCGCCTGCTCGCCGTCGAGGCTCTGCTGGACGTGAAAAAAGAGGTTGCGGCTTACATCGACCTGCAACTGGTCGCTTTCCCGCAAGACGGCTATTTCCGCTCGCCCAATGCCAAGGAGAACACGATACGGGCACTGGACATGGGTGTTGATGTCGTCGGCGGCATTCCCCATTTCGAGCGAACCATGGAGGACGGCCGTCGCTCGGTGACCGAACTCTGCGAGATTGCAGCAGAGCGCGGCCTGCTAGTGGATATGCATTGCGACGAGACAGATGACCCGCTGTCGCGGCACATAGAACAACTCGCCTGTGAGACGCAGCGGCTAGGCCTGCAGGGAAGGGTGGCCGGTTCGCACCTCACCTCCATGCATTCCATGGACAATTACTACGTGTCGAAGCTGTTGCCGCTGATCGCCGAGGCACAGGTCTCGGCAATCCCCAACCCGCTGATCAACATCATGCTGCAGGGACGCCACGACACCTTCCCGAAGCGGCGCGGCCTCGCTCGCGTCAAGGAAATGCAGGCGCTCGGCATCCGTGTCGGCTGGGGTCAGGATTGCGTTCTCGACCCTTGGTATTCGCTCGGCACAGCGGACATGCTCGACGTCGCCTTCATGGGCTTGCACGTTGCACAGATGTCGAGCCCCGCCGACATGGCCCGCTGCTTCGACATGGTCACCAACGTCAACGCCGCCATCATTGGCCTCGACCATCTCGGTCTCGCCGTTGGCAAACGCGCCAGCCTTGTCGTTCTCGATGCCGGTAACCCGATCGAGGCGCTGCGTCTGCGCGCCGACCGGCTCTGTGTCATTTCGCGCGGGAAAATTGTTGCCGAACGGGATAAGCGCGCGACAGCGCTTTCGATTCCGAGCCGTCCGCCCACGGTGGATCGGCGATTTTCGGTCCCGGATCAGAATTGATTGTAACGGCTTGGAGGTCCGGCCGGAACAGGGTGATTCGAGCAGGCCCGCCCGTACGGCCCTAGATGGAAAGAACAGGGCGGGCGTGAATTAGCCGTCGGTTTGAGCCCGGAAGCTGCTCTTACTTTTCGCGGTATTTTTGATCGTATGGACCTCTGGGCGGCATTGGAGTTCGCTACACGTGCTGAAGCTTGACCACATCACCGTTATAGCCCCAACGCTGGTCGAAGGGGTGTTGCATGTACAAAATTGCCTCGACCTCGAAGTGCCTTTCGGGACTCGCCACGACTACATGGGCACCCACAATCACCGGCTTCAGCTCGGAAACACTGTCTATCTAGAGATCGTAGCGCTCGACCCGGAGGGAACAGAGCCAGGCCGACCGCGTTGGTTCGGTCTCGACAATCAAGAAAAAGTCAGATCGGACTGGAACGAAGGTCGTCGCCTGCGAGGGTGGGTTGCCAACACGGATGCAATTGACTCCATTGTTTCAACCCACCGCGCAATCTTCGGCGACAAGGTTCCCCTCCCGACCGCCAACCCGACTTTCGATTTCGCCATACCCGAGGATGGCTCGCTCCCCCTCGACGGCGCGGCCCCCTCGATCATCGACCACCGAGGCGACCCCACCTCGATGGCCTCAATTCCTGATCTGGGTGCGCGCCTCCGTTCGCTCACCCTCGAACATCCAAATTCTGCCGCCATCGAGATGCTTTATCGCAAACTTTCCATCGATCATCCGCCTGTGATCGCCCAGGCCACCAAAGTCCGCTACCGGGCGCTAATCGAGACACCGACCGGATTGAAAGAGCTGACCTGACCCAGTCGCTGTGTCCGCGACTGGCGAGATCGGGCCTAGCTCGCCAGCACCAGCACCCAATAGCGTTGGCGCGGATTGCCCGCCTCGCGCGCATAGGCAAGACTGTAGCGCGTGAAGCGTGGATCGAGCATGTTGCGCCGATGGCCAGCGGAAATCATCCAGCGCGAAAAAAGCTCCGTCGGATCGATATCGCCATGCGCTATGTTTTCGGCTTTGACCCCGCCGATGCCGTTGTCCGTCATACGTAGGGCGAAATCCTTGCCCCAGCCGGCCGAGTGCGTCATGCGTCCGCTGTTTGCCATGTAGCCGGCTTGCTGCAGTGCCGCGCGCTCCAGCGCCGAGTCGGCGGAAAGCGCCGGCAAATTGTTGGAGGAGCGAATGTTTGCGAGGTAGCTTGCGCCCGAGCCCGACGCGCCCGCGCCGTCACCTGTGCTAACTGTGCTCTGGCAGCCGGCAAGTGGCGTGACAATCGCGGCGCTGGCGCCAACCAACAACCAGCGGCGGTTCATGGGGGCCGGTTCTCTCCTCAAGCAATGAACCCGATCGTCTTGTGTGTGCCGTCGCAGAACGGCTTGTTCTGCGAATGGCCGCACCGGCACAGAAATGTACGGCGTACGCGGTCGATGGTGCGGCCAGTGCCAGTGACGATTTCCAGGTTACCCTCGACTTTCAGACAGCCATTGGTCTGTGGGGTCACCGTGACGAGGCCGTCGAGCACCGCCGGCGTGAGCGAATCGCGCGAGCGCGGCTCGCCGGTGGCTTCGAAGCCCGCAGTCTTGTGACTGCCGTCGCAAAACGGCTTTCTCTGCGACGCGCCGCATCGGCAAAGCGTTGCGCGCAGCATGGTCTCGCCGTTGATCTCAAGGTCGGCGTTGAATGCAAGCGGCCCATTCTCGCGTAGCCGCACGATATTGACCACGGGCGGCTTCTCATCAGGCCCGCCGTCCTTGCGGTGATAGGTGATCGCGCCGGAAGGGCAGTTTTCGGCGACCTTGACGATGGCTTCGACGGAGGCTGCATCCGGATTGATCCACTCGCCGGGCGCGTTCGGCACGAAGGCCTCTGGGTGAGCCAGCACGCAGTTGCGGGAATGAATACATTTCTTGCCGTCGAAACCGACGTCGACCTTCTCGCCTTCCACGTAACGCGTGGCCATGGGTATGGCTCCCCAGCTTCTGGAGCGGTTCATCATTCCAAAGAATCGATGAACCGCTCTAAATCTCTGTTTTGTCGCGTTTCCGAACCGGAAAACCGCTACGCACTTTTGATAGAAACGCGCTCTTGCCAAGTAGCCTAGCACAGCGTGCGGCAGCCGCAATTTGCGAATGATCAGCGGAAAGCCGAACAATAGCGATCCAGCGCGGCGTCCAACCGTTCGAGGTTTTCAGCCGTGTAGGCGACATAGTCCACACCGGGCGCGTCGAGATAGACTTCCGATACCATGCTCCACATTGCCTCGCGAAGCAGCGACGCGCATTGCATGGCCGAATGCGCCCGCCGCAGGTCGCCGTCGGGCTTTGAACCGAAATAGTCATTCAGCAGCGCATCCGACTCCTCAGCGCTCATGCCGGCATTGGAGGCGATGCCAGCCAAGTCGAACATGGCGGTATTGAAACCGGCATATTCGAAATCGATGAGCCAAAGGCGCTTGCCGTCGTCGAGGAAGTTAGCCGGAAGGAGATCGTTGTGCCCGAACACGATCGGTAAAGGCCTTTGTGCAGCCTCAAGCTCGCCGGCCAGCGCCAGAAAACGCGGGAGTTCGGCCTTCATGCGACTGTTGGCGGCGGCAAGCGTGCGCGCATAGTCGCGGATCACGTGAAAGACCCAGAACATGAAGCCGGCGCCGGAAACGTGGCGCGGCATCTCCTCGTGGAACCGCCGCGCCAGCGTTGCGATACGCCCTGCATTGGCGCGCACATCGTCCGCCGCAAAGGTCTTTGCGCCAAGAAACTCGGTCACGATGACGCCCGGCTCGGCAAACCGCACCTCTGGCCCGAACCCCGCTGCGTGCGCGGCTCGCGCCGCCATGATCTCACGCTCGCGAAATACATGATGGAAGGGGAAATCGCGGCCAAATCGCACCACATGCTGCCCGCCGGGTTCTATGACAACGAAGCTCTCATTGCTGAGACCGCCCTTGAGGAGACGGATACTCACGGGACCTTTCCAAACGGGCAGTGCTCGGATGCGGTCTTCGATGGCGGTCATGTAGAGCCCCGGCTTGTTTGCGGGCACTCTCTTGTGCCGGGTTTGCCCTGTCAATCGAGGCTGTGGCTATTTCTGCGTTCCTGCCCGCACCTATTTGTAATCGGGCATTTTTTGGCCTAGGAATCGGTCAGGAAGCGTTCGGGACCGCGAGAATCCTCACAATGAACCATTCGAAGCGCCACGGCGAAATCCTCCGGCTTGTCCAGGAGGCAGGCACGATTACCATCGCGGAGCTAGCCGAGAAGCTCAACGTCTCCCTCGAAACGGTGCGCCGCGACGTCAAGCCGCTCACCAATGATGGATCCGTGCTGAAGATGCATGGCGCCATCGGCTTGCCGGCACTTGCAGGCGAGGCGCCATTCGAGCGCCGGATGCGCGAACACGCCGATGCCAAGCGTGCCATAGCGAGGTCGGTCGCCGCCACCATCCAGGACGGCGAATCCGTCATGCTCGACACCGGTACGACAACCAGCTTCCTTGCGCGCGAACTGCAGAACCATCGCCGCCTGACGGTTATCACCAACTCGTCCGACATTGCCCGCACGCTGGCCACAGTCAATGGCAACAAGGTTTACATGGCGGGAGGCGAGTTGCGCAGCGATTCCGGCGCGGCATTCGGCGGCTCGGCGGTGGAGTTCGTCAGCCGTTTCAGCGTCAATCATGCGGTTATCAGCACGGGTGCCGTCGACGCGGTGATGGGCGTCATGGACTACAATCTGGAGGAAGCCGAATTCGCCCGCATGGTGCTGACGCGCGGCGCGCGGCGCGTCGTCGTGACGGATCACTCGAAGTTCGGCCGTCAGGGACTGGTGCAGGTCTGCGGCTTCGATGGCATCGGCGAATTGTTCACCGACCGCACGCCGCCGCAAAACGTGGTTGATGCGTTGGACAAGGCCGGCGCCAAGTTGACGGTTGCCGACGAATAGGCTGGACGCTTCCTTTCATCCGGCCGGGTTGGCCAGGGAGCCGAAGAAGCCGACGATCCGCTGGATCTTTCCATCACTCGAAAGCTCGGCGAAATCCACACCTTCAAGCAGCGTCGTGCCGTCGGGGTGAGAGGCGCGCCAGGCAAACAGCGCCACGCCATGGTGGCGATCAATATGGCTTGTTCTGAGAACCGTGACGCCCGGACGCTGGGCAACCACGGTGCCGATATGCGCCAGCAACGCATCGATGCCGGCGGCATGGACGCTGGGATCGGTGTAGCTCGCCCCGTCGCCCCAGACCTTGGCGAGGATTTGGCGTCTTTGCGCCGCGTCGGGCTGGTTCCACGCGGCGCAATAGGTATCGATCACCGTCTCGGTTTCGTCGCGGGGCGTGTGCATGCGCAAACAGTCTCACGAGGTGCGTATAGGTTCAAGTCACGCATGGCGACCTGTCAACGAACCTCTTCCCAATATGGCTTCGCCAGTATCTATTTCGCGCATGGCATTCACTCTCAGGCAATTGCAATATTTCGTCGCCGTCGCGGAGCAGGGTTCGGTTTCGCGGGCCGCGCAAAACCTGTCGATCTCGCAGTCGTCGGTCACCGAGGCGGTCAAGGAACTAGAAGGCGACCTTGGGGTGAACCTGTTCGAACGCCATCCGCGCGGGTTGACGATCACCCACAAGGGCCATCAATTCCTGCGTCACGCGACAAAGATCCTGGCCGATGTTTCCGACGCGCGCCGCACCTTCTCCAGTGAGCAGGAGCGAGCCAGCGGCACGCTGCAACTTGGGGTGACCTCGCTGGTCGCGGGCTATGTGCTCTCCGACCTTCTGGCCCGATATCGCCGCGCCTTTCCGGCGGTCGAGGTCGGCGCCATAGAAGACAATGGCGACTACCTCGAGCATCTGCTCGTCGGCGGCGAGCTGGATGTGGCGGTCATGGTGATTTCCAACCTCCGCGACCGGATGGCGCTGCAGGCCGAAATCCTCGAAGTCTCGCCCTACCGGCTCTGGTTGCCGCTCGGCCATCCTTTGGGCCAGGCCGAGATCATCGGCATTAACGACATCGTCACCGAGCCGCTGATCATGCTCACGGTCGATGAGATCGAGGAAAACACCGACAAGCTGCTTGCCGCGCTCGGCGCCCGCCCGCACGTTGCCTTCCGCACGCGTTCGGTGGAGGCGGTGCGCAGCCTCGTCGCCACCGGCGCGGGCATCGCACTGCTGCCCGACCTCGTCTACCGGCCGTGGTCACTCGAAGGCGATCGCATTGAATCGCGGGATGTTTCCGGTGCGCTGCCGGTCGTGCAGGTCGGCATGGTCTGGCGCAGAGGCTCCGGCCTGCCACAAGCCGCGCGGGATTTCATTGGCATTGCACAGGGCCAGCGCGCTGTACGGCAACGCTAAGAACGGCACGATTCGATCCGTAGCAGTCCATCTTTCATTCGCATACAAATGAAAGCGAAGACCCTATCGGAAAAATCGATATCATCTTTCTGATAAATGAATTTGCGAATGCGCGGCATTGGCGTAACGTTTCATTTCCAGGGACTACGTCGCCGCTCATGAGCGACGCCCTCGAATGGGAGACGTAACCATGAAATCACTGCTTAAGTCCTGTACGGCGATGGCCGCTGCGCTTTCGATGGCCGGTCCGGCGTTCGCGCAGCTGAAGGAAATCGGTGCTGGTGAAGGCCAGGTCAACATCATCGCATGGGCCGGCTACATCGAGCGCGGCGAGACCGACAAGAATTACGACTGGGTGACGGAGTTCGAGAAGAAGACGTCGTGCAAGGTCAACGTCAAGACGGCCGCTACCTCCGACGAGATGGTCGCGCTGATGAACGAGGGCGGCTTCGATCTGGTGACGGCTTCCGGCGACGCGTCGCTTCGCCTGATCGCCGGCAAACGCGTGCAGCCGATCAACACGGCGCTGATCCCGAGCTGGTCGACCATCGACGAGCGCATCCAGAATGCGCCGTGGCATACCGTTGACGGTGTCCACTATGGCACGCCCTATGTCTGGGGCGCCAATGTGTTGATGTACAACACCGACGTGTTCAAGGAAGCGCCGAAGAGCTGGAACGTGGTGTTCGAGGCGATGGACCTGCCGGACGGCAAGCCGAACGCCGGCCGCGTTCAGGCGTATGACGGGGCCATCTACGTCGCCGACGCGGCGCTTTATCTGATGAAGCACAAGCCGGAACTCGGCATCAAGGACCCCTACGAGCTGAACGAAGACCAGTACAAGGCAGCGCTCGAACTTCTGCGCGGCCAGCGCAAGCTGGTAGGCCGCTACTGGCACGACGCCTTCATCCAGATGGACGACTTCAAGAACGAGGGTATCGCGGCATCCGGATCCTGGCCGTTCATGGTCAACGTGCTGGCGGCGGAAAAGGCCAAAGTCGGGTCGACCTTCCCGGAAGAGGGCATCACCGGCTGGGCGGACACCACCATGCTGCATGTCGACAGCCCGAACCCGAACTGCGCCTATATGTGGATGGAGCATTCGCTGTCGCCGAAGGTGCAGGGTGACGTGTCGGCCTGGTTTGGCACCGTCCCATCGGTGCCTGCGGCTTGCAAGGGCAACGCGCTTTTGACCGATGAGGGCTGCAAGGCCAACGGCTACGAAAACTTTGAGCAGATCAAGTTCTGGCGCACGCCGACTTCGAAGTGCGCCACGCCAGAACGACGCTTGCGTGCCCTACTATCGCTGGGTGTCGGACTACATCGGCGTGATCGGCGGACGCTAACGCGAATTACCCTCCCCCTTGGGGGAGGGTCGACGCGCAGCGTCGGGGGTGGGGGTGATGAAGGACGAATTGTTTCGTCTGAACCCCCACCCGCGCCTATGGCGCGACCTCCCCACAAGGGGGAGGTGGGGCGCTTTGCCTGCGACCGGATCATCCTTTTAGAGAACTATCAGTTGCGCCATGACCCCAGCCGTTTCATTTGAAAAAGTCTCCCGCCATTTCGGCAGCGTGCGTGCGGTCGACGCCACCGATCTGGAGATCGTGCCGGGCGAGTTCTTTGCCATGCTCGGTCCCTCGGGCTCCGGCAAGACAACGTGCCTGCGCCTGATTGCCGGGTTCGAGCAGCCGACCAGCGGTGTGATCAAGATTTTCGGCGAACGCGCCGACGGGGTTCCGCCCTACCGGCGCAACGTCAACACCGTGTTCCAGGATTATGCGCTCTTTCCGCATCTGAACGTGCTCGACAACGTCGCTTACGGGCTGATGGTCAGGGGCGTCGCCAAGGCGGAGCGCCACAAAGCGGCCGAGGAAACCCTGTCGCTGGTCCGCCTGCCGGGTTACGGCGCGCGCAAGCCCGGCCAGCTTTCCGGCGGTCAGCGCCAGCGCGTGGCGCTTGCCCGCGCGCTGGTGAACCGCCCAAAGGTGCTGCTGCTCGATGAGCCGCTCGGCGCGCTCGACCTGAAACTGCGGGAAAACATGCAGGAAGAACTGAAGACGCTGCAAAAGGCGCTCGGCATCACTTTCATCTTCGTCACCCACGATCAGGGCGAAGCGCTGTCCATGGCCGACCGCGTTGCCGTGTTCAACGACGGCAGGATCATGCAGATCGGTTCGCCGCAGGAGATCTACCAGCAGCCGCGCACACGGTTTGTCGCCGATTTCGTCGGCTCGTCCAATGTGTTGCCGCCGGACTTCGTCCAGCGCTATTCGGGGCAGAAACGCTGGGGCAGCCTGCGTCCCGAACAGATCCGTGTTTCGCGCGACACCGGCGGCGATGGCGTGCGGGCGCGCGTGGTCGCGATGAATTATCTCGGCTCGGCGACGCGGCTTGCGCTCGATGTGGACGGATTGCGCCTGCATGCGACATCGCCTGCTGGCGCCGCGCTTCCCGAACTGGGCGATCAGGTCACCCTGACCTTCAACCGAGAAAACCTTCACGTCATGGACGAGCCAATCTGATGCGTACGGTTGTCGGTTCTTCGCTCAAGCTTACCCCCTCTGTCCTGCCGGCCGTCTCGGCCTGGAGGGGAGGGCAATTGCATATGGCCTTTCCGACGCTGATGTCCCCCTCTCCGTCGCGCTTCGCGCGACACCTCTCCCCCGCGCTGCGGGGGCGAGGAAGGGCGCCAAGACCGGCGAGCTCGCTCCTTTCCTCGGCCCCACTACGTGGGGGAGAGGTGGTTTGCGAAGCAAACCGGAGAGGGGGAATTTCGTCATATGCGATTGCCCTGCCCTCAAGGGGGGAGATCAGCTGTCGCATCAGTCTCGGTCAATCTTCTAAGGTGCACAGAGAGCGGTCGACGATCGAGCTGCCGATCTCCCCCCTTGTGGGGGAGATGTCCGGCAGGACAGAGGGGGGCAACGTAGAGCGCCAAACATTCCGAATTGGCATTGATTTCCAAAGTGTCGAGGCGTCGTCATGACAGCCGACGTTTTCCAATCCAACACCGCCATCCTGCCGAGCAAGGGCGGGGCGCTCGGAGCACTGTCCGACACGCTTTGGCGCAATCCGCGTGTTCTGCTCCTGCTGATGCTGGGGCCGCCGGTGCTGTGGCTCGGTATCGTCTATCTCGGCTCGCTGTTTGCGCTGCTCGTGCAGAGCTTCTTCTCGATCGACGAATTCTCCGGCCTCATCAACCGCGAGTTCACGCTGAAGACCTATGGCGACCTGCTGCAGCCGGCAAATATCGACATCATCGTCCGCACGGTGACGATGGCGGCGCTGGTGACACTGGCGTCGGCCGCCATTGCCTTCCCAATCGCCTATTTCGCGGCGCGCTACGCACGCGGCAAATGGAAGGCGCTGTTTTACCTCGGCGTCATGCTGCCGCTGTGGTCGAGCTATCTGGTCAAGATCTACGCTTGGAAGCTGATCCTCGCCAAAGAGGGAATCCTCACCTGGCTGTTCGACAAGCTGCATATGACCTGGCTGCTCGACGCCTGGCTGTCGATCGAACTCGTCGGCGGCAATTCGCTGTCGGTGAGCCCGACCGGCACCTTCGTTGTTTTCGTCTATGTATGGCTGCCCTTCATGATCCTGCCGGTTCAGGCCTCGCTGGAGCGCGTGCCGGTGAACCTCACAGAGGCTTCCGCCGACCTTGGCGCCTCGCCCGGCCAGACATTCCGCAATGTGACCTTCCCGCTGGCGCTGCCGGGCATCGTCGCGGGATCGATCTTCACCTTCTCGCTGACGCTCGGCGACTACATCATCCCTCAGATCATCGGCACATCGCGGCTGTTCATCGGCCAGGCGGTTTACGCCCACCAAGGCACGGCGGGCAACATTCCGCTCGCCGCCGCCTTCACGGTGGTGCCTGTCGTTATCATGGCGCTCTATCTCTGGGGTGCAAAGCGCATGGGAGCGTTCGATGCGCTGTGAGTCGCCTGGTTTGATTTTCCATTTCGGACGCCCTTTGGGCGAAGTCATTCTTTTGACCCCCACCCCTAACCCCTCCCCTCAAGGGGGAGGGGGATTGGCGCTTCCGCGTTTGTTGCAAATCACCGGCGTCGGCGATTGCGGCGTGGTGGTGCTGCGGGCGGAATCCCCCTCCCCCTCGAGGGGAGGGGTTAGGGGTGGGGGTATGTTCTCACGAACCTTGCCGAGGTGCGCTCATGCGCTCTGACAAGGGAAACACCGCGCCGCTGGCGCTGAAGATTGCCGCCGCGGCGGGGCTTTTGTTCCTGCATCTGCCGCTGCTGCTGATCTTCGTCTACGCCTTCACGACCGAAGAAAAGAGCTATCAATGGCCGCCGCCCGGCGTGACGACGCAATGGTTCGCCGTCACCTGGAACCGCCCGGATGTGTGGGAGGCGCTCGCGCTCTCGGTGAAGGTCGCGGCGATCTCGACACTGATCGCCATCATTCTCGGCACGCTGTGCGCGGCAGCCGTCAGCCGCACGAAATTCTTCGGGCGTGAGGTGATCTCGCTGCTGGTTATCCTGCCGATCGCGCTGCCGGGCATCATCACCGGCATCTCGCTGCGCTCGGCCTTCAGCCTGATGGAGATCCCGTTCTCCACCTGGACGATCGTGCTCGGCCACGCCACCTTCTGCGTGGTGGTCGTCTACAACAATGCTGTCGCCCGCTTCCGCCGCACGTCCGGTTCGATGATCGAAGCCTCGATGGACCTTGGCGCCGACGGGTTCCAGACCTTCCGCCATGTGGTGCTGCCCAATATCGGCACGGCGCTGCTTGCCGGCGGCATGCTAGCCTTCGCGCTGTCCTTCGACGAGGTGATTGTCACCACATTCACCGCCGGACAACAGCAGACGCTGCCGATCTGGATGCTGGAAGAGCTCGTCCGCCCGCGTCAGCGCCCCGTGACCAATGTCGTCGCCATGGTCGTCGTGCTGGTGACGCTGCTGCCCATCCTGCTTGCTTATTATCTGACCCGCGATGGCGACCAGATCGCTGGGGCGGGGAAATAGTGAATGGTGAATGGTAAAATGGTGAAGCAGATCAGATGGTTAGTGTGCTCTACGGGGCGGCGCTTCCATTCACCATTGACCACTCACCATTTCACTGCTCCGAAATCAAAGGGAGACATAACATGCTGACCGAAATGCTGATCGGCGCGCGCTTCGAAAAAGGCACCGAGACCGAGGAACCGATTCTCAACCCGAAGACCGGCGAGACGGTGTTGAGTTTGCCCGAGGCCAGTCAGGCGCAGATCGATGCAGCGGTCGCCGCCGCCGAAAAGGCTTTTGCGACGTGGTCGCGCACCACGCCGGCGCAGCGCTCGGGCTATCTTCTCAAGATCGCCGAGCGCATCGAGGCCGACGCCGAGGAGTTCGCCCGGCTGGAAGCGCTGAACTGCGGCAAGCCGATCAATGCCGTGCTGAACGATGAAATCCCGGCGATCGTCGACTGCTACCGTTTTTTTGCCGGTGCGGTGCGCTCCATGCCGGGCGTCCTCGCCGGCGAATATCTGCCGGGCTTCACCTCGATGGTCCGCCGCGACGCCATCGGCATTGTCGGTTCGATCGCGCCCTGGAACTATCCCTTGATGATGATGGCCTGGAAGCTGGCGCCGGCGATTGCCGGCGGCAATACGGTTGTCTTCAAGCCTTCCGAACAGACGCCGTTGACGGCGCTGAAGCTGGCGAAAATCCTTGCCGAGGTGCTGCCCGAAGGCGTCGTCAACGTGGTTCTCGGCCGTGGCGAAAGCGTTGGCAATGCGCTGATCAATCATCCGAAAATCTCGATGATCTCGATCACCGGTGATGTCGCGACCGGCAAGAAGGTGCTGCAGGCCGCTGCCAAAACGGTGAAGCGCACGCATCTGGAACTCGGCGGCAAGGCGCCGGTTATCGTCTTCGACGACGCCGATCTGGACGCTGTCGTCGCCGGCCTGCGCGCCTTTGGCTACTACAATGCCGGCCAGGACTGCACCGCCGCCTGTCGGATCTACGCTGGCAAGAAAATCTACGACAAGCTCGTCGCGGACCTGTCTTCCGCTGTCTCGACGATCAAGTTCAATCAGGCGGACGATACCGAAAACGAGATCGGGCCGTTGATTTCAAGGCGCCAGCGCGACCGCGTCGCCGCCTTTGTCGAGCGTGCGTCGGAGTTGAAGCACATCGACATCACCACCGGCGGCAAGCCGGGCGATGGCAGCGGCTTTTTCTATCAGCCGACCGTCGTTGCCGGCGCGTTGCAGTCCGACGAGATCGTGCGCCGCGAGGTGTTTGGTCCGGTGGTTTCCGTGACCCGCTTCTCGGATGTCGATGAAGCGGTGAACTGGGCGAACGATTCCGACTATGGCCTCGCCTCGTCTGTGTGGACCAAGGATGTGTCGCGCGCCATGGCGACCGCCGCGCGGCTGCAATATGGCTGCACCTGGATCAACACGCACTTCATGCTGACCAACGAGATGCCGCACGGCGGCGTCAAGCAGTCCGGCTACGGCAAGGACATGTCGCTCTATGCGCTGGAGGACTATACTGCGGTGCGCCACGTCATGGTCGCGCATGGATAGCCGCTAATTTGGCGTTGGAGACGAACCGTCATGAGTCCCCCTCACCCGGCCTCCGCTTCGCTCGGCCACGCTCTCCGCAGCTGGGGAGAGGAGACTTGCTGCGTTTGCGCTCCTTCGGTGTCGGGACTGGCGCAGCGGTAAACCAACCTCCTCTCCCCAGCGGGGAGAGGGTGGCCGAGCGAAGCGGAGGCCGGGTGAGGGGGAATTTCATGGGTGTAGATCGCAACATTTTTGCACAACACGGGAGGAACAAACCAATGAACCGCCGCCATTTTCTGACCGCTGCCACGGCAGCCACCACCGTTCTTCTTTCTGCAACGCCGACATTCGCAGACGACAGCGCGAAGGCCGTTGTCGAAGCCTATGTCGCCGCCTGGAACGCGCATGATGCGGCATTGGCCGCAAGCTACTTCGCCGACGACGTCACCTATTACGACGCCTCGGTCGGCAAGCCGGCGCAGGGAATGGCCGAGGCCAAGGCCGTCATCGACGGCTTCCTCGCCGCCGCTCCCGATGCCGCCTGGACGATCAAGGGGACGCCGGTGGCCGAGGGCGACCGCGTTTCGTTCGAATGGGAGTTCACCGGCACGAATACCGGCGACTGGCACGACGGTACCAAGGCCACCGGCAAGAAGTTCGCCTTCACCGGCGCTTCCATGTTCTCGATCAAGGACGGCAAAATCGCCACCCAAAGCGACTACTATGACGCGCTGGGCTTCTACAAGCAGCTCGGCCTGATGTGAGGGCAGCTGCGCCGCCTGCCGATCGAGATCGGCGCGGTGGTCGTATGGCGGGTCACCGACGCCGCGCAGGCGACCTTCAACGTTGACGACTACAAGACCTTCGTCAGCAATCAGAGCGACATCGCGATCCGGGCCCTCGCCGCGCACTATCCCTACGACTTCGGAATCTGAAACATCGTTGCGCGGCAATATCGACGAGATCGCGCATCAGTTGCAGGAAACCTTGCAGGCCAAGCTGGCGATCGCCGGCATTCACATCGAGGAAACGCGCCTCAGCCATCTTGCCTATGCGCAGGAAATCGCCGGCGCCATGCTGAAGCGCCAGCAGGCCGTCGCGATCTTCCAGGCGCGCCGCTATATGGTCGAAAACGCGCTCGCCATCATCGACGAGGTGATGGCGCACTTCGACAGGAAGGGCGATGTCGCTATTTCCAACGACAAGAAGGCCGATCTGATCAACAGCCTTCTGGTGGTCATGACCTCGGAGAAGGAATCCAATCCGGTTATCAATGTTGGCAGATAGCCGGCAGGCATATCTGGTCCGACCAGATTTTTCAGGCTAGGGTCCGCCCAGCAAGCTTGGGAGGGCGGCATGAAAATCGGGTTCTGCATGTTCCTGTGGACCTCGCACGTCACGGAAAAGCATGAAAGATTACTGAGGGATATCAAGGCGACCGGCTATGACGGCGTCGAAATCCCGATTTTCGAAGGCCAACCGGACGACTACAAGCGGCTCGGCGACCTGCTCGACAGGATCGGGCTGGGGCGAACCTCGGTCACCGCTATGGGCGATCCGGCGCTCAACCTGATCGGTGACACCGCCTCCCGCAAAGCCGGTATTGCCTATATGAAGTGGGCGATCGATTGCGCCAACGCGCTCGGTGCCGACAAGCTCTCCGGTCCCATGCATTCGACGCTCGGACATTTCAGCGGCGTTGGCCCGACGGCAGCGGAGAAGAAGCGCTCGGTGTCTTCGCAGCGCGCTGTCGGCGATCACGCCGCCACGAAGAATGTCACCATCGGCCTCGAGGCGCTGAACCGCTTCGAATGCTATCTGTTCAACACCATGCATGATCTCTCGGCGCATATCGACGAGGTCGACCATCCCAACATCAGGGCGATGTATGATACGTTCCACTGCAACATCGAAGAGCAGGACCCGATTGGCGCCTATTCGAAGCACGTGAAGAACATCGTCCACATCCATATATCGGAGAACGATCGCGGCGTTCCGGGGCGCGGAAACATCCCCTGGAAGAAGACTTTCGCGGCGATCCGCGACAGCGGCTACGACGACTGGCTGACCATCGAAGCGTTCGGTCGCGGCCTGAAGGACCTCGCTGCCGCGACCAAAGTCTGGCGCGACTTCGCCGAAAACCCGGAAGCCGTCTACAAGGAAGGCTATAAGCACATCCGCGACCATTGGAGGAAAGCCGGGAAGAAGTAGCCAGAACTGGGTTCCTCGCCCCTGCGAAAGGTTTGCTTCGCAAACCACCTGTCCCCATTTCATGGGGGGCGAGGAACTCAACGGCGCGCCCGCGTCTCGGTGAACCTCGCGAAACTGACGCACCACGAGGTGCCGTCTTGCTGCCTGCCATCGACGGTCGTATCTGCGTGGCAGCATTGCATCGCTTATGGAGACGTGCCTTGGCACTCAGGCTTAACATCGTCATCGGCAGCACGCGGCCCGGGCGGGTCGGACCGAATGTCGCGAAATGGTTCCACGAATTCGCCGTCGAGCACGGAAAGTTCGAACCGGTGCTGGTCGATCTCGCCGATTTCGACCTGCCGACCTACAACGAACCGAAGCATCCACGACTGGCGCAGTACGAGCACGCGCATACGACGCGCTGGAGCGAAAGTGTCGCATCCGCCGATGCCTTCGTCTTCGTCACGCCGGATTACAATTACTTCGCGCCGTCATCGCTGCTAAACGCTCTGACGTACCTGTCGATGGAATGGGCGTACAAGCCAGCGGGCGTGTTGAGTTACGGTGGCGTTTCAGGCGGCCTGCGCTCGGCGCAGTCGGAAAAGCTGATCCTCACCAGCCTGCGCATTATGCCGATCCCGGAAGCCATCACAGTCCAGATGGTCAAGAATCACATCGGCGAGGACGGTGTGTTCCGGCCCACCGAACAGATGATTGCAAGCGGCAAGACGATGTTGGACGAACTGTACCGCTGGGCCGAGGCGCTGAAACCGATGCGCCGGTGAGTGCCAAGAGCGAGGTTGTTCTACAGCGCCGCGCGTCCTTCGGACGCGCAAAGGACGCTGTATCTCTTTGATGCTACGCATCGTGCTTTCCGCGAAAAATCAATTCCGATTTTCGGGCCGATGCGGCAACGCTCCAGTTTTCAGATACCCCCACCCCTAACCCCTCCCCTCAAGGGGGAGGGGGACTTCGCTTGCAACACTCTCCATGCCAATCGCCAACGTTGGTGATTTGCGGGCGCGGTGATGCAGGAATCCCCCTCCCCCTTGAGGGGAGGGGTCAGGGGTGGGGGTATTCCGCGCGCCGCAGCACACGAACCTCCTCTCGCCAGTGGGGCCTGTTGCGCAATTCGATCGTTCGCAAATGTTCTCGGAACGTCCTGAAATCGTTGGGGGAGCATTCGAGATTCGAACGCGACAGAATTGCGCAACAGGCCCCAGTGGAGAGAGGGTGGCCGAGCGAACCGGGTGCGGCAAGACTGTGAGGGGGGCGATAGAGGCTATCGCTGTGAGGAACCCGCAGGCTTCTCCGGCGGCGCGGGCCGCTTGATCTTTGGCGCTGCGTCGAGCACCAGCGGCAGAAATTCGCTGCCGCCGGCATCGACCATTTCGAAGAAATGCCGGCGCATGCGCGGCTCCCAGAACTTGTTGATGTGCTCGGCAATGCCGGCCACACCCTCGTCATGAGGCTTCGATTTGAAGAACGTGCCGATCTGGTTGGCCATCCGCACAATCTTCTCGCGCGGGTCGGCGCGGTGCGGTTCTTCATGCAACATGTCTGGTAACTCCGGCTGAAACCCGGTCGGGGTGGGTGAAAACATCGAACTCATCGCCGCGCACCAGCGCGGCCAGAGTCATGCCGGCTGCTTCCGCGGTGCGGATGGCAAGCGCGGTAGGCGCCGAAACGGCGATGACGAAGGCAGCACCGATCGCCGCCGTCTTCTGCACCATCTCGACGGACACGCGGGAGGTGACGACGACAGCGCCGCCTCGACCTTCGATGCCGGCCTTGGCGAGCGCACCGGCAAGCTTGTCGAGCGCATTGTGGCGACCGACATCCTCGCGCGCCGCAACAATGCCCTTGCCCGGAACGTAGAAGCCTGCCGCATGGACGGCGCCGGTCTCGGCATGCAGAGGCTGCTGTTTCAACAGCAGTCGCACGGACTGCGCGATATCATCGGCCACTAAGGTAAGCGTTGACTGACCAACCTTATCGACGGTGCGCATTGCCTCGTCGATCGAACTCGATGCCGCACAGTCCACAGCCGACCGGCCCAGCCAGCCGCCGTCGCCGCGCCTGGAAGCGCGTATTGGAGCTGTCCTTCAACCGGATCTGAATGTCGATGCCCTCGCCGAGTTCCTCGACCTCGATCGCCTCGATCTCGCTGGGCGACGAGATGATGCCTTCGGTCAGCGAAAAGCCCAGCGCGAAGTCTTCAAGATCGGCGGGCGTGCCCATCATCACCGCATGCGTCGTTCCGGCATAAGACAGCGCAATCGGTGTTTCTTCGGGCACCATGCGGCTGGCGGTAGTGGTGCCGGCGGCTCGGCGGGCCAGGCGGGAGGTCGAGGTTACTGGCGAGCGGGTCATGCTTGAATACCCCCCTCTGGCCTGCCGGCCATCTTCCCCTCAAGGGGGGAGATGGACAACAATGCCGTGGGCGCGCACTCTGCGGCACCGAAGTTTGGCGATGGCAGTGCGGCAAGCTGATCTCCCCCCTTGAGGGGGAGATGGCCGGCAGGCCAGAGGGGGGTGCGAAGGAGCGTCAATATCTCAGCTCAGCAAGTGCCGCATCCTACTCCGCCGCTTCCAGTTGTCCCACGATCCTGCGCGAGCGGCGCGACAGCTCGTCATACTCTTCCTGCCAATGGCTTGGCCCGTTGGAATGCGCGACCTGGACGGCGGTCACCTTGTATTCCGGGCAATTGGTGGCCCAGTCGGAGAAGTCGGTGGTGATCACATTGGCCTGTGTGTCCGGATGGTGGAAGGTCGTATAGACCACACCGGGCGCCACCCGCTCGGTGATCTCGGCACGCAGTGTTGTCTCGCCGGCGCGGCTCTGCAGGCGCACCCAGTCGCCATCGCGCAGCCCGCGATTTTCGGCATCGTGCGGATGGATTTCCAGCCGATCCTCGGCATGCCACACCACATTTTCGGTGCGCCGCGTCTGTGCGCCGACATTGTACTGCGACAGCACGCGGCCGGTTGTCAGCAGCAACGGGAAGCGCGGCCCGGTCTTTTCGTCGGTCGCCACATATTCGGTTCGAATGAACTTACCCTTGCCGCGCACGAAGCCGTCAATATGCATGATCGGCGTGCCTTCCGGCGCCTTCTCGTTGCAAGGCCACTGCACCGAGCCCATCTTGTCGAGATAGTCGTAGCTTACCAACGAGAAGCTAGGCGTGGTCATGGCGATCTCGTCCATGATCTCGGACGGATGGCTGTAATTCCAATTCAGCCCCATCGCCTGCGCGAGCTTCTGCGTGACTTCCCAGTCGGCGAGCCCGTTCTTCGGCGCCATCACCTTGCGGACGCGATTGACGCGGCGCTCGGCGTTGGTGAAGGTGCCGTCCTTTTCGAGGAAAGTCGAACCCGGCAGGAAGACGTGGGCGTAGTTGGCGGTCTCGTTGAGGAAGAGATCGTGGACGACAACGCATTCCATCGCGGCCAGGCCGGCGGAAACGTGCTTGGTGTCAGGGTCGGATTGAAGGATATCCTCGCCCTGAATGTAGATGCCCTTAAACGTGCCTTCGACAGCGGCGTCGAGCATATTGGGAATGCGCAGGCCCGGTTCGTTATCGAGCTTCACGCCCCAGAGGCTTTCATAGATGTCGCGCACCGCATCGCCGGAAATGTGACGGTAGCCGGGCAGCTCGTGTGGGAACGAACCCATGTCGCAAGCGCCCTGCACATTGTTCTGGCCGCGGAGCGGGTTCACGCCGACGCCGCGCCGGCCGATATTGCCGGTCGCCATTGCTAGGTTGGCGATCGCCATGACGGTCGTTGAACCCTGGCTGTGTTCGGTAACGCCGAGGCCGTAATAGATCGCGCCATTGCCGCCGGTTGCATAAAGGCGGGCGGCACCCCGGATCAGTTCGGGATCGACACCCGACAGCGCACCGACGACTTCCGGCGAATTATGCGGCTCGGCAACGAACGCCGCCCAATCCTCGAACTCCGACCAGTCGCAGCGTTCGCGGATGAAGGCCTCGTCGAAAAGGCCTTCGGTGACGATGACATGCGCCAGCGACGTCACGACCGCCACGTTGGTGCCGGGCTTGAGCGGCAGGTGATAGTCGGCATCGACATGAGCCGACCGCACCATCTCGGTGCGGCGCGGATCGAGCACGATCAGCTTGGCGCCCTGCTGCAGGCGCTTCTTCATGCGCGAGGCGAAGACCGGATGCGCGGTGACCGGATTGGCGCCGATCACCATCATCACGTCGGTGTCCTCGATCGAATCGAAGTCCTGCGTGCCGGCCGACGTGCCGTAGGTCTGGCCGAGGCCGTAGCCGGTCGGCGAGTGGCAGACGCGGGCGCAGGTGTCGACGTTGTTGTTGGCGAAACCCTGGCGCACCAGCTTCTGGACGAGATAGGTCTCCTCATTGGTGCAGCGCGACGAGGTGATGCCGCCGATCGAGCTGCGGCCGTACTGGTATTGGATGCGGCGGAACTCTCTCGCGATATGGGCGAAGGCCTCTTCCCACGACACTTCCCGCCACGGATCGCTGATCTTCTCGCGCACCATCGGGTTGAGGATGCGCTCCTTGTGCGTCGAATAACCCCAGGCGAAGCGGCCCTTGACGCAGGAGTGGCCGCGATTGGCCTTGCCGTCCTTGTAGGGCACCATCCGTACTAATTCGTCGCCACGCATTTCGGCCTTGAACTGACAACCGACGCCGCAATAGGCGCAAGTGGTTACGACCGAATGCTCCGGCAGGCCCTTGTCGAGCACCGACTTCTCGCGCAGCGCGTCGGTCGGGCAGGCCTGCACACAGGCGCCGCAGGAGACGCATTCCGATTCAAGGAAATTCTCGGCCATGCCGGCGGTGATGCGGGAGTCGAAGCCGCGTCCGCTGACGGTCAGCGCGAAGGTGCCCTGCACTTCCTCGCAGGCACGCACGCAACGCGAGCAGACGATGCACTGAGAGGCGTCATAGACAAAATACGGGTTGGACGCGTCGCGGGCGATGTAGTCGATGTTGAGCGAGCCGTTACCTGGCGCGACGTGGTTGCGTCCGTCGGTGCCGTAGCGGTTTTCCGCCAGTCCGACCGCTTTCGCGACCGAATCGAATTCGCTGGCGCCAGTGCCGCACTGCTCGTTCCAGCCGGCCGGATGATCGGATACGTAGAGCTCCATCACGCCGCGCCGGATGGCGCTCAGTCTGTCGCTTTGCGTGTGGACCACCATGCCTTCGCCGACAGGCGTGGTGCAGGAAGCAGGGGTGCCGTTGCGGCCGTCGATCTCGACGAGGCAGACGCGGCAGGAACCGAACGCGTCCATCATGTCGGTCGCGCAGAGCTTGGGGATTTCCACGCCCGCTTCCATCGAAGCGCGCATGATCGACGTACCTTCGGGAACGGTGACCGTGAAGCCGTCGACGGTCAGCGTGACCTCTTTCTCGGACTTCGAGGCCGGCGTGCCGTAGTCGATTTCGTGAACGAGACCCATCAAAGGCTCCTAACTGAACAATTATAGCGCGAGAACGCGGCGAAAACAGGAGATAGCTGCGTCCTTCGAATACCCTTCATCCGACTATTCCGCCGCCGCCGCCACCGCGCGCGGCTTGAAGTCGTCGGGGAAGTGGTTGATCGCGCTCATCACCGGATAGGGCGTGAAGCCACCCAGCGCGCAGAGCGAGCCGAACTTCATCGTGTTGCAAAGGTCGGTGACGAGTTCGAGGTTCTTCTCCGGCTCGATGCCCGCGCCGATGCGGTCGATCGTCTCCACGCCGCGCGTCGAGCCGATGCGGCAGGGGGTGCACTTGCCGCAGCTCTCGATGGCGCAGAACTCCATGGCGAAGCGCGCCTGCTTCATCATGTCGGCGGTTTCGTCGAACACCGTGATGCCGGCGTGGCCGATCAGGCCGTCCTTCGCGGCGAAAGCCTCGTAATCGAACGGCGTATCGAACAGCGCGCGCGGGAAATACGCACCGAGCGGGCCGCCGACCTGCACTGCCTTGACCGGCCGTCCAGTTGCGGTGCCGCCGCCGATCTCGTCGACGATTTCGCCGAGCGTCAGGCCGAATGCCGTCTCGAACAGGCCGCCATTCTTCACATTGCCGGCAATCTGGATCGGTATGGTACCGCGTGAGCGGCCCATGCCGAAATCCTTATAGAAGGCCGCGCCCTTGTCGAGGATGATCGGCACCGAAGCCAACGAGATGACATTGTTGATCACCGTCGGCCGGCCGAACAGGCCCTGGATTGCCGGCAGCGGCGGCTTGGCGCGCACCACGCCGCGCTTGCCTTCCAGGCTGTTCAGCAGCGAGGTTTCCTCGCCGCAAACATAGGCGCCCGCACCGACGCGGATTTCCATGTCGAAGGCATTCGGTGAGCCCAGTACATCAACGCCGAGCACGCCGGCCGCGCGGGCGATCTCCACAGCCGCGCGCATCTTGGCAACGGCATGCGGATATTCGGAGCGGATGTAGACGAATCCTTTGGTCGCGCCGGTGGCAATGCCGGCAATCGCCATGCCCTCGATCAGCACGAAGGGATCACCCTCCATGATCATGCGGTCGGAAAAAGTCGCCGAGTCGCCCTCATCGGCGTTGCAGACGATGTATTTGCGATCGCCGGCGGTATCCAGCACCGTCTTCCATTTGATGCCTGTCGGGAAGCCGGCGCCGCCGCGTCCGCGCAGGCCGGATTCGGTGACCGTCTTGACGATGTCGGCTGGCGTCATTCCGACCGCTTTCGTCAGGCCTGCCAGCCCGCCATTCCCGCGATAGGCGTCGAGCGATAGCGGATCGCTCACGCCGCAGCGCGCGAAGGTAAGCCGCGTCTGCTTGGCGAAGAACGGAATCTCGTCGGGTGCGCCCAGCCAGCGCTCATGATGGCCGCCGGCGAGGCATTCGGCATCGAACATCGACTTCACGTCGGAGGGTTTCACCGGCCCGTATGCAACCCGGCCCTTGTCCGTCTGGATTTCCACCATCGGCTCGAGGAAGTAGGCGCCGCGCGAGCCGTTGCGCACGATGCGCGCTTCCTTGCCGCGTGCCTTGAGTTCGGCCTCGATCGCCTTGGCGACTTTGTCGGCGCCGAGAGCCAATGCCCCGGAATCTCCGGGTATGTAGATGACGGGCGTCACGAACGCGCCTCCGCGACGATCTCATCAAGCTTGTCGGCGTCGAGCCGCCCGATCACTTCGCCGTCGAGCATCGCCGACGGCGCGCAGGCGCAAAGCCCGAGGCAGTAGACAGGCTCCAGCGTTACCGAGCCATCCTTGGCGGTTTCATGAAAGCCGATGCCCAGCAGTTGTTGGATGCGCGCCGCGATCGCGTCGGATCCCATCGACTGGCAGGCTTCGGCGCGGCAGATCTTCAGCACATGCCGTCCGGCGGGCGCGCGCCGGTAGTCGTGATAGAACGTCACGACGCCATGCACTTCGGCCTTGGAAATGTTGAGAGCGTCGGCAATCACCGGAAGCGACTCGGTCGGCACAAAGCCGAACTCTTCCTGAATGCCATGGAGGATAGGTAACAATGGCCCCTCAAGGCCCTTATTGTCGGCAATCACCGCCGCCGTTCGCTGAACGACGTCGTCCGGCGCCTGGGTACTTGCAAGCTGCATCATTCTGCAGCGCCCTCCCTGATCGGCTTTTTGCGTCAAGATGACGCTAAGCCTCTAAGAATATGCATGAAACCGCCGAAATCAATAAAGCGGTTTCGTCGCTTGATAGAAACTTTCTATCAAGCCTTTCTATCAGGCATATTTAGACCAGTAGGTTTCGGCGAAATCGCTTGCCAGCGTCATTGCCTCGCTCAGCAACGCCGAGACAAGCGGCGTGTGCGGTTCGCGTCGGGCCGCGACAAGGCCGACAATGTGGCTGGCATCCGGTTCGACTATAGGAATCGCCCGGATCGGCTCGGCAAAGCCGAAGGTCTCGGCGAGATTGAGCGGCATGATCGATGACCATTTGCCGGTACGGATGTGCGAGAACAGCACGATCATGGAATTGGATTCGAGCGTCGGTCGGGCCATCGTTCCGGCCTCGGCGAGGTGCTGGTCGATAATGCGGCGGTTCTGCATGTCGGGCGTGAGAAGACACAGTGGCAGCTTCGCCACCTCGGCCCAGCTGACCTTCGCGCGTTCGGCGAAAGGCGTGCCGACCGCCGTGATGAGCTGATAGCGCTCCGAATAGAGCGGCACGCTGATGACGTTCCCCAGCGGCTCGTTGTCGAGGTAGGTGATACCGACGTCGATGTCGTAATTGCCCAACAGCGACAGGACCTCGATCGAGGTGCGTGACAGTACCGAAAAGTTGACGCCGGGGTGCTTGTCGCGAAACGGCGTGGTGAGCCTGGGCACCATGGCGAGCGCGGTCGGGATCGCGGCGATGCGGACTCGGCCAGAAAGCCCGTGGCGCGCAGCGCGCATCTCTTCGCGCATCGTGCGCGCATCACCAACGATTCTCCTGGCCCAGGCGAGCACCTGCTCGCCTTCCGGGGTCAAGCCTTGAAAGCGCGAGCCGCGCTTCACCAGCATGACACCGAGTTGTTCCTCAAGCTGCTTGATCGCCGCCGACAGCGTCGGCTGTGTGATGCCGATTTCTTCCGCTGCGTGGCCAAAATGCTGCGCCTTCGCCAACGCGATGAAAAACTCAAGCTTATCAATCATAATACATTCTCAAATAAACTGAATCGGCAGGCAGAGCACGCAACATGAAACAAGGAAATAAGCGTTCGTCCTGAGATCCTTAACGCTTTTGCAACAAAAATGTCGCTTTTTTCATTATGTGCAAGTTTGCTGTGGATCGTGCGGATCCCATCTCAGTTTTCTGATACGCGCGTTTGGCGTTTTTCGGCATTCGAAAAGCTCCGTTGAGATTGGGACGCGCGGTCAGTAGCAGAACGATGTGACAAGCCGCTCGGCTTGTGTGGTGCGCGGGACTGTGGGGCATGTAGGGTCGGTGATGCAGCCAATCGGTGGCTTACCCGCTATGCTGTCTTGCACTCCTGGCAGAATGGTTGGGGCCATCACTACGGGGGTAGCAGTAGCACTTCATGTCACATTCGACCAAAATTCTGGAAATCGCATCCCGCACGCTTGCGCCAGAGACATCGAATCTGATCGAGGAATGCCTCTCGGTCTGGCGTGACCTCGGCCTGACGGAAAGGCCGCGGGCCGAATGGTTCCCTCGCAAGGTCGTCCCTTTCTCGACGTCACTTTCTGAGTTGTTCGAATCTGTCGAACAGGGCGGCGTGGATGCAATCGTCTTCGTCGACGAACGACGGAATTCGCCGCTGCACAATCTGCGCGACGTCATCGGCACGTTGCAGGCGCCGATCCTCGACCTAAAGGGCAAGGCAGGCGCCTTCGCCGATGTCCATTTCGATTTGATCGAACGTGGTACCTGGGCGCCGACCGCGCGCTGCATTCTCGATTTCAAGAAACGCCGCAGGAAGCTGGCGCCAGTCTATCGCACGTCGAATGAACCCGAATTGCAGTTGCTTGCCCATATGTTCGTGTCGGGTCGCCAACTCGTGCCCAAGCGCTACCCGGCAATTACGGATACCGTGAGCTATCCCGGCTTTCCGTCGGCGAAATGGACCGTTCCGCTTGCCGAAAGCCTGGCCAAACGTGGCCTGCTGACAAAGGCGTTTTTTGACCGCAAGCACGAATGCGACCATTGCGGCTCGCGCCGACTGACGGTGCGCGAAGAATGTCCATCCTGCCGCTCGGCTCATTTGCAGCACACGGCATTCATCCATCACTATCATTGCGCGACGCTACGCCCGGAAAGCGAGTTCCGGCAAGGCAACGCGCTGATCTGTCCGAAATGCCGGCAACACCTGCGCAACTACGGCAAGGACTATGACAAGCCGGGCAACGCGCAGGTTTGTGGCGATTGCAACACCGTCACATCGGAGCCTGAAGTTGGCTTCGTCTGCCTCGATTGCGATGCACGGACCAGCAGCGAGGCGGCAAGGACCGTGGACCTGTTCTCCTACACGATCACAGACGCTGCGGTCGACCTGCTGACCGCGCCTCGAAGGTCGATTACCGCCCCGGCAGGCATTCCATTGTCGCTTATTACCGAGTTGGAACACGCCAAGTTCAACAGGTCGGAAACGACGACAGCTGTCGCCGAAGTCCGCTACGGAGCGCGCGACAGGATCGTCGAAACAAAGGGCGCGGCGACATTTGAGAAGCTGCGCCAGCTGTTTCTCGAGAATTTGACCAACTATCTGGCCGATAAGTGCTCGCACCATGCCGGCAACGCCGGCGACTACTTCGTCCTGGCGAGCTACGACGACAAGCTTGCCGCCCAGATCGATGAGGTGCTTGCACGCAGCGAGGCTGTGCTGAGCGACAAGCTGGACGCTAGATTGCGTGTTGCGACGCGGAGCCAATGGACACCGCGATAGGCGACATGCAGTTCGGCTTTGCGCTGCTTCTCGCTCAGACTTGGACGAGTCTGATCGCAATCTTTTGGTACACCATCATCTTCGAGGCGCCGCGCTACATCCTGCCGTTCATTGCGGCCGGCTTTACGCAACGCTCCCCCGAAGGCGCCGATATCCCTGACGGCGACCCGGAGAGCAAGAAGCCGAGCGTCAGCGTCATCCTTGTCGGCCACAATGAAGAGGATGCGCTTGAAGCTTGTGTCCGCTCACTCAAGGAGCAGTCCTTCAATGACTTCGACATCGTCATCGTCAGTGACGGATCGATCGACAAGATGTCCTGGGTGGCGCGCAACATCGTCAAGCGCGGCGATGCAAGCTGTATCGTCTCCACCGATATTCGTGGCGGCAAGTCCAGCGGCATCAACCTTGCGTGCAGTGCTGCCAAAGGCGACATCATCATCAACGTCGATTGTGATTGTTCGTTCGACCGCTACGCGATCGAGCATCTGATCAAGGTGTTCGAGGATCCAACCGTCGGCTGCGCCTGCGGCGATATTGCACCAAGAAACAGCCACATCAGCATCATGGCGCAGTTCCAGGAGATCGAATATCTCCAGTCGATCTCTGTTGCCAAACGCATCGGCAGTGCCGTTGACCAGATCGTCTGTGCGTCGGGTGCCTTTAGCGCCTTCCGTCGTGAAGCATTGGAAAGCGCCGGCGGCTTCGACGTCGGCGGCGGCGAAGACCTCGATGTCACGATAAGGTTGCGCAAGCGCGGGTGGCGGATCGCCTTCGCAGCGGATGCAATCTGCTACACCGATGTCCCGACGACGGCTTTTCAATATATCCGCCAGCGCCTGCGCTGGGAGCGCGACGCGATCTGGCTTCGCTTCAGCAAGCATAAGGCGCTGTTCAACCCGTTCAGCCGCTCCTTCCGGCTCGCGGAAGCCTATCACCAATGGGATTTCTTCCTGTTCGGGGTGGCTGGCGCGGCAATCTTCCCGATCTATCTGATTTGGCTCTTTGCCACGTTCGGATCGTTGGCACTTGTCATCCTGATCGCCATGCAGATCGGGCTCCTGTGCCTCGACACACTGGTACTCGCGATTTGCGCATGGGTGACACGGCGCCAGGTTTTCTGGCGCAACCTGCCGTTCATGCCCGGGTATTCGCTTTTCATGACCTACGTGATGCGGCCGGTCCGCCTGATGGCCTATATCGACGAATGGGCCTTCTCCGGATCGCATCGCGATAATTATACGCCAATCAAGGTCCGCCTCGAGCGACCGTGGTGAGGACGAACCATGGCTCTGCAACGCTTGCGCAAGCATCAGCGCATTGACAATCTCGGCGCTCAGCAGCGGGCCGGTTCGGTCCGTTGGGGCCGGATGGTTTATCTCTCGCTTCTGGCGACCTTCGGAGGTTCTCTCGCTTATTACCTGATCGGCGGCATATTCATCCTGTCGATCGACGGTACGGTGATGATGGAACGTCACGCGGTCGATGCCAGCTACCCGGCCAAGATTACGGAAGTCTACGTAAAGGAAGGCGCGAAGGTCGAGAAGTGCACGCCGCTGCTCAAGCTCGAATCCTTCGATATGGTCAAGCAACTCGCCGACCTTGCGCTGCGCGATGGTGAACTCGCCGTAAGAGAAGGCCAATTGCAAGGCCGCCTCGATGTAATCCGTTCTGTCGCTCCGCTCGCGCAGCGATCCGCGCGCGAAAGCACCGATATCGTGGCGCTGTTCGACACCGTTTCATCGAGAGGCATCGTCCCGGCTTTGACCAAGAACGATGCATTGCGCGGCAGCCTGCAGGCTTCTGAGCGGATTGCCGAATTGAGTAGCCAGGAGGTTGCTACGGAGTCGGAGCTTGCGCTTGTTGCAAGGTCGCGGACCGTTTCCAGCGAGGCAATGGAGCAGCTTCGCGGCATCTACGATGACGGCTATGTCCGCGCCAGCGGTTCAGGTTTCATTGGCGCGAAAGTTCCGGTCATTGGGCACGTCGTCACCGTTGGCGAGTCGCTGATGGAGATCAATGGCGGTAAGACCTACGTTCTGGCGTACCTGCCGGACAGGTATTTGTTCTCGATTTCGGAAGGCATGGCAGTCAACATCAGCGCCGGCAGCGAGAGCGGCAAAGGGCGGATCGATGCGGTTCTGACGGTCGCGGACGCGCTGCCCGACGAATTCCAGAACCAGTTCCGCCCGCGGGACCGCTCGCGGCTGGTGCGCATTGCCGTCGAAGGGCACAATCCCTTCGCCGTTTCGCAGAAGGTCTGGGTTACCGGCTGCGCCTTCGGTTTCTGCTGGGCGGGATAACCATCGCGCAAGGCGGCAATACCGCCCTTGCATCAGCCATCGGCGGCTCTCACCAGCGCAGCGATGTCGATCTTCACCATCTTCATCAATGCCTGCATCGCGCGCGCCGCCTGTCCGCTGTCGGGATCGCTGACCAGACGCGACACGGCATCCGGCACGATCTGCCAGGAGACGCCGAACTTATCCTTCAGCCAGCCGCATTGTTGTTCGATGCCGCCTTCCAGCAATCGGTTCCAGTAATAGTCGACCTCTTCCTGGGATTTGCAGTCAACGACAAAGGAGACTGCCTCGTTGAATTTGAAATGCGGACCGCCATTCAACGCAGTGAACGAAACGCCGTCGATTTCGAAGGTAATCGTCAAAACGGTGCCGACTGGGAACGGAGCACCTTCGCCATAGCGCAGCGTCTTACCGATTTTGCCGTTTTTGAAGATCGAGACATAGAAGTTGGCGGCCTCCTCGGCCTGATTGTCGAACCAAAGGCACGGGCTGATCTTCTGCATTTCTTCTTTCCTTCACTTTGCTGTCCGTCCGATAGGTCTAAGGACGAAGAGCCTCGACAGATTCCGACAAGCCCGCCAAATTTTCTGTCCGCGATTAACCGTATCGAAAGCAGAACGGCCAACTCTTCCAACCTGAGCGGATAAAATAACGAATGAATAAGGATTGCGGCTGCATCTTCCGATGCGTCATTGCAGGTCGCAATACGCGGCAACTTGTCCATGGAGGACGCAGTGCTTCGTAAGCAGAAACCGCAGCCGCCTATCGTATCGCAACGTGATCTTCAGGAAAAAGAACGGTTGGAGGCGCTCGATAGCCTCGACATTCTCGACGCCCCGCGCGACGAGTTTTTCGACCGAACGGTTGGTCTCGTCACAACGATCTTCGACGTTCCGATTGCGATCGTTTCAATCATCGACGCGCATCGTCAGCTCTACAAGGCATGCGCAGGCCTTTCCATTGAGGAAGAAGAGCGCAGATATGCGTTCTGCGGCCACACCATCCTCGAGACGCGGCCGCTGATTGTGCCGGATGCCTCCAAGGATCAGCGCTTCGCCAATAATCCCCAGCTTACCGACGAACCACATGTACGCTTCTATGCAGGCGTACCGCTGCGTACGCGCGATGGCCATAACATCGGAACACTGTGCGCCATGGACAGGCAGCCACGCACATTCGAACAGCGCGATATCGATGTGCTGGAAAACCTTGCCCAGTTGACGATGGACTATATCGAGATTCGCCAAATGGCGACGCTCGATGCCTTGACCGGCGTCCTGTCGCGCCGCGCCTTCACTGCCACCGGCGTTCGCGCGCTTGCGCTCGCACAGCGCCACAAACACAATCTGAGCATTATTACGCTCGACATCGACCACTTCAAATCGATCAACGGCAGTTTCGGACACGAAGCCGGCGATGAAGTCCTGGCGGATGTCGCCGCTGCTTGCGCAAAGACCCTGCGCCACACCGACATATTCGGCCGCGTTGGCGGCGAAGAATTTGCCGTGATCCTGCCGCACACCGATAGGGCGGGTGCATTGGAAGTGGCCGAAAAATTGCGGAAGGTCATTGCCTCCCTGCCGTTCGAACCTGACGGCACGCAGTGGCAGGTAACGGCGAGCTTCGGCATGTCGACGCTCGACCTTTCAACCACGGATCTCAACAGCCTTTTGGTTCGCGCCGAGGCGGCGCTCAATTTGGCGAAGTCGGAAGGGCGCAACAGATGTGTCGCATGGCGTGGGCCGGCGCAGCCCGATCGTCCTGCACGGAGGCGTGTATTGAAGGCGGGCTCCATCCATTTCAACAATCGGATGCCAGCCACGGACTGTACCGTGCGGACGCTTGCGGAGGATGGCGCGGGCCTGGAACTGTCGAACCCGTTGGCCCTGCCGCAAATCTTCAACTTGCAGATCCGTTCGGATCGTTTCGAGGCACGCTGCCGGATCATCTCGCAGACAGAGAAGCACATCGAAGTCGAGTTCTTCTGATCGCATGTCCTGACGCAACCGGCACGCAACATAAAGCGTGCTACAGCGCCGCGCGTCCTTTCGGACGCGCAAAGGACGCTGTATCTCTTAGAAACTGCGCATCGTGCTTTCCGAAAATCGATTCCGATTTTCGGGCCGATGCGGTAGCGCCTGGTGGTGTCGCATCGCTACTTGGTGTTCGGCGCATTCTGCACTATCTGGAGCGAAGCCAGTCAGCAGAAGCGCTAAAGCCATGTCGTCCGTTAACCGCGAAGCCGTCATTGAAAAGCTGAAGACAATCAAGGGTCCGGATTTCGAGGGCGATATTGTCTCGCTGGGCCTTGTCTCCGAAATTTTCATCGCCGATGCCAAGGTTTTCTTCTCTATCACGGTTCCCTCCGCGCGCGCCCAGGAGCTCGAACCACTTCGCGCCGCCGCCGAACGCGCGGTAAAGTCGATGCCGGGAGTTGCCGGAGCGATGGTTGCGCTTACCGCCGAGAAGAAGGGCGGGGGCATGGAGGCTCCGATCAAGCGCCCGACGCCGCCGCCACAGCCGACCGCGCCGCGCGCGGCGCCTTCAGCCCCTCGCGTCGCGCCACATGCGCCCGCCTCGCACAGCCAGGGCCGCCGTGGCGTACCCGGCATCCACGCCATCATCGCGGTTGCGTCCGGCAAGGGCGGCGTTGGCAAATCTACAACTGCCGTCAATATCGCTCTCGGCCTCGCGGCCAATGGCCTGAAGGTCGGCCTGCTCGACGCCGATATCTACGGTCCATCGATCCCGCGCCTTCTCAACATTCATGGCCGGCCACGGACCGTTGACGGCAAGATCCTAAAGCCAATGGAAAATTACGGCCTCAAGGTCATGTCCATGGGCTTCCTCGTCGACGAGGAAACGCCAATGATCTGGCGCGGGCCGATGGTCATGTCGGCGCTCACCCAGATGTTGCGCGAGGTTGAGTGGGGGCCGCTCGACATACTGGTGGTCGATATGCCGCCTGGCACCGGTGACGCCCAGTTGACGATGGCTCAGCAGGTTCCCTTGGCTGGTGCGGTGATCGTCTCGACGCCACAGGACCTCGCACTGATCGACGCCCGCAAGGGACTGAACATGTTCAAGAAAGTCGACGTGCCTCTGCTCGGCATCGTCGAGAATATGAGCTACTTCCTCGCCCCGGACACCGGCAAGCGCTATGACATTTTCGGTCATGGCGGCGCCAAGCGCGAAGCGGAGCGCCTGGGTGTCACATTCCTTGGCGAAGTGCCGCTTGAAATGGTGATCCGCGAGACTTCGGACGCTGGTGCGCCGGTTGTGGTTTCCGCGCCTAGTGGACCGCAGGCGAAAATCTATCGCGACATCGCCGCCAAGGTTCTGGAGCGGCTGCGCGAGGAACAAGGGCGTTCGGCCGCGGCGGTTCCAGCGATCGTCTTTGAGTGACGCACCAAAAAAAGCCTCACCCGCCGAGCTTCTTGCCGAATGACGAAAAGAACTCGCCCGCCAGCTTCTTTGAGGTTGAGCTGATCAGGCGGTTGCCGAGCTGTGCGATCTTGCCGCCCACATCAGCTTTGGCCTCATATTTCAGCACCGTCTCATTCGGTCCGGTCTCAGTCAGCGTCACGTCGGCGCCACCCTTGGCGAAACCAGCTACGCCGCCCTTGCCCTCGCCGGAAATTGTGTAGGAATGCAGCGGCTTGAGGTTCTTCAGCGTCACCTCGCCGGCGAAGGTCGCCTTGATCGGGCCGATCTTCAGCACCACCGTTGCCGCCATATCGGTATCGGACTTCTTTTCCAGGCTCTGGCAGCCCGGAATGCAGGCCTTCAGCACCTCGGCATCGTTCAGCCCTGCCCAGACCTTTGCAATCGGCGCGGCGATTGTTTCTTCACCTTCGATGATCAGCGCCATGACACCCTCCCATCCTGGTACCGATCGAAGGCGTAGCTGACTGGCGCGGCGCTGTCCATCGCAGCGAAGTGGAGTTGTCCTGGTTTACCCGCCCATGCCGCTTCGCGGCAGCTTGATCACGTCGCCGAAGCGCGCGCGTAAACGGTCGTCCAGCGCCTTCGGCACGTGGCGCGGAAAGCGCTCGGCAAGCACCCGTTTCTTCTCCGCGATGGCGCGGCCCAGGATGTCCGGCTTGCCCTTCTCGTTCCATTCCTTTGGCGAAAAGCGGTCGCCGACGGCGGGATAGAAATATTCCGTCTGCATCAGCCGCAGCGTCTGCTCATTGCCGAGATAGTGCCCCGGCCCGTTCATGCAGACTTCCGTGATCGTGTCGATCGACAGCGCGGCGTCCGTCACCTCGATGCCGCGCACGCAGCGCTGGCAGTGTCCGAGCATGTCGTTGTCGATGATCAGGCTTTCCAGGCAGAAGCCGAGCAGCGAGGCATGCATGCCAGCCGATTCATAGACGAGATTGAGGCCCGACAGCCCCGCCATCACGTCGGTGATGCCCTTTTCGTAGCCGGATTGGATATCCGGCATCTTTGAATTGGTCATGCCCGCCGCCGAGCCCCCGGGCAGATCGTAGAACTGCGCCATCTGCGCGCAGGCTGCCGTCAACACCGCCTGTTCCGCCGAACCGCCCGACATCGCGCCGGTACGCAGATCCGAGACAAACGGCCAAGTGCCGAAGATGCTGGGATGGCCGGGCTTGATGGCGTTGACGTAAATGAGGCCAACCAGCACCTCGGCGACCGCTTGCACCACCGCGCCGGCGATCGCCGCTGGTGCGGTGGCGCCGGCTTGCCCGGCGGAGAGCAGCAGGATCGGAATGCCGCCCTCGACGCAGGCTTCAAGCACGCCACAGGCATCCTCGGCGAATTTCATGGGCGGCACGACGAAACAGTTCGAGTTTGAGACGAAGGGTCGCGCCCGGAAATTCTCCTCGCCGCCGGCAATAGCGTAAAGCATCTCAAGCGCCGGTGCGACGTTCTCGCGCACGGTGAACGACGTCCCGACATGCTTCGACGTCCCCATCACGCAGGCGTACAGCGTGTTGAAATCCATTTCGAGCGGATCGGGAACGTCGCGCGGCACCATCGGGCGCTGGAAGAAGTGGATGTTGTCCAGACCGTCGACCAGGCGCGCGGCGTCGTAAATGTCCTGCAGCAGCGACTCGCGGTACTCGCGCTTTTCGACATCGACCAGATGAACGGCAGCGCCCGCCGTGCCGTAGTGGACGCGTGTGCCCTTGATAAGCATGTCGTGCTTGGGGTCCTGGCCGTGCAGGGTGAAGTTGCGCGCGGCCTTCCTGATCGTGGCTTCCACCAGCCCGCGCGGAAAACGCATCCGTCCGTCGGCGCCCATGATCGCACCGGCCTTTGTGCACGCCTCGATGCAACTCGGGATGGCATTGGCGAAACCGACGGTTTCAAGCAGCTTGAGGACGGCTTCGTGGATACGTTCCTGGTCATGTTGGACCAATGGCTTGTACCTGCCACCCTCCAAACCAGGGCGAATTGGCCGGACATCGTCGGCTAGCGGCGCGGCCCGCAAGGCACGCCGCGCTTCCCGCCCTCCGGACCGCCGCGACCGCGCATCTGCTGCGGATTCCGGTGCAGGGCTTTGAATTTCATCCACGACGGACATGCCAGGTGTCTTTCTTGCTGTTCAAGGAGCCGGTTGACGCAGAGCGCTACCGGTCTTCGGCCCCTCATTTTCCCTCTCATAGTTATGCCGCGCCACCGATCCGTTCGGATGGACCAAGCAACCCCGGCGGATGGTCCAGAGCGCTTTGGCTGGACCAAAGGTATGGGAGCCCTACGAAAACGCTGGCTAGGTACTGGGCGAAAGTTTACTTTTTGCCGCCAGCGCAAACATTGCAGCGCGGCGAGACGGTGAGGGGGACGGTCGCGAGGGACAGTTCCCTTTTTGCCGCCAGCGCTTGCCTTCCAATGGCATCGCCCGGTTTGGCAAGACAGGAACTGCCTCCAGCAGGTTGTCCCAGACGGCAAGCGCTTCGCCGCCGCATTTAACACACTTCCTCTGTTGCCACGCTGCCTTTCGGCCCTGGCCTTTGTCAAAGAACTTCCCTTGCCGTCCTTCGACAAGCTCAGGATGGGAGACGGGGCGCGAGGCCGAGCCTTCCTAAGTAGTAAAGTGTGGCGCAGTCTCCCGCGCCCCGCCATGACGTTCTTCCCCTCACCAAACCCGGCCGAGTGAACGGCTCACGAGCTTGATAAGGGGCCGGGTCTAGATTGCGGGGGATCACCCCAAGCCGCGCTACCGTTGCGCGACCGACCCGGCGCCGCCTTGCCTGGATGCTCGGTTGTGCACATCCGTTCCCGGGCAAGCTGCTATGGCGGAGAATACGCGAGCAGCATGCGATGGGCCGTCGGGACACGCGAAAATCGACAAAGTGAAGCGCTAAACAACTGGAAAGATTGAATAATAGTTTTCGGGTGGAGATTTTCTATTCCCACTTTCGAGACCGTGCATCCGCTGAGCGGCTATCCGCACCCGCGCTCTCGTCCTGCCGGCACCCATCTCCCCCGATCAAGGCGGGAGATCAGCACGTCCCACTTGGACTTCGCCAAGTCTCCAACGTCGCAATCGCAGTGCCGATCTCTGAAGCTGCTCGATCCCGCCCCTTGAGGGGGAGATTTCCGGCAGGACGGAGCGCGGTGCGAAGGAGTACAACGTCCTTTGCGCGTAAAAGGCGCGCGCGCCGGTCGGCGGCGGCTCTCAACAATGTAAGTGGCGGCTTTCATAAACGTTGGAGATTAAAGTGGCCGGTGGCGCCGCGCCCCCCTTCTCCCCTTGTTGCGGAGAAGGTGGCTGACCCCGGACATCCGGGGAAGACGGATGAGGGGTGTTCCAGCTTGGCACGAGCACCAGGGAAGAACTCGCTGAGAAAGTCCACCAACCGCGCCACCTACGGTCGCCTGAACCTTGTCGGGCCGCCGTAGAGATAGCCGATGCGGTCGATAGCTTCCTTCAAGCCCTCGCGCGACACCAGCATTGTGTGGCCGTTGGCGTGGATCATCCGCTCGCCGTCGGTCATGATGGCAACGTGGCCCTTCCAGAACACCAGATCGCCCCGCCGCAGCCTTTCATAGTTGGGGCCGGGATCGAGCGCCGAACCAAGGCTAGCCGCCTGCATATCGGAGTCGCGCGGCGCCGCAGCCCCAGCCATGCTCATGGCGAGTTGGACAAGGCCGGAGCAATCGATACCAAACCCCGAAACCCCACCCCAAAGGTAGGGCGTGTTAAGGAACAGTTCCGCAACCGCGACATAGTCGGCAGCGCTTGCATCAATGGCGCACAAATGAGTGTCGATCACGGCCTCTCCCGACGGCAGCAGCGCATAGCGGGTGCCGCGTGTTTCCGCGTGGCCTACCACCGTAATCTCGGAGCCCATGGATAGGGCGCCGGTGCGCGGAAAACGCAGGTCGGGACGGGAATAGACGAAGCTGCGGGGCGCCGCGACCTTGTGAGTCGGCAGGGGACCCGTAGGGCCGAGATCTCCGGCGGCAAGATAGCCGACATAGCCATCCCGAGCGGCCTGCACCCAGGCAAAGCCCTCCACCTCGTCAAACACAGTCGCCAGCGCGCCGCGCAGCAGTTGGGTGTTGATGCCGGAATCGGAACTAGGCTCGGCGCGCAGATCGGCGACAGAAGCGGTGACGCGCGCCGGACGACCATCAACAAACCGGTCTGCCATCACCTGACCGGCAAGGCGCTGGTCGGCTAGGTCAGGCCGATAGGCATGAAGACGGCGGTCGAGAACGGTCAAATCGGAAGCTCCTTGGCTGCCGCAATGATAGCATCGCCAAACCGCTCGACATAGAGCGCGCCATCTACCGTACGCCGCACGAGGACGTTGCGGCGATCCTGTTCGTCGCGCTGCCGGCTGATAAGCTTAAGCGCTCCCATTGTGTCGAGCGCCCGGGTGATAACCGGCTTGCTGACCCCAAGTCGCGCGGCGAGTCCGCGCACCGTATGGGGTGGCGGATCGAGATAGACAGTCAACAGGATTGCCGCCTGGCGCATCGAAAGGTCAAGCTTGTCGGCATTAACCTCCGAAAGGGCAACCTGCTGCCAGAGCCGCAAGGCCTGGCTGGGGCGCAGAATAATCATCCCGCCATTGTGACAAGCAATCGTTTCGGATGCGTTTCATTTTTGGAAGGAAGCACTTCGCGTTTACCCCCACCCCACAAGGGGAGGGGCTTGCGTTGCCTCATTCTAGTGGTATCAGCCTGACGCTTGGTATCCTTGCTAGATGGCGCGCGACGACCCTGATGCGCGTGTGATATGGGATTTGTTTCTGAGACGAGGAGCTTCCGATGACCGAGAAGACCTTCTTGACGATTGCGGCTGCAATATTCGGGGTCGTTGCAGTGGTGCACTTGGTTCGGATTCTCATGGGTTGGTCGGTTGTCATCGACGGCTGGACAGTTCCCATGTGGGTAAGTTGGGTCGGCCTCATCGTCAGCGGTGGCTTGAGCTACTACGGCGCCAAGCTCGCCAAGTTGATGTAAGCACTGTCATCGGGTTTACCAAGCGTGAGGTTTTCTCCACTAGCTGTGATCACTCTCGTTCATCCCGCGGCAGAAAATACGCGGCGGTGTCCCCTCCCCCTTGTGGGAAGGGGTTAAGGTGGGGGCAATTCGATTTGCCGGATACCTGCCAACACCGGCCGCACACTATCAAACGTACCGTGCAGCAATCACTCGTTCCAACGCCCGAATGGCTTGCGCCTCGCCCCCCGTCGGACCATAGGGCCGGTCTGATGGATTCCACGCGAAAATATCGAAATGCGCCCAGCTCTTGGCTCTCTCGACGAAGCGCTGCAGGAAAAGTGCAGCCGTGATCGAACCGGCCAAACCATCGGTGGTGACGTTGTTGATGTCGGCGATCTTCGAGGAGAGCTTGGCGTCATAGGGCTTCCACAGAGGCATGCGCCACACCGGATCCTCGACCTCGGCAGAGGCCCTGGCGATGTCGGCCGCAAGAGCGTCGTCGCCGGTGTAGAAAGGCGGCAGGTCGGGTCCGAGCGCAACGCGGGCCGCACCTGTCAGCGTCGCCATGTCGATCAGAAGGTCGGGCGATTCCTCATCGGCCAAGGCTAGGGCATCGGCAAGGATGAGCCGCCCCTCCGCATCGGTGTTGCCGATTTCGACCGTGATGCCCTTGCGACTGGTAAGTATGTCGCCTGGCCGAAACGCATTGGCGGAGATTGCGTTCTCGACAGCGGGAATGAGCACCCTCAGCCGGACATCCATCCCGGCGGTCATGATCATCGATGCGAGGCCAAGCACATTGGCGGCGCCGCCCATATCCTTCTTCATCAGCAGCATGCCGCTCGACGGCTTGATATCGAGCCCGCCCGTATCGAAGCAAACGCCCTTGCCGACGAGCGTGACTGTCGGCGCGGATTTGCTGCCCCACCTGAGGTCGATCAGCCGTGGAGCGTCCGCCGAGGCACGGCCGACGGCATGGATCATCGGGAAATTCTTCGTCACAAGATCGTCGCCAGAAATCACGGAGATCGCCGCCTTGTGCGCCTTGGCAAGCTTGCGCGCGGCGGCTTCCAAAGCCGGTGGGCCCATATCGTTGGTCGGTGTGTTGACCAGATCGCGCGCCATGAAAACGCCGTCGGCGATGCGGTCGATTTCAGCGGCAGCGACACCGGCAGGCAAGGCAAGGCGAATCAATTTGCCCGCGTTTCTGCCGTACCGCGTGAAAACGTATCCGCCGAGCTTCACGGCAAGCACCGTCAGCGCAGGATTGGCGGGCGAATTGCCGAAGTGCCAGTCGCCCTCCGGCAGCGCCTTCGCCAGTGCACCGGCGGACAAGGCGCCATCGTAGCCAGCGCCCAGACCGAATAGGGCGCCTGCGAGCGAGCCATCGGCGGCTGGAACCACAAGCAGGCGGCCGGCGTCGGCCTTGAATCCATTGGCTTCGGCCCATGCCCGCGCCTGCGTTGGCAAATCAAGCTCCGCGAAGGCCGCAGCGGTCACAAGGCTGATCGGGCGGGATTGGCGCGACGGGCGCGCGAGCAACTCAACCGGCATTCGCGGTCCATTCATCAAAGTTAACGGGCTTAACGATCCGTTAGGGTTAACAGAATATTTCTAGTCTGTAAGTGGCCGGGCAGATACCGGTGCAGCGGAGACTTTTATGCCGATGGGGAGCAGGTCGCCAATGAACAAGCGCTGGAAACACATTGCGGCGGCAGTCGTTGCGCTTGCGGTCGCAGCAAGTGTGTCGGGATGTGGCATATCGCGCGAAATCACCGGTTCGATCGGACGAAAGTCCGGCAAGCCGCTAGACCAGCTCTCGACAACCGAGCTTCAGGGAGCGGCCGCTTCGCTCGGCAAGGCCTACACGAAGGATACCAAGAACAAGGAAGTTGCCCTGCAATATGCAAATGTGCTGCAGGTTCAAGGGCAGGCCGAACAGGCGGTCGCTGTCATGCGCAAGCTGGTGATCGACTATCCACGCGACCGCAAGGTGTTGGCCGCCTACGGCAAGTCGCTCGCTTCGATAGGCCAGTTCGAGCCGGCGCTCGACGCGATTCGCCGCGCACAGACACCCGAATATCCGGATTGGAAGCTGATGTCGGCGGAAGGCGCCATCCTCGATCAGGTCGGCAACAAGGATCAAGCCCGGCAACTCTATCGCAAAGCGCTCGATCTCAAGCCGAACGAGCCCTCCGTGCTCTCCAATCTCGGCATGTCCTATGTGCTGGAAGGGGATCTCAAGATGGCTGAGACCTATCTGCGCACGGCCTCGGAACAGCCCGGCGCCGACAGCCGCGTTCGCCAGAACCTAGCTCTCGTCGTCGGCTTGCAAGGCCGCTTCGACGAAGCGGAGAAGATCGCAACGCGAGAATTGTCGCCCGATCAGGCGCAGGCCAACATGACCTATCTGCGCAGCATGATGTCCCAGCAGAACGCCTGGAATCAGATCAAGGCAGAGGACAAGGAGAAGCCTCCAACGAACTGAGGGCGGTGTCTCCTCAATTCGGCGTGGTCCGTATTCACAGTGGCTTTCGCGCGACCAAGAAGGCGTCGATGGGCGATGCACCATCCGGCATCGGCTTGAACTTGGCTTACGATCTTAGAAAGTTTGTAAGCCAGTATCAGGCTTGCGTGCCATGACCAACGATGGGCGATGTAGCGTTCGCGGGGAGGCTTGTCGGTCGTTCGCCACAGCAGCTTATGCAGCCAGTAAAGCGGCGCCTGGTGCGGAGAGGGCGGCGACGTGCTTGCCTGAACAACGTCCAAACCAAGCTCATGCGCGAGTGCTGTGAACGCCTCCGGGTTCCACCAGGTCACGTGGTGCGGCGGTATGTTCATTGGAAGGTTCGGGATTTCCGTTAGAACCGAAGGATGCAGCGGCGCGGCGAGGATCAGCAGGCCGCCCGGCTTGATCAGCTTCACCATCAGTTCGGCATGGCGGCGCGGATCGGCAGCATGCTCGATGACATGATAGGCCGTCGCCACATCATAGAAGCCCGCGCGCTTTTCGGCATGCACTTCCAATGTCTCTCGAATGACGACATCATCGACTTCAGGCGCCGCATAGGGGTCGAGGCCGGTATAGTGCGCGTGCGGAAGGTGCTCCCGGAAAACACCGGGCCCGCACCCGATATCGATGACCTTGGCGCCCTTCGGAATATGCTTGGCTGACGTTTTGTAATCCGCCCGCTCTTCGTTCTTGTGGTAAGCGCCGTGTGCACATCCCAGTTTCGATAAAAGTCGTCGTAGAACGCCGCATCGCCTATGATGCGCGGCTCAAAAAACACGAGACCGGTGGGCGATTCAAACAAGGTCAGGCGGTCTATATCCCGGAACAGGCGCGATACGTCGATCCCGTGCCCCCGGCGCCAGATATCCTCGATCAGGCGCGCCGAGACGCCATGAATGCGGCGCAGAGCCGGTTTACCAGTGATAGGACAGGGCGGCAGTGCGTTGCCACTACCAGCGGCACGCGTCACACGGCCAGTATCCATGGCGTCACTCCACGAAAGCAGATTTAGTCACGATGGGCGATGCGAATCATGATTTCGCGGTCGGGGCGCGTCGTAAGGTTGCCCAACGGTCGCGGTTGACCGCCGGAATGTGATAGCCGGGCACGACCTAGAAGTACACGAAGAATCTCGGCCATCTCCACGTTGGCAAAACGGGTGCCGGGACAGGCGCGCGCGCCCATGCCGAACGGCAGGTAGTTGGTGCGGGCCAGCGCCGGTATGTCCTCCAGCCAACGCGCCGGCGTGAACTCATCGGCCTTCGGCCAGATTTTCTCATGGCGATGCAGCGTCCATGGTGCGATCAGGAAGAAGCTGCCGCGCGGAAAGGGCTCCTTGCGAACCGTCACATCCTCCGCGGCCTCGCGCAGGAAGAAGCCGATCGGCGGATAAAGCCGCAGCGCTTCCTTTGCCAGCGCTTCGACCGCCGCGCCGATCGAGACGCCTCGCCAATAGCCGTCCGGCGCGGACACGCTACCGACCAATCCGGCCGTCGCCTCCTGGATCTCGGAATGCCGCGCAAGCTCGTAGGCAAGCCAACTCAACGTCGAGGCTGTCGTTTCGTGACCTGCGAGAAGCATCACCGAAATCTCGTCAAGCAATGCCTCTTCGCCCTCCGCTCCCGGCGAGAGCCGGCCTGCATCGGCGAGCGCCTTGGCAAAGGGCGCTTCATCAAGCGATTGCCTTCCGCTCACCAGAGGCGTGACGAAGCGTGCGCGCATCAACTCGCGCATCTCGGCGCCGATCCTGTGCAGACCCATCTCGCGGACGGCGCGCGCCCGTGCCGCCGGTTCGCGCCGTGCGAGCATCAGCAGGAGCGGAGCCGCCATCTTGTGGAAGTCGAAGAATAGCCGCGTGAAGCGGATCGACTTGGCTGCGGTAAAGCGGCCGCCGAGCGTGCATTCAGAAACCACATCGACGGTGAGGCGCGAGAATTCCTCGGTTATGGCGACAGGCTTCTTCGGATTTGCCAGCCAGCGATCGAAATACTCGTTGGCGACCGCCTCGGTCACCGAGCGCACGCGTTCGTCAGGAACCGTGGCAAGCGAGCGCGAAAAGATGCGCCGTGTTTCCTTGACCGAAGCGCCGCCAGGCTGGGCGAAGACGCCCTCGCCTATCAATGGCCGCAGCAGTTCGTAGACCACGCCGCTCTTCGGGAATTGCCCGGCGCGATCGAGCATGATGGACTTAACCGTTTTCTGATGATTGATAATCGCCAGCTTGCGATATGGCAGATCGATGAGCAGCATCCAGCGCTCGAGCGGCTTGCCAACAACGAAACGCATGGGGTCGACGAGAATCCGTCTGGCCAGTTTGGTAGCCAGCGGCACTTGTCCTATCGACCAGGAGATCGGTTTCAGGAAACGGAGAATGGCTGGCGCTCCCTGACTTTCACAGCGTATGGCCCATCGATTTCATAGGTTACATGTCCCCATTTCACGCGCCGCGTCCAAGTGGCAGCAACCAGCGTAGCTGCGTGGAACGTATCCACCAGGGGCTGGAACAACCCCAGCGCAAGCTGGACGGCTCTTACCGAAAGAGTGTCCGGCATGTCGAGACGCCTCGCTACTTCACCGACAAGATATTGCTTCGCCACCGCAAGGGTCACCAGCGCGGCAACAGCCCACGCGAAACCATTCCCCGTAAGGAACAGGTAGAGGGCGACGATCCAAGCGGCGAGCCGCAAATTGACCGCCAGCAACCCCAGAAGCCACAGCCACGGGCGATAGATGTGGCCAATCCGGTATTGCCGGACCGCGAACCGCCACGCACCGCCCAGGTCCAGGCTGGTTGGCGAATCGATCAGCAATGCACCACGCGTCAGCAAACGAAGGCCTGCCGTAGCACAACGGTCGGCGATTGTCAGATCGTCTGACAGCGTGTTGTCCAGGCAACCGACAAGGTCCATTCTTGCCGCCGACGCCGGCGACATCGCGACGCTGCCGCCCCAAACGGTAGCTGCGGTGGACGATCCGAATCTCGGCAGCAGGGTCACGCCCCTGTCTATCGCGGTGATCAAATGCGCGCCAAGTCTATGCTCTGCCACGCGCTGCCAGCGGTGGCCCGTGACGACATCGAAGTGACCGTCAACGAGTGGTGAAACCAGCGTGCTCAACCAATCCGGATGCGGGCGGATATCGCTATCCAGAAGGACGATGGCATCGTCTTTCTGGTCTATCCTGGCAAGGGCGGCCTGCTGATTGCGGCACTTCTGGGCTTGATGGGTCGCTTCGCCCGCGACAATAACCTCAGCCGGAAACGGTACCGTTGCGGCAACGCCGAGCGCGCTCCGATACGCGGGATCCTCGGGTAACTCAACCGCAATGAACAACCGACGGGGAAGAAGCGATTGCGCGGCGAGCGCGTCGACGAGTTGATCCAGGGCGGGCGACTTGCCGGTGATCGGCAGAATAAGCGTCGCAGCCGCCCGACGACGAACATTTGGCTGGCGCAAACGCGTCAGCCGCTCCACGACGCTCACCAAGGAGAGCGCGTTGATCGAAATACCGACAAGGACCAGCAGGTAAAGCCAGAATAAAGCCATTCCCTCCCTCTACGCGATGCTCCAAAAATAAAACAGCGCGGAGGCTGATGGCTTGCCTGCCGCTTTCAAGCGTAGCCTGTTTCGGAGGCGGGCGGGTAACACCATCCTGAACGAAGAACCCCCAGCAAGCGCCGGGGGTCTTCTGTAATCCGAAGGCAGCTTAGGCCGCTATTTTCAGCCGACAGATCGGCCCGTTCTTGCCAGCCTATTCGTTTTGCACGTTGGTTTTTTCCTGCCTCCCGAAGACACCGCCACTGTCGCTGATCTTCATCATCGCCGGTCCAAGGATGACGGCGAACAGGACGGGCAGGAAGAACAGGATCATCGGCACTGTCAGCTTCGGAGGAAGGGCAGCAGCTTTCTTTTCTGCCTCGTTCAACCGCATATCGCGGCTTTCGGCGGCAAGAACACGCAATGCATGGGCAATCGGCGTACCGTATCGTTCCGCCTGAACCAATGCCTGCATGACCGACTTGACGGATTCGAGCCCGGTCCGGTTTGCCAAATTATCAAATGCCTGCTTGCGATCCGGCAGGTACGACAGTTCCGCATTGGTAAGGATCAGCTCTTCAGCAAGTTCCAACGACTGCACACCAAGCTCGTCAGCAACCTTCCGCATCGCGGCTTCGGTCGACATGCCCGACTCGACGCAGATGAGCATCAGATCGAGTGCATCGGGCCAGGCACGCTGGATCGACTGCTTGCGCTTGGTAGCGCGATTGGTGATGTAGATGATTGGCGCGTAGAACCCAAAATATGCGGCGCCGACAGAAACACCCAGCTTCACAAGCGTTGGTTGCTTGGGCAATCCGCCCAGGACGAACAAATAGATCAACGCCAGTCCGAAGAAGACGAAGGGCAAGGTAAGGCGAAAGAACAGGAACTTGGTCAGGGGATTCTGACCCCGGAAACCCGCAACCTTCAATTTATTGAGCGTGCTCTCGTCGACCAGCGCGCGCCGAAGATCCAGCCGATCCACGATTGCGCGCATACCGACTGACTGCTCTTCACGAAGTCCCTTTCGCCGACGATCCGCCTCAGCCGCCAGACGCATTCTCTGCTTCGCACGAAGTTCTTCACGCTCAATCGCGACGCTCTTCATTCTCGACTTCAGCGGGTCACGCCCGAAAGCCGGGACAAGCGTGACAACGGTAGCAAAAACGGCGATGGCCACCAGAACGGCCATCAGCAGTGCGGGATCTGTAAGAAGCTTGACCACAGCACTACACCTCGAAGTTGATCATCTGTCGCATTACAAAGATACCAATCGACATCCAGACGGCCGATACGCCCAGGATCAAGTGTCCCGTCGAAGATGTGAACAACGGTAGGATGTAGTTCGGACTCGTCAAATAAACCAGGAACGCCACGATACCTGGCAACATGCCGATGATCCATGCTGATGCTTTCGCTTCCATGGAAAGCGCCTGCACCTTTGCCTTCATCTTCTTGCGGTCGCGCAGAACGCGGGAAAGGTTCCCCAGGGCTTCCGAAAGATTGCCGCCTGCCTGGGACTGAATCTGGATGACGACGCCGAAGAACCCCGCCTCAGGACAAGGCATGCTTTCCTGCATTCGCATGGCGGAATCCGGGATCGACATGCCGAGTTGCTGTTGTTCGACAATACGCCGAAACTCACTTTTTACCGGCTCGGGTGACTCGCTGGCGATCAACCGTACGCCGTCATTTAAAGGCAATCCCGATTTCACCGCGCGGACAATCACATCGAGTGAGTTGGGAAACTCTTCAAGAAACGCCTTGATCCGGCGTTTCTTTTTCAGCGTGACGAACCATCTCGGCAAACCGAGGACGCCCGCAAGCAGAACTCCCGGCAAGAGGAATATGTTCACACCGACAAAAAATGCGACAATAACCAGAACAATACCAACTACGGCAGATACTATATAAAAATTTTGCAGAGAAATCGAAAGTCCGGCCTGCTTCAATTGAATCCGAATCGGCGCCTTCTTGATATTGCTGTCGCGCAGTTTCTGCTTGTCGTCGAGATCTTTTAGCGAATCCTGGACCGCCTTGCGCCGCTTCGCAACTTCCGATACTCGATCGCGGGAAGCCTTGACGACGTTTCGGTCGGTTTCGGCCTTTTTGACAATCTCAAGCCGCTTCTCAACCTTCCGTTCGCTTGAAATCCGGTTGAACAAGAAAGCGTACGCAATTCCGCCGGCGCTGAGGCCTGCCAGCGCAATGAAGGCCAATATGGTGGGATCGACGCCAAACATGAGTTACCTCCCGACTAGTCCGCGCGCTTTTCCATGCCTTCGAGCGCCGCTGCCAAGCGCTGTTCCTCACCATAGTATCGTGCGCGGTCCCAAAAATGCGGGCGACCGATACCGGTAGAAACGTGCTCTCCGATCAAGCGGCCGGACGTGTCCTCACCCTTGATGTTGTAGAGGATCAGGTCCTGCGTAATGATCACATCGCCTTCCATACCGATTATTTCGGTGACATGCGTGATGCGGCGGGATCCATCGCGCAGACGCGCGGCCTGGATGACCACGTCCACGGAGCCGACGATGATTTCGCGAACCGTCTTCTGCGGCAGAGAGTAGCCACCCATGGCAATCATCGATTCCATACGGCTGAGGCACTCACGCGGACTGTTCGAATGGATCGTTCCCATCGAGCCATCGTGGCCGGTGTTCATCGCCTGAAGAAGATCGAAGACTTCAGGTCCACGGACTTCGCCGACGATAATCCGTTCGGGACGCATACGCAGACAGTTCCTGACGAGATCACGCATGGTGATCTCGCCCTCGCCTTCCAGGTTGGGCGGGCGCGTCTCGAGACGAACCACATGCGGCTGCTGCAGCTGCAATTCCGCAGAGTCCTCGCAGGTGATGACCCGTTCTTCGCGATCGATGTAATTGGTCAAGCAGTTGAGAAGCGTTGTCTTGCCCGAGCCCGTACCGCCGGAGATGACGATGTTGCAGCGAACCCTGCCAATAATCTTGAGAATCTCGGCTCCATCAGGGGAGATCGCGCCGAACCTGACCAATTGATCCAGTGTCAGCTTATCTTTCTTGAATTTACGAATGGTGAGCGCAGTCCCGTCGATCGACAGCGGCGTCGCGATGACGTTGACACGAGAGCCGTCGGGCAGGCGCGCGTCGCAAATCGGGCTCGACTCATCGACGCGGCGGCCAACCTGGCTGACAATTCGCTGGCAGATGTTCAGGAGCTGCTGGTTATCGCGAAACCGAATTCCGGTCTGCTCGACCTTACCGTTGACTTCGATGTAGACGCTCTTGGCGCCGTTCACCATGATATCGGCGATGTCGTCGCGCGCCAGAAGCGGCTCAAGCGGACCCAACCCGAGGACATCGTTGCAGATGTCTTCAAGCAGCTCCTCCTGTTCGGCAATCGACATCACAAAGTTCTTCAACGCGATGATGTCGTTGACGATGTCGCGGATTTCTTCGCGGGCGCTGCTCGAATCGAGTTTCGACAGCTGCGACAGGTCAATTGTGTCGATCAGCGCGGAAAAGACCTGCGACTTGGTGTCGTAGTAGCTTTCGCTCTTTTCGCGCTGCTGCTTCGGAGCAGGTGCTGCTGCTGCTTGCGCTTCAAAGCGACGAGACTGTGCGGTCTGCTGTGGTTGTGCAGGTCTCTGCTCGGCCTGTCGCGGCGGCAACGTCGTCGTCTCAACTACTGCTTGTGAGCTTGAACTTGCGGGCGCCAGCATCGGAATCCGAATATCCGACCTCAAGCGTTCGCCGTCGTCACTTCCTCGTTTACCGAACATAGCTGCTGTCGCCTTCCCACCTTAAGATCACTGCTTCTTCTTCAGCTTCAATTTTCCGAGAAGGTCGGAAATCCCTGCTTTGGACTTTGCCTTGATCTCGGCACGACCAGTTAGGATGTGCGCGATGTCGTTGATCGCCTGAGCCGTCGCATGCTTGGAATCCATCTCACCGAGCATACGGCCATTGTTGGAGGCGTTGCCGAAAAGAACCGGATCGAAGGGGATCACAGTCATGGGTGTGATTCCGAGCGGCTCACAGAAGTCGGCAACGGAGATTTCAGCGCGCTTCGGTACACCCGCTTGATTGAGCACCAACTTCGGAGCTGCGTCATTTGGGCGTGACTTTCTCAACATATCCACCAGGTTCTTGGCGTTCCGCAGATTAGCCAGTTCGGGTGTAGCGGTAATGACCACTTCATCCGCGTGGATGAGTGTCTGCTTGCTCCAGCCAGTCCATATGTGCGGCACGTCGAGCACCAGCAGGGGAGTCGAGCGCTGCGCCGTGTCGATGATTTGAGAGAACGCCTCAGCGTCAAAATCATAGACCCTGTCGAGCGTCGATGGGGCGGCTAGCAGGGACAGCCTCTCGGCGCATTGCGCAAGCAGCCGGTCAAGATAGACCTCGTCGATGCGTTCCGGCGAGAAGACCGCTTCTGCGATGCCTTGCGCGGGATCCTGGTCAAAATTGATATTCGCGGTGCCGAAGGCAAGGTCGAGATCGGCGACCATGACCTCCGTCTTGAACAGGTTGGACATCGCCCAGCCGACGTTGTGCGCTATCGTCGAGGATCCGACCCCGCCCTTTGCTCCGACAAAAGCGATAGACCGCCCGATTGGTTCGCTTTCGGGATCAACAAAGATGCCTGATATGACGGAGATTATGTCTGCCAGCGAAACCGGGGCGATCATGTATTCCGAAATGCCGGCACGGATGAGATCGCGGTAGAGCGAAACGTCGTTGTGATGCCCGATAACGACCACTTTGGTGCTCGGATCACAATATTCGGCGAGTTGCCCAAGGCCTTCGAGAAGCTGACGCGGCTCGCTGCGGGATTCGACGATGATCAGATTGGGTGTCGGCGCAGTCTGGTAAAATTCAACAGCGGTGGCGATACCACCCATGTGAATTTTCAGATGCGTCTTGGCCATGCGCCGGTCCTCGCCGGCGCGTTCGATCGGAACCGCGATTCCATCGGTCTCGCAGAATGCCTGGATCGATATCCTCGGCACCGGCCGCAATGCATGCATGTCTGAATAACCGCGGTCTGACGGTCCGCTGGTTTCATCGTCTGTATCGTAGGCAAGCTTGCTCATTTCCCAAACCCCTCTGCTGTCACCTTAGAAATCGATGTCGACTTCTCCCAATGGTTCCAGCGCACCGTCGCGGTAATCGTCTATCGTTCGACTGCGCCGCTCCGCGTCAATCTCGTCCATCTTGCGCGGTCCAAGCAGGTCAGCCGGATTGTCGATCTGCTGCGCCAGATTATTCTGATAGGAACATCCATAATTCGTGTAATGCTTGTTTTCGACCGTATCCGTGAGGTCGTCGGTCCATCGGCCGCATTTGTTGGTTTGCGCCTGCATCGCGGAATACATCACGCGCACCGGCGCCGAGAACTCCGTGTTTCCCGCCTGATATGACGAGATGATGATGCGGCCATGCGGTACACCGTTCCACCGCGCAAACTGAGCAAAATCCCTGGCTGCCACCGAGGCTGCCGTGTGGTTTCGTGAACCCGCCGGAACCAAAATGGTCAGCGGCGGAGAAGCGCTGCGATCGTAATCCTGAAGGAAACCGCCAAGCGCGACGCGCTGCATCTTCGTCATGCCTCGGTCGCTCGCGCCTACCGGCAGGTCGATCGACTGATCTTTTTCAGCGATCAAGATTGGATGATTGGTCCTGTAATCGTCAGGGACAGCCCCGACGTTGACAGCGTCAACTCCATTACAGCCGGCTAGCAGTGCTGCAACAATAACACCCGACACCGACATCCTAAATCTATAGGCCGTCGCGGAGCGGTGCATATCGGCGGTCAACGCCGTAGAGACCTTATCGAACATGGCTCGTCCCCCGATCATTTGTAGATGAACCCGACCATGCCGTAATAGCGGCCATTCGGTCTGTTGGTTTTCATGGTTCCGTAAACCCGGTTCACACGCCCGAGGAATACTCCGGCACCATCGCTGGCTGCATTGAAATTGTCGTCAGGCTTCACCAGGTCGTTCCGAGCCACTGGTTTGGCAAGGTACGGGGTGATCAGGATGACAAGTTCCGTCTCGTTGCGAACGAAATCGCGGCTGCGGAAAAGCGTCCCGAGGATCGGGATATTTTTTGCGCCAGGCAAGCCATTAACCACCTGGCGCACGTCATCGCGCACAAGGCCAGCTATCATCATCGTTCCACCCGAAGGCAGTTCGACCGTTGTGTCCGCCAAGCGTTTCCTCAGCGAGAGGATGGTTGTGCCGAATAGGTCGCCCCTACCTTCGATTGTCGCGGAGCCTTCGGTCGTCGGTTCAGACACCGACGTGCGAACTTTCAAGCTGATACGTCCTGGCGAAAGGACTACCGGCAAGAACTCAAGACCAATGCCATATTCCAGTTTGTCGAACTGGTAGGTTATCGGGCTGGTCACGCCGTCCTCGTCGACCTCGCCACCGCTTCGGCCGGACACCATGTTGAATTCGCCGCCCACCTTGAACGTGGCCTTCTCACCGGAGATAGCCGTCAGAGTGGGCTCCGCGAGCATTTTCATCACGCCTGCCTGCTCCATCGCGGTCAGGAAGGCGTCGATCGTTCCATTCGATATGTTGAAATTGTTGCCGGAAATTTGCTTGCCGAGTCCCATCGCGTTCTCGGTCATAAAGGCCCAGTTGATGCCGTTGGTGCTACCGGCGCCAAACATGTTCACGCCAAGTTGCTTCATGACGCTGCGGCTGACTTCCGCCACGGTCACTTTCAGGGTTACCTGGTCCTGGCCGATGATGTGCAGCAGGTTGACGATGCGGCTCGTCCTTCTTTCAGCGTCAGGGTTGTCGATATCGACACCGCTGTCCGAAGAGCCGCCCGACGCGGTCTGTGAGTACTGACCCGTCGTCGCTTCACCGCCTGATACGAAGATGGTCGCCAGTTCCACTGCGCGCTTCGCATCGAGCGGCGTATCGACCGTCCCGGTCAACACGACGTTGTCGTTCAGAAGTTCCACCGTGATGTCGGAATCAGGCAGATAACGCTCCAGATAATCCTCGAGCCCCGCGACATCCCGCTCGATCTCAAGCTGTAAATTGGCGATCTGTTCACCGTTCGGACCGAACACGAAGATGTTCGTTTGACCGACCGACTTTCCAAACAGGTAGATGCGGCGGGCCGTTCGCGTGACCGCGTCGGCGACCGCCGGGTTAGCGACCAGAATGTCATACGCATCAGCCGGGAGGTCGATGACAATCGACTTGTTGAGCCCGAGCTTGATCGCCTGACCGCGGCCCTGCGATGATCCGATTTTCGTTGTCTGAGCCTCGGCATGCGCCACCGTTGCAAATTGCGGCGAGGTGGCAAACAGAACAGCGCAAGAGACGAGCGCCGTTGTGGCTTTACGAAGTACCGATATCGAGGGCTTGCTCTTACCGGTTGCCGGTGAGTTGATATTTGCGTTCATTTGCGCGCTCCCACCTCCGAGACTTCGCCCGATTTGATCAACCGAACGGTCCCGCCCTTGCCATTGCTTGAAACGAGATAATCGGCCTGGCTGGTTGGCGCTTCCTGTGCGTCGGCAACCGAGCGGAGCGCCAGCGTAAGGCGATCGGCCATTTGCTGTGCGACCGTGATTATCTCTGATTGCTGCGGCGTCAGTTCCAGCGTCGCCGTGCTTCCGACCTTGACCTGCTCGCCCTCTTCGTTGAGCTGCAACATCTGGTCGATTGCCAGAACCTTGATGTTCTGCAGGATCGTTTCCGTCACGAAGCCAGTCGCTGAGCCGTTCTCGGCCCTGCGGGTCATGATGACATCGACATAATCGTTCGGGAGAATGAAGCCGCCCGCCGCAGTGTCGACCGCGATTTGTGTTGCCACTGCGCGATAGCCGGCAGGAAGAATAGACGACATGAAGCTCGTGCCACCGCCTACGAGCTTCGTGCGGCGTACTGGCTCGCCGGCATAAATCGGGACCCGGGCGATCGCCTCCTTGAGTTCATTCAAGGCATCCGGTGAGGCATCCTTGGTGATGAACCCCTCGCTGACACCGGACGAGGGCCATTGCTGCCACGAGATCGTCTGGCCGACATTGGCGCCCATTGGAACGTCGCCACCGGCAACCAGAACCTCTGTCACCTTAACGCTAGGCAGAATCGGCCCTTCGCTGTTGACAACCACCGGAGGCGGGGCTGTCATATTTCGAGCGACATAGAACGCGCCGACAGCCGCTGCTCCAGCTACGCCAAGAATGATAATCCGTGATGCAGCCATTTTGAAAAACCCCGCACATGGAATTCGTAACCCAGCGGGAACTTGCGGCCGCAATCGTCAAATTACGGTTAACGCAATGCGAACAATCGTGATTAATTTTAAGTTTATTCAATATTGATCACTGTCGCACGGAGCGCAGCTGTTCCGGCTGCCTGTCTCGATCTGCTATCAGAATCCGGAAAGCCGCTGCAGCGCCCAAGTCATGAGCGGTGAATTCAGGATAGGCCATCAAACCACCGATCCCCAGGGCGATGCCGTACGGAATCCCTTTTTGGAGTCGGCAAAATTCCGCAGAAAAATATTGTCGCCGACAATTACCCGAAGAGACGACTTCCGCAGCGCGAGAATAATCAGTGTAAGAATTCCGCCGACAAAGGCGGACATAACCAGATAGTTCATCAGGTGGATGCTCAAACCCATGTAGAGCGCTGTCGCGGACATCAATTTTGCGTCTCCGCCGCCCATTCCGCCAACCGCAAACAATCCGAAAGTCACGAGCAGGACGACGAAACCAGCGGCAAAATGGAGCGCATAGGTGGACCATTCCATGCCAGTGAGCGGGGCAACCACCGCGAACGTTGCGACGAGCACCACCGAAACGCGGTTGGCGATGGTCATGGACAGCATGTCCGATATCGCCGCGAACGCCATGCAGAAGGGGAAGACCACAAATATGACTGACTCAAGCATGGAGAACCCCTCCGGAAGAGTTCATTGCGCTCGCGAACCGCGCGGGCTCGGAAATGGATAGAGGCCGCCCATTGAGAGCGGCCTCATTCCGTCGGTCAGACAGTTGCCGAATTTCGGCAGCTTCGGACTATTACGGCTGAGCACCCGCCATCTCAGACGAAATCAGATTGAAGGTTGTAGAAATCTGCGAACCAAGGGCGCTAGCGGCAGCGATGATGCCAACTGCGATGAGGGCGGCGATCAGGCCGTATTCAATGGCGGTCGCGCCAGACTCATTCTTCAGGAAACGTGCAAAGAGCTTCGACATGATTAGGATCCTTACTCCAGTTTGTTACAGCAGCCCCGTCAACTTTTTTTCCCAGCGATCGGAACATCCATCAACTTCGTTTCTCGTTGCTTGGATGACCGCAATCTACTCGGCAGCTCTTTCAATGCGCTTAATAAACAGCCTTACCGATTTGTTTAACGGACGTTGGGGCAATCCATGGTTAACTGTCGGCTAAATAATGGGCGCACCGGACCGGCCAGTGGCGGCGCGCTTGCTACGCGGGCGCAACCGCACTCTGCTCGCATTGGGGCCGTGGCACTTAAGATGGCGAGCTGGCCGATGGGCGATCTGCCGATGATCGATCTACCGCATCGGCCCGAAAATCGGAATCGATTTTCGGAAGCACAGCGTCCTTTGCGCGTCCGAAAGGACGCGCGGCGCTGTAATGCGCGCGCTTGTCCCAAAATAGCAGGTATCGGCGCTACTTGATGCCTTTTCTGTTGAGTGAAGGAGGCCCGCACCTCGACAATCGCAGGTATGGCTGCGCCGCTTAACTGTTGGTTCACCAATATCGTTCATTTTCAAGTTACGCATGACCGATTGGGGAGCCGACATGGTTTCGTCGAAAATCTACTCGCTGACGCTGGCAGCGCTATTGCTCGCAGGCGGTGCTGTACCCGCCATGGCGGAGGAAGGTATCGATGTCGTCATGAACCAGGCGAAGATCGTGAAGCTTGCGCGGCCGGCCGACACAATCATCGTCGGAAATCCGGCGATTGCCGACGCGTCGGTACAGGACGCCACAACGATCGTGCTGACTGGCAAGGGGTTTGGTGTAACCAACCTGGTCGTACTCGACGCTGAGGGCAATCCGGTCGTCGACCAGCAGGTAACCGTCTCACGGCAGACAACAGATTCCCTGCGAATTTACAGGCGCGCCGATATCCAGATGCTTTCTTGCACGCCGTATTGCGAAGGCGCGTACAAATCCACGGCGGAACTGACCTCGGACGCCACCGTAGGCTCCGGGCAATAATACTACCGCATCGGCCTGAAAATCGGAATTGATTTTCGGAAAGCACGATGCGCAGTTTGAAAGAGATACAGCGTCCCTTGCGCGTCCGAAAGGACGCGCGGCGCTGTAACTCGTCAGCCAGAGACGGGCGATTTGCTCAGCAGACGCGCTCTGTGGTGGAAGCACGCGTTTCCTACTCATTATAAATACATGCGCAACCGCACGCAGTGACCGCTCGTCGCAGGCGACGGACACGCCGAAGTAACACTGCGCGGTGCTATTAAGTTACGCATGGGTGAATGAGCGTTCAGCGATTTTAGTGAACAGCAATACCGGACTTCAACAGGTTTGCGCTACGCTCCTCAATGATGAGAGGCACGCAGGCGAAAACCATGAGCTCCATTCCCGACGCAAACCGCAGTTCGACAGAGGCTCCCGCCAAATCATTTCGTGCGCGCCTCCTCCGCAACGAGGACGGTGTCGCCGCGGTCGAGTTTGCCGTTCTCGCGCTGCCCTTCTTTCTGCTGGTTTTTGCGATCATCGAGAGCAGCATATCGTTTGCAGGTCAGCAACTGCTGCAGAATGCAACCGATGACTATGCGCGGCAAATCAGAACGGGCCAGCTGCAGACAGCCGACGTATCGGCGGAAAAAGCCAAGGCATTCATCTGCCAAAGGATCAGCCTGCTCGTCGAGAGTGGTTGCCCGGGGCTTGTCATCGACTTGAAGGAATATTCTTCCTTCGAGGCCGCCGCCGCCGTCAAAACTAAATATACCCCTGACCGAGACATCGATTCAAAAGGCTTCGGAGCATCCTCTGGTGGCCCGGTCTCGATCAATATGCTTCGTGTCTTTTACAAATGGCCGGTAATGACCGATTTTATGAGGTCTTACATTTCCAATCTCAAGGGCGGCAAAGTTTTGCATTTTGCCACTACCACTTGGCAGAATGAGCCCTATTGAGGGGCGGAAGTGATCCTTCATGCGGACGGGTCTGGAAAGGGAACACTATGTTCTGGCATAAGCGGATAGGTGGGCAGGGGAGAAGCCTCCGGCGGACGCTGAAGCGGCTCCTCGCGGACAAGCGCGGCGTCGCCGCAGTTGAGTTCGCGTTCATCGCGCCACTGCTCTTCATCATGTACTTCCTCACACTTGAGGTGTCGCTGGCGATCGAGAGCAACAAAAAGGTCGGCCGAATTGGCAGTATGGTGGCCGACCTGATCACTCAGCAGCAAACAGTGACGCCGTCCACAGTGGATGCGATCATGAAGATCGGCGGAGCGATCCTGCAGCCCTATGGGCGCTCGCAGCCAGAAATCACGGTTACGGCCATCACCATCTCGCCGGACCCTGGTTCAACGACCACTGTTACCTGGTCCCGCAAGATGCAAAATGGGACCTTTAGTGCTGATGCAGCGAAAGGATCCGTCACGACAGTGCCGGCTTCGCTCAACATTCCGGGCACATTCCTGATCCAGGTGACGAGCGAGTTGCCATACAGGCCGATTATAACTTGGTCAGCCAGTCAGAAAGAGGCACTCAGCCTTGAGGCCGCGTTCGATGTCATCAACATGGGCGAGACCTATTATCTGCGCCCTCGGATGAGCAAGACCGTTCCCTGCACAACCTGCCCGGGCTAAAAAACCTTGACCACCAAAGAATACGACGATCGGCGGTCCTCTTGGGCCGCCTGTTTCGTTCACGACCTACCGCATCGGCCCGAAAATCGGAATCGATTTTCGGAAAGCACGATGCGCAGTTTCAAAGAGATACAGCGTCCTTTGCGCGTCCGAAAGGACGCGCGGCGCTGTAGAGCGGTTCATCATTTCACAGAATCGATTAATCGCTCTAACTCCTTGTTTTGTCGCGTTTCCGAACCGGAAAACCGCTGCGCACTTTTCCTGGAAGCGCTCTAGTATCCAGCCTTCCTGTCCACGAGATCTCGCAGCGCCATGCCTGCGTCATGAGCGTCCATCTGCACAAGCATGGGGCCGACAAGAAAGTCAGGGTCCGACGTTGCGGCGGAATGCGGCGTCGCGAACACCCTCGGATGCGTCCAGAGCGGGCTGGTTTTTGGCAACGGTTCAACCTCGAACACGTCGAGACTGGCTTCCTTGAGCGTACCGTCCTCCAATGCCCTGAGGATATCATCGTCCTTCTGAAGGCGCCCACGGCCGGCATTGACGAGCACCGCACCGCCAAGGGCGTTACGCCTCCGCAGCTCCTTGAGCAACGCATAGTCTATGATGCCTTGCGTCGCCGCGGTGAGCGGCAGCAGGACAACCAGAATGTCGGTGACATTCAGGAAGGGGCGCAGACCCGCCTCCCCGGAAAATGTGGTAACGCCCGCGACTTTCTTGTCGGACCGGCTCCAGCCATTGACACGAAAGCCCAGCGCGATCAACGCGCGAGCGGCATCCTGGCCAAGATTGCCGAGCCCCATGATACCAACCGAAACGTCGTTCGCCGTCCGCTGCAAAGGCTCGCGCCAGATCTTGCGCTTTTGCTGAACGCGATAGGTTTGACCGAAGCGATGATGGTCCATCACCCGCCAGACCACATATTCGGTCATGTGCTTGGCCAGGTTCTCGTCCACGACGCGAACGATTGGCACGTCAGGCACAGTCTTGTCGGCAAGGATGTGATCGACACCCGCGCCAATCGAAAAGATCGCCTTGAGATTCGGCAGTCCGCTCAGAATGCCTGGCGGCTGCCTCCAGACGACTGCATAGGTGATCGACGGATCGTTCGCGGTTTCCGGCCGCAGCACGACCTCGCGGCCAGCCGCCAGCAATTCATGCCAGCGCTGCGGATTAAACCCGCTAACAGAGAGCAGAACCTTGCCCTTTTGCATGCGTCGGCACCTCCTGTCTCTCCGGATTAATCCTTGCGATGGGCGCTAGGGTCAGGACCTTTTAATCTGGTCGAAATGGTGTGAGACCATCTGTTGGGCTTCGCGGAGCAAAGGCTCAGGAAGCCTTTCGGCTTTCAAGCCCTTCGCGACACCGGAGCGCCGCGCGTTTGTCGAATGCGCAAAGGACGCTCCGGCACTTTGAGTAGCGCATGTTCCTTTCGCGCTGACAAGAGTCAGCGCGGGACATGCGCTGTAGCCGGTCAGATGGATCACATCCGAAGGACGCTGAAACGGCTGCGACCTGCGGCATCGAGCCGCTCGACCGGGCCTGCCAGCCCGGCCTTCGCGCTTCGCCTTGCATCTCTTTGCCGTTTCAGGCGCCATTTCGATCATATTAACAGGTCCTGACCCTAGGCAAGCCGTGAAATGGCGGTCCTATTCGCTGACCGCGCCGAGCGGTGCGGTCTCGATGCGGAAAGCCGCGGAGATCAGGGCTTTGGTGTATTCGGTCCGAGGCGCCTCAAATATCTGGCTGGCGGGGCCGTGCTCGACGATCCGGCCATTGCGCATGACGATCACTTCGTTCGCCAGGGCGCGAATGACCTTTAGATCGTGACTGATAAAAAGGTATGCCAGATTATGCTTGGCCTGCAGCGCGCGCAGCAGATCGACGACCTGCGCCTGGACGCTCATGTCGAGCGCGGAAGTCGGTTCGTCGAGCATGACGAATCGTGGCTTGAGCACCATGGCGCGGGCGATGGCGATGCGCTGTCGCTGGCCGCCGGAGAATTCATGCGGGTACCGGTGGCGGGCTTCGGGGTCGAGCCCCACCTCTTTCATCACGTCGACGACGCGCAGATCCTTTTCATCAACCGGCAGGGAGGGTTCGTGGATGCCCAGACCTTCGGCGATAATTTCGGCGGCCGACATGCGCGGGCTGAGCGACCCGAACGGATCCTGGAATACGATCTGCAGCTCCCGCCGTAGCGGGCGCATGTCCGAGAAAGACAGTTCGTCGATTTCCTTGCCGTTGAAGTCGATCTTGCCTTTCGATGAAATCATCCGGCATAATGCCAGGCCGAGCGTCGTCTTGCCCGAGCCGGATTCGCCGACGACGCCGACCGTTTGCCCTGCACGCACGTCAATGTCGATGCCGTCCACGGCCTTCACATGATCGACCGTCTTGCGGAAGAAGCCCTGCTTGATCGGGAACCACACCTTCATATTCCGACCGGTCATGACGGTTTTCGCGCTGGTGTCGACCGTCGGCGGGCGTCCCTTCGGCTCCGCCGCCAATAGATGGCGCGTGTATTCGTGCTGTGGATTGTTGAAGATTTCCTTCGTCGGTCCGGTCTCGACGATCTTGCCCTTGGTCATCACGCAGACGCGGTCGGCGATCTTGCGGACAATGCCCAGATCATGGGTGATGAACAGCATCGACATGCCGTTCTTCGTTTTAAGCCTGTCCAGAAGTTCGAGGATTTGCGCCTGCACGGTGACGTCGAGCGCGGTCGTCGGCTCGTCGGCGATCAGCAGTTCCGGCTCGTTGGCAAGCGCCATGGCGATCATCACGCGCTGGCGCTGGCCCCCGGAGAGTTGATGCGGATAAGCATCAAGCCGCTTTTCCGGGTCGCGAATGCCGACCTCGCGGAAAAGCTGAAGCGTGCGCTCGCGCGCCGGCTTGTCTCGCATACCTTGGTGCAGCGCCAGAACCTCGACGACTTGCTGCTCTATCGTATGCAGCGGATTGAGCGAGGTCATCGGCTCCTGGAAGATCATGGTGATCCGATTGCCGCGCACCTTGCGCAGCTCCTGCTCGCTCTTGGTGAGCAGATTTTCGTCGCCGAATAGGATCTGGCCTGAAGGATGGCTCGCCGACGGATAGGGAAGCAGCTTGAGCACAGACAGCGCCGACACAGATTTACCGGAACCGGATTCACCGACAAGCGCGACCGTTTCACCCTTGGCGACGTCGAAGGAAATGTGATCGACGGCGGTCGATGTGAGGCCCCCTTGAGTGAAGGCCACCGAAAGATCCCGAACGGAGAGCAAAGGTTCATCGCTCATCTGAACGTCTTTCGCGGATCGAAGGCGTCACGTGTTGCTTCGCCGACGAAGATCAGCAGCGACAGCATGAGGGAGATCACAAAGAAGCCCGTCAGACCGAGCCACGGTGCAGTGAGGTTGCGTTGTCCCTGCTTCAGCAATTCGCCAAGCGACGGCGCGCCGGGCGGCAGGCCAAAGCCGAGGAAATCGAGTGACGTCAGGGTCGATATTGAGCCGTTCAGGATGAAGGGCAGGAAGGTCAGTGTCGCTACCATGGCGTTGGGCAAAAGGTGGCGGACCATGATCGTGCGGTTAGGGACGCCGAGCGCACGAGCGGCGTTGACATACTCGAAATTGCGCGCCCGCAGGAATTCCGCTCTGACGACGCTGACAAAAGCCGTCCAGGAAAAGACCAGCATCAGTGCCAGCAGGATGAAGAAGCCCGGCGGAAGGATCGCCGATACGATCAGCAGCAGGTATAGCACCGGCATCGACGACCATACTTCGATGAAACGCTGCATGATGAGGTCGGTCCAGCCGCCGAAATAGCCCTGAACGGCGCCTGCCGATACGCCGATCACGGCGGAGCCGGCGGTCAGGATGAGGCCGAACAGAACCGAGATGCGGAAGCCGTAAATGATGCGCGCCATCACATCGCGCGCCTGGTCATCGGTGCCCAGCCAGTTCCAGTTGCCGATCACACAGTTCTCGTCATCCACGCCCTTCGGATAGCGGCTGCACCGCTCTTCCTTCGAGTATCGCCAGGATGGCTTCGACGGCGCGGACTCAGGCGCGTCGTTGTTGGTGGTGCTGTAGGAGTAGCGGATCGGCGGCCAGACCATCCAGCCATTGGCGTTGATCTCGTCGCTGATCACCGGATCGCGATAGTCGGTGACGGCATAGAAACCCCCGAATTTTTCCTCCGGGTAGTCGACGATGACCGGAAACAGCAACTCGCCCCTGTAGGAGGCGAGGATCGGCCGGTCGTTGGCGACAAACTCCGAGAAGATCGACAGCACGAACAGGACCAGGAAAATCCAGAGCGACCAGTAACCGCGACGGTTCGCCTTGAAATTCCGCCAGCGACGCTGGTTCAGCGGCGAAAGCCACGGCTGCACGGCTTTTGTGCGTACCTGCTCCACCTCGGCCTTGACGAGTGCTTCCGCCATCACACGTCCCTCCGCTCGAAGTCGATGCGGGGATCGATCCATGTATAGATCAGGTCGGAGATCAGGCCGACGACAAGGCCGATGAGCGAAAAGATGTAGAGATTGGCGAAGACCACCGGATAGTCGCGCTCGAGCACGGATTTGTATCCGAGCAGGCCCAGGCCATCGAGCGAGAAGATGTTTTCGATCAGCAGCGATCCGCTGAAGAAAGCCGAGATGAATGCAGCCGGAAAGCCGGCGATGACGATGAGCATTGCGTTGCGGAAGACATGGCCGTAAAGCACCTGCCGCTGGGACAGGCCCTTGGCGCGCGCCGTGACGACATATTGCTTGCGGATTTCCTCGAGGAAGGAGTTCTTGGTAAGCAGCGTCGAGGTGGCGAAGGCGGACAACACCATTGCCGTAAGCGGCAAGGTCAGGTGCCAAAAGTAGTCGACGGTGCGCCCCCACCAGGAGAGTTCCTCCCAATTGTCGGAGGTCAGGCCACGCAGCGGAAACCAATCGTAGAACGAACCGCCTGCGAACAGCACCATAAGCAGGATACCGAACAGGAAGCCGGGAATGGCGTAGCCGACGATGACGACGCCGCTGGTCCAGATGTCGAATGCAGAACCATCCTTCACCGCCTTGCGAATGCCAAGCGGTATCGAGATCAGGTAGGACAGCAGGGTGATCCATAGGCCGATCGAGATCGACACCGGCATTTTCTCGATGATCAGGTCGATGACCGAGATGTCGCGGAACCAGCTGTCGCCGAAGTCGAAGCGCAAATAGTTCCACATCATCAAGCCGAAGCGTTCGAGCGGCGGCTTGTCGAAGCCAAACTGCTTTTCCAGCTTTGCGATGAACTCCGGATCCAGCCCCTGCGCGCCTCGGTATTTCGACGAGGCCTCGCCGCCGCCCGCATTGATGTTGTTGTTGGCTCCGGCATCACCGCCACCGCCGGAAATCCGATCGGTGGCGTCGCCACCCTGTCCCGTCAGTTTGGCGATGACCTGCTCGACCGGGCCGCCCGGCGCAAACTGCACGATGGCGAATGTGATCGCCATGATGCCGAACAAGGTCGGGATCATCAGCAGTATTCGGCGGAGGATATAGGCGCCCATCAGGCAGATCCAAGGGCCTTACCCTCCCCCCTGTGGGGAGGGTCGATCCGCGAAGTGGAGCGGGGTGGGGGTGAATATTTCCTCGACCTCGAAGGAGGCAGGAGCGAACGGTTACCCCGTCTCACGAACTCCACTGCGTTCCGTTCGTTCGCCGACCCTCCCCACAAGGGGGAGGGAAAGCGCCCGGCGCAATCGCTTTTCGTATCAGGCTTTCCCAATCGCTGTCGCCTTGTCCTTTTCGTACCACCACAATGTCTCGACCGGGAATCCGTAGTCAGGCTTCGGCTCCTTGAAGCCGAACATATCCCAATACGCGACGCGGTGATTCGGCGAATACCAGCATGGAATCCAGTCGTGGCGCGCGCGCAAGACCCGATCAAGCGCGCGTATCGCAACAATCAGGTCCTTCCGGGTCTTTGCGCTGCTGACATCGCCAATCAACTCGTCAACGGCGGGGTCGGCGGTTCCGGGCAGGTTGCGCGAACTCGGCACGCTGGCGGCGCGCGAATGGAACATCGTCTCCAGGCTGTCGGCGGTCGGCGTGGCGCTCCACGACAGCGCCATCATCAACAGGTCGAAATCGAAGTCCAACTGGCGCCGCTGATATTGCGCGGTGTCGATCAGGCGGATGGAGGCGTCGAAGCCAATCGCCTTCATGTTCTCGACCCATGAACCCAACAAAGTCGCCAGCCCGTCCTCGTCGACCAGGAACTCGACAGAGAGCTTTTCCCCCTTTGCGTTGACCAGCGTCGCGCCTGACCGCGTCCAACCGGCTTCGGCCAGTAGCTTCGAGGCCGCGCCAAGAAGCTTTCTGTCTCGACCCGAGCCGTTCGCCTCGGGCTGAACCACCGCCTCGCCGAAGACCTCCGGAGCAACGCGGTCGCGCAGCGGCTCGAGCAGTGCCAGTTCCTCAAGCGAAGGCATGCCTTGCGCCCGATAGTCCGACTTCTCGAAACAGGATTGCGACCGCGTGTAGGCGTCGAAAAACAGGTTGCGATTGGTCCATGGGAAATCGAAGCACATGCCGATCGCCTGGCGAACCCGGATATCCTTGAAGCGTTCGCGCCGAAGATTGATGGCGATCGCCTGCATGGATGGGCGTTTCTCCGCCGGGAACAGGCGTTTGACCACCCTGCCGTCGTTGATTGCAGGAAAGTTGTAGTCATTCGCCCAGACGCGCGAGGTGAACTCCTCGCGATGGAGGATTTCGCCTTTCTTGAAGGCTTCGAAAGCGGCCTGGCGCTGCTGGTAGAACTCGATGCGGATACGGTCGAAGTGGCCGAGGCCATGGTTCACCGGAAGATCCTTGCCCCAATAGTCCAGCACGCGCTCATATTCGATCCGTTGGCCCGCAACGACCTTGCCGACCTTGTAGCCACCGGAGCCCAGCGGCGGGGTCATGCCGCCAGCAGCGAACTTGTTGTCCGTGTAGTATTTTTTGGAGAACACCGGGTAGAGCACGACGTCGAGGATCACACGTTCCGATTGCTTGCCCGAGAAGGTCAGTTTCAGACGGTATTCGTCCAGCGCAACGGCGTCTGTCATCTGCCCAAGCGTCAGCTGAATATCGGCGTGCCCCTCCGCCTTGAGCAGTTTGTAGCTGAAAGCTGCATCCTCTGCGGTCAGCGGAGAGCCGTCGTGGAACCTCGCTTCGGGCCGCATCACGAATTCATAGCTGTTGCGATCCTCCGAGATGGTGACGCTTTCGGCGAGCAGGCCGTAGACAGCGTCCGGCTCGTCCAACGCGCTTGCCATCAGCGTATCAAAACACAACTCCATGCGTGGCGGCGCGTCGCCCTTCGGAACGTAGCTATTCAGCGTGTTGAAGGTCTGCGGATTCTGATTGTACAGCCAGTTCGGCGGCGAGAAATTGAACGTGCCGCCCTTCGGCGCGTCTGGATTGGCGTAGTCGAAATGCGAAAAATCCGCCGGATATTTCAGGTCGCCGAACGCCGAGAGGCCGTGCAACGGTTTACCGGTTGGGCTCGCGGCGAAGAGTTTGCGCGGCAGCAGCGGCGCGGCGACCGCAGCGCCTGCACCGGCAAGGAAATCGCGGCGGGACGCGCACATCAGTTCACGCTCTTGTATTTGGCGGCGAGCGCCTTTTCCTTTTCAGGGTCGATCCACCAGGAATCTATGTCCACGCCGACATAGGCCGGCTGTTTGTCCGGGATGCCGAATTTGTTCCAGTAGGCCAACCATACCTTTGGCAGGTGCCATTGCGGCACGACGAAGTAGTTCCACAAGAGCACGCGATCGAGTGCATGGGTAGCGGCGACAAGATCCTCGCGATCGGTGGCAAAGATCACGCGTTCGGTCAGAGCATCGACGACCGGATCCTTGATCCCCGTGTAATTGCGGGAACCGGGCGTATCGGCAGCTTTCGTGGTCCAGAACTCACGCTGCTCGTTACCAGGCGACTGCGACTGCGCCAGCACCGAGGTGATTATGTCGTAGTCGAAGTTGCGAGTGCGGTTGATATACTGCGACGTATCGACAACACGCAGACTGGCATCGATGCCAAGCTTTCGCAGATTGTCAATGAACGGCCCGGTAACGCGCTCGTCGCTCGGGTCTCTCCCGAGAAACTCGATCCGGAACTGCTCGCCCGTCTTTTCGTTCACCAGCTTGCGATCCTTGTTGACCCAGCCGGCCTGCTTGAACAGGTCGAAAGCCTTCCTGAGATTGTCGCGCGTCGCCTGCGGCGTGTCATAGACCGGCAGTTTGAATTCCGTTGTAAAGACCTCAGGCGGTAGCTTGTCTTTGTATTCGTTGAGGATCTCCAGCTCCTTGCCCTGAGGCAGTCCGCTTGACGCCAGTTCGCCACCCTCAAAGTAGCTGTCGGTCCGCGTGTAGTAGCCAAAGAACAGATTCTTGTTCATCGTTTCAAAGTCGAAGGTGTAGGTCAGCGCTTCGCGAACGCGCCGATCCTGAAACTGCGGCTTGCGCAGGTTAAGGACAAAGCCTTGCATTGGCTCGCCGGACTCGGTGAGGAATTCCGTCTTGACCACATCCCCTGCTTCGAATGCTGGAAAATTGTAGTCGCGGGCCCAACGCGCCGAGCGGTTCTCGGGATGGATGTCCTCGTAACCGCCCTTTGTGAAAGCCTGCCACTCGGCATTCTCGTCCTGGAAATAGACGTAGCGGCGGGTATCGAAATTCTCCCGCCCGACCTTCACCGCGAGGTTCTGCCCCCAGTAATCCTTGACCCGCTCCCAGACGATTTCCGCGCCAGGCTTGAAGCTCTTGATCTTGTAGGGACCTGAGCCGAGCGGCGGCTCAAGCGTCGGCTGCGTGACATCGCGCTTCTTGCCGGAGGCATCCGTGCCTTCCCACCAATGCTTGGGCAGAATCACCAGATCGCCGAGGATTTTCGGCAGTTCGCGATTGCCCTTCTGATCGAAATGGAACTCGACCTCATGGTCGTTGATCGCGACGGCGTCCGTGACGTTGGCGTAGTAGCGGCCATACATCGGGCTGTTGTCTTTCAGCACCTTGAGCGACCAGATAACGTCATCAGCCGTGAGTGGCTTGCCGTCATGCCAGCGCGCGTTCGGGTCTATGCGGTACGTCGCCGACGAAAAATCCTCGGGATATTTGTATGCGTTGGCAATGAGCGGATGGCTGACGCTTGGTTCATCGATGGATTGCTCCATCAGCGTCTCGTAGAGGAGGCCGCCGCCAAAGCTGCCCAATCCCGCCGCCGGGCTCCCGCGCACGATGTAGGGATTGAAGCTGTCGAAGGTACCGGTAGTGACCGAATTCAGCGTGCCGCCCTTCGGCGCATCCGGATTGACGTGGTCGTAGCGCTTGAAGTCTTTGCCGTATTTGGATTCGCCCATCAGCGAGGATGACGTTTGCCATTCCTGGGCGTGACCGGCGGCAGTCGCGGCCAGCATCGCAGCGAACGCCAGGGCCATTCCCTTCGCTTTCGGCAAACCCATCATCGGCAATCTCCTAACCAATAACATCCAGTGCGCAGCAGAAACGAGTTTGAACCGCTTCGCCATCGCGTCATAACAAAAAAGCCGGGCAGAACCCGGCTTTTTCGTGATTTCGCCAATTACAAATTTGTCATTGTGCCGGAGCAGGTTCCGCAGGCTTCGTGGCGTCGGCCGGAGCGGTGCCTTCAGCCGGAGCGGAAGGTGCAGCCTCGGCAGGCGCCGGCGCTGCTTCCGCAGGCTTGGCGGCATCGGCAGGCGCCGCACCTTCGGCGGGCGCCGAGGCGTTGTCGGCAGCGGGCGCCGCAGACGCTTCCGGCAATGGAGCCGGGCTGTCGGCCTTCGAGCGCAGATACGCGATAACGGCAGCCCGCTCATCGACTTTCTTGAGCCCGGCAAAGCCCATCGCGGTGCCCTTAACGAGGCCCTTCGGCGACAAGAGGAAATGGTCCAGGTGCTCATAGTCCCAAACGGTCTTGCCGCCCTGCGCAAACTCCTTCATCGGCGCGGAATAGGAGAAGCCGGCATGCGAAGCGACCGGGCGGTTCACTATGTCCCAGAGATTCGGGCCGACCTTGTTGGCGCCGCTGGCGTCGTCGGTGTGGCAGGCCGCGCATTTCTTGAACACGGCAGCGCCCTGATCGACGCTGGCGCTGGCTAGCAATGGCAGTACCGATTCCTGCGCTTTGGCCTCTGCGCCACCGCCACCGCCGTGCTCGTCCTCGACCGCCTCGATGGCATAGCCGGGCTTCTCGGGGATGGGAGCCGCAAAAATCGCGTCGGACACAATGGAGATGGAGAAGACGACGAATACCGCCCCCAGCAACGCGCCGATTATCTTGTTGAATTCGAAAGAGTCCATCCGCTCCAGGCTCCTGATCCCGCCCCTCCGCCCGGATGTTTCCGATACGCAGGCATGATGCCGCAGCCGGGAAGCCGCCCGGCCAGGTTCGCGGAAACTAGGTCTTTTGCTTGGCCGTTGCAACTCATATAAGGGGCCTCCCTGTGAGACGTTTTGCCACTTTCAGAAGCTCCATTCCGGCTGCGATTATCCATGAAAAATCTGATCCTCATCCCGGCCCGCATGGCCTCGACCCGCCTGCCGGGAAAACCGCTCGCCGATATCGCGGGCAAGCCGATGATCGTGCATGTCGCGGATCGCGCCACCGAATCCGGCCTCGGCCGCGTCGTGGTTGCGACCGACACCGAATCGGTCGCTGATGCGGTGCGGGCGCATGGCTATGAGGCGGTGATGACGCGGATCGATCACGAGTCGGGCTCCGACCGGATTTTCGAGGCGCTGTCGGCGCTGGACCCGCGCGGCGAAGTTGACGTCGTCATCAATGTCCAGGGCGATCTACCAACGATCGAACCGGCAACGATCGCGGCGGCCTTGTCGCCGCTCGCCGATCCGGCGGTCGATATCGGTACGCTTGGCGTCGAAATCACCCGCGACGAGGAACGCACCAACCAGAATGTGGTGAAGATCGTCGGTGCGGCGCTTTCGCCGATCCATCTGAGAGCGCTGTACTTTACCCGCGCCACCGCGCCGTGGGGACCGGGGCCGCTTTTCCATCACATTGGCCTCTACGCCTATCGTCGCGGCGCGCTGACGCGCTTCGTAAAAATGCCACCGTCGCCGCTGGAAAAGCGCGAGAAGCTCGAGCAGCTGCGCGCGCTCGAAGCCGGAATGCGCATAGATGTTGCGATCGTCGATTCGGTGCCGCTCGGTGTCGACACGCCGAAAGATCTCGAGCGCGCACGCGAAATTCTCTCCAGGAAGCCTTGACTATGGCTGATAAGACCAATCGCATCTCCTTCCAGGGTGAGCCGGGCGCCAACTCCGATACCGCCTGCCGCAATGCCTATCCCGAGATGGAACCGTTGCCTTGCCCGACCTTCGAAGATGCGTTCAACGCGGTCGAGAGCGGTAAGGCAGACCTTGCCATGATCCCGATCGAAAACACTATCGCCGGTCGAGTTGCCGACATCCATCACCTTCTGCCGGAATCGAAACTGCACATCGTCGGCGAATATTTCCTGCCGATCCACTTCCAGTTGATGGTGCTGCCCGGTGCCAAGATCGAGGACATCAAGGCGGTCCACAGCCATATCCATGCGCTCGGCCAATGCCGCAAGATCATCCGGCGGCATCGCTGGAAGCCCGTGGTCGCTGGCGACACGGCAGGGGCGGCGCGACAAGTCGCCGACGAGGGCGATCGCTCGAATGCTGCCCTGGCGCCACGGCTTGCGGCATCGCTCTACGGGCTGAATATCGTTGCTGAGAATGTTGAGGATACCGAAACCAACGTCACGCGCTTCGTCGTGCTGTCGAAGACCAAACAATGGGCGCCGCGCCGCGATCCCAACCGGCGGATGATGACGACCTTCGTGTTCCGCGTGCACAATATTCCGGCGGCGCTCTACAAGGCGATGGGCGGCTTCGCCACCAATGGCGTCAACATGACCAAGCTGGAGAGCTACCAGCTCGGCGGCACCTTCTTCGCGACGCTGTTCTACGCCGACATCGAAGGTCATCCGGACGACCCAAATGTCGCGCGGGCGCTGAACGAGCTGAACTTCTTCTCGCGTGAGGTACGCCTCCTCGGCGTTTATGACGCTCATGAATTCCGCGACATGCAGACTTCCGACGAGTGAGCAAGACGCGCGTGCAAACAACAACAAGGGCTCCGATGCCAGGCGAGCGCACTATGCTCAAGGTGCTTGCCGGCGAGCCGGTGTTTCCACCACCGCTTTGGATGATGCGGCAGGCGGGTCGCTATCTGCCGGAATACCGGGCCACCCGCGGGAAAGCCGGGTCGTTTCTCGACCTCTGCTACACTCCGGATTTCGCCGTCGAAGTGACGCTGCAGCCTATCCGCCGCTTCGGTTTCGATGCGTCGATCCTATTCTCGGACATTCTGGTCGTGCCGCATTCGCTCGGCCGTGATCTGCGCTTCGTAGAAGGCGAAGGCCCGCGGATGACCCCGATCGAGGCTGCCGAGATCGCGCGGCTCGGCGAGGTCGGCGATGTTCACGCGCATCTGGCGCCGGTTTATGAAACGGTGGCGCGGCTGCGCGCTGAGTTGCCCGGCCAAACCACGCTGATCGGTTTCTGCGGCGCGCCGTGGACGGTGGCGACCTACATGATCGCCGGACGCGGCACGCCCGATCAGGCGCCGTCGCGGCTGTTCGGCTACCGCGACCCAGAAGCGATGGCGCGACTCCTTGCCAAGCTCGCACAAGTTTCCGCCGAATATCTCATCCGGCAGATCGATGCCGGAGCGGATGTGGTGCAGATTTTCGATTCCTGGGCTGGCGTACTTGATGAAGCGAGCTTCGAGGCCTGGTGCGTCGAACCCGTTGCCGAGATCGTGCGGCGGGTGCGGGCGGTCCATCCGCATACGCCGATCATCGGCTTTCCGCGCGGCGCCGGCAGTCTCTATGCCGGCTATCGCAAGAAAACCGGCGTCACCGCGCTCGGGCTCGACTGGTCTGTGCCGTTGACCCAGGCTCGGGCGCTTCAGGCTGATGGCGCGGTGCAGGGCAATCTCGATCCACTGCGGCTGGTTGTCGGCGGGCGCGTGCTCGATGAGGGTGTCGATGCGATCCTGACCGCGCTCGCCGACGGTCCGCTGATCTTCAATCTCGGCCACGGCATCACACCCGAAACACCGGTGAGCCATGTCGAGCAGATGCTGAGAAGAGTACGCGGGTGACTTGTCCTCCCGCTTGAAGGCGCGGAGTTCGGCATCCGCGTCACACGGTCAATCCGGATGCGGTAGGGCAATCCCTGCGACACACTCATCGCCGCACGCATCACGGGCGAAGTCTAGCGAAACCGCCAAACCGTCGTGCGCTTCACGTCGGCGTCTTCCAGCGCCCGGGTCACCGGAACTTCGTAGGCGGCGAGCTTTTCCAGCCGGTCCTTGGGTAGGTAGGCGCGGCCGGGGTCGCCGACGAGTACCACAGCGCCGCGCGAGGCAAGCGCGGAAAGCCATGGGGTGAGCCTGTCGGCAAAGGCGCGGTCGTAAAAAACGTCACCGGCCAGCACGACATCCCAGCCATCATCGCGTCCGACTAGATCATCATCGCCGCGAAAGTCTACAGTCACACCATTGGAGGCGGCGTTCAACGCGATTGCAGGCCCGCAGAATGGATCGATATCGCTGGCGATGACGGACGTCGCACCCGCCTTGGCGGCGGCGATCGCCACCAGCCCGGAACCGGAGGCGAAGTCGAGTACTGTCTTGCCGGCAACCGCCTGCGGATGGTCAAGAACATAGCGCGCAAGTCCCTGTCCGCCGGCCCAGGCGAAGGCCCAGAAGGGCGGTGGCAGGCCAATAGCCTCCAATTCCTCCTCCGTGCGATGCCACAGATCATGCGCCTCGTCGGCAAGACGCAGGGAGATTTCAGGGACATGCGGCGGCGCGATCAGCGCCGTGTTGGCAAGAACAAAGGCAGTGCGATCCTTCGACGGCGATGGGCTCACGGAACCGGATCGACGCCGCCCATGCGGCAGACCTCTTTCCATTCCGCTGGTGTTACCGGCTGCACCGACAGCCGCCCGAGCCGCACCAGCGCCATTTCGGACAGTTTCGGATTGGCCTTGACCTCAGCCAGCGTGGGCGGGTTCGGCACGTCTCTGAAGGCGCGGATGTCCACGCATTCCCAGCGAGCGTCGTCGGTGGTGGTATCCTGATGGGCGAGCGCGCAAACCTCGGCGATGCCGACAATGTCGAGCCCCTCATTGGAATGGTAGAAGAAGCCGAGATCGCCAATCTGCATGGCCTTCATGTTGTTGCGCGCCGCATAGTTGCGCACGCCATCCCATTGCGAGCCGGCCTTGCCCTTGGCCTTCAGCGCCTCGAAGGAAAAGGCCGAAGGTTCGGATTTGAACAGCCAGTATTGCATGGCGCGACTCCTTGTCTGTGGCGATTGAAGCGTTCCGAAATCTCAGGCAGCCGGATTGTTGAATACCCAGTTCCAGGGCTGGATCGCAACCGATTCAAACAAGCCAGCCTTGGCATAAGGATCCTTGTCGGCAATCGCCTTCGCGGCGGTTTTGTCGGCTGCCTCGACAGCAACCATGCTGCCACAAGGCTTGCCCTTCCCGTCAAGGAACGGCCCGGCGAATTTCAGCGTACCGGCGGCGTTGAGTTGTTCGAGGAACGCGACATGCGCCGGCCGATTGTCCATGCGGACCTGGAGGTGGCCCGGCTTGTCCTTGCAGTTGAAGACGAAGATCATCCCAAACTCCCGTTTCGGCGATACCTAGCGCAAGTTGCCGCCGCACGGAAAGGCCGCCGGGAACTTTCCGGGGTAATTGCTTCGAGGCGTTGCGTCACGAGACGAGCATCGTCTCCAACTTGTCGAGGCAGCCGCCCCAACCTTGACGGTGCATGTCGCGGAGCGCTTCCTGCGCGAACCGCTCATGGGTCAGCACAAGCTCGGTGCCTTCCGGGTGTAGCCGAAACAGGACGCGCACAAGCGTCGGCTCCGCAGGAATTGAACTGATGACCCAGGTGTAGGCTAGTTCTTCCGGTACGCGAACTGCCTCGAAATGGCCCGATATCCAGATGACCGAACCATCGACCTCGCGATTTGCCATGCGGTAGGCTCCGCCTACACGCAGGTCTATTTGCGCCTCAGGGCAGGTCACCGCACCCGGTCCCCACCATTGGACCAGTAAATCCGGCGTCGTCCAGGCCGCAAACACCTTCTCGCGTGGCGCGCGTATGACTCGATTGAGGCTTAGCGCCGTTCCCTGCATTTTCAATCCTCGTCCTGTTCCACGAATGCCGCCAGCTGGTCCAACTGCCGGTTCCAGAACTGGCTGTAGTTTCTGATCCATTTGTCCGCGTCTGCCATCGGCGCCGCGTTCAACTCACAGAGCTGCACGGAACCGTCACGGAGCCGCCGGATAAGCCCGGCGTCTTCCAGGACAAAAAGATGCTTCGAGATCGCATTCACCGACATGCCATGCGGGCGCGCCAGTTCGTTGACCCTCGCAGGAGCCGTTGCAAGACGGGCCAACAGGGCGCGGCGCGTGCGATTGGAGAGCGCATGGAAGATCGCGTCCAACCGATCATTCTCGTCCGCCGCAGGCTCGTCGTGAACCAGATGGTTGACAGTCAAAACGTCTGCTCCTATGAGTATCGTCAACCGATTGGTTGATGAGTTATCAGAATCGGCCACCCCGCGTCAAACATCGAAATGAGAGCAGCAACCATGAGCATCCACCAGGAAGTGACAATCAACGCCACCCCGGCCTCCGTCTATGACGTGTTGACCCGCGCCGACCAATTCAGCCGCATGACCGGCGGCAAGGCTGCAACGATTTCAGATGAGGCTGGAGGCACGATCAGCCTGTTCGACGGCGGCATCAGCGGCCGGAACGTGGAGCTTGTACCGGGCAAGCGGGTCGTTCAGGCATGGCGATCGAATGCCTGGCCTGAGGGCGTCTATTCGCTCGTACGCTTCGAGCTCGCGGAGACTGGCGGGCAAACCAGGCTGACCTTCGATCAGGCAGGATATCCGGATGGTGCCCGCGAAATGCTCGAGGGCGGCTGGCATAAGATGTACTGGCAGCCGATGGACGCGATGCTGTCCGCAAAATGACGGACGAGAAACAAGTATCGCCGCACCGCCGCGCTGTTTGATCACTTGCTTACCCTTCGACGGCACAGGAGATCCCCGCGGCACTGAAGCGCCGCGTATTCGATGAACACGAGGCGCCTCGCGACCGTTTGCATGCCGACGCGGCATACAAACGAGAACGGCGCCGCTTTCGCGACGCCGCCTCGGTTCATCGGCCTTGCGGCTGGTTAGTCCACGTCATCGAGCAGGCCGGGCTTGCCGCGCGGCTTGCCAGGGGCCGGCTTGGCCGGCGTGGAGCGGGAGCGGTTCGCCATGAAGCGGTCGAACTCCTCCTGATCCTTGGCGCGGCGCAGTTCGCGCATGTAGTCATCGAACTCGGCGAGGGTTTCGTCGAGCTTGCGGCGCTCTTCGGCGAGGCGCTCAAGTTCCTTTTCGCGCCAGTCGTCGAACGCGACGTTGCCGGTGCGCGGCTGCGGCTTCCAGGCGGCCTTGCGGCAGCCGGCGAAAACGCCGTCGGTCGCGCGGTTCACGTCGCGCTTGAAGCCTTCAAGGCGGTCGCCCCAGAGAATGTAGGCGAGCATTGCAAATCCGAGCGGCCAGAAAACCATGAAGCCGATAACCATCAACGCGATGGTCGCAGGCGTCCAGGCCGGACGGATCAGGGCGGTTGTGTTCATCTTCTCCCGTTCCTTCGATTACCGCAGCCAAAGCGGCTGCCTCGATTCGAAATGGTAAGGGCTAAACCGCGCTTCAAGATATCCGGTTTTTAAACCGGACAAGTGACTGAAAAAATTACCTTAATTTTATACGGTCGAGGGCAAGGACGACCAATCCGGCCAGCAGTCCCCAGAATGCGGCGCCGATGCCGAACAGCGTCAGCCCCGATGCGGTGACCGCAAAGGTCACCGTCGCCGGGATGCGCTCCTTGTCGTCCCTCAGCGCGATCGCAAGCGCATTGGCGAGGGCGGTCAGCAGGCCAAGTCCGGCAACCAGCATGATGAGCGACGGCGGAAGAACCGCGAAAACCGCGACCAGCGAGGCGCCGAACAGTGCGAAGACCAGATAGGCCAGCGCGTAGAACGGCCCTGTCTTCCAGCGTTCCGCGAGGTCGGGATGAACGTCGGGGCCTGTGCAGATCGCTGCCGATATCGCGGCAAGATTGGTGGTGAGCGCGTTGAATGGCGCGGTGATCACCGACACCAGTCCGGTGACGGTAATCAGCGGCCCGGCGGATGGTTCGTAGCCGGCGGCCTTGAGCACGGCGAGACCGGAGAGGTTTTGCGAGGCCATCGTCACCAGATAGAGCGGCAGTGCAAGACCGATGACTGAGGTCAGCGAAAACTCCGGCGCGGTCAGGGTTAGCGTCGACATTTCCAGCGTGGGCAGCGTGCCGATGCGGCCGAGCGCGAAGGCGAGCACCCCACCACCAATCAGCACCGCCAGAACCGACAGCGCCGGATTGAACAGCCGAACGATAAAATAGGCGGCGATCAGCGGCAGAATGAGCAGCGGATCGATGGACACGGTCTTCACCGCATTGATGGCGAAGGTAACCACGATACCCGCCAGCATTCCCGAAGCAACCGAGGCGGGGATTGTAGAGATCAGCCGCGTCAGCGGCTTGAACAGGCCGGTGGCGACCAGCATCACGCCGACCAGCATGAAGGCGCCAACCGCCTCATGGATGGTGAAGCCGGTGGAGGCACCGACGAGCGCGGCGCCCGGCGTCGACCATGCGGTTATCACCGGCATTTTCGTGCGCCACGACAGCCACAGCGATTCCACCGCCATGGCAAGGCAGAGCGCTGTCACCATACTTGCCGTCTGCTCGCGAGAAGCGCCGACGGCGTCGGCCGCCGCGATGATCAGCGCCAGCGTGCCGCCAAAGCCGACGACAGCCGCGACGAAGGCCGAAACCGGTATCGAAAGCCGCATCGCTCAGCGCGCCTGCTCGATGATCGATTCGACCGCGTGGACGATCATTTCGATATCCTGCGGCCTCGACAGGCGGTGATCGCCATCCGGAACCAGCGTCAGGGTCACATCGTCGGCGGGCAGCAGGCTGATCAGTTTGAGGGCGTGGGCGTAAGGCACGTCCGGGTCGCGCATGCCCTGGATGACATGGATCGGGCAGAACGTGTCGAGCGGCCCGATCATCACCTGGTTGCTCCTGCCGTCCTCGATCAACGCGCGTGTGAATATATTCGGCTCGCCCGAATATTCCGAAGGTGTCTCGAAAAAGCCTTTGGTTTCGAGGTCGCGTTGCTGTTCCGGCGTTATGTCCGGCTCGACCAACTCCATGGTGAAATCCGGCGCCGGCGCGATCAGAACAAGGCCGCCAATCCGGTCGCCTTCCCGCGATTTCACCAGTTCCTGAACCATTCGCAGCGTGATCCAAGCCCCCATGGACGAACCGACGAGAACCTGCGGTCCTTCAGTCTTCGCACGAAAAATCCCGAGGCTCTCAGCCAGCCATTTCGAGATCGTGCCTTGAGCAAAATCGCCTCCCGACTCGCCGTGACCGGAATAATCGTGGCGCAAACAGGCGTGTCCGGTACGCCCGGCCCAGTCATCGAGGGCTTCCGCCTTGGTGCCGCGCATGTCGGAGCGATAGCCACCGAGCCAGCACACGCCGGGGCTGCTGCCTTCGCGCCGACGAAAGGCAATATTTGCGCCGTTGACGTTCATATGCTCGGTTGGAAATTCGCTCACTGAAGGTCCCTCGCGAAGCATCGGCTTTTTGCACAGCCGCCGGCCGGTGCAAAGGCCGTTTTTTGGCCTTTTCTTGGTACAGACGCTGGTGATTTATTTGTTTTCCCGTGCTATTGACTCGCGCCCCGCAGGCTCGACATAGGGCAACGCAACAGATTTCGATCAACGGATCTAGGAGATCACGACCATTCGCAGACCATTCAAGGCAGGCGCACCTGTAAAGGACGGACCGCGCTCAAACAGGGACATCCGCGTTCCGCGGGTCCAACTTATCGACACCGAAGGCAAGAACCACGGCGACGTTTCGATCAACGACGCGCTGCAGATGGCAGAGGAAGCCGGACTCGACCTGGTCGAGATATCGCCCAATGCCGTGCCGCCTGTAGTCAAGATCCTCGATCTCGGCAAGCTCAAATACGCCAACCAGAAGAAGGCTGCCGAGGCGCGCAAGCACCAGAAGGTCATCGAGATCAAGGAGATCAAGATGCGCCCCAACATCGACAGCCACGACTATGATGTGAAGATGCGGTCGGTGCGCCGGTTTTTCGAGGAAGGCGACAAGGTCAAGCTGACGCTGCGTTTCCGTGGCCGCGAAATGGCACACATGGAACTCGGCATGCAGCTTCTGAACAAGGTTCGCGAGGAAGTCGCGCCGATCGCCAAGGTCGAAGCCGAGCCGAAGCTCGAGGGCCGCCAGATGATGATGGTTCTGGCGCCGAAGTAATTTCGCCCAGACCGCTTCCTACAGCGCTGGCGGCAGCCCGCCGGCGCTGTGTTGTTTCTCGACCAATGCTCGACCCGCGCTGTTGTCAGCGGGGCACCGAAGACCTAAATTTCTGGCATCCGGCCTCGTGAAAGGATGCCGCCATGAGCCCCAAGGATGCGCTGCGGTCCATCGTGACCGTTCATTCCTCGATACCGGACGACAGTTTCACCGCGCCCATCCTCGGAACGGAACGCGTCGGCAGCGGCGCGATCATTAACGACAGCGGGCTTGTGCTGACAATCGGTTACTTGATCACCGAGGCCGAGTCCGTCTGGATGACTACCGCCGATGGCCGCATCGTGCCGGGGTACGCGCAGGCCTATGATCAGGAGACCGGCTTCGGCCTCATCCAGGGCATGGCCCGCATGGATATGCCGGCCATTTCCCTCGGCAGTTCCGCACAGGCGAAGCCGGGCGACCCTGTTACTCTCGCTGGTGCGAAGCCCGGCCAGGCGGCGGAAAGCCGGATCGTGGCAAAGCAGGAATTCGCCGGCTATTGGGAGTATCTGCTCGGTGAGGCGATTTTTACTGCGCCGGCGCACTCGTTTTGGGGCGGCGCCGGCCTGATCAATGCCGACGGCCAGTTGATCGGCATCGGTTCGCTTCTGCTTGAGGCAGCCGGTCCGGGAGGCATCAGCGAAATCAACATGGTGGTGCCGATCGATCTTCTGCCACCAATCCTCGACGATCTGCTGAAATTCGGCCGTATCAACAAGCCTGCACGGCCTTGGCTTGGCGTTTATTCGTCCGAGGCCTACGGCACGGTGGTGGCGGTGAATGTCGATCCGCGGGGCCCTGCTGCGGCAGCCGGCCTGCGCGACGGCGATATCATCAGCGACGTTCGGGACCGTGCCGTCGAAAGTCTCGCCGACTTCTACCGGATTTTGTGGGCGAGTGGGCCGGCGGGAACCGACATACCGCTTCGCGTCATACGCGACGGGCGTGACGTATGGCTGCGCATAAAGTCTGCCGACCGCAACGATTTCCTGAAGAAACCGGTGCTGCAATAGGCGGCTCCAGCGAGGTCGGACTGCACGTCGCTCGGCAAGCTTAAATACGCCAACCAGAAGAAGGCGGCCGAAGCGCGCAAGCATCAGAAGGTCATCGAGATCAAGGAGATCAAGATGCGCCCCAACATCGACAGCCACGACTATGATGTGAAGATGCGGTCGGTACGCCGGTTCTTCGAGGAAGGCGACAAGGTCAAGCTGACGCTGCGTTTCCGTGGCGGCGAAATGGCGCACATGGAACTCGGCATGCAGCTTCTGAACAAGGTTCGCGAGGAAGTCGCGCCGATCGCCAAGGTCGAAGCCGAACCGAAGCTCGAGGGCCGCCAGATGATGATGGTTCTGGCGGCGAAGTAATTTCGCCCAAATCGCTTCCTACAGCGCCGGCAGACACCGGCGTTGTAGTTGTTTTGAGGGTAGAGCAAAATCCAAATGGCTGACAATTCCGAACTCGGCGATGTCCGCCTACCAGCGGACGCGCCGCTACGTGATCATGGTGTTGGTCGCTATCATCTGCGTTGCGCTGGTTTTTGTCGCGTCGGCGCAGGACGACGCAACGCATGAATGGATCGAGATGGCCGGCATCATGCTGATCCTGGCCGGAATCGGCGGCCGCATGTGGTCGACGCTATACATTGGCGGACGCAAGTCCGCCGAGGTCGTCGACACCGGTCCGTATTCGGTTATGCGCAATCCGCTCTATTTCTTTTCGGCGATAGCCGCTGCCGGTGCTGGCGCGCAGGTCGGGAGCTATACGCTGACGGCTGGCTTCGCGGTGCTTTGCTGGCTGGCTTTCTCGATCGTCATCCGCCGTGAGGAGGCCTACCTGTCCTCCAAGATGGGTGTCGCCTATCAGGACTACCTGTCACGCGTTCCGCGGTTTTTTCCCAACCCTTCCCTCTACCGGGATCAGAACGAAGTCACCTTCAGGCCGATGCTGCTCAGGCAGACGCTGATGGACGGGCTGGTGTTCTTCATCTCCATCCCGCTGTTCGAATTCATCGAAATCGGCCAGAAATCCGGCTTCATCCCGGTGGTAGTGCGAGTTTACTAGGCGCTCGGACTACCAGCTATTGCGCCGTCGGGCGCTTGCTGGTATGACGCCCGCGTTCTGAAAGCCGCCCGGCAGGGCATGCCGTGGCGGTCTTTATGCTGTTTGGGCTTTGGTCGGCCCGACACACAACAACAAGCGCATGTCCAATGCGCGCGAGAAAGGAAGCAAAATGCCCAAGATGAAGACCAAGTCAGCCGCTAAAAAGCGGTTCAAGATCACCGGCACCGGCAAGGTTCTGTCCGCCGCTGCCGGCAAGCGTCACGGCATGATCAAGCGTTCCAACAAGTTCATTCGCGATGCCCGCGGCACGATGGTTCTGGCTGAACCGGACGGCAAGAAGGTCATCAAGAATTTCCTGCCTAACGGCGGCGGCATCTGAGCCGGAACGAACTGGAACGAATAAGGAGATCATGACATGGCACGCGTAAAGAGAGGCGTTACCGCCCACGCCAAGCATAAGAAGGTCCTGAAAGCCGCCAAGGGTTTCTACGGCCGTCGCAAGAACACCATCCGCATCGCCAAGCAGGCGGTCGAGAAGTCGCTGCAGTACGCCTACCGCGACCGCAAGGCCCGCAAGCGCAATTTCCGCGCCCTCTGGGTCCAGCGCATCAACGCCGGCGTCCGCGAGCACGGCCTGACCTATGGCCGCTTCATCGACGGCCTCAACAAGGCGGGGATCGAGATCGACCGCAAGGTTCTGTCGGATATGGCGATCCATGAGCCGCAGGCTTTCGCCGCACTCGTCGGCAAGGCCAAGGCCGCGCTGGAGTATCTCAAGAATACGACCCCGGGTGCGTTTGAGGCCGCTGTCGCTTAGAGCATTTTCCAGCGGGTTGCGTGGCATGCCCGCGTAGGACAAATGCGGCTAAGTGATTTTGCGACGGCATGATCTTGCCGAAAAGTCTGCAACTTTTCGCGATCCATGCCGGAGCCAGCGCTTCCCAAGCATTTGAAAATCTGATTTGGGAAACCCGCGCTGGCAGGGCTGGCGCGGGTTTTTCTTTGAGCCGCGTGTAGTAGAATTTGGCGACGAGGGATCAACACACCCGTCGCCTCGATCGAAAGAGACCTGTCGTGAACATCGCAGCTTCGAACCTTGAAACGCTGGAAAGCGCTCTGCTCGCGGATATCGGCGCAGCAGCCGACGAACAGGCGATCGAAGCCGTTCGCGTCGCCGCCCTCGGCAAGAAGGGCTCGATCTCCGAACTGCTGAAAACACTGGGCTCCATGAGCCCTGAGGAACGGCAGGTCAAAGGCCCGGCCATCAACGGCCTGAGGAACCGCATCACCGAGGCGCTTTCCGCCCGTAAGTCGGACCTGAAGGACGTTGCGATCGCCGCGCGGTTGGCCGCTGAAAAGGTCGATGTGACGCTGCCGGTGCGCCAGTCGCCCGCGGAGCGCGGCCGCATCCATCCGATCAGCCAGGTGATCGACGAGATCGCGGCGATCTTCGGCGACCTCGGTTTCGCCATCGCCGAAGGTCCGGATATCGAGACCGACTATTACAACTTCACCGCGCTGAACTTCCCAGAAGGCCATCCGGCGCGCGAGATGCATGACACATTCTTCTTGCCGCCGAACGCAGATGGCGAACGCAAGGTGCTGCGCACGCACACCTCGCCTGTTCAGGTGCGCACCATGGAGACGCAGAAGCCTCCGATCCGCATCGTCATCCCGGGCAAGACCTACCGACAGGATTCCGACGCCACACACTCGCCGATGTTCCATCAGGTCGAGGGGCTAGTGATCGACAAAACCGCCAATGTCGCCAACATGAAGTGGGTGCTGGAAGAATTCTGCAAGGCGTTCTTCGAAGTGCCTTCGGTCAAGATGCGGTTCAGGCCGTCCTTCTTCCCGTTCACCGAGCCGAGCCTCGAGGTCGATATCCAGTGCGACCGGTCGCGGCCGGGCGAAGTGCGTTTCGGCGAAGGAAGCGACTGGATGGAGATCCTTGGCTGCGGCATGGTGCACCCCAACGTGCTGCGCGCCGGCGGCCTCGATCCGGATGAGTATCAGGGCTTTGCCTGGGGCATGGGCATCGACCGCATCGCCATGCTGAAATACGGCATGCCCGACCTGCGCGCCTTCTTCGACGCCGACGTGCGCTGGCTGTCGCACTATGGCTTCCGCCCGCTCGACATGCCGACGCTGTTCGGAGGTTTGAGTTCTTGAAAGACGCCGATCCATACGCTGGCGCAGTCACCTTCTCCTTTGGCGACAGCCCGGAGATGGCGGACGAATTGCTGGCGTTGGTTCTGGCCGGAAAGAAGACCGCGACCTGCGGCGCGCTGCGGGATTATCCGGAAGGCAGCCCGGACAAGCCGGTGGTCGGCCGCCGCGATGTCGTGCTTGATGGGCGAGGTCGTCGCGCCGCTGTAATCGAGACGCTCGAAGTGACGGTTCGGCGTTTCGATCAGATCGACTACACTTTTGCTTACGATGAAGGCGAAGGGTTTCGGACGCTGACGGATTGGCGAGATGGCCACAAGCGCTACTTTGAACGCAATGGCGGCTTCTCGCCGGACATGGAACTGGTTTGCGAGCGGTTTCGGCTCGTCGAGATATTGGACCGTGACGGGGAAGTTGCCACATGAGCGATACCGACCATCACACAGGCGGTTGCCGCTGCGGTTCGGTGCGTTTCGAAGCGCATGCCGAGCCGCATCATGTCAGCTATTGCCATTGTGCCGACTGCCGGCGGGCGACCGGAGCGCCTGTCTCGGCTTTCGTCGGCTTCATGGCAGACCAGGTGATCATGCGCGACGACGCGCTCGCCCGCTATGAAAATGGCCCGGTGACCCGCAGTTTCTGCAGCGTCTGCGGTTCGCCGATCTATTATTCCGACACCCGCATCGGCGACCGCATCTATTTCTATCTCGGCGTCATGGACCTGCCCGCCATCTACCGCCCGACGCATCACGCGCACGTGCGCTCGCAGCTTCCCTTTGTTCATATGCCGGACGGACTGCCGCGCACTGTCGGCACCAGCGTCCCCAGATCTGACGGAACGACAAAATGAAACTCACGCTTTCCTGGTTGAAAGATCACCTCGAAACCGATGCGACCCTCGCCGAGATCGTCGAGCGGTTGACGTCGATCGGCCTCGAGGTCGAGCAAGTCGATGACAAGGCGGGCCTGAAGCCGTTCGTCATCGCCAGGGTTCTGACCGCCGAAAAGCATCCGGACGCCGACAAGCTGCGGGTGCTGATGGTCGACACCGGCGATGGAAGGCCGCCCGTACAGGTGGTTTGCGGCGCGCCCAATGCGCGCGCCGGACTTGTCGGCGCCTTTGCCGCGCCGGGGAGCTACGTTCCGGGCATCGACGTGACGCTCTCGGTCGGCAAGATCAGGGGAGTCGAAAGCTTCGGGATGATGTGTTCGGAGCGCGAATTGCAACTGTCAGACGAGCATGCCGGCATTATCGACTTGCCCGCCGATGCGCCGGTGGGCACCAGTTTCGCTGCCTACGCGCATCTCGACGATCCAGTCATCGAGATCAATCTGACGCCGAACCGCCCGGATGCCACCAGCATCCACGGCATTGCGCGCGACCTCGCGGCAAGCGGCCTCGGCCGGCTGAAGACCCCGGCGATCGCGCCGGTTGCCGGTGCGGGCGAGTGCCCGGTCAAGGTGACGATCGCGGCGCCCGAGCTTTGCCCCGGCTTCGCGCTTCGGCTGGTGCGCGGCGTGAAGAACGGCCCATCGCCGAAATGGCTGCAGCAGCGGCTGATCGCTATCGGCCTGCGCCCGATCAACGCGCTGGTGGATATCACCAACTACATCACCTTCGACCGCGGCCGGCCGCTGCATGTGTTCGACGCCAGGAAGGTCGCTGGCAATCTTGTGGTACGCCGGGCGGCGGATGGCGAGAGGGTTCTGGCGCTTGACGGCCGCGAATACACACTGACCTCGGAGATGTGCGTGATCGCCGACGATGGTCTTCCCAACGGCAATGGCCTGGGGAGCGTGGAGTCGATCGCCGGCGTGATGGGTGGCGAACATTCCGGCTGCGATGAGAACACAACCGATGTGCTGATCGAGTCAGCGCTGTGGGAGCCGCTGAACATCGCCCGCACCGGCCGCGCACTCGGCATCATCACCGGCGCGCGCTACCGCTTCGAGCGCGGCGTCGATCCGGAAATGATGGTGCCGGGGTTGGAACTTGCGACCAAGCTGGTTCTGGAGTTCTGCGGCGGCACACCGACGAAAAGTGAAGTGGTCGGCTATGCCGGCCACACAGCGAAAATCGTGTCCTTCCCCTTCTCCGAGGTAAAGCGCCTGACCGGAATCGAGGTGCCGAAGGCGGAAAGCCTCGATATCCTGTCGCGCCTTGGTTTCGCGCCGAAGGGTTCCGGCGATGTGGTCGAGGTCGCGGTGCCGTCGTGGCGTCCGGATGTCGATGGCAAGGCCGATTTGGTGGAAGAGGTCATGCGCGTGCATGGCGTCGACAACATCACGCCGCAGCCGCTCGTCAGCCACGATGCCGTCAACGGCCGCATTCTGACCACGCTGCAGATTCGCACCCGCGCGGCGCGGCGCGCGCTCGCTGTGCGCGGCATGATGGAAGCCGTGACCTGGTCGTTCATTCCCGCCAAGCATGCCGTGGCCTTCGGCGGCGGCGGCACGGAGCTGAAGCTGGCGAACCCGATCGCCGCCGACATGTCGGACATGCGGCCCTCGCTGCTGCCGGGGCTGGTCGCCGCCGCGCAACGCAATGCCGACCGTGGCTTTGGCGATGTCGCGCTGTTCGAGGTGTCGGGGACTTATGAGGGCGATGCGCCGAACCAGCAGCGGCGCGTTGCCGCCGGCGTACGCCGTGGCACGGCGAAGCTGGAGGGCGCCAGCCGTCATTGGTCGGGCAACGCCGGTCCGGTCGGCGTGTTCGACGCCAAGGCCGATGCGCTTGCCGCTCTAGAAGCCTGCGGCGCGCCGGTGGACAAGCTGCAGATCGAGGCCGATGCGCCCAGCTGGTATCACCCGGGCCGTTCCGGCGTGATCAAGCTCGGACCCAAAACCGTTCTCGCCCATTTCGGCGAGTTCCATCCGAAAACGCTGGAGACCCTGGACGCTTCGGGCCCCCTCTGCGGCTTCGAGGTCTTTGTCGACACGGTTCCGGAGCCGAAAGCCAAGCCCACGCGCACCAAGCCAAAGCTGGACTTGTCTGCGTTCCAAGCGGTGAAGCGCGATTTCGCCTTTGTCGTCGACCGCGCGGTCGAGGCGGGCGTGATCCTGCGCGCCGCTGCCGGCGCCGACAAGAAGCTGATCACCAGCGTCTCCGTCTTCGACGTGTTCGAGGGCGCGTCGCTCGGCGACGGCAAGAAGTCGGTGGCGATCGAAGTCGCCATCCAGCCGGCGGAGCGCACGCTCACCGACGAGGACTTCGAGGCGCTGGCCGGCAGGATCGTCGAGAATGTGAAGAAGCAGACCGGCGGGGTGCTGAGGGGTTAATTTGCGCGGCAGTTTCGACGGCCGACGCGCCGCCCCTCACCTGCCGGCATCGTCTCCCCTGAGGGCGAACTGGCCGGAGGTTGTCGCGCGCTTGAAATGCCGGTGCGGGCGGCAAGAAAGTAAACCGTCCCCCAGCGCCCAGCCGATCAAGGAGCTTTTCATGTCCCCATCCGTGAAAACAACCCGCCTGCCATCTGGCATCAATGTTCCCGTTCTTGGCCTCGGCACATGGAACATGGGCGAGGATCGACGCCGGCATGCCGATGAGGCTGCGGCGCTGAGGTTCGGCATCGATCTCGGTATGACGCTGATCGACACGGCGGAAATGTATGCGTCCGGCGGCGCAGAGGAGGTCGTACGCGAGGCGATCACCGGCCGCCGCGACGAGGTGTTTCTGGTGAGCAAGGTGCTGCCGTCAAATGCGTCGCGCACCGGTACCGTTCGCGCCTGCGAGGCCAGCCTCAAGCGGCTCGGGACGGATCGCCTCGACCTTTATTTGCTGCATTGGCGCGGCGGCGTACCGCTGGCCGAGACGGTGCAGGCGCTGGAAGGACTGAAGGCCGCCGGCAAGATCCTGCGCTGGGGCGTCAGCAATTTCGACGTCACCGATATGGCCGAATTGGATCGCGCCGGCGGCTCAGCGGTTCAGACCAACCAGGTGCTGTACAATCTGTCGAGCCGAGGTATCGAGTTCGATCTCATACCGCAAGCCCAGGTGCGTGGCCTCCCCATCATGGCCTATTCGCCGGTCGGACAGGGCGATCTTGCCGCCGATCGCCGCCTTGCCGAGATAGGCGGACGGCACAATGCCACGGCTGCGCAGGTGGCGCTTGCATGGGTGATGCGCCAGCCGGGCGTAATCGCGATCCCCAAGGCGACGCGGCTGGAGCATGTGCGCGAAAATCGCGCCGCGCTGGAAATCGTGCTGACCGAAACAGACCTGGCGGACATCGACTCCGCCTTTCCGCCGCCGCACGGGAAGCAAAGGCTGGAGATGATTTAGCCACTTGAGCGCCGGATACTCGAGAATATCGGGGATAGAACCGCGATTTGCCCACAATTCCCGCATTTTGCCGCGCGTATGACGCTTGCACCCCGAAAACGCTCTTCTTATATACGCCGCAACCCGCCATGGGGGCCGGAAAATCCGACCAACATAGCGAATTTCCAAAAACAGGGGTTTTCGTCGGAACGCCTCAATGGGTCCTGAAAACCTGCTAAACGGAGAGAAAATAGAATGGCAAAAGTAATTGGTATCGACCTCGGAACCACCAACTCCTGCGTTGCCGTCATGGATGGCAAGGACGCCAAGGTAATCGAGAACGCCGAAGGCGCGCGTACGACCCCGTCGATCGTGGCTTTCACCAATGACGGCGAGCGCCTCGTTGGACAGCCGGCGAAGCGTCAGGCGGTTACCAATCCTGAAAACACCATCTTCGCAGTGAAGCGCCTTATCGGCCGCCGCTACGACGATCCGGTGACCGAGAAGGACAAGAAGCTCGTCCCCTACAAGATCATCAAGGGCGACAATGGCGATGCCTGGGTCGAGGCCAGCGGCAAGAAGCAGTCGCCAAGCCAGATCTCGGCGATGATCCTGCAGAAGATGAAGGAAACCGCGGAAGCCTATCTCGGCGAGAAGGTGGAGAAGGCGGTCATCACCGTTCCCGCCTATTTCAACGACGCCCAGCGCCAGGCCACCAAGGACGCCGGCAGGATCGCCGGTCTCGAGGTGCTGCGCATCATCAACGAGCCGACTGCGGCCGCGCTGGCCTATGGCCTCGACAAGAAGGAAGGCAAGACCATCGCGGTCTACGACCTTGGCGGCGGCACCTTCGATATCTCCGTACTGGAGATTGGCGACGGCGTGTTCGAGGTGAAGTCGACCAATGGCGACACCTTCCTTGGCGGCGAAGACTTCGACATGCGCCTGGTCGAGTATCTGGCGACAGAGTTCAAGAAGGAACAGGGCATCGACCTGAAGAACGACAAGCTCGCTCTTCAGCGCCTGAAGGAAGCTGCCGAAAAGGCCAAGATCGAGCTGTCGTCCTCGGCGCAGACCGAAATCAACCTGCCTTTCATCACCGCGGACCAGACCGGTCCGAAGCACCTGACCATGAAGCTGACGCGCGCCAAGTTCGAACAGCTCGTCGATGATCTGGTGCAGCGCACCGTCGCGCCGGTGAAGGCCGCGCTCAAGGATGCCGGCCTGAAGGCGGGCGAAATCGACGAGGTGGTCCTGGTTGGCGGCATGACCCGCATGCCGAAGATCCAGGAGATCGTGAAGCAGTTCTTCGGTAAGGAGCCGCACAAGGGCGTCAACCCGGACGAAGTCGTTGCGCTCGGCGCTGCCATCCAGGCCGGCGTTCTGCAAGGCGATGTCAAGGACGTACTGCTGCTCGACGTGACCCCGCTGTCGCTTGGCATCGAGACGCTGGGCGGTGTGTTCACCCGCCTGATCGAGCGCAACACCACGATCCCGACCAAGAAGAGCCAGACCTTCTCGACCGCCGAAGACAATCAGGGCGCGGTGACGATCCGCGTCTTCCAGGGCGAGCGTGAAATGGCAGCCGACAACAAGGCGCTTGGCCAGTTCGACCTGGTCGGCATTCCGCCCGCACCGCGCGGCGTGCCGCAGATCGAAGTGTCGTTCGACATCGACGCCAACGGCATCGTCAACGTGACGGCCAAGGACAAGGGCACCGGCAAGGAGCATCAGATCCGCATCCAGGCTTCCGGCGGCCTCTCCGACGCCGATATCGAGAAGATGGTGAAGGACGCCGAGGCCAATGCCGAGACCGACAAGAAGCGCCGCGCCGTGGTCGAGGCGAAGAACCAGGCCGAGGCTCTGGTGCATTCGTCCGAGAAGTCGCTGAAGGAGTATGGCGAAAAAGTCTCCGAGGCTGACCGCACGGCGATTGCCGACGCGATCACCGCGCTGAAGTCCGCCGCCGAAGGCGACGATGCCGTCGACATTCAGGCCAAGACGCAGACCCTCATGGAGGTCTCCATGAAGCTCGGCCAGGCCATGTATGAGGCGAACCAGAAAGACTCGGCGGAAGCCGACGCCAAGGCCGACATGGCCAAGGACTCCGATGTGGTCGACGCCGACTTCGAGGAGATCGACGAGGACGACAAGAAGAAGTCGGCTTAACGGCAGACAAGGACGGCCAGAAAGGCCCGGCGGATGCGTCGGGCCTTTTCGCAACGGAACGCCGGACGATGGTTTATACGGCGGAAAAGCCGTCGGGCTGACGCCGGTTGAGGGACGACGGCGCAGCAGGCAGGACAACGATGCAGAGAGACATCGACATTCCGACCACGGGGCAAAATGAAAGCTGACTTTTACGAAACGCTCGGCGTCGGCAAATCGGCGGACGACAGGGAACTCAAGGGCGCTTTCCGCAAGCTGGCCATGCAGTTCCACCCGGATCGCAATCCTGGCGACGCGGCCTGCGAACAGAAGTTCAAGGAAATCAACGAAGCCTACGAGACGCTCAAGGACCCGCAGAAGCGCGCGGCCTATGACCGTTTCGGCCACGCCGCTTTCGAACATGGCAATGGTGGCGGCGGCTTCACCAATGGCTTTGGCGGTGGCGGTTTCTCCGACATTTTCGAAGATATTTTCGGCGAGATGATGGGCGGCGGCGGACGCCGCCGTTCCTCCACCGGGCGCGAGCGCGGTGCCGATTTGCGCTACAATATGGAAATCCTGCTCGAGGAAGCTTATGCCGGCAAGACCGCGCAGATCCGCGTTCCGACTTCGATTTCCTGCACCGATTGTTCCGGCACCGGCGCGAAGCCGGGCACGCAGCCGATGACCTGCTCGCTATGCTCCGGAACGGGCCGTGTGCGCGCCGCGCAAGGCTTCTTCTCGATCGAACGCACGTGCCCGCAATGCCAGGGTCGCGGCCAGACGATCAAGGACCCATGCGGCAAATGCGCGGGTCAAGGACGCGTCACCGAGGAGCGCTCGCTGTCGGTCAACATTCCGGCCGGTATCGAAGACGGCACACGCATCCGGCTAGCCAACGAGGGCGAGGCCGGCCTGCGTGGCGGTCCGGCGGGCGACCTCTACATTTTCCTGTCGGTAAAGCCGCACGAGTTCTTCCAGCGCGACGGCGCCGACCTTTACTGCAAGGTGCCGATCTCGATGACCACGGCGGCACTGGGCGGTCAGTTCGAGGTGACGACGCTCGACGGCTCGCAAACCCGGGTCAAGGTTCCGGAAGGTACGCAGAACGGCCGGCAGTTCCGCCTCAAGGGCAAGGGCATGCCGATTCTGCGGCAGCCGACCATCGGCGATCTCTACATCCAGACGGCCGTGGAAACCCCGCAGAACCTTACGCGGCGGCAGCGCGAGTTGCTGGAGGAGTTCGAAAAGCTGTCGTCCAAGGAGAATTCACCGCAGTCGAGTGGCTTCTTCTCGCGCATGAAGGACTTCTTCGAGTCGTTCGGCGAGAACTGAGACGATCTTTACCCTCCTCCCCCCTTGCGCGGGGCTATCGCATATGGAATTACCCCCACACCTAACCGTCCCCTCAAGCGCAGGGCAATCGCATATAGGACGTTGGCGATTGGCAACGAACGCCCCTCGCTGTCGTCATCCTCGACCTCGTGAGTGAGCGAAGCGATCGGAGAGTGTCGGGGATCCATTCCTCTCCCTGTCCGAGCATCGTCGGCGAAGAACTGAGTAACCAATTGAATCTTCACATCGATCTCGTCTGATTCGGCATTGCGGCGTTCTCCTCCGTTGGGAGCTTGCCATATGCGAGTCCCCCTGCCCTTGGGGGGGCAAGCCGGGCGCGGTTGCTGAAGTGAATTCGTTGCAGGCTCGATGCCCGCCATTCTGGGGAACACCTGCCTTGCGATCACCTCCAGCCTTGCTTTGATGGCCGAGGCTGGTATTGATCGGTCCGATCGAGCAGCAGGAGTACGGCCCATGCGACGCGGATCACAGTTGCGCAAGGCGCTGGCCGAAAAATTCGACGACGAGTTGAAGTTCTTCAAGGGCTGGATCGACAAGCCGAAGGCTGTCGGCTCGATCATCCCCACCAGTTCGATCGCCGCGCGGCGCATGGCCTCTGTCGTAAATCCCGATTCCGGCCTGCCGGTGCTCGAAGTCGGCCCCGGCACGGGTGTTATCACCCGTCAAATTCTGGCACGCGGCGTTCCCGCCGAAAAACTTTACCTCGTTGAATACTCAGCCGATTTCGTTCGTCATCTGCGCCGCAACTTTCCCGGTGTGAATATCATCGAGGGCGACGCCTTCAACATCGGTCACGCGCTCGGCCACGATGTGCCGAAGCAATTCGATAGTGTGGTTTCGGGCGTACCGCTGCTGAACTTCCCGGTGCAGCAGCGCGTCGCTTTTGTTGAAAGCCTGCTCGACCGCATTCCCGCCGGGAGGCCGATCATGCAGCTGACGTACGGTCCGAAATCGCCTGTACCGCCCGGCCTCGGAAATTATACAGTCGAGCGCTTCGACTTCGTCATCCGCAACATCCCGCCGACGCTGCTCTGGGTGTATCGCCGTGGCAAGGCGAGCTAGGAATGAGTTCCAGAACGCCGAAGATCCTCGTCTTTGCGGGGTCGATCCGCAAGGGCGCCTATAGCGGCAAGAATGCGGATGCCGCCATGAAGGAGCTCGCGCTGCAAGGCGCCGAGGTCACCCGCATCTCGCTGGCAGACTATCCGCTGCCTATCATGGACGAGGATCTGGAGGCGGAAAAAGGCGTTCCCGAGAGTGCCGTAAAGCTGGCGCGATTGTTCGTCCAACATGACGGCGTGCTGATCGCGACGCCCGAATATAACGGTTCCATCCCGCCTTTGCTGAAGAATACGATCGACTGGATCAGCCGCGTCAAAGGCGACCGGCGCGAGCGTTTGAGACCCTTTCCGGGCAAGGTTGTGGCGATCTGCTCTTCTTCCGAGGGGCATTTCGCCGGCATCCGCAGCGCCAACCATTTACGCGCTGTGCTGTCGCATATCCAGATGGAGGTGATCTCGCCCCAGGTTTCGGTGCCTCATGGCGGGGAGGCCTTCGACGAGGACGGCAACTATAAGGAAGAGCGCCTGCGCAAGGGCATGCACCGTCTCTGCCAAACACTGTTTGAGCGCGCCGCGATGCTTTCGAAGGATGCCGAGGGTTGAACTGGACGCGAAAGGAAGAATTCGACGGAGATTGCGATGCCGCATGACACCCTCGCCGAGCGGCTGATCGTCGGGCTCGACGTACCGAGTGTCAAGGACGCGCAGGCGGTCGTGCGCGACCTCGACGGCCTCGTTTCCTGCTACAAGATCGGCTACCAGCTGGCGTTTGCCGGAGGCCTCGACTTTGCCCGTGAACTGGCGAGCGGCGGCACCAAGATCTTCCTCGATATGAAGTTGCTCGATATCGATAACACCGTCGCCAAAGGTGTCGAGAACATAGCCAGGATGGGCATGTCGATGCTGACGCTGCATGCCTATCCGAAGGCCATGAAGGCGGCGGTCGAGGCGGCGGCCGGAACGCCGCTCTGCTTGCTCGCCGTTACAGTGCTGACCTCGATGGACGAGCAGGATCTGCTCAATGCCGGCTATGAATATGACCCGCACACGCTGGTTCTTCGCCGCGCCGAGCAAGCGTTGCAGGCCGGCATGGGCGGTATCGTCTGCTCGGCAAGCGAAGCCGCTGCGGTGCGCAAGATCGTCGGACCGAAGCTGGCGGTCGTCACGCCGGGCATCAGGCCAACCGGGGCAGACCATGGCGATCAGAAACGCGTGGTAACGCCCGCTGACGCTATCCGCGCGGGCTCCAGCCATCTCGTGGTGGCGCGGCCGATCATCGCTGCGCGCGACCGGCGAGCGGCAGCCAGCGCCATCCTTGCGGAGATGGCCGACGCGTAGAAGACCAAACCATTCGAAGGAGGAAAACGATGCCAAAGGGATACTGGATTGCCCGCTTCGATGTGCACGACCCGGAAGGCTACAAGGACTATGTCGCCGCCGCGAAACTCGCCTTCGACCGTTTCGGCGTGAAGTTCCTGGCGCGCGGCGGCGCTCATGAATTCGCCGAAGGACCGGGACGCGCGCGCAATGTGGTGATCGAGTTCGAGTCCCTGCAGGTCGCGCACGATTGTTACCATTCGCCTGAATATCAGGCCGCCAAGGCGATCCGGCAGAAATATGCCGAGGGCGAGATCGTGCTGGTTGAGGGAGCGGACTAAATTTTTGTGCTCTCAGACTACTCAATAAGGCGCCGCCGGCCGGTTGATGACGCCGAACTGGTCCGGATAGAAAATCCGCCACTGAATTGTTTCGGGATTTTGGCTACGGCATGGTGGCCGATTACCCGATCCCTGATGTGGAATGGCTAGGTCGCATGATTGGCGGCCGCGATGTGTGGGTTACGGTCGATAAAAACGACCGACCCGCCGGCTTCGGCGTAGCTGGAATCTTGGGCGATTATTTTCATTTGAACGAATTGTCGGTTGATCCGGCGCATTGTCGCATTGGACTCGGAACCTCGCTGGTTGCCGAAGTCATCGAACGAGGACGGCAACTCGACAAAAGGGGAATCAGTCTGACCACATTTCGCGATGTTCCGTTCAACGCCCTCTTCTACGCGCGTTTGGGCTTTGTTCCGATCCAACGCCGCGCGCCCGCCTATCTGCAGGACCAGTTGCGTAATGAGACCCCTGAAGGCGTTTCACAGGATAAACGAGTCCTGATGATAAGTTGCTGTAGCCAATCGGCATCGAATTCTTGAGAAACCTTTATTTTACAATGAGTTACGTATAAGTAATCCGTGGACTGATGCGTTGCAGCGTTACTTGACCGCCTTGGATGAACTGTAGCTGCACGACCACGCCCAGCCGAAAATTGTGGAATGTTACGGGTCTTTTAGACGAATTGATAAGCAATTATCACGCGGCGTGATCTATTGCGCCGCAGCAAAACTTCGTTAACTTCGTCGGCTGACGATACAGGAAGAAAGCGCCGCTTCGCTTGTGCGGCAGCAAGGCACCCATGTTCTATCAGATGTATGAATTCAACCATGCCGCGATGCAGCCCTACCGGGCCTACGCGGACGCGGTGAGGCTCTTCTACAGAAACCCGGTGAACCCTTTATCGTACACGGCTTTCGGGCGCTCAGTCGCAGCCGCGGCCGAGCTGTTCGAGCGCACCACGCGCCGCTATGGCAAGCCCTCTTTCGACATCGAGAAGACCGTCGTCGACTGGAACCACGTCGCCGTCGCCGAGAAAGTCGTCTGGTCGCGGCCCTTCTGCAACCTCATACATTTCGTCAAGGACATGCCGGCGGGGCGCAAGGACCAGCCGAAGCTGCTGATCGTGGCGCCCATGTCCGGCCATTACGCAACGCTGCTGCGCGGTACCGTGGAAGCAATGCTGCCGCATGCCGATGTTTATATCACCGACTGGACCGATGCGCGCATGGTGCCGTTGACAGCGGGGCGCTTCGACCTCGACGACTATATCGACTATGTCGTCGACATGCTGCATTTGCTCGGTCCCAACGCCCATGTGATCGGCGTCTGTCAACCTTCCGTGCCGGTGCTTGCCGCCGTAGCGTTGATGGAAGCCCGTGGCGACCGTTTCGCACCTTCGACCATGACGCTGATGGGCGGCCCGATCGACACGCGGCGCAATCCGACGGCGGTCAATCTACTCGCCAAGGAAAAGGGCATCGACTGGTTTCGCGAGAATGTGATCATGCAGGTGCCGTGGCCGGCGCCGGGCGTGATGCGCGAGGTTTATCCCGGCTTCCTACAGCTCTCCGGCTTCATGAGCATGAATCTTGACCGCCATATCTCGGCGCACAAGGAGTTCTTCATGCACCTCGTCAAGCATGATGGCGACAACGCCGAGAAGCACCGCGACTTCTATGACGAATACCTGGCAGTGATGGATCTAACTGCCGAGTTCTATCTGCAGACGGTCCAGACAGTGTTCATCCGCCACGCGCTGCCGAAGGGCGAGATGACGCACCGCGGCACGCCGGTCGATGCGTCGGCCATCCGCAATGTCGCGCTGCTCACTGTCGAGGGCGAGAATGATGACATTTCCGGCCTGGGTCAGACGCAGGCAGCGCATGACATCTGCATCAACATCCCCGCTGACATGCGCGCCCATTACATGCAGCCCGCCGTCGGCCATTATGGCGTTTTCAACGGCTCGCGCTTCCGCTCCGAGATCGTTCCGCGCATCGTCGACTTCATAACCAGCTACGGCATGGAAAGCCGCTTGCCCGCCAAGCCGAGGCTTGTCCGGACGACCGCCAAGGTCTGAGCAAAATCCATTTCGGTTGAACCTGACGCTTTGCGCCGCCAAAGCCCCTTGTTTTTCAATCGCCGCGGCGGCACAGGCCGAAAGCTGTTGCAGAATCGTCGCGGCGCACCGCCGCCGGTAACCATCTCACAAAACTGTTTGCCGAGCTTAATTGACTCACCCCTCACTTCGACCTTAACGTTTCATTAACGACAAAGGGCGAGTGGGCATATGCAATCCTCTCCGCAGGCGCGTCGCGCCTCGAGACTTTTTGGAGCGATGATGGTCGCGGCCGTCGGCATGTTCGCTGCTGGCGAAGCCTTGGCCTCCGGCCCCATGCTGACTGGCGCGCTTACCTCCCAGCCGATCGGTCACTACGAATTCTGCAAGTCGAATCCCTCCGAATGCTCTATCCGTATTCGCGTCACCACGCCGGAGCACATGAGCGGCGCGTTGTGGAGCCTCATCGTCGACATCAACGGCGAAGTGAACGAACTCGGTCGAGCCGATGAACGATCTCGACATCTATGGCCGCGACGAGGTCTGGGCTTATCCGGTTAACGACGTTGGCGACTGCGAGGACTATGTGCTGCAAAAGCGCAAGGAGCTCAACGAGCGCGGCCTCTCGCTGGCAAATCTGCTTATGACCGTTGTGCGCAAGCCGGATGGCGAGGGCCACGCGGTTCTCACCGTTCGCACGGACAAGGGCGATTTCGTACTCGACAATCTCAACAATTCGGTGCGCGTCTGGAGCCAAACCGGGTACCGTTTCCTGAAGCGCCAGGCTTCGAACAACACAGGCCGCTGGGTAACGATCCGCGAAGGAGCCGCCCCGCTCGTCGGCTCGGTTCAGTAAGACGCATCCAGAACTTGGCCAGAGTGAGATGAGCGATACTATCCGTGTCGCCAGCATCGGCGACCTTGCAGACGTCAAGGCAATCGTGAAGGCCGCGTACACTCCCTACATCGCTCGGATCGGACGAGAGCCGGGGCCGATGCTTGACGACTATGAGACGCTGATCAAGCAGGGTCGTGTCCACGTCGTGGATTGCGACGGCTCGGTCAAGGGCATGCTTGTGCTCGTCCCAGAGGGCGAAACCATGCTGCTCGACAACATAGCCGTGTTGCCTGCTGCGCAAGGTACGGGACTGGGCCGGCGGTTGATGGAATTCGCGGAAGAAACTGCCCGCCGAGCCGGCTGCACGGCAATACGGCTTTATACCCACGCGATGATGACTGAGAACGTGGCCCTCTATGCGCGCGCCGGTTATGTCGAAACGCACCGTGGCGTTGAGCGGGGCCTGCACAGGGTCTACATGACGAAGCATCTTGGCTGAATGCGGCGGGAACGTGCTCCGTTTGCAGAGCACGGCTATTGCGCCGCCTATTTTTTACGCAACCAAAAATATTCACTGGCCAGACCAGAGCCTGACGCCGAGTTCAGTTGACGCTGGGTCGCTTTCGCCCCTATCGTCTGCATGCGTGAAGCATCCATTCATGGAGCGAATGCGCTTCCTTGAAGGATTGCGGGCGCGAGGGCAGGAAACAGCCGGCTGAAACAGCCGGCCATTGGGAGGTTGCAGATGCTTGCTGATCTCATCGAGGAATCCAGGACGCGCCGTGACGTCTTCAAGGCGATCGGGGCGACCGCGCTTGCGGGCGCACTGCTAGGCTCGGCGGGTTTCGACCCGGCAATCGCACAGGAACTGAAGCCGTCCGGCAAGCCACTGAAGGCCGCGATGGGCAATGCAGGCTTGCAAGCAACGTGGTGCGCGCAGGGCAAGCAGGCGGCCGAAGCCTGGGGCAAGCTAATGAATGTCGAGATCACCTGGTTCGATGGTGAGCTCTCGGCAACCAAGCAACGCGCCGCCGTCGACAACCTCGCCACCCAGAAGTGGGATTTCGTGGCGCTGCAGACGTTTGGCATCGGCACGCTCAATGACCCGATCAAGAAGGTGATCGACTCCGGCACGCCGGTGATCGCCATGGACACGATGATGGCGCCGGAAGGCCAGTTGGCGCTGCACACCTTCATCGCGCCGGATAACATCTTCATGGGCTCGGTGGTCACCAACGAAATCATGAAGAAGATCGGCGGCAAGGGTAATGTCGTCATGACCCAGGGCGCGCTCGGCCACTCCGGCGCGCAGGGCCGTGCCAAGGGCTTCCAGGAAGTCGTCGCCAACTTCCCAGACGTGAAGGTGCTGGACGAAGAGCCGGCGGACTGGGACGTCACCAAGGTGGCGCGCATCTGGGAGTCGCTGCTGACCAAGTATCCGGACATAGCCGGCGCCTTCTTCCACAATGACGACATGGCTCTAGCCGCGCATAACGTCATGAAGGCCAAGGGCCGCACCGGCATCGTTATCGGCGGCGTCGACGCCATGCCGCCCGCCGTCAACGCCGTTCTCGACGGCACCATGGTGGCAACCGTGCGCAATCCGTCCTCCCGCATCCACGGCTGGGCCGTGGCAGCTGGCGTCGCCGCAATCGCCGGCGGCGATCAGGCCAAGGATACGCCGAAGTACATCTGGGCCGACGGTCCGGTCATCACGGCCGATACCGCGCCTGGCAATCTCTGGCTGCAGAAGAACTTCATGATGTGATCGGTCAGACCTTTGGCTGACGGCATTTCAACCCTGGCCGAGGGTTCGCGCGAGCCCTCGGCAACGGTTGGCGGCGAAGCTCCGCCCTTGCTCGAAATGATTGGCGTGTCGAAGACTTTCGGCGGCGTCCACGCGCTGCGCGACGTCGATTTCGCGTTGATGGAAGGCGAAATCCACGGCCTTGTCGGCGAGAACGGCGCCGGCAAATCGACGATGATGAAGATCATCGCCGGTGTCTATCACGGCTTTGAGGGCGAGATGCACGTGGCCGGCCAGCCGGTACACCTGCGGTCGCCGCGCGACGCGCTCGCCGCAGGTATCGGCATGGTGCATCAGGAGCTCTCCATCGTTCCCGACCTGACGGTTGCGGAAAACGTCTTCCTCGGCGTGCAGCCGCTGGTCGCCGGCGGCGTGGTCGATTGGGCGCGCATGCGGCGCGAAGCGAAAACCCAATTGGCCAGCCTGGGCCTTGCGATCGATCCGAACGCCCGCATGGGCAGCCTGCCGGTCGGCATCCAGCAGCTTATCGAATTGTCGCGGGTACTGTTTTCCGGCGCCAAGATCATCATTCTCGACGAACCTACATCCGCGCTTTCGCCACCCGAAGTGGCGCGGCTGTTCGACGCGCTGCGCCGGCTCAAGGCGAAAGGCCGAACCATCGTTTTCATTTCGCATTTCCTCGACGACGTGCTGGCAATATCCGATCGGATCACAGTGTTCCGCAACGGGCGCAAGGTTGTCACCGAGCGTACTGACGCACTGACCAAGGACAGCGTTATCGGTCATATGATCGGTCGCGGCTCGGCTGAAATGCATATGGGCGAGAGCGCCGAACTGACCGGAGACGATGCGCGGCCCGTCGTGCTCAAGGCGAACGGCCTCAGCGATGGCGCGATGATCCGCGACATATCGCTGACGCTCCGGCAAGGCGAGATCACCGGCGTCTACGGTTTCATGGGCTCCGGTCAGGTCGAACTTGCGCGCGCATTGTTCGGCAAGGGAAGCCTTTCCGGCGGCCAGCTATCGCTCGATGGCAAGCCCGTGCATTTTCGTTCCACCGCCGCAGCGCGCCGCGCCGGCATCGCTTTCCTGCCCGAGAGCCGCGGCATGATGCTCTTCCGCACCGAGCAGGTGTTCAAGAACATCTCCATCGCCATTCTCGGACGCATCAATCGCGTTTTCCTTCGCCCGCGCCGAGAACGCGAAATCGCCGCCACGCACATCAAGGATCTGCAGATTCGCCCGCCGCGACCGGAAATCGCGCTTGGCAAGCTCTCCGGCGGCAACCAGCAGAAGGTGGCGCTGGCCAAATGGCTGACCGAGCTGCCGAAAGTGCTGATCCTGTCGGAACCGACGCGCGGCATGGATGTCGGCGCCAAGGAGGACGTCATCCGCATCGTCAAGTCACTGCGCGACCGCGGCGTCGCGGTGCTGGTGCTGTCCACAGAGCCGGAGACGATCCTGACACTGGCCGATCGGGTGACGGTGCTGAAGCGCGGCGTGGTGGCGAAGGAATTTTCACATGGCCGGATCGAGAAGGCGGACCTGCTCGATGCGGCTTGAGTTGTCGAAAGATGAGATAAGCAACGCGCTTCACAGAACACCCCTCATCCGGTGTTCCAGCGTACACGGCGATTTGCAAAGCGTGCTGCCAGCAACATACGGGATGACGATATGAGCATGGCAACGGACACCGCGCGACCCTTCGAACTGAAGCGGTTTCTTGCCGAGCAGATGCGCAACATCGCGCCGGTGTTCACGCTGATCGTTCTGGTGATCTTCTTTTCGACGCAGGCACCGAGCTTCCGCACCTTCGATAATCTGATGAACATTCTCAGCCAGGCATCGATCACCGGCATAATCGCGGTTGGGCTGACCTTCGTCATCCTCACCGCCGAAATCGACCTGTCGGTGGCGGCGATCGCCAACGCGATCGGAATCACCATCGCCTACTTCACCATCCAGCCGGAATACGTAAACATCGCCAACCTGCCGATGCAGGGATGGATCGCGATCATCCTGACGCTCACCGCCTGTTTCGCGATCGGCCTGGTAAACGCCTTCGGCGTGACGGCGGTGGGTATTCCCTCGTTTATCATGACGCTCGCCATGATGCAGATCGCCAACGGCATCTCGGCCATGCTGGTGCGTGGGCAGATCGCCTACACCTATCCGGACCTGGTCACCACGCTGGGCTCAGGCACGATCTTCGGCATCAAATGGTCGATCGTGGTGTGCCTGCTGTTCATGCTGGTGGCGCACATCGTGCTGACCTACACGCGCTTCGGACGCTATGTGTACATGGTCGGCGGCAACCGAGAGGCGGCGGAATACTCCGGCGTCAACGTCAAGATGATCATCGCATCGGTGATGATCATCTCGGCGATGTGCGCGGGCATCGCCGGCATGATCGGCGTTGCCTATTTCGGCTCGGCGCAGCAGAATCAGTTCGATACGTTCCTGCTCGACGCCATTGCTGCCGTGGTTGTCGGCGGCACCAGCCTGTTCGGCGGGCGCGGCGGCATCGGCAACACCATCATCGGCTTGCTGGTATTGGGCGTGCTCAACAACGGGCTCGACCACATCGAGATCGACAGTTTCCTGAAGATCCTGATCCGCGGCCTGATCCTGCTCGCCGCGCTGGTGATCAACGTCTACGCGCAGAAGCTCAGGGAGAGTGCCAGGGAGTGATGAAATCGGAATCGAAAGCGGCGATGCGCGTGATCTCCCCCTGAGGGCAGGGCTATCGCACATGGAGATGCTGGATGGTTGGACGGCTTTAACACCCCCACCCCTACCGCATCGGCCCGAAAATCGGAATCGATGTTCGGAGGCTCTAGACTAGCAATCCAGCTATCGTAGGCTGGATTGCTAGTCCAGAGCCTGTTCGGAAAGCACGATGCGCAGTTTCAAAGACATACAGCGTCCTTTGCGCGTCCGAAAGGACGCGCGGCGCTTTAGTCACCGAACCGCTAGCGTTGACCCTCGGATTTCACCTCGTCACCGTCCGCGAACTCAATTGTGCGAGGCAGAAAATCTCCCCATTTCTCACGCATCAGGCGGCGCACCAGCTGCGAGCGTTTCGGCATCGAACTTGTCCAGGCTTTGAATACAGCCGAAGGGCTTGGTTTCACTGCTTATGTCGGCGACAAGCCGTGTGTTCAAATTCCTGCTTTCGGGCCTTGCATGCATCACCGCTGGCGGTCGACTGTATGTCGCACCGTGGACTATGATTTCGAGATGATTGGCCAGCGCCACCGGTAAGAATTGGCCTATGTCGCGAAATCGATAGCTGACCTGATTACGCAGCACTTCCGGATGCGCGGCATAATACGCTTCCTGCACCGAGCGTCGCATCGGGTGCGGATGATGGTCGGCCAACATGAAATGTTCGGTCACGCCGGCGTGAGTTGCACCCAGTTCCTGGGCACGATGATAGGTCGCCGACCCGAAGCTTCGGGTGTCGACCAAGTTGAACTTGCTCAGCAGGCGACGTGCGCGGGTGCGGAAGAGCCAACGATCCGGTCGCACCTTTCGGCCGCGCAGGACAGGCTTGCCGTCGACAAACCAGTCTTCGGGCTTCAGTGGCCGGTTTATGAAAAAATCGTCGTTGAAATAGACGAACTGTTCGCTCAGCCCATGTATGCGCCAAACCATCGCTTCGATTGCAAGCGAGCTGAATGTGGGAAGCGCATCCGCGTGTTCACCGAACACCTCTGTGTGGTCCACGACACGAATGAAATCCGCAGCGCATAGGCCGGCTTTTGCAAACTCATCCAGGAATTTGGGCCGCTGCGCATCGGTCACGACCCATATCCGGTTGATGAACGGCGCGAATTTCAGGATCGACGCGATGCAATAGTAAATCTCGCCGCAGTCGGCGTAGCGCGTTGTCTTCTCTTTGGCGCCAGGCTTCAGATGACGAAGACGCTTGGCCCTGTGTTCCGGATCGGATCCATCGACCCAAGCTATGACGGCATCGATTTTGTGGACTTCGGCTGGCATCGCGCATGCCTTACCGCATCGGCCCGAAAATCGGAATCGATTTTTCGGAAAGCACGATGCGCAGTTTCAAAGAGATACAGCGTCCTTTGCGCATCCGAAAGGACGCGCGGCGCTGTAGACCGTCGCGACAATATCGGCAATAAAGATCAGAACACTCTTCAAGTCCGATTGCGCTACTTCACCCGCCCGATATTGATCACCTGGACCCGACGATTGTGAGCGGCGTCAGGGTGCGCCGCATCGACCGGGAGTTCCTCGCCCACGCCGACGATGAACAGGCGCCCCGGGGAGATGCCAAAGGTCGTGCTCAGTGAATCCTTGATCGCTTCGGCGCGCTTCTGAGTGAGCTTGAGATTGTATTTCGGATCGCCTGTCGTATGGCAATTGCGGTGGCGGATCTACGCGAGACTCGGCGCACTTCGTAAGCCCCTACCCCACCTTCATCTCGCGCCGGTCTTTGTCCGCCACCATCGCCAGGTCCAAAACCTTCTGCAATTCAGCAGCGTGGCGGAAGCCGGGCTCGACACTGGCGCCCTTGGCGACCGCTTCGGCGAAGCGCTGGTAGTTGGTCTTCACCTTGCCGGGGTTGATGTCCTTCCAGACGCCTTTCTCGATGTCCTTGCCAAGGCTGCCCTTCAGCGTCGTCCAGTCGAGCGTGTGAATAACCTCCAACGCGCCCTTGTCGCCATGGATGCGCAGGCGCAAATCGTTGAGGTGGCCTGTCGCCCAGCGGCTGGCGTGAATGACGCCCATCGCGCCATTGGCGAAATCCACCGTCATCGTGGCGCTGTCATTGGCGTCGAGATCGTATTCGCCGATGCGGTTTCCCGGCGCCTTGTCGAAGGCTTTCAGCCGTGCAAACACGGTGGTGACGTCGCTGCCGATGGCATAGCTGGCGAAGTCGAGAATATGGATACCGACATCGCCAAGCACGCCATTGGAGCCATGCTTGGTCGACAGCCGCCACAGCCATTTGCTTTCGATCGCCCAGTTGCCCCAGGCTTTCGAAACCAGCCAGCTTTGCAGATAAGATGCCTCGACGTGGCGCACCGTGCCGATCTTACCGGATAGCACCATGTCGCGCGCCTTCTGCAGGGCGGCGACATTGCGATAGGTGAGGTTCACCATGTTCACCAGGCCGGAGGCTTGCGCCGCGCGCGCCATTTCGTCTGCCTTGGCGTAGTTTTCTGCGAGCGGTTTTTCGCACAGCACATGCTTGCCGGCTCTCAGCAGCGCCAGCGTGGTCTGATGGTGGATGTTGTCCGGCGTGACATTGGTGGCCGCGTCGAACGCGCCCCAGGCAATCGCCTCGTCCAGCGAGGTGAAGCGATTGGGGATCTTGTGGGTGTCGGCAAAGGCTTTCACCCGCCCCGCGTCGACATCCACCGCGCCGACGAGTTTGACGCCCTTGATGGCGGCGAAGGCATGGGCATGGGTGTTGGCCATGCCGCCAGTGCCGAGAACGAGAAGGCGCATGCTCACCGGTAGCCCTCCTCGCCGGGCGCGTGCAGCTTCGGCCCGCGCTCGACGATCGGCTCCAGCGCCTTGTCGACCGGCACATTCGGCGCGTCGTGGATTTTCGCGTAAGCGCCTTGGCTGTTGTGGGCCCATTTGACTCCGTTGCGCAGCACCTGCTGCACGGTGGCGTCGTGATAGGTCGGATAGGTCTCGTGGCCGGGGCGGAAGTAGAAGATGTTGCCGGCGCCGCGGCGCCAGGTCATGCCCGAGCGGAACACCTCGCCGCCCTGAAACCAGGAGATGAACACGGTTTCGAGCGGTTCCGGCACGGTGAACTGCTCACCATACATTTCCTCATATTCCAGCTCGAACTTTTCGCCGAGCCCGGCGGCGATCGGGTGTCGCGGATTGATCACCCACAGCCGCTCGCGCTCGCCCGCCTCTCGCCATTTCAGGCCGCACGGCGTGCCCATCAGCCGCTTGAAGATTTTCGAGAAATGGCCGGAGTGCAGGACGAGCAGGCCCATGCCTTCCCAGACTCGGCTTGCGACGCGCTCGACGATCTCGTCGGCCACCGCGCCGTGGTCCTTGTGACCCCACCAGACCAGCACATCGGCCTTGGCCAACCGATCGACGGGCAGGCCGTGCTCGGGCTCCTGCAAGATCGCGGTCGTCGCATGAATCACCGCATCGGTGTTCAGCGCATCGGCGATCGTGTTGTGCATGCCCTTCGGATAGATGCCGCGAACAACCTCGTTGGTCTGCTCGTGGATGTTCTCACCCCATACAATCGTATTGATGGCCATTGGTGTTTTCCTTGGGTGTTGCCGACCGAGTCGGGCCAGCGGTGTCGGCTGGTGTTTTTCAGGAGGCTCGCGCCAGCGCAAATCAAATTTGTTGAAGGGGGCGGAAGAGGTGTGTTTGGTGAGGCGTGATTTTGATCTGCAGCAGAGGTAGCTGACGCCAATCCATTGCATATGTCCTGTTGAATTCCCCTCTCCGCCTCGCTTCGCTCGGCACCTCTCCCCCGTTCCGGGGGAGCGGATGGGCGCCAAGCGTGCCACCGCCCATCCTCTCCCCTCACGAAGTGGAGGAGAGGTGTCGAGCCTGAGAGGCGAGACGGAGACGGGGCGTCACTGCCGCCGACGAATGTTTGCCGCACCGTCCGCAGCAAACTACCCAGCGAAAGTCCTTCTCTCTCCTCACGCCCCCGCCCCATATGCCGCGATGGCCGCCATGTTGACGATGTCGGAATCCTTGGCGTTGAGCGAGACGATCTGCACCGGCTTGTTCAAGCCGACCAGCAGCGGGCCGATGACCGTCGAGCCGCCGAGTTCCTGCAGCATGCGTGTCGAGATCGATGCCGAGTGGAAGGCCGGCATGACCAGCACATTGGCCGGGCCTGACAGGCGGCAGAACGGATATTGATGCATCAAGCGCGGATTGAGCGCCACATCCGCCGCCATCTCTCCGTCATACTCGAAGTCGACACGGCGCTTGTCGAGGATTTTCACCGCTTCCTGCACGCGCTCCGAGCGCTCGCCCGGCGGGTGGCCGAAGGTCGAATAGGCGAGCATGGCGACGCGCGGCTCATAGCCCATGCGGCGCGCGAAGCCCGCCGTCTCCTCGGCGATGTCGGCGATCTGCTCGGCATTCGGCATGTCGTGGACGGCGGTGTCGGCGACGATCACCGTACGGCCCCGGCTGAGCACGATCGAGGCGCCGATGACGCAATGGCCCGGCTTGGCGTCTATGACACGGCGGATGTCGTCGAGCACCGTCGAATAGTTGCGGGTGACGCCTGTGACCACGCCATCGGCGTCGCCCAGCGCCAGCATGCAGGCGGCGAAATGGTTGCGGTCGTTGTTGATCAGCCGCTGGCAATCGCGGAACAGGAAGCCCTTGCGCTGCATGCGCTCGTAGAGATGGTCGGCATAAAACGTGTTGCGGCGCGACAGCCGCGCATTGATGATCTCGATGCCGGCACGGTTGAGGTCGATGCCGGCGGAACGTGCGTTTTCCTTGATGAGTTCGTCGCGGCCGATCAGGATCGCCGTGCCGAGGTTCTGGTTCACATAGGCGACCGCGGCGCGCATCACTTGTTCTTCCTCGCCCTCGGCAAAGACGATGCGCTTGGGCTGGCGGCGCACGCGGTCGTAGATGCGCTGCAAGGTCGACGCGATCGGATCGCGGCGTGCCGAAAGTTCCTGCGCATAGCGGGTGAGGTCGATGATCGGCCTCTTGGCGACGCCCGACTCCATCGCCGCCTTGGCGACGGCAATCGGGATCGCCGAGATCAGGCGTGGATCGAACGGCACCGGGATGATGTAGTTCGGTCCGAATTTCGGCCGTACGCCCTGGTACGCCGCCGCGACATCGTCCGGCACATCCTCGCGGGCAAGTTCGGCCAGCGCGCGGGCGGCGGCGACCTTCATCTCGTCATTGATGGTGGTGGCGCGCACGTCGAGCGCACCTCGGAAGATGTAGGGGAAACCGAGCACATTGTTGACCTGGTTCGGATAGTCCGAGCGGCCCGTCGCCATAATCGCGTCGGTGCGGATCTCGGCGACCTCTTCGGGGGTGATTTCCGGATCGGGATTGGCCATTGCGAAGATAATCGGGTTCTTGGCCATCGACTGGATCATCGCCGTCGTGAAAGCGCCTCGGGCTGAAAGCCCGAAAACAACATCCGCGCCATCCAGTGCGTCCGCCAGGCTGCGCGAGTCGGTCTTGACCGCATGCGCCGACTTCCACTGATTCATGCCCTCGGTGCGGCCTTGGTAGACGACGCCCTTGGTGTCGCACAAGATGACGTTTTCAGGGGCAAATCCCATCGACTTGATCAGCTCGATGCAGGCGATGCCGGCAGCGCCCGCGCCGTTGCAGACGAGCTTCGTCGTCTTCATGTCTCGGCCGGTGATCTCCAGCGCATTGATCAGACCGGCGGCGGCGATGATGGCGGTGCCATGCTGGTCGTCATGAAACACCGGAATGTCCATGATTTCGCGCAGCTTCTGCTCGATGATGAAGCACTCCGGCGCCTTGATGTCCTCCAGATTGATGCCGCCAAACGATGGCCCGAGGAAGCGCACCGAGTTGATGAACTCCTCAGCGTCCTCCGTGTCGACCTCGAGATCGATCGAATCGACATCGGCGAAGCGCTTGAACAGCACCGCCTTACCTTCCATCACCGGCTTTGAAGCCAGCGCCCCGAGATTGCCGAGGCCAAGGATCGCCGTGCCGTTGGAAATGACGGCCACCAGGTTGCCGCGCGTCGTGTAGTCGAAGGCGCGGCTGGGGTCATCGGCAATCGCTTTCACCGGCACGGCAACGCCCGGCGAATAGGCCAGCGACAGGTCGCGCTGGGTCGCCATCGGCTTCGTCGGGTTGATTTCCAGCTTGCCCGGCCGCCCCATGGAATGGAACTCAAGCGCCTCTTCGGCGCTGACGGAAGGGCCGGCATTGTCCGGTTTCTTCGATGCAGCCATGATCCCGAGTGTTCCTTCCCTATTCATGCTTCTTTTTGTGGAGCAATCGGGATTAAGGCTACACTTGGCCGCAGTAAAGCGCCAAGCAGGAAGAGAGTTTTTTTGAGCGAGACGCGAAGTCCCCCTCCCCCTTGAGGGGAGGGGTTAGGGGTGGGGGTTCATCTTCACCGGAGCATTGAAGCGGTGATGGAGACTGAGACGTCATATACCCCCACCCTTAACCCCTCCCCTCAAGGGGGAGGGGGACTTTCGGTCTCCAGCGTAACGCCTATGATGGAGCAGTTCATCGAGATCAAGGCGGCGAACCCGGATTCGCTGCTGTTCTACCGCATGGGCGATTTCTACGAGCTATTCTTCGACGATGCCGAGATCGCCAGCCGGGCGCTGGGCATCGTGCTGACCAAGCGCGGCAAGCACGAAGGTAATGATATCCCGATGTGCGGCGTGCCGGTGCATGCGGCGGATGACTATCTGCAAAAGCTGATTGGCCTGGGCCATCGCGTCGCCGTCTGCGAACAGATCGAGGATCCCGCCGAGGCGAAGAAACGCGGCTCGAAATCGGTGGTGCGGCGCGACGTGGTACGGCTGGTTACGCCCGGCACCATCACTGAGGACAGGCTTCTGGCGCCCGCCGAATCCAATTTTTTGATGGCGCTCGGACGGGTCAAGGGCGGCGGCGTTGCCCTGGCTTGGCTGGAACTGTCGGCCGGCCTGTTCCGAGTCTCGGAAACAACCGAGGACCGCTTGCTCGCCGACATTTTCCGCGTCGATCCGCGCGAACTAATCGTCGCCGAATCGGTGTTCCATGACCTGGAGTTGAAGCCTGTCTTCGACGTGCTTGGCCGCACCGCCAGCCCGCAGCCGGCGAGCCTGTTCGATTCGGCCTCCGCACCTGCACGCATCGCCCGCTTCTATCAGGTGGCGACGCCGGATGGCTTTGCCAGCTTCAGCCGCGCCGAACTGTCGGCAATCTCCGGCATCGTCGCCTTCATTGAGAAGACACAAAAGGCGGAGCGCCCGCCGCTGGGTGTGCCCGAACGAGAGACCGCCGGCTCGACCTTGTTCATCGACGCGGCGACCCGCGCCAATCTGGAACTGGTGCGCACGCTTTCGGGAAATCGCGACGGTTCGCTGCTGAACGCTGTCGACCGCACGGTGACCGGCGCCGGCGCGCGGCTGCTCGCCGAGCGCCTGACGTCACCGCTGACATCGCCATCGGCGATCAACGCGCGGCTGGATTCGGTGGCGTGGCTGCTTGCGGAAAACGATTTGCGCGACGGGCTGCGCGCATCGCTCAAGAGTCTCGCCGACATGCCGCGGGCGCTGACACGGTTGGCGCTCAATCGCGGCGGGCCACGCGACCTCGGCGCCATCGGCGCCGGGTTGGAAGCTGCGGCGCAGGTCGCCGACCTGCTGGCGGATACGCAGCCGCCCGCCGAGATCGAAACCGCGCGTCAGGCGATCGCGTCGCTGCCCGCCGGATTGGCCGATCAACTGGCGCGGGCGCTGGCCGACGAGATGCCGCTGCTGAAACGCGACGGCGGTTTCGTGCGCTCCTGCTGGGACGCCGAACTCGATGAAATGCGCGCGTTGCGCGATGAATCGCGCAAAGTCATCGCTGGCATGGAGCGCGACCTCATTGAGGAAACCGGCGTCCGTTCGCTCAAAATCCGGCACAACAACGTGCTCGGCTACTACATCGAGGTCACCGCCAACCATCAGGCGGCGCTCACGGGCAATGATGGCCTGCGCGCCCGCTTCATCCACCGGCAGACCATGGCGAGCGCCATGCGCTTCACCACGACCGAACTTGCAGATCTCGAAACGAAGATCGTCAACGCCGCCGATCGCGCACTTTCCATCGAGCTTGCCGTGTTCGATCGGTTGGTCGCGGAGGCCGTCGGCCATGCAGCGGCGATCCGCGAGGGCGCCGGCGCACTTGCCCTGCTCGACGTGTCGGCAGCACTCGCCGCGCTCGCTATCGACCAAGGTTGGACACGGCCAGTCGTGGACGACAGCCTTACCTTCGACATTGCCGGCGGACGCCATCCGGTGGTCGAGCAATCGCTGCGACGGCTTTCCGGCCAACCTTTCGTCGCCAATGACTGCGATCTGTCGCCCGCCGAAAATGGCAAGTTCGGCGCGATCTGGCTGCTCACCGGCCCGAACATGGGCGGTAAATCGACCTTCCTGCGCCAGAATGCGCTGATCGCCATTCTCGCGCAAACCGGATCGTTCGTTCCAGCGGCGCGCGCCCATATCGGCGTTGTCGACCGGCTGTTCAGCCGTGTCGGCGCCTCGGACGATCTGGCGCGCGGCCGCTCGACGTTCATGGTCGAGATGGTGGAGACCGCCGCGATCCTCAACCAGGCAAGCGAGCGTTCGCTGGTTATCCTCGACGAGATCGGGCGCGGTACCGCGACCTTTGACGGCCTGTCCATCGCCTGGGCGGCGGTCGAATATCTGCATGAGAAGAACCGCTGCCGGTCGCTGTTCGCCACGCATTTCCACGAAATGACAGCGCTCGCCGAGAAGCTAGCGCGGCTGCACAATGTAACCATGCGGGTGAAGGAGTGGGAAGGCGATGTGATCTTCCTGCACGAAGTCGGCAAAGGCGCCGCCGACCGTTCCTACGGCATCCAGGTGGCGCGACTCGCTGGCTTGCCCCAAGCCGTTGTCGAGCGCGCCCGCGACGTGCTGCACCAGCTCGAAAACGGCGAGACATCGGGCAAGGCCAGCAAGCTGGTGGACGACCTGCCGCTGTTTTCCGTCGCCGCCCGTCGCGAGGCGCCGAAACCTGCTCCCGCCGATGGTCTGCGGGAGGCAGTCGCCGCGCTCAATCCCGATGAGATGACGCCAAGGGAAGCACTGGAAGCGCTATACCGGCTGAAAGGTTCGATAGGCCGTTAGCACCGTCAAATAGGTACGCCCCTTGACAAGTTCAGGATGATGCCACATATTTTGCCATATAGATGCGATGAATGGTGTGGCAATGACTGCCCTTAAGAAACAACCCCATCCACTTGGCTTCGAAGAAGGTCAGGCGCCTTTTTATGTGCCGCCCTTCGGCCGAACCGCAACCCTGTTCGACCGGGATGGTTTGGTTGAAGTCGATGAAGTGGTCGAACGTTTCGGCATGTCGAAGGGGCAGTTCGCCGAGATGATCGGGCTGGCGCCCGAAACGCTGCGCCGCACCAGCCGCCTGACGGCGGCAAAGACACAGACGAGGATGACGGAAGTGCTGGAGATCGTCACACGCGTTACTGACTGGGCCGGCGGCGAAAAGCAGGCAATGGCGTGGTATCGCGCCGAGCCCATTCCCGCCTTTGGCGGACGCACCGCAGAAAGCCTCGTCAAGGACGGCAAGGCGGCGGCCTTGCGCGACTACCTCGATCACCTCGCCATGGGCGGATTTGCTTGAGATTCTCAGGCAGTTGCTACCGCGCGCATAATCCGAAATGGGCGTTCTCGCCGCTTTCCGGCGAGGGCGCGAAAATCCATGGCGCACGCTTCAATCCGAGAGGCGTTTCCGCCCTCTATCTCGGGTTGACGATCGAAGGAGCGATCGTCGAGACCCTGCAAGGTTTCGCGTCCAAGCTCGAACCATTGACGCTCTGCCTCTATGAGGTCGATTGCGAGGACATTGTCGATCTTTCGACGCCCGAGACGCGAGACGTGGCTGGTGTCGCGCTGGACGATATGGCATGTGCCTGGGCGCTCGACCTATCGAATGGAAAGCGGCCGGCTTCGTGGCGCGTTGCCGAAACGCTGATCAAGCAAGGTTCCGCCGGCGTGCTGGTTCCATCATTTGCACGCAGCGCACGCCCCGACATGCGCAACCTGGTTCTCTGGAAATGGGCCCCTGCCCTTCCTTGGCGCGTGATCGTGCACGATCCATCCGGACGGCTGCCCAAGAACATGCTGTCGTGGGAAGCGGCCGGCTGACGCCGCACGGCAACAGCGCGCTTGCGCCAATCTGAAATCGTCGCTTTTCGTTGACTTGCGCGCCGCAAACCCGCACTGACTCCCTCCATCCTATCCCAACGAACCGATCCGCATGACGCTGCCCACCGATCCCGCCGTGAACCTCGCTCAGCTGATCCGCTGCCCATCCGTCACACCCACCGAGGGCGGAGCTTTGTCGGCGCTGTCGGCGATGCTGAAGCCGATGGGTTTTGCCATCGACCGCCCGACCTTTTCAGAGCACGGCACCCCCGATGTCGAGAACCTTTACGCCCGGCTTTCGGGCAATGGCCCGCATCTTATGTTTGCCGGCCACACCGACGTCGTCCCAGTTGGCGACGAGACGGCATGGAAGCATCCGCCGTTTGCCGCCGAGATCGCCAAGGGCGACATGTATGGACGCGGCGCGGTGGATATGAAGGGCGGCATCGCCTGTTTTATCGCAGCGATTGCGCGGGTCATCGCCGAAGGCGGCAAGCCGCGAGGCTCGGTGTCGCTGCTTATTACCGGCGACGAGGAAGGCCCGGCGATCAACGGCTCGACCAAGCTGCTCGACTGGGCTGCCAAGCGCGGCGAGACCTGGGATGCCGCTCTCGTCGGCGAACCCACCAACCCGGATCAGCTTGGCGACATGATCAAGATCGGACGGCGCGGGTCGCTGTCCGGCACTATCACCGTCAACGGGCGGCAAGGCCACGTCGCCTACCCTCATCTTGCCGACAATCCGGTGCGCGGATTGATGCAGATGCTGGATGCTCTGATGACGCCGGACTTCGATACGGGCACCGCCAATTTCCAGCCGACAAACCTCGAAATAACCTCGGTGGATGTCGGCAATCCGGCGATGAACGTCATTCCGGCGCGCGCAGCGGCCACGTTCAACATCCGCTTCAACGACACGTGGGATGCTGAAACGGTTCAGGCGGAGATTCACAACCGGCTTGATGCGGCTGCAAGTCGGCGGAAGTATCGCAAGGGTCGAAAGGAACGGGTCGACTTCGAGCTTGCCTGGAAGGACCGGCCGAGCCACGTTTTCATTACACGCGACGACCGGCTGGTCGGGACGCTTACCGAGTCGATCCAGGCGGTGACGGGACGTAAGCCGACACTTTCCACCTCCGGCGGCACCTCGGATGCCCGTTTCATCAAGGATTTCTGCCCGGTGGTCGAATTCGGACTGGTCGGCAAGACCATGCATATGGTGGATGAGCGGGTAGCGCTTGCGGATCTCGAAACGCTGACCCAAATCTATCAGCGGTTCCTCCGCGACTGGTTCGATTAGACGATGCTATCCGGCGAAGAAATCCAGAACGGCCTGACCGGCTCGTGGCGGCTGATGTTCGGCAACTCAGAAGGCTTGAAGCTTCTCGACCTTTCCGCCGACGGTTTCTGGAACTCGTTCTTCGCGATGATCTTGGCGGCGCCGGCTTTGTTTCTCGGCTGGCTGGCCTATGCCAATGATATTTCGCCCGGCCCCGAATTGGCTGCCTCGCGTTTTTCAATGATACCGAAGCTTGCCCTCATCGACTACGCGCTTTGGGTGGTGCCTCTCGTTCTGCTCGCTCTCTCGGTGAAGTCCATCGGCATCGCGGACCGCTTCGCCGCTTATGTCGTGGCTTCCAATTGGGGGTCGGCGGCGGTCTGTTGGCTTACCGTGCCGCTGCCGATCCTGCGACTTGTCATGCCCGCCACCAGCGAGTCCTTTGTGTTGGTCAGTCTGGTTGTCCATATCGCAACACTGGTGCTGGGATGGAGGTTGACCAACGCCTCCATCGGACGCGGGGCCGCACTTGCGACGGGTGTTTTCGTTGGCCTCTACCTGGCATCTCTCGGTTTGCTCTTTTCGCTTCAGGCGCTGCTTGGCGTTCCGTCGCCATAGGTCACGCCCACCAGATAAAGTCCGTCTGCCGGGGCCACCTGGCCGCAGGCGGCGCGGTCGTGGGCTGAAAGGGCCGCGGCGAGGTCATCGGCGGACCAGGAGCCCTCGCCCACCCGCTTCAGCGAGCCGACCATGGAACGCACCTGATTGTGCAGGAATGAGCGTGCGGCGGCGCGGATTTCGATGATCTCGCCGTCTCGGCTGACATCGAGCCGGTCGAGAGTACGCACAGGGCTATCGGCCTGGCATTGGGCGGAGCGGAAGGTGGTGAAGTCATGCCTGCCGACAAGACGCTGGGCGGCTGCATGCATGGCCTCGGAATCAAGCAGCTTCGGAACCCACCAGACGCGACCCCTGTCGAGCGCCGCCGCAGCGCGGCGATTGAGGATGCGATAGAGGTAGCGGCGGCCGGTCGCTGAAAAGCGCGCATCGAAATCGGAGCCGACGCGCCAGGCGGAAAGGATGACAACCGCATCGCCAGCCTGATGCAGATGGGCGTTCAGAGCATCGCGAACCGTGTCGGAGGGCCACTCCTTGCGCAAATCCGCATGAGCCACCTGCGCGGTGGCGTGCACGCCCGCATCGGTGCGGCCCGCCGCGCGAATGCTGACGGTTTCGCCGCAGAAGTTCATGATTGCCTGCTCGATAGCCTCCTGAACGGAGCGCGGCCCATCCTGCCGCTGCCAGCCCGCATAGGGTCCGCCGTCATATTCTATGTCGAGGCGATAGCGCGGCATGGCTCACAGATTGCCAAAGGCGCGTGCGTAGACCAGCCGGCCGGTTGCAGGCGCCTCGCCCCAGGCAAGCGCCTGCAGCGCCTCGCACTGATAGTCGCTCGAAAAACGCTCCGCCGGACCGCGCTGGTAGCCGAAGCGCGAATAGTACCCTGGATCGCCAACGACGACCGAAAGCCGCTCCCCGGCCTCGCGCAGCCGATTGTGCGCCTCTGCGATCAAGGCGCCGCCGATGCCCTGTCGTTGCAGATCAGGGTCGATGGCAATCGGCGCCAACGCGACCGCCGGAAAGGCCGCTTGGCCCACCTCGACCATCAAGCGCGAGAATAGGATATGGCCGACGATCTCGCCGTGCCTTTCGGCGACCAATTCGAGGACAGCATCGCCGTCGTCGACCAGAAAATCGACGAGGACGGCTTCAAGCGGCTGGCCGAACGCTTGCTCCACGAGGACGCGGATCAACTGCCGGTCCGCTGGCAACGCTGCTCTGATCGTCAAGTCGCTCATGACAGTCGCTCCCCTGTGACAAGTTTCGAGCCGCGCAGAAATTCGGCTGTGTCGACGACGCGTCCGCCGGCGCGCTGCACCTCGATCAGCCGCACCGCCCCATCGCCGCAAGCGATGGTCAGGCAATCGTCGAGAACGGCGCCTGGCGCGCCGCTGCCTTCACTGAGCGTCGAGCGCAGCAGCTTCAGCCGCTCCCGGCGGCCTTTCGCACTGAACTCGCACCAGGCGCCCGGGAAAGGCGACAGGCCCCGGACGCGGTTATGAACCTCGCTGGCGGGCAAGGACCAGTCGATGCGGGTCTCGGCCTTGTCGATCTTCCTGGCATAGGTCACGCCTGCGTCCGATTGCGGCGTCAGCACCAGCCAGCCGCGCTCCAGTTCGGCCATGGCCTGGACCATCAGCGTAGCCCCCCTTTCGCTCAGGCGGTCATGCAGTTCGCCAGTTGTCATGTCCGGTCCAATCGGCATCTTGGCCGTCATCGCGACCGGACCGGTGTCAAGGCCCTCGTCCATTTTCATCACCATCATGCCGGTCTCGGCGTCGCCCACCATGATGGCGCGGTGGATGGGTGCGGCACCCCGCCAGCGCGGCAGAAGCGAGGCGTGACCGTTGAAGCATCCGAGACGTGGCGCATCCAGCACGGCGCCCGGCAGCAGCAGACCATAGGCCACCACCACCGCCGCGTCGGCCCCAAGTGCTGCAAACGCCTCCTGCTCGGATTTTGCCTTGAGTGACAATGGGTGGCGAACGGGAACTCGCAGACGTTGCGCCTCGCGGTGCACGGGTGATGGCTTCAGATCGAGCCCGCGCCGGCCGCCCGGACGCGGCGGTTGAGTGTATGCGCACAGGATTTGGTGGCCGGCTTCGGCAAGCGCGCGCAACGTCGGCACCGAGAAGCCGGGCGTTCCCATGAAGATGATGCGGAGCGGCATTGCGGTTTCCGCCTTGCTGAATTCGGCTTTTGGTTTCGGACTACCGCATCGGCCCGAAAATCGGAATCGATTTTCGGGCCGATGCGGTAGCAAGCGGCGAAATGGACCTACGACCGGTCGGAATCGCCCTGTTTCAGCTCTTCCAGCGTGGGCATCGAGACGATGTGATAGCCGGAATCCACATAATGGATCTCGCCCGTCACACCCGAAGAGAGGTCCGATAGCAAGTAGAGCGCCGAGCCCCCCACTTCGTCGATCGTGACCGTTCGGCGCAGCGGCGAATTGCGCTGCTGATACGAGAACATATACCGCGCATCCGAGATGCCGGCTCCCGCAAGAGTACGAACCGGCCCCGCAGAGATGGCGTTTACGCGGATGCCGCGCGGACCGTAATCATTGGCGAGGTAGCGCACACTGGCTTCCAGTCCCGCCTTGGCGACGCCCATGACGTTGTAGTTCGGCATGATGCGCACCGAACCGGCATAGGTCAGCGTGATCAGCGATCCGCCGTCGCTCATCAGGGCGGCGGCGTTACGCGCGACTTCCGTAAAGGAATAGCAGGAGATCACCATGGTGCGGATGAAGTTCTCGCGGCTGGTGTCCGCGTAAAGGCCCTTCAGCTCATTCTTGTCCGAAAAACCGATCGCATGAACGACGAAGTCGAGCTTGCCCCATTCCTTGCCCAGCGTCTCGAACACGGAACTCAGCGACGCGCTGTCTTCGACGTCGCAAGGAAGGACCAGCGAGGCGCCGACTTTGTCCGCTAGCGGCTTGACGCGCCGTCCGAAGGCTTCACCTTGATAGGTGAAGGCAAGTTCGGCACCATGCTCGGCAAGACGCTGCGCAATGCCCCAGGCAATGGAATGATTGTTGGCGACCCCCATGATGAGGCCGCGCCTGCCCTTCATCAAACCGTCCATGGAGAGTTCCTAAGCTTGTTGGACCATAATGTCGTCCGAAAACCGCTACGCACTTTTCGGCATCATGGGCTAAGCAGCGAAGCGCTGGAAGATCAGCGTCGCATTGGTTCCACCGAAGCCGAACGAGTTCGACAGCACCGTGTCGATGTTCGCATTGTCGATGCGCTTGCGTACGATCGGCATGCCTTCAAACTCTGGATCGAGTTCGTCGATGTGAGCGCTCTCGCCGATGAAGCCACCTTGCATCATCAGGATCGAGTAGATCGATTCCTGCACGCCGGCAGCGCCAAGCGAATGCCCGGTGAGTGACTTGGTCGACGTGATGCTCGGCATTGTCGCGCCAAACACCTCGCGGATCGCCGCCATTTCGCGGGAATCGCCGACCGGCGTCGAAGTACCGTGGGTGTTGATGTAGTCGATCGGCGTATTCACCGTCGCCAGCGCCTGGCGCATGCACCGCACCGCACCCTCTCCGGACGGCGCGACCATGTCATAGCCGTCAGAGGTCGCGCCATAGCCGACGATCTCGGCGTAAATCTTGGCGCCGCGAGCCTTGGCATGTTCCAGCTCTTCCAGAACCAGCACGCCCGCGCCGCCGGCGATGACGAAGCCGTCGCGGTTGACGTCATAGGCGCGCGAGGCGCTGGAAGCGCGGTCATTGTACTTGGACGACATTGCGCCCATGGCGTCGAACAGATCCGACATCGTCCAATCGAGATCCTCGTGGCCGCCGGCAAACATGACGTCTTGCTTGCCCCATTGGATGAGTTCCGCGGCGTTGCCGATGCAATGCGCCGAGGTCGAACAGGCGGACGAGATCGAATAGTTCACGCCATGTATCTTGAACCAGGTCGCGAGCGTCGCCGACGCGGTCGAGGACATCGCCTTTGGCACGGCAAATGGTCCGATACGCTTCGGGCTGCCGTTCTTGATGGTGGTTTCAGCGGCCTCGACGATGGTGCGGGTCGATGGGCCGCCGGAGCCCATGATGATGCCGGTGCGCTCATTGGTGATATCGCCGGCTTCCAGCCCCGAGTCGAGGATTGCCTGATCCATTGCGACGTGGTTCCAGGCGCCGCCCTTGTGCAGGAAGCGCATGGCGCGGCGATCGACCATTTCTGATGGATCGAGCGTTGGCGCACCCCAAACCTGGCAGCGGAAGCCGTGTTCTGCGAAGGAATCGGAGAATGTGATGCCCGAGCGGGCATCATAGAGAGACGACTGCACCTCGTTGGCGTTGTTGCCGATCGACGAAACGATGCCGAGGCCCGTCACTACGACTCGTCTCATGGATGTGCTCCTCGCTAAATTTCTATGCGCCGGCGATCAGGCCGCCGACTGCTTGGACAGGCCGACCTTGAGGTCGGTCGCCGCGTATATGGGTTCGCCGTCGGACTTCAGCCAGCCATCGGCAATACCCAACACCAGTCGCCCGCGCATGACACGCTTGAAGTCGATGCCGTATTCCACCTTCTTCACCGACGGCGTGACCATGCCCTTGAATTTCACCTCCCCGGTCGACAGCGCCATGCCTTTGCCCGCCTCTCCCAGCCAGCCAAGATAGAAGCCGGTCAGCTGCCACATGGCATCGAGGCCCAGGCAGCCCGGCATGATCGGATTGCCGATAAAGTGGCAGGCGAAGAACCAGAGATCCGGCCTGATGTCGAACTCTGCGCGGATAAAGCCCTTGTCGAAGGCGCCGCCCGTCTCGCTGATCTCGGTGATGCGATCGAACATCAGCATCGGCGGCGCGGGCAGTTGAGCGTTGCTTGGGCCAAAAAGATCGCCGCGTGCGCAGGCCAGCAAGTCCTCGTAATCGTAGCTCGATTTCTGCGCGGCCATAGGCTCCTGCCCTCAGTTCCTGTCCAGGCGCCCGGGCGCACCTTTGTTGTCTTTGCCGAACCGGTATCACGAACCGTTTCATTCCCGAAATTCGCGCTAGCGATTAACCCGACGCCAATTCCCGGTCAATGTGCCGCTATTGATCGAAAGCGGACAACCGAATATATCCACGAAATGGGGAGCCTTGCGACGTTCACGCTATTCGTGAGCATTGCGGGACCTAAACGGGGTGTTTCGGCACTATGAAGTCGCCAATTGGCATGATCAGCGTTGACGAGCGGGTACGCCGGGCTGGGTTGCGCCCGACGCGTCAGCGTGTTGCGTTGGCGGATTTGCTGTTCGCCAAGGGCGAGCGCCACCTCTCGGCCGAGTTGCTGCATGAAGAAGCGCTGGCCGCAGGCGTGCCGGTGTCCTTGGCGACCGTCTACAACACGCTGCACCAGTTCACCGAAGCCGGCCTGTTGCGCATCCTTGCCGTCGAAGGCTCAAAAACCTATTTCGATACCAACACGTCGGATCACCACCATTTCTTCGTCGAAGGCGAGAACACGGTGTTCGACATCATGACCGGCCCGATCACGGTCTGCGATCTGCCCGAGCCTCCGGAAGGCATGGAGATCGTCAACGTGGATGTCGTGGTACGACTGCGCCGCAAGACCAGCGCCTGACATCTACAATGTCGCTTCCGCGCTGGATGGACATCACTCTCAAACTCGAATGGCTTTGTATCGCGCTGGCGATGCTCGTCGTATTTTGGGTAGTTGATGGTTCGTGGCTGCTGTTTGCCGTGCTGGTGCTTGCGCCTGATCTTGCCATGCTGGGCTATCTCGCAGGTCCGCGCGCCGGAGCGCTGACATACAATCTGCTGCACAGCGCCATCGGTCCGGCGGCATTGGCGGGTGCGGCATGGCTGGTCGCGAGCGATGTCGCCCTCCAGGTCGCGATTGTCTGGCTGTTTCATATCGCAGTGGATCGAGCGATCGGCTACGGGCTCAAACTGCCATCGTCGTTTCAGGATACGCATCTCGGCCGCGTCGGCCGATCCTGAAAAGGCAGGCTCAGTCCTTGATTGTCTCGCCGGGATAGGCGCCCCAGACGAGCGTCTGGTTCAGCCAGCCGGTGTGGCCGGAAAAGGCCATCTCGCACCAGTCGCCATTGCACTGCTTGATAGTGCCGACGGAGCCCGGCTGAATGATCGCGACCTTATGCGCGTTGCTGGTCGGTTCCGACAAGAGATCGATGGTGATTTGCTTGCCGCGCTGCCAGGGTGCGGCAATCGCGGAACGCCGGCCAGACAGCAGCGACTGATTGATCCAGCCCTCAGCGCCGTCCGAATCACGCACACGCCGCCAGTTGTCGAATTCCTGGATGACCTCCATCGGCAGACCAGATTTCAGGTAAAGCCAGTCGACCGGGTAGTTGACGCCGGGTCCGATTCGCGAGTTCACCTTGCCGGATTTCAGGCTGACGAAGCGCGGCACAGGGAGTCCGCTGCCCTTCGGCTTGACTTCATCCACGGCACTCTGGGCAAGCACAGGCGTGCCGGAGGCAGGCGTCAGCGCCACACCGGCCAGCAATGCAAGAGCAGCGATACGAAGCGACACAAAACCAGACACGTTCGTTCCCCAGCGTGGAGCGCCCGATCCATCGAAGCGCACCCTTTTTCTTTGTCATCGGCACTGCCGCTTGTTACACAGGCGGTCATGCCGGGACAGGCAGGAAGTTTCGCCTGTCTTGGTTAAAGAGGTCTCAACAACATCCGGCTTAGAGGAAACAATGGCGGGCAAAAAAAAGCCTCTGGTCGTGATTACCCGCAAATTGCCGGATCAGGTCGAGACGCGCATGCGCGAGCTGTTCGACGCGCGGCTAAATGTCGATGACCGCAAGCTCACGCCGGAGGAAATCGCGGCGGCGCTCAAGGAAGCGGATGTCCTCGTTCCGACCGTCACCGACAAGATCGACGCGGCGCTGATCGAGCAGGCCGGGCCGAATCTCAAGCTGATCGCCAATTTCGGCAATGGCGTCGACAACATCGACGTTACGGCGGCAACCAAGAAAGGCATCACGGTCACCAACACGCCCGGTGTGCTGACGGAGGACACCGCCGACATGACGATGGCGCTGATGCTGGCCGTTCCGCGCCGGCTTGCCGAAGGCGCCAATATTCTCGAGCATCCGTCGAAATGGGCCGGCTGGTCGCCGACCTGGATGCTCGGCCGCCGCTTTACCGGCAAGCGGCTCGGCATCGTCGGCATGGGCCGTATCGGGACAGCGGTCGCCCGGCGCGCCAAGGCATTCGGCCTGTCGATCCACTATCACAACCGTCATCGCGTGCTTCAGAGCATCGAGGATGAGCTGGAAGCAACGTATTGGGAAAGCCTCGACCAAATGCTTGCCCGAATGGACATCATCTCGGTGAACTGCCCATCGACGCCCGCGACATTTCACCTGTTGTCGGCCCGCCGCCTCGCCTTGCTGCAGCCGAACAGCTACATCGTCAACACCGCGCGTGGCGACCTGATCGACGAGGAAACGCTCATCAAGATGCTGCAGGACGGCAAGATCGCCGGAGCGGGGCTCGACGTGTTCGAGCACGAACCGGCGGTGAATCCGAAGCTGGTCAAGCTTGCCGCCAAGGGCAAGGTGGTAATCCTGCCGCATATGGGCTCGGCGACGATCGAAGGCCGCATCGACATGGGCGAGAAGGTGATCATCAACATCCGCGCCTTCATCGACGGACACAGACCGCCGGACCGGGTACTGCCGAACAGAACATAAGTCTTTCCCTTTAGGCTACAGCGCCGCGCGTCCTTTCGGACACGCAAAGGACGCTGTATTTCGTTGAAAACTGCGCATCGTGCTTTCCGAAAATCGATTCCGATTTTCGGGCCGATGCGGTAGACTGGAAGGCCCATCATCCGCCTCGCTTCGCTCAGCCACGTTCTCCCAAAGAAGGTAAGGCGCTGTGCCACCGCATTTGCAAATCTCAAACATCGCTGATCAGCGGCAACGCTGGCGCGGGGCGTCCCCCTCTCCTCTTGCGGGAGAAGGTGGTTGAGCGAAGCGAATTGGTTGAGCGAGGCGAAGTCGGATGAGCGGTGCTCCAGGGCATTGTGGTCACCAACCCATATACAGCTCGCCGGACGCTGAAACCGTCACGCACTTTCCCTCAAAAGCAGCGAATCGTTCGCGATCCAGCCCCACCGCCATCGGTACCGGCCAACCCATCTCACGGGCAACGATCAGGCCGAGCAGCAGGATCGCATCGGGCTCGTGCAGCACGAGCGCTGCCGGCGCTTTGCCGTTGTGAGCGAGTTCCAGGAGCACGGCAGAGGCGGAAGACGAGCCGATCGTATCGGGCAGGAGCAGCACCCTTCCAGCAATTGACTGACCGTGTTGCGGATGGCGGACATCGGCGATCCGGCCCGTATTCGGATCGACGCCGCCCCAGAAACTGATCGGCGCGGAGAGGATCAGCGCCTCGCCTTCCCCTGCCTCGCCGGAGACAAGAATTTCGGCCTGAATCGGCTTTGAACCCCCTGCGGCGTTAGTCATTGCGAGCTCCCGAAGACGGGGCGGCCAAGCACGGCGCTCTCGACGCAATCGGCAAGCGAGCCATAAAGCACCGCGTAGCCGGTGTTTCCCGGCGCGTAATGAGCGAATTTGCCTGAATTGGTCATCAGCACGCCGCCCTTCAGTTCCTTGAGGATCGGCGTTACGACGACGCACGTATCCGCGACGATGGTTACGCCCAACGTCTCCAGGGCTTTGCGCCGGCCGGCTTTGTCGAGTTCTTGCAAGACGTGCCGCCCGGTGCAGGCGTAGAGCGGAATGCACAGCTTCCTACCGGCGATCAAAGTTTCGAGTTGGTCAACCTCGGCGATCGAAAGATGCGGGCTGCCGATCGCGACCGCGTCGATGCGATCGGCATTCACGGCGGTCGAAAGCCGCGCTTGCGCATCGCGCACCATCTCATCGGTCAGGACAATCGTTAGATCAGGTGCCACCCCGCCCAAAGCCGACGCCAGATCCGGCGCCTCCGGCGTCACGCCGGTGATGTGGAAGAGGCCAACAGCTCCGGTTGACGCGGCCGCCGCACCGAAGGCTTTCAACGCATCCTCTCCAGGATGGGTTTGAACGCCGGTCACCACGCCGATCGCGTCACCCACTGTGCGCCCATAAAGGCTTCCGAGGATCGGCCAGGCTATCTCGGACGCCAAAAATGTCAGCGACAGCTTACTGATATCAAATACCAGTCGTGCTCGGCGGTTTTCCTGTCGATGCAGGCCGCAATCGGGCGCGCGGGCCGATATTGCGCAGGCGATGTCGAGGAAATCGCCATAACGGTTGGTGCGCGCGCCAAGCACTGAATTGCAGAACACGACAGCGCTGGATTCGCCCCACGCAACATCCGTCGCGAATGCCGGCCGATGCCCGGCCTGATAAGGCGCGCAGGTCCAGCTCGCCTCGCATCCAAGCGTGCGGTAAGCATCCATCATGCGCCGAGCCATGCCGCGCGCCGGCTCCGCCAGCCGCACACGCGAACAGCCGGTCAGATCCAGCGCGCCGACATTCAGTGTCGAGCGCACCGACACTTTCGCGCCGCCCTCGACCAGCTTTTCAGCAAAGAGCGTGCCGGAATCGCCGTGATAGAGCGCGCCGTCGATATGCGCCGAGGCTATCGGGATCAGGCGCGGTGCACCCAGCAGCCTGGCGCTTGCGGCAACGATGCGCATAGCCATGGCGGCGCCTTCGCCGTCGCGGCCGCCGGCAATCGCCCGCTCTTCGCCAGTCAGCGCCAAGCTCATGCGATCACCTTGCGCATGGTTACCGAGGTCGGGCGGTGGTAACCGGGATGCGACGTGCGGTGCGTTTCGACAAAGCCAAGGTGAGCGAATGTCCGGTGGTTTTCGACGAGCTCAACACGGGTTTGCAGTTCGATCACCCGCTTTCCGGCTTGCAGTGCGTGTCGCTCCACTTCGGAAAGCAACCCCTTACCTATGCCTCGCCGTTGCAATGCAGGCTCGACCGCCAGTTTGCCGAGATAGAAATGATCTTCGCGATCAGCCAGGAACGCGCATCCGGCCAATTGCACATCGTGCTGGGCAAGAAAGACGATTTCCACCGCAGCCTTCTGTCTAAGCCCCTCAGGGGTCAGCAACAAAGCGGACGTTGGTGGATCGACGCGGCCGTTCATATACGCGAACGCACGCAGGATGAGCGCCAGCAGATCGTCCCAAGCCACGAACGTACTGTCGGCGCGGGTAACGCGTAGATCAGAAGCAATGTTCACAATCAACAACCCCCCGGCATGTCGGCGGATGCTACCCCCACCCCTAACCCCTCCCCTCAAGGGGGAGGGGGACCCGGCCCTGCTGCGGCTCGAGACCTCGAAGCTTGGCATGCGCAGACGCGAAAAGTCCCCCTCCCCCTTGAGGGGAGGGGTTAGGGGTGGGGGTAGAGGCGCGAAGCGGCGGTCCTTCCGTAAATGGACAACTGATCCGTTCATCCCCTCGACCGCCTGTACTTCACCGTGTCGAAGCGCGCGCCGAGACCGTCATAGAGCAGCAGTCGGCCGACAAGCGGTTCGCCGATGCCGGTGATCAGCTTGATCACCTCCATTGCCTGCAGCGTGCCGACTACGCCGGTTAGTGCGCCCAGTACACCGGCCTCCGCGCAGGACGGGACCATGCCGGGTGGCGGCGGTTCGGGAAACAGGTCGCGATAGGAAGGGTTCTGCCGGCCTTCGGCATCCCTCTCGAACGGCTTCAAAACGGTAATCGAGCCATCGAACCGACCGACCGCCGCATGCACCAAAGGTCGTTCCTCCGCCTCGCAGGCGTCCGCCACCGCATAGCGCGTATCGAAATTGTCGGACCCATCGGCGACGATGTCGTAGCGGCGCACCAACTCGCGTGCATTCGCCTCGGCAATGCGGAAATCGTGCCGCTCGACGTTCACACCGGGATTGATGCGGGATATGGACCGCGAAGCGCTGGCGTTCTTCGTTTCGCCGACCGAGGCCGTGTCGTGAATCACCTGCCGCTGCAGATTGGAAAGCGACACCGTATCATCATCCACCACGCCCAGCGTGCCGACGCCCGCTGCCGCCAGATACTGCAGCACCGGCGCGCCCAGCCCACCTGCACCGATCACCAGCACACGCGCGCGCTTCAGCTTCTGCTGCCCCGGTCCGCCGACTTCCGGCAGGACGATGTGGCGGGCGTAGCGTTCGAGCTCGTCGAGGGTAAAGGCGGTAGAGGTCATGGAGCAAGCATAGTGCGCCATGTTGCGGAAGTGAACGGCAACCCGGAAGGCTACGGCAGACCCAACGCATCGGCCCGAAAATCGGAATCCGATTTTCGGAAGCCGATGCGGTAATGCGATTGCCCTGCCGCAAAAACCGGGGAGACGAGAGCTGCCGCACCCGAACCCGCCAATCACCAACGTCGGTGAATAGGCCCAACGTTGGCTGCCCCTCTGCCCGTTCTTACGGGGAGAGGGTAAGGTGAGGGGCGGCGAACACGGTCAAAACCTAACGCCCTTATGTTACTCCGCCTGCCCGGCCTTTGCGGCCCTGCGGCGGCGGTCGCCCTTGGTCTCGACGATACGCACCCGCTTCACTCGGCGCGGGTCGGCGTCGAGCACGTGGAACTCGAAGCCCGGAACCGCCTGCACGACCTCGCCGCGCGCCGGAACCCGGCCAAGCGCGTTGAAGATCAGGCCGCCGATTGTATCGACATAGTCGCCATGCTCGCCCGGGGCGAAATCCTCGCCGATCAGCTTGGCGACATCGTCGATTTCCGCTTTCGCATCGACAACAAACGCACCGTCGGCTGCCTGGGTAATCAGCGGTACTTCTTCGTCATGCTCGTCCTCGATGTCGCCGACGACCATCTCAACTATGTCTTCCAGCGAAGCGAGCCCGTCGGTGCCGCCATATTCGTCGATCACCAGTGCCATCTGCGTGCGCGCCGCCTGCATGCGCGCCATCAGGTCCGACGCCAGCATAGAGGGCGGTACGAACAGAACCGTACGGATCAGGTTGAGTTCGCCGATCGAGCGGCCAAGGTCGACATTGGCAAGGTCGAGCGGCGTGTTGCCGGCGACCGGCTTCTTTGATGCCCTGCCTTTCTTGGGACGGGCGGCCAGCGTGATATGTGCCAGCACGTCGCGGATATGGACCATGCCGCGCGGATCGTCGAGCGTCTCGGAATACACCGGCATGCGCGAATGCCCTGACTGCTCGAACACGTTCAGCAATTCGCCCAGCGTTATCGATATCTCCACCGCCTCGATGTCGGCGCGTGGCACCATGACATCCTCGACCCGCACCTCGCGCAGCCGCAGGATATTGTTGAGCATCGCACGTTCGGCAGGCGAAAAGGCTTCGGCATCCGGCGCGCTTTCGGCGAGCGCATCCGTCAGATCGTCGCGCAGGCTGCTGCCGTTCTTTTGCCGGAACAGCGTGGCAAGCCAGTCTATGAAGGAAGCGCGCTCGGCTGGGGCCGCCGTGGCGGTACTAGGACTAGGAACCTCTTCGGCCTTGTCCGCAATCTTCCTGGCGCTGCCCGATTCGGGGCCCGCGACAGTCTCGGGGGTATCGTTCATCTCGGTCCGGTCGATTTGAGCACGCTGCGGCCAGCATCTGCTGAGTGCGGCATGCTTTGCCCTTTTGTGTTACGCGTAGGGATCGGGAATGGCAAGCCTTGCGAGCGCCCGGCGCTCCAGTGCTTCCATCAGTTCGGCCTCCGCGTCCGTCCCGTGGTCATGGCCGATAAGATGCAGTAGGCCATGAACGATCAGGTGCGAAATATGGTGATCAAGGGGCTTGCCTTCCAGTTCCGCCTCGCCGGCGACCGTCTCCTGGGCAAGGATGATGTCGCCAAGCATCGGCGGCAGCAGCGCGCCGATTTTCGTCGGAAAGGCAGGAAAGGACAGCACGTTGGTCGGCTTGTCCTTGCCGCGCCAGCCGGCATTAAGCATCTTGATGTGATCGTCGTCGGTGAAAACCAGGCTTAGCTCCACCGGCTGCGCAGCATGAGCGCCGGCCTCGCTGACCGCCGCATCGACGGCGTTGGCGGCAAGGGAGGCCAGATGCTCCTCGCTCGGCCAATCGCCGGCCTCGACCATGATGTCGATCGACATAGAGACGGGTTTGGTTCGCTGGCGCTTGGTTGCAGGCACGTTCAGCGCTGCCCCTCACCCTTACCCTCTCGCTGTAAAGAACAGGGAGAGGGGGGCGTCAGCGTAGCGACCAGCGTCCCTTCTCTCCGATTTTCACGGGGAGAAGGTGCCGGCAGGCGGATGAGGGGCGGAGCGGCCATTAAGCGCAATTCGGCTCAATTCTCTCCCGTACCCAAGCCGCGCGACAATTTGCCGTCGCGGTCATAGGCACGCACGATCTCGGCCACAAGCGGGTGGCGCACGACATCGCCGTCGCCGAAACGCACAGTCACCGCGCCCGGAATGCCGTCGAGGATGCGCAGCGCCTCGACCAGGCCAGACTTGGTCTGCGGCGGCAGATCGATCTGCGTCGGGTCGCCGGTAATGATCATGCGCGAATTCTCGCCCAAACGGGTCAGGAACATCTTCATCTGCATCGGCGTGGTGTTCTGCGCCTCGTCGAGAATGACGGCGGAGTGCGCCAGCGTGCGGCCACGCATGAAGGCGAGCGGCGCGATTTCAATGGCGCCGGCAGTCAGCGCGCGCTCCACCTTGTCGGCCGGCATCATGTCGTAAAGCGCGTCGTAAAGCGGCCGCAGATAGGGATCGACCTTTTCCTTCATGTCGCCCGGCAGGAAGCCAAGACGCTCGCCGGCCTCGACCGCCGGCCGCGACAGGATGATGCGTTCGACCATGCCGCGCTCCAGCATCATCGCAGCATGCGCAACGGCCAGATAGGTTTTGCCGGTTCCCGCCGGACCGATACCGAACACCAGTTCGGCGCGCTCCAGCGCCCGCATATAGGCGTCCTGGTTGAGAGAGCGCGCATAGATAGTGCGCTTGCGCGTGGCGATCTGGGCGGCGGCCATCTTGCCCTTGCGTTCCAGGGTCGGCAGCGTCAGCTGATCGTCGGCGGCGATAGCCATGCGCACGGCGCCATCGACATCCGATTGCGCAATGTCGACGCCCTTCTGCAGGATGCCATAGAGATGATCCAGCGCGCGGCGCGCCTGTTCGGCGGCGGCGGCGCTGCCCTTGATCGTTACCTGATTGCCGCGCGAACGCAGATCGACGCCCAGCTTCTGTTCAAGCCGCGCCAGATTCTCGTCGAACGGACCGTAAAGCGCACTGGCCAGTTTGTTGTTATCGAAGGTGAGGACGATGTGCGCCATATCCGACGCCCCGGAAGGCGCCTGTTTCAGATCTGCGGTGGCGACCAAACGTCTCTCCTTCAGCCTTCAGGCTACATCGGCGAAAAGAGTTGTTCCTTCCGCCCTGGTGATTCGTACTGGAATAATGTCACCTATTTCGCCGGCAGTTTCATCAATAATGACCGGCTGCAGCCAAGGTGATCGCCCGGCCAGCTGGTTAGGCCGGCGGCCGGGCTTTTCGATCAACACATCAAAGCCCATGCCGACACGGCTATGGGTGAATTGCTGCTGGTGTCCGTTCAAAAGTGCCTGCAAACGCTGCAGCCGCTCGTCCTTCACATGCTCTGGCACTTGCCCCTTCATCTCTGCGCCCGGCGTGCCCGTGCGGGGCGAATATTTGAACGAGAAGGCCTGCGCGTAGCGGACGCTGCGGACGAGATCGAGCGTCGCCTCGAAATCCGCGTCGGTTTCGCCGGGGAACCCGACGATGAAATCGCCCGACATGGCGACATCGGGCTGCGACGCTCGGATACGGTCGATCAGCGCGATATAGTCGGCGGCCTTGTGGCGCCGGTTCATGGCCTTGAGGATGCGATCCGAGCCGGACTGCACCGGAAGGTGCAGATAGGGCATCAGCGCGCCCAAATCGCGATGCGCGGCGATCAGTTCGTCGTCCATGTCGCGCGGGTGACTGGTGGTGTAGCGCAGGCGCGCCACGCCGGGGATTTCGGCCAGGCGGAACAGCAGCCGGCCCAGGCCCCACTCCGAACCATCCGGCCCCGCTCCATGCCAGGCGTTGACGTTCTGGCCGAGTAGCGTGATCTCGCGTACGCCGGCGGATGCCAGTTTCTCGGCCTCGGCCACGATCTGCGAGACCGGGCGCGAGACCTCCGATCCGCGCGTATAGGGTACCACGCAGAAGGTGCAGAACTTGTCGCAGCCTTCCTGCACCGAGAGAAACGCGGTCACGCCGCGCTTGACGATCTCGGTGCGGCGCGGCTGCGGAAGATGCTCGAACTTGTCCTCGACGGCGTAGTCGGTTTCCACGACCTTCTGACCGGAACGCGCCTTTCTCAGCGCGTCCGGCAGGCGGTGGTAGGTCTGCGGGCCAATAACCAGATCGACAATGGGCGCGCGGCGGATGATCTCGCGGCCCTCGGCCTGCGCGACGCAGCCGGCAATGCCGATCATCATCTGCGCGCCGGTCTTTTCTCGCTCGTGCTTCAGGTCGCGGATGCGGCCAAGCTCGGAGTAAACCTTTTCCGCCGCCTTTTCACGGATATGACAAGTGTTGAGGAGCACAAGGTCGGCATTCTCCATGCGATCGGTCGAGGTATAGCCGTCGGCCGCCAGCGCATCGGTCATGCGCTGCGAGTCATAGACATTCATCTGGCAGCCATAAGTCTTGACGAAGACCGTGCGCGCCGCTGGCGCTGTCAGGCTCGTCTCGGACGCCACGTCCACCTTCTGCTCGCTTTCAAACTGCTCCATTGCTGGGCTTCTAGCGCCTTTTGGCGGGGAAGGACAGATGGAAGCGACAGCTCCCAATCACGAACTGAAACCAGGGCTCCCCCTCACCCGGCCTCCGCTCCGCTCGGCCACCCTCTCCCCGTTGGGGAGAGGAGGTTCGCCCGCCGCTCAGCCAAAATTTTGGTCCCTTGATTGGATAGGCAGCGCGGTTCGCAAGTCTCCTCTCCCCAGCGGGGAGAGGGTGGCCGAGCGGAGCGGATGCCGGGTGAGGGGAGCGCAACAAGCAATACTACCGCCCCGAAGCCGGGTTCCTCAGCGCGCCATTAAACAGCTCCCGCACCTGCTGCTCGGCGCGGCGCGCCACCTGCTTGCGGCTGCTTTTGGCGGTGAACGGCAGCGGCTCGCCGAAGTGCACCTCAACATCGATAGCGCCTTCATGCAGCAGCGCGCCAAGATGCGGGATCAGGTCTTCATCGCCGATCCACGCCGCTTTTGGCCGAAACTGACGGCCCATCGGCAGGCCTTGCAGCCGCGTGTAGGCAATCGCCACCGGCTGGATCCACATTTCGTCGTGATGACTGGCCGACAGCATCATCGAGGCGGCCCCGAACAATGTCGTGTTGAACGGCAGGAGCATATTACCGTCGCCGGTCGTGCCTTCGGCGAACAACACCATGACGTCGCCTTCCGCCAGACGCTCGGCAATCTCGCCAGCCTGTTCGCCGGACTTGCGGCGGCGGTCGCGTTCGACAAAGACCGACCGCTGCATTCGCGAAAACCAGCCGAAAATCGGCCAGCCCGACATTTCAGACTTGGCGATGAAGGAGACGTCGGCGGTCGCCGCGAGCACCGTAATATCAGCCCATGAGATGTGGTTTGCCGCGAGCAACAGCGGCCGGCCCTGCGCGAGGTTGCCAAAGCTGCGGATGCGAATGCCCAGCAGCGTCGTCGCGGTCCTGTGCCAGAGCCGCAGCAGCCTGCGCCCGCGCCAAAGGCCGGTCCTGATGCCAAGCCATTGAAAGGGTCCGAGCACGGTGGTCAGCGCCGCGATGACCACCAACGCAACAACCGTCCGGATTGTGCCGATCATGGATGCTCAGGGACGCCGGGTGAGGGAGAAAAGCGCGAATGTCATACAGTGCCCGGCAAGAAAGCCGGACCTAGCGCTATCGGAGATCGCGGCGCATGACAAGCGCGCCCGCCGAAGAGCCATCGTTGCTCGAATAATAATTCGGACGGCGGCCCACCTGGCGAAAGCCAAAGCGGCGATAGAGCGCGATGGCTGGGGTGTTCTTTTCATCGACCTCAAGGAACAGCGCGTCGGCCCGGCGCGCATGCAGTTCGCGCAGCACCGCGTCCATCAACTGCCATCCGAGGCCAAGCCTGCGGTGCGAGCGCGCAACGGCAACGGTGAGGATTTCGGCCTCGCCGGCGGCAAGCCGCGCCAACACAAATCCAACCGGCCCTTCGCTGCCATGACCAACCTCGCGGGCGGCAAAACCAAAAACCGTATCCTGACAGAGCAAGCCGCCAAATTCCTCCTCGCTCCACGGGCGCGCAAAATCCTCGCGATGGATGGACGCGACCGCCGGCAGGTCGGCGGTTTCGAGTGGGGCCAGCGCGAATTCTCGGTGGCGAGGCTGGAGGAAGGGGATTCGCATGAACATCTACTAACCTCGCCAGCCCGACATTTTCTAGCTCTGCCGTCTCGGCAGAACGAACCCCGCCTGCGGCTTGGCGTCCGGCTCTCGAAGATATAGCGGGCTGGGCTTGCTGCCGTCCGCGCCCTTGGCAATGGCAACCCGTGCGTAGACACCGACATCGGCCGTTGCTTTCTCGGAAGCCACGGGCCGATCCGAGTGTTCGGAAATATGGCGGGCAGCGGTTCCGGCAAGTACCACCTTGGTGTTCGACGCCAGTTCTGCAGCCACCCGCAACGTCATCATTCCTGGAGCATACGCCACGCTTCCGAATTCATCGTAAACGCCAAGCTGAACATTTTCCTGTCCGGAAGTCAGCGCGGCCATGACAGGTTTTGCGCCGCCGGCCTCGCGAACCTCGGCGGCAAGCGCCTCCAGAGTGTTGACGCCGATTGCGGGAATGTCGAGCGCCAGCGCGAAGCCCCGCGCCGCGGAAACCGCGACGCGAATGCCGGTGAACGAGCCAGGGCCGACCGAAACGGCGATGGCGTCGAGGTCCGAATAGGCCTTTTCCGCAGCCGCCAACGCTGCGTCGATCACCGTGATCAGGTGCTCGGCATGACCTTTGCCGAGGTCGAGCACCGAACGGCCAAGCTCACGCCCGGCAACCGCATCATAGACGCAGGCGGCGCAGAGGTTGGCGGAACAATCGATGGCAAGGAGGATCATGGGAAACGCGCCCATGCGCGTCGTTCCTTCACACCCCCCTCTGTCCTGCCGGACATCTCCCCCTCAAGGGGGGAGCGCAGCTGCTTCGGCCGCGCCGGCTCTCCCGCAACGTCGGCGACTGGCGAAGCCCAAGCGGACGTCTGATCTCCCCCCTTGAGGGGGAGATGTCCGGCAGGACAGAGGGGGGTGCGAAGGAACACGATGTTCGCTCTATTGCCCAGCGGAAGCCTTCAACTCCAGCCGTCGTGCGTGCAGTACCGGTTCAGTGTAACCGTTGGGCTGGGCGCGGCCTTTGAACACCAGATCGCAGGCCGCGAGAAAGGCGATCGAGCCGTCGAAATCCGGCGCCATTGGTCGATAGAGCGGGTCGCCGGCATTCTGCAGGTCGACGATCGCCGCCATGCGCTGCAGCGAATCCATCACCTGGATCTTCGTGCAGACCCCTTGACGCAGCCAGTTGGCGATGTGTTGGGAAGAAATGCGCAGGGTGGCACGGTCTTCCATCAGACCGACATCGTTGATGTCCGGCACTTTCGAGCAACCTACGCCCCGGTCTATCCAGCGCACCACGTAGCCAAGAATGCCTTGAGCATTGTTGTCGAGTTCGCGCTGGATTTCCTCCTGTGTCCAGTTTGGCCGCGTGGCGACGGGCACCGACAGGATATCATCGAGCTTGGCGCGCGGGCGGCTCTTTAGCGCAGCCTGCACCGCCTGCACGTCGACCTTGTGGTAGTGGGTGGCGTGAAGCGTGGCCGCGGTCGGCGACGGCACCCACGCGGTGTTGGCGCCGGCCTTGGGGTGCGCGATCTTCTGCTCAAGCATCGCCGCCATCAGGTCCGGCATCGCCCACATGCCCTTGCCTATCTGCGCATGGCCGGCAAGACCGCAATCCAGGCCGATATCGACGTTCCAATTCTCATACGCTGAGATCCATGCGGCCTGCTTCATGTCGCCCTTGCGGATCATCGGCCCGGCCTCCATCGAGGTATGAATCTCGTCGCCTGTGCGGTCGAGGAAGCCCGTATTGATGAAAACGACCCGGTCCTTGGCGGCACGGATCGCCTCCTTGAGGTTGATCGTCGTGCGGCGTTCCTCGTCCATGATGCCCATCTTGATGGTATTGGGCGCCATGCCGAGAATTGCCTCGACGCGGGAAAATATCTCGACAGCGAAGGCGACTTCGTCGGGGCCATGCATCTTCGGCTTGACGATATACAGGGAGCCGTTTCGCGAGTTGGCGCGGCGGCCCCCCGGCCCGATGTCGTGGAGTGCAATCAGCGCGGTGAGTGCTGCGTCCATCATGCCTTCCGGCACTTCATTGCCGTTACAGTCGTGGATCGCCGGATTGGTCATCAGGTGGCCGACATTGCGCACCAGCATCAGCGAGCGGCATTTCAGCGAGAATGTCGAGCCATCCGGCGCTGTATAGTCAGTGTCCGGGCTGAGTCTGCGCGTGAACGTCTTGCCGCCCTTGGTGACTTCCTCGGCGAGATCGCCCTTCATCAGGCCGAGCCAGTTTCGGTAGACGACGACCTTGTCCTCGGCATCGACGGCAGCGACGGAATCCTCGCAGTCCTGGATCGTCGTCAGCGCCGATTCCAGCCAGACATCGGAAATATGCGCCGGATCGTCCTTGCCGATCGGCGAGTTGGCATCGATCAGCACCTCGATGTGAATGCCGTTGTTTCTCATGAGGAACTTGCCCGGAGCAGTGACATCTCCGCGATAGCCGGCGAATTTCTGCGGGCTTGTCAGGCCGGTCTTGCGGCCATCGATCAGGGTCACCGACAGGTTTCCGCCAGCCACCGCAAACGCCTTGGCGTCGTTCCAACTCGCGCCGTCCAGCGGCACGCTGTCGTCGAGGAATTTACGCGCCCAGGCGACGACCTTTGCGCCACGCTTCGGGTTGTAGCCCTTGGTCTTTTCGGCGCCGTCGGTTTCTGGAATGGCGTCGGTGCCATAGAGCGCGTCATAGAGCGAACCCCAACGCGCATTGGCGGCATTCAATGCGTAGCGCGCGTTCATCACCGGCACGACCAACTGCGGCCCGGCGATTTCGGCAATTTCGGGATCGACGTTTTCCGTGGAAACGGTGAAGTCGGGACCTTCCGGCAGCAGATAGCCAATCTCGGTCAGGAAAGCGCGGTAGGCGACCAGATCGGAAGGCGCGCCGTTCTCGCGATGCCACGCGTCGATCTCGTCCTGCATTGCATCGCGGCGGGCCAGCAGCGCGCGGTTCTTCGGCGCAAGGTCGTGAACGAGCGCGGCGAAACCTTCCCAAAAGGCCTTCGCCTCGATACCCGTGCCGGGCAGTACTTCCTGGACAACAAAGTCGTGCAGGACACGCGCTACGCGCAACCCGGCAAGCGGGACCAAATCCGGCATATCAAAAATTTCCTTGCGGCCAGTTTCGTCTTGGGTTTTGCGGCTTTGGCATGGTCTGGCCAGATGGTCAATTCGCCAACAGGCTGACTTCGCGATCGTTACCCCGCAATTCGCGGACGGCCTGTGGCGACGGCGGTTATACGCGCCTCGATAAACATGCGCTGGCCTTCGACCCTTGAGGTACGGATATCGTGTGAAAGCGCAACCTCCGCAACGTCGGTGCCGGCGGCAAGCGCGCGCTCGGCGGCCAGTTCGCGAACCTGGGCTTCGGCGGCGGCGACGGCCGCGTTTTCCTCGGTGAAATCGCGCATCATGTCCCCAGCCGAGAGGCGGAAAATGCCCTCGCGTGGCTGGCTGACCAAGGCTTCAGCCGAAACACGGACCTGGCCGACAACCGCGCCGAGAGCGTTGGCGACGTCGGTGTCCTGCGGCACCACGCATTTGTTGCCGACCAGCGCCGCCAAGCCGGCATAATGCAACGGAGCGGATGCGCCGAGGCCGATCACCGGACGGTCGAGTGCCACTGTGAAGCGTGCGATGCCTTCGCGCCCGTCAACCGCGCGCTGTACCAATGCGTGCGCGACCGTCGATGCGCCGTCGAGCCCGTCCTCGGCAAAGGCGGTTTCGAGGATGACTTCCGCCGAAAATCTGGTCACCGCCGCCAGCACGCGCTCGGACAGCGCTTCCGGCGTCTCGGCAATCGGCTGGCCGCGGCCGTCGCGGCGGCGGGCGAAGAGTTCGGCTCCGAGGCGCGCTGTGCGGGTATCCCAGTTCGCCTGACGGCCCAGCGTATGGGCGGCATCAGACGGCGTGAAACCGCATATATGGACGAGGCCGCGCGCCACCAGCCGGTTCAGCGTGGCGGTCTGCGCCGTCGAGGGCAGCAAGGTATCGAGCGGCTGCGGCACCATGCCGATGGCGTCGTAGAGCTTCTGTTCGGGCGCGGTAAGGCCCGCAGCCAAACGTTCGGGCACGCCGGTGCGCACCGCGAACCGGCCATCCATGCGACCGGCGTTTGGCGCGCGAAGCTGCCGTTCGAGCTGCAGGGCGACGACATCGCCATGCGCGATGCCGGCAAGCGCCAGCGGCACGAGGCGGCGCGGGCCGAGCAGGATCTTGGGGTCGAGTCCGCCGTCCTCGAGTCGAACCTCGGAGTTGCCGCCGAGGCCAAACGTGCGCATCGCCACGGCCTCGACCATGGTGCGGAATCCGCCGACCGTGGCGCCTTCCGGATCAAGGCGCGGCCGCCCATGGTCCAGCACCGCGACATCCGTCGTAGTGCCGCCAATATCGGAGACGATGGCGTTGTCGAGGCCGGTCATGTGGCGCGCGCCGACGAGGCTGGCAGCCGGACCGGAAAGTATTGTCTCAATCGGCCGCTGGCGTGCGAAAGCCGCTGAGACAAGCGCGCCGTCGCCGCGCACCACCATCAGCGGTGCCGCGATGCCGCGCTGATCCAGAAAGCCCTCCGTCGCCGCCACCAACCGATCGATCATCGAGATCAGCCGCGCATTGAGCAGCGTGGTCAGCGCTCGGCGCGGGCCGCCAAGCTTGGACGACAGCTCGTGGCTGGCTGTGACCGGCAAGCCGGTCGCGCTGCGGATCAGATCGCGTGCGGCGGTCTCATGCGCAGGGTTTCGCGTGGCGAAATAGGCGCAGACTGCGAAGCCCGACACGGATTTCGCAAGATCGGGCAGAGCGCCATCGAGTGCGCCAAGATCGAAGGGCCGTGCATTGCCGTGAACGTCGTGCCCGCCATCGCAAAACACCACAGGGTCGCCGCCTAGTGCCTTTTCCAGTCCGTCGCGATGCAGGTCCCCCGGCGCAAAACCGATCATCACCAGAGCGACGCGTCCGCCCTGCCCTTCGACCAGCGCGTTGGTGGCGAGCGTGGTCGACATCGACACCAGTTTCACCGCCTTCGGATCGAGATTGGTCTTGGCGAGCACCGCATCGACCGCACCGGCAATGCCGACCGCAAGATCGTGCCGCGTGGTCAGCGACTTGGCCTTGGCCGCGACACCTGTGGCTTCAGACCACAGAACCGCGTCGGTGTAGGTGCCGCCGGTGTCTATGCCGAGATAGTAGCTCGCCGGTGAAATCATTGCGAAATCATCTCTTCCTGTTCCATCGTCAGCGGCTTGATGCCCGCTGGCAGCGGTTCGGGCTTTTCCTCGGGTGTCGGCGCGGGAACTTCGGCCTGCGGGATCGATGCGGTCGTGCGGCTCGCGCATGCGGCAAGCCAGGCACAGACAGCGGCAATCAGGATGAGGCGAAATGGAAGGAGCATCTGGGGAGCCGGGATTTGCGGTCGGCGGCTTCTATCGCAGATACGGGCGGTGCGCCAGCGCCGCTGAAGAATAGCCATCGGAAGGTGCTGACGTGGCTTCATGGTTGGAGTGGAAGCGGTAGCCGGGCAGCAGCTCCCCTCTTGCCGCCAGCGGCGGCATCGCCCGCTTGTGGCAAGAAGGAAAACTGCCCCCGGCCGGTTATCCCCCGACGGCAAGCGCTTCGCCGCCGCCTCGGACACACTTCCTTGTTGCCACGCTGCCTTTCGGCCCTGGCTTTTTGTCAAAGAACTTCCCTTGCCGTCCTTCGACAAGCTCAGGATGGGAGACGGGGCGCGAGGCCGAGCCTTCCTAAGTAGTAAAGTGTGGCGCAGTCTCCCGCGCCCCGCCATGACGTTCTTCCCCTTACCAAACCCGGCCGAGTGAACGGCTCACGAGCTTGATCAGGGGCCGGGTCTAGATTGCGGGGGATCACCCCAAGCCGCGCTACCGTTGCGCGACCGACCCGGCGCCGCCTTGCCTGGATGCTCGGTTGTGCACATCCGTTCCCGGGCAAGCTGCTATGGCGGAGAATACGCGAGCGACACGGGGAGGGGATAGGGACGACGGAAAATCGACAAAGTGAAAGGCTAAGCAACTGGAAAGATTGGACAATAGTTTTCGGGTGGAGATTTTCTATTCACCCCCGCGAAAACTGTGCGTTGGCCGGAATGAGCGATTTGATCGCCGCCGTTTACCCTCCCCCTTGTGGGGAGGGTCGCGCCCAGGCGCGAGGTGGGGGTCTATGCTTGATATACCCCCACCCCGCCTCGCGAATTCCACTTCGTTCCATCCGCTCGTCGACCCTCCCCACAAGGGGGAGGGTAACGCAAACGGCGCCGTCAGGTGCCAGTGGCCAGAAGCGTGTCGGTTTCGCGCGGTCGGCTGTGGACGACCACCGGACCACCGCCGGCGCCGTCCTGCGAAAACGCCTTCCAGCGGCGGGGGCGGAAGGCGACGCGGTTCTTGTTGGCGGCCGGGTGCTCGACCGGCAGTTCGATCTCGACACGGTGGGGCTCGCCGCCGATCTCAAGCTCGACGCGACGCGTGCCTGCAACACGGCGGCTGGCGGCCACAGTGCCGACGATGCAGCCACCATTGCTGTCGAGCAGGTCGATATCGTGCGGCCGGAAATAGAGCGTCGCGTCGCCATCGGCCAGGCCGGACGTGGTCAGGCCCAACGCGCGGTCCTGCAGCCAGAGCTGGCCACATTCGATCTTGACCGGCAGCGAACTGGAGTCACCGATGAAGCCGTAGACGAAAGGCGAGTTCGGCGTGTCGTAAACCTCGTCGGCGGTACCGACTTGCTCAATGCGTCCCTGGCTCATCACCACGACGCGGTCGGCGAGTTCGAGCGCCTCCTCCTGATCGTGGGTGACGAAGACCGTCGTATGGCCGGTGGCATCGTGGATCTCACGCAGCCAGCGGCGCAGTTCGCGGCGCACCTGCGCGTCCAAAGCGCCGAAAGGTTCGTCAAGCAAAAGCACCCTCGGCTCGATCGCGAGCGCTCGCGCCAGCGCCACGCGCTGCCGCTGGCCGCCCGAAAGCTGATTTGGATAGCGCTTTTCCAAGCCTGAAAGCTGGACCAGATCGAGCAGTTCCGAAGCGCGCCGGCGGATTTCGGTTGCAGCCGGACGCGTCGCGCCCGGCCGTACCTTGAGGCCGAAGCCGATATTGTCGCCAACGGTCATATAGCGGAACAGCGCATAGTGCTGGAACACGAAGCCGACATTGCGCTCCTGCACGCTTTTCTGCGAAGCGTCCTCGTCGCCGAAGAAGACGGCGCCCTCTGTCGGGCGCTCCAGACCGGCAATAAGCCGCAGCAGCGTCGTCTTGCCGGAGCCGGATGGCCCCAGCAGCGCGATCAGCTCGCCCGAACGGATATCGAGCGAAACATTGCGCAGCGCCGGAAACCGGTCGAATTCCTTGCGTAGATTTCGGATGGAAACGTCCATCGGGGCTCCTGATTTTCCATGTTACGCATGCCGTTTTCCCAAAACCGCGTCACACTTTTGGGCGACATGCGTCAATGCTTGGCGGAAGCGGCGATCTCGTCGCCGTAATGATATTCGAGGATGGACTTGAGCACCAGCGTTACCAGCGCCAGCGCCGCAAGCAGCGTGGAAACCGCGAACGCCGCGACGAAATTATACTCATTATAGAGGATCTCGACATGCAGCGGCATGGTGTTTGTCAGGCCGCGAATATGGCCGGAAACCACCGACACGGCGCCAAACTCGCCCATGGCGCGGGCGTTGCAGAGCAGCACGCCGTAGAGCAGGCCCCATTTGATGTTGGGCAGCGTCACATACCAGAAGGTCTGCCAGCCGGAAGCGCCGAGGGAGATCGCCGCCTCCTCGTCGCCGGTGCCCTGCTCCTGCATCAACGGGATCAACTCTCGCGCAACAAAGGGGAAGGTGACGAAGATGGTGGCGAGCACGATGCCCGGCACCGCGAACAGGATCTCCACGCCATGGCTTTTGAGCCATGGCCCGAGGAAGCTGCCGGCACCAAAGAGCAGGACATAGACGAGGCCGGATATGACCGGCGAGACCGAAAACGGCAGGTCGATCAGCGTGGTCAGAAAAGCCTTGCCCTTGAACTCGAACTTGGCGATCGCCCAGGCTGCGGCAACGCCAAAGACGAGATTGCACGGCACGGCGATAGCCGCGACCGTGAGCGTGAGCTTGATCGCCGAAAAAGTGTCCGGTTCGCCAAGCGCCAGGAAGAATTCGCCCGCTCCCTTGCGGAACGCTTCCACGAACACCACGATCAGCGGCAGGATCAGGAAAAGAGCAAGGAAAACCAAGACAATACCGATAAGTACCGCCTTGGTCGCGGTCGTTTCGGTGGTTGCGCGCGGGGGTACTGCCTTGCTCACTCCGGCAATCGTACCAGCCATGGACCGATCCAGCAAAGCCCTGTCTATCGCCTCAACCGCCATAACCGTACCTCCGGCGGCTCCAGGCCTGCAGCAGATTGACGACGAACAGCATTGCGAAGGAGATAATCAGCATCAACGCCGCGATTGCCGTGGCGCCGGCATAGTTGAATTCCTCGAGTCTGATGATGATCAACAGCGGCGCAATCTCCGAAACGTAGGGAATATTGCCGGCGATGAAGATCACCGAGCCATACTCACCGACCGCCCTGGCGAAGGCGAGCGCAAATCCAGTCAGAACTGCAGGGGCAAGTCCCGGCAGGATCACGCGCGAGATGGTCTGGAAGCGCGTGGCGCCAAGCGTTGCCGCCGCTTCTTCGACCTCGCGGTCGATCTCTTCCATGACCGGCTGCACCGTACGCACCACGAAGGGAAGGCCGATGAAGACAAGAGCAATCACGATGCCGACCGGCGTGAAAGCAGCCTTGATCCCGAGCGGCGTCAGGAACTGCCCCACCCAGCCGTTCGGCGCATAGATCGCGGCAAGCGCAATGCCCGCTACCGCCGTGGGTAGCGCAAAGGGCAGATCGACCGCCGCATCGAGGATGCGCCGGCCTGGAAAGCGGTAGCGCACCAGCACCCAGGCGACGATGGTGCCAAAAACCACATTGATGAGAGCGGCAATCAGCGAACCGCCGAACGAGATCTTGAGCGCATTCAGCGTGCGCTCGTCCTTGGCGATGGAAACGAACTCAGCCCAGCCAAGCGAGGAAGCGCGCCAGGCGACGCCCGATAGCGGGATGAGGATGATCAGCGTCAGGTAGGCAATCGTAAAGCCGAGCGTCAATCCGAAACCCGGGATGACGCTCGGCCTCTTGAACTGCCACCGCGCGGCCGCGACGGTGGTGGTGCTCATACCCGCCGGCCTAGTTCGAGGACGCCGGTTTATAAATCTGGTCGAAGATGCCACCGTCACCGAAGTGATAAGGCTGCGCCTTCGCCCAGCCGCCGAAGATCGGGTCGTCGATGGAGGTCAATTCGAGTTTCGGCAGCTTCTGCAGCGATTCCGCTGGCACCACCGCCGGGTTGGACGGACGATAGAAATGCTTCGCCGCGATCTGCTGGCCCTCGTCGGAATAGAGGTATTGCAAATAGGCCTCGGCGACCTTGCGCGTGCCCTTGGCGTCGACATTGCCGTCTACCAGCGCCACCGGTGGCTCGGCGAGGATCGAGGATGGCGGCACGACGATGTCGAATCGAGTCCGCTCCGAACTCTGCGCCGGCAAGTGCCGCCTCATTTTCCCAGGCGAGCAGCACGTCGCCGATCTGGCGCTGCGCGAAGGTGGTCAGCGAGCCACGTGCGCCGGTGTCGAGCACTGGAGCGCGCTTGAACAGCTCGGCAATGTAGCCCTTGATCTTCTCTTCGTCGCCACCAAACTCCTTGTGCGCCCAGGCCCAGGCGGCGAGATAGTTCCACCGCGCGCCGCCCGAGGTCTTCGGGTTGGGCGTGACGATCTGGACATCGCCCTTCACCAGGTCGCCCCAGTCATGGATGGCCTTTGGATTGCCCTTGCGCACCAGGAAGACGATGGTCGAAGTGTAAGGCGACGAATTGTTCGGGAGTTTCTTGCGCCAATCGGCCGGGATTTTCTTCGTCCTGTCGGCAATCGCATTGATGTCGCTTTCCAACGCCAGCGTAACGACGTCGGCATCAAGGCCGTCGATCACCGCGCGGGCCTGCTTGCCCGAACCGCCATGCGAAGCCTGGATAGTGACAGTCTCGCCGGTTTCCTTCAGCCAATGGGCGGCGAAGGCGGCATTGTATTCCTTGTAGAGCTCGCGTGTCGGATCATAGGAGACGTTGAGGATGGTGACGTCGGCGAAGGCGAATCCCGTGCCGCCAAATTGGGCGGTTCCTGCGATTAGCGCTGCAGCGAGGACGGATCTACGATTGAGGATCATGTCTGCCTCCGATTGATAAGGCGCTTAGTCTATCTTTTCAGTAGAGATTGTGGGCGTAGGGAAATCCCTAATTTCCAGGATGGTTCCGCATTTTTTGCGCCTGCAAGGGGCGGTAACGGGAATGTTTTTCTAATGTTGCGTGATTTGATCGGATTTGCTCCATCCGACACCCTTGATCCGCCTTTGCTTTGCTCGGCCACCTTCTCTCACAAGGGAGAAAGGTGGAGGCGTTTGAATGCCGCCCCACCCAGGCGCAGGAAGCTTGCCCCACGGACGACAGGCCCGCCTTCTCCCCTTGTGAAGGCGGGCGGGCGAAGCGAGGTCGGATGAGGGGTGTTGGACCGAGCGCCAACGCTCGGCACTTCAACTCAATCCCCGTAAGGCACCCAGACGTTCTTGATCTCCACCGAACGGCGCAGGAATGTGTCGCCGGCGGCAAGGTCCGACGCCCAATCGATGGCGCGGCCATTGCCAGTCCACACGCGCTTCAGATTGCCGACCAATTCCGCCTCCGCCTTGCGGCAGGTCTCGGCGTCGGCGGTGATCCACAGCCCGTCGACGTCGTCATGCTTGGCCAGGACGCCGGCAAGTTCCGCGGTGCGGCCGGTGACGATATTGATCGAACCGGCAGGCAGGTCGGAATATTCGATCACCTGATAAAGATCAGTCGCGAGCAGCGGGTATTTCTGGCTGGGCACGGCGACCACCGCATTGCCCATGGCCAGCGCCGGCGCCACCATCGAAATGAAGCCCAGCAGCGGCTGCTCGTCCTGCCCGACCATGCCGATCACCCCGACCGGCTCATGCAGCGCCAGCGTGACGGCGCGGGCCGGCGGCTGATGCACCCTGCCCTCGAACTTGTCGGCCATGCCGGCATAGGAGAACAGGCGCTCGACGGACAGATCGACTTCCTGCCACGCCGCCTTGGCGGATGCGCCGGTAAGGCTCACCAACCGCGCCGCAAACTCGTCGGCGCGTGCGGACAGGTTCTCCGCCAGATAATAAAGCACCTGGCTGCGGTTGAAGCCGGTCGCCTCCGCCCAGCCCTTCGCTGCCCGCGCGGCGGAAACCGCGTCGCGGATATCCTTGCGGCTGCCCAGCCCGACTTCGCCGGCCACCTTGCCTTTGCGGTCGTGCACGGCGATCGAATAATTGCCGTCCGGCCGAACCTGCTTACCACCGATGAACAGCTTTGCGGTTCGGTCGATGCCCGGCGAGGCCTCATTGGCCTCCGGCGACGGCGCGATGTCCGTGAAAGGCTTGATCGCGGCGCCGAGCGGCAACGGAGCGACTAGGTATTCGAACATACCCTCTTTACCGCCCTCGCGGCCGAAGCCGCTTTCGCGATAGCCACCAAAGCCGCAGGAGGCGTCGAACATGTTGGTGCCGTTGACCCAGACGACGCCCGCCTTCAGCTGCGGCGCTACGTGCAGGGCGACGTTGAGATTTTCACTCCACACCGACGCCGCGAGGCCATAGCGCGTGTTGTTGGCGAGTTCGACCGCCTCTTCGTTCGTCCGGAACGTCATCGTGGCCAACACCGGGCCGAACACCTCTTCCTGCGCGAGAATGTTGGCCGGGGCGACATTGGTCGCCAATGTCGGCAGGTGGAAGTAGCCGGTCTCCGGCAGCGGGCAATCGGGCTGCCAACATACGGCGCCCTCGCGAGCGCCGGCCTCGATCAGGCCGCGCACGCGATCGAGCTGGGTCTTGTCGACCAGCGGGCCGATATCGGTGTTCTTGTCGAGCGGACTGCCCACGCGCAGCTTGGCCATGCGCGCCTTGACCTTGGCGATGAAGGCATCGGCGACGCCTTCCTGCACCAAGAGGCGCGATCCGGCGCAGCATACCTGCCCCTGATTGAACCAGATGCCGTCAACCAGACCCTCGACGGCACTGTCGAGGTCGGCGTCCTCGAACACGATGAAGGCCGATTTGCCGCCGAGTTCCAGCGACAGCTTCTTGCCCGAGCCGGCGGTCGCCTTGCGGATGATCTTTCCGACCTCGGACGAGCCGGTGAAGGCGATCTTCTGCACGCCAGGATGTTCGACAAGCGCCGCACCGGCCTGCGGCCCGCCAGGCACGATGTTGACGACGCCCTTCGGCACGCCGACGCTTTCGCAGATCTGCGCGAACAGAATGGCGGTGAGCGGCGTGAACTCCGCCGGCTTCAAGACGACGGTGCAGCCGGCGGCGAGCGCCGGGGCGATCTTCCAGGCAAGCATCAGCAGCGGGAAATTCCACGGGATGACCTGACCGACGACACCCGCCGGCTTGTGGCCTGGAAACTCCCTGTCGAGCGCCTGCGCCCAGCCGGCGTGATGAATGAAATGGCGGATTGCCAGCGGCACGTCGATGTCGCGGCTCTCGCGGATCGGCTTGCCGTTGTCGATCGATTCCAGAACGGCAATCAGGCGCTGGTGACGCTGCATCGCGCGGCCGATGGCGTAAAGCACCTTTGCTCGGCTGTAGCCGGACTGGGCACTCCATTTTGCCAGGGCCTTGGTGGCTGCCGATACCGCGGCATCAATGTCGGCCGCGCCGGCGTCGGACACCTTTGCCAACAGCTTGGTCGTCGATGGTTCCAGCACGTCGAATGTCCTGCCGGAAGCAGCGGCTTTCCACTCCCCGCCAATGTAAAGGGCTTTGCCGAAATCACGGCCGGCAATCCAGGCATCGGCTTCGTTGCGCGCTTCCGGCGCCGGGCCGTAATCCATGACGTTGAACCGTTCGAGAATGTTCATGATGGTCTCCCAGTGGGTGTGGGAAGGCAATTTGAAGGGGAGCGTTCCTTCGCACCCCCCTCTGGCCTGCCGGCCATCTCCCCCGCAAGGGGGGAGATCAGCAGCTTACGCGCCTTCGCCTCTCTCCTAACGCCGGAGACTGACGAAAGCCAACATGACAGCTGATCTCCCCCCTTGCGGGGGAGATGGCCGGCAGGCCAGAGGGGGGTGTGAAGGAACGCCATGTTCTGCAAACGATGACTGGCTCAAGCCATCGCGTGGCGGTGGTTGGCCGAATAGCGGCCAGTGAGATGGTGTTCGAGCTGCCGCTCTATGTCGGTGAGCAGGCTGGAGGCGCCGAAGCGGAAGAGGTCCGGTTCCAGCCATGGGCGGCCGAGCTCTTCCTTCATCAGCACGAGCCAGTCCAGCGAGGCCTTGGCGGTCGAGATGCCGCCGGCCGGCTTGAAGCCGATCAGGAAGCCCGTCTCCTCGAAATAGGCGCGGATGGCGCGCACCATGATCAGGCCAACCGGGAGCGTGGCGTTGACGTTCTCCTTGCCGGTCGAGGTCTTGATAAAATCAGCACCGGCCATCATCGCCACCATGGAAGCGAGCATTACGTTACGCAGCGTGGCGAGATCGCCGGTGCCGAGAATGACCTTGAGATGCGCCTCGCCGCATGCCGCGCGCATGGCGACGATTTCGTCGTAGAGCTCCTGCCATTTCGCACCGAACACAAGGCCACGCGGAATAACCACATCAATTTCGTCGGCGCCATCCTTTACCGAGGCGTCAATCTCCTTCAGCCGCGTCTCGAGCGGCGCCAAACCATGCGGGAAAGCAGTAGAGACAGCGGCAACATGGATGCCGGTGCCGCGCACGGCTTCGGCAGCGGTGGCAACGAACGGATGGTAGACGCAGACAGCCGCCGGGCGGATGTTCGCGCCGGCAATGCCGAGACCCGCGACAATGTCGGGACGGAACGGGTTGACCGCCTTGGCGCACAGCCGGCGCACGCGTTCGTCGGTATCGTTGCTGGAGAGCGTCGTCAGATCCATGCAAGAGACGGCGCGCAGAAGCCAGGCAGCCTGGTTGTCGGCCTTGATCGAACGGCGCTTGGTCAGCGTCGCGATACGCCGCTCCAGCGCGCTGCGATTGACGTTGCGCACCGATTCCAGAAAGCCGAGATTGAGCTTCATGCCCGGATTGCGAGCTATCCCGTGCGGTACTGGTGTGTTTGCGGCGGTACGCACCGGAAGGGCGGTCACCTTCGAAGCATCCGCGTCCGCGCCGATTTCGGCTTCGCGAAATCTTGCTGGCCATTTCGCTGATCCTCCTCACCACGCCTTTTGCCCGACATTACTCCGTCAGGCCCGCCGCCACTACTCCCCTGCGGCGGTCATAACGCAAAAGCGAATGGAATGCAGCCATGATTTTTGACCGGATGGTCAAATTCTTCAGCGACGTTGATGATGGCGGGTGGATTATCCGACGAACGCGCGCTCGACGACGAAGTCGCCGGGATGGCTGACGGAGCCCTCCTTGAAGCCAACGCTTTGGCAAAGCTCCTTCACGTCCTTCAGCATGTGCATGGAGCCGCAGATCATGACGCGGTCGGTCGCCGGATCGATCTTGTCGATACCGAGGTCGGCATAGAGTTTTCCGGACTCGATCAGCGCGGTGATGCGACCCATATGGCTCGATTCTTCGCGTGTGGTGGTCGAATAGAGCGTCACGCGCCCTTGCGTGAACTCGCCGATCAGCGGGTCTTCGGCGAGGTCCGACACGAGCTCCTGGCCGTAGACCAGTTCCGCCTTGTCGCGGCAGGTGTGGGTCAGGATCACCTGATCGAATTTCTCATAGGTGTCCGGGTCGCGAAGCAGGCTGGCGAACGGCGCCACGCCGGTGCCGGTCGAGATCATGAACAGCCGCCTGGCCGGCGTCAGCGCGTCCAGCACCAGCGTGCCCGTCGCCTTCTGGCGCATCAATACCGTGTCGCCCGGCTGGATCTTCTGAAGTTCGGAGGTCAGCGGGCCATCCGGCACCTTGATCGAGAAGAATTCCAGTTCCTCGTCCCATGAAGGGCTGGCGACCGAATAGGCGCGGAACACCGGCTTGTCGGCATTAGGCAGGCCGATCATCACGAACTCGCCGGAGCGGAAGCGCAGCGACTGCGGGCGTGTGATGCGAAACGAGAACAGGCGGTCGGTATAATGCTTCACCGAAACGACGCTTTCCGCGTAGACGTTCGCCGGAATTGGAAAGGCCAAAGGCCGTACGGCAGCATTTCCGAGCGACAGGGGAAAGTTCATCGAGGACGCGCCTTTTCACGTTTTTCCTGCGCGCGAACTCACCTGGCGCGGCGAACGCATCGATCCGCCGTGGCTGGACGCATGCCCGGAAGCTAAGCTATTGTCTCGGAAATTTATTAGTATACAAACGAGTTTTGCGTCAAGACGCGTGGGGGAAACGACGTTCCAAACTCAGCGCGTCCGGTAGCCGGCGCGTTTCGGATTCGTCGCATGTCAGAGAATAAATCCGCAAAGGCCGGAAACATCGTCGCTGGCATCGATGTTGGCGGCACCTTCACCGACCTCATCCTGATCGACGGCCGCGACGGCGGCGGCGTGCGTATCGCCAAGACGCCGACCACTGTCGACAACCAGGCTTTCGGCGTGGTGTCGGCGCTGTCTGAAGCAGGATTCCCGGTCGAGGACATCGACCTGATCGTACATGGCACGACTACAACCACCAATGCCGTGCTGGAGCGGCGGCTTGCCAAGACAGGCATGATTACCACGCGCGGCTTTCGCGATGTGATCGAGCTTGGCCGCCGCACCCGCCCGCAAGCCTATGGCATGACCGGCAGCTTCGTTCCCGTCATCCCGCGCGACCTGCGGCTTGAAGTGTCCGAGCGCCTGCAGGCATCCGGCGCGGTGCACATTCCGCTCGAAGAGGACGAGGTGCGTGCGGCGGTCCAGAAACTGGTCGATGCCGGCTGCGAATCCCTCGTCATTCATTTCCTGCACTCCTATGCCAATCCGGCGCATGAAAACCGGGCGGCGGAAATCGCCGCCGAGCTTTGGCCGAACGGGTACATCACCACCGGCCATGCGCTGCTGTCGGAGGCGCGCGAGTTTGAGCGCGGCGTCACTGCATCGGTCAACGCCAGTGTCCAGCCAATCCTCGAGCGCTATGTTGCGCGGCTGCGGCGCGAGTTGGAGGAGCGTGGCTATTCGCGCGACTTTCTGATCATGAACGGCAATGGCGGCATGATCTCGTCGCGCTATGTCACACAGGAAGCCGCCAAGACCGTGATGTCCGGCCCGGCATCGGGCGTGATCGCCGCCGCTTACACCGGACGGCGCGCCGGCTTCTCGTCGCTGGTCACCTACGACATGGGCGGCACCTCGACCGATGTCGCGCTCATTCTCAATGCCGAGCCCGCCGTCTCCAACGAGATCGAGATTGAATATGCGATGCCGATCCACGTGCCGATGGTAGCGGTGCATACGGTCGGCGCCGGCGGCGGCTCGATCGCGCGCGTCGATGCCTCGGGCCTGATCCAGGTCGGCCCTCAAAGCGCCGGCGCCAATCCCGGACCGATCTGCTACGGCCGGAACGGCATCGAACCGACCATCACCGACGCGAATCTGCTGCTCGGGCGGCTCAACCCGAAAAAGCTGCTGGCTGTCGATCAGCCTGTCACCGTCGAGCATGTGCGGGCGATTTTCGAGGAAAAGATCGGCAAGCCAACGGGCCTCGACGGCTTTGCCGCGGCAGGCGCCGTGCTGCGCCTCGGCAATATGAAGATGGCGGGCGCCATCCGCATGGTGTCGGTGTCGCGCGGTCACGATCCCCGCGATTTTGCATTGTTCGCCTTCGGCGGCGCCGGGCCGCTGCACGCCTCATCGCTGGCGCGCGAACTCGGCCTGCCGCGCGTGCTGGTGCCCGCCCGGCCGGGCATCACCAATGCGCTTGGCTGCGTGGTCGCCGACATGCGGCACGACTTCGTCAACACCGTCAACCAGCCAGTCTCGATCCTCGACGAGCAAGCGATGCGCAGGGTGCTCGAACAGCACCGCGATCAAGGCGTCGCGCTGATCAACCAGGAAGCGCTGCGGCCGGAGCGCATCCGTTTCAGCCATTCCGCCGATATGCAGTTTGTCGGGCAGACGCATATCATCACGGTGCCGCTGCCCTCGGCGGCAATTTCCCGTGCAGAAGTGCAGATCTTGTTCGAGAAGGCCTATTTCACCCGCTTCAAGGTGCGGCTGCCCGAAATCCGCGCCAATCTCGTCAATCTCAACACGTCGGTGACCGGCGTGCGGCCGGCGGTCGACCTGTCACGGCTGATCGATCCCGACGGGCGCGCCAAGACGCTCGACGCCGCGCGCAACGAAATACGCAGGGTCTGGTTCGACGGCGAATTTCTCGACACGCCGGTCTATGCACGTGAAAAACTGCCGCTCGACGTAGCAATTTCCGGTCCGGCTATTCTCGAGCAGATGGATGCAACCACCGTGCTGGAGCCGGGCGATATCGCTCGTTCGGATTCGGATGGGAATTTGATTATCGAGGTGCGGAGATGATTGTCTTATCAACTCTTTCGAGCGGTTTGTGGCTGACTCGTCCCCCTCTCCGTCTCGCCCTTCGGGCTTCGACACCTCTCCCCCACTGCGTGAGGGGAGAGGATAAGCGGCGGCACGCTTGGCGCCCATCCGCCACCCCGCGAAGCGGGGGGGAGGTGCCGAGCGCTGAGCTTGTCGAAGGGGCGAGGCGGAGGGGGGAGACTCCCGCAGGAGCGAGCGTCCATCATGACCTCGCTCGACGCCATCACGCTTTCCGTCGTTCAAGCCGCGCTGCAGCAGACCTGCGACGAGATGGACCTGACCTTTTCGCGAGCCGCTTTCTCGCCGGTCATCGCCGAGGCCAATGACCGCTCCGACGGTATCTATTCCGCCGTCGACGGCTCGCTTATCGCCCAGGGCAGCCAGGGCCTGCCGGTGTTCGTCGGCGTGATGCAGCACTCGACCCGCACGATCATCGAGATGATCGCCACCGGCCGCTGCCTGCCGCCGGAAGACGGCGACATTTATATCGTCAACGACCCCTATCTTGGCGGCACGCATCTGATGGACGTGCGCTTCGCCATGCCGGTTTTCCGCAACGGCAAGATCTTCTGCTGGCTGTCGAACACCGGCCACTGGCCGGATATCGGCGGTTCGGTGCCCGGGGGCTTTTCCGCATCGGCAACGGCGGTGGAGCAGGAAGGCTTGCGGCTGCCACCGGTGAAGCTGTTCAAAAAGGGTGTTTTCGATACCGAAATCCACGCCATCATCGCCTCGAACATCCGCGTTGCCGACCAGCGCATCGGCGACATCAAGGCGCAGGCCGCAGCACTTCACGTCGGCAAGGACCGGCTGTTCCAGATTCTCGACCGCTATGGCGACGACACGGTGGTAGAAGCGATCGCCGAGCTGCGCCGCCGCGCCGCCGACCAGATGCGCGCGCATATCGCCGAGATTCCCGACGGCACCTATCGTTCGAAGGCTTTCGTCGATTCCGACGGCGTGGTCGACGCGCCGTTGACGATCGCGCTTGCGGTTGAAAAGTCCGGCGATACGCTGACCTTCGACTTTACCGGCTCCAGCGCGCCCTGCGCCGGGCCGATGAACAGCGTGCTGGCGACCACGCTTTCGTCCGTCTATCTCGCCATGCGTCATATTTTCCCGGACGTACCGATCAGCGCCGGCGCTTTCGAGCCGCTGATCATCCGCCAGCCGGAAGGCACGTTCCTCGACGCGCGTTACCCGCGCCCGGTTTCGGGCTGCGCGGCGGAGGTGTCGCAGCGCATCGCCGAGGCGGTGTTTGCCGCACTCGTGCAAGCCCTGCCGGACAAAGTGACTGCCGCTCCCGCCGGTTCGAGCGGCAATTTCGCGCTCGGTGGCAACGACCCGGCACGCGGCCGCGACTATGTCATGTACCAGATTTCCGGCGGCGGATATGGCGGCTATGCCGGTGGCGACGGGCTGACCAATGGCTGCTCGACCATCGGCATCTCCAAATCCCCGCCAGTGGAGATCATGGAGCAGGCGTTTCCCGTACTCTACCGCCACTACAAACTGCGCGAGGGATCAGGCGGCGCAGGCAAGCAGCGCGGCGGCTTCGGCCTTGCCTATGAAGTCGAGCTGCTGCGCGGCGAGGCACGCGCCTCCTTCGTCATGGATCATGGCCGCACCGGGCCGCAGGGGGTGCTGGGCGGTAAGGATGGCATGGTGAATTCGGTGTTGGTGGTGCGCGGCGGTCTCGCGCATGTTCCGCCGCATCTCTCCAAGGAACAGGATATTCCGCTCAGGGCCGGCGATAGCGTCAGCGTCGGCACACCGGGCGGCGGTGGCTATGGCGACCCGCTGCTACGCGACACAGAGCTGGTACTGCGCGATGTGCGGATGGGCTATTACCCGGCGCAGACAGCCGGAGCCCTTTTCGGCGTGACGTTCTCAGACGATGGAGAGGCCATCGATCTTGAGGCAACACAGTCGTTAAGATCGTCCGCGACGCGATAGCGGTATGCCGCGTCGCATCCGTCACGATTGACGCCAAGGAACGCTATACACTGCCGGCGTCAATCAGGAGTTGAACCATGCCGCACCGCCGTTTCCTACTCGCCGTCGCTTTCGCCGCCATGGCTTTCGCCGGAGTGGCGTCCGCCCAGGAAAAGACGCTGAAGTTCGGAACCGAAGGCGCCTATCCGCCTTTCAACTACGCGCAGGCCGACGGCACGCTTGGCGGATTCGACATCGATCTCGGCAAGGCGATCTGCGGCGAGATGAAGGCGCAGTGCGAGTTCATCGTGCAGGACTTCGACGGCAGCATCCCGGCACTGCAAGCCGGCAAGTTCGACGCGATCTTCAACATCACCATCACGCCGGAGCGCGCCGAGAAGGTCGATTTCACCCACAAATATTACCAGACCCCGCCGGCCATCGCCGTGCCGAAGGGTTCCACCATCAGCGGAGTCACGCCTGACGACCTGAAGGGCAAATCGCTGGGCGTGCAGACCGCGACGATCCACCAGAATTTCGCGCAGGAGAAATATGCCGGCTCCGATATCAAGATCTATCAGACAGGCGACGACGCTCGCGCCGACATGGCGAATGGCCGCATCGACGCGGTAATGGATGGCGCGATCATCCTGACCGAATGGCTGAAGACCGATGCCGGCGCTTGCTGCAAGCTGCTCGGCACGTTGGATCCGGACCCGGCGGTGCATGGCCCCGGCGTCGGTATCGCCTTGCCGAAGGGCAGCAAGGACCTGACCGACAAGCTCAATTCGGCAATCGACACGCTGCGCGCCAACGGCAAATATAAGGAGATCAACGACAAGTATTTTTCGTTCGACGCCTACGGAGATTGAAAAGGCTTTAAGCGGTTCATCATTTCACAGAATCGATGAACCGCCCTAAATTCTTGTTTGTCACGTTTTCCGAACCGGAAAACCGCTACCCGCACTTTTCCTGGAAACGCTTTAAGCGATCTTCGCCAGCAGTTTCATGAACTGCGCCGCCTCTTTCGGCGTCAGCGGCGCCAGCGTTTCCGCTGTGATCTTCTGCGCAAGCGGGATCATGCGCTCGACCGTCTTGCGGCCCTCCGGCGTCAGCGCCACCATCAGGCGGCGCTTGTCGGCGTCATGCTTGGCGAGATCGACCAACCCCCGCGCCTTGAGCCGCTCGATGACGCCCTTGATTGTGGCGGCATCCATGGCGACAAGATTGCCAAGCTGGTTCTGCGAGGTCTCGCCGACATCGTGAAGTTTTGCCAGCGCCGCAAATTGCGGCGGCGTCAGGTCGCCGATGCGCGCCGCGAAGATCGACACGTGACGCTGATGCGCCTTGCGCAGGACGAAGCCGATCTGTTCCTGCAGGCGGTAGTCATCCGCGGGTTCGTCCGCCACCAGCTTCAGCTCGCCGCTCACCGCTGACCGTCCCCGACCTTGATGTCCGACGCCGCCAGTCCGCCCATGCGGTCGTGGATGCGCGGACCGATGGTCATGGCCAGCGCGAAGACGATTTCGTCGGGCTTCGGGCCGTCGGCCATGCCGACCTCGAAGGCGTCGAAATGGCTGCGCACATAGGCCGCGTTGACGTGGCCGAGCGGCAGGTCAAGGCGCGAACCGAAGGCGCCGACCTTCATCGCCGACGGAACGATCGCCTTGGCGCCGCCGAGCCGTTCGCGCATGGCATAGCCGCCCGGCACATGCCAAAGAGCGCCATGCTCGATCTCGCCATCCGTGCCGACAATCGCGCCCTTGCCATAACCGTCGATCGCCTTCACATCGCCGCCAAGCGCTGCGATGAGGTGATCGGTGAGCATCAGGCCGAGCGGCTTCAGGTCATCCATCGCCGGTTGAAGCTCCTCGGCGTAGCGGCCCGCGAAGGGGTTTTTCACCACCGCCAGCGCCGCCGCCCGCAGGCGCGGCTCCGAGGCCGACGGTCCGCCATCGTGGAAGATTTCTTCCTTGATCACCGCGATCTTGCGGATGGGGAATTCAGGCATGCGAAAGATCCTTTGGTGATTGGGCGATTACAAGGGGGGACATCAGCAGCGGCGCGCTCGGCGATTGGCTAATCTCCCCCTTGTGGGCGAGATGTCCGGCAGGACAGAGGGGGGTGCGAAGGAATACGCGTCTTCTTTGAGGACGAAAGCAGCCGAGCCCCAAACTCTCCGCACACCAAATTCTCCCCCGCCAAAAACAGCGTCGCAGCCTCGATCAATCCGTGCCGGCGCAAACCTTCCGCGACGACCAGCCCTGCTGCCAGCGCCTCGCTAACCTCTGAAAGGGTCAGCGCTCCCACATCCACCGTCACCATGCGCCCGCCGAGATCGCTGTCGGGAGCCAACTCATTCGCTGGGCGGCGTGAGACCACGGCATGGTCGGGCAGATCGACGGCGTTGGCGATGATCGTCGCGGCGGCGTCCGCGGCAGCACCCGATTGCGCCAGAACCGTTACCGCATCGGCGATGCCGAGCGAGAAGCTTCGCCCGCGCCAGCCGCTTGTTGCGATGCCGCGCACCGGATCGTCGGCGCGAACCACAACGCGATCCGAGAATCCATGACCTGTACCGGCGACCGCGATATTCAGTTCCTCGCCTGGTGCCAGATGCAGGGCGATGTCACCGCCATTGTTGACATAGGCCTTGTCGATTGACCGCCCGACCAGCAATGCGGCCATTATTTCGTCGGCTACAGACCCGGCGACAGCCGCCATCGGCGTAATGAAATTCTCAGCATGGGGAACCACGGCGGCATACATCCGGCGAGCGGTTCGGCCGGTGAGGGAGCCGGTCTCAGCTATGTTCGTTGGTTCGGTACCCCCACCCCTAACCCCTCCCCTCAAGGGGGAGGGGAACTTTGGCGCGGCCGCCACCCCGCTTTCAGTATCTTTCAACTGCCGCGATTCGCCTCGCAGCCGGAGCGCGAGTCCCCCTCCCTGAGGGTAGGGGTTAGTGGTGGGGGTAAGAGTACTCAAAGCCGGGGCCGGTCCCACCGCCCTCCTTAACACCGGCAATTCAGCGACCAACTCGCTCAAGATCGTCTGGAACCGCGCCACCGCCTGCGCATGGGCCGCCTCGACTTCATGCCGCTCGCCGAATGCCTCTACGATAAGGTCGATCGGTCCATGATTGAGATGGAGCCGCTTGCCGTCCGGCAGCCAGTGGGCTTGCGGTCCCTGCATCAGACGGACCTATGAAGCTGCTGCAACGGCGGCCACGGGTTGGCGCGTGGCGCGATTGCAGCCCGGCGGCCGTTGAAATACTCGCCGCCCTTGGCCAAAACGTCCTCGACAGTCCGGATTTCCGCTTCATAGCCGCCGAGCCGGACATAATCGTCGCGGCGCAAGGTAAACTCGATCGGCGCGACCAGCGCCGGCGTCGGCACATAGCCAAAGGCGCCCTCCGGTACCCGCATGACATCGACCATCAGCGTGATGCCACCGCCCGGCCAAACATAAACCGGCGCTCCGCCGACCGTCACATAGGTTTTCAGGCCCTGGACCGACCGCGTCAGGTTAACCGGATTTTCGGTGACGCCGGCACGCAGCGAGCCGCCCGCGCCGCCGACGAACAGCACGGTACAGAGCGCCGGCTCGCAATTATCCTCGATCAGCCCGACCGATTTCTGCAGCCGATCCGGAAACGGCCTTTCGACCGGCTTCAGATCCTCATCCAGTTCGAAATAGGCGAACTGTTCGCCGGTGGTCGAGACCATCAGCAGCGACAGGCCGGGACGCGCGCCCTTCTTGGCATTCCAGTCGCCCAGGATCGATAGCGGGTCGGAGATCGTCGTGCCGCCCCAGCCAAGGCCCGGCTCTGAGACCTTGAAGTAGCGGCCGGGGGTCGAACGGCGGCCAAGAATCTTGATGCCGGTGTCCTCCCAACCCAATACCTTGCCGGCCTGATGCTCGGAGACGACCCCGGTGATGTGGTCGTCCACCACCACCACCTCATCGACCAGACCGCGCCATTGCGTGGCGAACATACCAATGGCGGCCGAGCCGCAGCCGACGCGCATGCGGTACTCCGTCTTACCGTCGATCACCGGCGCCTTGCCCGCCTCCACGATCACCGTCGCGCCGTCATCGATGGTGAGTTCGACCGGCTGGCGGTTGCACAGGTTCAGCATGGTTTCGCAGGTCACCCGGCCTTCGGACTTCGAACCGCCGGTCAGGTGATGCACACCGCCAAGCGACAGCATCTGCGAGCCATATTCGCCTGTTGTGACATGGCCGACCGCCTCCCCTGCCGCACGGACCATAGCCGTTTCGGCACCGAGATGCCGGTCAGTGTCGATCTTTATCTTGACGCCGCAATAGGAGAAAATGCCCTCGGTGACGACCGTTACCAGATCGACGCCCTCGACCTCCTGGCTGACGATGAAGGGCGCGGGCTTGTAGTCCGGATAGGTTGTGCCGGCGCCGATCGCGCTGACAAATCGCCGATCCGTATTGACCAGTTCGCCCTGCCAGGCGTCGCGCTCGGCGCCGAACGGCACCATCGGCGCGCCGCTGTCGGCGGCGTGCTCCAGAATTGTAAGCGGATCGCAGCGCACGATCTTGCCGCCCTGATTGCCGTAGCGGTCGCAGGCGCCGGTGCGGCCGTCGGCGATGTAGCACATGACCGGACAGGCATCGCAGCGGATCTTCTCGGCCACTTGCTTTTCGCCGGGATCGTGTATCTCGAAGCGTTCTGAAAGCTCGCTCATGGGCGCTGTCCCATTTGCATGAGGCTCGGCTCCACAACCATGCTCATAACCCTTCCTCCCACCTCTCTGATCGCAGCGCGGATGCGGCTCGGCGTGGCGGGAATCTTCGTCACCAGCACGCCCGTCGCATGGCGGATCGCGTTAAGGATCGCAGGCGCGGTCGGGATCACCACATGTTCGCCCAAACCCTTGGCACCAAAGGGTCCTTCCGGATCCGGAATTTCAATCAGAATGGATTCGATCGGCGGCACATCTCCGAAGGTCGGGATAAGGTAGTCGTGCAAGTTCTCGGTGCGGCCGGGAATGTACTCTTCCATCAGCGCCATGCCGATGCCTTGGGCGATGCCGCCCTCGATCTGGCCTTCGACCATCAGCGGATTGATTGCCTTGCCGACATCATGGGCCGCCGTGATCTTGATCAGCCGAACCGTGCCGAGCTTGATGTCCACCTCGAGTTCGACCATTTGCGCTCCCCAGCCGTATTGGGCGTAGGGCTTGCCCTGGCCCTTAGCGTCGAGCGGCAGGGTTGGCGGGTCGTAGGTCTCGGTCGCTGAGAAAACATAGCCGTTCGCATCCACCGCAAGACTGGCCAGTTCGAGGCGGCGGGAGGCTTCGCCTTCGCGTACCACCAACACCCCGGCATCGAGCGCGATGGTTGCATGAGGCGAGACGTTGGCAAAGCGCAGGATCTGTTCGCGCAGGCTGCGGCCGGCTTTCTCCGCCGCCTTGCCCGAGACGAAGGTCTGGCGCGAGGCGGACGTCTTGCCTGCATCGGGCGTCACGGACGTGTCGGCGCCGACCAGCCGGATGTCGCTGAGCGGCAGCCCGAGCGCGTCGGCAAAAATCTGGGTAATTACCGTGTTCGAGCCCTGGCCGATGTCGACCGCACCCTGGTGCAGCATCGCGCTTCCATCGCGCGCGATGCCGGCCTTGATGGTGGATGGATTGGGCAGCGAGGTGTTGCCGCAGCCATACCAGCAGGAGGCGACGCCGACACCGCGCTTGACCGCGCCGTTCGCCGCATTGAACAACTCGGTCTCGGCAAGGGCGCGCTGCCAATGGGGCTTCAGAGCGGTAAGGCATTCGCCAATGCCGACGCCGCTTTCCAGCCGCTGACCCGTGACCGTTTCGGACCCGTTACGAAGCGTATTGATCAGGCGAAACTCCAGCCGATCGATGCCAAGCTTGCCGGCGAGTTCGTCGTAAAGCGTTTCCTGCATCACCGTCGCCTGCGGCACGCCGAAGCCGCGAAAGGCGCCGGAAACCGGCCCATTGGTGTGGACGGCACGGCCGGTGGCGCGATAGTTCGGCGTCAGATATGGGCCGGATGCGTGAACCGGCACTCGGTTTGCCACCGTCGGACCGAAACTCGCATAGGCACCAGTGTTGAAATCACCCTCAAAAATCATTCCGGTAACGAAACCATCCTTACTCGCGCTGACCGTCGCAGTCATCGAAGCAGGATGACGTTTGGTGGTCGACATCATGGATTCGCTGCGGCTGTAGGCGATCGAAGCAGGGCGCCCGGTTTTCAGCACAACCAGCCCGACAAGCGGCTGGATGGAAACATCGATCTTGGAGCCAAAGCCGCCGCCGGTTGCGGCGGGCACGATGCGCACCTTGTCCAGCGGCAGACCGAGCACCTTCGCCGTGTCTTCGAGGTCCATATGCGGCGCCTGGGTGCAGGCGGTGACGACCAGCGTATCGCCATCCATAAAGGCAAAGCCGGCCTCGGGTTCGATATAGGCATGCTCGACATAGGAGGTTTCGATGGCCCCCGAGACGGTAGCGGCCGCAGTGGAAATTGCTGTTTCCGGGTCTCCGCGTTCGACAAAGCCGGTGGTCAGGATGTTTCCATCGCGGTGCGCATGCAGGAGATGCACGCCGTCCACCCGCGCGTCGCAAGGCTGCAGCGCATGCGGCTGCGGCTCCCAGGTGACGGGAAATTCGCCCACGTCGAGATCGGCGATCGCCGCGCACTCGCCGGCAATCAGCGCCACGGCCTCGCCACGGAACCGCGCGGGGCTTTCGGCCAGCGCCGGTTGATCGGCAAAGGGCGGGATGACACCGAAAACGTTATGGCCGGGAATGTCACGCGCGGTAAACACGGCAACGACACCCGGATGGTTTTTCACGAAGCCATCGAGATCGCCGAAGCTGAAGCGCGCGTGATGGTGCGGCGAGCGCACGACCAGAACGGAAAGCGCATCCGCCGGGAAACTGTCCGCACCGTAGGCTTCGGCACCTGTGACTTTCGGAATGCCATCGAGGCGGATGGGTGACGAGCCGACGGCACGGCCAGTTCCGATCGTCCTGGCATCAACACCTGATCCTCCACAGCCGGAAACGTGGTGCTGCCCCTCACCCTCACCCCGTGAAAGACGGGGAGAGAGGGACGCCAACGTTGATGCCCCCCTCTCCCCGTCTTTCACGGGGGGAGGGTAAGGGTGAGCGGCGGGGTAGATATCAAAGCCGTCCGGCGCCGACCCCACATCCATCACCGCCGCGATTATCTTGCGATAGCCAGTGCATCGGCAGAGGATGCCGCCGAGCGCGTCCTTTACCTCCTCCTCGCTCGGCGCCGCATTGCGCTCCAGAAGCGCTGTAGCGGCCACAAGCAGCCCCGGCGTGCAGATGCCGCATTGGGCGGCGCCATGCGCCAGGAACGACGCCTGCAGGGCAGAGAGCCTGCCATTCGCCAACCCTTCCACCGTGCGAATGCTTGCGCCTTCCAGGGCGGCGGCCGGCACCAGGCATGAGCAGACTGCCTCGCCGTCGAGAATGACCGTGCAGGCGCCGCAATCGCCGGCGTCGCAACCAACTTTCGTGCCTGTCAGCCTGAGTTCGTCGCGAAGCACCGAGGACAGGCGCTGCAAGGGTTGCGCGGAAACGCTGCAAGCGCGGCCATTGACCTCGAAGGCGAAAGGAACGCTCTGTGTGCTCATGCCGCCGCCCTCTCACCGACGGGCGCCGGTCCCAGCGCGGAGATGACGGCCCGGGCAATCAGTTCGCGTGCCGCCTCCAGCCGATATTCGCCCGAGCCGCGCACATCGTCGATCGGCGCCAATTCACTGAGATCCGCGCTGCGGAGCGCTTCGTCCAGTTCGGCGCCGCGCTGCATGCCAACCAGGCCGGCCTCAAGTCCGGCCAGCCGGTGAGCCACCGCCGAGCAGGACCCGACCGCCACAGCAGCCCGATTGATTGCGCCACCGTCATCAAGCTCGACCCTCGCCGCCACCATGGCGATCGAAATCACCAGATATCGCCGCGCACCGAGCTTCAGGAAGGCCGATGCGCCCGCCACCGAACGCTTCGGTACGCGGATCGCCGTTACCATCTCTTCGGATCGAAGCGCAGTTTTGCGACTGCCCAAAATGAAGTCGCTTAAGGCTAAATGCCGCGCTGCCTCGGACGTGCGCAGTTCGACCTCGGCGTCGAGCATCATCAGCGGCGGGACGCCATCGGCGGCGGGCGAGGCGTTGCATAGATTGCCGGCGATAGTACCGACATTCTGGATCTGCACGGAGCCAACCTCGCGGGCTGCCTGTTTCAACGCATCGAAGGCCGGCGGCAAGCTCTTCCGCGCGACGTCGGTCCAGGTGGTGCGGGCACCGAACACCCAATGATCGGAGGTTTCCGCAATGCCGCGAAATTCCGCCAGGCCGTTGATGTCCAGGACATTGTCGCGAAACGGCCGCGTACCTTGAGCGGGGTAGAAATCCGTGCCGCCCGCCAAGACCCGCCAGCGGTCTTCCTTCAGAAGGCCAAGCGCTTCATCAGCGGTTTTGGGTTTCGCGTAGCGGATCACGAAATGCCTTTCCGGCTGCCGGAGCCGGGCGAAATTCATTCGTATGCAAATGATATCAGGCGGCGGGTGATTGTCAAAGCAGATGATCCCGCCTCCCCTCTTTGGCAGGCCATCGCACCCCCACCCCTAACCCCACCCCTAACCCTTCCCCTCAAGGGGGAGGGGGACTTCGCTCTTCTCCGCTGGCACTAACCTTCAACGGCTTTCGAGGCGTTGAGGCCGCAAGAATCCCTCTCCCCCTTGAGGGGAAGGGCTAGCGGTGGGGGGTATCGAGCGCACAGCAGAGCCCGTAATCTCAATATGCGAAAACCTTGCCGCTTTGTGGGAAGGCGGGAGGTTTTAATCGAACGCCCGGCGCTCGTCTGTGAGGCCAAGCTGCCCGCGACGCAGCCAGCGCCACAGCAACAGGACCGCCACAATGGCGAGTCCAGCCGAAAGGCCTATCCAGATGCCGTTGCCCTTCAGACCGAACCAGAAGGCGAGCACCGCGCCCAGCGGCAGACCGACACCCCAGTAGCCTATGCCGGCATAGACCATCGGCACGGTGGTGTCATGCAGGCCGCGCAACATGCCGGACCCAACCGCCTGCGCGCCATCGGCAATCTGAAACAACGCAGCAAACGCCAGGAATGCAACCGCGAGCGACACGACTTCGGCGTTGACCGGATCGTTGACGTCGATGAACGCGCTAATCAGCAGCCTTGGCGCTACGATCATCAGCAGCGCCATCATCGCCATGAAGCCGACGCCCATTGCGTAGGCCGTCCAGCCGGCGCGGCTGATGCCTTCCTGATCGCGCGCACCGAACGCCAGGCCGACGCGCACCGTCACGGCCTGATTCAAGCCAAGCGGCACCATGAAGGATATTGCGGCGATCTGCAGCGCGATCATATGGGCGGCAAGCGAGTTCGCACCGATCCACCCCATCAGCATCGCGGCAGCGTTGAAGATGGTGACCTCGAAGGCAAGGATGCCTGCAATCGGCAGGCCGAGCTTCAGCAGCGCGGCAAAGCGCGGCCAGTCGGCTCGCCAGAACCGTCCGAACAGACGATAGCGGCGGAACTTCCGTTCCAGCGAGATGATCACCGCCAGGCTGGCGAACATGAACACGCTTGCCAGCGTCGTCGCCAGGCCGGCGCCGGCGATGCCCATTGCCGGGAAACCGACACGGCCGAACATGAAGCACCAGGCGAGCAGCACGTTCAGCGCTACCGCAGCAAACACCACGGCCAGCGCCCAGCCCGGCCGCTCCAGTGCCGAGATGAACGATCGCAGGACGATGTAGCCGTAGAAGGGCAAGGCCGCCCATTGCAGCCAGCGTACATATACGCCGGCCTGCCGCGCGAGCTCTGGGTCCTGTCCCATCCACAACAGCACGGTTTCCGCCTGCCAGAGGAACAGCCAGATGGGGATGCAAACGAGTATCGCCAGCCACAGACCCTGACGAACGGTGCGGCGCAGGTCGCGCACAGAGTGACGCTTGCGGCCAAGCTCCGTCGCCATCATCGGCGAGGTGGCAAGCATCAGGCCAAGGCCGAAAATCATCGGAGCGAAATAGAGATTGGAACCGAGCCCGCCGGCGGCCAGCGCATTCGGTCCGAGACGCCCCATGAGCATCACGTCGGTCGCCTGCATCGCGATCTGGCCAAGATTGGTCAATATCATAGGCCATCCCAGCGACAGCATCGCCAGTATTTCAGAACGCCATGCATTTCCCGGCGCTCGCACACCGGCCTCGATCGCAGTCATGTCTTGTCTTTCTGGTGCCGGCGAAGCGGTTTTGCTTCAAGCCGCGCAGTTTTGCCCGCAATCAGCGGGATATTCGCAACGAGTGTGGCTTTTGACTGAAACTTGCGGCAAAGACAAGGCGCGGGACGCGGGAATGATTGATCCAGTCAGACGTTCAGCCGCGACTATTCTAGCTTATCAGTCCAGTTTCGGCCGGCATAGTACACCCGAAGAACGGTTACTTGTTCGGCTGTCACGCTGAAGGCGATCGTAGCGCGGCGTTCAAATCCGACGATACGCAGATTCCGGCGAACGTCGTCGCGCCGCTGGCCGCGCTCCGAAGCATGCGACAGGCCCATGCAATAGTTTTCCAGCCGTTCGATATAATTCAGAGCGATCTGCGGGCTCGCCGCATCGGCTATCCAATCATAGAGTGTAACAAGATCATTCCTGGCCTCGGGCGAAAAAACAACCGCGCGCTGTCTCACTCGCGCCCCTTCAGTCTGGCTGCATGGCGGCTTCTTATTTCGTCAAACACCACCTTGGGTGACAATCCGCGCTCCGAGTTGGACTGCATCTCATCGTAGACAGGCGCCACCTCGTCACGCAGCCACTTTTCAATGGCGGCGTCGCGTTCCTGCAAGGCTCGCAGGCCGGCGCGCACGACCTCACTGGCCGAACCATACAAGCCAGAAGCAACAAGCCCATCAATGTAGGCTGCATGCTCCGACGGCAGACTTACGGTGCGCTTTTCTACATTCGACATGGCTGCGGCTCCGATTGTCATTCCAGAAGTATGAATTTATCACACCAGCACCTTGAAAGCCAATTGCTTCGACGGAGATCAAACCGGACTTCGAGGGCCGTCCTGTGTATGCGCCACGCCTCAGGACCAACTTTATCCTGAAGCATCACCGCGATTTCAATGCTATAGGCGCTTTTCGCGAGTTAGATCCCGAGGGGCTCATGGCCAAGACAGACATTGCGCGGCGCGTCTACAACCATGCCTGGAAGCTGGACCCCATCGTTCGCAGCCTGCTCGACACGGACTTCTACAAACTCCTGATGCTGCAGATGATCTGGGGCATGTATCCCAAGGTCGATGCCACTTTTTCGCTGATCAACCGCACGACAACCGTTCGCCTTGCCGAGGATATCGACGAGGGCGAATTGCGCGAACAACTGGACCATGCGCGCACACTGCGTTTCGGCAAAAAGGAGATGATCTGGTTGGGCGGCAACACGTTTTATGGCCGCAAGCAGATCTTCGAACCTGAGTTCCTCGCCTGGCTGGAAAACTTTCGCCTGCCTGAATACACACTGGAAAGGCGCGGCGGTCAGTACGAATTGGAGTTCCACGGGCCGTGGATGTATACCTCGATGTGGGAAATCCCGGCGCTGGCGATCATCAACGAATTGCGCTCCCGCGCGGCCATGCGCGATTTCGGACCATTCGAGCTCGACGTGCTTTATGCGCGTGCCAAGGCAAAGATGTGGGACAAGACCGAGCGCCTGCGCAAGCTGCCCAATCTCCGCGTCTCGGACTTCGGCACGCGCCGCCGCCACAGTTTTCTGTGGCAGCGCTGGTGCGTGGAAGCGCTGAAGGAAGGCATCGGCGACGCCTTCACCGGCACCTCCAACGTGCTGCTTGCGATGGACACCGATCTCGAAGCGCTCGGCACCAACGCGCATGAACTGCCCATGGTATTTGCCGCACTGGCCGAAAGCGACGAGGAGTTGTTGCGCTCGCCCTATCGCGTGCTGCAGGACTGGCAGCGCTACTATGGCGGCAATCTCCTGATCGTCCTGCCGGACACCTTCGGGACGGCGTCGTTCCTGCGCGATGCCCCGGACTGGGTTGCGGATTGGACCGGCTTCCGCCCCGACAGCGCCCCACCAATCGAAGGCGGCGAGCGCATCATGGCGTGGTGGCGCAAGAAGGGTGTTGATCCGAAGAATCGGCTGCTGATCTTCTCCGACGGGCTCGACGTCGATGCAATCGAGGAAACGTATCGGCACTTTGCCGGCAAAGTACGAATGACGTTCGGTTGGGGCACGAACCTCACCAATGATTTCGAGGATTGCGCGCCAGTAGAGACGAATGGGCTCAACGCCATTTCGCTGGTCTGCAAGGTGACGAAAGCCAATGGCCGGCCAGCGGTGAAACTGTCGGACAATCCTGCCAAAGCCACAGGCGATCGCGCGGAAATCGACCGGTACATAAGGGTGTTCGGCGATGAAGCGCGGGTGGAGCATCTGGTGAGGGTGTAGGAGTCTCAAAGTCCCGCAGGTGGGGTTCCGACATCGACGGCATGAGGCAATCCCGTATGGATTCGATCGGTTGAACTCCCCCTCTCCGCCTCGCTGCGCTCGGCACCTCTCCCCCGTTCGCCTAAGCACCCTCGCCGTCACGGCTCTCGCAACGCTGCTCCCCACCCCGGCGCTCGCCCACGCTTCCGAGCGGGGATACGTTCTTCTGCTGCCGACGGGCTACTACCTCATCGGCGGGGCAGCGGCTGTGCTGGCGAGCTTCCTCGCGTTGTTCTTTCTGCCGCAGCAACACTTGGAAAGGCTGGCGGCATGGAGGCTGCCACTGTTCGCTGTACCAACCAGCGCACGGCTTTGGACGAGCCTTGCCGCATTCCTCATTATGACGGCGCTGACTGCCGCCGGCATTTTCGGCAGCCGGGATCCGCTGTCCAATCCGCTGCCACTGACGTTCTGGACTCTGATCTGGATCGGCCTGACACTCGTTCAAGGCGTGTTCGGCAATCTCTGGGGCTGGCTCAATCCATGGTATGGGCCGGTTCGTTTGGCCAATATGCTCATCTCGGAGCGTCACCGGGCACATGGAATTACCCCCACCCCTAACCCCTCCCCTCACGGGGGAGGGCGATCAGGTCGCGCGGCTTCCGCCCCAGTCGCTACCAGCGCTGAGGGCAAAGAAAAGTCCCCATCCCCGTGGGGGTCCGCAGGACGGGAGAGGCGCGTGGCTCGCCCCGGCAAGGTTAGGGGAGGGGGTATCGAGCATGCAACCGAGCCCGGCATCTCCATCCCATCCCCACAAAAGCTTGGCTATTGGCCCGCGCTCTTCCTTTTCGCGGCCTTTGCCTGGTTTGAGCTGATCGACCTCGCGCCCGACGATCCTTACCGCCTCGCGCTCGTCATTGCCGGCTACTGGCTCTTCAGTTTCATTGCGATGCTCTTCGTCGGCTACGACACCTGGTCGCGGCAAGGAGAGTTCCTGTCAGTGTTCCTTCGCATGGTGTCTCGCTTTGCTGTGTTCGACGGCCGGCAAGCGGTGAACCAGCAACAGCAGGTCAGCATCTGCCTGCCTGGCGCGAAACTTTGGAGCGAACCGCCGCTGCCGCTTTCCGGGACTTTGTTCCTGCTGCTGGCACTGGCGTCCGTGTCGTTCGACGGGTTCTCCAAAACCTTCCTCTGGCTTGCTTCGAACGGCATCAATCCGCTTGAGTTTCCGGGGCGATCGGCGATGCAAGGCATCAACAGCGCCGGGCTCGTTTTGACGTTCTGCGGACTGGCCAGCGTCTTCATGCTTTGCATCGCGGCCAGCCAGACGCTTTCCGCGCGAAGCGCGTTCACCCGAGCCGCCGGCCAGCTCGTCTGGTCAATCGTGCCGATCGCACTCGCCTATCATTTTTCGCACTACCTCACGGCGCTGCTGGTCAATGGCCAGTATGCTCTAGTGGCGCTGTCCGACCCATTCGGCCTTGGCTGGAACCTTTTCGGCACGGCCCATTGGCAGGTCGGGGCGGGCATGGTGATGGGTTTCGACAGGGCCTGGATAATCTGGAATTGCCAAGCGCTCGCCATCATCGGCGGACACGTTCTGGCGGTAGTCATCGCCCATGGGTTGAGCTTTCGCTTGAACGGCAGCCGTTCACTGCCCGCCGAATTGCCGCTGACGATCCTGATGATCGCCTACACGGTGTTTGGCCTTTGGCTGCTGTCAACGCCCACGGCTGGATAGGCAGTGCCGAATCCATCATCGACGGGCTTGACGCACTGCATCGATCTATCGGACGTTCGTTTCCAGACAGGCCTGCAGCGGAGTGGTCATGAAAGCGCTCGTCGTCACCGATGTTCAGAACGATTTTTGCCCGGGCGGAGCGCTGGCAGTGGGTGGCGGGCATGAAATCGTTCCGCTGGTAAACGACCTTATCGCGAAATTCGATCATGTCGTACTGACGCAGGACTGGCATCCGGCAGGCCATTCAAGCTTTGCCTCGACCCATCGCGGCAAGCAGCCTTTCGAGACGGTTGAAATGCCATACGGGCACCAAACTCTGTGGCCGGATCATTGCATCCAGGGCTCGGCCGGCGCCGAGTTCCATCCGGCGCTCGAATGGACCAAGGCCGAGCTCGTGCTGCGCAAAGGCTTTCGCAGCGCGATCGACAGCTATTCCGCCTTCTTCGAGAACGACCGCACGACGCCAACGGGGCTTGCCGGTTATTTGCGCGACCGCGGTATCGGCAAGCTGACGCTGGCCGGGCTGGCGACGGACTATTGCGTCGCCTATTCGGCGCTTGACGCCGCAAAGCTGGGGTTCGACGTGACAGTGCGGCTCGACGCGTCCCGCGCCATCGATCTTGGCGGCTCGCTGGAGATCATGCTGGGCAACATGCGCGAAGCTGGTGTGACGTTGGTTTAAGGCCACTCACCCTACCCCGACATATTTCTTCACCATGCCCGGATCGGCGCGGACCGCGTCGACGCTGACCGTTTCGCGGGCACGGCCGTTTTCGACAAAGGTCACCCGGTTCGCGACCGGCAGCACGGCATCGACGCGCTGCTCTACGAGAATGGTCGACACGCCGCGCTCGCCCAGCCGCGCGACCGTATCCCGGATGCGGGCGATCATCGACGGCATCAGCCCTTCGGTCGGCTCGTCCAGCAATAGAATATCCGGCTCCAGCGCCAGCGCGCGAGCCATGGCGAGCATTTGCTGCTCGCCGCCCGACAGCGTGCCGGAGCGCTGCTTGAGCCGCTCGCGAAGTAGCGGGAACAGTTCGAGCACGCCTTCGCGGGCGGCGGAGTCCTTGCCGCGCGCCATCAGGCCGATCTCCAGGTTTTCCGCCACCGTCATCTCGGCAAACAAGCGCCGACCCTGCGGCACATAGGCGACACCAGCCTTGGGGACTTGATGCGCCGGCAAATCAGTCAGGTTGGTAGCACCCAGCATGATCGTCCCGGCGCGCGCCGGCACAAGCCCCATGATCGCCTTCAGCGTCGTTGTCTTGCCAGCGCCGTTGCGGCCAAGCAGGCAATGGACCTCGCCACGCGCCAGCTCCAGAGATAGTCCGTGCAGCACCTGCACCTCGCCATAGAAGCAGTCGAGACCGGTTATTTGCAGGGCGGGGGTCATGGTGCACCACCTTTACCCTCCCCCTTGTGGGGAGGGTCGGCGAGCAAGCTGAGCGAAGCGATGCTTGTGAACCGGGGTGGGGGTGTTGAACGGAAGAATTCAGTTTGACCCCCACCCCGATCCGCGTTGCGGATCGACCCTCCGCACAAGGGGGAGGGTAAGGCGCCCGTCGCCCTCATTGCGCCTCCACCCCCAGATAGGCTGCCTGCACGTCCGCGTTGGCGCGTATGTCCTCCGGCGCACCTTCCGCCAAAACCTTGCCGGCATTCAGCACCGTTATGCGGTCGGCGAGCGCCATCACCACCTGCATATTGTGCTCGATCAGCATGACGGTGGCGTCCCGCGCAATTTCGCGCACCAGTTCGATGAAGCGCACGATCTCGCCATCGGACAGGCCTTGCGTCGGCTCGTCGAGGATGAGCAGGCGCGGCTTCAGCGCCAACCCCATCGCCACTTCCAGCAGCCGCTGATGACCATAGGAGAGCGAGCCGGCGGTTTCCCCGGCGCGGTCCGCCAGCCCGGTACGCGCAAGCGCGGACATGACGCCCTCGCGCAGCTTTCCCGACCAGCGGCGGTCGAACAGCGCTCGCTCGACCGGCAGCGCGACATTGTCGTAGGCGCTGAGATTGGCGAACACGCTGGTGATCTGAAACGTATAGGCGATGCCTTTGCGCACCCGCTCATGCGCGGGTATCGCCGTGATATCCTGGCCGTCGAAGCTGATCTCGCCTCTCGTCGCCGGAATGCGCCCGCAGATCAGGCTGACGAAGGTGGTCTTGCCTGCGCCGTTCGGGCCGATCACGGCGCGTATCTCGCCTGCCTGCAGCGAGAAATCGACATCTCGCACAGCGTGCAGGCCGCCGAAGGATTTGCTCAAATTGTTGGTGGTGAGCAGTGCGGTCATGGCAGCCACCGCACCCAGCGCTCGCGGACAGTGCCCAGAATTCCCTTCGGGAAAAACAGGATCAGCAGAACGAGCGCTGCGCCGACGATGCCGAGATAGCTGACGTTCCAGCCGGGCAGCCAGGCTTTCAGCAGATCGCTGGAGCCATCGATCAAATAGTACATGGCGAGAGTGCCTATGAACGGGCCGAGCGTGGTCGCCGATCCGCCGAGCAGCACCCATAGCAGCGGCAGGATCGAATACTGCACCGAGGCGAAGGTGGCTCCGACATAGCCGAACAAGATGGCATAGGCAGCGCCCGCCGCCGCGCAGATGACGCCCGAGGTCGCCACGGCCGCGAGCTTGTTGGCGAAGGCGTCGAAGCCGAGCATGCGGGTGCGCTCCTCGTTCTCACGGATGGCGACCAGCACCCGACCAAACGGCGCGCGCACGATCGCCAGCGTCGCCAGAAGCACAATCGCGAACAGGATCAGCGCCGTCATGTAGCGCACGTAGGGATTGGTCAGGTCAAGGCCAAAAAGCTGGCGCGCGGCCTGCGGGATCACCAGGCCTTCGTCTCCGCGCGTCCAGGCGCCGAGATAGAAAGTCAAGAGATAGAAAACCTGCGCGAACATCATGGTGACGATCATGAAGGCAACGCCGGTGGTGCGCAGCGCCAGGAATCCGATGACCACCGAAACGACAACACCCAGCGCGATGCCGGAGGCGAACGCGGCGACGACACCCCAACCAAGATGCACCATCACCATGCCGGCGCCATAGAGCCCGGCGGAGAAGAACATGGCGTGGCCGAGGCTGAGCAGGCCGGTGTAGCCGAACAGCAGATTGTAGCCCATTGCGAATACCGCCAGCACCATCACGCGCGCCAGCACGCCGTGGTGATAGTCCGGCAGTGTGAAGTTGAGAGCGAAGAGGATCGCGATCACCGCCGCATGCAACAGGTATGGCGGTGCCGGCGAAGCGTTCATCGCGCTGTCGTCCCGAACAGACCCTGCGGCCGGAACACCAGCACCATGGCGACCACGAGTGTCGCGATGATCTTTGCCAGCGTCGGCGAAAAGAACACCGAGATGATGCCGTCGCCAAGGCCGATGATGATCGCAGCGACGACCGTGCCACGCAGCGAACCAAGGCCGCCGATGATGACCACGATGAACGACAACAAAAGCGGATCGCGGCCCATCAGATAGTGTGCCTGGCTGATCGGCACGATCAACACGGCGGCGACCGCGGCCAGCATGGCACCCAATGCGAATACCCCAGCGTACACTCGATCGACCGGGATGCCGAAGGCCTGCGCCGTCTCGCTGTCGTACTGCGTGGCGCGCATGATGAGGCCGATGCGTGTCTTGGTCAGCACGAACCAGGTGGAGAGAAGCAGCACCGTCGAGGCGGCAATCACGGACAGCTTGTACCCGGAATAGCCGAACCACGGCAGCAGGATGCGATAATTAAACGGCGCTTCGACCGGCCGCGCCTCCGGCCCGTAAAAGGTCAGCGCCAGCTGCTGCAGGATGTAGAGCAGGCCGATGGTGGCGACGATGGTGGATTCCGGATTGTAGTCGAGCCTTCGCAGCACCAACCGCTCGGAAACCAGCGCGATTGCACCGACTATCAAGGGGGCGACAAGCAATGCAGCGAGAAATCCGAGCGCCGGATGACCCGTGACCAGCGAAGCAACCCACCAGGCCAGCACCGCGCCGAGCATGTAGAACTCGCCATGCGCGACGTTGACCACGCGCATGACGCCGAACACCAGCGACAGGCCGAGCGCCGTCAGCGCCAGAACCGCCGAATTGACGAGGCCTTCAAGCGTAGCCAACAAGAGGTGGGGACCGAAGGACATTCAGAGCGCGCCCTCGCGCACGGGTGGCCATTGCCTGGAGGTATGAAACAGGGCAACGACCCATACCACGTCGGCGCGCACCTCATAGACCATCCGATAGGAGGGATGAGGGATAAGTTCACGCGTATCCGGCTGCGCTCCGGGCCGCCCGAGAAACGGCGTCTTTGCCAGACGCGCCGATGATGCCATGAACACCTCGCGCATGCGTTTGGCAGCCACCCGATTGTCATGCCATATGAATGCTACGATTTCAGCAAGGTCTCGCCTGGCCTCGGGAGACCAATGAACTTTCACCCACGCTCCTTCTGATTCCTGCGCTCAAGCTCATCGAACAAGGCATCGATGTGTGCCTCTACTTCTTCCTGGGTATAAAACTTGCCTTCGTCAATCGACTTCCTTGAGCGCTCGACCTTCCGACGCACAAACTCGTCGTAGCCGCGCTTTTCCTCCTCACGCTTGCTGAGGTAATCCTTCATCAGCTCGCGGACGATTTGGGACGCCGGGCGATCGAGCTCTGCTGCGTCCGCCATGAAGGCGTCGCGCAGCTCGGTTTCCAACTTCATAGTAAACACAGCTTCCTTGGACATGACGATATCCCCAAAAGGTAATGACAAGGTATATACCATGTCATTACCTTTTCACCAACCTGCACCACGCGTCAAAGCGGCTGTGTGGTGTAGTCGCCTTCAGGTTCGTAGAGACCGTCCTCGATCGAGGTGCGGTGCACGACCTTGAGCTTGCCGCCTTCGACCTTCGAGATGTTCTGGTGGCCGAAGCATTGGTGGATCTTGCCGTTGAAGGTCTTGTCGCCCTGCGGATGCTCCGGACCGTCAGCGAAAGTGGTGAGCGCCTCTGTCGCCTCGATCAGCTTGGCCTTGTCCTCCGGCCCCTTGTAGCCGGAATCCTCCATCGCCTTCTTGATGACATAGAGCGTCTCCCAGCAGCCGAACATATGCGATGCGGTCGAGACATCCTTCGGATCGCCGACGGCCGCGCCATTGTCGTCGATGCCGACGGCGGCCCTATAGGCCTTTTGCGCGTCCGAGTCATTTTCCTGGGAATAGCGGGGCGAGCCCTCCCAGAAATGGCTGCCGTCAAGGAATTCCAGGCCAGGGCTGTTGATGTCGACGGCCTCCAGAGAATCCATGAAGCCGAACAGTTGAGGGCGGTTCGAGCCGTAGAACTCGCCGAGTTCCTTGACGAAGGTCAGCACCGCCGGCCCGACCATGACGTGGTAGATCACGTCGGTTCCAGCTGGGATCTGCGGGAAATACTTGGTGAAGGAGCTCTCCGTCGGCGGGATGGCGATCTGCGTGACGACTTCGGCTCCCTGAGCCTTCAACGCCGGCGGCAGATAGTCTCGATGGTCGTAACCGAAAGCGAAATCCGGGAATATCTGCGTGACCTTCTTGCCGGCATTGGCCGCGATCCATGGCGCCATGGCCTGGATCTGGCTTTTCACATCGGTGATGCCCGGCTGGAAGACGTAGCGGTTGAGTTTCGTCGACGCGACATGGTGACCCTCGCTGACGACGAAGTAAGGCAGCTTCGCTTCGCCCGCAGCAGGGGCCGAGCCGATCACCACATGTGAAAACAGCGTACCGTAGGCGACATCCACCTTGTGCTGCGTTGCGAATTTCGCGACCACTTCGGCGCCGCGCGCCGGATCGGTGCCGTCGTCCTCGATGATCACTTCGACCTGACGGCCATTGATGCCGCCCGCGTCGTTGATCAGCTTGACCGCGGCGGCGGTGGTCTTCTCGTACCAGCGGCCATATGCGGCGCCGATGCCAGTGCGGTGCGACTGGAAGCCAATCTTGATGGGCGCCGCGCTTTGCGCCTGGCTGTAGCGGACGAAACCAGGCGCCGCGAGGAGGCCGGCGGACGCCGCTATGCCCTTCAGCGTGCTGCGGCGGTTGATGCCGATTAGGCTCTTTTTCATTGAAGTTTCCCTGTTCTGGCCACGGTGAAAATTCGGCTCGATCAGCCGTATCGCCCGCCAACCTCATTGACCCAAACTAGATCATCAAACATTTGGGGCTGCAAGTGGAGCGCCTACCCCCTTTCTCCCGAGGCTGGCCGGGTTGACGGAGGCGGTGGCGCGCTTACCTCCCCCTCGATGGGGGAGGTCGCGCCGGAGGCGCGGGAGGGGTGTCTGTGAGCTTGTCGTGCACCTATGCACCCCACCCCGCCGCTTCGCGGCGACCCTCCCCATTGGGGGGAGGTAAGCGCGTTTTACCCGATCGCCTCCAGCGCCTTTCTCTGCCGGTGCATTTCAAGAAAGACACGATAGTCGCGGTCGAGGCCCGGTTTCGCAACGGGATTGGCGTGGCGCTCTCGGGTTTGCTGCCGCATCGCTGCACAAGCGTCCGCCAGTGAGGGAAACAGCCCTGCGCCAGACGCCCCCGAGATGGCCGTTCCGAGCAGCACCGCCTCATCGCCCGTATGCTCTATCAGCCGGCATGCGGTAGCGTCGGCATAAAGCTCCATAAGCAACGGGTTGCGTGTATGGCCACCCGTGACATGCAGCGTGTGGATTGCGCAGCCCGCCTCGCGCATGTGATCCAGTATATGGCGAACGCCGAGCGCGATGCCCACGCAAGCCCGCCAATAGAGGCGGCAAAGGCCGTCGAAGGTCGCATCGAGCGTCAAGCCGGACACCACGCCAACTGCACCGGGATCGGCGAGCGGCGCGCGGTTGCCGTGGAAATCCGGCAGGATGTGAAGCTTTGCGGCAAAATCCGCGCCATGCTCGTTGCGCAGCGCCTGAACTCGATCCGCAATCGTCCGATGGCGTTCGGCTGTGGGATCGCCGCCGGCCGCATGAATGCGGATCAGGTGGTCGAGCAGCGCGCCGGTTGCGGACTGGCCGCCTTCCGTTACCCAGAAGCCAGGCAGCGTAACGCTGAAATACGGCCCCCAAAAGCCGTTGAAGTGCTGGGGTTTTCTGCCGACCGTCATCACGCAACTCGACGTGCCGGCAATCAGGACTGCCTCGCCACGGGCTCCCGCATCGGTAATTGCATCCGCGCCGAAAACGCCAAGGCCGCCGGCGTAAGCATCGACCAAGCCCGTTGCGACCCGGCAGGATTGCGACAGCCCCAGGTCTTTCGCCGCCTGCGCCGTCAGAGGGCCGAGATCGCAGCCTACCGGAGTAGCCGCCACGGGCAACCCACCGCGCTGGAGCAGATCGGACAGTCCGACCGACGCAAAGAAGTCCTCAGGCCAGCCTTGCGGCTCATGGGCCTTGTATGACCATTTGCAAGCAAGCGTACAGCGCGAGCGTGCCGTGTTTCCCGATGCGCGCCATGTGAGGAAATCCGCCAGGTCGAAAAGGTAGCTGGTGCGGCTCCAGACATCCGGCAGGCGGCGTTTCAGCCACATCGCCTTGGGCACCTGCATTTCCGGCGTCATCACGCCGCCAGCGTATTGCAGGACAGTGTGGCCGGTTGCCGTGCATTCGGCTGCTTCAGCGAAGGCACGGTGGTCCATCCACGCGATGGTGTCGCGGCCTGGATCGCCATCCCCGGAAATGGAAAGCGGCGCACCCGCCGCATCGCGCACCACCAGCGAGCAGGTCGCATCAAAGCAAATTCCCGCAACCGCCTCTGCCGCCACACCGGCCATGTCGCGCGCCTGGCGCACGGCAGCGCACACGGCTGACCAGATGTCCTCGGAGCTATGCTCGGCGTGGCCGAGACGCGGCTCGTAGAGTTTGATAGCGTGTTCGCTGCGTCCAAGCAGGCGACCGTCTAGATCGAATATCCCAGCGCGCGCGCTTCTGGTCCCGACATCGACGGCGCAGACGCTGACTTGCATCAGCCGGCTTTCGCTTGCGATCCCACATGGCGGATAAGGTCGGGCAGCAAGCCCATGTCGGTAAACACGACATGGGGGCCCAACGCCGAAAGCGAAGCCATCAGGCCCGCCTTTTCCGCATGCGACCCGCCGGCAAATGCAAAGGCCCGCATGCCTGCCTCCTTGGCGGCCCTTACGCCCGCCGGACTGTCCTCGACGACGATGCAGGCAGACGGCGGCACGTCCATCATGCGGGCAGCGTACAGAAACAGGTCCGGCGCAGGCTTTCCTCTCTCCACCATGTTGGCACTGTATATGTTCGGCTCCAGCAATTCCAGCAGGCCGGTTATCCGCAGTGACAAGCGGATGCGTTCCGGCGTCCCCGAAGAAGCGACGCAGTACTTAAGCTCCAGTCGCCGCAGTGCGTCGGCTACGCCCGGCTATCGGCTGCAGTTCGAGCGCGTAGCGCTTGCGAAGTTCGATACGCAGATCGGACAGGTGCTGCTCGGTCATGGCGAAGCTGTATTCGGCGTCGAGGATTTCCGCGACGCTCGGCATCGACATGCCGAGGAAGCGCTCGTAGGCCGCTGCCTCGTTGACCATCCCCGCCGCCGGCTGTAATCACCTTGATCAGTACGTCGATCGAGATCGGTTCGCTGTCGACCAGCACGCCGTCGCAGTCGAAGATCACAAGCTTTGGCGCGAGGAAGGACATTGTCAGGCCAACCTTACCCTCTCCCCTTGTGGGGAGGGTCGTCGAAGGGCTGAGCGAAGCGATGCTATTGTGTGTCGCGACTGACCGGATTCGGCCATCTGCGTTGACGGTCCGGCGAACGGCATCTCGGCCGCGTCATCCCGGCCAAGGGAGCGGAGCGACCGCAGAGCCGAGACCCAGCGTAACAATCGTCGAAGGCGCGATCTTCGCGTATTTGCGCGATGAGGTAAAAGACCGGTCGCTGGGTCCCGGGTCTGCCCTCGCTCCGCTCGGTTGCCCGGGATGACGTGGTTGGCTCGATCGGCACCCCCGCCCCGGCGCTTCGCGCCGACCAACCAGGGCGAGCCACGCGTCTCGCCCGTCCTTCGGATCCCCACACGGGGGAGTGTATGATCGCTGCTATATCCGCCCTTCCTGCGCATCAAATCGTCTTCAACATGCCGCCGTCGACATAATAGGTCGCGCCTACGCAGTAGCTCGCCCGGTCGGAGCAGAGGAATACGAAGAAATCCGCCAGTTCCTCGACCGTGCCGAAGCGTTTGATCGGCGCGTATTCGTCGGCGACGGACTGCAGGTAGCCTTGCCAGTCCCCACCGGAATCGGCCGTAAGCTTCTTTGCCGTGTTGACCCAGTCCGGCGTACGGATCAGGCCCGGATTGATGGTGTTGACGCGGATGTTGTCCTTGATGACCTCATTAGCGAGGTTTTTCGAGAACATCAGCAGCGCCGCCTTGGTGACGTTGTAGATCGGCTCGTACCAGAGCGGCTGCGTGGCGCAGATCGAAGCATTATGCAGGATAGCGCCGCCGCCGCGGTCCTTCATCATCGGCACGAAACCGCGCGCCAGCCGCACGGCGGCCATGACATGCAATTCCCAATAGGACTGCCATTTGTCGTCCGTCGCCTCCATGATTGTCTCGTTGGAGCCGGTGCCGGCATTGTTGATCAGGATATCGGCCCCGCCGAAATGCTTTCGCGCCGCCGCCACGAACTTGTCGGCGCCCTCGACGGTGCCGACGTCGCAGCCGACCGGTACGGCGGTTACGCCATACTTCTCGGCGATACGTTTCGCCTCGGTAGCGAGGCGGTCTTCCTGCCTGGCGGCTAGCACCAGATCGGCGCCCTCGCGTGCAAAGGCTTCGGCAACGCCGAGACCGATGCCGATGCTGCCGCCGGTGATCGCGGCGACTTTTCCCTTCAACCCAAGATCCATCAATTCCTCCCGCTGGTTGCAAATGGGCGCGAGGCTATGTCGGCGGAAGGATTTGCGGAAGGTGTGATTGGTGCTTTTAGCGCCTTGGCGCAAGGCAGGCTGCATTTGATCGAAACCAGGGCAAAGTGCTGCTTCGCACCCCCCTCTGTCCTGCCGGACATCTCCCCCTCAAGGGGGGAGATCAGCAGCGTCCCCTTCGCCGGAAATCTCTCAACATTGCGGGAAAAGCGGCGCGTCCCCCGCGCTTGATCTCCCCCCTTGAGGGGGAGATGTCCGGCAGGGCAGAGGGGGGTGTCTAGGCAAGGTGTCATCCGGGTAGCTCCTCAGACACCTCGACCAACCCTCACAGCTTGCCGTCGATATACCGCTGCAGCGTCTTCGCAGTGCCGTCCTTCCACAGCGCGGCGAGCGCATGGGCGAAGCGTTCGCCGAAGGCCGGCGATTTACCGACCGCGCCGTAGATGTCCTCCATGGCCAGCCACGCGGACGGATCGGTCTTGGCCTTTTTCGAGGTCTCCACCAGGCGATCCCAGCCCGGATCGTTGGGTTCGATCACCGCGCCGGAGTCGGTGGTGCCGAAGCAGTACCGGCACCACAGCGCGGATTCCAGCGCGAGCCCGGTCACATCGCCTCCGGTCTTGAGGCGGTCGGCAATGGTCGGGATGATGAATTTCGGCTGGCGGTTGGAGCCGTCAAGGCAGAGACGGCGGATGGTGTCGCCGATCTTGGGATTGGAGAACCGCTTGTCGATCAGCGTGAAATAGTCGCCAAGGTCCGTCGCCGGAACCGGTGGCACGGTCGGGATGATCTCGGTGCGCTCCAGCTTCGACAGGAAGCCGCGCACCAGATCGTTCTCCATCGCCTCATGGACGAAGTGGATGTCCATCAACCCGGCAGGATAGGCGATGGTCGCGTGGCCGCCATTGAGGATGCGGATCTTCATCAGTTCGAAGGGCGAAACGTCCTCGACGAATTGCACGCCGACCTTTTCGAGAGCCGGGCGGCCGAGCGGGAAGTTGTCCTCGAGCACCCATTGCTTGAACGGTTCGCAAAAGACAGGCCAGCCGTCTTCGACACCGAAATCGTGCTTGAGAATATCGCGCTCGCGATCGGTCGTGGCCGGCGTGATGCGGTCGACCATGCCGCTCGGAAAAGCGACGTTGTCCTGCACCCAGGTTGCGAAGGCCGGATCGGAAAGCCGCGCCAGCCCGCGGACCGCATCGGCGGTCACGTGGCCGTTATGGGGAATGTTGTCGCAAGACATGATGGTGAAGGGTGCCATGCCTTCGGCCTTGCGACGCTTGAGGCCCGCCAGGATCAAGCCGAATACCGTTTTGGGGTTGTCCGGATGGGCAGCGTCGGCGGCGATCGCCGGATGCGCCGGATTGAACTTGCCGGTCGCCGCATCGATGAAATAGCCGCCCTCGGTAATCGTCATGGAGACGATTCGAATCGCCGGATCGGCGAGCTTCGTCACCACAGCAGCGGTGTCACCCGGCACGAGGAAGTCGATCATCGCGGCGGTGACGCGAGCTTCCATATGGCCGGTGTCCTGCTCGACAACCGTTGTCAGCCAGTCCTGGGCCTTCAGGATGTCGCGGCCCTTCTTCTCGCCTTCGAACACGCCGCGCGCCTACCAGCGCCCAGTCATGGTCGAGACCCAGATTGAACAGGTCATCGAGATAGATCGCCTGGTGCGAACGATGGAAGTTGCCCACGCCGAAATGCAGGATGCCAGCCTTGAGACCTGACTGATCGTAGTTCGGGCGGGTGACCTTGGAAGGAAGCGAGGCCAGATTGGCGGAGGAGAGTTTGGTGGTCATGCGATAATACGCCTCTTCATGATCTAACGCCGATCACCGTCCACAACGGCGCGACGCTGCCCTTCCCTTCTCCGGTCAGGCAGAAGGTGTGCAAAGGACCGACAAATGGGGCGGCAACACGTTGCCGGGCATGTCTCCCCCCGCCGGGGGGAGGAAGCGCGATCCTTACTTGATCGCCAAACCGTCATTGCCGAACTTGTGCAGCTTCGCCAAATCCGGCGACAGGTGGATCGTGTCGCCGTGGCCGACGCCGAGCTCGCCATCGGCGCGTATCGTCAGCGGCCCGATGCCATCCGCATTCACATGCAGGAAGGTGTCGGAGCCGAGATGTTCGGCAACGCTTACCTTGGCTTTCCACTCGCCCGAGGTCTTGGAGATGTTGAAGTGTTCCGGGCGGATGCCGATCGTCTTGGCGTTGTATTTTGCAGCCGGTGCGCCCTCGATCAGATTCATCTTCGGCGAGCCGATGAAGCCGGCGACGAACAGGTTTTGCGGCGTCTTGTAAAGGTCCATCGGCGAGCCGACCTGCTCGATGTTGCCGGCGTTCAGCACGACGATCTTGTCGGCCATGGTCATCGCCTCGACCTGGTCGTGAGTGACGTAGATCATCGTCGTCTTGAGCTGGTGGTGCAGTTCGCTGATCTCCAGCCGCATGGTGCCGCGAAGCGCTGCGTCGAGGTTGGACAGCGGCTCGTCGAACAGGAACGCCGAAGGCTGGCGCACGATGGCGCGGCCGATGGCGACGCGCTGGCGCTGGCCGCCGGACAGTTGGCCCGGCCGGCGCTCCAGATAGTTGGTGAGGTTGAGCACGCGCGCGGCGTCGCCCACCTTCTTGTCGATCGTCGCCGGGCTCTCGCCGGCCATCTTCAGCGGGAAGGCGATGTTCTTGGCCACCGTCATGTGCGGGTAGAGCGCGTAGGACTGGAACACCATGGCGAGCTTGCGTTTCGCGGGCGCTTCGCCGGTCACGTCGCGGCCGTCGATGTTGATGGTGCCGCCGCTGGTGTCTTCCAGGCCGGCGATGAGGCGCAGCAGGGTCGACTTGCCGCAGCCCGACGGGCCGACGAAGACGACGAACTCGCCGTCCTCGATGACGAGGTCGATGTTCGGAATGATGACCGTCGCCCCGAAGGATTTGGAGACTTGCTTGAGCGTGATGTTTCCCATGGTTTCCTCCCGGAGATTTCGTGCAGGGGACAGTTTACCTTCTTTCCGCAATCAGGCCGCGAGGCTTCCTAGCTGGCGCAGGCGGAAAAAAGTAAACTGTCCCCGACTCCTATTTCTACTTCACCGCGCCGAATGTCAGGCCGCGCACCAGTTGCTTCTGGCTGAACCAGCCCATGATCAGGATCGGCGCGATCGCCAGCGTCGAGGCCGCCGACAGCTTTGCCCAGAACAACCCTTGCGGGCTTGAGAAGGTGGCGATGAAGGCCGTCAGCGGCGCGGCGTTGGTGGTCGTCAACTGGATGGTCCAGAACGCCTCGTTCCAGGCGAGAATGATGTTCAAGAGCATGGTGGACGCGATGCCGGGCACAGCCATCGGCGTCAGCACATAGATGATCTCGTTCCACAGCGAGGCGCCGTCCATGCGCGCCGCCTCGAGGATCTCGCCCGGTATCTCGCGGAAATAGGTGTAGAGCATCCAGACCACGATCGGCAGGTCGATCAGCATCAGCATCAAGGTGATGCCGATGCGGGAGTCGAGCATGCCCGCCCTGAGGAAGATGAAATAGATCGGCACCAGCACCGCGGCGGCCGGCATCATCTTCGTCGACAGCATCCACATCAGGATGTCCTTGGTTCGCTTCGCCGGCGCAAACGCCATCGACCACGCCGCGGGTATGGCGATCATCGTGCCGATGAGGGTTGCGCCGACGGCGATGATCACGGAGTTCATGAACGGCTTGAAGTAGTCGCGCTGCGTCTGCACCTCGACATAGTTCTCGAAGGTGAAGGACGGGATCAGGTTGAAGCCGGCGATCGCCTCCGGCTCGGTCTTGATTGACGTGATGATGGTGTAGAGGATCGGGAAGAAGATGAACAGGGCCACCGCCCAGGCGGCGATCGTCCATCCGACCTTCGTCTGCGTCGAGACTGCGCGTGCCATGATGATCTCCTACTTGTCCAAGTTCTTGCCGACGGCGCGCATCAGGAAGAAGGCGATGATGTTGGCGAGGATGACGGCGATCACGCCGCCCGCCGCGGCCCCGCCGGCGTCGAACGAAAGTCGCGCCGTCTTGTAGATCAGGAACGGCAAATTGGTCGAAGCGTAGCCCGGCCCGCCATTGGTTGTGACGAGAATCTCCGCGTAGACGCCGAGCAGGAAGATGGTCTGGATCAGGATCACCACCGTGATCGCGCGCGACAGATGTGGCAGGATCAGGTAGCGGAACTGGCTGAGGAAGCCGGCGCCGTCCATCTCGGCCGCCTCCTTCTGCTCGCTGTCGAGCGACTGCAGCGAGGTGAGCAGGATCAGCGTCGCGAAGGGCAGCCACTGCCAGGCGACGATGATGATGATCGAAAACAGCGGCCATTGTGCGAACCAGTCGACCGGCTGCGCGCCGAAGAAGCGGGCGATGTCAGCGAAGACGCCGTAGCCCGGATGCATGATCATGTTCTTCCACACCAGTGCGGCCACCGGCGGCATGACGAAGAAGGGCGAGATGACGAGGATGCGCACGATGCCCTGGCCGAAGATCGGCTGGTCGATCAGGAGCGCCAGCGCGATGCCGCCGACGACCGTGATGATGAGCACGCCGACGACGAGGCGCAGCGTGTTCCAGATCGAATGGAAAAAGGCCGGATCGGTGTAGAAATACACGTAGTTGAACCAGCCCGTGAAGGTGCTGGCGCCCGGCAGAGGCGGCGTCAGCAGATTGTAGTTCTGGAACGAGAACCACAGCGTCATCGCCAGCGGCACGATCATCCAGACAAGAAGCAGGAGAACCGCCGGCGCCATCATGAAGCGCGCGAGTGTGCGTGTCTGTCGAGTGGCCATGGTTTCCTCCCTGATCTATCGATCGTTCGGTCTTGGTCTCTTGGCGGCGCTTCGCGTGTCCGAGCTTATCCGCACCTGGCGATGTGTTCTTCCCCCTCTCCGCCTCGCTGCGCTCGGCACCTCTCCCCATTTTATGGGGGCGAGGAACCCAGGCTGGAGGAAGGGCGCTGCCATCGCGGCAGTGGTTCCTCGCCCCTGCGTAGCGGGGGAGAGGTGCCGAGCGCAGCGAGGCGGAGAGGGGGTCAGTCCCCCGCTTGGCCGAATGAGCCCGGCATCAGAAGCACAATCCGGACAAAGTGGCCGCCCGGACTGGGAACCGGACGGCCAAGGCACCGGGAGGATGCCTTATTTGATGTAGCCGGCCCTGGTCATTTCGCGGGTCGCGACCGACTGCGCCTGGGCGAGTGCGTCGTCGACCGACATCTGGCCGGCGAGAGCGGCCGAGAACAGCTGGCCGACGGTCGTGCCAAGACCCTGGAATTCGGGGATGGCGACGAACTGCACGCCGACATAAGGCACCGGCTTGACGGTCGGCTTGGTCGGATCGGCGGCGTTGATCGAATCCAGCGTCATCTTGGCGAAGGGTGCGGCCTTCTGGTACTCGGGGTTCTTGTAGAGCGAGGTGCGCGTTCCGGGCGGAACGTTGGCCCAGCCTTCCTTCGAGGCGACGAGTTCGAGATAGGCCTTGCTGGTCGCCCACGACACGAATTTCTGGGCGGCGTCGGCCTTCTGCGTGCCGGCCGGAATGCCGAGCGACCATGCCCACAACCAGTTGCCGCGCTTGCCGAGGCCGTTGTCCGGCGCGAGCGCATAACCGACCTTGTCGGCGACGGTGCTGTCCTTCGGGTTGGACACGAAGGACGCCGCGACCGTCGCGTCGATCCACATGCCGCACTTGCCCTGCTGGAACAGCGCGAGGTTCTCGTTGAAGCCGTTGGACGAAGCGCCCGACGGACCGGCGTCGTTCATCAGCTTGACGTAGAAGTCGAGCGTCGCCTTCCATTCCGGCTGGTCGAACTGCGGCTTCCAGGTCTCGTCGAACCAGCGCGCGCCGAAGGAGTTCGACGTGGCGGTTAGGAACGCCATGTTTTCGCCCCAGCCGGCCTTGCCGCGCAGGCACATCCGTTGATGTCGGCGGCGCGGTCGGTCATCTTGCGCGCGGCTTCGCCGATGAATTCCCAGGTCGGCGCGTCGGGCATGGTCAGCCCTGCCTTCTCCATCAGGTCCTTGCGGTACATGATGAAGGAGCTTTCGCCGTAGAACGGCGCGGCATAGAGCTTGCCGTCGACCGACAGGCCGCCGGCGATCGCCGGGATGATGTCGGCCACGTCGTAGTCGTCGCCGAGCTTGTCGAGCGGCAGCAGCCAGTTCTGCTTGGCCCAGATCGGAACCTCGTAGGTGCCGATGGTCATGACGTCGTACTGGCCGCCCTTGGTGGCGATGTCGGTGGTGACGCGCTCGCGCAGCACGTTCTCTTCGAGCGTGACCCATTCGAGCTGGATGTCGGGGTTCTTGGCGGTGAAATCGTCCGTCAGCTTCTGCATGCGGACCATATCGCCATTGTTGACGGTGGCGATGGTGATGGATTCGGCGTGTGCGGCGAAGGCCAGGATGCTGGCACTAGCGCCCAGGATGAGCGTTCTCAAGTTCATCAAAAATCCTCCCAATATTCCAAGGTGAGCAATTGCCTTGGCTACGAGCAATTACTCACTAACCGCGAAAAGAGTCAACCGGAATCGTTGCTGCACTGCGAAAGGTGCCGCAGAGGGAGCCACAGATGCGGTTAGGGCGGCCGAGGCCGTTATCCAGCCTACCCGCGCAATGTCGTCCTAATCGAGGGGTTGTTCCGTCGAGCGAATTAAGCGCCTACCGACGCGGCGATTTCCTTCAATATCCAGTCGCGGAAGGCGCGGATTTTGGGGACATTGCGCCTTGCTTCGGGATAGACCAGCCAGAACGCGTAGTCGTCATTGGCGGTCAGTTCGAACGGCTGGATCAGGCTGCCATTGTCCAACTCCACCTTGAACATGGCACGCGTCAGGATGGCCACGCCCTGCCCCGCCACCGCCGCCCGGCCGGCATAGGCCTGTGAGCCAAGTTCGCTGCGCGGACGTCCCGCAAGGTTCTCTTCAGCATCCACGCCCGCCGCGGCGAACCACATGGACCACCACGGATCGCCTGCGTCGATGATAGGCAGCTTCAGCAGATCGGCGGGTTTCTCAATCTCAATTGCTTGAGCCAGCGACGGACTCAGCATCGGCGCGAACGTCGCGGGAAGGAATTTGTGCGATACAAGCCCCGGCCACTCGCCGCTCGCGGCGCTGCGGATCGCGACATCGATGTTTTCGGCGACGAGATTGACCATACGGTTCGACGTGTCGAGGCGGACCGCTATGCCAGGATGAGCGACCTGGAAGGCGCCGAGATGCAACGCAAGCCAATTGGCAGCGAAGGTCGGGATCGTGCTGATCGACAATGTCCCCAGACCGCCGGCTCGCGCCCTTTCATACCCGTCCGCAAGGATACGAAACGCGTCCGTCGCGGACTTGGCCAAGATCTGTCCGGTTTCAGTGAGGTCGACCTGGCGCGGCCTGCGCACGAACAGTGTCGCGCCGACGCGATCCTCCAAAACCTTGATCTGATAACTGACCGCAGCCTGGGTCATGGCCAGTTCTTCGGCGGCGCGGGTAAAGCTCAGCAGGCGCGCCGCGGCCTCAAAGGCGCGGATGGCGGCGAGCGGCGGCAATTTTGGCCCCATAGATAAATCCTCCTTATGTATCGTACCCAAGGTTCGATTGGATAACAACCAGCCGGAGCCTCATATTGGCCTCATCGAAAGATGCTGATCTTCCAAGGAGGAAGGCCATGACACGCCCATTCATCATGCACGCTGCCGCTTCAATTCGCGCCACGTTCAAGTCGCTGATGCGCATACAGGAGCAATCCGTGGCTCATTGCGCGGTGTCAATCGATCCACGCAAATTGCCGGACCATCTGCAGCGCGACATCGGCATCCTTGATGGCAATCCGGCCTGGGAGCGCGAATCGGCAGCCCACAAGCACGAAGCGGATCATCGCAAAAGCTGGAATGATCTCATCGTTACGCCGCATGGCGCATAAGTGAAACTGGGGCGAAATTATCGTCCGGTAGTCAAAAACTACATGTGCAACAGCGCCTGCGCTGTACGCTCGTCGGTGATCAGGCCATTGACCAGACGGCGGTTGAGCGCCGCATGGATACCAGGCAGCTTGCGCTCCCCCATGGCAAGCGCCACTACCAGCGACCGCTCGCGCGACGGAATCGGCGCCGAGGCGACGCGGTCGTTGGTCAGGCCCTCGATGAGGCGGCCTTCCCTATCGTAGGCCCAGCCAACGATCTCACCCACCGCGCCAGCCTTCTGCAGGGCTTTCAGGTCGGCCTCGGTGATGAAGCCATCCTCGTAGAGCGGCGCTTTCGGTCCAAGATCGCCAATGCCGACAAAGGTTACGTCAGCTCTCGCCGCGAGTTCCAGCGTCGGCTGGATAGTCGGCTGGCCGTGCAGCATGTCGCGCTCGGCCTGCGAAGATACAATGACCGGATATGGCATCGGAAAGCTGCGCGCCTTGACCTTGTCTGCCATAGAAAAGATGACGTTGAAGTAGGCGGCCGTGCCGTCAGGCGTGATGTTTCCCGTCAGCGAGACAATCCGGTGCTGAGGGCAATCGATCGGCACCAGCTGGTCTACCGCCGCCTTCAGCGTACGGCCAGTACCTACCGCGAGCACCGTTGGCTCGGCGGCAAACAGGCGACGCTCGATCTCCACGGCGGCAGCCTCGGCAATACCCATTGTGGTGGAGGCCGAATCCGGGTCGCTGGGCACAACTTCCGCGAGATCCAGGGCAAAGCGGGCCTTCAGCTGCGCGGCCAGATCGAGACACGCGGCGATCGGATGGTCGAGGCGCACCTTGACCAAACCTTCCGATACGGCAAGCGACACCAGCCGCTGCGCGCTCTGACGAGAGACCCCGAGTTTCGATGCGATTTGATCCTGGGTATTGCCGGCCACATAATAAAGCCAGCCGGCGCGTGCAGCGTCGTCCAGCCTTCCGCTACCAACATCCTGACGGGTAACCACCGTGCATTCCTCCTTGGATCAACGGCGATTGCCAAGTTGAGCGACTGTCGCAGGTTTCTGGCAGAAGCGCAATTGGTGCGTTGATTGGCAATTGCCCAGGCCATTCTACCGTAAGTGAGCGTTGCCTGTGGCGCGGTATTTATCTCGTGGCGCAAACCCCCTATGAACACTCATGCAACGTTGTGAATTATTGGGAACTGCAGCAGCCGAGTTAGGTCCTGACCCTAACTCTTGGTCTTCGCATCGGATTTATCCGGAAGCCGTCTCGCAATGTCCGCCGATGCTCTGAAGGGATTTCAATGCTGCCTAAGGCTGTTTACTGGGACATGGACGGCACGCTGATCGACAGCGAGCCGCTACATGAGATGTCGCTGGTCGTCGCGCTGAAGGGTCTCGGCATCGAACCTCCGCACGACCTGCACGAGCGTGTGCTCGGCGTCGCCGCCTATCCGGTCTATGAGATGTTGCGCGATGAGTTCGGCCTCGATCTGCCGTTCGACCGCTGGATTGTGCGGAAATACGCGCACTATCTTGACAATGCGCCCATGCTTAAGCCGCGGCTCGGCGCGCTTGAGATCTTCAAAGACCTTAAGGTGCGTGGCGTGGTTCAGGGCGTCGTGTCGAATTCCGACCGGCTGATCGTCGACGCAAATATGCGGGCGATCGACATCCATGAAGCTGGTATGCGCACGGTGTCGCGCAACGATGTTCGCGAAGGCAAGCCGTTTCCCGAGCCTTATCTGCGCGCGGCCTGGCTGACCGGAATCGAACCAGAGGAAACGTTCGTTATGGAGGACAGCTGGCCGGGCACTCTGGCAGGGCTGGCCGCGGGCATGAAAACTATTTTTTGGCCGGAGTCACCGCAGGCTGGACCGGAGGGCGCGCTTGTCGCCAACAGTGCCGAAGACGTGCGCGCCTTTCTCGGGCTGCGTTGACCGAAATCTGTATCGGTCGCCTTCTCTCGCGTAGGGACAGCTCCCTTTTTGCCGCCGGCGCGTGCCTTCCAATGGCATCGCCCCGGTTTGGCAAGACAGGAAACTGCCCCCGGCAGGTTGTCCCTGACGGCGAGCGCTTCGCCACCGCCAATGCGGCTAGGGAGCTATTGCTCGCTCACCTCCAACCCGATCTGCTTACAGATTGACCCTTCCCGCGCGGAGAGGATAAGGAGCGGAGCTGAAATCAACTCCGGTAAACCGGCTCCTGCTCGTCGAGGATGGCCTTCAGTTCGGCAAAATGCCGCTCGGCCTGATCGGGATAGTCTTCCATCTCAAGCGCGGTTTTTTCGGCAACCTCATCCGGTAGCACGCGTAGGGACCGCCCTGTCCACAGCGCCTTGATGTAGGTCTCGGCGGCGCGCTCAAAATAATACATCCGGTTGAAGGCATCGGCGACGCTGTCGCCGATGACCAAAATGCCATGGTTGCCCATGATCATCACTTTGACCTTGGGATCGGACAAAAGCTGAGAACAGCGCTCGCCCTCCTCTTCGAAAGCAAGTCCGCCGTAATTTTCGTCCACCACGTGGCGGTTGAAGAAGGTGGCGCAATTCTGGTCGATCGGCGGTAGCCTTGAATTGGCCAGCGAAGCCAAAACGGTCGAGTGGATCGAGTGCAGATGCATGACGCAGCGGGCATGCGGAACATTGCGATGCACCGCTGCATGCAGGCCCCATGCGGTCGGATCCGGCGCGTTCGGACCGCTGAGTGTCTCCGGGTCGTCAGCATCGATGAGCAACAGGTCACTCGCCTTGATCCGGGCAAAATGCGCCTGATTGGGATTCATCAGGAACTGCATGCCGTCGTCGCTGACGGCGACCGAGAAATGGTTGGCGACTGCCTCGTGCATGTTCAGCCGGGCCGTCCAACGAAAGGCGGCGGCAAGATCGACGCGCTCTTCATAGAATGGAAGATTGCTTTTGTTCTCGCGCTGGAACCGCGTGACGCTCATTGGTTTCCCCAATCCTGTTGCTAGCACCGAGAGTGGACCCACCTCGTTGTTCCCGCAATCGCAAAAGCGGCGGTGTCAGGCGGTGTTGCGGTGCTGGTCTAGATTCCTCCTAGGCGCGGAGAAAATCGTTGAAAAACACACCACCCTAACCCCTCCCCTCAAGGGGGAGGGCTATCGCATATGGCAAGCTCCTAACGGGGAGATTAGCGAGAGGCGTTCTTCCCTGTCGTCATCCTCGACCTCGTGAGTGAGCGAAGCGAACGGAGAGTGTCGGGGATCCAGGCCTCGGACTCTCCGCTACAATGCCAGTGCAGAAGAGATAGATTCACGGATTTAATCGGTTACTCAATTCTTCACCGGAGCTGCTCGGGTATGGCGAGGAATGGATTCCCGACACTCTCCGTTCGCTTCGCTCACTCACGAGGCCGAGAATGACAAGGATCGGTGCTCGGCGCTAACCTCTACCATCGGAGTTCGCCCAAGTGCGATAGCCCTTCCCCTCAAGGGGGAGGGGTTAGGGGTGGAGGTAGGTCTTCCGCAACACGCCGGCGCTAAGACCGGCCCGCCGACGACGGATTATCGCCCCTCCGTTGTCTTTGTCAGGCGGTTTTGCGGTGTTGGTCCAGTCTGAGGCCACCTTGCTCTACGATAAAGTCGACGATCTCGGTCAACCCTTTACCGCGCAACAGGTCGGTAAAGCCGAAAGGGCGGCTTCCGCGCATTTTTGCGGCGTCGCGCTCCATCACCTCCAGATTGACATTTACATAGGGGGCGAGGTCGCTTTTGTTGATCACCAGAAAGTCCGAGCGCGTGATGCCAGGTCCACCCTTGCGCGGGATTTCCTCACCCTGGCAGACGGAAATCACATAAAGCGTCAGGTCGGCGAGGTCGGGCGAGAAGGTTGCGGCCAGATTGTCGCCGCCGGATTCGATGAAGACTATGTCGAGGTCGGGGAACTTCTGGTTCATCTCGGCAATCGCCTGCAGATTGATCGACGCATCCTCGCGGATGGCCGTATGTGGGCACCCGCCGGTCTCGACTCCCACGATGCGCTCCTCGGGAAGCGCCTGCAGCCGCGCCAGCATCATCGCATCTTCCTTGGTGTAGATGTCGTTGGTGACGACCGCTATCGAGAACTCGTCGCGCATCGCCTTGCAGAGTTTTTCCGTAAGCGTTGTCTTACCCGAGCCGACCGGGCCGCCGATACCGACGCGAAGCGGGCCGTTGTTCATGGCTTATCCATTTGGTTCAAACTCGATACCGGCAAAACGATAGCGTGCAAACTTATCGACGCCGTCCCATCCTGGCGGCATATTGTGCGCGAGGCCAAGTCTGTTCAACTGCCTGTTTTCTTCACGCAGGAGTACACAGGAGATACAAATATCTTCCAGCACACCTCGAACAGAGACGACTGTGGGCGTGCTGAGCTTGAGGAGTGCTTGCTCAACAAACTTGAACGGCACTACATGATCATAGGTCAAGAGCTTTGAACTCGGCTTTATGCCCCTTGAACTGATCGAGCGGTACTTGGCATTTTTGTATTTCGGTCCGACGGGAGACTCCCACAGGAAGAATACAGGCTCTCTAATCGCTTGCGTCCATCCTGATCGAGGCATTCCGAGTTCAATAACCCGCTGAGCATACAAAACTGACTCGCAGATCAATTCCAGTCGGCGAATTTCATCCATCTTTCTCACGCGCGGAACAGCCGTGAATATTGGGTTTCATGGCGCATCGCCATCATTTCGGAAAGCATCGTGCACGCACCGAGATCGTCAAGCGTCGAGGCCGCCGCACAGAAGGCGACATCCGCGACAATTGCTTCCAGCCACGCCAGAAGCGCCATCGCTTCCCGCTGGCCGAGCACGCTGAGACGGATACTGGACTGGATAAGATTGGAAGCAAAGGCTTGCAGGAAAGCGCCCAGCGCATCGGCGAGCCGAATGCGTGCGCGCCAGCCGCCGCGCCGACGGCAACGCAATAGGCGCAATCTTGCGGCAACGCCTTCAACGCATCCGCCGGCCAGCTTTCAGCGGCCTTCAGAAAAGCCGTTCCTTGAAGCATCGACTCCATGTGCCGCTCGCGCGATCCGGCAAGCGCTTCCGCAAGCATGGCGAGTTCGGCGAGGCCTCTGCCGGCCGCAGCGAGGCGCCAGCTTCGGCAAACAGCACCGCATCGTTCCAGCCCGTGCCGTAGCGCAGAAGCTGCTCGATCCATTCGCGCAAATCCGCTGCGTCGGTCACCAAACCATCATGGACGGCGCGCTCCAGCCCATGGCTGTAGCTGAACGATCCGACCGGGAAGGCTGGCGACAGCCACGCCAGCAAGCGGAGCAGCGCCTTCGCGGATGAGATCTCAGCCGCGTCCATGGGCCCCGTGGTGCTCGTGCGTTTCATGATCGTGGCCATGAGCCTGGTGGCCGGAGTAGGCACCGCGCACCGGCTCGAAGGCTTCGGCCACATCGGTCACAGTCGCGCCAAGGCCTTCCAGCATCGCCTTGATGACGTGGTCACGCTGGATCAGGATCCGGCCTTTTTCGACCGCAGCCGGTAGATGCCGGTTGCCGATGTGCCAGGCGAGTTCGGTGAGATGGCGCGCGTCTCGCGCCCTGATGTCGTAAAGCTTTTCCTCGGGCGCAAGGATTTCGACGAACCGGCCGTCGTCGAGCGCCAGCAGATCGCCCTGGCCGAGCGCCAGCGCATCGGGGAAATCGACCAGCAGCCGCTCACCTTGCCGCAGGTCGATCTTCCGGCGGCGCAGGTGGCGTTCGTCATGCGCCAAAACCGCCACGTCGAACGGTATCTCGCAGCTGCGCTCGGCGGCACGGACAATGGTGGCGGCACGCAGGAACAATGGCTACTCCCTAGAGGCTGTGCGTGAAGATTTCGGCAGTCGTGGGGAGTGACTCCGCAGCCATTGCCCCTTCACCGTCCGATTGGCTTCTCGCCAATCGATAATCGGTCAAAACAGAAAATACCGCTGCGCCATCGGCAAAACTGTCGCTGGCTCGCAGGTGATGAGTTCGCCGTCGGCACGGACCTCATAGGTTTCCGGATCGACCTCGACATGCGGCGTGGCGTTGTTCAGAGCCATGGAGTGCTTGCCGATGCCGCCGCGCGTGTTTTTCACCGCAACGAGTTGCTTGGCGACACCAAGCTTGGCGGCAATCCCGGCATCGAGGGAAGCTTGGCTGACGAATGTGACGGAGGATGATGTACGCAGCTTGCCAAAGGCGGCGAACATCGGGCGGTAGTGCATGGGCTGTGGCGTCGGGATAGAGGCGTTCGGATCGCCCATCGGTGCAGCCGCGATCGAACCGCCCAGCAGCACCATTTCCGGCTTAACGCCGAAGAATGCCGGATTCCAAAGCACCAGGTCGGCGCGCTTGCCTACCTCGATGGAGCCGATCTCGTGGCTCAGGCCATGGGCGATCGCCGGATTGATCGTGTATTTGGCGATGTAGCGGCGCACGCGGAAATTATCGTTGTCGCCGGTCTCTTCGACAAGGCGTCCGCGCTGCCGCTTCATCTTGTCGGCCGTCTGCCACGTGCGGATCGCGACTTCGCCAACACGGCCCATGGCCTGGCTGTCCGACGAGATGATGGAGAGCGCGCCGATGTCGTGAAGGATATCCTCGGCCGCGATGGTCTCCTTGCGGATGCGGCTTTCGGCGAAGGCGATGTCTTCCGGGATCGACGGCGACAGATGGTGGCAGACCATCAGCATGTCGAGATGCTCGGCCAGCGTGTTGACGGTGTAGGGCCGGGTCGGGTTGGTCGAGGACGGAATGACATTTGGCAGGCTGCAGACCTTGATGATGTCCGGCGCGTGGCCGCCGCCGGCGCCCTCGGTGTGGAAGGCATGAATGGTGCGGCCCTTGATCGCGCCAATCGTGTCCTCAACGAAGCCGCTCTCGTTCAGCGTATCGGTGTGGATCATCACCTGCACATCGTATTGGTCGGCGACAGTAAGACAGTTATCGATCGCCGCCGGGGTCGTTCCCCAATCCTCGTGCAGCTTGAGCGCCGAGGCGCCCGCTAGGATCATCTCCTCCAGCGGAGCGGGGAGCGACGCGTTACCCTTTCCAGCGAGCGCCAGGTTCATCGGAAAGCCGTCGAAGCTTTCGATCATGCGCTGGATGTGCCAAGCGCCCGTGCAGGTGGTGGCGAGCGTGCCGTGCGCTGGTCCGGTCCCGCCGCCGAGCATGGTGGTGAGGCCGGACATCAACGCCTCCTCGATCTGCTGCGGGCAAATGAAGTGGATGTGCGCGTCAAAGCCGCCGGCCGTCAGGATCTTGCCTTCGCCGGCGATCGCTTCGGTGGAGGGACCGACGATGATGGTGACGCCCGGCTGGGTGTCTGGATTGCCGGCCTTGCCGATTGCGGCGATGCGACCGTTCTTCAGTCCGATATCGGCCTTGTAAATGCCGGTATGATCGACCACCAGCGCGTTGGTGATGACGGTGTCTACCGCTCCTTGACCGCGCGTCGCCTGGCTTTGGCCCATGCCGTCGCGGATGACCTTGCCGCCGCCGAACTTCACCTCCTCGCCATAGGTGCAGAAGTCCTTCTCGACCTCGATGAAGAGCTCGGTATCAGCTAGCCGAACCTTGTCGCCGACGGTCGGGCCGAACATTTGCGCGTAGGAAGAGCGGGAGATTTTCGCGGGCATCAACTATTCCCTGTTGCGGATGGCGGAGAGCCAATTCAGTCATTTCGGCAGGCGTGTTATTCGTTGTCGCCCGCGATCAATTTTTTCAGTTCGTTTGTTCGCTGCTGTGCCATGGCGTTCTCGCAGTCGATCTTGTCCCGCGCCGCGGCGTCGCCGACGAGCAGCGCGCCAAACGTCAAACAAGCAAACAAGCGCCTCACAGCTTGCCCATCACCTTCTGCTGGAAGCCAAACACTTCGCGCTTTCCGCCAAGCGCGACGAGCGTGACATCGCGCTCCTGCCCCGGCTCGAAGCGCACGGCGGTACCGGCTGCGATGTCGAGGCGCATGCCGCGCGCCTTGTCGCGGTCGAAGCGTAGCGCGCGGTTGGTCTCGAAGAAATGGTAGTGGCTGCCGACCTGGATTGGCCTGTCGCCTGTGTTGGCGACCTTGACGGTGACGGTCGCGGCGCCCTTGTTCAGCTCGATCTCGCCGGGGGCTGCGATGATTTCTCCGGGAATCATGTTCGCCTCCTACCTGATCGGCTCGTGGACAGTGACAAGCTTGGTACCGTCCGGGAAGGTCGCCTCGACCTGAACATCGTGGATCATCTCGGCGATGCCATCCATGACCTGTGAGCGGCTGACCACATGCGCGCCGGCTTCCATAAGATGAGCGACGGAGCGGCCATCACGGGCGCCCTCCGCGACGAAATCGGTGATGAGCGCGATTGCTTCCGGATGGTTGAGCTTGACGCCCCGCTCCAGACGTCTGCGTGCCACGATCGCGGCCAAGGCGATCAGCAGCTTGTCCTTCTCGCGCGGCGTCAGATTCATGCTTCTCCCTCAAAATGACCAGCATTTGGGCAGTCCTGCCTGCCCATTGAGCATGGCAAGCAGTGGCACCAGCCGCTTTCGCAGGCCGTATCCATCGCCAGCGTAAAGCCTCGCAAGAAGCTTGCCAGTCCCGCCGACACTCCACACGCTCGCGCCGCCCGCGTCACCGACGATCTCGCGGACCTGGTGCAGCCACCTGTCGGTGTCGTTCGATACAAGCAGGACGGTGGCCATGGCCGTCGCGCCGCCGAGAGCCGCCCTGCCTGCCAATGTGGCATTTACCGCCGGTCCGACCGCGAATTCCTCGGCGTGGACAAGCTTGCCAGCAACAGAGACGCGCCAGCGGTCGCGAAATGTCCCGCGTTCGACGGTTTCGCCCATGGCGCTACGGCCAAATACAGTGGCTTCGGCGATCAATGCGCTTGCGCCTTCCGCCAGCTCAACATCCAGCCGGCGCGCGAATGCCGCACGGTCGAACATGATTGTCTCTTGCGGGAGCCAGGCGATCCGGCCCCCAGGGGCAGCCGACAGCCGCGCGGTGACTTCGGCATGGCCCGATGAGGCGCGGTAGACTTTTTCCGAGGCCTGGGTCGTCACCACCGCGGATGCTTGCGGACCCACCTCGACTTCCCAGTTCAACCGGTCATTTCCTGTCAGGCCACCGGCGGTGTTGATCAGGATAGCCTCAAGCGGATCAGCATCCGCGCGCGGCATCCGGATTTTCGCCGCACCATCCTGGAAAAGCCGCTGCAGCCGCGTCCGGCCAGCCCTTTGTTCCACCGATAGGACGCCACGAGCGAGGACCCGCTGCGACTTCAGGCGATCCGCCCAACTTTGTTCCGCCTGGCAAGCGATGTTCATGGCCGCCATGATTAAGCGCCCCAACCGCAAAGTCGAGAGCATCAATGTGGAGATTGCCGTGTTGCGTTGATGCCGTCCGGTTTCTATAGATGAGACGGATTTCGTGCCTACAAGATGAGCAATTGCCTTCAGCCGGCAACAGATTGCGGGGCACTTCGGACACAGGCGGCATGCGCAAGCACGGCGGCCGGGAACGAGAAGGTATTATGGATCAACTCGCACAGGACGTAATCGCCAAGATCAAGCCGCACGCGGACCCGGAAATCGGCGACATCACGCCAGCGACCGAGTTGAACGAGCTTGGGATCCATTCGCTGGAACTCACCGAGATCATTTTCGACCTCGAGGAAGCCTACGGGATCGAGATCGAGATGAATACCGCCGAAGCCTGGAGCAAGCTCACCACAGTCAAAGACATCGTGGAAGCAGTGCGCGGCCTGATCGCGAAAAAAGGCTGAGATGCAGCGCCAGCGCATCGTCATCACCGGTGTAGGCGGCCTCTGCGCGCTTGGCACAAATGCGCCCGCGATATGGGACGCCATGCGGGAGGGCCGCTCCGGAATTGGCCCCCTGACGACCGTTCCGCTCGACGGCCTCAAGAACAGCATCGGCGCGGAGATCAAAGAGCTTCCGGCCTACGATATCGACCGAAAGCAGGTCGCGACGATGGACCGCTTCGCCTTGCTGGCGACGATCGCCGCCGGCGAGGCGATCCGCGCCGCCGGCCTGACGGTTAGCGAAGCGCAGGAATTCCGCTACGGCGCCATTGTCGGCACGGGCATATACGGCGCCGCGACGGCGGAAACCGAATATCGGCGGGTTTTCATGGAAGGCGCCAACCGCGTCGGCATCCTCACCGTACCGAAGATCATGCCTGGTGCTGCGGCTAGCCAGGTCAGCATGGCTTATCGGCTGCGCGGCCCTGTGTTCGGCGTGACCTCGGCCTGCGCGTCGTCCAACCATGCGTTTTCGGTGGCCATCGATCAGCTTCGCCTTGGCCGCGCCGATGTCATGCTGGCCGGCGGCACGGATGCCGCTCTTGTCTGGGGCGTCCTAAAATCCTGGGAAGCGCTGCGGGCGCTGGCGCGGGACACCTGCCGGCCCTTTTCCGCCGACCGCGACGGGCTTGTCATGGGCGAAGGCGCGGGTATGGCGGTCCTGGAAACCTACGAGCACGCCAAGGCGCGTGGCGCGCCCATCCTGGCGGAGCTCGCCGGGGCGGGCATGTCGGGCGACGCGTCCGATATCGTTGCCCCCACCGTCGACGGGCCGACTACGGCGATGGTGAAATGCCTCGCCGATGCGGGACTTTCGCCGGAGGATATCGACTACGTCAATGCCCACGGCACAGGCACGATAGCCAACGACCAGATCGAGACCCAGGCGATCCGTCGCGCGTTCGGCGCTCATGCGGACAAGCTGTCGGTGTCGTCGACGAAATCCATGCATGCGCACTGCATGGGCGCAGCGGGCGCGCTGGAGATGATTGCCTGCGTCATGGCGATCCGCGAAGGCATCATTCCGCCGACCGCGAACTATACGACCAAGGATCCGAACTGCGACCTCGACGTCACGCCAAACGTGGCGCGCGAACGCAAGGTGCGGGCGGCGATCAGCAACGGCTTTGCCTTTGGCGGCACCAATGCGGTGGTCGCCTTCAAGGCGGTCTGAACGGAACTATTTCCGCTACCGCATCGGCCCGAAATCGGAATCGATTTTCGGAAAGCACGATGCGCAGTTTCAAAGAAATACAGCGTCCTTTGCGCGTCCGAAAGGACGCGCGGCGCTGTAGCGTGACCTGAGCGGCAGCGTCAAAATGACGCGGTCAGGCTGTCGCTTCAAACGGGTTTATGAGCTTCAGGTCAAGCCCGTCAAAGTCACGGATGTTGCGCGTGGCAAGTGTGGCGTCTTGAACGAGGCAGATCGCCGCTATCATCGCATCCTGGACGTCGATCGGTCGGCCCAGCTTCTCACGCGCGGCGCGAATGCGCCCAGTTCGTAGGGCGGCTATACCGTCATAAATAAGAACGCGGTCCACAAACCTGTTGGAAAGCAGCCTGTCTACCGTTTGCAACAGACGGTCGGAGCCGCTGCGGAGGTGGAGCCGTTCCGCTCCGAACGAAAGCTCCATGACAACCGGTGCGCAAAGGAAAAGATCGAGTGTGTTTTGCCGCCTGAGCCAATTTACTGCGTTGCGATCCGGGCCTGGTTTGTCGAACTCCGAGATCACATTCGTGTCGAGGACGATCAAGTTAGATTTCCGACTGCCGGCCGAAGTAGAGCTTCCGTTCCGCTTCGATTTTCTCGAGTTCTTCTGCAAACTGCCCATCGACCGCATGGCCAGCAACAAAGTCTGCACGGATTTCGTCCCATGCGGATTTGTCAGGCAAGGCATCGGAGCGCTTCTCCGCAATCATCCCCTTGCGAAGCAAATCGATCGCCTTCGCCGACAGGCTCTGGCCTCGCTTCCGCGCAGCTGCTTCGATCTCACTTTTCAGCGGCTCGGGAATGTCCCGTATCAGCATGTCACCCATATCGGCCTCCGATTGATATCATTGATATCAAATCAAGTGGTCGCGATCAATAGCTATCGGTATGATGGCGCAGGAGCGGCTTTTCGTGCCGTTAGACGTATTACGCAACCGCCCGCGCCAGGGCGCATTGCGACCAAAGGTCGGACAGCGAACCGACCAGATGGTCGATGTCCGCGTCGGTGTGCAGAGGCGATGGCGTGATGCGCAGGCGCTCGGTCTTGCGCGGCACAGTCGGATAGTTGATCGGCTGCACATAGATGCTGTAGCGGTCGAGCAGGATGTCGCTGATCCATTTGCACTTGGCGGCGTCGCCCACCATGACCGGCACGATGTGGCTGGTGTTCTTCATATAGGGGATGCCGATGCGGTCGAGGCCGGCGCGCACCTTGCGGACACGTTCCTGATGCTTCGCCCGTTCGAACGGGCTCGCCTTGAGATGACGGATCGAGGTCAGCGCGCCGGCAGCGACGTGTGGCGGCAGCGCGGTGGTGAAGATGAAGCCGCTGGCGAAGGAGCGGACGAAATCGACCAGCTTCGCCGAGCCGGTGATGTAGCCGCCGACGACGCCAAAGGCCTTGCCCAGCGTGCCCTCTACAATGGTGATGCGGTCCATCAGGCCATCGCGCTCGGCGACGCCGCCGCCACGCGGGCCGTACATGCCAACCGCATGGACTTCGTCGAGATAGGTCATGGCGCCATGCTTCTCGGCTACCGCGACGATCTCAGCAATCGGCGCAATGTCGCCATCCATTGAATAGACCGACTCGAAGGCAACGATTTTTGGCACATCTGCTCCGTATTCGCAGAGGATACGGTCGAGATCCTTTGGGTCATTGTGCTTCCAGATACGCTTCTCGGCCTTCGAGTGGCGGATGCCCTCGATCATCGACGCGTGGTTGCCCTCGTCGGAGAAAATCACGCAACCAGGGATGTTGGAGCCAAGCGTCGATAGCGTCGTCCAGTTGGAAACGTAGCCGGAGGTGAACAGCAGCGCGCTTTCCTTGCCATGCAGGTCGGCGAGTTCGCGCTCCAGCAGCACGTGGTAGTGGTTGGTGCCGGAAATGTTGCGCGTGCCACCAGCACCTGCGCCGCACTTGTCCAGAGCTTCATGCATGGCGGCGATCACCGCCGGGTTCTCGCCCATGCCAAGATAGTCGTTCGAGCACCAGACGGTCACTTCACGGGCGGCATCGCCGGAATAGCGCAGGGCGCGCGGAAACATGCCGGCGCGGCGCTCCAGATCCGCGAATACGCGGTAGCGGCCTTCCTTGTGGAGGCCGTCGAGCTTTTCCGCGAAGAACGTCTCGAAGTCCATCGACAATGCTCCCTGGGGATCAATCCCTCGGTACTTGCGACGGCTTCCCGGCTGACGCCCTACCGTGCAATCAATTTTCTATCGCGCTGTCGCGCGCCGATTACAACCACTAGACAAATGCGGCGGCGTTTTGCCGCAAACTTTTCGGCCTCGACGTCGTGTCTACCTCTCCGCGGGCCCGTGCTGATTTCAGTCAATCCGAAGACCATACCAGATCAGCGTTTCCGCAAACATTCGCAAAAACCTGAAAGCGTTTCAAAAACGAACTTGTCGGCTGAAATCTTCCGACTGACGAATACAGCGCCGAAATGGTCTCGCCTATGCCGCGTGTTTCCATTTGATCGAACAGCCTATCGGAGCGATCTGATCGCGCGGGCCTTGGCCGGTGTTGGCGATCTGCACCATCGCGTCGTAAAGCTCGCGGCGCATGCCGGGTGAGGCCGCGCTTATGCCCGCGGCGTCGAGGCGGCCGCGATATTGAAGTTTGAGGTCGCGGTTGAAGCCGAAGAAATCCGGCGTGCAGGCGCATCATAGGCGCGCGCCAGCCACTGATCCTCGTCATTCAGATAGGGAAAGCTGAAATGGTGAGCGGCTGCAAAACGCCCCATATTGGCAAAGGAGTCCTCCGGATACGCTTCGGCGTCGTTGGAACTGACTGCGACGAAGCCTATCCCGTGCTTTGCGAGTTCGTTTGCTTCGCGAACGATGCGGTCGATCACCGCTTTGACGTAGGGACAGTGATTGCAGATGAACACGACGACCAGGCCGTTGGGCCCGGCGAGCTTCGACACGCGGTAGCGCTTGCCGTCGGTGGCGGGCAGTTCCGCATCGACCGCTTGCCAGCCGAAGTTACAGACAGGTGGTATCGTTCCCATGGCGACCTCCGTCGATTCTACCTCCTTTATTTAGTGATCCGGAACGGTAATTGAACCCGCTCACTCGGCGGGAGCCGCAGTTTCCGCTTCCGCGGCGCGGCGCGCCACCAGCCAGCCAAAAACGCCGCCGGCCGCGAGAATCAGGGCAGCGATCAGGAACGATAGACCCGAAAACGGCCCGAACGAAACCGGCTGCACCGTCGCGGCATAGACCCACCCGAAGAACAGGGGCGAGGCGACGGCGACCGCGCAGTCATGGTCTTCGGCCTTTTCGGCGGCGCTGTCGGCATCGCCTGCATGGGTCTTGCGCCAAGCGGAATGCTGTTCGCGCTGGCAATGATCCCCAACGCGTTGTGGGGGCTTTCAATGCCGACGCTGCAATCGCTGATGACGCGGCTGGTGTCCGAAAACGAGCAAGGTCAATTGCAAGGCGCTAATATGAGCGTAGCCTCGATTGCCGGCGGTCGCGGGTGGCGGCATCCGTATTGGGTGTCGTCACCTCGATAGTTCCATGGGACGCCTCGCTTAGCACGATCCCGGTCTCGGTCAGTTGCGCGTTTACCCTGGCCATTCCCGGGATCTGGCGGATCGTCTTGAACTGGCCGTTTCGATCGGCGACCATCCAGCGGCGGTCGCCCGACATGCCAATCAAATCGATCGATGCCTCGCTGACCGCATGTCCCCGCAGGCTTTTGACTGGATAGCGGTAGAGACCAACGACTTTCATGCCCGGCACGGCCCTCGCTTCATTCGCAAACCACGAGCCCGCGGGAAGCGTATCTCGCGATCCTGGTTCGACAGCGATGCCTATAGCTTCGCAACCACTTCCTCAAGCTGGTCGGCGACCCGGCTCCAGCCTTCATGGAACCCCATCTTCTCGTGCTCGTCGCAGTCTTCCTTCGACCAATGGAGAACCCGAGCCGTGTAGCGCGTCTTGCCGCCCTCGTCCTCGAAGGTGACAAACGCGGTCATGAACGGCTTTCCCGAGGGCACCCAGCCTGCGGTGAAGGCGTCGGTGAAGACCAGCCGGCTGTTTTCGACCACGTCTAGATAGATGCCCTCATTAGGGAATTCGTTGCCATCCGGATCAGCCATGACGATCACGCTGCTGCCACCCGGCCGGACATCCATTTCCGCGCGAGTTGTCGTCCAGGGCTTCGGCGTGAAGAAGGTTTTGAGGATTTCCGGGTCCGTCCAGGCGCGGTAGAGCTTTTCGCGCGGCGCATCGATGACGCGGGTCAGAAACAGGTCCTTTTCCGAGGGGCGGGACGTCTTGGCGGTCGGGTTCATTCAGGTTCTCCATGCAGGCTGCGCCGCGATCGGTCTGCGACGCGGCGGTGTTTTGCGCCGCCCATGCGGGACAGGCATCACCCTGAAATGACGCTCCATCGGACGCTTGGCCGACAGGGTGACGAGAAAAATTACGCGACGGCGGCGCCTTGCGGTTGCGCCTGCTGCCACGCCGCAAAGGCCTCCTTGAGGTCGCCGCCCGGCACCAGGCCCGCAGACGGAGAAAAGCCCGCCGCGATCATCTTTCGGCCAAGCATATGGTCGGCGGGGCGGTTCACCGATTCGATCGCGGTCAACAGCGACCCGCTGAAATGGAATAGCGAGAAGCGGTTTTCGGCGGGTTCGCCCGCCACCACCGTCCGGTCGGTCGCCATCGGCAGGCCGACCATCTGCAGCTTCATGTCGCCTATGTCGGACCAGAACCACGGCACGCTCTTGTAAGGTTCGACGTGTCCAGTGATGGTGCGGGCGGCGAGTTTCGCCTGATCCGTGGCGTTCTGCACCGATTCCAGCCGGACATCGGCACCGGAATGCCAATGGCGGTAGTTCGCGGCGTCGCCAATCGCCAAAATCTCGGGAGTGGAGGTCCGCATCTGCGGATCGACGCGAATGCCATTCCCGGCTTCAAGGCCGGCGGTCTCGGCAAGTTCGATATTGGCGACCGCACCGATGCCGACCAGCACCATGTCTGCGGCGATGCGCTCGCCGGTCGAGGTCACGACGGCAGAGACGCGGCCATATTCTGCCTCGAGGCGATCGACGGTTGTCTGCATCAGCAGACGGATGCCGCTCGCCTCCAGCCGCCCTGCCACGTGGCTGGAAATCGCTTGCGCAACGGCGCGGCCAAGCAGGCGTTCCTGCGCCTCCACAATAGTCACCTTGCGCCCGCCTGCCGCAAGAGTCGCGGCGATTTCAAGCCCGATGAACCCTCCGCCAAGCACGACGACATTGCCGGCATTCGCTGCATGGTCGCGAATGGCGCGGGCGTCGGCAACGGTGCGTAGCGAAAAGACGCCAGCGAGGTTCGCGCCGGCCAGCGGCAGCGCGCGCGGGCGGGATCCGGGTGCGAGGATCAGTTTGTCGAAACCGAGTTGCGCGCCATCCTCGAAGGTCAGCTGCCGAGCCGCCTTGTCGATGGCAGCTACACGTCCGCCGAAGCGCAGGCCGATATCGTGGCCTGTGTAGAACGCCTCGGCGCGCAGCATCTGCGGCTTCGCCTGCGCATCCTTCAGGAAAGCCTTTGAAAGCGGCGGCTTATGATACGGAAGCTCATTCTCGTCGCCGACAAGCGTCACCGGGCCGGAAAAGCCCTCCTCGCGCAGGCTGGCAGCCGCCTGCACGCCTGCATGCCCCGCCCCGATGATCACAACGCCGTTTTTCATAGAGCGAACCATTTTGCCCGATGCCCCTCTGCGTCCCGCCGGCATGGGAATTTACCCCCACCCCCAACCCCTCCCCTCAAGGGGGTGGGGAACTTTGTTTCACCGCCAGCGCCAATCGCCACCGTCGACGAGTGCTTCAATGGGTTTGCAAGGCACCGACCAAGTCCCCCTCCCCCTTGAGGGGAGGGGTTAGGGGTGGGGGTAAATCCATATGCCATAGTCCCGCCAACAAAAGGGAGATGTCCGGCAGGACAGAGAGAGATGCGAAGGAGCATAAGCGCAAACCTGAAGCCGACGACAAAACTAGGACTGACCGGGCGTCGCCGGATTGTCCGGCGCCGACATCGGCGTGCGGCGGGGCGTCGCACTTTGGCCAGTCGGATGTCAAGCCGCTGGTCCGAGGCTCATTCGCATTCAACGCAAGCATCTGGTTAGATTGGAAAAAAAGGTGACTAGTTTAGAATAGTTCTAACATATTGATTTGAAGATGCTTTTCCAAGAATTGCGTTGACTTGCCGAGTGCGGTGGCCGTAAACGGCTACGGTGCTCTCACGGAGCAAAGCCTTTGATGTTTGGGCCTTGACCCCATGCGATTGGAGGAAATTGTGTTTTCAGCCCGAGCCTTGCGTGACCGCCAGGCAGCTGGAATTCCCGTTTTGACGGCAGCCGTTGTCGCGAATGCGACGCGCCGACCGCGCGTGGTTGCGCGCGCCCACATGCCCGGCGCTCAAGCCGAGATCCCGAACCATCCGATTGCAATTCGTGAAGTGAGGAGACCACCCATGACATATCTGCAGATCCGGCATTCCGCCCGGCTCGCCGCACTCGCGGCGACCGTGGCGCTGACCGCCGCTGCCTTCGTCCTGCCGGCAAAAGCCGATACCGGTCCGAAAGCTGTCGTCACCACCTATGCCGACATTGCGCTCGCCAACTATGAGGACGCGCTGATCACCGCTCAGGCGCTTGATACTGCTGTCGGCGCGCTGATCGCCAAGCCATCGGCTGAAACGCTCGACGCAGCCAAGGCCGCCTGGAAGGCGGCGCGTATTCCTTACCAGCAGACGGAAGCCTACCGCTTCGGCAATGCCATCGTCGACGACTGGGAAGGCCGCGTAAACGCCTGGCCGCTCGATGAGGGCCTGATCGATTATGTCGACAAAAGCTACGGCACCGAGTCGGACGAAAACACGCTCTACACGGCCAATGTCATCGCCAACACATCGATCGAGATCAATGGCGAGAAGGTCGATGTGACGACGATCACCCCGGAACTGCTGTCGGGCAAGCTTCAGGAAGCAGGTGACATCGAAGCTAACGTGGCGACCGGCTATCACGCCATCGAGTTCCTGCTATGGGGCCAGGACCTGCACGGCACAGGCCCGGGGGCGGGCGAACGTCCGTTCACCGACTACGATCAGGCGAACTGCACGGACGGCCATTGCGACCGCCGCGCCGCCTATCTGGCAGCCGCCAGCGACCTGCTGGTTGCCGATCTGCAGGAAATGGTGGCCAATTGGAAAGTCGATGGCGCGGCACGCAAGGCGCTGACTGAAGGCGATCCGAAGGCGGCGATTTCCATGATCCTTACTGGTATGGGCTCGCTGTCTTATGGCGAACTGGCCGGCGAGCGGATGAAGCTCGGCCTGATGCTGCACGATCCGGAAGAGGAGCATGACTGCTTCTCCGACAACACTTACATCTCGCACCTCTATGACTCGGTCGGCATCCGCAACGTCTACAGCGGCAGCTACACCCGCGTGGATGGCAGCAAGGTGGAAGGTCCGTCGGTCTCGGCCATGGTCAAGGAACTCGACCCGGCTGTCGATGCCGAACTAACCGGGAAGCTGAACACCACCGTCGAGAAGATGGAGGCGATCAAGGCGCGCGCCGAGGGAGGCGAGGCCTATGACCAGCAGATCGGCGAAGGCAATGCCGAGGGCAACGCCATCGTGCACGCGGCAATCGATGCGCTGGTCGATCAGACCAAGTCGATCGAACGCGCGGTAGCCGCGCTCAAGCTCGACGCCATTGCCTTTGAAGGCTCGGATAGCTTGGATGCGCCCGACAAGGTGTTCCAGTAAGGCCTTGTCGATACCATATAGCCTAGCGGCGCGGCTCGTCGCGGCGCGAGGGTCAGGACCTACTAATTTGATCGAAATGGCGCATGAAACGGCAAAGAGATGCAAGAAGAAGCGCGAAGGTCGGGCTGGTGGCCCGGCCGAGTGGTTCGACGCCGCAGATCGGAGCCGGTCTGGCGTCCTTCGGATGTGGTCCATTTCGCTGGCAACTTCGTGGCGAAGGCTTGAAAGCCAAAAGGCTTCCTACACCTTCGCTCCTCGTATCCAGCCAAATTGCCTCACACCATTTCGACCAAATTAGCAGGTCCTGACCCAAGCCGGTTTCGAGTAGAAAATGCTGATCTGTCATTGCAATCTAATCACCGAAAGGGAGATCGAAGAAGCAATTCTGGACCTGCTGGAACGTGATCCGTGGACGCTCATCGTGCCTGCGAAGGTTTATCACAGCCTGAGCAAGCGAGGGCGCTGTTGCGGCTGCTTCCCAAATGTGGTGGAAACGATCATTCGGGTAACCGAGGCCTACCATCTCCGTTCGGAGGCGATCGGGATGGATGTCGTTTCACACCTGGACCGCGTCAGAGGACTGCGGGCCGAATATGGGAGCAGGAGCCATGAAGGGCGAAAAACAAGTCATAGAGCGGCTTAACGAGGCTCTGTTTCTGGAGCTCGGAGCCGTCAACCAGTACTGGCTTCACTACCGCCTTCTCGAGGACTGGGGCTATCAGAAGCTCGCCAAGAAGGAACGCACGGAATCGATCGAGGAAATGCATCACGCCGACAAGATCATCGCCCGGATCATCTTCTTGGAAGGGCACCCCAACCTGCAATCCGTCGCGCCGCTGCGCATCGGGCAGAATGTGAAGGAAGTGCTGGAATCCGATCTCGCCGGCGAATACGACGCACGTACCTCCTACAAGAAGTCGCGCGAAATCTGCCACGACCTCGGCGACTACGTGTCGATGGAACTATTCGAGGACCTGCTGAAGGACGAGGAAGGCCACATCGATTTCCTCGAAACCCAGCTCGACCTGCTCGCCTCGATTGGCGAGGAGAAATACGGCCAGCTCAACGCCGAACCGGCGAACGACGCCCACTGAAGATGCGGAAATGCGGCGCCTAGGATCCTTTCTTGCGCGCCGCGCCGGTTCTCGACCCTGGGGACAGTTTGCTTTTTTCCGATCGCGCGCGCTTGCCGCTGCGGCGGCCCTACTGCGGAAAGAAAATAGCCCGGTGTTTTTTGCCGGGCTGGAGCACCCCTCATCCGACCTCGCTTCGCTCGGCCACCTTCTCCCACAGGGGGAGAAGGTAAAGCGCGGTATATTGGCTGCTGCAAATCTGAAGCGTTCGCGATTGATGAGCAGGCTGATGCGCGCGTCCCCTCCTCCCTTTGTGGGAGAAGGTGTCGAGCGCAGCGAAACGGAGGAGGGGTGTTCCAGCTTGCTGCGCCGGGGCTCCATTACGACCCTTTTGGCGTTCACCCTCTCTTCCGCCGCACTGGCCGACGACACTCCGGCAGGCCTTGCTACGACGCGCACCGACCTCACCCCGAAAGACCTCGCCCGCGTTCAGGCCATTACCAAACCCGCCACCGACTTCTCCAAGCCGGAATCCTTCGAGCTTCTTCCCGGCGGCGCGGCGACGTCGAAGAGGCGTCCGAACCAGGACGCCTTCTCGCAATCCTCCGCCAACATCACCTTCGAGCAGGAAGGCACGTTCAAGCTCGGCAACGGGCTGTTCCGGAAAGTCTGGGTGTCGTCTCCATCCTCCACGCAGGCGTCCGACGGGCTCGGACCCCTGTTCAATGCCCGCGCTTGTCAGAGCTGCCATCTGAAGGATGGGCGCGGCCATCCGCCGGAGGGCAACGCCGACGCGACCTCCATGTTCTTCCGGCTGGCTCGTGCGGCCGAAACCGAAGAGGAGAAGCAGGCGGTCGCCGCGCGAAAAGTGCTCAACTTTCCCGACCCGATCTATGGCGGCCAATTGCAGGACCTTGCGGTGCCCGGCCTTTCCGGAGAGGGCAAGATGGTCATCACCTATGAGGAGATGCCGGTGACGCTCGGCGATGGCACGACAGCCTCGCTGCGCAAGCCAAGCTACAGCGTCGCCAATCCGGGCTTTGGACCGCTTGATCCACGCACCACGCTGTCGCCGCGCATCACGCCAGCGATGATCGGCCTTGGCCTGGTCGAGCAGATTCATCCCGCAGACATACTTGCCAACGCCGATGCCGACGACGCCAATGGCGATGGCATTTCCGGAAAGCCCAGCATCGTGCGTGACGGCCAGAGTGGCGAACCGACGCTCGGTCGATTCGGCTGGAAGGCGCAGACGCCGTCGATCCGCGAGCAATCGGCCGATGCCTTCGCGGGCGACATCGGCATTTCTACGCCTGAGGTTCCAAAACACTGGGGCGACTGCACGGAGGTCGAGGCTGCCTGCCTCGCCATGCCGACCGGCGTGCAGCCACGCCTTGGCGAAGTCGAGGCGCCGCTGCCGGTCATGGATCTCGTCGCCTTTTATTCGCGGAACCTCGCTGTGCCTGCCCGTCGCGACATCAAGAAGCCGGAGGTGCTTGCCGGCAAGAAGGTGTTTTACAATCTCGGCTGCGCGTCCTGCCATACGCCGAAATTCGTGACCAGGCGTGACACGCCCAACAAGGCGTTCGCCTTCCAGCTGATCTGGCCGCATTCCGACTTCCTGCTGCACGATATGGGCGACGGGCTGGCTGATGGCCAGCAGGTGGGCGACGCCACCGGCAATGAATGGCGCACACCGCCGCTATGGGGCATCGGCCTGACCGAGCGAGTCAGCGGCCACACCTTCTTCCTGCATGACGGGCGGGCGCGCAACCTCACCGAGGCGATCCTGTGGCATGGCGGCGAGGCGCACAAATCGCGTGACGCCTTCGCTGCATTGCCTACTGCCGACCGCGAGGCGCTTATCAAGTTTCTGGAGTCGCTGTGATGCTGAGATTTCTAGCGGCCACCTTCAGCCGGATAACTGCGAGTAACATTACCCCCACCCCTGACCCCTCCCAACAAGGGGGAGGGGGATTCGGTACTCGCACCGGTACGCTCCGACTTTCAATGTTCTTAGCAGCCAGCAGGTCCCCCTCTCCCTTGTTGGGAGGGGTTAGGGGTGGGGGTCTCGCCGGGTTCATTACCTGCATACCGCTCGCATTCGCTTCCCCGGCCATGGCCGATGGTGAGACGATCTCCAAGGCTACAACCAACTTCGTCATCCCGGCCTACGAGCAGTTCGCGCTTACCGCGGGCACAATGGAAAAGAGCATGGAAATGCTCTGTTCCGATCAATCTCCGGACAAGCTCACCGAAGCGCAATCGAACTTTGTCAGCCTGGTAAACGCCTGGTCGGAAGCGGAGATCATCCGCTTTGGTCCTATAACCATCGATAATCGCCTCGAGCGCATCCTGTTCTGGCCCGACCGCAAGAGCATCGGCCTGAAACAGGTGCAGGCAGCGCTTGCCGACAAGGACGCGTCCGCCACCGATTCGGCGACGCTGAAAGGCAAGAGCGTCGCCATGCAGGGGCTCGGGGCGTTGGAATATGTTCTGTTCGGAACGGAGTCCGAAAGCCTCGAGGCGTCGGGCGACGGCTATCGCTGTGCTTACGGGCTGGCGGTGTCGAAGAACATCGATGGCATGGCGGATGACGTGCTCGATGCATGGCGCATGCCGGATGGCATAGCGGTACAGTGGGCAAATGCCGGGCCTGACAACCCGGTCTACCGCAATGACGACGAAGCGATGACGGAGTTGTTCAATGTCTTCGTTCACGGGCTTGAGATGACGCGCGATGTGCGGCTGAAGGGTTTTCTCGGCGCCGCACAAGCCGACGACAAGCCGAAGCAGGCGATCTACTGGCGTTCCGGCGCGACGATCGTCTCGCTGAGCGCCAATCTGCATGGCATGCGCAAGATGTTCGAAGCGAGCGGATTGGGCGGCAAACTATCGGCCGATTCGGCCTGGATTGCCGAGTCGATCAATTTCGAGTTCAACGCCGCCAATTTGATGTTCGGCAAAGCCGCCGGTCCGATCCTTGAAGTGCTGAAGGACGATCGCCGCACCAGCCTGCCAGTCGTGCTGCTGATCACCTCGCATCTTTCCGAGCTGTTTGGCATCAAGCTCGCCGCCGCACTTGGCCTGACAGCTGGGTTTTCATCGCTGGACGGGGATTGAGGTCTGCGTTTTACCCCCCTTGTGGGGAGGGTCGCGGAGCAAGTCGCGCGCGAGCGCGATTTGAGGGGCGGGGTGAGGGTACATCAATGAACACATGCGGTTTTACGAGAAGATAGCGATGCTTTCTTTTGACCCCCACCCCGATCCGCTGCGCGGATCGGCCCTCCCCACAAGGGGGAGGGTAAAGGCTTCCGCGCCTCTTATCGACCGCCGTCATTTCCTAAAATCCGCCGGCGCGGCCTTCCTGACATCGCTCGCGCCGCGCGCGCAGGCTGACACGCTTCGTACTGACGCTATCTTCGCAACTGCCTATCAGGCGCGCGATGGACGCTATGGTGTCGCCATCCTGACCGAGGCGGGCAAGGTCGTGCACGCGCTGGATCTGCCGGAGCGCGGCCACGACATCACCTTCGACCCAGTGTCGCGCCGCTCGATGGTGTTCGCCCGTCAGCCCGGAACGTTTGCCGTTGTGTTCGATCATGCGGGCAAAGCAGAACCCGTGACGATCGCCAGCGTCGATGGCCGGCATTTCTACGGCCACGGCGTGTTCTCGCCGGATGGCGCGCTGCTCTACACCAGCGAAAACGACTTCGACAATGCCGCCGGCAGGATCGGCGTCTACGACGCCACGGACGGGTTCCGCCGCATCGGTGAATTTGCGACGTATGGCATCGGCCCGCATGAATTGTTAGTGTGCCCGGACGGCAAGACGCTGGCGATTGCCAATGGCGGGATCGAAACCCATCCGGATTATGGCCGCGCCGAGCTCAATATCGCGACGATGCAGCCGTCCCTGGTCTTCGTGGATCGCAACAGCGGCGCGCTCAGGGAAAAGCACGAACTCGATCCGGCGCTGCACCAACTCTCCATCCGCCACATGGACTTCGACGGCTCTGGTACACTGTGGTTCGGCTGCCAGCACAGGGGGCCGGATAGCGACCGGCCGGCGCTGATCGGCCGCGCGCGGCCCGGCGAGGAATTCGGTCTTGTCGAATTGCCCGAAAATGTGCTTTCCGGCTTGCGCAACTATGTCGGCTCGGTCGCGGCAAATCCCGATGCCGGAACGGTCGCCTTCACCTCGCCGCAAGGTAATTCGCTGGTGGTGGTGAATGCCGGCGATGGCTCGCTGGTTTCGGCGCGAACGCTCACCGAGGTCTGCGGCATCGCTCGAGACGGCGCGGATTTCTTGGCGAGCACCGGCACCGGCGCCTGGATTCGCCCTGAAGGCTCGACCGTGACCGACCCGCAGCATGTCTGGGACAATCACATCCTGCGCATCGACTGAGTTTCGCTTATCGAGGGCTGCGGTACCCCCACCCCATAACCCCTCCCCTCAAGGGCAGGGCTATCGCATGTAGAACGTTGCCGATTAGCGACGAGCGCCCCTCGCTGTCGTCATCCTCGACCTCGTGAGTGAGCGAAGCGAACGAAGAGTGTCGGGGATCCCTTCCTCTCCCTACCCGAGCGACGTCGGCGAAGAATTGAGAACGTATTAAATCATTGCCTCGCGAAAAGCGAATGGCGTTTTCCTGGAAGCTTGCCAATCCCTTTTGGCGCGCTGCAATTGCTGCGCTCGCACCATGAATTGTTCGGGCTTTCGACCGTCAACTTCCTGCTGCACTTCGCCCATCACGTGTTTTCGGCGGTGTTCGTGCTTTACGCCGGCCACCGATACGGCTGGGGACCATTCGAGGTCGGCATGGTCCTGGCGCTGGCGGGCGCGCTCGACATGGCGGTGCAAGGCGTTCTGGTCGGGCCCGCGGTAAAGCGGTCAAGATCTGGAATGACGTCGTTGCGGCGCGCATGGCCGACCCTGCGGCCGGCGCGTTTCTGACAAAGGTGTTCGGGGAAGAGGTCGATCTCGTCTATTTCGGCGACCCGCTTAGCCGGCCCGTCGATCAAACCTTTGGCGCGCCGGGCGACCATGTCACCTTTGCCGATGGGTTTCCGATCCTGGTCACTACCACTGGGTCACTGGATCATTTGAACGGCGTGCTTCCAGCGCCGGTCGGCATGGATCGCTTCCGGCCAAACATCGTGGTCAGCACACCGGAAAAGTGGGTGGAGGATCATTGGAAAGTAATCCGCATCGGCGGCATCACTTTGCGTGTCGTAAAACCCTGCGCGCGCTGCGTCATCACCACGCGCGACCAGTTGACGGGCGAACAGCCAGATCCTCGCGAACCGCTATTCACGCTCGGCAAGCACCATCGAGCCAAGAATGGGGGCATCATCTTCGGCCAGAACGCGATTCCTGAGAATGCCGGCACGGTTTCCGTCGGCGATCCGGTCGAGATAATGGAGAGCGGCACTTCAAACCTTCTTTGAAACTCAAAGTGGCGCGGGTCCTACAGATCCACGTACGATGAGCCGCGTCGGCAGAACTTCGCGGCGTACGGGACCACCCTCGAAAAGGATATTTGCGGCGAGACGCCCCTTCTCGCGCGCCATGCCATCCACCGTGGTCAGATTGGCGAGCGCCGCATCGGGGATGTCGTTGTAGCCGACTACCGAAAGGTCACTCGGCACTGCGAGCCCGCGCCTTCGCGCCTCGTCCATGACCGATATCGCCTGCATATCGGCCATCGAAAGCACCGCTGTCGCTTGCGGCGCCTTGTCCAGAAGAAGGCGCGCCGCTTCGCGATCCCATGGGTGCGCCTGCACCATAGGTATGCTGTCAATCTCGATGCCGGCTTCGACAAGGGCGTCCGCATAGCCGAGCAGCTTTTCCTGATCGAGCGGCATACCCGCCGCCTGCAGACTGCGGCCAGGTTCTGGTGGATGAAACACAGCCGGCCCTGAGTCGCGCAGGAACGACATGATAGCAAAGCGGCGATGGCCAAGATCCAACAAATATTGGGCTGCGGCGCGACAGCCCGTGCGGGCATCGGCACGAGCGGAATTGATCTCCGGACCGGCGTCGACATCGACGACGACAAAGGGCAGCCGCCGCAAGCGCGCGGCTTCGACCTCGGCCACATGCTCGATCCGGTTCAGGATGAAGCCATCGACAAGTGCGGTCTTGACGCCGCCATGGCCATTTTTGGACACGTCGGACATCACCAGCAGGTTGGCGCCAGCGGCATCGCATGTCTCTGCGATGCCAAGCATGAATTGCCGGAACAACGGATTGCGAAGCGCGTCGACGACGCCCCATCCGGCTGTCGGCACCACGCCGATTGCATTGACCTTGCCGGCGCGCATCAGACGCGCCTTCGGGTCTGGCCCGGCATATCCGAGTTCGCGCGCCGCCGCCTCGACCCGCTGCCTGAGTTTCGGACGCACGACCTCCGGAGTATTGAAGACGTTGGAAGCGGTGCTCCGGGAAACGCCCGCCGCCTTTGCCACATCGATCAGTTTCGGCACACTGTTCTCCTGCTTCTTCTCCTCTAATAACCAATTTCTTGGACCGATCCAAATTCTTTGTTGACGTACATAGCAAATGCGCCTAATTATATGAATATGGATCGATCCATAAATGCGTGAGGCGCAGTCGGACAGAAGCACGACTTGCTGCAATCTGGACGCATCGCCGCCCTGCAGTACCGCGGGATAAGCCCGGCCATTTTGATGCCTGCCATCAATCATCACGCCTGCGTCTGCCCGGCGTTTGGCGAAGCGGAGGAATTGAGATGGACGCAATAGTGGTCTGTGAACGGTATTATGCAGCTTTGCGGGATCGTGACCTCAATGGGGCGATAGCAACACTGGCATTGGATTGTAAGGCCGAGGCGCCTGGCGCTTCTCTCGCGAACCGCGATGCGATTGAGGCATGGATCGGCGGCTTCTTCAGCGCCTTCCCGGATATCTCGCATGAAACGCAAAAACTGGAGCTTGCCGGCGAAACCGTTTTGGTCGACCTTCATTTGCACGGCACGCACACAAGGCCGCTGGTGACACCGCAGGGCGCGATCCCCGCGACCAACCGCAGCATCGCGTTCGACGCCAAGAACAAGCTGCAGGTTCGTGGCGGCAAGATCATCAATCTGCACATCGCTTTCGATGCAGCGGATTTCATGAGGCAGTTGGGAGTTTAGGATCGCTCAAACCGCCGAGGCGACTTGCCTCGATGAAATCATCTCGGGGAGGAACATCATGGAACTCGCATCCGATGGTAATCTTATCGCCCGCATCCTGCTGACGTTGGCGACGCTCGGCTACGGTGTCGTTACGATCAAGGCCGATTTCAACAACACGCACGCGACCAATCCGCTGTGGACGCCGCATGCGCGTTTCCACGTCGTCTGGCAGATTGTGAGTTATTTCGGCATTGCGATGATTTCTCTTTGCGTCATCTGGCTGGATGGTCCGCTGCCGACCGAGCGGCTGTATCTGGCGGCCGCAATGGCACTCGCGGTCTACGGCGCTTTCTTCGTTGCGTTGCTGGCTCGCCCGCTGTTCGGCGGAACGCTCTATGATGAAAATGGCTATCTGCCGTTCCGTGCGCCGGTCGGACCATGGAAATGGGATGTCAATGTCACCGTCTTCACAGTTTTGACTGCGATCCTGGCGGTAGGCTTCGGCACAATTGCGTAATCGGCGAGGGGATTCACAACTCTTTCAGTCGGCTTTCAGGACAAAAGCAATCGACTCTGGCATAGTAGCGCTTGCCTAACAGGAGCGGACTGATGAATGAACGCTTCGAATGCATCCTCGACCCCTGCAATTGTTACGTCGTCTGGGACAATGTGCAGGAGACTCCCTTGCTGCACCATGGGCGAATCCTTTGCTACGCCGACTACGGCCAGGGGCAGCGGATCGCAGCGGCACTTAACGCGGCCTCCCCGCCCGGCTTGTTGAACAGAGCGGGTTCGTGGCTTCCGACGGAAGCCGGACCAGTTGCATACCGCTGAGCCTCTCGTGATCGGACCGACTTTCGCGAGGCGGCGCGGCGGGCCCGGCTCGACCAGTTGATTGAATCGCTTCCAGATGAACTCGACACCATCGTCGGCGAGCGTGGTGTCAAGCTCTCCGGTGGGCAGAAGCAGCGTTTGGCAATCGCGCGCATGTTCCTCAAGAACCCGCCGATCCTGATCGTCGACGAGGCGACGTCGGCGCTCGACACCGAGACCGAGCGCGAGATCCAGCAATCGCTCGCCGAACTGTCCGAGGGTCGCACGACGCTGGTCATCGCGCACCGCCTCGCCACCATTCAGCACGCCGACCGCATCGTCGTGGTTGACGCCAGCGGCGTTGCGGAACAAGGCTCGCACCAGAGCCTGATCGCCAAGGGTGGCATCTATAGCCGTCTGCACGCCGCGCAGGCAGGCTAACGGCCATGGTGAGGGAGAAGCCGCATGATTACGGGTGGTTGCCTGTGTGGCGCCGTTCGCTATCGGACGGAAGCCGAGCCGATCACGGCCCGCTATTGCTGGTGTCGCGTCTGCCAGTATCTGGCGACCGGCAATGCGGCCGTCAGCGTCTGCTTTCCGTCTGACGGGTTTGCCATTGAAGGCGAGCTCTCCGATTTCGTCAGCATTGCCGACAGCGGCAACAGGATGCACCGGCGGTTCTGTCCGGTCTGCGGCACGCAGCTGTTCAGCGAAGCGGAGGCGCGGCCACATCTGGTTTTCGTGCGCGCCGGGACACTGGACGACCCTGAAATCGCCAGGCCAACCGCGACAATCTGGGCGGCTAAGGCGCCGTCCTGGGCCTGCATTGACGAGGCCCTGCCGCGCATCGAAGGCCAGCCGCCGCCGGTTCCGCTCCCATAATATCGCCGGGCAACCGCAGTTAGACGTACCCTCACGCCCTCCCCTCAAGGGTAGGGCAATCGCATGTGGCAAGCTCCTAGCGGCAGGGGACTGGCGAATGGCGATCCTCCCTGTCGTCATCCTCGACCTCGTGAGTGAGCGAAGCGAACGGAGAGTGTCGGGGATCCAGGCCTCGGACTCGCCGCGACAATGCCGATGCAGAAGAGATAGATACACAAATTCAATCGGTTACAATCCTTCACCGATATTGCTCGGGTCGGGAGAGGAATGGATCCCCGACACTCTCCGTTCGCTTCGCTCACTCACGAGGTCGAGGATGACGACAGCGAGGGGCGCTCGTCGCTAATCGCTAACGTCCCATATGCGATTGCCTTGCCCCTGAGGAGAGGGTTAGGGGTATCGAGTGCGCAACGCGGCCCGGAATTTCCATTTCGCAACCCCTGCTGGGAGCGTCTGGCACTTCGTGAAACCGTCGCGTGGTTCTGTTTCAGATAGGCCGTAAATGCTTCGCTCGTACCGTAACGGAGGGTACAGCATGAGCGGCGAAGCCAAGGCGACCGTGTTTATCGACAATGAACGGGTGATCGTCACCGAATACCGGTTTGCGCCCGGCGAGGCGACCGGCTGGCATCGCCACGCGCGTGATTATGTGATCGTGCCGCTGATGGACGGCAAGCTGAAGATCGTGGCGGCGGGCGGCGAAACAATCGCCGAGATGAAGGCGGGCGCGCCCTACTTCCGCAATGCCGGCGTCGAGCACGACGTCGTCAATGCCAATGACGGCGAGTATGCCTTCATCGAGATCGAGCTGAAATAGCGCTTTGGGAAGGTTCCTGCCCTGCCGGATGCTTACGCTGGTGGGGTCCCGTTTTCAGCGAGCACTGCTCCGGCCAGATAAAGCGAACCACCAATCAGGATACGTGGGGCCGGTTCACGCGAATCCCAGGTATCGCGCAGCAGCATCAGCGCGTTGGCGACAGAATTGACCGGCTCAGCCGACAGCCCGGCCTCGATGGCGCGAGCCGCCAGTTCGCCATTCGGCACACCCGAATCACTCATCGACACCGGCACTGTGAAGACATGCCGGGCTATCCCGTTGAAAGCCCTGAAATAGCCGCTCTGATCCTTGGTGTTGATCATGCCGCAGACAAGGAACAGCGGACGCGAAAAGCGCTCCTCCTGCTCGGTCAGCGCCTCCGCGACCACAATTCCGGCTCCGGGGTTGTGACCGCCATCGAGCCAGATTTCGGCACCCTCGGGCGCCAGCAAGGCCAGCCTGCCCTGCTGCAGCCTTTGCATGCGGCCCGGCCACGTTACCGACACCATCGCCTTTTCGGCGGCGCGGTGGCCGATGTCGAAACCCGCGGCCTTGATCGCGGCGATTGCGGCAGCGGCATTGGCATATTGATGCCGGCCCGGCAGGCGCGGCGGCGGCAGGTCCATCAGGCCGTCATCGTCCTGATAGATCATCCGGCCGTTTTCCGCGTAAGCCATGAAGTCCTGGCCGTAGATCTTTACCGGACTGTCCAGCCGCTCCGCCGTGGCGGCAATAGCATCGAGCGCCGCCTGGTTTTCCTGCTGGCCAATCACCACCGGGCAGCCGCGCTTGATGATGCCGGCCTTCTCGGCGGCAATCAGCTCGACGCGGTCGCCGAGAAAGGCTTCGTGATCCAGCGAAACCGGCATGATGAGGCTCACCGCCGGACCTCTCACCACATTGGTCGCGTCAAACCGCCCACCAAGGCCGACCTCGATGATTGCCGCATCGGCGGGATGTTCTGAAAACAGCAGGAATGTCACCGCGGTCAGGATCTCGAAGACAGTGATCGTCTCGCCGCGATTGGCTGTCGCGACGCGCGAGATCGCGTCGGCAAGCACGTCATCGGCAACCAGCTTTCCACCGCCCGGCGCGGCCATGCGGTAGCGCTCATGCCAGTTTACCAGATGCGGCGAGGTGTGCACATGCACCGTGTGCCCCTCTGCCTCCAGCAGCGCACGCGAAAAGGCGGCGGACGAACCCTTGCCGTTGGTGCCGGCGATGTGGATCACCGGCGGGAGGCTCAGATGCGGATTGCCAAGGCGCTCGAGCAGCCGCGTGACGCGATCCAGGGAAAGGTCGAAGCCTTTCGGATGAAGCTTCATCAGATGCGCGATCTCGCGCTCGGCCAGGCTTTCCGTGCGATGCTCGCTCATAGGGATTTGCGCGAAGTCACGCGCCGGGCCGGGCTTCGGCGCCGGTGCGCGCCGGCGGCAGATACTCGCCATTGATCGCGCCGCTGGTTTCAACCGGCACGTTGAGCAGTATCTTCAGCAGCCGCGCAATCGTTGATTTGAGTTCTAGACGAGACACAACCATGTCGACCATGCCGTGCTCCATCAAATATTCGGCGCGCTGGAAACCCTCCGGGAGCTTTTCGCGGATGGTCTGCTCGATGACGCGCGGGCCGGCAAAGCCGATCAGAGCACCTGGTTCGGCGATATGCACGTCACCCAGCATCGCGTAGGACGCCGTGACGCCGCCGGTGGTCGGGTTGGTGAGCACCACGATGTAGGGCAGTCCGGCCTCCTTGAGGCGGTCCAACGCGACCGTGGTGCGCGGCAACTGCATCAGCGACAGGATACCCTCCTGCATGCGCGCGCCGCCGGAGGCTGCGAACAGCACGAGCGGCCGGCGCTTTTCGCGCGCGGTGTCGAACGCCTTTATGATCGCCTCGCCCGCCGCCATGCCGAGCGAGCCGCCCATGAAGGAGAAGTCCTGCACAGTGGCGATGATCGGCAAGCCTTCGATGGTGCCCGTCGCGTTGAGGATGGTGTCTTCCAGCCCTGTCTTGGTGCGGTCTTCCTTCAGCTTGTCGATATAGCGCTTTTCGGCCCTGAACTTCAGCGGATCGACCGGCACTTTCGGGTTCTCGACAGCATCGTAACGGCCATCGTCGAAGAAGAACTTCAGCCGCTCCTTTGCAGAGATCTTCATGTGATGGCCGGACGCCGGAATGACGTACTGGTTGCCCTCCAGATCCTTGTGGAAGACCATTTCGCCGCTCTCCGGATCCTTGATCCAGAGGTTTTCCGGCATGTCGCGCCTCCCCAGCATGGAATTGATGCGCGGACGGACGAAATTGGTGATCCAGTTCATGGGTTCTGCTCCTTCGAACCAGAGGCTTTAGACGGCAGCCATGAGCCGCGCCGAGCGCACGCCCTGCGCCAGACCGCTGACAAGCGTGGCGACGGCTTCGGCGGGGTCTGCGGTCATCTCGCCCTTGGGTCCGATGACATTGGCCACAGCGTTGACGATGGCCGTGCCGACGACGACGCCATCCGCCGATCCGCCGATGGTGCGCGCCTGTTCCGCGGTCTTGACGCCGAAGCCTACACAGACCGGCAGGCTGGTATGGCCCTTGATGCGCCTAACCGCTTGCCCGACCTTGGCGGTATCGGCCAGCGCCGATCCGGTGATGCCTGTCATCGAAACATAGTAGACGAAGCCGGATGTGTTTTCGAGAACCTTCGGCAGGCGGCGATCATCGGTCGTCGGCGTCGCGAGGCGAATGAAGTTGATGCCTGCCTTAACGGCCGGGATGCAGAGCTCGTCGTCCATCTCCGGCGGCAGATCCACGACGATCAAGCCGTCGATGCCTGATTGTTTCGCATCCGAAAGGAACCTTTCGACACCGTAAATGTAGATCGGATTGTAGTATCCCATCAGCACGATAGGTGTTTCATTGTCGGCCTTGCGGAAGACGGCGGCCATGGCGAGCGTCTTGACCAGCGTCTGGCCCGCCTTTAGCGCGCGCAGACCAGCGGCTTGGATTGCCGGACCGTCGGCCATGGGATCGGAAAACGGCATGCCGAGTTCGATCATATCGGCGCCGGCCCTCGGCAGCGCCTTCATGATCCTGAGCGAGGTTTCGTAATCAGGGTCGCCGCCCATGAAATAGGTAACGAGCGCCGGACGACCCTCGGCCTTGAGCTTTTCGAAACGGCGGTCAATGCGGGTGGTCATAGCTCAAATCTCCATGCCGAGCATTTTTGCGACCGTATGCACGTCCTTGTCGCCGCGTCCGGAGAGGTTGACGATGATCACCTGATCCTTTGTCATCTTTGGCGCGACCTTCACCACATGGGCGATGGCATGAGCCGATTCCAGTGCCGGAATGATGCCTTCGACGCGGGTCGTCAACTGGAAGGCGTCGAGCGCCTCATCGTCGAGGATCGGCACGTAGTCGACGCGGCCGCTATCGCGCAGCCACGAATGCTCCGGGCCGACGCCCGGATAATCGAGACCCGCCGAAATCGAATGTCCGTCGAGAATCTGGCCGTCGCTGTTCTGCAGAAGGTAGGTGCGGTTGCCGTGCAGAACGCCCGGCTTTCCGGCACTCATCGAGGCGCAATGCTCGATGCCGTCCAACCCGCGACCGCCGGCCTCGATGCCGACTATTCTGACGCTGCGGTCGTCAAGAAAAGGATGGAACAGCCCAATGGCGTTCGAGCCGCCGCCGACGGCGGCGACGATCATGTCTGGCAGCCGGCCTTCCTGTTCAAGGATCTGCGCACGCGCCTCGGTTCCGATGACCGACTGGAAGTCGCGCACAAGTTCCGGATAGGGGTGCGGGCCGGCCGCCGTGCCGATCAGATAATAGGTGTCATGGACGTTGGTCACCCAGTCGCGCAGCGCCTCATTCATGGCGTCCTTCAGCGTGCCGTGACCGGCGCTAACGGGTCGCACTTCGGCGCCCAGCAGCTTCATTCGGAAGACGTTGGGACTTTGGCGCGCCACATCGGTGGCGCCCATATAGACGACGCAAGGAAAGCAGAAGCGGGCGGCCACGGTGGCCGAAGCAACACCATGTTGGCCTGCGCCGGTCTCGGCTATGATGCGGGTCTTGCCCATGCGCTTGGCAAGCAGGATCTGACCGAGGCAGTTGTTGATCTTATGCGAGCCGGTGTGGTTCAGATCCTCGCGCTTGAGGTAGATTTTCGCACCGCCGAGATGCTTCGTCAGGCCTTCCGCGTAATAGAGCTTTGACGGGCGACCGGCGTAATAGGTCGACAGATCGGTGAGTTCCGCCCTGAAGGCCGGGTCGGTCTTGGCTTCGTCCCAATGCCTTTGCAGATCGAGGATCAGCGGCATCAGCGTTTCGGCAACGAAACGGCCGCCGAAAATTCCAAACATGCCCTGTTCGTCGGGTCCTGTCTTGAAGGAATTGGGTTCTGCCGGCTTGTTCATGACGCTTCCTGGTTTTGTGCCGGCGGGCCGGGCAGGTGCCGGAGACAGTTTACTTTCTTTCCGCCTAAGGCTCCGGTCGCACGGGCGGAAAGAAATAAACTATCCCCAGCGTTTCCGCTTATGCCGTTCCGGCGTAAAAAGTAAACCTTTGCCTGCGACCTCTTATGCCGCTCGGCTGGCTTCCGCCGCCCGCACCGCGCGGAAAAAGGCGTCGATCAGCCCGACATCCTTGACGCCGGGCGCGCGTTCCACGCCAGACGAGACGTCGATGCCAGGCGGATTGGCGAGCGCCAAGGCTTCACCGACATTTCTGGCATTCAGCCCGCCGGACAGAAGGTAGTCGATCTTCGGGTCGAGCTTCGCCAGCAGTCGCCAGTCGAAGGAGACACCATTCCCACCGGGAAGCTCGGAGCCTTTCGGCGGCTTGGCGTCGAAGAGGAAGCGGTCGGCGATGCCAAGAAATGGCGTGATCTTTTCAAGGCCGGCAGCGTCGCTCACTGAAAGCGCCTTCATCACCGGCAGACCGAAACAGGCTTTTACCTCAGTCACGCGCTCCGGCGTTTCCTTGCCGTGAAGCTGAAGCATATCAGGCTTCATTTCGGATACGATACGATCCAGCGTAGCATCATCGGCATCGACGACTACGGCAACTGCCTTGGCCTTGCCGCGTGCCGCCTCGCGGAGCCGCCCCGCGACTTCCGGTTCTATGTTGCGCGGGCTCTTGGCGAAGAAGATGAAGCCAACATGGCTCGCGCCGCCATTCAATGCGGCGGCAACCGTTTCAGGCGTCTTCAGACCGCAGATCTTTATGTCGAGATGCATTTTCGGGCAGTGCCACGAAATATTGGCGGAGTCGAGACACAAGCGCGACAACGGCGCTTCCGCGCGCCGCGCGGTCAGGTGTTTCTGGATTTCATCGAGGCATGGCTGCGATAGGCTCACTCAAACCCGATCGCCTGCAGCGCGCTGCCGTTTCTCTTCAGCCAAGCCTTGCAGCGCTCAGTGTCCGGGCAGAGCGACTCGCACAGCCGCCAGAACTTCGGGCCGTGGTTCATCTCTTTCAGATGCGCTACCTCATGCGCGACAAGGTAGTTAATCACCGGTCTAGGCGCCATCATGATGCGCCAGGAAAACGACAGATTGCCGTCCGACGTGCATGAGCCCCAGCGGCTCGCCGTGTCCTTGAAGCGGATCGCCTTGGCTTTGCGGCCGACCGCTGCCGTGTGCGTCTCCACCAGCGCCTCTATGTCCTTCCTGGCCTCGCGCTTGAGGAAATCGACGATGCGGCGCGGCAGATGCCGGTGGTCGCCGAACACCACCAGCTCCGGACCTGAGTCCGCCAGCCGGATTTCCACCGTGCCGCGCTTGGCGGGCTCATGAACGACGAGATGCGGAACGCCGCGCACGGGAACCTTGATGCCTGGCCTCACCTGTGGCCGGTCAGGAACCTTTGCCAGCCGTTGTTCCAGCCATCCCTGATGACGAGTGAGGAAACGCTCGACCTCGCCGCCGGCGATGCCGGGCGGCACGGTGACACGCAGGCCGCGTCCGCCGGCGTCGATGCGCAAGGTCAGGCGCCGCGCCCGATCGTTCTCGACGATACGCAGTGGCAGTGTGCGGCCGGCGACCGCGTGCTCCCGCTCCTCGATCCTATTGACCGGTTTGGCGTTCAGTCGTTTCAGAAAACCGAAAGGCATGCGTCAGAGATAGGTGATTCGTGGCGTTTCCGGAAAGGTGCGACATCAGACCTTCTCCCATCCGTCCTTTGCGCCGGCGCGGAAGATCGCATCGATCACCTTCTGGTTTCTGACCGAATCCTCCAGCGTGAACACCACGTCCTTGCCGCCCCGTGCGGCGCGGACGAAGGTTTCGGCCTCCAGCTTGTACTGGCGGGTCGCCGGAAAGCGGTAGACGGTGGCCTCCGTGTGATTTTGATTGTGCAACTCGATGCGGTGATGATCGTAGTCGCCGGCGTTGAACGGCGCGTGCACCTCGATGAAGCCCCTTTCGCCGTGGAATACCATAATCTGGCGCAGCGCCATCTGCGTCGAGCAATAGAAGCTGAGGTCGAAGTCGCCAAAATCGGCCTTGGTTGTCGAATAGATATCGGTGCCGAACGTTTTGTCGCGCTCGACCGTCGCCTGGACGCGCAACGGCTCCTTGCCGGTGACGAAACGCGTCGACACGGTCGGGTAGACGCCAATGTCGGGAAGCGCACCGCCGCCGAGATTGAGCTGATTGCGCATGTTGGACGGATCGACATTGTAGTAGGAGAACGCGCCCTGTACGTGGCGCAGGCGACCGATCACGCCGCTTTGGACCAACTCGCGCACCTTGATCCATTGCGGGTGGTAGACGACCATGAAAGCCTCACAGACCAGCACTTTGTTGCGGTCCCGCGCGGCAATAACCGGGGCGATGTCGTCGGCCCTCAGCGCCAGCGGCTTTTCGACCAGCACATGCTTGCCTGCATCCGCCGCCTTCACCGCCCATTCGACGTGCTGCGAGGTCGGCAGCGGGATGTAGACGCCGTCGATCGTGTCGGAGGCGAGCATCGCTTCGTAGGAGCCGAACGCATAAGGCGCGCCGAAGCGGTCGGCTGTAGCGCGGGCTCGCGCCGCATCGCGGCTGGCCACCGCCGTCAGCACACCGTTTTCAGCGTCCTGGATGGCCGGCAGAACGTGATCTCGACCAATCTTGGCCGTGGACAAAACACCCCAACGAAACATTTGCTCCCCCTAATTCGCCGCGTGAGTCAGGTTTCGATCTTTTGCGAAAATGCAGGCCAGAAGGCCAGAAAGAAACAGCGAAAACCTCGTGCGCGCAAGCCGTGCGACGAAGACGGAAAGGCGCCCCCTCGCATTGATGGCGGCGGAGAGGGGCCACGCGGCGACGTTAAGAAAATATCCACCCAAGGATGTGGGTCTCGGCCAGTCGGCGAAGGGAGCTTGCCTCTGGAGAGATTTTCGACGCCAAGCACGTCCGCAATCTCCTCCTCCACCGGAACCATCTCAGGTTATCTGTAGGCCTATTCCAGATGATTTTCGATGGCCCTTTGGTTCAGTCGTCATCGAGAAGAATGCGCTCTGCGGCGCCCTGCATATCCTCGTATTGACCGCTTCTCAGCGACCACAGAAACGCGCCCAGCGCCACAGCGCCAAGCAATAGTGCGAGCGGAACGAGGTAGAGCAGACTGCTCATGCGTGCCCCGCTAATGGCTGCAAGGCGCTTTTTTGCATTTGGTCCGTAGCCAAATCGCTGGCAGCATCGCGGTCGGCGATCCCACGAAGCCGCAGGGCATTGGCAACCACAAGGATCGACGACAGCGACATGGCAAGCGCGGCGATCAGGGGTGTGACGTAACCCGCCATCGCGAACGGTATTGCAACAGCGTTGTAGCCGACCGCGAGAGCGAAGTTCTGATGGACGAGGCGATTAGCTTCCTTGGCCATGCCGATGGCGTTGGGAACGGACAGCAGACTTGCGCGAAGGAAGACGAAGTCGGCGGCGTTGCGTCCGATATCGCTCGCGGTGGAAGGCGCCATCGAGGCATGCGCGGCGCTCAGCGCCGGTGCATCGTTGAGACCGTCGCCGACCATCAGCACCTTGCGGCCGGCAGCGGAAAGCGCAGCCATGCGGGCAACCTTCTCTTCGGGAAGCAGACGCGCCGACACGTCGCCCACGCCCAGTCGCGCACCAACCCGTGAAACCGCCTGCTCATGATCGCCGGACAGGATTGCGACAACATATCCATCGGCTTGCAAGGCCCCAACCGCGCTCGCCGCATCCTGCCGCAGGCTGTCTTCGAAAACAAACCCCGCCAGCGGTTGACCATCCTTGGAGAGTACGTTTCCAGCCGTACCGCCGGGTACGGCCCATTCCGCTCGCCCCAGCCGATACAGATGGCCACCGATTTGAGCCTCGATCCCAAGCCCTGGGTACTCGGTGATTGTCGTGGGCTCTGGCTGCAAGCCATCGTGGAAGGCCGCCAGCGCCCGCGAAACAGGGTGGTTCGAGTGCAAAGCGATTGCTCCAGCCAGGGCAAGGGCGCCCGCATCGATCTCCGATGCGTTGGCCAATCTCGGGCGGCCTGTGGTCAGCGTTCCTGTCTTGTCGAAGGCGATTGTGTCGACCTCCGCCAGGCGCTCGAGCGCCGACCCATCCTTGACCATGATGCCGGCCTCGAACAGCCGGCGCGCAGCCACCGTCTGAACGATCGGCACCGCAAGCCCGAGCGCGCACGGGCAGGTGATGATCAACACGGCAATGGCAATGCCGATGGCACGATGCCAGTCGCCGGTCGCGAGCATCCAACCGAGGAAGGTCATGAATGCCGTCGCGTGAACCACGGGCGAATAAAGCCGCGCGGCGCGATCGGCAATGCGCCTATAGCGCGCCCGGCCTCCGTCCGCCGCTGCCATCAGCATCACCATTTCCGCGAGCGAGGAGTTCCTCGCGTCGGACGTAGCCGTCACCGTCATGGCGCCAGTGAGGTTGAGCGTACCGGCGCGTACGGCCGATCCAGGTTCGACTGATTGAGGCGCGCTCTCGCCGCTGACCAGCGAGCAATCGACATCGGAGCGACCCCATTGCACGATGCCGTCGACCAAGAGACGCTCGCCCGGCGCGACCGCCAGGAGCATGCCCGCCTCAACCTTTTCAGCCGGCAGATAATCGCGCGTACCGTCGTCGCGTTCCACCGTCGCGCCGCGCGGCGCGAGCTTGATCAGACCTCGTACCGCGCTCCGCGCCTTTTCACGCATTGCGTGGTCGAGGGTGCGGCCGATCAACAGGAAGAACAGCAGCGATACCGCAGCATCGAAATAGGCGTAAGCGCCGCCCGCCATCGTGTCGTAGAGGCTGAGCATGAACGCCAGAATGACTCCGACGGAGATCGGCACGTCCATGTTGGTCCGCCCCTGCCGCAAGGCTGACCACGCCGAGACAAAAAACACGCGCCCGCAATAGAGCAGCGCCGGAACAGCCAGCGCCGCCGATATCCAGTGGAACGCCTGACGGGTCTCCGGCTCGGCGCCGGCCCACACCGAAACCGACAGCAGCATGATGTTCATCGAGGCAAAGCCGGCGACGGCTGTTGCCCGCACCAGACGCGACAGTTCGGGGTCGACAGCCGCGTCCTCGGTGTCGAACAGATGCGCCTCGTATCCGGCCTGGCTGACCGTCTCGATGATCGGCGGCGGCACGTCGCCCCGCCACTTCACCGACAGGCGCTTGGCCGAGAGGTTCACGCGCGCCTGCTCCACGCCGGGAACCTGGCGGAAAGCGCCTTCGATCGCGGCGATGCAGGCGCCGCAACGAACGCCGGGCACGGACAGATCGGTTTGGCGCATGCCGTCCTTCAGGTCGCGGCTGGCAAGCAGGATTTCATCGCGCGACGGCGCGCCGCCGAGTTCGGCGGCAGCTTCCGCGCCGGGCGCGCAGCAACTCATCTCATCGCCCTGTAGGCGTGCCAGGTGGCGTGACCGAGCACGGGGAACGCAACGATCAAGCCGAGCAGGCCGGTGGCGACGCTGATCACGAAGAGCGCGAGCACGATCAAGCCCCAGGTGATCATCACCGGCAAATTGCTCCAGACCAAAGAAATGCTGGTGCCCATGGCAGTGAAGGCGTCGGTCTCCTCGTCGAGGAGCATTGGAACGGAGAAGGTGCTGATGGCAAAGGCGAAGGCGGCGAAGACGCCGCCCGTCACCGACCCGACCAGCAGCATCGCCCAGCCGGTAACCGTCGTGAACAGCATGGACGCGATGTGGTCGAGGCCGGGGAACGGCGTCAGGCCGAAGAACAGCGCATAGATCAACACCGCCGTCCGCATCCAGAGCAGCATGAGCCCGCAGAGGATGGCCCCCGTGAACCATACCTGCGCACCGGATTTTGCGCGGACAAAGACCATACGCATCAGCGAGATGGGCCGGTTTGCCGCGATCGCCCGGCTCTTTTCATAAAGGCCTATCGCGATCAGCGGCCCGACAACCATGAAACCGGCGAGCGCGGGAAACAGGATGTAATCCAAGCCGAGAGCAAACAGGCACCAAACGATCGCCAGGGAGACCACGAAAACTGCCGCGCCGTAGGCGAGACTTGGGGCGGGTTGGATCATGAAATCGCGCCAGCCGGCCTTTAGCCAATCGAAAGCGCTGCTGGCCGGGAGGTTGCGCCGGTTGCGTTCGATATAGGGCCGCGGTGGCGATGTGTCGGGTGCATCGGTCATGCTATTTCCCCTCAGCACGCCGGCTTGGCCGGGCGAAGGACGGAACTGGACGCCACGTCTCCTCCGGCATGGGCCACGCATTCCGGCTGCGATTGGATCGCCACATAGACGAGGTGGGCGTTGGCGCCGATAAAGACAGTCAGCAGCGCTGCGACAATCGCAAGCCACCTAAGCCGCAAATTCGTGCGCCTCTGTGGCAATGTCTCGGTTGCCGTGCCTGCCGTCCTCATTCGGCTTGTCCCAGCTGATCGACGTAGAGCGTAAGAAGCTTGATTTCGGGCGGGGTCAGGCGGTTGTTCCAGTTGGGGCATATGGCCTTGACGGCCCGCATAGATCGTCGAATAGACATCATTGAGCGTGCCGCCATAGGTCCAATGGCTATCGGTCAGGTCGGGCGCGCCCTGCTCGTGCATGCCTTTCGCGTCCTTGTCGTGGCATGACGCACAGTTGCCGGCGAAAACCTCCTGCCCGGCCTTGATGCTTTCGGGTGAACCAGCGTTCGGCATCGACAGCGACCGGACATAGGCAACGACATCGGTGATCTTCTGACGATCAAGAATGCCGTCGCGGCCGAACGCCATCATCTGCGATACACGCGTGTCGTCGTTGGTCGAGTTGATGCCGACGCTAATCGTCTCGGCGATTTTCTCCGGCTCACCACCCCACAGCCACGCCTTGGCCGTCAGATCGGGGAAGCCAGGTCCTCCTGTTCCCCTCACGCCATGGCAAACGGCGCAGTTGTCCGCGAACAGCACATGGCCGGCTTCCGTCACGGTCTGCATCAATTGCGGGTCAGATTTGATCGCTGCGAAATCCATCCCCGAGATCTTGTCCAGCCACGCCGCGCGTTCAGCCTTCGCGGTTGCGACCTGTTCATCGACGATGCGTCGCTGGTCGTTGCCGAGGAGGCCCTTCGTATAGGTCGAACCGATCGGCCAGGCAGGCATCAACAACCAGTAACCGAGGCAGAACAGCGCGGCAATCGCGAGGAAGAACAGCACCACCTTTGGAACCGGGGTGTTGAGTTCCTCGATGCCGTTCCATTCATGGCCGGTCGTGGTGCGACCGGTGATCGGGTCGCGGTGGCCTACGTCCACGGCTTGTCGTCCTTGTCCAGGATACTGTTCTTGGCGCGATCGAATCCGCTTCGATTGGAAGGCCAATAAGCGTAGATCACCACGCCGACAGCCAGTGCGATGAGGTAGAAGAGGCCCCAGCTTTTCGAGAATGCCACCACCGCATCATGCATGGTCACTCTCCCAGCGCCGCCTGCTCGGTCTTCTTCGCAACATCGGTCAGCCCGCCGAGGATCTGCAGATAGGCAACCAGTGCGTCCATTTCGGTAAGCTTGCCAGGATTGCCGTCGAAGGCCCTGACGTTGGTGGCCTCGCCATAGCGTTCGGTGACACCGGCCGCCTTTTCGTCATCGGGCGCGGACTGGCCAAACGCATCGACCGGAGCGTTGGCGATCATCTCGTCCGTATAGGGCACGCCGACGGTCCGCATGGCGGCGAGATGCTCGCCAAGATCGTCGGTCTTCAGTGAACTCCGCAGCAGCCAGCGATAGGCCGGCATCACGGATTCCGGAACGACATCGCGCGGATTGTTCAGGTGCGCGACCTGCCAGGCATCGGAATATTTCTCGCCGACGCGTGCAAGGTCGGGACCGGTGCGCTTCGATCCCCAAAGCATCGGATGATCGTATTTGGACTCGACCGCAAGCGAATACGGTCCGTAGCGTTCGACTTCGTCGCGCAGCGACCGGATCATCTGCGAATGGCAGGCATAGCAGCCTTCGCGCATGTAGATGTTGCGGCCGGCGACCTCCAGCGGCGTGTAGACGCGCATGTCGGGCGCCGCCTCCACTGTTTCGCCGATGGTGAAAAGCGGCGCGATCTCGACCAGACCGCCAATCGAGGCGACACCGACAATGGCAAGCATGAAGCCGATCGCGCTGCGTTCGAGTTTGCGATGGAAGTCAGCCACGGGTCATTCTCCAGGCTGAATGAGGCGGTCGCGCCCGCGGATGGGCAGGTCGGCCTCGCTACCGGCCTCCGCGGTCTGCTCAAGGCGCGCCTGCCGGATCGTCATCAGCACATTGTAGGTTCCGACAATCGCACCCAGCAGGAACAGCAGTCCGCCAAAGGTGCGCGCGATGTAGTAGGGGTGCATCGCTACGAGCGAGTCGATGAAGGAATAAGCGAGCGTTCCGTTCTCGTTATACGTGCGCCACATCAGGCCCTGGATGATGCCCGAGTTCCACATCGCAAAGACGTAGACAATAGTGCCCGAGAGCGCGAGCCAGAAGTGTACCTCGACGAGTTTCGGCGAATAGATAGCCTCGCGCTTCCACATCCACGGCACCAGGGCATAGATCGAGCCGAAGGTGATCATCGCCACCCAGCCCAGCGCACCGCCATGCACATGACCGATCGTCCAGTCGGTATAGTGGGAGAGCGAGTTGACCGAGCGGATCGCCATGAACGACCCCTCGAACGTCGACAGGCCGTAAAACACTGCCGCGACCATCATGAAGCGCAGAGTGGCGTCGTCACGCACCTTGTGCCAGGCGCCGTTGAGCGTCGCCAGCGCGTTGCCCGCCGAGGCCCAGGACGGCACTAGCAGGATCACGGAGAATGTCATGCCGAGTGTCTGCACCCATTGCGGCAGCGCCGTGTAATGCAGGTGATGCGAGCCCGCCCACATATACATGAAGGTGATGCCCCAAAAACTGATGATGGACAGCGGGTAGGAGAAGATCGGCCGGCCGGCGCGCTTCGGCAGGTAGTAGTACATCATGCCGAGGAAGCCGGCGGTGAGGAAGAAGGCGACGGCGTTGTGGCCGTACCACCATTGCGTCATCGCATCTTGCACGCCAGAGAACGCCGAGTAGCTCTTGGCGCTGCCGAAAGAGATCGGCACAGCGAGATTGTTGACGATATGCAGGATCGCCACGACCAGGATGAAGGCCATATAATACCAGTTGGCCACATAGATGTGCGGCTCCTTGCGCCGGGCGAGCGTGCGGATGAAGATCAGGAAATAGACTACCCACACGATGACCAGCCACAGGTCTGCATACCACTCCGGCTCGGCATATTCCTTGGACTGGGTGATCCCCATCAGATAGCCGCTGGCGGCAACGACGCAAAAGAGATTATAGCCGATCAGCACGAACCACGGGCTGAGCTGATCGGGCAGGCGCGCCCGAGACGTCCGCTGCAGCACATGGAAGGAAGTGGCGATCAAGGCATTACCGCCAAATCCGAAGATGACCCCGCTGGTGTGGACCGGCCGTAACCTGCCAAAACTTGCCCATGCGGCATCGAAAGTCAGTTCCGGCCAGGCCAATAGCGCGGCGACCCATACGCCGACGAACATGGCGATGACCGCCCAGAGCATGGTGAGCACAATGCCCACCTTGGTGGGATCGTCGTAGTAACGTTCGAACTGGGATGGATCGGGCGGCGGCGCATCCCATCTGGCGATAATAAAGCCGCTCAGCGCCAGTGCGCAGAAAAGTACGATGAAGCCTTGGGCGCCGAACAATTCGCCCCGGCCCGCAGCGGCCATGGCAAGCCCGATCGCAGCCCCGATCAGGGCGATAAGGAGGCCAATCTGCCGTTCATTGACAGTCAGTTTGGACATGCACGGCCTGCCTTCTGCGTGAATGAACGCCGGTGGTTGGCTCGCCTTACAAGGCGTAAGCCTATGTTGTCTTTGCGCTAGCGCAAAGAGCCCCCCTCAATCTTTTTTGTGCGTTTCGGAGGATGGTTCATCTGGGACAAGCACTCCGCTAAGGTTGCACCTTGAACGTCGGCCTTTCGGGTCATTGTGATGAGCATGACAACCGCCGGAACAAGATGAGCCCCGACCGCAAGGACATCCACAATTCCGGCGTTCCCGCGCTCTGCCAAAGCTGCGAGGCGCGCCACAACGGAATGTGCGGTGCGCTTGATGCGGAGGAGTTGCTCGCATTCGCCAAGCACACGAAAGTGGTGAGACATGGCGCTGGCGAAGAACTCCTCACCGAAGGCGCGCCTATTGCGTCTTATGCCAATGTGATGCGCGGCGTCGTCAAGCTCATCAAGACCCTCGCCGATGGCCGACGTCAGATCGTCGGCTTGCAGTTCGCGCCGGATTTCCTCGGCAGGCTCTATGCCGATGAAAGTGCGGTCACCGCCGACGCCGCCTCGGATGTCGAGCTTTGCAGAATATCCAAGCCCGCGCTGGAGCGTCTTGTCGCAGACAACCCGATGCTGGAACGGCGGCTGCTCAGACAGGCGCTGCGGGATGTCGACGAAGCGCGCGAATGGATGGTCGCGCTGGGCCGCAAGACGGCATCGGAAAAGGTGGCAAGCTTTCTCGACCAGATCGGTAGACACCTCGATCCGACAGTCGAAAGCGGTACTCACATCGTGACCTTCAAACTGCCGCTGACACGCTCCGAGATCGCGGATTTCCTCGGGCTGACTATCGGCACCGTCTCAAGAGAGATTTCCAAGCTGAAGCGCGACAAGGTGATCGAGATCAAATCCTACCGCCGGATCGAAATCATCGACAGTCTGCGGCTTCAGCTAAGGTCTGGCTGATCACTACAGCGCTGCGCGTCCTTTCGGACGCGCAAAGGACGGCTGTATCTCTTAGAAACTGCTAGTGCTTTTTGACAGTATAGCGGCTCGCTCTGGCCTTGCCGCCAGCTAGCAGGTTCGTACGCAAGCCTGTCGGGATCGCCTGGATAAAGGCCGGTACGACGGTCCCGATCGCAACTGCCGCGAGCATTCCGAACGCCTGCTTTAATACTTTCTTCTCGTATTTTCCTGCAGCATGAACAGAATTTGCCGACGAGCTTGTCAAATGAATCCCCGTATCAAACGCCGCCGCAGAGAGGAGATTTGGGAACGTGCGCTGGCGCGCGCTCATTTGGGTGTGTGGGACTGGGACCTTGTCACAGGCGACTGCTTCTACTCCGTAACTTGGGCTGAAATGCTCGGATATCGCGAAGACGAGCTTCCCGCCAAAAGCGACCTGTGGCTGGAGTTGACACACCCGGATGATCGGGAAAACGCGATTGCAAGCGGGGACAGACACCTCGCCGGACTATCCGATATCATCGAAACGGAACTTCGGCTGAAGCACAAGGCCGGCCACTGGGTGTGGGTCCTGGATCGCGGTGGCGTTGTCGAGAGGGATGCCGACGGCAAGCCCTTGCGTATGATCGGGGTGCAAACGGACATATCCAGGCAGAAAGCCGCCGAACACCAGCTTGAGCAGGTCAATGCTCGTTTCCGACTTGCCTTGACCGCGAGCGGTATCGGAATCTGGCACCACGACATCGACTCCAGCACCAGTTTCTGGGACGCCGGAACCAGGCAAATATTTGGGATCGAAGCGGAATTCTGATGAGTTGCCCAGTGATCTTTGGCAAACCTATCTGCATCCGGACGATAAGGAGGAGACCGAGCGCGCGCACTCTGCACCAATCGGGACGCCGGATGTAGTCGCCGTTCGATATCGAATTATCCGCCGGGGCGGCGAAGTTCGTTACGTTGAATTGCTGGTGCGGTTTATTCCGGACACGCAATCCTCCGGCCAGCTACTTGGAACAGTTCGCGACGTTACCGAAAAACAGAAGCGGGAACGGGAGCTCGCCTATGCAGCAGAGCATGACCCCCTCACCGGCCTTCTAAACAGGTCGGCCTTCGACAATCTTCTATCGCGGGCAATCACTTCCGGTCGCGACGTGCCGTTGGGGGTTTTCTACATCGATATCGACTACTTCAAGGCGCTGAATGATCTCGCGGGCCACGCCGCCGGCGACCTAGCGCTTCAACGCATAGCCGCCCAGATTCGTAAGCGTTGTTCCCCGAGCGGCACAAGTGTCGCGGCTTGGTGGCGATGAGTTTGCATTGCTGCTGCCGAATTGCTCCATGGAGATGGCGGAGCATCTTGCATCGAGCTTGTTGACTGCGATACGAGAGGCAAACCTCGGCCAGTACAGTTCTCGAGAGCTGTCTGCCAGTGTCGGAATCGCATTCGTGAGAGACAGCCGCACAACGGTGTCCGACGCGCTCGCCTGCGCTGACGATGCCTGTTACGCGGCCAAGGCCTGCGGTCGAAATCGGTTCTCGATTTTCTCGGAACAGTCGACGCTTGCTGCAATGTCGCTGAACTCGGCTCGATTGGCTTCCGACACTCTTGACGCGCTTGGTGACGGCCGAATGAGCTTGTTTGGCCAGGAGATACATTCGCTCAACGAGCCGTCGGATCAATGCAGATATGTGGAAGTTTTGGCGCGCCTGATTGGTCGCGATGGCCACCCGATAGCGCCAAGGGAATTCATCCCAGCGGCTGAGCGGTTTGGCACCGCATCACAACTGGATCGCTGGGTCATAAAGACCGCGCTGACGCGATTTAGTTCTGCAATCAACTCCACCCCTGGATTGACGCTGGCGTTCAATCTGTCCGCGCAAACCGTAAGCGATCCCAAGCTATGGGATTTTGTCGACACGGTGATCGACGAAACCGGCGCGCTGCATTCAAATATCGTGTTCGAAATTACGGAGACAGCAGCTGTCACCAACTTCGAAGCTGCGGCGAATTTTGTCCAGAATGCACGGGAACGTCGCTGCAGGGTGAGCCTGGATGACTTTGGCGCAAAAATGAGTTCATTTGAATATTTGAGACGCTTCCCGATCGACAGTATCAAAATAGACGGCTCATTTGTTGCGAACATGTTTGAGAACAGGTTCGATCGAGAAATCGTGGCAGCGATAAATGGAATTGCCAAAGCACTTGGATACAGCGTCGTCGCCGAAAAGATTGAGCAGGAAAAGACGCTGAGCATCCTGAAGGAAATGGGAGTTGATTATGGGCAGGGCTACCTTCTCCATACGCCCGAGCCATTGGCAAACATCATCTCCCGAAATGTGAAGCAGCATGCAGCGTCGCAATGAGCGGCTGCTGCATATTTATTCGCCGGCAGGGAACCAAATCTTAATTTGTGGGGCTGCAGTCTAGTCCGGCGTGAGCGGGTAGCGAGTATGGCAACAAGAAAGTTCATCGATGGCGAGACCGTCAATTTGAGCGGCGGTCAGGTCTCGATTCACGAGGACCTGAATGGTTTTGTGACATTCTCGCTGGAAGGCTACGGAAAGCTCACGATGCATTCCCGGCACTTCTGGCACTGGCTTCAGCTTAGGGAAAGTCACGCCAAGTCGATCGCGAAGGAGCATCGCCCGGTGGACCAAGAATTGGGAGTTGATCCCGCCAAGGTATCTCCCGCCTCCCCGCATTCAGAGGCAGCATAGTCACCCAAGGATGATTACGGAGTAACCAGTGAGCCTTGTTGAGGTCAGGATCCAGAAGGGGGACTTGTTAGACCACAAGCCCTTCAATTGTATTCCAGATGCGAAAGCATGGATATTGACCCACATACCGAAGGAACGCTGGGGAAACATAACTATTTTCACGGATTTTGGGCTGCTGAAGGAACAGCAAGTCGGCAAGCTGCTCAGTTCCTAGCAAGACCATTTGCGGGCAGGACAGGGCCGCGTAGCGGGTGGGCCCGGGCTGTCGGCAGCGCAACGTCCATCCCGTCGTTTTCCCTAACGGACTACCGTCGAACGGCGGCGACTGAGCTGGTCGATGGCGACAGCAAGCAGGAGCACGACGCCACGCGCCGTGTCCTGATAGAAGGTCGGCACGTTCATCAAGCTCATTCCGTTGTTGAGGCTGCCCATCAGCAAGGCGCCGACCAGTGCGCCGAACACTCTGCCGCGTCCGCCATTAAGTGCTGTGCCGCCGATGATGGCCGCAGCGATGGCGTCGAGTTCCAGGAAAAGACCGGCGCTGCCGGCGATCGCGCCGCTGACGCGGGCAGTCAGGGCAACGCCGGTGATACCATAGGCCAGTCCGGCTATGACGAAATTGATGAAGATAACACGATCCACATTGATGCCGGAAAGCCGCGCCGCCTCCGGATTGCCGCCGATCGCATAGAGTTGCGTACCGAAGCGGGTCCGCCGCATCAGGATGTCCGCGGCGATAGCGCAGACCGCCACGAGGACGATGAGGTAAGGAACGCCCTTGGACGACGCCAGCCAGATCGCGGCGAGTGCTGCCATGGCGGCCGGCAGGAACGCGCGCGTCAGGTCGCCCTTGAAGTTTGAGACGATGCCAAGGTTCATACCGCGCCTCAGTTCGTAGGCGCGGAACGCGGCGAACAGTGCCAGCGCCACGATGATCAGCGCGATGGACGGGATCGGCTGGAGGAAGCCGGTGGCGATCTGCTTGAGGCTCGCCGGAAGTGGAGCAACGGTTGCGCCATTGGTAGCGATCATCGAGATGCCGCGGAAATAGAGCATGCCAGCCAGCGTGACGATGAAGGACGAGACCTTCATCTTTGTCACCCACCATCCCTGCCAGGCCCCCATCAGAAGCCCGACGACAAGACACACGACTACGGCGGTCACCGCGTCCACGTTGAACTTCACCGTGAGCACTGCCACGACCACGCCGATCAGCGCTACCGCCGAGCCGACCGACAGGTCGAAATTGCGGGTGACGATCAGCATCACAGCGCTGATGGCGGCTAGCGCGACGATCGCTGTCTGCAGCGCAAGCAGGATAAGGTTGCGCTGCGTCAGGAACGTGCCATTGGTAGCGAAATAAAAGAAGATCCAGATTGCCGCCAGCACGAACAGCAGCGTTGAATCGCGCAGCGACCGGTTGGACAGGATGCGGGCAATCGACGACGGCGCGATCAAAGACTGGGTGGTAGCTTCGGATGAATGGCTCATCGTCTCTTCTCGCTTAAGATCATACTCCGGCGGCAAGTTTCAGCAGCCGCGCTTCGCTGAGTTGGCCGCCGTCGATCGTGCCGGCGACACGGCCACCGCGCAGCACGATGGCGCGGTCGCAGATCTCTACGATCTCCTCCGCATCCGAGGAAACCAGCACGATCGCGCAGCCCGCATCCGCCAGTTCGGTCCAGATGCGCTTGATCTCGGCGCGGGCGCCGACATCGACGCCGCGTGTCGGATCGATAAGCAGCAGGATGCGAACGCCAGCCGCCAGCCAGCGCGCCACCTGCACTTTCTGCTGGTTGCCGCCGCTCAGCGTGCCGACTGCGATATCGATGTCGCCTGCCTTGATCTTGAGCCGTCCGAACAGGTCGGTCACCTTGCGGCGCGCGGCGAGCTCGTCGATGAAACCGTAACGGCTAAGCGCCCGGAGATCTGCAAGAATTGCGTTGTCATAGATCGAATGCTGGCCCGACAGGCCGTCGCGACGGTCCTGCGCGATCAGGCCGATGCCGAGTGCGACCGCATCGACGGGCGAGCCGATCGCGACTGCGTGCCCGTCCACCGCGATGGTGCCGGAGACCTTTCCCCGCCAGGCGCCGAACAGCGCCATGGTTGCCTCGATCACGCCGGAGCCGAGCAGCCCGAACAGGCCGAGCGCCTCGCCGTGCCGAACCGAAATATCGAGATGGTCCACTAGCTCCCTGCCGGCGCCGTCGAAGACCGAAAGGCCTTTCGCCTCAAACGCAACCGCACCTGATTTGGCGTGGCGGCCGATTTGGCGCTGCGACCCTTTCACGCCGATCATCTGATCGACAACCTCGTCGCGCGATGTCTCGACGGACCGAGACGAGCCGCTAACCCTGCCGTCGCGCATGATGACGATGCGGTCCGAGATTTCGAACACTTCGGCCAGCCGGTGTGACACGAAAATGATTGCGACGCCGCGTGCGCTCAACGCCCGCATGCGTTCAAACAGCCGCGTCGTTTCCAGGTCGGTGAGCGCGGCGGTCGGTTCGTCGAGAATGACTAGGCGCGCATTCTTGGACAGCGCGCGCACGATCAGCACCAGCTGCTGCGTGGCGAGATCCAGATCGCCAAGCTGGCCAGCCGGGTCGATATCGACCCCGAAACTCTGTAACGCTGCCTTGGCGCGCGCCAGCCGCAGCGGCCGGTCTATGAGGCCGAAACGTTCGGGTTCGTTGTTGAGGAAAAGCCCCTCGGCGACGGTCAGGTCCGGAGCGACGTTGACTTCCTGGGCCAGGAACGCCACACCCGCGGCCTCCGCATCGGCGACGGAATGGCATCGGAGTGGCGCGCCGTTGAAGGTGATTTCGCCGGAATAGGTGCCGTATGGATAAAGACCGGACAGCACCTGAATCAGGGTGGATTTGCCGGCGCCATTCTGGCCCAGCAGGGCAACGATCTCTCCAGGGGCGATGTCGAAGTCGACATTGTCGACTGCCACCACCCCCGGAAAGACCTTGGTCAGCGAACGCACCTCGAGCAGCTTAGCGTTCGCACTCCGCGCTGCCGTATTCGCCGACCTTTCAGGTGCCGATGCGATCATTTGCAAGTTGGCTTTTTGTCCGGAACGTTCTTGTAAACCTCGTCGATGTTCAGCCAGTAATCGTGACTGCAGACAAAATTGGCAATCGAGGCAAGCCGGACTTCAATGCAAGATTTTCTGCCCCTCATCGCATTGTCTCCCTTTGGCTGAAGCCATGGCACAGCCTTGCTGTTCTGATAGATTGGTCATCAATGGCGCGAGGCTATGGGGCCACCGCCAATGGGCACTCCAGCGCCGGGCTCTCTTTCCGGCGCTGCTATCGTGACGCGTATCGCCTGTCAGCACGCAGGTTTCTTGTCCGGCACGTTCTTGTAGACCTCGTCGATTTCCAGCCAGAATTGATGCTTGCAGACGAACTCGGGCATCTGCTCCTGGCTGACGAGGTAGATCGGCGTCTTCACCCAAGGGATCTGGCCGGCGCCATTATCGGTGGTCGTGGTCGCGCCGATGTCCTTGCATTGCGCCATGGCGACGGCGGCGTTGGCGCCGGCAATCGCCATTTCGTCCGGCGCCGGCCATAGGCTGCCGAACTGGCGGCCCTCGACGATCGCCTGTGCGGCGGACATTTCCATGTCCTGACCGGTCACCAGGATCTTGCCGGGATCGATCTTGGCGGCTTCGATCGCCTGCAGCACGCCGAGCGACATGCCGTCATAGGAAACGAGGAACGCTTGCACGTCGTTGTCATTGACGGTGAGCGCGTTCTCGGCGTTTGCCTGAGCCGGTTCGGTTTTCCAGCCAGGTGTAAACTGATCCATGACGATCTTGATGTCGCCCTTTTCGACCAGGGGATCGAGGGTGACGTGATAGCCTTCCTGCATCAGGGTCGAGCCGGTCTGGCCGGCATCACCACCGATCAGCACGTAGTTGCCCTTCGGCACCTTGGCGACTACCGCCTTCGCAGCCTCCGCGCCGCCATCCTTGGGGTCGCGGCCGATGTAGCCGGCCTGCGGCGCGCCGAGGATCAGGTCGTCATAGGACGCGAGCGGAATACCGGCCTTCGTCGCCATTTCCGCGATACCGGCCGCGACATTGAAATCGACCGGCTGGATGACAATGGCGTCAACGCCCTGGGTAATGACGTTCTCGGCTTGCGCGATCTGGGCCTGGGCATCGTTCTCGGCGGATTGCACCAGCACCTCATAGCCAGCCGCCTCGGCGGTCTTCTTGAAGAACGGGATATCGGCGTTGAGATAGCGGAACGCTGTCTGCTGCTTGAGCATGAACGCGATTTTCTTGGTCTTGCCCGGCGTGCAGGCGTCTGCAGCCGACGCGCCATCGGCGATCATGGCCAGGCTGGCGGAAAGGGCCAATGCCGCGGCTGCAGGTAGCAGAATCCTTGGATGGTTCATGACTTCCTCCCATATTTGCGTTTGCTTGGTATTTGATGTTATCGATAACAGTCAATAACAAATGCCGTCAAGCAAGTTATTTACGCATCCATTGCGATCCGCCTAAAGATATGTAACAAGCGACTATTGTTAAGTAACAGGAGCGTCCCCTGCCCATTACTCTTAGAGATGTCGGCAAGCTGGCTGGTGTATCCGCAATGACCGTCTCGCGCGTGATCAATGGGCGCGAAGGCGTCGATGAGGAGACGCAGCGCAAGGTCGAGGCGGCTATCGAGGCGCTCGACTACATTCCAAATCGTGTGGCGCGCGGTCTGATCTCGCAGAAGACGCAGACGCTCGGCCTGATCGTGCCGGATGTCGTCAATCCGTTCTTCTCACCTGTCGTGCGCGGCGCGGAGACGACAGCCAGGAAGGCCGGCTATCGCCTGCTGCTTTGTAACAGCGAGGGCGATCTGCGGCTCGAGCGGGAATACATCGAGGACCTGGTTTCACACCGCGTGGAAGGCCTGCTTATCGCACCAGCAAATGACCTGTCGCGCCATAGCGTCTTCCCGTTGCTACGGCGCGATTTTCCAGTTGTTCTAATCGATCGCGCGCTACCGGATCTCGATTGCGACCTGATCGTCAGCGACAGCGCGGCCGGCGCCCGCAGGCTTACGGAACATCTCATATCGATTGGACATCGCGATATCGCTCATCTGACGGACGCGGACGACACCTCCACCGGCCGCGAACGGTTGCGCGGTTACAAGGAAGCCTTGGAAGCCGCAGGCATGCCGTATCGCGACGAACTCGTGTTTCGCACGACCGTCGATCAGATTGGCGGTTATCGCGCCACTCAGCAGGTGCTTGCGCTGGATCCTCTTCCAACCGCCATCTTCGCGGTCAACAACATGACCGCCGTGGGAGCCATGAAGGCGATGCGGGAACGCGACTTTTCCGTGCCGGAAAACATGGCGCTGGTATGTTTCGACGACGTCGAGCACCTGGCGGTCCTCTCACCATTTCTGACCGTGATTGATCAGCCGGCGGAGACATTCGGCAGTCTCGGCGCACAGCTTCTGTTAGAGCGTGTTTCGGGAAAAGCCGGACCACGAAGCCGGCGCATAGTGCTGCAGACGGACCTCATCGTTAGGATATCGTGCGGGTCGAAAGTAGGTGTGCCTGCCAGACAACATCATCCGCTTCCTGCGACCACTTGACCAGGATCATGGTGTCGGGATCAGCTTTGCGCGTTTCCGTGGTTCAGCGCGCGCATGGCGGGATGCGACCATGGTCGTCTCTCTCTCTCTCTCTCTCTCTCTCTCTCTCTCTCTCTCTCTCTGCTATGGCGGTCCTTTCGACGAAGAAAACCGGTATCTTGTCGCTGAGGCGGACCATGGCTCCCCACGAGGCACGACTATTCCACGATTTTCCAGTACGAGTCCTTGCGAGTCACTTTGCCGCCTCTGAACGCATAAAAGTCGCACCCCCGAACCTCCTTTTTTTCCCCATCGCGGGTTGTGCCGATTAGGAGCCACTTCGACATGCCTGTGCCGGCCGCCTCGTCGATGAAATGCTCTTCCTCGTCATAGCGGACATCCGGTAGCCCTTCGAAGCGGTTTGCCAGCGCCGCGCGAACAGCCGGCTTGCCCTCGAAACCCGAGACCCCCATGGGGAGCTTCCTCTCGGCATCTCCAGGACGCAATCGTCGGCAAAGAAAGCCATGATATGATCGAGATCATGCGCGTTGAAGGCCGCACGGAGTTCCGTCAGTATTGCTCGGATGTCCATCTGCATTGTCTCGCTCCTTGGTCCGGCGTGTCACGCTGAATGGCAAGGTCCTTGGCAATCTGGCCACCGGACTGAGCGTTGCCCACCACCACCACGCCACGCCATGAACGCCGTTGCGGCAACGCACATCACCGACAATACAAAAGCGGCCAGAAGAAGTGTCATCAATCCAGGAGGCGGATTGAACTGCAAGTCGAAGAACGCAAAGAACGCGCCGGTGGCAACCGGCAAGAGATCAATCACCCCTCCCCGGCTGATCAATGCGCGTAATCGTCGCCAATGACGAGTGGATCAATACCCGCGCGGAAAGGTGCAAAAGCTACAAACCCTCGCGTTGAGAAGGCATGGCAACAATCGTGCCAGTCCACTCTTGATGGGCGGTTCTCCGTCGCTCCTGACCGCAGTCCGTGGGGCGAAGGGTTAAAAAGCCTGACAGACGCCAGCGTCACGCGGTGTCGGGGAGTGCCCCAGTATCGCACCCGCTTGATCGACAATCGAACTCGTCGTCGGTACTGTACACGCCGGATGGGGGCACATCTGCGTTTCGGGCCGTGGGAGGTCAGATGGCAGTCGTGCTTGTTGTCGGCGGCGCGGGCTTCGTCGGGTCGCATCTGGTTCGGCAGTGCTTGCATGAGGGCGATAGTGTTCATGTAATTGTCCGGCCGTCTACCGACCTTTCCAGACTTCACGACCTATTGGACCGTATTCATCTTCACGTTGTAAGACTCGATGACAATCGCGGGCTTAGGCGCTCGATGAGTATCGCAAGTCCGGAACTCATTTTTCATTTGGCAGTCTCTACCAGACGCAAGCCCGAGCCCCATCTCGGCGATGCCTTCGCCAGTGTGACTGAAGATTTGCTGGGACTGATAGCGGTGCTTGCGGCCGCCGCCGATACGACGCCAGCGCCCAGGATGCTCATTCGAACAGGCTCGCTCGCAGTGTACGGAGACGCGCCGATCCCGCACTTAGAGGTGATTCGGGAAAGGCCCAAGTCTGTCTACGCAGCCGGATTGGTGGCAGGAGCCCACTATGCTGAGGCGCTTCAGTCCCGCCTGCCATTTCCGGTCGTCACCGCCCGACTGTCGCTGGTCTACGGCCCGGGCCAATCGGACGAGTTTCTGATACCATCTCTGATCAGTCGATGCCTGCGCGCGCAAAAGTCACTTGTTCAGAACCCTCGTGTTAGGCGTGACATCATTTTTGTCGATGATGTAGTAAAAGCCCTGCAGTGCATATGTCGCAGCGAATTGCCAGGCGGGTTCATCGTCAACGTTGCGTCCGGGCATGCCCCGACGATGCAGGAGGTAGCCCAGTGCATTGTCGAAAACACTGCAGTGGACCCGGATCTCGTGGCATTTCGGTTGGCCGGGCGAACCCATGAGGTAGACTTGGTGCCTTCGCCGTCGCTTGCCGAACAGAGACTGGGCTGGAAGGCGCGCGTACCGTTGGACGAGGGGATAGGTCTGACGGTCGATTGGTGGAAGAACAAGCTTGCTGCGTCGGGGAAGTTCGAGGATCCGCGTCTTCCAACGATCCGCGCGATTCCTCTGTCAAAGGCCTGAAGCCGCGTATAAAGGTCGTTCGTGCCTGCCCCCCAGCCAGCCACGTCAGGAGCCGCCGCACACGAACGCCGCAACATGTCTCTGCGATCTTCACGCTGAACAATCGAGACCGATGGTCGGGCGAGCTGAGATCTCGGCAACGGGACAAGCAGGGTGGGTGATGGTGATTAGATTTGGAGACGAAAACCTGCGCAACCGTCCGAGCCGGTAACCCAAAAATAACCAGGAAAAGCATTTCGACCTACGGCGCCGCGCGTCCTTTCAGACGCGCAAAGGACGCTGTATATCTTGGAAACTGCGCATCGTGCTTTCCGAAAATCGACTCCGATTTTCGGGCCGATGCGCTAGCCCAAAGAACACGAGGTCAACCCGCTCCGCAAGTCTGAAGTTAGCTATTGCGCCCAGGCTTTGTCCGCGGCGACCATCTCGTCCATCGCCGCACTAAATCCGTTGAGCGAAACTGGGAAAACAACGAGCTTGCCGGCACCATTTAGGATGGCGAGGCCCCCTTCCTGTCCACGGCGCAGCGCCTCCAAACTGGCGGGCTCGAATTGCCCCTCGATTTGGCAGCCCGTCGGCATACATCGAACGAATTTCAGCTCGTGAATTACGTCCTTATCATCAATTCGAATTGCGACACCTCCAGAGACCAAGACTCCTAGCGGAACCTCGATGCGCGCCCCGTATCTATCCTCTTTTCCGGCATATCCAATTGAAAAAACCATGACAGGTTGCTTGGTGTCCTTCTTCGAAACAACCTGGACCATGTCGCACGGAGGCGTATCCTTTCTCTGCAGGCACCTGACTGTCCACGCGCCGTGAACTTTGTACTGACCTTTGTCATCCTCGGCTCGCGATAGGGTTGTCATCCCGCCAGCTGCCAGCGCGATGAATACACCCGCCCACGATCGTAGCACAGATGCCCACCTTGACTTTTCCATGACGCGTCTCCCCTGACTTTAAGAAACTTTTCAGCTTCTGCCCTCGCAAATTCACGCTCTTCCTGCCCGCAGTCGATGGCCGCGAAGGAGCAGAGACACCTCTTCTCTCCAGTTTGAAGAGACTACGTGTTGCCAGGCATGCAAGATTACGTGCAAACCCACTCACGCACCTTGCACTCCGACGCCGAGCCGCCGCAGAGTTCCAATGCTTTCTGCTCCGCTTCGCGGCGTGTCTCGGCCGAAGCTGCTCCCCAAGACGAGATTCCTCCGCCAGCCGATTTGCCGAGCGTCAAGGCCGCACATTGCAGATAAGGAAAACCAGTCCCGTCATCGTCATTCCAATGACGATGATTTCGAAACAGACTGACAACCTGGCAAGCGTCGCCCTTCGCATTTTCACAGTGTTTCATCGCGTACTTTACGGCTTCTTCGCTCTTGCCCGCACCCCAGAAGAAGCCATACTTTTCGTCCGCGGGCGAAAAGGCGATCGCACCCCAAATGCCTCTTTCCTTCGCCTCCGGCGACGGCGCCGGACTGACGGGCACGGGTTCCTGTAATGTGGGTTCCGGAACTGAGTCTGGTTGGACCATATCAGCCGCGATAGAAACCTGCGGAAGTCCAAAGGACAGCGAAAGCGCTATCACGAAGAATCGACGGCCGAGTGACATATCGTGGCTCCTGGCTAAATTTACACGCGGGTTCTAGTGGTCATCTGCTTCGCTCGGCGGCTTGGGCAACAGTAACTGCAACGCAGGAATTGCCGACCGGGCGGGGACGTCCGGCGGCGATGATCCTTGCGGCGAGTCGCCTGACGAAGTGGACGAATTTCAGGATATTGAATCCGAGTTGATGAAGCGAGGCACGCTGGCCCATGGCCTTATCCGATGGCCGTGGCTGGGCGAACAGGCAGCAGCGCTGTTGCAGACGCAAGCCAAGGATTTTCGTCTGCTCAGCACGCTCCTGCAAGCGGTGGCCAATTCGCCTGCCGAGCCCAGATTGCCGTTCGGCACCGCCCTTGCCGCCCGCTTTCTGACGCTTTGGGGCGCGAACGCCTATCCGCGTGGACGTGGCCGTGCGCCGCATCTACTGCGTGTCGTCGAGACGGTGGAAACCTTGGTCGCCAAGGCCGGCGGGGATTTCAATGGCGTTGAAGAACTTGCCGCCTGCAAGACGGCGCTACACGCCTGCGCCAATGCGCTGGCCGAGATAGGGCCGGACCTTGGCGTGCGGCTGGCTGTGCTGCCCGCGCGGCTGGAGGAGGAGGTTTCCGCCCGGCAAACGGCTTGTGTCCAGAAGCGCGCCGAACTCGACAGCATCTCAGCCGCCATCTCGCCGCCCGCGCGACGCCCGCCGTCAGAGCCGGCCCCCAAGCCGGAAAGCCTTCGCCTTGACGCCAGTAACGAGCGAGCGCTGAAGCAGAGCCTGTCGACGCTGGCCGACTTCCTGCTCAGCCTCGATCTAGCCAACCCCCTTTCCTATCGGCTTCGCCGATTCGCCACCTGGTATGGCATTGTATCGGCGCCGCCGATCAAGTCCGGTATGCGCACCGTGCTGCAGGCCGTTTCCGATGATATCGCCGAAACTTATCGCACAGCGGCAGAGCGCGGCCAGACGAGCCACGACATCGCGCAGAAGCTGGAGCGCAGTTGCCATCTGCAGCCCTTCTGGCTGGACGGCCAGATGATTGCGCACCGCCTCGCCCGCGTCTGTGGCCGCGACGCAGTCGCACGGGCGATCAAGGAAGAGGTCACCAATTTTGTTGGCACCATTCCTGGACTGGACGAGTTCAGTTTTTCCAATGGCGCGGCGATCCTACCGCCCGAGGTCGCCGCGTGGCTCGGCAGCGTTGATCTTGACAAAGGCGCTCTGCAAGCCAGCCAGATGCTGCCGCAGCATCTCGATCATGCGTCACCATCATTCGAGCATGACATGGCGCGCATTGTGCAGGAGGCCCGCGCGATGGAGAGCGCGGGCGATCTCGCCGGTGCGCTGACACTGCTCGATCGTGCGCAAGTTTCAAAGGGCGACAACCGGGGCAAAGCCATGTTGGAACTGGTAATGCTGGAGTGCCTCAACGACTGGGGCATGAAATCACATGCTTGCGCACAAGCAACTCGTTTGCGGCAAACCATATCACAACTAACCGTTGCAGAATGGGAACCAGGCATTCTTGGCCGGATAGGAAAACTTGCCAAGACCGTCGGAAAATACAAATAGAAAGTACTTACACCGACGGTTTGCTGTATTTTCGTGATTGGAAATGCCGCGCAGATCTGGTGTCGGCTCTATCTTTATCACCATACGAGGCCTTGGCGTGCTTACAGGCGCGTGTACGTGCTGCGGGTATTTATGGCTTGGAGCCTGGTTCATTTCAAACCCAGCTTTTCGGTGCGCGTGTCAGTCGAACCCGAAACGCTCCACAGTTGGATCGAAGCGGTAGCCGAATCCGCGTTCGGTCACAATAAATTGGGGAACATGCGGATTGGCTTCAATCTTCCGCCGCAGTCGCAGCACGAGCAGGTCAACCGTTCGGTCGAAGACGTCGTCATTACCGTCGCGGCGGGTCATTTCGAGCAACCGATTTCTTGTGAGAACCCGCCCCAACTCCGAAACGATCGACAACAACAGCTCGAATTCGTTCATCGTCAGTGAGACATGCCTTCCCCTCGGACAGTAAAGACGTCGTAGCTCGACATCGAGCACCCAGCCGGCAAATCTGTAGCCTTTTCTGAGGGCAGGCGACTGTGCCAGGGCAATGGACCGACCACGCCGCATGACGGCGCGAATACGGGCGGCAACCTCGCGAACGTTGAACGGCTTTGCGATGTAGTCGTCCGCTCCCAATTCCAACCCGACAATTCTGTCGATCTCGCTACCCCTTCCGCTAACAATGATTATGGGCACGGAGGTTGATACCCGGATCTGCGCTGCCACCGCCAGGCCGTTGCCGTCTGGAAGGGTAAGGTCGAGCAGGATCAAATCGATGTGGTTGTTGTCCAGCAAGGAGCGCAACGCTGAGAGGGTAGGGCACTGGCGGACGCGATAGCCCTCGCTGAGAAGCATGTCCTCCAGCGTGGCCGCCACGACGCGATCATCTTCCACGACTGCAATGTTAATTGGCGGAATCCTCTCCATGGCCGACTGTTGAACTCCTAGCACGCCTCCGAATCCCGGTATATGAATCGCAGTCAATGGCATCGGCTTCGAAGCCGAGACGTTCGGCCATGCCGTTCTAGAGTCGCGTGAACTGGCCAAAATGCGACACCAGTTCGCGATCGCCGAGGCTGAGCACATTGGTCATCGCCACCTCCCGGGTGCCCATACCGGACGACGGATAGATGAACACGCGACCGGTCTCGTTCTTGAAGACCTTTTTGATATCTTCGAACAGCGGCACTGTGAAATCAGGGAATGACCCTGCGCGCATGTCCGGAATGAAAAGATGGGGGAACCCGGCATCAAAGGCCCTCGCGCTGAACATTCTTCAGAGCATGCGGCAAACGGTTAACTGTCATTCTCGGATTTGCGCGACTCTCCGCAACACCTGGTCGGATAGAATATCCGACCGACAAGGGGTGGCGACTTCCTACCCGAAGGGGCACCGGGCCGGCGCGTGTGTCCGACATATGTTCCCAAAAATGCTCCAAAATTCCAATGTGAACAATTGCCTAGGCTGTGAGCATTTACTCACTTCCTACGAAAAGGGCCAACCGGAATCGTTGCTGCACTGCGAAATGATACGTTGGGCGACTTCGACCGTCCATTCTGGAACAGCGCATACTCGACGGGCACCCGGAACATGACCCACTGTCTTAATGCATTGTTTTGCTTAGAGACATTTCGGCGATGATGACCGCAATGGCTGATCGCCCAATCATCGCGAATAGGACGCTCGCCTGCCTCCGAAAGATGTTCAACCTCGCCGAGCTCTGGGGGTATCGCCCAGACGGATCCAATCCCTGCCGGCACGTTCAGAAATCCAGAGAAGGGATCGACCCGCTTCATCACGGACGACGAGATGCGGAAGTTGTTCGCGTATCTCGACCGCGCGGACCGCGGGGGCTGGAGCACCCCGCATGTCTGAGGTGCTTGCCCTTGGGATGCGCTGATGAGGCTTGATGTCGCCCCTACCGAAAAGGCGGTGCGGCGCTGTCAGTCAGAAGATGCAGCGACCTTGGTGATCAGTCATGAGACCAAGAGCGCCGCCAGTAATTTTTGACCTGATCGAGATTCACCAATTGTCCTGATGGCACACCGCGATCCTCCTGCGAGAATTTGCAGCAAACGCCGCTATAACGGGCGATGGCTCCAGCCTGGTTGCCTCAATTTCGCGCAGATAACGTTTTTGTCCTCGATAGCACCAGCCCAGAGTCTCGTACCCTGAGACGCTGCTCGATAAGCGCGGCGTATCATGTGCTTTCAATCGCCGGGATTCGCAGGATCGCACCTGCTTCGCAAAACCTGCCAAGGCGGCATCCCTCGTTTGAGGACGAAGACTGCCCGTTCAAAACGGCCTTGCTTGCCAGACTGCCGGCTTAAGGTATCGTTACAGCCCGGCGAATGCGAATGGCCATTGCCATCTGGCCGAGGCAGGGACATCAAGACCGTGGCAGCCCAAACTGACGATCCTGATGATGCGGGAGACGCTTGAGCCGTGGCAACGCCACCACGCTTTAGCGTGCCTAGGCCAACCAAAGTTGAATGGTGCGGGCGGTCGGACTCGAACCGACATATCCGTAAGGACGGCGGATTTTGAATCCGCTGCGTCTACCAATTCCGCCACGCCCGCACGCCGCTGAACCCATCGTACTTTACGTGTCGAGGGTAGCGTCGGCTCCTATACGACACCTAGAGGAACAACGCTAGTGTCGTGCGCGTCGCAGATTCCTCCATGTCTTCAATACCTTCTAGGATTGAGTTTGAATCTTTGTGGCTCGATTGTCCATTGTTTGCAGATGAACTCGACGGGCGAGAGACCATTGAGGGTCTTGAGGCGGCGGGCGAAGTTGTAGGCTGCGATGAAGTTTGCATGCCAGCTACGCGACATGGAACTGAAGGCTGGGAGCAAGGCTGCGCGCGGCCAAAAGGGAGCCGCGCACGCCCTTGCACCATCAAGAGCCACCGGGAAGAAGAGCGCCGCTGTGTGGAGCAGGCGGAGGGGGCCTGCAGTTCGACATAGGCGACCTTGCTGGTCCGATCGATGGCCACGAAGGGATAGAGCTTGCCTTCAGCCGTCTGCACCTCGGCGATGTCGATGTGGACGTAGCCGATCGGTAGCTCTTGAACTTCTTCTTGGCCGGCTTGTCGCCTTCGACATCCGGCAGACGAGAAATGCCGTGGCGCTGCAGGCAACGATACAATGAAGAGCGGGTCAGGTTTGGAATTGTCGACTGCAGCGCGTAGAGGCAATCGTCGAGCGGCAGCAGGGTGTGCTGCCGGAAAGCGACGATCACAGCCTCCTGCTCGATCGTGAGCACCGTCGAAGAGGGGTTCTTCGGCCCTGTCGGCACATCGGCTACCGAAGTCCGCTTCTTCCACTTCGCGGCGGTCTTCTGGCTGATCCCGTAACGCTTCGAAAGAGCCCTCAGGCTCCCTTGACTATCCTGTATCGCTCGACGGATTGCCTCTGTCGTCCTGGCGCTGCCGTGTAGAACCTGGCCCTTTGTGCATCCTTCGATTCGGAAGAAAATAATGCACCATCAAAACCCGCGACCAAACGGCTAGGCCCTCACGCCGAGATCGGTGAGCCGCTTGATAGCCGTCGGCGGCAGGGGCGGATGGCCGGGCGTCTGTGCAGCCTCTATCAGCAATGCGTCACAGCCTGCCTCCGTCTCGACAATCAGGCGACGCATGAATTCCTCGCGATCGAGGCCGGGCGGGATCGGCGGCAGGAATTTCGCCTTGATGGTTCCGGGAAAGCGCAGGAATTTTCGGCGCGGCCAGAACAGGCCGGCGACATGGGCGACCGGCACGACAGACATGCCAAGCTGCGAATACAGCTCGACAATGCCGTATTTATACTGCGGTTCGTCACCTGGAGCGCGTCGCGTACCTTCCGGATAGATGATGAGTTGGCGATCATTCGCCATTTCTCGCCGCGTGTCGGCGACGACCTGTTTCAGCGCCTTGGAGCGATTGCCGCGATTGACCGGGATCAGCCGCATCTTGAGGATGTACCAGCCGAAGAACGGTATCCAGGTCAGTTCGCGCTTCAGGATGTAAAGCGGGTCGCGCAAGTAGGGAAAGAACGCGATAGTGTCCCAGAACGATTGATGCTTCGGCGCCAGGATGAACGAGCCTTCCGGCAGGTTCTCCACCCCGGTAATCTCGCTTTTGGTGCCGGCAAGTTTTTCCTGCAGCCACAGGCTGCCGCGCGCCCAGGATTTCGGCACGAACCAGGCCGCCTTGCGCGGCATCAGGAAAAACAGCGGCGACCAAAAGATCATCTGAATGATCAGGTTCAGGTAGAAGACGGCGTTGAACAGCAGCGACCGGAGTGCAAGCATGGGTTTGGCGAAGATTCCTGCGGCGGGATCGGCTGTTGGTATATCAGGCATGAGCGCCGCACAACGGGTCGAGCTTGTACGCGAGGCCACCCCCCTTGAGCAGCTAGTGCCTTGTCGTACCTCATGGGTCAAACGTGTTCCAAGGGAGCGCAGCGATCGCAGAGCCGAGACCCGGCTCCACCGAAAGCGCTTTTTGCGCGCATACGCGCGAAAATGCCGGATGGTCGCTGGTTCCCGGTCTTCCTTCAGTTCGCTCAGTCGCCCGGGAAGGAGCGCTGCCAAAGCATTCCTTCGCCCCCTCTCCGTCTCGCCCTTCGGCTCGCCACCTCTCCCCCATTTCATGGGGGCGAGGAACCCAAGCTGGAGGGGGTCGCATACTTCGAAACACGGTATCTTCAAGGGGGCGAGGCATTGCAGAACCTAGGTTCCTCGCCCCTCTGGGGAGAGGTGGCGAGCCCTGAGCTTGTCGAAGGGGCGAGACGGAGAGGGGTGCTTTCACCAAGCAGAATCGACAAAAAGGGGGTGAATAGAGAATCTTCACGCCAAAATTCTTATCTAATCTTTCCAGTTGCTTAGCATTTCATTTTGTCGATTTTCCGTCGTCCCTGTCCCCTCCCGACGTCCCTCGCGTATTCTCCGCCATAGCAGCTTGCTTGTGGGAACGGGTGTACAACCGGCATCCAGGCAAGTGTGGCACCGGGCCGGCCACGCAACGGTTAGCGTGGTTTGGGGTGATCCCCCGCAGCCTAGACCCGGCCCCGGATCAAGCTCGCGAGCCGTTAACTCGGCCGGGTTTGGTTTTGGGGAAGCATGCCGGCGGCGCATGGCGAAGCGTCACTAAACTATACCTTACAAGGCGCAATGCCATGCGCCGTCTCCCACAAGGGGGAAGTTCTTTGACAAAAAGCCAGGTGCTGAAAGGCAGCGTGGCAACGAATATGTGTGTCTTAAGAATTCGAGATCGGGTTGGCGGCGGCTTGTTGCCGGTGAAGGAAGCCGTCGGGTAGCGGCGTTTCAAGGCTGGCGGCAAGAAGGAAGCTGTCCCCCACCCTGCCCCGACCGCCTGGCGGCCTATTGCTGCAGGCTAGGCTGGCGCACGGTCGCGGTCTGTTCCATCGACACGTCATGCGGCAGGCCGCGCATCGGCACGACACTGCGGGCAAGAGCCGCTATGTATTTGGTGTATTCGGTGAAGATCACGCGCAGCGCCTCGGGCTTCGTTACCCAGCCACCGCCGCTAACCGGGTGTTGACCACCGGGTAGGGTTGCAGTTCGGTATGATCGACCAGCCGGCTCATTTCCAGCAGGCTGCGTGGCATGTGGTAGTTGTTGGTCACCAGGATGACGCTGTCATAGTCGTGATCCTGGACCCATTTGGCGCTTTCCTCCGCATTGCCGATCGTATCGAGCGCGGCGTGGTCGAGATCGACGCAACAGCTGAACAGATCGCGGTCTTCGCCCATCGCCCGGCGCAGCGACTCGCGGTTCGCGGCCGGATTGACGCCGCTGATCAGCAGCCGCTTGCCTTTGCCGGACTTTAATAGATCAAGCGCCGCATCGAGGCGGGCCTGGCCGCCGGTGAGCACGATGATCGCATCCGCCGTGCGAACGTTGTCGGGCGTAGCGAGTTCGCTGACGTAGTTGGCAAACAAGCCGAACCCGCCGGCAAACACCGCGGCACCGGTAACCACCGAAAGTATGGTGAGGCGCAAACACGCCCAGAAGCCGCGCCCCATAGAGCGAGCGGTGCGTATCGAATCTGCCGAGCCCGAAATCAGCATGGCCAATTGTTAACTCCAAATCGCACGCTTGGGTAGCGATCTCCGCACGATTTACCTCACTCAGCCATCCGGCTGACGAAACTCCAGGTTCTTCAAATGCGTAACGACGGTTACATGCGACGTCGCGGCGGTCAGCACGCCGATCGCGATGACGATCACAGCGACGCCGGCGTAGCCGGTCACGCCGATGGCGAAATTGCCGAACAAGGCACTTGCCTGGTCCGCCTCCGGTGTCGCCAGATTGCGCGACGACCAGATAGAAAAGGCGATGAAGACGATGATGGCGGCAAGTCCGCCGGCCATGGCGCCCTTCATGCCGGTCAGCAGAAAATGCCGGCGGAATTCGGTGGCGATGAAGCGTGCCTCGGCGCCGACGAAGTTCAGCACCTCGATGATGTGAACATTGCCCGCCATGGCGCCGCGTGTGGCGAACACCACAGTGAGAACAGTGGCGGACAGCATCAACAGCAGGATCGCCAAGCCGAGGGTAACGGTGGTGCTCGCCATCGTCACCAGCCGGTCCACCCAGGTGCGGTGGTCGTCGAGCGACAGCCCGGGAATCTTGGCCACAAGCAAATCGCGTAGTGCGACGAAATCCGGCGGGTTGTTGCGGTCGATGGTGACCACAACCAGCCGCGGTACCGGCAGTTCGTCGATGTTCAGCCCGGAGCCAAGCCATGGCTCGAGCAGGCGGGCGGTGGCTTCGCGATCGATGACCCGCGTTCCGGTGACCCCTGGAAAGCCGCCGGCGATCTCGGCTGCCTCGGTGAGCGCCGCTTCCATCTCCGCGCCATCGGTCGGCTTGATCTGGATCGTCGCCTCACGGGCGATCTGGTTCTGCCAGACGCCGGCCGTGTCGCGCACCAGCGTCACCGCGCCGAGCGTCAGGCACGACAGGAATGTCATGATCGCGATCACCAGCACCAGCGCGTTGCCGGCGACGCCATGCGCCGGCACGATCGCGGCCGGCGGACGCGCGGTTTTTTCACGCGGCGCGTTCATTGTGGAAGGCGTATTCGCCGCGGCCTCGACCGGCATCTCAGTCATAGATGTCGAGCCCCCCGTTCGAGAGGATCATGCGGCGAGCGTCGACCTGTTCCATCAGGCCGAGATCGTGCGTGGCGATAACGACCGCCGTACCGAGGCGGTTGAGCTCGATGAACAACCGCAGCAGGCGGCGGGCGAGTGGCGGATCGACGTTGCCGGTCGGCTCGTCGGCAAGCAGGATCTCTGGCTGCTCGATGAGGGCGCGGGCGATGGCCGCGCGCTGCTTTTCACCGCCCGACAGCACCGGCGGCAGCACATGCATGCGCTCGCCCAGCCCAACCCATTTGAGCAGTTCAGAGACGTCGGCCCGATAGCTCGACTCCTCGCGCCCGCGCACGCGCAAGGGCAGCGCGACATTCTCGTAGGTCGTCATGTGGTCTAGCAGGCGAAAATCCTGGAAGACGACGCCGATGCGACGGCGCATCAACGGCAATTCCTGCGCTGTGATGCGAGATCGGTCCTTGCCGAAAATGTTGATCAGCCCGCGCGTCGGCTTCAGCGACATGAACAGCAGACGCAGCAACGTGGTCTTGCCGGCACCGGACGGGCCGCTGAGGAACTGGAAGGAGCTCTGCGGAATCTGAAACGAAATGTCCCGGAGTATCTCCGGGCCCATTCCGTAGCGCAGGCCGACATTCTCGAAACGGATCAATGCTGGACTCTGGGTTTCATGTCCCGAACGACAGGCATTTTTGCGAATCGACCTTGTGCCTGCATGGTTAACCAGCGGTTAAGAATGGTGGCGCATATAGTCTTGACCCAACCCGTTTGTCCCACCGGGCAAACGCCAACGACAGCCCGTGCCAATGCCTCGATCTCATACTGCGCGCTCCGTTCCCGGCGAAATCATGGCCAGCGACACGCTACGCTCCTTTGAGTATGGCTCCTCAATCGACAAGACAGACGTCATCGAGGCGGATTTCGAAGTGATCGCCACGGATCGCATGCTACCGCCGGATCGACCAGCAGCGACGAAGACGGATATCGGCGATCCAGTCGCGGGTCTATCATTTCTGGCAAAGCAGGTGCCCTCGCCTACCGCCTGGTTCAGCAAGCCCGGCGGCGCGGCTTTCTGGGCAGTGGGCATCGGACTTGCCGCGATAGCCTTCTGGGTGTTTGGCGGGCACACGCTGGTGACCGGTGGCGGCAACGCTCACACGGATCACGCAGCGCTCACGTTGATGGGTGTTACCTCGCGCGTCGATGGCACTGGCAAGAAACCCATCCTTCTGATTGATGGGGAAGCCGGCAATGACGGCGGGACTTTCGCCACCGTGCCGCCGATCGAGATCCGGGTTGCGAGCCTGGATGGCACCATGGTGCGCTACAAACTGGGGACATCGTCGCCCACGATCGGCCCCGGCGAGCGATTTGTCTTTTCGAGCCGGCTCGAGGTGCCTAAGAACGGGGTGAAGTCCGTTTCCGTCACTTTTGCCGAATAGAAAGCCTCGCCAATGCCGGCCGTGCGCAACAAGCAGATCGAGGTGCTGTTCAGCGCTTCGACGATCGCCCGACGCAATCTTGAACTCGCCAAGGAAATCGCCGAGCACGACTATCACGACCTGCTCGTCATCTCGATCCTGAAGGGTTCCTTCGTTTTCGCCGCCGATCTCATCCGGGCGATGCACGATGTCGGCCTGTCGCCCGAGGTCGAGTTCATCTTCATCTCCAGCTATGGCACCGGCACGACCAGCGGCGAGGTTCGCGTGCTGCGCGACATCGACAATGAAGTGAAGGGCCGCGACGTACTGCTCATCGACGACATCCTCGAATCCGGCAAGACGCTAGGTTATACGCGCGAGCTGATGATGTCGCGCGGCGCCAAGAGCTGCTCGATCGCGGTGCTGCTCGACAAGCGCATGCGCCGCCAGACCCAGATCGACGCCGATTTCGTAGGCTTCGAATGCCCCGACTATTTCGTCGTGGGGTATGGCATGGACGTCGCCCACGCGTTCCGCGAATTGCCGTTCGTCGGCGTGGTTACTGGCGACGTCTGAGCGCCTTCCGACGCCGCCGCAGACTCGGCAGGCGGCGCGAACACGCGGATCGCCTTCGGACGAATCCGGAAATGAGCCGGCGTGTGCGTCGACAGCTCGCCGTCGGTGTTGACCGGCCGCCGCCGGCTGGTGCGGATCGTGACCTCCGTGGTCTGGAAGGCACGCACATCATCCCATTTGCCCTGCGTGCCTTTGCGCAGGCTGGGCAACAGCGCCAGGAGCCGCCACCAATGATCGACCTCAAGGCTGTAGAGGTCGAGCTTGCCGTCCTCCGCCGTTGCGGTCTCCTCGACCGTCATGCCGCCGCCATAGTGCCGGCCATTGCCCACCGAGATCTGCATGGTGCGGATGCGCTCGGTGGTGCCGTCGTGATCGACATAGGCTGTAAACAGCCTCGAACGCAGCAAGATGCGCGACGCGACAATCGCGTAGCCGAGAACGCCCCAGCGTTTCTTGGCATGCTCGGTCAGTTCCGCGGCGAGTTCGGCGCTGAAGCCAATGCTGGCGACGTTGAAGAAGAGATGGCCGTTGACATCACCCAGATCGAAGTCGCGGAGGTGACCGGCGGCGATGATTTCTGCTGCCTTCTGCAGATCCGGCGGGATCGACACGGTTCGGGCAAAGTCGTTGGCGGTGCCCAACGGCAGTACGCCCATTGGCAAGCCCGTCTCGACTAGCGCGGGAGCCGCGGCGTTCAGCGTGCCGTCGCCGCCGCCAACAATCACCAGATCGACAGTGCCGGCTTCCTGGCGAATGACATCGTCGATCGTGTCCTGCTCGCCAACCTTAACCTCGCGCACGTCGATGCCCGTCGCCTCCAGCTGCTTGACGGCTGCCGCGATCGAACCGGTCCCGCGTCTGGCGCGCGGGTTGACGACAAGCAACGCCCGTCGCCGCAATGGTTTTTTAGCCACGCTGGCTCCTAAATTGTATGAACGTTCCCGCCGCAATTAGTCACGATAGCGGCTGATGTTAAGGGTCGCCGCAAGTCATCCAAGAAAAAGCCCGCGACCGGGGGCGAATCGCGGGCTGAGTGAGGATCACTGAAGCAGGAGAAACTGCTCCAGGAGTTTGCTTCGCCAGATTAATCGTATCATTGACATCGACCAAACGAATAGGAATGATGTCTGCCATCAGAATAGCTGATGACGTCGAGGTGTCTGTTGAATCTGGATAGCGATCTGCTGCGGGCTTTCGTCGCCGTCACCGACACGCGGAAATGTCACAAAGGCGGCTGACCGTATGGGCCGCACCCAGTCCGCCGTTTCGATGCAGATCAAGAAGCTGGAAGACCTTATCGGTGACGCGCTGTTTCAACGCGGCTCACGCGGTGTCTCGCTCACGCGCAAGGGTGAAGATCTGATCGGCAATGCCCGCCGCATCGTCGCGCTGCTCGATGAAACAGCTGCCGCCTTGCGCGCCGCGCCGCTCGACGGGCCAGTGCGTATCGGTGTTCCGGAAGAATATGGCGTGCCGGTGCTGTCCAAGGCGCTCGCCGCATTCTCGAGGCAGCACCCACGCGTTGAAATAACCGTACGATTCGCGACGTCGCATAGCCAGGTCGCTGCATTGAACGCCGGCGATCTTGACCTCGCGGTTGTGTTCGAGTGGGAGGACTTCACAGATAGCGAGATTCTCATGGCCGACCCATCCGTCTGGGTCACTTCCGCTTCGAGCCACCGCCACGAAGAAAGACCACTGCCGATTGCTCTGTACCAGAATTCCAGGTGGTGCCGGGACTATGCGCTGAAATCGCTTGACCGCCGGGGTATCGACCATCGAGTAGCCTATCTGAGCGACACCAGCGGCGGGATGCGCCTTGCGGCCACATCTGGACTGGCTGTCGCACCGATCGCCCGCAGCAACATACCTGCGGGTTGCCGAGAATTGACCGTCGCCGACGGATTCGGCGCGATTGATGCAGCGAGCGTGGTGCTGCGCCGCAATCCCGCTGCGATAGGCGCGGCGATCGACGGCATGGCGGCGGCGATCCGCGAGGCATTTCGAAGTCGGCCTGAGGTTCAGCCCGGAGCGTAGTCGAAATAATCGAAGTCGGCGGGAATGCCCGCGCCGCTGGTGTCGAAGGCCAACATGCCGACGAAGGCGCCGGTAAAGGAGCCATGCTCGCCGCGTCCCGCTTCGTCCGACACGATGCTCGCATCGAGGTCCGGGGCAACTGTTTTCCAGCCATCGCCCGCATCGTATGCAAAAGTCAGCCGAGCGTGGTCGACGCTGGCAGCTAGCTTGATCGCACCTGTTACCGGCAGCGGGATCGGCTCTGCAAGCGGGAATGTCAGCGCCGCGTCCGGCCAGTTGCCAAGGCAGCTCATGACGGTCAGGACGCGGCCCCGCCGCGGATCATGGCTTATTGCCAGGAAATGGAACTTGTGACGATTGTAGTAAAGCACGAGGCCGGCCGCCTGCTGATAGGTTACCGGCGTGAACTCGACGGCCGTCTCCGCCCGGAAGACAAACTGCTCCTGCCGGCGCGCCACCAGCGCCTGCTCGAAAAAGCTGCCAATCGATTCCCGCGCGAACAGTCTGAGATAACCCTGCCTCTCGTTGAGCGAGAAGATGCGATCCGGAAACGGCGTGCGCAGCCACTGGAAATCGAGCGGAAGGGCGGGCCGGTTGAAATCATGGCGAACGCGCTGCGGCGCCTTGGGCTCGGCACTGACGCCACGCGGCGCGGCAACCTCGACTTCGGGCACCGGAGAGCCATGCGCAAGGCGCAGCCAGCCATCCTCGCCCCAGACACATTTCTGGATCGCCGTCTCGCGCCCGAGCGGCGAGCGCCGCAGACCGGCAAGCGGCCGCGACGTCAGGTGCGTGTGATAGACCTCGCCGTCGGGCGTCTCCACGATCTGGCCGTGGCCGGCGCGCTGCAGGCTCGCCTGCGAGGCGTCCTTGGATGTGATCAAATGGATATCGGGATGCAGGTCATACGGTCCGTCGAGCAAGCGGGACCGCGCCATTGTTACCGCATGGTCGTAGCCAGTGCCGCCCTCGGCAGTGGTCAGATAGTACCAGCCGTTGCGTTTGAAGAGATGTGGGCCTTCAACCAGACCATGCGGGCTGCCGGCGAATATGTTCTTCACCGAGCCGACCAGCTTGCCGGCCTTGGCGTCATACTCCTGCAAAAGGATACCGGCGAAGGACGGATGCTTCGGATTGCCACCGACACCATGCGAAATGTGATTCCAGACCATGTTGAGAAACCATTTGCGGCCGTCGTCGTCATGGAACAGCGAGGCGTCGAAGCCGCTGGAATTGACATAGACCGGATCGGACCACGGTCCTTCCGCGGATGGCGCCGTCACGATGTAGTTGTGGCTGTCCTTGAAGTTGCCGTCGATTCGCTTGACGTCGGTGTAGACCAGCCAGAAAAGGCCGTCGGCATAGGAGAGGCACGGAGCCCAGATGCCACCGGAATCCGGATTGCCGCGCATGTCGAGCTGCGCCACCCGCTCCAGCGGACGCTTCACCAGCCGCCAGTTCACCAGGTCGATGGAGTGATGGATCTGGACGCCGGGATACCATTCGAAGGTCGAGGTGGCGATGTAGTAATCCGACCCGACACGGCAGATGGACGGATCGGGGTTGAAACCTGGCAGGATGGGATTGCGGATCATTGTGCGACAATCCCGTCTTGCACAGATGAGGAATTACCCCCCTCTGGCCTGCCGGCCATCTCCCCCTCAAGGGGGGAGATTAGCTCTCTCGTCTGCCGTCGCCACTCGCCAGGGCTGCAGAATGAACAGCGCCACCGAAGCTGCCAATCTCCCCCCTTGAGGGGGAGATGGCCGGCAGGCCAGAGGGGGGTGGTGTCCATGCTTATAACCTACTTCTTCCTTCCCGGTCCTTTGCGTTCCGCTGAGGCGGCCCAAAGGTTGATGTCGGCGTCGCGGGCGTAGGAGTCGATCTCGGCGAGTTCGGCGTCGCTGAAGTCGGGGTTCCTTATTGCGCCGACGCAATCCTCCACCTGTTCCGGACGGCTGGCGCCGATGAGAGCCGTGGTAACCCGTCCGCCGCGCAGCACCCAGGCCAGCGCCATCTGCGCCAGCGTCTGGCCACGCCTTTCGGCTATGCCGTTCAGCGCCCGAATGTTCTTCACCGTCTGCTCATTGATGAAGTCGGTACGCAGCGACTTACCCTGCGCGGCGCGACTGTCCTGTGGAATGCCCTTCAGGTACTTCGTGGTCAGCATACCCTGCGCCAGCGGCGAGAACACGATCGAGCCGACGCCCAACCCCTCCAGCGTATCGAGCAGCCCGTCGTCCTCGACCCAGCGATTGATCATCGAATAGCTGGGCTGATGGATGAGCAAGGGCGTGCCAAGTTCGCGCAGGATGCTAGCGGCCTCGCGGGTGCGCTGCGAGTTGTAGGACGAGATGCCGGCATAGAGCGCCTTGCCGGAGCGCACCGCGTGGTCGAGCGCCATCATGGTTTCCTCCAGCGGCGTCTCTGGATCGAACCGATGCGAATAGAAGATGTCGACATAGTCGAGCCCCATGCGCTTCAGGCTCTGGTCGAGGCTGGCAAGCACATATTTGCGGCTGCCCCATTCGCCATAGGGCCCAGGCCACATGTCGTAGCCGGCCTTGGTGGAGATAATCATTTCGTCGCGCAGGCCGGCAAAATCGGTGCGCAGGATTTCGCCGAAGGCGGTTTCGGCCGAACCGGGAGGCGGGCCGTAATTGTTGGCAAGATCGAAATGGGTGATGCCGAGGTCGAACGCCTTCTGGCAGATCGCGCGTTTGGTATTGTGCGGCGTGTCCTCGCCAAAATTGTGCCAAAGGCCGAGCGAGATTGCCGGCAGCTTCAGGCCGGACTTTCCGCAGCGATTGTAGCGCATCGATTTGTAGCGGTCTGCGGCGGGTATGTAGGGCATGGTGTCTCCTCGCTTCGTTACAGGCGCACGAACAACCGACCGTTCAAGCTTGATCGCGACGGTCGGCAGCGCCCTTCACTGTCCTGCCGGACGTCTCACCCCGTAAACGGGGAGAGAGTCGCTGTCATCTGTTGCTTTCGCTCAACCGTGCGCCGACGGTGCAGGACGGGCAGGTTCCTCCCCTGAGGGGAGGTCGATGCGTAGCGCCGGATGGCAATACGAAATGTCCCCAATCCCGGTGGGAGACTACCCCCACCCCGGCGGGCAAAGCTGGCCGACCCTCCCCACAAGTGGGAGGGTAAACCGGGCGTTATTTCTTCTTTGCCAGCAGCGCCTTTGCTTCTTTCGGCCCCAATGCTTCAGGGCGATCGCAAGTGGTGGTCATCTCGACAAACTTGCCTGTCTCGCCGGACTTGAGGATCGAGGTCATCACTTCGACCGCATGCAACGCGAGTTCCATCGAGCAGCGGTGCGGACGGCCCTCCATGATGGCGATGGCCATGTCGGCAAGTCCCGCCGTGCGGTAGTTGGCCATCATGCCCTGCGAGTGCTTCTGGTTGGGAATGCCCAGCGGATGCTCCCACTTCGGCAGCTTCTTGGCTGGAGTGGCACCCTTGGTCAGCCTGATCTCGCCACCGAAGAAGTTCGGATCCGGGACATAGAGCGTACCTTCTTCGCCGTAGAGCTCCATCGGCTTGTGGCTGTGGTTCCAGACGTCCCAGCTTGAATTCACGGTCACGACCGCGCCATTGGCGAACTCCAGCAGCGCGTGGGCGGTGGTCGGTGTCTCGACCGTCAGCTTCTCGCCAGCGCGCGGCTTCGACGAAATCGTGCGCTCCTTGGCGGGCGTCGAGGAGATGGCGACCAGCCGCTTCACCGGACCGATCAACTGGATCAGGTTGGTGATGTAGTAAGGCCCGAGGTCGAGCACCGGGCCGGCACCCGGCTTGAAGAAGAAATCGGGGTTGGGGTGCCAGTGCTCCATGCCGTGGTTCATGACGAAGGCGGTGCCGCTGGTGATCTTGCCGAGTTTGCCGGTGTCGATCAGGTTGCGGGCAAGCTGATGCGCGCCGCCCATGAAGGTGTCTGGCGCCGAGCCGATGCGCAGGCTGTTCTTTTCCGCGCGCTTGCTTAGATCGAGGCCTTCCTTGACCGAAAGCACGAACGGCTTTTCGGAATAGACGTGCTTGCCGGCATCCAGCACCTGCTGGGACACCGAATGGTGAACCGCGGGGATCGTAAGATTGACGATGATATCGATGTCATCGGCCTTCAGCAGGTCTTCGACAGTCTCGGCGCGAATGCCGAACTCCTTGGCGCGCGCGCGTGCCGCGTCCATGTTGATGTCGGCGCAGGCCTTCATCTTGATGCCCTTGAACAGCGGCGCCAGCGAGAAATAGGCGGCGGAAATATTACCGCAGCCGATGACCCCCACTCCCAGTTTCTTTGCCATATCCAGGTTCCTCAGAAGGTTCTTGCCGATTCGATCGACCGCTTGGCGAAACGTTTGAAGTCACTCGGCTTGTCGTGTTCCATGACGAAGTATTTTGCCGGCGTCTTTGCGTTGAAGGTGGCGACGAGGCCCTTCCAGTCGACGGTACCGTGGCCAACATCGGCCCAGCCGTCCTCATCGGCATTCTCGCCCTTGGGCGCGATGTCCTTGACATGTACGGAAATGATCTGGCTGCCGTGGTCGTTGATCCATTTCAGCGGATCGGCGCCACCCCGGATCACCCAGGCGACGTCCATTTCCCAGCCGAGACCGGGCGCGCCTTCGAAGATGCGGGCCTGCGGCATCGAGCCATCGGGCAGCGGCACGAATTCGAAATCGTGATTGTGCCAGGCGAAGTCGTAGCCGGCATCCCTTGCCCGCTTGGCAACAGCGCCAAGCCGGCTACCGAATTTGCGCCAGCCCTCGGCATCGGTCGGACGGTCCGGCGGCTGAAGGTACGGGCAGGCGATCAGCTTGATGCCGAAGGTCTTTGCGATGCTTTCAGCCTTACCGAAATCGCTCTCAAGCATTTCGATCGGGAAATGCCCGCTTGTCATCGCCAAGCTGTTCTTGTCGAGTTCGGCGCGGAAAGCAGTCGGGTCGGTGTAGACGCCGCCAAAGCCTTCGACCTGCTTGTAGCCAAGTTCGCCGAGGGTTTTCAGCACATCGGACCAGGGCTGAAAGTCGCGGGCGCTGTAAAGCTGGAAAGACCATGCCATGGGTCAGATGCTCCTTGCATATGAGGAATGAAGGTCGCGCAGGATGAAATCCCCCGCGACACCGGAAAGCGCCCTGGGATCGTCGGGCGTGAAAGTGATTGCGACTGTCTCGCCGGGGAGAATGTCAAAAGCGTTGTCGCTGAAATGACCGCTAACCAGCGCCTCCACCGATACGTGGAACGCCGGCTTTTGGGTCGTCAGCTTCGCTTGGATGGTATCGCCGATTCGTTCCGCGTTCAGCGATAGTCCAGGCGCCTGAAGCTTGTGGGCCTTGTACGGCACGGGCGAGAAATGGCTGCGGCCGCTCGACCCGTCGGCGGCCTTCCAGTCCATGAAGAGGAAGCTGCCTGCCGGGATCGCGTCCACGGAAACCTGGCCGAGCGTATGCGCCGCATCGGTCTCCACGGGGCTGGACAGGGTGGAAAGCGGATAAATCCTTCCGCCGGTGTCTACGCAATGGAGATCGGCTCCTACCGTGACATCGGCGCCCGTGTCGTTAACTGCCACGACGGCAACTTTTCCGGTGGCCTTGTCGGGCACGAGAAATGCCGCGACCGGCGAAAAGAAGCGGCGAGCCATATAGTGCAACGCCTTCCAGCCACCACCGTGATCGAGGCTCGACCACGACGCGACCGGCCAGGTGTCGTTGAGCTGCCAGTAGAGCGCGCCCATGCAATGGGGTTTGAGCGAGCGCCAATATTCGACCGCAGTCTTGATGGCGAGGCCTTGGCTGATCTGGCTGAGATAGATGAAATTGCCAAAGCCTTCCGGATAGCGGAAGTAGCGCATCATCGTTTCGGCGATGCGCGCGTTGCCTCCGGCATTCTTCTGGTGCCACTCCATCACCGGCGAGACGACGTTCAGATCATCCGCTTCGTCGGCAAAGGTTTTGGCAATTACCATTGACGGAAACGACTGGAAGCCGAACTCCGAGCAGAAGCGCGGGCGAACGTCTCGATAGTGCTCGAAATCGCGGCCCTCGTGCCAGACGCTCCAGAAATGCATGTCGCCGGACGAGTTGTCATGCCACGCGTCGCCGAACGAGAGTTTTCCGGGCGACGGGCTCGACGGCCACCAGATCGCGTCGGCATCCGCGGCGCGCATCGCTTCTTCGATGGTGCGGTTCAGGCGGTCGTAATTGACCAGATACCGATCACGGTTGTTGCGCGATTCGTCGAACCAGTTCAGCGCGCCGATCAACTCGTTGTCGCCACACCACAGAGCGATCGAGGCATGCGAGCCGAGCCGTCGTACCTGATAGTCCACCTCGGCGCGTACCTCGGCGAGGAAGTCGGGCGTCGATGGATAGAGATTGCAGGCGAACATGAAATCCTGCCAGACGAGCAGGCCGAGTTCGTCGCAGAGATCGTAGAAGAAATCCTGCTCGTAGAAGCCTCCGCCCCAGACACGGACCATGTTCATATTGGCGTCTACCGCCGCCTGAAGCAGCTTTCGCGTTAGTTCCGGCGTGGCGCGTGACGGCAGTGCGTCGGCGGGGATCCAGTTGGCGCCCCGGCAAAAGATCTCTCGGCCGTTGACCTTGAAGGCAAAGCGCGAACCGGCCGCGTCATTATCGGTCAGCAACTCGATCTTGCGCAGGCCGATCCGCCGCCGCATGGCATCGCCATCGCATTCGATGTCGAGCGGATAGAGATATTGTTCTTGTTGTGTCCGCGTAATACCCCAGCACGGCCACCAGAGACGCGGCTCGCGCACGGTGAAGTGTTCGGTGTGGCGGGTTTCGCCGGCGCTCACCGAAGCATCGGTGCGCCTTTCCTCGCCTGCGAATTTTAGTGCGAGCAGGACCATGCCCGGCTGGCTGCCAAACAGCGTGACCGTAACCGCGACGGAAACGGAGCCGTCTACGTTGTGTTCCTGCGCTGTCTGCACATGCTCGATACGCGCTGCTTTCAGTGGCCTCAGCGCGATATCGCCATAGACGCCGAGCGGTGCGATGGCGAGATTCCAATCCCAGCCAAAATGGCAGGCGGGTTTGCGCAGCATATTGCCGTTGGGGATCGGACAGTTCTGCACCGCGTAAGGAATGTAGAAGGGCTGTCGCGCCTGCAATTCGTTCGCGGCCTTGGTGGCCGAGCGGATGACGATCGAGAGCGTGTTGCGCCCGGGCTGCAGAGCGGCCGTCACATCAGGCCGATATCGGCGGAACGCATTTTGCGAGGAAAGCACCGCCACGTCGTTGAGTATGACTTCGGCAACCGTATCGAGACCTTCGACATCAAGATACCAGGCCGTGGCGCCCGGCCCCGGATGGTCGAATTCGCGGGTCAGCCGCCAGTCGATATCGGGAACCCAGCGCACGTCAAGTTCATTCGTCCCGACATAAGGATCGGCGATGATGCCAGCAGTGAGCAGCGCCGAATGCACGTCTCCCGGTAGCGTGATCGCCGCCCGAATGCTGCCGTCAGCGCTTTCAAGCCGCCAGGTGCCCCGCAGGTCGAGGCCGGAGTAAAGAGCCGGTGCGTTCATCGTTCAGATTCGGTTGCCCGATGCGCTGTCGAAGATCGAGGCGCGGGCCGGATCGAAACCGACCGGGAGGCGCTCTCCAACATGCAATGTCCGTTCTGATGGAGCACGGAATGCGAGGTTCTGTCCGCTCAGTTTTGTCCAGACGAGCGTGTCGGAACCCATGGGTTCGACGATCTCGATTTCGATCTCGTGACGGAAAGGCATCGACTGCGCCTGTTCGCCGAAAGCGATGTGCTCCGGCCGGATACCGAAAGCCGCGGCCCCGGTCGATTGTGTGCCACGATCGGCGTCGTAGCGGTTGAGCGGGATGACGACGTCGCCGACCTTGAAGCCGTTGGATTCCACGGTACCCTCGATGAAGTTCATTCCGGGCGAGCCGATGAAGCCGGCGACAAAGCGGTTGACCGGACGGCTGTAGATCGCCTGCGGGGCATCGAGCTGCTGGATCAGGCCGCCACGCATGACCGCGATGCGGTCGGCTAGCGTCATCGCCTCGATCTGGTCGTGCGTCACATAGATCATCGTATTGCCGAGCCGCTGGTGCAGCCGCTTGATCTCGACGCGCAGTTCGGACCGCAACTTGGCATCGAGGTTGGATAGCGGCTCGTCGAAGAGGAAAACGTTGACGTCGCGCACCAGCGCGCGACCGATGGCGACGCGCTGGCGCTGGCCGCCCGAGAGCGCGGCCGGCTTGCGCTGAAGCAAAGGCTCGATCTGCAGTATTTCCGAAGCGCGCTTGATGCGTTTGGCTATCTCGTCCTTGGAAAGCCCGGCGTTCTTCAGGCCGAAAGAAAGATTTCCCTCCACCGACATCTGCGGATAGAGCGCGTAGGATTGGAACACCATGCCGATGCCGCGATCCTTCGGCTCCTCCCAGGTGACGTTCTTGCCGTTGATGAAAATCTGCCCCGACGACACGTCAAGCAGGCCGGCGATACAGTTGAGCAAGGTCGACTTGCCGCAACCCGACGGACCGAGCAGGACGATGAACTCACCCTCGGTCACGTCAAGATCGAGCCGCTTCAGAACCTCGACGGCACCGAAGTTGAGCGTGACATCCTTGACCAGAACGCTTGTCATGGTCTCTTACCCCTTCACCGCGCCGGCGGCGATACCGCGCACGAACAGTTTGCCGGAAATGAAATAGACAATCAGCGGCACAAGGCCGGTGATGATCGTCGCGGCCATGTTGACGTTGTATTCCTTCACGCCCTGCACGGAATTGACGATGTTGTTGAGCTGAACCGTCATCGGATAGGTGTCGGGTCGCGTGTAGACGACGCCGAACAGGAAGTCGTTCCAGATGCCGGTAACCTGCAGGATGACGGCAACGACGAAGATCGGCAGCGACATCGGCAGCATGATCTTGAAGTAGATGCCCCAGAAACCCGCGCCATCCACGCGCGCCGCCTTGAACAGCTCTTCCGGAACCGAGGCGAAGTAGTTGCGGAACAGCAGCGTGAGGATCGGCATGCCGAAGATGGAATGGACGATGACGAGACCCGACAGAGAGCCATAGAGCCCGATTTCACGCAGCATGATGACGATCGGATAGATCATCACCTGATAGGGGATGAAGGCGCCGACGATCAGGATGATGAAGAAGGTATCGGCGCCTTTGAAGCGCCAGTTGGCCAGCGCATAGCCATTGACCGAGGCGATTGCGATCGAGAGGATCACAGACGGCACGGTGATGCGGACCGAGTTCCAGAAGCCGCGCGACAGGCCGTCGCAATTTAGGCCGGTGCAGGCCGTCGCCCAAGCTTTCACCCAAGGCTCGAAGGTGATCTCCAGGGGCGGCGCGAAAATATTGCCCACCCGGATCTCAGGCATGCCCTTCAGCGAGGTTACAACCATCACGTAGAGCGGCAGCAGGTAGTAGGCGGCAACCACAATCAGCGTGCCATAAAGGATGATATTGCGGCGCGACAGCGTGCGCCGCGGACGTGGGCCGCTAGGACCGGAAAAGTCCGAGGGCACCGCGCTCGTGCCGGCGACCGTTGCCGCTATGGTTGCTGGATTAGCCACGCTTCCGGCTCCCAAATTCGAGGTATGCCCAGGGAACGACGACGATCATGACGCTGAGCAGCATCATCGTGGAGGCGGCGAAACCCTGTCCGAGATTCTGGGCCTGGAACATATAGTCATAGACGTATTTCGCCGGCACTTCGGACGCGATGCCGGGACCGCCGGACGTCTGCGCGACCACCAGATCATAGACCTTCACGATACCGGCGGCGATGATCACCAAGGTCGTAATGAAGACCGGCCGCATCATTGGAATGATGATGAAGAGGTAGGTTTTCCAGGTGGGGATGCCGTCGACGCGCGCGGCCTTCCAGATGTCCTCGTCAATGCCGCGCAGACCCGCAAGCATCAGGCACATGATGAGGCCCGTGCCCTGCCACAGGGCGGCAATCAGGATGCCATAAATAACGATTTCGGAATTATAGAGCGGATCGAAGGAAAAGCTGGTCCAGCCGAAGCTCCGCACAACGCCCTGAATGCCGAAGTCGGGATTGAGCAGCCATTGCCAAACCAGCCCGGTGACGATGAAGGAAAGCGCGAAAGGGTAGAGGAAGATCGTTCGGAACGCATCCTCGAACCGGATCTTTTGATCCAGCAGCGCGGCCAGCAGAAAGCCGATCACCAGCGAGAAGATCAGAGAAAGGACGCCATAGATGGCGAGGTTTTCGATCGCAACCCACCATCGCGGCGCGGCCCAAAGGCGATCGTACTGGTCGATCCCGACAAAATTCAAACGGGGAAGCAGCTTTGAATTGGTGAAGGAGTAGAGCACCGTCCACGCCGTACCGCCGACGAAGACAAAAACGGCGGTCAGCACCATCGGAATCGATGCAATTTTGGCGCTCAGATTTCTAAAGATCTGACTGGGGCGCTTGGATTCAGTGTCACTCATTACCACACCCTGCGGCACGCCCGCCATGCGGGCCTCCGTCCCAAAATCAAAAGGGATGACTTCGCCGGCCCCTTGATCAGGAGCCGGCGGAGACGGGCGCGCGCCCGACTACTCGGCTGCGGCGATGATTTCGACGAAACGCTTCTGCGCGTCCTCCGGCGTCAGGCTCGGATTGGCGAAGAATTCGGAGAACAGGTCCTCCTTCTGCTTCTGCGTATCCTGAGACATCAGCTGGTCGGTGCCCTGGATCACATTGCCTTTGGCGAGGATGTCGAGGCCCTTCTTCATGCAGTCGTTCGCGGCATTCAGATCGACATCGCCACGCACCGGCAGCGAACCTTTTTTCAAATTGAAGGCAACCTGCGTGGTGGGGTTGAGCAAGGTCGAAGCCAGTACTTCCTGCGCCTTGGACTTTTCCTCATCCTTCAGCAGTGGGAAGTAGAACGCATCGCCACCTGTCGAGATGATCTCGTTGACGCCGAGGCCCGGAAGGCAGGTGTAGTCCTTGCCGGCCACCTGTCCAGCCACCTGGAACTCGCCCTGAGCCCAGTCACCCATGATCTGGCCGCCGGCCTTGCCGGTGATGACGAGATTGGTCGCCTGGTTCCAGTCCTGGACATTGCTGCCCTTGGACATCTTGCGGGCGGCGTCGGCAGCCTTGAACACCTTTGCGATCTCGGGTCCGGCCGCGACGGCCTCATCCTTCTCGCCGAATACTTTCATGAAGACGTCTTTGCCGGCAATAGCGACCATCAGCACGTCGAACGCGCCAGCGGACTGCCAGGGCTGGCCGCCAACCGCGAGTGGAATGATGCCCTTGGCTTCGAGCGACGGAGCGGCGGCGACGAACTCATCCCAGTTCTTCGGCACTGCCACGCCTGCATCCGCGAAGGCCTTGTTGGAAAGCCACAGCCACTGCCAAGAATGAATGTTGACCGGCGCGCAATAGATCTTGCCATCAAGCGTGCATGACTCTAGCAGGCTCGCCGGCTTGATGATCTCGGCCCACTTTTCCTTCGTGGCGAGGTCTGTCAGGTCGCGCATCAGACCAGCCTCGACCAATTCCTCAGCCTGACGGCCATGATTGAACTGGGTGGCGCCCATCGGATCGCCGCCGGTGATGCGGCTGATCATGATTGGACGCGCGGTACCGCCGGAGCCGGCGATTGCGCCGTCGACCCAGTGGTTGCCCGTTGCGTCGAAAGCTTTTGCGAATTCCGCGACGGCGGCGGCCTCACCGCCCGACGTCCACCAATGGGTGACTTCGAGATCGGTCGCCGAAGCCGGGACTGATAGATAAAGCGCAGCGCTGGCGGCAAGCGCAGCCTGCAAGTAACGATAACGCATCGGCATTCCTCCCTGAACTGAAACGTTACAGATATTGCATAGGGGATTTGCCAGATGAGCGCAACCCATCGAATCACCGCAAGCGCATTTTTTTCGACCAGTCGAATTAAATGCAAAAAAAACGCATGCTGCAACGCGTCATTTTTGCGCTGCAATGCACAAATCTTCTCCTCGGCCGACCAAAAGGGCAGCGCTTCTATCTCTTTTCACCGCGTTGTATCGGCCCCGAAATATGGGTTGAAGGCTACCCATGCGGGCGCTAACAAGCCGGATTGCCTTCCCGCTAGAAATCTGTAACGTTTCAGAATATCCAACTTCATGGCGAAACCGTACGATGGCGCCGAGTTACAATTGCGGCGCAGACGGGCCGCTGATAGGCGGGGTGGCATGGACTCCGGTGAGAGTGATGGACAAGGCGGCTCACAGATGGCTGAGGCCCAGCGGCCAACCCTGAAAACCATCGCCTTCATGACCGGGCTTGGCGTCACCACGGTGTCGCGGGCGCTAAAGAATGCCCCGGAGATCGGCGAGGAAACGCGCAGGCGCGTCCAGTTGGTCGCCAGCCAGGTCGGCTATCGGCCGAATCGCGCCGGAGTGCGCCTGCGTACCGGCAAGACGAACGTTATCAGCCTTGTGCTGAACACCGAGGAGCAGGTCGGCGGCTTCGTTTCAGATCTTATTTACGGCATTTCAGAGGAACTGGCGCAGACGCCGTATCACCTGATCGTCACGCCCTATTCGCGCAACAACGACCCGCTGGAGCCGGTGCGTTATATTGTCGAGACCGGTTCGGCCGATGGCATCATCATATCGCGAACCGAGACGAAGGATACGCGCGTTCGCTACATGATCGAGCGTGGTTTTCCCTTCTCGACTCATGGCCGGACCGATATGGGAATCGAGCATCCGTTCCACGATTTCGACAATCGCGCCTATGCGTCGCAAGCCGTGCGCAAACTTGCAGCGCTTGGCCGCAAGAGGCTTGCCCTGCTCGCTCCGCCGCCCAATCTTGCCTTCCACCACCACATGCGTGAAGGCTTTCTCGAGGCGCTAGGCGAGAGCGGGCTGACGGAGGTGCCATTCATCAGCGCGACCATCGATCACACAATCGATGAGATCCGGGCACAAACCACGGAGATGATGCAACGCCCCTACCGACCGGACGGAATCATATCCGGCAGCGGACAGGCAACCTTTGCGCTCGTCGCGGCGATCGAGGATGTCGGGCTGACAGTCGGCGAGCATGTGGACATCGTGTCGAAACAGTCGTCGCGCTTGCTGCACCTGCTTCGCCCGACGCTCTATGTGGTCAACGAGAGCGTGCGGTTTGCCGGGCGAGAACTCGCCCGGTCGGTGCTCGGCGCCATCGAAGGCAAGGATACCAAGAGCCTGCAGAGCCTGTCGGTGCCGACGACCGTCGAGTCGCGTTGACGCGGCTTTTCATTACATATGCCGGCGCCAGCAAAGCGCCACCTTTCTCTCGGAACTCCAGTCTGGCTTATGCCGCGCCGCTACCCCATGGGCCATGGAAGGCGCCTGGCGCGTCGATACGCTCGAAGCCGTGCGCGCCGAAGAAATCGCGCTGCGCCTGGATGACATTCGAGGTGCCGCGGCCCTGCCGGTAGCTGTCGAAATAGCCCAGCGCCGATGACAGCGCCGGAGCTGGAAGCCCGGCTTCCGCCGCGCGGGCCACTATACGCCGCAGCGACGGATGCCCTTCCTTCATCATGGCGACGAAGGCCGGAGCCATCAAAAGGTTGGCGACCTTGTCGCCGGAGAAGGCTTCGGCCAGCGTGCCAAGGAATTGCGAACGGATGATGCAGCCCGCGCGCCAAATCTTTGCGACCGTCGGCAGTGGGATGCTCCAGAAGAATTCGCGCGACGCGGCATCGAGCACTGCGAAACCCTGTGCGTAGCAGGCGATCTTGCCTGTAAACAGCGCCAGTTCGAGATCGGCCAGCAGCTTGGCCCTGTCGCCATCGAAACCACCGGTCGGGCGGGCGCCATAGATCTTCTCGGCGGCAAGACGCTCGTCGCGCAGCGATGACAGCACGCGCGCGGCAACCGCCGCCTCGATTGCCGTTGCCGATATGCCGAGCGTCTGCGCTTCGATGACCGACCATTTGCCGGTGCCCTTCTGGCCGGCGCGGTCGAGGATCATGTCGACCATTGGCTTGCCCGTCTTCGGATCGTCGGCGGCAAGAACCGCAGCGGTTATTTCGATCAGGTAGGAATTGAGGCGGCCTTCATTCCACTTGGCGAAGACCTTGCCAATCTCTTTCGGCGCCATGCCGAGACCGTCGCGAAGAATGCCGTAGATTTCGGCGATCATCTGCATGTCGGCATATTCGATGCCGTTGTGGATCGTCTTGACGAAATGACCCGCTCCGTTCGGTCCGAGCCAAGCGGCGCAAGGCTCGCCCTTGTACTTCGCCGATATGTCGAGCAGCACCTGCTCGACGCGCTTGAACGACTGTTCGGTGCCGCCCACCATGATTGACGGGCCATGGCGTGCGCCCTCCTCGCCGCCCGACACGCCCATGCCAATGAAGGTCAGGCCGGTGCCGTCGAGTTCGGCGAAGCGGCGCATGGTGTCGCGGAAGTTGGCATTTCCGGCGTCTATGATGATGTCATCGGCCGAAAGCACGCCACGCAACAGCGTGATTTGCTCGTCCACCGGCTTGCCTGCCTGCGTCATGATGATGATCGGCCGGGGCGGCTGGATCGCTGCCGCCAGTTCCTCCATGGTGTCGCAAGGAATGACCACGTCCTTGAGCGAGCCCGCACTGTCGGCAAAGTCGTGAGTACGCGACGTCGTGCGGTTGTAGACGGCGATTCGATGGCCCCTTTCGGCGATATTCAGCGCCAGATTCGATCCCATGACGCCAAGGCCAATCAGCCCGATTTCGGCTTTTTCCATATCGCGCTTCCGTCCCTCGATTGTTCTTGCAATCCGCCTTGAGCGGGCGGCGGCGCGATGTTTGACGGCCTGCGGGCGCTTCGTCAACCTGCGTTTGGCGGATCGAGCGGTAGAGCTCAACCGTGCCGCTTGCGGCCATAGAGTTCGAGCCGGTGATGGACGATGTCGTAGCCCAGCTTCTTGGCGATCTCGTCCTGCAATTGCTCGATCCGATCCGACTTGAACTCGATGACATCTCCGGTCTCGATGTCGATCAGGTGATCGTGGTGTTCGCCGCTAGCCTGCTCGAAGCGTGATGGCCCCCCCTCGAAAGCATGACGGTGGATTGCCCCCATTCCTTCCAGCAGTTTCATCGTCCGGTAGACTGTAGAAAGAGAAATGCCGGGATCTACCTCGATGGCGCGTTTGAAGATTTCCAGCGCATCGGGATGGTCCTCGGTTCCGGAAAGAAAGTCGAGAATCACCTTGCGCGGCCGGGTAATGCGAATGCCCTGCTTGCGCAGCACTTTTTCATAGTCCAGCTTCAAATTCTTCCGCTTTGCCATGGGTGGATTATGCGCCAGATGACATCCAGTTGCAAAGACGAACACCGATCAAGCTCCAATCTTCAGGCGAATCCCCTGATCGAAAGCGCCGAGCCACGTGTGCGCAATGCTATCCTCGCAGCGCTTATTGCAAACGATTTGCAACTGCATTGACAAGACTTCTGGGCTCGCGTAGCAATGTCGAAGGCGGCGGAACGCGCCGCATCGCAGGATCCCTCAATCAATGATGAATCGCCGTGCGTTTCTTGCCAGTTGCATCGCTGTGCCCACTTTGGCTGCGTGTTCGCCGTCCGAGGACTCTGCGTCCGGCGCCGACAAGATGCTGGTGGTCACCACTTTCACGGTCATTGCAGACATGGCGCGCCGCGTTGCGGGCGATGTTGCGGCGGTCGTCTCGATCACCAAGCCGGGCGCCGAGATTCACAACTACCAGCCGACGCCTGGCGATCTGATCGCTGCACAGAAGGCTGACCTCATCCTGTGGAACGGGCTCAACCTCGAACTCTGGTTCGAAAAGTTCTTCGACAATCTCAGGGATGTTCCGAGCGCGGTGGTTTCGGACGGCGTCGAACCGATGAGCATCTCGGAGGGGCCTTACACCGGCAAACCGAACCCGCACGCATGGATGTCGCCGGCAGCAGCTGTCATCTACGTCGAGAATATGCGCAAGGCATTTGCCGAACATGATCCAAGGAACGCAGAGATCTATGCGGCGAATGCAAAGGCGTACTCGCAGCAGATTCGAGCGACCGTGGAACCTGCGCGCGCCGCACTTGCCACTGTTCCCGAGGAGCGGCGCTGGCTGGTTACCAGCGAAGGGGCCTTCTCTTACCTGGCGCGCGATTTCGGACTGAAGGAGCTGTATCTCTGGCCGATCAACGCTGATCAGCAAGGCACGCCACAGCAGGTGCGCAAGGTGATCGACGCAATGCGGGCCGACCACATTCCGGCGATCTTCTCCGAGAGCACGGTTTCGCCCGATCCTGCCGAGCAGGTGGCGCGGGAGACCGGCGCAAAATATGGTGGCGTGCTGTATGTCGACTCGCTCAGCGAAGCCAGCGGGCCAGTGCCGACCTATCTCGACATGCTTAGGGTTACAACGGAAACGATTGCCGAAGCTCTAGCGCAATGAACGCTCCTCTCGCCAACGCGCCCGGCGTGCCAGCCAAGCAAGACGACGGCCTCGCCGTCGAGCACGTCACCGTCACCTACCGCAATGGCCACACGGCCTTGCGCGATGCCAACTTCGCCATTCCGCGCGGCACAATTACAGCACTGGTCGGTGTCAACGGCAGCGGCAAGTCCACGCTGTTCAAGTCGATCATGGGATTCGTTCCGCTTGCTTCCGGTCGCGTGACCATACTTGGCGAGCCAGCGGCCGAGGCCTTCAAGAAGAACGCCGTTGCCTATGTGCCGCAAAGCGAGGATGTCGATTGGAACTTTCCCGTTCTGGTCGAGGACGTTGTGATGATGGGCCGCTACGGCCATATGAATTTCCTGCGCATACCGCGCTCCATCGACCGCGACGCGGTGGATGCCGCGCTGGCGCGGGTTGGAATGACCGATTTCCGCAACCGCCAGATCGGCGAGCTTTCCGGAGGCCAAAAGAAGCGGGTCTTCCTGGCCCGAGCGCTGGCGCAGGAGGGCAAGATTATTCTCCTGGACGAGCCTTTCACAGGTGTCGACGTGCGCACCGAGGAGGCGATCATCGCGCTGCTGCACACCTTGCGGGACGAAGGCCGCGTGATGCTGGTATCGACCCACAATCTCGGCAGCGTGCCGCGTTTCTGTGATCGCTCGGTTCTGATCAACCGCACTGTGCTCGCCGCCGGGCCGACGAAGGAGGTGTTCACCCAGGCCAATCTCGAAAAGGCGTTCGGCGGAGCGCTGCGCCAATTCACCCTGGGCGGGGCCGACCTGCACGACGACGCAGATCCTCGCCAGGTAACCGTGCTCACCGACGACGAGCGGCCGTTTGTCATATACGACCGCGGCGCAAGCCCGCACGACGAGCCTGATCCGGACGCGGGCGAACAATGATCGCCACGCTGATCGAACCCTTCGGTTACGGCTACATGGTCAACGCTATGTGGGTGTCAGCGCTGGTCGGCGGCGTCTGTGCGTTCCTTTCGGCCTATCTCATGCTGAAAGGCTGGTCGCTGATAGGCGACGCGCTCTCCCACTCCATCGTGCCGGGTGTGGCTGGCGCGTATCTGCTAGGCCTGCCTTTCGCGCTCGGCGCGTTCGTGTCCGGCGGACTCGCAGCGGGCGCGATGCTGTTTCTCAACCAGCGCACAAAACTGAAGGAAGACGCCACTATCGGCCTGATCTTCACGTCATTCTTCGGACTCGGGCTTTTCATGATCTCGCTGTCGCCGGCATCGGTGAACATCCAGACCATTGTGCTCGGCAACATTCTTGCCGTCACGCCCGGCGACACACTGCAACTGGTTCTTATCGGTGGCATCTCGCTTGCCATCCTGCTGGCGAAGTGGAAGGACCTGATGGTCGTCTTCTTCGACGAAAACCACGCGCTTTCGATCGGGCTCAATCCCGATCTGCTGAAGGTGCTGTTCTTCACGCTGCTTTCCGCCTGTACCGTCGCAGCGTTGCAGACGGTCGGCGCGTTTCTGGTAATCGCAATGGTGGTCACGCCGGGTGCGACAGCCTATCTGCTGACCGACCGCTTTCCGCGGCTGATCGCAATCAGCGTCGCAATAGGCGCCGGCACAAGCTTCATCGGCGCATATGCAAGCTATTTCCTAGACGGTGCTACCGGCGGCATCATCGTCGTGCTGCAAACCCTGATCTTCCTAACCGCTTTCGTCGTTGCTCCGAAGCACGGAATGCTGGCTGCCCGCCGCCAAGCGCGAGAAGCGTTGAAGGGCGAATCGGCATGATCGACACTTTGTTCCAGCCTTTTGCCTTCGCCTTCATGCAGCAGGCCTTCATCATTTCGCTGCTGGTTGCGTTGCCGATGGCGCTGCTCTCCTGCTTCCTGGTGCTGAAGGGTTGGTCGCTGATGGGTGACGCCATCAGCCATGCTGTGCTTCCCGGTATCGTCGTCGCCTACATTGTCGGCATTCCGCTGGCGATCGGTGCTTTCGTGGCCGGCATGGTGTGTGCGCTCGCCACCGGATATCTGAAGGAGAACAGCCGGATCAAGGAAGACACGGTTATGGGCATCGTGTTTTCGGGAATGTTCGGGCTGGGCATTGTGCTCTACACGAAAATCCAGTCCGACGTACATCTCGACCACATCCTGTTCGGCGATATACTCGGCCTCTCGTGGGGCGATGTTCTGCAAAGCGGCATCATCGCCGTGATCGCGGCGGGGCTGGTGCTGATTTTCCACCGCGACCTTTTGCTTCACGCCTTCGACGCTCAGCATGCCCGCGCCATCGGCCTTCCAATCCGGCTGCTGCACTACGGGCTGTTGTCGGTGCTGTCACTCACGATCGTAGGTGCGCTGAAGGCCGTTGGCATCATCCTGGCAATCGCCATGCTGATCGCGCCCGGCGCAATCGCCTTCCTGCTTACCAACCGCTTCGAACGCATGCTGCTGGTGTCGGTTGCAGTGGCGGTCGCTGCGTCGTTTCTCGGGGTTTATGCGAGCTTTTTTCTGAACTCCGCGCCAGCGCCCACGATCGTGCTTCTGATGAGCGCCACGTTCGTCGCCGCCTTCTTCATCTCGCGGCTCCGGATCTCCCGCGCCGAGCAGAGCCCGTCGGCGATGCCCCCACCCACCTGACAGGTTCTGCGCGCAAGGTCGCGCGCTTGCAATTCGCCGACTTGTCGTCACATTGGCGACATGGACCCGACGACAGAACCGGTACGTTTCGTCCGTCCCGTCGAAAAACGGCGACGCATACCGGTCGCCGCCATCTTGGCGCTCAGCTTCGGCACGCTGGTCTTTCTGTCGGTGGGTGGCGTTCTGACGCTCTCGGTGGCCGCCAACTATCGCAATACCTTCGATCTTCTCGGAACCCAGTCGAACCTGCTGATCGACGCGATGGAGGACTCACTGCGCTCCCATATGGGCCGGGCGGAAAGCGCAGTCGATGGCATCGGCCGGCTCTATGCAGATGGCGGCTTCGAGATCGATGACAGCGGTGCGATGACGTCGGCGTTGTCCGGGGCGCTTGCTGCGGTACCTGAAGCAGAAGGAATGCTGATCTATACCGAAGACATGAACCAGCGCGGCGTTGTGCGCCAGACGAGCAACGATGGCCCGGAGATGGAAATCCGTCCGCTGGAGGTCGCGCCAGAAACATCGCCGCAGGTCCGCGCGGCGCTTGAGGAGCGACGGAAGGTTGATGGCCTTCAATGGGGGGCCTTCGTGGCCAACGAGTTCGGCCTGTTCGCCAATGTCTCGGTACCGCTGCAACGCAACGGCATACGCCGCGGTTGGGCGGTCGCGCCGGTGGAACTGCAAACGCTGTCGCGGATCACACGCGACCTTTCGACCCGGTTCGGCACGCACGCTTTCATTCTCGATGGCGACGACCACGTGTTGGCGGAGCAGCGGCTGGCCGACCCCAAGGCGCATGAAGAGGGTATCGTGCCTTTGATGTCCCTGGCCGATTTCGGTGACCCGGTGCTTGCCCGCTATGCCATGCGCAGACCGTTCTCAGAGTTCGACAGAGAGGGAACGCGTGATTTCGAAGTCTCGGGGATTGAAGTAGACACCGGCGACAAGGGCTTGATGCCTTGGAATGGGGACAGGACCTACGTGGCGATTACACGCAAGATCACCGGCTATGGCGAGCGCCCGTGGACGATCGGCGCCTATTACGCACGTGGTGAAATCGGTGACGAGGTCATGCGCGCCTGGCAGTCAGCGGCGGTTGGCCTCGGGGCACTTGTCTGCGCCGTCATCGCGGCGATCCTGCTGGGAAAGCGCCTGTCGCAGCCGGTGCAGGCGATTGCAGGTCATGCACAGCGCGTTGCGGACTTCGACCTTGACGGCGTCGCGCCACTACCGCGAAGCCGCGTCCTTGAGTTGGACAACCAGGCACTGGCCTTCAATGCCATGCTGATCGGATTGCGCGCCTTCTCGACCTATATTCCGCGCTCGCTCGTCGCAAAGCTTGTCCGTACGGGCGAGATTGGCATCGCCGAACCGCGCGAGACGATCGTCACCGTCATGTTCACCGATATTGCGGGCTTCACCACCCTGTCCGAACAAATGAACGCCGCCGCCGGCGCAAAATTGCTGAACCACCATTTCGCCATCCTGTGCCGCGCCATCGACGCGCGGGGCGGCACGGTCGACAAATTTCTCGGCGACGGCATGATGGCGTTCTTCGGCGCTCCGGATCGACTTAAGGGTCACGCGGCCGCTGCCGTACGCGCCGCAGCGACCATCCGCGAAGAGCTTGAGGCCGATAACCGGATAGCTCTGCTGGAAGGGCGTCCGGCTTTGCGGGTGCGGATCGGTATCCACACGGGACCCGTCATCGTCGGCAATATCGGCGCCTCCGACCGCGTGAATTATACGATCGTCGGCGACACTGTGAATGTCAGCCAAAGGCTGCAAGAGCTGGGCAAGGTGGTGGCGCCTGATACCACGACAGCGATCGCCATATCCTCGGAGACCGCGTCGAGGCTCGACGAGCGTTTCGAGACGATACCCGTCGGCCGGCACAGTCTGCGTGGCAGGGGCGAAACGATCGAAGTATTTCTTGTTGGCGAAATCGACGCAATCAACGCCAAAACAACTAGCTCAGCGCGAGGTGGGCGCCGCCTGAACGACAATCGGGCCCCCCTTGCGGGGAGCCCGATGCAAGGCGCCTGACGGGAGGAGTCGATTAGGCAGCCTTCGCTTCGATGCGCGGCCTCGCGAAGGATAGGCCCTTGTCATCGAAGATGTGGAGATCGCCCGGATCGGCTGTGAAGCGCATGGTCGAGCCGCGCTTGACGTCGGCGTTTCCAGGCAGCTTTGCCGTGATCGGCTCATTCGGGCGGCCAATATCGAGATAAATGAGCTGCACTTCGCCGAGTTGCTCGATGTAATCCACCTTGCCTTCGAACAGGAAGTTATCACTCGTGGCGACCGAGAGATCCTCGGGGCGCACGCCGAAGCTGACGGTCATGCCGACCGCATCGCTTGGCGTCGCCACCGGCACATTGATCTTGCGGCCAAAGACATCGACGACCGAGGCAGCGCCGGCCTTGTTGATCGTTGCCGGTAGAATGTTCATGGCCGGCGAGCCGATGAACTGCGCGACGAACAGGTTGCCCGGGTGCTTGTAGAGCTCCATCGGCGTGCCGACCTGCTCGATGCGGCCATCCTTCAGAACGACGATGCGATCGGCGAGCGTCATCGCCTCGACCTGATCGTGCGTCACATAGATCATGGTGGTGTTCGGCATCGATTCCTTGAGCTTGGCGATCTCGATACGGGTGGCGACGCGCAGAGCGGCGTCGAGGTTCGACAGCGGCTCGTCGAAGAGGAAGACCTTCGGATTGCGCACGATGGCGCGGCCAATGGCGACGCGCTGACGCTGGCCGCCCGACATCGCCTTGGGGAGTCGCTCAAGCATCTTGGTCAACTGCAGGATCTCGGCGGCGCTGCGCACCCGCTTGTCGATATCCTGCTTGCTCTCGCCGGCAATGCGCATCGAGAAGGCCATGTTGTCGTAGACGGTCATATGCGGATAGAGCGCGTAGGACTGGAACACCATGGCGATGCCGCGCTTGGACGGCGGCACGTCGTTGACGGTCTCGCCAGCGATCTGCAGCGTGCCGGAAGTGATCTCCTCGAGCCCGGCGATCGTGCGAAGAAGCGTGGACTTGCCGCAGCCGGATGGACCGACGAACACAATGAATTCGCCAGACTGGATGTCGAGATCGATGCCGTGAAGCGTGTAAAGGTTGCCGTATGCCTTCTTGACATCCCTGAGGGTGAGATCAGCCATTATTTTCCTCCCTTTTATCCCTAGAGGTTCAGACCAGACGGCCGAACCAGGCTCCATAGCTGCCGAGGCGGATCGTGCCGCCCTCACGCGTTCCCGAAAAGCCGTGCCCGTCGAGATCCTGCACGGATTTGATCCTGCCGAGATCGACAGATGCATCGCCCGAGCCGAGATTGAAGGCGCAGACGATCTCCTCGTTGCCAAGGCGCCGGGTGAAAGCAAGCGCGTTGCCTTCTGCAGCCACGAACTCAATCTCACCCTTGGCGAAGGCCGGATGTGCCCTGCGGAAAGCGAGGAAGCGGCGATAGTGTTCCAGCATCGACGCCGACACACCCTGCTGGCGGTCAACCGCGAGCGCGGTGTGGTCCGCTGGAACCGGCAGCCATGGCTTTGCCGGGGAGAAGCCGCCGTTCTTGGCGGAGCCTTCCCACACCATAGGCGTTCGGCAGCCGTCACGGCCCTTGAATTCGGGCCAGAAGCGGATGCCGTACGGGTCCTGCAAATCCTCGAAGGACAAATCGGCTTCGGTGAGCCCGAGTTCCTCGCCCTGATAGATGCAGACGGAACCGCGCAGCGACATCAGCAGCGCCGAGATCACCTTGAGATAGGCGGTACGGTCGGCCTCGTCCTCGCCCCAGCGGGTGGCATGGCGGACCACGTCGTGGTTGGACAGCGCCCAGCATGACCAGCCATCGGTGGCGACCCGGCCGAAGATTTCAACGATCGACCGGACCTTGCTGGCCGACAGCTTCTCCGGGCCAAGAAAGTCGAACGCGTAGCACATCTGCACGCGATTGCCGCCGGATGTATAGGCGGCCACCACCTCCAGCCCGCGCTGCGCATCGCCCACCTCGCCGACCGCCGCCGCCACCGGATATTCGTCCAGCAGCGCGCGGAAGCGCTCCAGAAATTTCAGGTTCTCCGGGCGGCTCTTGTCGTAGCGATGGTCCTGGAAGTTGTAAGGATTGACCGACGGCGCGATCGACGCGTTGCGTTCACTCTCCGCCAGCGCCGGATTGTCTTCCAGGCCAGCCGAGTGGAAATAGAAGTTGATGGTATCCAGACGGAAACCGTCAACCCCGCGCTCCAGCCAGAACCGGGTGACTTCGAGCAGCGCGTTCTGCACCTCCGGATTGTGGAAGTTCAGGTCGGGTTGTTCCGAGAGGAAGTTGTGCAGGTAGTACTGCATGCGGCGGGTGTCCCACTGCCATGCAGAGCCGCCGAAGATCGATAGCCAGTTGTTGGGCGGCGTGCCGTCCGGCTTGGGGTTCGCCCAAACGAACCAGTCGGCCTTGGCATTGCTGCGGCTCGACCGGCTCTCCTTGAACCAGGGATGCTCGTCGGATGTGTGCGAAATCACCTCGTCCATCATCACCTTGAGGCCGAGGCGATGCGCCTCGGCGATCAGGGCGTCGAAGTCGGCCAATGTACCGAACATCGGATCGACGTCGCAATAGTCGGTGACGTCGTAGCCAAAGTCCTTCATGGGCGACTTGCAGAAGGGCGAAATCCAGATCGCGTCCGCGCCCAGCGAAGCAATGTAAGGCAGGCGGCGAATGATGCCCTTCAAATCGCCGATGCCGTCCCCGTTCGAGTCCTGGTAGCTGCGCGGATAGATCTGGTAGATCACCGCGCCACGCCACCAGTCGCGATTGGGCGCCGTTTCGGGATGTTCGATCTGGCGAACTGCCGATGGCATTGATCAGCCTCCCTTTACCGAGCCCGCGAGCAGGCCGCGAACGAAGTAACGCTGCAGCGAGAAGAACACTATCAGCGGCACCACGATGGTAACGAAGGCCGAGGTGGTGAGGATCTCCCAATCGCCGCCGCGGGACCCCAGCAGCGCGTTGAGCTTGGCAGTGAGCACAATCTGGTCCGACCCCGAACCGAGGAAAACCATCGCCACCAGAAGATCGTTCCAGACCCACAGGAACTGGAAAATGGCGAAGGAGGCGAGCACAGGAAACGACAGCGGCAGCACGATCTTGATGAATATCTCGAAGTCGCTGGCGCCGTCTATGCGGGCCGATTCCATCAATTCACGCGGCAGTCCGGCCATGTAACTGCGCAACAGGTAGATGGCAAAAGGCAGTCCAAAGCCGGTGTGCGCCAGCCAGATGCCGAGATATGTCTTCGACGGCACGCCGAAGAAGGTTCCGACGCCGTTGTAGAGCTTCAGGAGCGGGATCAGCGACATTTGCAGCGGCACGACAAGAAGGCCGATGATGACGGCGATAAGCAGTGCACGTCCTGGGAACCGCATCCAGGCAAGCGCGTAGGCCGCGAAAGCCGCAATCAGGATCGGTATTATGGTGGCAGGAACCGTTACCGTCAGCGAGTTCAGGAACGACCGGCCGATGCCTTCGGAAAACAGCACCGTTTCGTAGTTCTCGGTGGTGAAGCGCGGCGGTGCGGAAGATGCGTAGTAGACCCGCTGGCCGCGTTCGCCCTCGAAGGCCTTCGGCGACGACATGATGAAGGTGCCGTCGGCGTTGAGGACAAGCGTCACGCCATCCCCGAGGTCGGCGGTAGCGCCGGGTGCGAATTCCGTCGGGTTGGCGGCCTTGAGGCCGTACGCGCTGATTTCCCGATGCGGGGCGTCGCCGAATATATTGCCTTCGATGACGAACTTGCCGTCCTTCTCGACCTGGGCCTCAGCCGCCGGCAGGCGGCCGGCCTCGGTTTGGCTGGAACTGGTGAACGAGTTCCACCAGCCCGACGCGATGATCTGGTCCTTGTCGCGCAGCGACGACACCAGAATGCCCAGCGTTGGGATCGTCCAAAAGATGACGAAGAACAGAACCGCTATGTGGACACCGAAACGGCCGAAGAACGACTTGCCGGCGGATTTGCCGCTTGCCTGTGCCATCTCAATGTCCTCCCGTCTCTTTGTTCGCCTGGCGGATGTTCCAGATCATGATCGGCAGAACCGCGATCATGATGATGATGGCGATGGTCGCGCCGCGGCCGAAATCGCCGCCGCCGCGGAACATCCAGTCGAACATCAGGTTGGCAAGAACCTGGCTGCTCCATTGGCCGTTGGTCATCGTCAGGACGATATCGAAGACCTTCAGCACGAGGATGGTGATGGTGGTCCACACAACCATGATCGTGCCCCAGATCTGCGGGACCATGATCTTCCAGAAGATCTGGAACGGGTTGGCGCCGTCAATGACCGCCGCCTCAATGGTTTCTTCCGGTATACCGCGCAGCGCCGACGCCAGGATGACCATGGCGAAGCCTGTCTGGATCCAGATCAGGATGACCATCAGGAAGAAGTTGTTCCAGAAAGGCATGGAAATCCACACCTGCGGATCGCCGCCCAACCAGGTGACGAGTGAGTTGAGGATACCGATCTGCGTCTGGCCCTCGCCACGATATTCGTAGACGAACTTCCAGATCACGCTGGCGCCGACAAACGAGATTGCCAGCGGCAGGAAGATGAGGCTCTTGGCGATCGTGCCCCACCAGATCTTGTCGGTGAGCACGGCGATGATCAAACCAAGGAATGTGCACGCGGCCGGAACGACGATGAGCCACCACAGATTGTTGATGATCGAATTCAGGAACTCGCGGTCGGAGAACGCCCATCCATAGTTGGCGAAGCCGACGAAGTTTTCACCGGCCTTGCCATGGAACGACAGAAAGAGCGTCGAGACGACCGGATAGATGAGATAGACAGTCAGGATGATCAGCGCGGGCCCGATGAAGAGCCAGGGACGTATAACGCCCTGACGCCGCAGATTATCCACCGCATTGGCGCCGCTGACGCCGCGTGACGGAAACACCAGGTCGAGCAATTTGTTGGCGCCCCAGAAATAGGCAACGCAACCGCCGACACCGACAATGATAACGATAATCGCTGATAATATCTGAGCCGCCATAGGTTCCTCCCCCTCGTGCGGGCCGCTTTTCAGCCCAACACCGTCCGGAACGTGTTCCCATGGGTTGAGCTTGCCTGCGATCCGGGCCGAGGACGGCCCGGATCAACTGCAACACGGCACTTTTAGGCCGGCATTCGACGCCTGGTTACTTGATGGCGTCCCAGCTCTTCTGGATGTCGCCGGCAACATCGGGCGCCGGCTTGCCGCCGACGAGGTCGATCATTCCGGTCCAGAAGGCACCCGCGCCGATCTTGCCCGGCATGAGGTCCGAACCGTCAAAGCGGAAGGTGGTGGCGCCAGCGAGGATTTCGCCCTGCTTCTTCAGCGCTTCGCTGCCATAGGCTTCCTTGTTGGCGGATTTGAACGGCGTAACGAAGCCGCTCTGCGCCATCCACAGCTCGTGAGCGAGCGGCATCTGCAGGAACTTGATGAACTCGCGCGATGCCTTGGAGTCCTTGGTGATCATCGCCAGCGTGCCTGCGCCGAGCACCGGAGTGCCGAGATCAGGCTTGGAGGCGAAGGCCGGGTAGTAGAAGAAGTCCGCATCCACGCCGAGTTTGGTGCCCTCAGGGAAGAAGCTCGGAATGAACGACGCCTGGTGATGCAGATAGCACTTCGGCGGCACGGAAAAGAGGCCCTTCGGGCTGTCGCGGAAGTCTGTCGCGGCAACCGCCTGAGCGCCTCCGTCCACCATCTTGTCGTCGGTTGCGATCTTGGCGAAGATTTCGATCGCGTTGACGACGGCCGGATCGTTGAACGGAATCTCGTCCGTGACCCACTTGTCGTAGACGTCCGGGCTCTGGGTGCGCAGCATGATGTCCTCGACCCAGTCAGTCGCCGGCCAGCCGGTAGCGCCGCCGGAGCCGAGACCGATGCACCACGGCTTGCCGCCGTCAGCGATGATCTTCTGCTCAAGCGCAGCCAATTCTTCTTGCGTCTTCGGAACTTCGTAGCCGGCTTCCTCGAAATTATCGGGCGAATACCAGACCAGCGACTTCACGTCGGCCTTGTATGGGAAAGCGAAATAGCCGGACTTGCCGTCCTTGTCCTTGAAGGTGCCGAGATCGACCCATGATTGGCCGGCGCCGTAGTTGTCCTTGACCCAGGTGGCAACATCATCACCAAGTGGCACCAGCAGACCCTTGGAGGCCAGATCTTGGATGAGACCCGGCTGCGGCAGGATCGCGATATTCGGCGGGCTGCCAGCCTGCGTATCGATGACGATCTGCTGCTCGTAGTTTTCCGACGACGAATACTTGATGTCGGCGCCGGTTGCGGTCGAGAAGTAGTCGAGAACGCTGCGCACCAGCGCTTCGTCCTCACCGCGCCACGGGCCGAAAATCGCCAGCGTTTCGCCCTTCAGATCAACCTTCTTGAGGTCTTCGTAATTCGCCCAGGTGAACTTGCTGTCCTTACCTGGTTCGAACTTCAGCTCGGCGGCAGCCGGCCAGCTGAGGGCAAGCGCGGACAGCGCAACGCCAAGAAACAGACTCTTCCTCATAACAAAATTCCTCCCAAAGATTCTTCCAGATCGTGGATGGGACCTCCATCCCCGTCCCGCCGTCGCCACCCTGAACCTATACCTCCACCATGTCCACACGCATTACCGGATGAGGATGGATTGTAAGGCAATTTCCAAAGCGCTTTGGCTTAACGCTCATTTACACATCAAAGCCTTTTCCGAGTCAAGCGCCTTCGCGCATTAATCGATTTAGGTCGCTGCTTTTTGCAGTGCAGCATTGATTTTTGCCGATAAAGGGCAGTTTTTGCTTTCAAAGCGTGGAATAGCGGGTCTAGGCTTCACTCGTCGATCGTGCCACTACAAATGCTGCGGTCAGTCCTCAACTTCAAAGCGGTTTGAGAATTCGTTCCGTCATGAATCTGAAGCAGCTCTCCAGCATGCTCGATCTCTCCCAGACGACGGTTAGCCGCGCACTCAACGGCTATCCTGAAGTCAATGAGGAAACCCGCCGCCGCGTCATGGACGCGGCCAAGCGCCACGGCTATCGCCCCAACCCCAGTGCGAGGCGGCTGGCCACCGGCAAGGCCGGGATGATCGGTTACGTGCTGCCGACCGGCGCCAGCGTAGACATCGATCCCCACTTCGTCGAATTCCTGTCGGGGTTGGGCGAATATGCGCGCTCTCACGATCTAGACCTTGTGCTCAGCCCTGCCGAAGCTGACGACGAGGAGACCACTTATCGGCGCGTCGCCGCCAACAAGCAGGTCGACGCCGTCTACGTCTCGGCTCCCCGGCCAAAGGATCGCCGCATCGCTCTCCTCCACCAGCTTGGCCTGCCGTTCGTCGTGCACGGCCGCTCGGAAGGGCTCGACTTCGCGTACCCACATCTCGACATCGACAATGAGGGCGCGTTTCGGCAAGCGGCGCGCCTGCTGATCCAGCTCGGCCACCAGCGGATCGGGCTGATCAACGGCGACGACACACAGACCTTCGCGATCTTCCGCGAGCGCGGTATGCGGCAGGCATTGGCGACCGCCGGCATCGCACTTGCGCCCACCATGGTCCGCTCCGTGGATATGACTGAGGAAAACGGCTATCGCGCCGCCCGCAGCCTACTCGAACAGGCAAGCGCGCCGACAGCGATCCTTTGTTCCAGCCTGATCATGACGCTGGGCGTCGTGCGCGCTTTGCGCGAAATCGGGCTGTCGACGCCGAAAGACGTTTCGCTGGTTGCGCATGACGACGTGTTTTCGTGGCTGAAGCCGGAGAATTTTCCGGTGCCGCTGTCGACCACGCGGTCGTCCATCCGCGCGGCAGGGGCACGAATCGCCGAGCGCCTTGCGGCACGCATCTCCGGCCTCGAGGAAGGGCCGCTCAGCGAGGTGTGGTCTGTCGATCTGATAGTGCGTGGGTCAGTCGGCGGTGCGCCGAGCTAACCGCGGCTGTCAATGCGGCAACGAGGGCGGAACGACCGCTTGCCGTGCGGCCACAATCGGCGCTGCGGCAAAGCTGCGGCCTGCCAGAATGCCTGTAATCTTGGCGAAGCTCTCAAGCGCTTTGCGCGCATCCTCCACCGATACCGCCCCGCTCAGCGCTGCTTCGCAGCCCTTCAAGGCACATTGATAAACCGGGCCGCGTCGGGATGCCGGCCATTCCCTCAGGAACGTCAGCGCATCGCTCAGGGACCCAACTTCAAAAGTCGCTCCTTCAACGTGCAACCGCACAGGCACACGAAACAAGGCCGCATTCATTGCGTTTCCTCCTCGGATTTGGGGTAGCCGCCCGTAAACGCACAATGCGCTTCAAGGTTCCTTTCACAAAGTGAATAATCGTGAATTTCGGCGGGAGAATGTCTATTGACGGGAGTTATCCACCGCTGCAGGGCAACGACTGCAGCAAAGTCGTTCGCGCCGAGGCTAGATGCGCCTCGCAGGCCTCTTGAAGACGCCTGCGATCGCGCGCCTTCAGTGCGTCTATATAGGCGAGATGTTCAGCTACTGCGACGCTGTTGCGCTCATGCTCGCCGACCTTGTTCCACTGATAGTGGTAGTGAAAGATTATGGCGATCACGTCGTAGAAATCGATGATGAAGCGGTTGCGCGAAGCATTGTGGATCAAACGGTGGAACCGCTCGTCCAGTTCCGAGAATTTCGCTGGACGCACGGTGATCAGACGCTGATAGGCGTGATGTTCATCCTCGATCTCGTCGAGCGCTGCCCATGCGGGATGGTCCGCCCCGAGCGCGGCAAAGGCGAAGGCCGAGCGCAGTTCGAACATCTCGCGGATTTCCGTCAGCTCCAGCGCGAAATCGCGGGTGAAGCCCTTGAAGCGCCAGCGGCTGTTCGGACGTTTTTCGATCAGGCCGAAACGGCCAAAGCGGATCAGGAATTCGCGCACGCTGGTGATGCCGACGCCGGCCTCGCGCGCCAGCTCGGCCTCGGTGATCAGCGCGCCGGGCTCCACCTTTTCCGCGAGCAGCCGGCGCATGAAGCTCCGTTCGATGATTTCGGCCGGCGAGTCGGTTTCCCCTGCCGAGAAGTAGTCACCGGGCAACGGCTCGCGCATACGCGGCTTGTTGCGCTTGTCCCAGGTGACCAGCCCGGCCTCCTGCAGGTGCGAAAGCACCGCGCGCACCGTGGTACGGCTCACCGCAAGCGATTGGCCAAGCTCGGGTTCCGAGGGCAGGCTCTCGCTGACCACCAGCAGGTCAAGGCAACGGTTGCAAGCCTGCTTGAATACGATGCTGGACTTGGACATGAACTGGCTTACTCCCCACGTCTCACTTGATCGCAGAAAGCGATTGACGCCTAATTGTTTTTTTATGATAAAAGACAATACAGCTGCTCCGATGGGTGTCAACCGTCATCCTCATTGCCCGCAACGGGGCTTCCTCAGCCATCACCCGACAGCCAGGGATACTGACGTGACTCCTTCGAAAAGCATTCTTCTTGCGGAAGCCGACAATGTTGCCGTTGCCAATGGGCGCATCGAGATTGGCGAGGTGTTGCCTGGGGGTGAGAAGACTATTGAGGCGATAGAAGCAGGCCACAAGGTCGCGCTGCGCCCGATTGCGGCGGGTGAAGCGGTGGTGAAATACGCTCAGGCAATCGGCCGCGCCACGCAGAATATCGCTGCCGGCGCGCATGTGCATTCGCACAATCTGGTGTTCGAAACCGGCCGCATGCCGGTGGTGCCGCCCTCCGCGCCGGTGGAAGCGACGGAGGCCGAGCGCAACCGCACCTTCATGGGCTACCGCCGCGCGGATAGCCGCGCCGGCACGCGCAACTTCATTGGCATCATCGCTAGCGTGAATTGCTCATCGACCGTATGCCGCACCATCGCCGAGCACGCCAACCGCACGCTTCTGCCGAAGTATCCCGGCATAGACGGCTTCGTGCCGATCGTCCACGACCAGGGCTGCGGCATGAGCGCAACCGGCGACGGCATGATGGTGCTGCATCGCACGCTCGCCGGCTATGCGCGTCACCCGAATTTCGGCGGCGTGCTGATGGTCGGCCTCGGCTGCGAGGTCAACCAACTGACGCTTTACGGCCAGAAAGGCGTTTCCGCCGGCAAGCGGCATTTCAACATTCAGGAGGCCGGCGGCTCGCGCAAATCTGTCGAGAAGGCGATGGGCGTTCTGACCGAGATCTGCAAGGAAGTCGGCGGACTTCAGCGCGAACCTATACCGGTCAGCGAGATCGTCGTCGGACTGCAATGCGGCGGTTCGGACGGTATGTCCGGCATCACCGCCAATCCGGCGCTTGGTGCGGCTGTCGATATCCTCGCCGCTGGCGGCGGTATTGGAATTCTGTCCGAGACCACCGAAATCTATGGCGCGGAGCATCTGCTCGCCTCTCGCGCCGCTACGCCGGAGATCGCCCAGAAGCTCGACAGCCAGGTGAAGTGGTGGGAGGCGCATGTCGCGAAGCATGGCGCGTCGATCGACAACAACCCGTCGCCCGGCAACAAGCGCGGCGGGCTGACCACTATCCTGGAAAAATCGCTCGGAGCGGTCGCCAAGGGTGGCAGCACGCCGCTCAACGGCGTGTTCGGCTATGCCGAGAAGGTCAGCGGCCATGGGCTCGTCTTCATGGATACGCCCGGCTACGACCCGGTTTCGGCGACCGGGCAAGTGGCCGGCGGCGCCAATGTGATCGTCTTCACCACCGGGCGCGGCTCTTGCTTCGGCTGCCGCCCGACGCCCTCGATCAAGGTTGCGACCAATTCGGCGCTCTATCAGTCGATGGAAGACGACATGGACGTCAATTGCGGCGTCATCGCTTCCGGCGAAAAGTCGATCCCGCAGATGGGCCGCGAGATTTTCGAACTGATCGTCGAGACCGCGTCCGGCCGCAAGACCAAGAGCGAGGACTTCGGCTACGGCGACAACGAGTTCGTCCCCTGGCATCTCGGCGCCACGCTGTAAGCGGCGCAAAGACACTCAAGAACCTTTCCGACGAAAGGGATGGCACCGGCTTGCGAAGCGGCCTATGGGTGTGAGCAAAGCGCCATGAAGCCATGTCTCAAAGCACCAAGGTCCAGAATCTGCACGCGACCGCGCTGACGATTGGCGATCGGGGGGTGCTGATCCGGGGTGAGTCCGGTTCGGGCAAGACGGCGTTGGCACTGGTGCTGCTTGCCGGCGCTCATTCGGCGAGGCGCAATGCCCGTCTGGTGTCGGACGACCAAGTGTTGCTTTTGCCATGCGACGGCCGACTGATCTGTATGACGCCGCCAACGATAGCCGGCTTGGTGGAAGTGCGCGGCGCGACGCCGAAAGCGATCGGCCACGAGCCGTCGGCCGTGATTGATCTTCTCGTGGATCTTGTCGAGGGAGCGCTTGCGCCACGCCTTTCCGACCAGCAGTGGGAGGTGATCGCCGGTTGTCGGCTGCCGCTGGTGAGGCTCGCCGCACGCAATGTCCACGGCGCTCTGCCGGCCCTCGGCGCCCTGCTTTCGCTGCCGCCTTTTGTCTAGTTAACCTGAGGAAAGCCCAAGCATGCGGCAAAATTGGTCATGACTGTCGCAAATTTAGGCTTGTCAAAGCCGGTCGGCTGGACAAGATGGCGCTCCCGCCTCCCGGAATCTTTTCCCCGGACAGGCATAGTATGGATTGCGCGTGAACGGGCGATGACGGGAGCCAGCAAAGAATGATCGGACTCGTGCTGGTGACGCACGGTCGGTTGGCGGAAGAATTCCGCAACGCTGTCGAGCATGTCGTCGGAGCCCAGTTGAGCTTCGAAACGGTTTCGATCGGGGCCGACGACGACATGGAGCAGCGCCGCAAGGATATTGTCGACGCCGTCTCGCGCTCCGATACCGGCAATGGCGTGATCGTCCTGACCGACATGTTTGGCGGTACACCGTCCAATCTGGCCATCTCGGTGATGGAACCCGGCCGCATCGAGGTGATCGCCGGCGTGAATCTGCCTATGCTGATCAAGCTCACCAGTGCCCGCAAGGCGGATGACATGGCCAAGGCGCTCGAACTCGGACAGATGGCCGGCCGCAAATACATCAATGTCGCGAGCCAGATGCTGAGCGGTAAATGAGCAGCACGCTTGTGTCCGGCGACGCGGTTAGCCAGGAAATGCTCATCATCAACCAGCGTGGCCTGCACGCTCGCGCGTCGGCGAAATTCGTCCAGCTTGCCGCCGGCTTCCAAGCAAACATTATGGTTGAGCGGGATGGCACCAGCGTTGGCGGAACGTCGATCATGGGCCTGATGATGCTAGCGGCCGGTCCAGGCAGCACCATCCGCGTCACCGCCAGCGGCCCTGAGGCGTCGCAAGCGATTTCGGCGCTGTCGGAGCTTGTCGCGGCAAAGTTTGGCGAAGAAGCCTGACGGCATCAGCCACCCTGAGGGATATACAGAGATAAAGATTTCTTTATATCCCATTGCCGGTTTGCCGCCTTTCTGCTAGTCAGGCGCCCGATAAGGCCCGCTCTTGGCACTCGCCCGGGCCTGATTGATTTTTCGGAGCGCTGATATGGCTGACAAGCATGACTACAAGGTCGCTGACCTTTCCCTCGCGGATTGGGGCCGCAAGGAAATCGAGATCGCCGAGACTGAAATGCCTGGCCTGATGGCTTGCCGCGAGGAGTTTGGCGACAAGAAACCGCTCAAGGGCGCGCGCATCACCGGTTCGCTGCACATGACTATCCAGACGGCCGTGCTGATCGAGACGCTGAAGGCTCTCGGCGCGGAAATCCGCTGGGCTTCGTGCAACATCTTCTCGACGCAGGACCATGCTGCCGCCGCCATCGCGGTTTCCGGCATTCCGGTTTTCGCCGTGAAGGGCGAGACGCTTGAGGATTACTGGATCTACACCGACAAGATCTTCCAGTGGGCCGATGGCGGCCTTACCAACATGATCCTCGACGATGGCGGCGACGCCACCATGTACATTCTGCTCGGCGCCCGCGCCGAAGCCGGCGAGGACGTGCTGTCCAAGCCGGGCAGTGAAGAGGAAGAAATCCTGTTCGCCCGGATCAAGAAGCGCATGAAGGCTTCCCCGGGTTTCTTCACCAAGCAGCGCGAGGCCATTCGCGGCGTCACTGAAGAGACCACGACGGGCGTCAACCGCCTCTATCAGCTTCAGAAGAAGGGCCTGCTGCCATTCCCGGCGATCAACGTCAACGACAGCGTCACCAAGTCGAAGTTCGACAACAAGTATGGCTGCAAGGAATCGCTGGTCGACGGCATTCGCCGCGGCACCGATGTGATGATGGCCGGCAAGGTCGCGGTCGTCTGCGGTTATGGCGATGTCGGCAAGGGCTCGGCTGCTTCGCTCAAGGGCGCCGGGGCCCGCGTCAAGGTCACGGAAGTCGATCCGATCTGCGCTCTGCAGGCGGCCATGGACGGATTTGAGGTCGTTACCCTCGAAGACGCCGCTCCGACCGCCGATATTGTCATCACCACCACCGGCAACAAGGATGTGGTTACCCTCGACCATATGCGTTCGCTGAAGGACATGGCGATCGTCGGCAATATCGGCCACTTCGATAATGAAATTCAGGTTGCCGCGCTGCGCAACCTGAAGTGGACTAATGTCAAGCCGCAGGTGGACATGATCTCGTTCCCGGACGGCAAGCGCATGATCCTTCTGTCGGAAGGTCGCCTGCTCAATCTCGGCAATGCAACCGGCCATCCGAGCTTCGTGATGTCGGCATCGTTCACTAACCAAGTGCTAGCCCAGATCGAACTCTACACCAAGCCGGGCGCCTACAAGAACGAGGTCTACGTGCTGCCGAAGCACCTCGACGAGAAGGTCGCCCGCCTGCATCTCGACAAGCTGGGCGCCACGCTCACCGAACTGTCGGGCGAACAGGCCGCTTATATCGGTGTTACTCCGAAGGGTCCGTTCAAGCCGGAACACTACCGGTATTAATCCGCGTTAACCAATCCACAATATGTTGAGCGGGGCGATTGACTTTTCGCCCGGCTTATTTTTTGCGCACTGTTCTTCTTCACGGCGATTCGCCGAGCCTGTATGTTGATTGTGATTCGCGACGCGCGCGGCCGTCTTTGGTCGGCGAACCGGGGGCGGTTCGGGGCGGTTTTGCAGTCGGTGGCGGAGAGGAACAGGATATGCCGGGGGAACGCCCGCATTGCGCGAGAGAGGCCGCTTCGGGCCTGCGCAGCGATCCCAGCGCCGACACTTCCGTGTCGTCCCGACTTCGTGCAGGCTTAGGCCGCGCGCTCCCGCTACTCCTCGGCGGCACCGCTCTTTCCGCCCTGTCGATCCAGCCGGCGACGGCGCAAACGACCGGACTTTGGCGAACGGTCAATACGGTCGACGTCATCCAGCTTGCGGTATTCGTCGGCGTCATGGGCGCGGCGCTCATTTCGGCAATCGCCACGATCCGCGAACGCACCCGCACTTCCGCCGAAAATGTCGAACTGCGCAGCCGTATTGCCGATCTCAACGCCGCGCTACAGCGCTCGGAATCACTGCTCAATCTGCGCGACCAACGCCTCATAGTATGGGCGAGCGACCGCCAGAAAGTCGATCTTGTCGGTGCGCTGCCCGGCGAAACCGGCGCACCCGACGACCGGTCGTCGTTCCTTGCCTTCGGCCGCTGGCTGCTGCCGCGCTCGGCCGCCGCGCTCGATCACGCCGTCATCGCCTTGCGCGAGCGGGCTATTCCGTTCGACCTCACGGTCGAAACCACCACCGGCCTGCCACTGGAGGTCCAGGGCCGCAAGACGGCGTCACATGTCATTGTCCGCTTCACCAGCCTGTCGGAAAATTTGCGCGCGCAGGCCCGGTTGAAGCTGGAAAACCAGCGGCTCTCCACCGACCATGATGTCATACTCGGCCTGCTCGACACGTTGAAAATGCCGTTCTGGCTGCGCTCCGCCGATGGCAGGCTTAAATGGGTAAATCGGGCCTTCGCCGATGCGGTCGAGATGCCAAGCGCCGACGACGTGGTGCGCGACTCCCGCGAATTCCTCGGCACCATGGCCCGCGAATCGATTGCGGCGCATCACCAAATGAATCGGGTGTTCGACCAAACGGTTTCGACCGTTGTTTGGGGTGACCGTCGTGTCTTTTCGGTGACCGACTTCGCCAACAACGAGGGCTCCGCCGGCATCGCATCCGACATCAGCAACATTCAGGCGGTTCGCGAGGAATATGAGCATGCCGCGCGTAGCCATGCCGAGACCCTCGACCGGTTGACCACAGCCGTTGCCATTTTCGATTCCAAGGAAAAGCTGCGCTTCTTCAACCTGGCTTTCCAGAAGCTTTGGGACCTGGAGGCGAGCTTCCTTGAAAGCGCGCCGGACAACGCGCTTCTGCTCGACCGCCTGCGCAGCGACGGCAAGATCGCGGAACAGCCCGAATGGCGGCGCTGGAAGGAAACCCTTCTCGAATCCTATCGCGCCGTCGAATCGCAGGAACATTGGTGGCATCTGCCCGATGGCCGGACGATCCGCGTCGTCGCCAATCCGCAGGTCAATGGCGGCGTAACCTGGGTGTTCGAGAACGTCACCGAGCGCATGAACCTCGAGAGCCGCTACAACAGCATCGTACGCGTGCAGGGCGAGACGCTCGATAATCTCGCCGAGGGCGTCGCGGTGTTCGGCCCGGATGGGCGAATCCGGCTTGCCAACCCGGCCTTCACGAATTTGTGGACGCTGCCGCCGGATGTCGTCGCGCAGAACATGCACATCAGCGCAATTTTGGCCTGGTGTGACGGACTTTCGGTCGCTAGTCCGTGGCGCGATTTCGTGTCCGCGGTGACCGGATTCGACGACGAGCGCCGCGACCGCCATGGCCAGGCCGAATTGAAAAGCGGCATGGTCCTGCGCTACGCCGTGATCCACTTGCCGAACGGCCAGGTCATGATGACGTTCGTCGATGTGACCGATAGCGTGAATGTCGAGCGCGCGCTGGTGGAGAAAAATGAAGCGCTGGAACGAGCCGACCAGTTGAAGAATGACTTCGTCCAGCACGTCTCTTACGAATTGCGCTCGCCGCTGACTAACATTATCGGCTTCACCGAACTCCTGTCTCTGCCGACTACTGGCCCGCTGGAGCCACGGCAGCGCGAATATGTCGGACACATAAGTTCGTCCTCGGCTGTGCTGCTCACCATCGTCAATGACATTCTAGACCTTGCCACGGTCGATGCCGGAATCATGGAACTCGAAATCGCCGAAGTCAGCATCGCACAAACCGTCGCCGCTGCCGCGGAACTGATCGCCGATAGGCTGCAGGAGCATTCGATCAAACTCGACATCGATACGAAGCAAGCACCGTTCAGCTTCCAGGGCGACGAAACCCGTGTCCGTCAGGTCCTCTACAACTTGCTGAGCAACGCGGCGAACTACGCGCCGGAGGCCAGCACGATCAAACTGACCTGCCGCAACACCAATGCGGGCGTGGAATTCGCGGTTCACGACGACGGCCCGGGCATCCCGCCGAACGTGCTGGACACGCTGTTCCGCCGCTTCGAACCAAGGGTGAATGGAGGGCGGCGGCGTGGCGCGGGCCTTGGCCTGTCGGTCGTGAAGAGCTTTGTCGAACTGCATGGCGGCAAGGTGCGGATCGAAACCGGCGCGGGCATCGGTACCACGGTTATCTGCGTGTTTCCCTCCAGCGGCCCGACTGGCTTGCGCGACGCGGCGGAATAAGCTTCGTGAACGGCGCATCTCTCGAGCGGCATTTGCCGGATGAAGCCGCGACAACGCTGCTCGGACAGGATCTTGCCGTCGCACTGCACCCCGGTGACGTGCTGGCACTGTCCGGCGATCTCGGCTCAGGCAAATCGACGCTGGCGCGCGCGATGATGCGCGCCAACGCCCGCGACCCCGGACTTGAGGTACCCAGCCCGACCTTCACGCTGGTGCAATCCTATGAAGGCCGGGTGTCAATCAGCCATTTCGATCTTTACCGGCTCGGCTCGGCATCGGAACTCGATGAACTCGGCTTCGACGAAGCGCTTGACGATGGCGCCGCCGTCATCGAATGGCCGGAAAAGGCCGGTGACCGTCTGCCGGCGGCCACGATCACAGTCTCGCTCTTGCAACAGGGCGATGGCCGCCTCGCGGTCATTTCCGGCAGCGGCCCCGCCCTCGACCGGATCGTCCGCTCGCTGGCGATTCGCGATTTTCTCGAGAAGGCGGGCTCGGGAACGGCGGAGCGTATCCCCTTTCCCGGCGATGCTTCGGCCCGCGCCTACGAAACCGTCGAAATGCCAGGCTCACCGCCGAAGATCCTGATGAATTCGCCGCGGCTTGTTCTCGGACCGCCGGTGAAGGACGCCAAACCCTACGCGGTGATTGCTCACACCGCCCAGACTGTTGCAGCCTTTGTCGCCATCAGCCGCGCGCTCAGCGAACGTGGCTTTGTCGCGCCGAAGATCTATGCCACCGATCTCGATCAGGGCTTTGTGCTGCTGGAGCATCTCGGCAGCGGCCATTTCCTCGATGGCGAAGGCCGCCCGCTTGGCGAGCGCTATGCTGCCGCCGCCGAAGTTCTGGCGGAAATCCATCAGCGGGACTGGCCGCAGCAGCTGGAAGTTGTACCTCGTGTCTTCCACGAGTTGCCGCCGTTCGACCGCGACGCGCTTATCATCGAGGTTGACCTGCTGCTCGACTGGTACGTGCCGTGGAAGACCGGCGCGCCGGCGGATGCTGCGTTGCGCGGACAATTCGCGGATGCATGGAACGCGGCCTTCGACCTACTCGATCGCGCGGAAACGAGCATCGTGCTGCGCGATATTCATTCGCCAAACCTTATCTGGCGCAATGATCGTTCCGGAACCGAAAGGATCGGTATCCTCGACTTCCAGGACGCCATGATCGGCCCGGCCGCCTATGACCTGGCTTCGCTGGCGATGGATGCCCGCGTCACAGTTCCGGAAGAGATCGAACACCAGACCGTCGACGCCTATATCGCGGCGCGCCAAAAGGCCGGTGCGTTCGACGAGGCGGGCTTCCGCGAGGCTTATGCGATCACTGCCGCGCAGCGGAACACCAAGATCCTCGGCATATTCGTCCGGCTGGCCAGGCGCGACGGCAAGCCCGCCTATCTGAAGCATCTGCCCCGCATCCGCGCCTATCTCCGACGCGCGCTCAACCATCCAGCGCTCGCCCCCGTTGCCGCGCTTTATGAGGCATATGGCCTGCTCGCGGAGGACGCGTGATAAAGGAGGAACGCTCCTCTTGGCCGTTTGCGCCCTATACCCCCACCCCTAACCCCTCCCCACAAGGGGGAGGAGGACTCGGTCGCGCGATTTCCACGCCATTGAATCACGAGAAAATGGGGGCGATTGGCATTGAGCGTGAAGCAAGGTCTCTCTTCTCCTTGTGGGGAAGGGTTAGGGGTGGGGGTATCGAGCACGATCCGTCGTCAACTGGCGGCTACCGCTTCGTAGGGGAGGTCAGTGGCGATACAACCGCCTCTAAATTGAGAAGACTTTCATGACCGTCCCCAAGACAGCCATGGTGCTTGCCGCCGGTCTCGGCAAGCGCATGCGGCCGATCACCGACACCCTGCCGAAGCCGCTGGTGAAGGTTTCGGGCAGGGCGCTGCTCGACTGGGGTCTCGACAGTCTTGCCGAAGCAGGCGTCGAAAAGGCAATCGTCAACGTCCACTACCTGCCCGATCAGATCGTGGCGCATGTTGTTGCCCGGAAATCGCCAAAAATCGTCATTTCCGACGAGCGCGAAGAACTCCTCGATTCGGCGGGCGGCATCGTCAGGGCGCTGCCGGAACTTGGAGATGAGCCGTTCTTCATCCTCAACGCCGATACGTTCTGGATCGACAGTGGACCTTCCAGCCTCAGGAGGCTTGCTCTTGAATGGGACGCCGCGCGGATGGATATTCTGCTGATGCTCTCCGATCTCGACTCAGCAACGGGCCACAGCGGCAGCACCGACTTTCTGCGCGCCGAGGATGGGCGCCTCCAGCGTGCTATGGGCGATCCATCCGGCCTGATCTATGCGGGGGCGGCAATTACCCATCCGCGCCTTTTCAAAGCCGCGCCTGCCAGGCCGCACTCGCTCAACCGCTACTTCGATGCGGCAATCGTCGAAGGTAGGCTTTACGGCATGCTGCTGTCGGGCAGCTGGATCACGGTGGGCACCCCGGATGCGATTGCGCCTGCCGAAGCTGCCGTCGCCCGCGCGCTCGGCAAGGTTCGATGAACAGCCGCGCCACGCCGCGCGTCTTCACCATTCCGCCAGGTGTTGGCTTCCTGCCGGCGCTTGCCGAAGCGCTGGTCGACGGACGCCTCGTACCAGATTTCCGTGCCAGCAGCGATCCGCTGGCGCTGGCCGACGTCACCATCTATGTGCCGACCCGTCGCGCCGCGCGCGAATTGAGGTCGATCTTCGTCGAGCGCGCCGGCGGGGGTTCGGCAATCCTGCCGCTGATCCGCCCGCTCGGCGAGTTCGACGAGGATGGAGTAGCATTCTTCGCCTCGGGCAGTGAGGCACTCGATCTCGCTCCGCCGATTGCGACCATCGATCGCCTGCTTTTGCTGGCGCCGCTGGTGCGGCGATGGAAGCAGAACCTGCCGGCCCATGTAGCGGCGAAATTTTCGGAAGAGTTCGTCGTGCCTGCCTCGGCATCCGATTCGATTTGGCTTGCCCGCGACCTCGCCGCGTTGATCGACGAGGTCGAGACCGAAGGCTCGGACTGGGCAAAACTTGCAGGACTGGTTAGCGGCGAGCTCGCCGGCTGGTGGCAGGTCACACTCGATTTTCTCGCTATCGTCACCGAATACTGGCCGCAGATCCTTGCGGCGCGCCAGCGCTCCAATCCTGCGGGGCACCGCGACGCGCTGATCCTGACCGAGGCTGCTCGGTTAAGGTTGCATCCACCGGCTGGCCCGGTGATCGCGGCCGGCTCGACCGGCTCCATTCCGGCAACCGCCGAAATGCTATCGGTCATTGCCCGCCTGCCGCGTGGCGCTGTCGTGCTGCCAGGTCTCGATACCGTGGCCGACGAGAGTTCGTGGACCGTGCTGAACGATCTGGCGCCTGAACCATCTGTGCTTTGCCATCCACAATTCGGCCTGGCAAAGCTGTTGCGGCGCATCGGCATAACCCGCGCCGATGTCGAACCGCTCGCCGTGCCTAGGATGCCTTTGACACGGAGGCAGAGGATTGCCGGAGAGGCTCTCCGGCCGGCAAACACGACCGATGCCTGGGCAAGGCGCCGGCAGGACTACACTGACCGCGAGGTCGAGACCGCCTTCCACGATGTGACGCTGATTGAAGCCGCGAATGAACGCGACGAGGCGGCGGCGATTGCGATCGTGCTGCGCCGTGCCGTCGAAGCGCCTAACCTTCACGCTGCACTCGTCACCGGCGACCGCGACCTTGCCCGCCGTGTCTCGGCGGAACTGCTGCGCTTCGGCATCCGCGCCGATGATTCCGGCGGCACGCCGCTTGCCGGCACGCCGCCCGCCGCGCTGCTTGCGCTGATTTTGCGCGCGGTGTTCGAGCCCGGCGATCCAATCCCGGTGCTGGCGCTGCTGAAACATCCGCTGCTGTCGCTCGGGCTGGCACGTAGCATGGTGCGACGCGCCGTCGAGATTATCGAGTTGGTGGCGTTGCGCGGCGGCTATGGCCGCCCGGAAATCGCTCAATTGCGAGCGCTGTTCGACGAGCGGCTGGTCACGTTCGAAGCCGAACGCCCACCTTTCTGGCTCAAGCGCATTACTGCGACCGAGATCGGCAATGCGCATCAAGTGCTCAATGCGCTTGGGGCGGCGCTGACGCCGCTGGCAAACTTCGCCAAACGCGACGACATATTGCTTGGCGAGATCGCGCGGGCCTCCGTCGTCGCCTTGGAAGCCTTAGCGCGCAGCTGCGATGGCGGACTGGATGCACTCTATACTGGCGACTCCGGCGAAAAGCTCGCCGACTTCCTGCGCGGCCTCGTCGCGACGGAAGCCGGCTTTTCATTCGAGGCACGCGAGTGGCCTGATGTCTTCGACGCGCTGATCGCGCCAGAAGTGGTCAAGCCTGCTCACGGGTCCGACGCTCGCGTCTCGATCTGGGGCGCATTGGAGGCGCGCTTGCTGTCGCCCGACACGCTGGTGGTCGGCGGCCTGAACGAGGGCGTATGGCCGCGCAAGGCAGTCTCCGACCGCTTCATGTCGCGCATCATGAAGGCGGGCATCGACCTGGAACCGCCGGAGCGGCGCATCGGCCAGTCGGCGCATGATTTTGAGATGGCGCTCGGCGTCGAGCATCTGGTGCTGACGCGCGCGGCGCGCTCGGCTCAGGCGCCGGCGATCGCCTCGCGCTGGTTGCAACGCATACTGACCTTCGTCGGCCCCGAGCAAGCGGCGCGCCTGCGCGAGCGCGGCTCGTCCTATATCGCCTGGGCGCGGGCGCTGGATGTCCGTGAGGAGACCCCACTCGCCGCGCGGCCCAACCCAAAGCCGCCGGTTGACGTGCGTCCGCGGCATTTTTCGGTCACCGAGATCGAGACGCTGCGCCGCGACCCTTACGCGATCTATGCGCGGCGCATTCTCGACCTTCGCCCGCTTGACCAACTGGTGCGCGATCCCGGTGCTGCCGAGCGCGGAACGCTGTTTCACGAGATCCTGCATCGCTTTTCCGCAAGCGGCATCGACCCAGCTTCGCCCCGGGCGCTAGAGGCCCTGCTGGCGGCCGGGCGTGAATGCTTTGCCGAGTTCGCACTGCCGGAAGATGTTTCTGCCGTATGGTGGCCGCGTTTTGCCCGGCTGGGGCCGTCAATCCTGAAGTGGGAAACCAACAGGCCGAACGCCATTCTTCAAAGATTTCCCGAAGCGCGCGCCGGCAAGACGCAAGTCGGCCGCACCGGCGTGACGCTGTCCGGCCATGCAGACCGCATTGATGCCTTGCCGGCAAATCTTGCCGAGATCATCGACTACAAGACCGGCACATCGCCTTCCAAGGTGCAGGCGCATCGGCTGATCGCCCCACAGCTGGCGCTGGAAGCGGCGCTGTTGCGGCGCGGGGCCTTTGCCGAACTCGGCCGCCGTGAGCCCGCAGACCTTGCCTATGTTCGGCTGAAGGCCAATGGCGAGGTGATTCAGGAATCGATTCTTGATATCCGTGGCAGCCGACGCTTGGCTATCGACCTTGCTGAAGATTCCTGGGCGCGATTGGAGCGCCTGCTCGACCACTACGCCTTGCCTTCCACCGGCTACCGATCGCGCGCCCTGCCCTTCCGCGAGGGCGACACCGATGGCGACTACGACCATCTCGCGCGCGTGCTCGAATGGTCCGCCGGCGCCGATGATACGGAAGCGGGGGAATGATGGCTTCCTCAGTTTGCGCCGACGAGATCAATCATACGCTGCATTTTGCCGCCATGCTCAGCCCCCTCACCCGGCCTCCGTTTCACTCGGCCACCCTCTCGTCGTCGGGGAGAGGAGGTTCGCGGACCACTGCGCTAAAGCGTTACGAGGTGAGGCGGGAACGCGGAGTATCTCCTCTCCCCAGCGGGGAGAGGGTGGCCGAGCGAAGCGGAGGCCGGGTGAGGGAGCTGACCGCATCAGCTTTTCCCTTCAATCGGGAAATGCCGACGCGAAACCTACTTTCTCATCGCGGACACTAACACGATGAAAAAGACCTACCCCGTTCCCGCTGAAACCGTGGCGCGCCAGGCAACGGCCTCCGACCCAAGAAACTCCGTCTGGGTGTCGGCGAATGCCGGGTCGGGTAAGACACATGTGCTATCGCAGCGCGTTATCCGGCTGCTGCTGGAGGGCACCGATCCGTCGCGCATCCTCTGCCTGACCTATACGCGCGCAGCGGCGGCGAACATGTCGATCCGGGTGTTCTCGACCCTGTCGGAATGGACGATGCTGCCCGACGAGGCGCTGGTGGCGCGCATAGCTAAAATGGAGGGCCGCGCACCGAACCGTTCGATCCTTCCGCGCGCTCGTCAGCTGTTCGCCCGCGCGTTGGAAACACCGGGCGGGTTGAAAATCCAGACCATCCACGCCTTTTGCGAGTCCGTGCTTCACCAGTTTCCGTTGGAAGCCAACATCGCGGCGCATTTCCAGATGCTCGATCCTTTTATGGAAGAATCGCTATTCGGCGAGGCGAAACGCGAACTTCTGACCGGCGCGATGGGCGCCAATGCGCCACATCTTGCCGAGGCCTTTGCAACGGTGCTGGAACGCGGCGGCGAGGACGGGCTGAACAGGCTACTTGGCGACATCCTGCGCAATCGTGACGGCCTGCGCGGGTTGCTGGATGCCATTGCGGGCGACGAGCCGCCCTTTGGCGAACTCTATGCCGAGTTCGGGTTCGAGCCGGATGTCACCGCCGCGGCGGTCGCCAACGCGGTATGGCCGCTGCCCGGTTTCACGCCGGCTTACTTTCAGGAATTTGTTGCCGCTGCGCAGGCAACAGATGCGAGGAACCCGCTGAGCTACATCGCTCCTGATGGAGGACTGGCTTTTGCCGAAAGCGATCCGGAACGCCGCTTGGATTTGCTCGCCAAAGCCTTTCTGAAAGCCGACGGACAGCCTTATGGGCCGGCCAGTATCGCCAACAAGGCGATGCGCACGCGTCTACCTGACTTAGACGACTGCTATGCGCTTGCCTGCGATGCCATTCAGCGAGCAAGCGACCGGTTGGCCACGCTGCGCATGGTGGAAAACACCCGCGCCGCTCTTACCATCGCCGATTGGTTGATCGCCCGCTACGAGCAGCTGAAGACCGGTCGGGGGTTTCTCGACTTCAACGACTTGATCAGCCGGACCGTCCGCTTGCTGGCGCGGCAGGACGCCGGCCCATGGGTACTCTACAAGCTCGACAAGGGCATAGATCACATCCTGCTCGACGAGGCGCAAGACACCAGCCCGGAACAATGGGGCGTGGTGCGGCGCTTGGCCGAAGAGTTCTTCTCCGGCGCTGGGGCGCGCGACACCGTCCGCCGCACGGTGTTTGCCGTCGGCGACGAAAAGCAGTCGATCTATTCATTCCAGGGCGCCGCACCCGAGGCCTTTGCGGAAAGCGGCTATGCGTTCTCCGAGAAGGTACTGGGTGCGGAAGGCAGCTTCGAGCATGTGAAGTTGACCCTGTCGTTTCGCTCGACCGACGATGTGCTTCACGCCGTGGACCGTGTCTTTGCCGCGGAGCCGGTGCGGCGCGGATTGACCTTTGCCGGTGACCCCATCCAGCACAACGCCATCCGCGCCGGCGCGCCAGGCTATGTCGAAGTCTGGCCTTCGCTCGGCGCCGGCGCGGTGGACGAACCGGACGACTGGACGGAGGCCATCGACCACGCGACCGCGCCTGCCGTGCGGCTGGCGGAGAACATCGCCCGAACCATCGAGCATTGGCTGAAGTCGGGCGAAGTGATCGAAGGCACGGGACGGTGCCTCACGCCCGGCGACATCCTGGTGCTTGTGCGCAAGCGCGGCAGCATCGTCAACGCGTTGGCCAAGAGCCTCAAGGAACGGCATATCCCGATTGCCGGTGCTGACCGCCTCAGCCTGCCGGCGCATATAGCGGTGAAAGACATGATCGCGCTCGGCCGCTTCCTGCTGCAGCCGGAGGACGACCTGTCGCTTGCGGCGCTGCTGCGCAGTCCGATCTTCGGCTTCAGCGAGGAGGGACTGTTCGCGCTGGCATCAGGCCGGGCCGAACGCGTCTCGCTCCACACATCGTTGCGCGCAGACCCCGCCTGCGCGGCGATTGCCGAAAAGCTTGCGCGCTGGACCAATGAGGCGGCATTCCGGCGGCCGTTCGAGTTCTACTCGGGCGTTCTTGGCCGCGACGGCGTGCGCGCGAAGATGATCGGGCGGCTGGGCCAGGAAGCAGGCGATATTCTCGACGAGTTCCTGAATTTCGCGCTGGCCCAGGAAAAGACCGGCCTGCCCGGACTGGAGACATTTCTCGCCACGCTGCAATCCTCGGCGCCGGAGATCAAGCGCGAGATGGACCAGACTCGCGACGAGGTGCGGATCATGACCGTGCACGCCGCCAAGGGTCTTGAGGCGCCGGTGGTGTTCCTGGTCGATGGCGGCTCTCAACCTTTCGCCAATCAGCATTTGCCCAGGCTGATCCCGTTCGCGCCGCGGGGCGCGCTACGCGGCACCAAGGCCTATCTGTGGCGCGCGCCGGGCGAGACGCCGAACGCCTTCGTCCGCCAGCTCGAGGCCCAGATCGGCGGGCGCGCCGACGATGAATACCGCCGCCTGCTGTATGTAGGCATGACGCGCGCCGAGGATCGGCTGATCGTCTGCGGCTTTCATGGCAAGAAGACGCCGGTGCCGACCACCTGGCATTCGCTGGTCGCCGCCGCCTTGACGGGAGCCAATGAGAGCACCGAGATCATCCACCCGGTTGCAGGGCCGGTTCATCGGTTTCGCGTCAATGGCTATACGCCTGGAATAGAGCCGGTTCAGGTCGAGGCAGAACGGATTTCGCCGGAGCCGCCTTTGCCGGCGAGCCTGTTGATCCCCTTGCCGCCGGCCAAATCGCTGCCGCGCCCATTGGCGCCATCCGGCGCTTCAGCGCTGATCATCGAAACGCAAGCAGCAATCGTGTCGGGCCGCTCGCCGGTGCTCAATCCGGAAGAAGAGCCGGGTTTCGCCATCGAGCGCGGCACGGTGGTGCACAAGCTATTGCAAATATTGCCTGACATCGCCGAGAGCGACAGGGAAGCTGCGGCGCGCCGTTATCTCGATCGAGTGACCGGCGACTGGCCGGAACACGAGCGCGACAAGGCGCTGGCTTCCGTCCTCGGCATTCTCGGCACCGACGCCTTCCGGCCGCTGTTTTCGGTGCGCTCAAAGGCCGAAGTCGCGATCATGGGCCATATCGACCTGCGCGGCGAGCAGCGAGCGGTTTCCGGGAAAGTCGACCGGCTCGCGGTGACTGACACCGAGGTACTGATCGTCGACTACAAGACCAATCGCCCTGCACCGCAAGCGCTTTCCGCCGTTCCCCCTGCCTATGTCACGCAGCTTGCGCTCTACCGCGCGCTGCTTCAGCCTATCTTTCCGGCCCGAAGAGTCACCGCGGCGCTGCTGTTCACCGAAGCGCCCCGCCTGATCGCGCTCCCGGCAGACGTTCTGGACGGAGCGCTTGTCCGACTCACCAAGGCGTGAAACAAGCGCTGCTTGACTCTGGTACTGCGTACCACCACATCTAGCGCAAGTTTGAACCCCGAGAGGATTTTTGAGATGGCCACCGTCAAGGTCGACAAGAGCAACTTCAAGGCTGACGTTCTGGACGCGAGCGCGCCGGTCGTCGTGGATTTCTGGGCGGAATGGTGTGGCCCGTGCAAGATGATCGGACCGTCGCTCGAGGAGATTTCCACCGAACTCGCCGGCAAGGTCAAGATTGTCAAGCTCAACATCGACGAGAATCCCGAGTTGGCCGCGCAGTTCGGCGTTCGCTCGATCCCAACCCTGATGATCTTCAAAGGCGGCGAAGTGGCCGACATGAAGGTTGGCGCGTTACCGAAAACCGCGCTGTCGCACTGGATCAACGGCGCCGTCGCCTGATTCATCTTCCTCGAGTCTTGAAAAGCCCGGCCTTGGCGCCGGGTTTTTTGTTGTCTTCGGCGACTGAACCATCCGCGAAGAAGGCGGATCAACTGTGGCTCGCGCGCAATTGCCCGGCGCGATGCGATGTGACAACGTGGAGCGCTGCCGCCTTTGGGCGGCGTGAAAATAGCTGTCGTGGCAGCCGACTTCATGCCGACCTCCGACAGCCAGGACGTTGCCCGCGTACATTGCATCGCATTTGAGAGACGTGCATTCGCACTAAGACTTGCATTCGCATCGAGTGGATTACGAGTTCTTTGAGAGGTACGCGCAGATGAACGCCAGAAACGCTGAATGGATTGCTGCTGGCCACGCCTGCGGCCGCGGCGGGTCTGGCCGCTCGATGAGCCCGGAAGAACCAAGCGGCCTGCCATCACGCACTGGCTATCGCCGATATACCGGCAGCGTCTTGCTGGTATCGATGCTCTTTGCCCTTCTGCTCGGATGCGCCGGCAAACCCAAGGGCGTGCTATTGCCTGTGGCGGAAACTTCGCCGTCCGCCAGCACGGTCGATATGGTCGTCGCGACGACACGCGGCTTTGCCACCCAGCCCGGAGAGATGTTCAGCGGCGAGCGGGCCTTACAGCCGGCCTTTGCCGAAATTACCGTCTCGATACCGCCGCCAAATGTGCGAAAGGCCGGCGAAGTGGCGTGGCCGAAAAAACTTCCGCCCGATCCGGCCACCGATTTTGCGGCAATCAAGGCGGATATTATCGATAGCGACGCGGCGGAACGTTGGCTCGCTCAATCGGTCCGCAAAAGCCCGGACCGCAGCGTCCTGGTTTTCATCCACGGCTTCAATAACAGGTTCGAGGACGCGGTCTTCCGTTTCGCCCAGATTGTCCATGATTCGAATACTCACAGCGTCCCGGTGCTGGTGACCTGGCCGTCTCGCGGCAGCGTGCTTGCCTATGGCTATGACCGCGAGAGCACCAATTACACGCGCAACGCACTCGAGTCCCTTTTCCAGTATCTGGCGCGCGATCCCGATGTCGGCGAGGTCAACGTTCTGGCTCATTCGATGGGCAACTGGCTGGCGCTGGAATCGCTGCGCCAGATGGCCATCCGCAACGGCCGGCTGCCTGCGAAATTCAAGAATGTCATGCTGGCCGCGCCGGACGTCGACGTGGATGTGTTCCGCTCGCAGATCGCCGATATGGGAGATCAGCATCCGCAATTCACGCTGTTCGTCTCGCGCGACGACCGCGCGCTTGCCGTCTCGCGACGGGTCTGGGGCAATGTCGCGCGGCTTGGGGCCATCGACCCCGAACAAGCGCCCTACAAGGCGGAACTGCAAGAGAACCGTATCGCTGTCGTGGACTTGACCGCGGTCAAAGCGGGCGACGATCTCCACCACAGCAAATTCGCGGAGTCACCGGAGATCGTGCAGTTGATCGGTACCCGCCTGTCGAGTGGCCAGACCCTGACCGATGAAAGGAAGGGCTTTGGCGACACGATCGTTGCCGCAGCAGCCGGCGCTGCTGCCACAGCGGGCACCGCGGCCGGACTGGTGATCTCCGCGCCGGTCGCGGTGATCGATCCAAACAGCCGGGACAACTTTGGCCAGCACGTCGGCTCGCTTGGGGCAGACATTCCCAAGCTCGCCAGCGGCGACCCTGCCAGCAACAAATGCGAGTCGGGCCGGGCCAAGGCCTCCGGCACCTGCAGCCGCTAGCGCATCGGACTATGTATCCGGAACCATGCGGTGGCATCAGACAATGCACCTAGCGATCGGCCGACCGATTGCACAAATACGCTCGCCTGCTCGAGCTCAGCGTTTGTCGCTGTGGCCGGCGCATGAAGCTCTGGCCTAAGCGGCGCTGGCTTCTTCCATCATCCACCCATGCTTGATCGCGAAGCTGACGATCTGCGCACGTGAATACAGCTTCAGCTTGTCGGTGGCGCGTGCCTTGTAGGTCTCGATCGACTTGACGCTGACCTGAACCCGCCAGGCGATCTCCTTGTTGGAGTAGCCCAAGGCCACCATTTTCAGGACCTCCAGCTCGCGCTTGGTAAGCACCGATAGATCCTTGCTGAGCTGCGGCTGCGCCTCGACGGCTGCCGTATTCAAGCCAATGGCCGTCGGCGGATCGAGGAAAAGTCCGCCCAGCATGGCGGTGCGGATGGCCATCAGCAAATTTTGCTCCGCCGAGCGCTTCTGGACAAAACCGCGAGCGCCGATCCGCAACGCTTCGTCGATGTATTTGCGCTCCTCGAAAAGCGTCATCATGACGATGTGGGCCTGATGCCCGTCATCGATGATCTTCTTTGCGAGCGTCAATCCGCTCACATCCGGCAGGGATACATCGAGAACAATGATATCCGGAACGGTTTCGCTGATCAGCGACAGCGCCTGGGCTCCGGTGTTGGCCACCCCGACACAAACAATATCCTCGGATGCTTCTATGAGCGCACGGGCGCCCGCGACAACAACTGGGTGATCGTCAACGATAACAGCACGGATTGGCGTTTTCATCGCTAAATAGCCTCTCTTCTGGATTTTCGTTTCTCGTCAAATGATTGCGACAAGCTGGGCACCCTTGCCCGGTGTGTGGCGAACCCAAACTTGGCCGCCGAGTTCCGAAACGCGTTCACGCATTCCGGAAATACCTTTCCCGCCGCTCTGAGTGCAGCAGCAAGTATTTGACAATGCTTCTCTTTTTCTCGAGTTATCAACAACTTCGAGCCTAATTCGGCTGCGTGTGATACGGAGCCGTATGTCGACACGCGAGGCCGCGGCCGCGTGCTTGGCGACATTGGTCAGCGATTCCTGGACGATCCTGAACACAGCCTCCGCCTCGTCATCATCGAATCCGGCGCCTTCCTTGACCTCTTGCTCGAGGAAGACCGGGATGCCTGTGTCGCGCTGCCATTCCGAAACAAGCGATTCGAGCGCGGAAATCAGGCTTGAGGCATTTGGTATGCCGCCTCTGTTTCCACTGCATGTCGCCCTTAGCTCTTCTCCGAAACGAGAGAGCATGCCCCTGATGTCGATGATGGAATCGCGAAACGCATGGTCATCAGCGTTGAGTTCGAGTGCCTTTAACCGCAGAGCGATGCCGACGAGATACTGGCCGGCATTGTCGTGAAGGTCGCGGGCGATGCGTTGGCGCTCCCGAGTGACAGGATCATCGGAATGGGCCGTGGACACAGGCGTTTCGACAGTCGCCGACGAGTCCTGCGATTCAAGGTAAAACGTGGTCTCGTCCGATGCGTTTAGCATGACATTCCACCTGCTTTTCCGTTTGATGTGGGAAACTTCCCGATCGTCCGTGAAACCAGCGTGAATAGTCAGGAGATACAGTCGACAGGCGCTGTTTTTTGCCCGAAGTAATGTCTGACCGGAATTTCCCGGAGTCCGGAGCCATGGCGCGCGGTGTTAAAAACGGGGCGCTGTCAAAGGTGGCCGCTGGGTACACGGCTTGCCGGCTTACGACTTCGGGCTATCAGCTGTGTTGGCGGTCGGCACCCTGTTCGGCGGCTGGCGCATCGTCCACACGATGGGCTCCAAGATAACGCGGTTGAACACCGGCGGCGCACTCACGCTGTTTGCCGCGACAGGGCTGGTCAATACGAGCCTGTCGATCGTCACCTGAATGGTATCTGCCCGCGCCGACACGGCACCCATGATCAGCGCGAGCCCGGTTAAGACACCAATGTGCCGTCTAGAACGCACGGTCGTGCGCCCTAGTTGAGGCTGGCTGCGACGTGCTCGGCGTGCTGCTGATGGCCCTCGAAGAGCTTCAAGCCCGTTTCGAGAAGTGCCTTCAGTTCGGCATTTTCGGCAGAGGGAATCAGCAGCGTCGCAAGCGCCCCGTTGACCTGCTTGTGGTACGCGACCTCGTTGTTGACGTATGCCTTGTCGAAAGCCGCGCCATCGAGGGCAGCCAATTTGGCGCGTTCATCAGCTGCAGCCTGAGTAAGCGCCTTGCTGGTGTCATTGTCTCGGGCGCAACGTTGAGCTTCTTGACCAGATCAAGCGCCTGAACGTTCACCGCTTTGTGGTCGCGGACCATGTCGTTGGCGAAAGCCACGATATCGGCGTTCTTCGATTTCGAGATGGCGAGTTTCGCCGCCTCGATGTCGATCACGCCTGCGGTGTAGGCTATATGCGCGATCTGCGGATCGGTGGGTTTGTCAGCGGCTTGCACAATGGAAACGGTGCTCAGCAGCCAGAGTGCGGAGAGCGATGCGGCGGGTCGAGTGAACATGGGGTCGACGGTGGCAACGGCTCGGCCGGACTGCGAAAACGCTCTCCTACCTCGTCAAGGGAAAGAAACCCGTCAGCGGGTATGTGAAAGAGAGAACTAAATCGCCTGGTTGCTACTCACTAACACAGCGCGCCGCCTATGCAGCGCGCTCCTCCTCTATATGATCTCGGGTTTCGACAGCTTGCGGCTGAAGGGCATGAAGGAACGCCACGGCCTTTTCGGCATGTGACGCGGCTTGGAAGATGGCGCGCTTGTCGCCTTTGAGAACTTTGAGCCAATCCGCAATATAGGCGGCATGGTCGTCGCGCGGATCGATCGATAGGCCAAGGTCTGCAGCAAGAAACACGCTGCCGAGTTCGGCGACCAGTTCTTCGCGGGCGTAGCCTTGATCACCGAATGACCTGCGGCCTAGATCGCGATTGAGCCGGGAGGGGTGCCGGGTCCAGTGGATGCATTCATGTCCCAAGGTAGCGGCGTGCGCCTCGACGGATACAAAAGCCTCGAAAGGTGGCATGCCGATGAAATCGGCATCGATGCGATAGAAGGCATTGTTGCCGCCTTGGCGAATATCCGCGCCGAGACTGCCGAAGAACGCATCGGCGTGCGGGATGCGCTCCTTTGGCGAACTATCTGTGCGGGTGGTGGCACTACGGTACGTCTCTGGCAGGTTGTCGATCTGATCGGCGCAGAACACCGCATATCCCTTCATGAAGGGAATTCGGCGCTCGATCTCCTCGCCGTTGTCATTCGTTTCGCTGCGCTCGAGCACGTTGGCATAGACGACAAGCGTGGACTTCTCCCCCTTGCGGACCTGACCGCCCAACTGCTGCGCTTGCTGGTAGGTCATCCAATAGGGCGACGAGTAGCCTCGGGCATCGGCTTCATCCCACAGCAGAATAGTGTTGATGCCGCGATAGGGAATGCCGTTGTGCCGAAGGGGTCGCACCGGGATTGCTCCGCCGCTCCATGGTTGCATCCATGGCCGCGTGCCGCTCTCTAAGTCCGCAATGATCTTCGCCGTGATCCGCTCGTAAACGTCCGTGCGATTTTCAGCCGGTTGACGATTTCGCATAGTCCTCTCCGCCTTTCCTGCTCTTGCCCGAGGGGGCAGGAGCTCTGCTCCTGCTCCCGAGCTCGTGCGGAACAGCGGGGGAGAGGGGGCAAGGCGAGGCGGGCAGGGGGGACCACCCACCGGAAGGGCAGGCGCATGATCCGCGGATGCGGATCCGCGCCCTGTCCTGCACGGAGCGGCCGGAGGCCGTGTAGGAAGGATGGGGGATGCCCGCCGACCCTTGCGGGGATGAGGGGGCAGCGCCCCCCTCTCCCCCTTTTTCGGCGAAAACAGCGCTTTTTTTTAATTCTTCCACCGGAGCCCATGCGACGGCGCCGGCAGCTGCCCGCTTCTGCGGGCGCCGGCGTCCCGAAGGGTTACGCGATCAGCGGCCCGAGGGATGGGTCTTGCCTATTGCGATCGCTGCAGCGTCGCTCTTTATTCCTGCCACCGGAGCCCATGCGACGGCGCCGGCAGCTGCCCGCTTCGCGGGCGTCGGCGTCCCGAAGGGTTACGCGTCCAGCGGCCCGAGGGATGGGTCTTGCCTATTGCGGTCGCTGCAGCGTCGCTCTTTATTCCTGCCACAGGAGCCCATGCGACGGCGCCGGCAGCTGCCCGCTTCGCGGGCGCCGCCGTCCCGAAGGGCTACGCGATCAGCGGCCCGAGGGATGGGTTTGCCCATTGCGATCGCTGCAGCGTCGCTCTTGTTCCTGCCACCGGAGCCCATGCGACGGCGCCGGCAGCTGCCCGCTTCGCGGGCGCCGACGTCCCGAAGGGTTACGCGATCAGCGGCCCGAGCGATGGGTCTTGCTCTTGAAGCCCTAAGACGCGCCCGTTAAATCAGGCTCAGGCTCGTTCCATATCAGTCTGTGAAAAGTCGTTGCCTTTGAACAGCATGGGAATGCGGTATCCCTTGGCGCAAGCGTAGGCGAAACAATCACCGAAGTTCAGCCGTGCCGGATGGGCGACATGTTTCCCGTAGGTGCGCGTCGCATCAAGGGCGCGATTGAGGACGGTCCCGCCGATTGTGATTTCCTTCGCTTCCAGCACAGTGAGAAAACCCATGACCTGGTGCTGCGTGCGTTCGATCGTCTCCGGCTTTATGGGCGCTTGCTGACCGTCTGTAAGATTTGTGAGAATGCGCGCCAAGCTGACAATCGCTTCGTAGGCCGAAATGGCAGAGTAGTAGCGCGCACTGACACCCTTCTCGATCCTGGAAAGAAGGTCATCGGCGTCATCCTCCTGGGCGAGGATGGCAACGACTGCGGATGCATCAAGGAACATAGCTTACTCGTCGTACAAGCTGTCAGAAAATGCCTTTTGGTCGAAGCCGTCAGTGCGGCCGTCAATCCCCAAAGACATCTGGATTTCCTTGACACGATCACGCAGGGGGGTAGCGTTTTCGATACGCGCCAACTCATGCTTTAGTGCGGTACGAACGGCGTCCGTCTTGGTCGGAGCGCTCAACGCCTTGCGCAGCCGTTCGGCGAGCTGGTCGACGGAATCGTCTCGAATATAGAGGGCCATTTCAGTTCCTTTGGATATCCCGAATTGCATATACAGGATATGCGAAAATGAATATCCCCACAACTGGTTTTGCAGTCAGTGAGGCGATTTCCTGCGGCCAGGATTGAGCAATCCGGAGAGGCGCGCCAGCATCTGCCGGCTCATGATGAAGTCCTCGACCTGCAGTTCATTCGTACCGACATTCAAATCCACGACAAAATCGCCTTCCTCGTCGCTCTGCGCGGCGCATTCGGACTTGGCAACCGAGAACAGACGCCGGGCCTCAGCAGCATCCCGCAGGGGAAAATTCGCGATTGTGATGGGTTCGTCTCGCAATGGGTTGATACCGCAGACATGCAAGCCGACGCGGCACGGCTGATAGCGGGACATGGGTCAAACTCCGAAGGTTTCGAACATTGCAAGGCGCGGCTCCTGCTCGAGGTCTGCGCCGTTGGCGAGAAGGATCGCGGCGAAGTCCGTAACGCAGTCCTTGTAGTGGTTGCGGGGGAGGGACCGCCCTTGCTCACTCAGCCAGGCGGAAATTGCGGTGGCCGCGAATTCGACGACTTTTTCCTCTCGCGCATCATAGGAGGCGAGCGCAGCCGCCTTTAGAGCGCAGATGCGATTGAACATGGCTGCGGCTTCGGATTCGGTGCACCGATCCGGATTCCAGTCGAATTCAAGCCGCCCGAACTGTCGCGCGATCTGGTCTCGGTCGCCGCGAAACAGGCGATAGGCGTTGTCGTCGGGCAGGGAGAGGACGAGGGCAGCAAGTTCAGACGGGCGGCTTTCGGTGGTCATGGCATTTGTCCGGGATTGATGCACGCGCCGCGCAAGGAGAAACGCGGCGGGTGCAATGCCATGGCGGGGGGGACACCATGGCGGCGGGAAGGGCTATTCCTCGTCGTTGGATGCGTCGTCCTCGATGTCCTCAAGATCGTCGTCGCCGGCATCGGCAGCTGCGTAGTAAGGGGAGTTGTAGCGTTCGATTGGCTTGCGGGCTTGGTCGTGATCGCCCCCGTCGGCGAACGCCGACAAGGCGGCGGGGAGCCAAACTCCGTCCAGGTGCTCGGTCGCCTTTCCGACAAGCTCGGATTTTTTCAGCTTCGAAAAGTTTTCTGCGCAAGCTTTACCCTTGGTCTTTTCGAGAGCGGCAAGGATGCTGGCCTTCTTCGTGCGGGGAAGGAATTCCAGATCGGAAAGCGTAACCCACCGCTCGGGGTTGGTTCCGAGCGCGGCGGCCAGTTGGTCACCATGAACGCGGACGGCGGCGGGCTCGTATTGGACGTAGCACTTGTAAGACACGGCAGCGAACGCCGCCAAATGGTCCAGTAACGAAGCCTGATCCATCGCGAGGAAATATGACCACCAATCCGCCGGATGCTCGGGCATTGCCTCACGCTTTGCCTGTAGCGCTTCCCTGACCGCGCTCAGGGGGCGCATAGTCTTGTTGGCGATGCGGTTTCCCGGAGCGCCGTTCTCTGCTGAAAACAGGACGCCGGAGCGCTCGCCGTAGTGCTGTCCAGGAAGTTTTAGCGCCGACATCGCGAGGGCATGCACGGTTGCGACAAGAGCTATTACGGGGTTGGCGGAAAGATCGGCCGCTATGCACGCTGTGCGGACGGCGGCGAGTTCTTCCCGCATCGGAGCGCCGGGAAGCTCGATCCCGTCGCTGTCGGCTTTCTTGACAGCGGTGTCGCCCTGCTTGGCGGTGGCGTTGCCCCTCTGTTGATACAAACCGCGAAGGACCGAAACGAAGCCGTGATAGTCCACCGTGACGACGGCAACGGCACGCGCCAAATCTTCGGGCTGATAGACCTCGGGGCTGCTTTCCGCGATCTGCTTTGCGAACGCTTCGGACTCAGATCCCAATGCCTCGTAGGCTTCCAGAAGCGCTTTGTTCTCCTCGTCGGCGTTGCACTGCTCGCCAAGCGCCTCCATGCGCTTTTCATAGTCGGCCTTGCGCTGCTCTTCGTGTTCGGTCAGCGGGCGAACGGTAGGATAGACCCTGCCGCTAAACTTGTCTCGAAGCTCCCATATGTGACCTTGCCAGACGAATGCGTCGCTCCAGCCTTCGGCTTTTAGGTCGGCGACAACGGTGTCGAGTTTTTCAGCGAAAAGCTTGTCCAGTAAGGCGGCGTCAGTCAGATAGATGCCGTCGCCCTGCTCGGGGAAAAGATCCTGCGTAATAGCGCCGCCGGCTGCCTGATACGCTTCGATGCTGACAAAGGCCACGCGCGCGTCAGAGGACGGAACGTTGCCTTCCGAAAGAGCGCGCCGGATGCTGAATGGAGAGGCGTCGGCGGGCAAGTTCTTAAAGACCGACAACTGCCGCTCGCGGTCGGTATTTATGGCATACGATTGGACCTGCATGATGGTGACCTTGTCCCTGCGGAACGCTTCCAAGATTTTTGGCGCGACGCTGGCAAGCCGCAGCCGTCCGGCAACAAAATGCTCGTTCACGCCATGCGCCTGGGCGATCTCGCTGATATTCTTGCCGCCTTCGATGAGCCTTTGAAACGCATCAAATTCGTCGGCTGGGTGCATGCGGATGCGGATGAAGTTTTCGGCAAGGGAGACACCCTCCGCTTGCTCATCCTTGCGCAACATGCAGGGCACTGCAAAATCCTTCGGCAGCTTCTTTTCTTTCGAGAGCTGGGAGAGGGCGCGGAACCGCCTACCGCCCGCGATGACGTCATAATGTCCGTTCTTGTCTGGGTTCGGCAGAACAGAAAGAGGTTGGATCAATCCATGCTCAGGAATGGAGGCTACCAAGTCCTCGATGCTGGTTTTGATCTTGCGCACGTTCAGCGGGGATAAGGCGAGCTTGGCCAATGGGACGGTGAACATTTTGGTTTCGGGCAGGGTAGGGGTCTGAACAGTCACGGTAATTCTCCTTATTGCGCTCGCGGCAGGGCTTGGCGCTTCCCAACGCCTTTCCCTTCCGCCAATGGGCGAAGCCTCCCCCCTGAACAGAGGAATGCCTCGTGCATTCCCCTGGGCAGAGGGGGAGGGCGCAGCCCGACCCCCGGCGCCGGCCGGACGTGTGAAGGGGTCGGCGTGAGAGAAAAACGGAAAGTTCGGCCGAAGGCTGAAAGCCGTTTTTGTCGAGACCCGACAAGCGGCTTGCCGCGCCTGCCCCTTCACGCGGCCGCAGGCGCTGGCAGGGCGGAAACCTAAAAGGGAAAGAGTATGAGCCGCCAACGCGCGCAAGCGCGCTGGCGGCTCTCCCTGTCAGACTTATGGCTTTGTGCCGCCGACCAGGCGGCGCTGCGCGAGCGATCGTTACCGGAATCGGCGAAGACGGCCGAAGGCTGGCTTCGTACCGCGCATAGAGCCCGGCCACGAAGTGGCGCGCCGAGGCACTTCAACACCAGGGAAGACGGCGCCCGTTCCATGGCCTTGCTAGCCCTCGATTGACAAGCATCTCGCCGACATCGTTGCCGCCGATCGACAACCAGGCGATTTCTCGGCCCAACCATCTCGGCCGTCCCAGGTCGCAAAGACCTGATTGCCGCTGATGATTTCGGCAAGCGCGATCTTGGCTTTTTGGGCGCCGAGACTTTCGGCCTGACATCGTCCTTCGATTTCGGGCGTGTCGATGTTCGCTATGCGGATCTTGATCACGGCCGAACCCCTTGACCTCGAGACGGAAAGTGTCGCCGTCCCAAATCCTTGCGAGCGCTTGTTTGCAACTCGTTGAATCGCAGAAAGTGATAGCGACGGGGATGTGGGTGTTTTTTCTGGTCGCGTCGGCAATAGCGGGCCAAGAGAGCGGGACGGCGACCAAGCTCAACAAAGCCCGTCGGAAAAGCGGCCGCGTCTCCGCGGCCGCTTTTTCCTTACTTTTTCTTGTGGTCGACATTCTGGAAATGATCGGCGTTGATGTTGGTGACATAAACTGTCTGGCCGTCACGGTCATAGCTGGTCGATTCGACGCGCGCTTCTATGTAGACGCGATCGCCGACCTGCAGCTGTTCCCTGATGTATTTGACGTGAGCCGGATTGAAGAAGCTGACCGAATTCCATTCGGTCTTTTTCTTTGTTTCGTCGGTGAACTCGTCGCGCCAAAGTCTTTCCGTCGCGACAGAGATTTTACAAATTTTTCTTTTGGATCGATTGATCCGACATTCCCCGCGAGGACGAGTCGATTTACGTTTAGCATGGGCGCGCCTCAGTGATTCAGGTTAAACCAGTGACGCAGGGTCGTGCCCGTCGCCGAGTTCGGGATATCAAAATAGTAGGGTTTGGAGCGTAGGGGGCGCCGCATAGTGACAAATTCGGGCAGGAGGACTCTGAGCCACGTTCGTGCCATCCTTCCGACCGCTCGCACTTGGCCTTCTTTTTACAGAGGTCTGGAACGCCGCGATCGTGATCTCGACTTGTATAGCTTTCGGCAACTTGCCATCCCTCTGGACAGCCCTCATACTCGTCATGACCCGGCTTACCGATGCCGCCTTCGGGGCATGTCGGCCAGGAGAAGCCAGGGGCCTTCATCATCGAGATGAGTTCGGTCATTGGCGCAACGCAAGTGGGGACGCCTTGCCATGGTGGATTCTGCGACGCAGCACACAACAGGACGGTGCATCCGAACTCACTACTCACGGCGAGATTAGTTTGACTCAGGGACATCAAGCTTCCTAAAACGAGAGGTGCAACTGATTTGATACGGCGATTTGTAGGCATTACTGGCGCTCCACACATCCATCTTACTAGGTATATGTAATATGGTCATGCGAAAAAAGAGGCTCAAGACAACAAGGACGGCCAAATCATTGTTCGGAACATGGCTATCCGGTTGGAACGCGAGCGTCAGACTCGCGGCATGGGGAAGGTGGAGTTCTCGCGCTTCCTTGGCGTTGCGGAGAGCGTTTACTACGAAATCCTCGACGGAACCGGGAATCCGACGATCATGTCAGTGACCAGGATTGCCCGGGCGACAGGAATGCCCCTTTGGGTTCTGTTTTCTAAGCCGGACGACGAAGCCGAAATTCTCTAGACATCTGTGCGAACCGCTATTTATATGTAATCTCCGGAGCTCTACGGGGGTTGTGTTGGAAGTGCATGTCGAGAATGTTTCAAAAGGTTTCGCGGGGGAACCTCAACGAGAGTTTATGTGCTGGCTAGGAGAACAGATAGAGAAAGCGCGTGAGAGCAAAGGTCTTGGCCTGCAATCGATGTGCGAATTTCTAACTGTTGCACCGTCCAGCTACTTGAAATGGAAAGACGGCGTGGGAAACCCTACTATCAATACGCTTGCCAGGATCTTCGAAAAGCTTGATCTCAACTGGCAGGATGCAGGTCCGCGTTGACGCTGGCGAATTCGTTATAACTATTGCGCCGTATCTGTGATGACGACTAGTTATGACGAGTTTTGGCCACCGATCGAAATGATACGGCCAGTGGCTTGGAGCTGGCGAGTTGGCTTGCGCAGCAGCGAAAGCATCCGCTTCAGGACGACCGGGCGATCAGCCGGCATTGGCGATTTCGAGGCCGGCCGCAAGGGCTCGTTTCGTATGCGTCTTTTGGGTGTGCGCGCGAGCTGTTTCCGCTGGCGAGACAGGACGTTTGTATTCGGTATACCTAATTTGAACGAGGGCCTAAGCCGATAACGAACGATCGGGGGAAAGGGTGAAGATGCCGTGTGCCGACAGCACGCCGCGATGATTTTTACAACCAGGACGATTGAGACAATGACGAAATGGGTCGGGCAGGGCGCTTTGTTTGGTGTGGCACTGTTTTTCGGGTGCGCTGCAGCTGCGGCCGGCGACAATCCGATGTGGAAGAATGGTTATTCGTGGGCCTGTCACGCGGCCGCGCTGGTCACCTGCGAGCGATCGAAGACCTGTGCGACTGAGACATCGGAATTCGACATTTCGATACGGTTCGAAAAAAACGAGGTTGTCGCGCGCAACACGTATCTGAAGATCTCGAGACACTACACGGTTTCTGTTCCTGGCAGTCCGCTGGCAACCGAGGTCAAAGTCGAGTTCGGCGACAATGAAACGCTGTGGCTGGTTCCGGCCGACGCGAGCGGCGTCTTTTCGAATAACTGGATCGGCAGCCTAGTGACTCCGCGCGGCGGCGTTATCGTCAGCGAATTGCGGCCCCTCGTCTGCGTGCCAGAGACGGCTCGCTAGACACTCGAGCTTTCAGGCCAAAAACTCTCAGCCCGAACCTGCGGTAATCGAAAGGACCTTTGTCGGCTTCTGCAAGCGGTTTCGCGTGTGACCTCGATGCCTACAAAGATAGGCCGGGGCGTCCGGGCGGCGACGGAAACCAGCAATAACCCACGCCGTGGCGAGACCTAATAAGAGTATCACCAACGGCGGAATGGTAATGAAGGCAAATGCTGCCCAAAGGGCGCTCGCGCGCTGCTCGGAGATGA